>JAJTEH010000072.1 GCA_021298355.1 Flammeovirgaceae bacterium
CAATTTCCTGCACTTTTCTCATCCTTACAATACAATTGTGCGGATTTCACCACAGGGAGAACGGACTATAATCGGAAAGGAGGATCAGCATGTAGTTGGCGCCACAGATGCAGTCTTTGGAAAAACTAATCAAGATCGGAATATACTTTATGTTGTTTTAGATGGCAGTTCATTCACAGGTGAGCCTACGACTCACGGTGAATTAATTGCACTTGTACCCTACAACAAAGAATAATTTCAACTTTGCTATGCTAACAATTTTTGATACCTCTTAAGGTAAGACAAAAGAGAACGATTTCTTATAATCTAACGGAGTTTGCCCAGTATATTTTTTGAAGACGTTCCTAAAGTAACTCTGATCCTCATATCCTGTTTCATAACAGATGTTTTTTATAGTTACCTTATCCTGTTCAAGAAGTTTTTTGGCAAGCTCAATTTTTACCCGCTGTATGTATTCTGACGGTGTATTTCCAGTAGCGTTTTTAAATCTTCTTACGAAAGTCCTTTCTGCCATAGATGCTCTCGCTGCAATTTCTGAAACAACTAAACGAGTTGCTGCATTCTTTTCAATGTATGACTGAATTCTAGATATTTCATCATCACCATGATTTTTCTGAGCACTAAAAATAGAATAACTCAGTTGCGAGTGTTTTCCTTTTTCAACGAGAAACATTTTAGCAGCATAGTTGCCAATTTCCTTACCGAAATATTTCTCTACCAGATAAATACACAAATTCTGAAAAGATAATGTGGCACCTCCAGTTATTGTTTTTCCATTGTCAACAATAATTTTTTCATCCATCAATTTTACTTTCGGAAACATGGCTTTGAAATGATTTGAGGCAAACCATGAGGTGGTTGCTTCTTTACCATCTAAATAACCGGTGGCCGCAACAAAAAATGCTCCGTTACAAGTACTGCATAACACAGTTCCTTTTTTGTATTGAATCCTCATCCATTCAATAAATGGTTTGTGCTTTGCTATCAATGCTGGTAAGTCGCCAACAACAGCAGGAACAATAATCATATCTGCTCCTTTACAATTGTCAAGCGTAGTATCGCACATAATTTCAAAACCATTATTATGGACGGTCTTACCTTTATCGATGGACACAAGTTCTACTTCAAACCATTTTTGTTTGCGATTAGGTAAATGATGATAAAAATTTTCTGTCAGCTTTAGCATGTCCATCATGCCAACAACAGAGGCAGATACGCAATCTTTAAATACTGGAATAACAACTTTCATGTTTTTTATATTTGATTTTTTATTAGCTGCATGCAATGCTAAAGCGCATTTCATATTGCTTCATTTTGCTATATGGCAAAAATACTAACTAAAGATGGTATATCAGCCATTAGTATTCAGCCAAAAGAGTGTGGCAGATTTGCCATTAGAGATACAATATCTGATTGCTGAATGGACTATTTACTCCTTTTTATGGGATTTTATATACTTTTTTATTTTGGCAGAATAACCCCATAGTTTAGTCCGATCTGCCACCCTTTTTGAAATTCTCACTGTCCTACATTTGCTACTGTCAAACACAAAATAATCAGACATGAGCAAACTAACAGGAAAAACAGCAATCGTATTTGCAGCAAGTGGTGCCATTGCAGGGGCTGTAGCAAAAGCATTTGCCGAAGAAGGTGCCTTCGTTTACGTGACTGCAAAAGAAATTAATGCAGCTAAAGCTGTTGTATCAGAAATTGAAAATTCAGGCGGTAAGGCGAAAGCACTTCAAGTCGATGCTTTGAATGAATTTCAGATTGATCTTGCATTTCAACAAGTTGTTGTAGAACAAAGCAAAATAGACATCGTATTTAATGGAATCGGAATTAGGCCTAGCCAAAACCAATATGGCACTCCCTCTGCATTACTAAGTTTTGAGAACTTTTTAAAGCCCCTAACTACTATTGTAGGCTCTCAATTTCTCACTTCAAGAGCTGCAGCCAAGTATATGAATCAAACCAAATCAGAAGGAACGATTCTTACGCTTACTTCAAGTCTTTCACGTTCAAAAATTCCATTCATGGCTGGTGTAACTGCCGCGAGTACTGGTGTTGAAGGATTGACCAGAAGCCTCGCTGCTGAATACGGAATGTTCGGTATAAAAGTGATTTGTATTAATCCAACTGGATTAGGTGAAACCAGAACCATTCAAGAAACTGCTGTGGCTAATGCAAATACAATTGGAATACCTGTAGATTTATTTACAGCTCAATTGGCTCAAGGATACTTGCTGAAGAAATCACCTTCACTTAAAGATGTTGGAAAGGTAGCAGCATTTTTGGTTTCCGATGCGGGCGCCACATTGAATAGTCACATTGTAGATGTGGACTTTGGCAACATATCAGTAATCTAAATTAAACAAAGAAGAATACCATGAGACTGCAATCTATAACTGTACATGAAATTTTTCACAACGTAAAAGCATCCACACTTTTTGAGTTATACACTAATGCTGCTAAGCACGAGGATGCTACCGGATCGTCTGCATTGATAACAGATAAACTAGGAGAGCCCTTTAATCTTTACAATGGATTTTGTTTTGGTGAAAATATTGAAATCAAGAAGAATAAATTAATAGTTCAAGCTTGGCGTACAGAAGATTGGCCAGATGAACTGGATGATAGTATTCTTGTAATTCGTTTGATTGAAGAGGGAAACGACACACATCTTTATCTTACTCATGCAGATCTACCAGTAGACATGGCCGAGCCGCTACGAAAAGGTTGGAATGATTTCTACTGGAGCAAATGGAGAACTTATCTCAAACAATAAAATCCAACAACATTTTTCTTAAATAAATTATAAACAATTAAACACAAAAATTATGACACAGTATCATTTGAACTTTCACCATTTACCAATTCCTGCTGGAGTAAAACCATCAGCGGCAGAATTTGAAGCCATTAACAAACAATGGCAAAAGTACATTGGAGGCATCGCAAGTCAGGGAAAGTTTGTAGGCACACAAAGACTTGATCAAGCTGGAAGTATTATTGGTCCAGATGGCAAAGTGACAAACGCTGTTGCCGAAGGTAAAGGCTTGATTGTTGGAACATTGACTTTGAAAGCCAAGAACTTAGATGATTTAACTAATTCAATATGAAGTGATCTGTGATTTCGCAGATCACTTCTAAACATTAAAACCAGTAATTATGAATTCAATACTTAAAATCGGTCGATACGTATTTCCGTTATCATTTCTCTTATACGTTGGTCTTCATTTTGGCCAACCAGCAATAGGTGCATCTTTTGTGCCATCATTTATTCCCTTCCCATTATTCATGAACTATTTCACGGGCGTGCTTATTCTCCTGTTTATCGTGAGTTGCCTTATTGGAAAGTATGATAAGTTAGCCACTGTGTTGATGGCTCTCTATGTCTTGTTAATGATTTTCCTGGTCCATATTCCACGTGCTTCGATTAGTGAAAATGATATGCTGAACATATTCAGAAACATAATGACCATTGGGGCCCTGCTAGTTTATGCAAAACATGCAGCGAAAGATAACAGAATCATCGGATAATTAAATACTAATTGAAATCAGTTATGGATAAAATACTAAAATCAGGAAAGTGGTTGTATGCTTACTCATTTTCTTTTTATGTTTTTCTTCACTTGGCTTTGGCAGATGTAGGTGTCGATCGATATGTGCCGAAGTATTTACCTTTTCCATATTTCATTAATTACCTTACTGGTATTTGCATTTTTGCCTTCATTGTGAGTGTTACTATTGGTAAGTATGACAAGCTCGCCTCAATACTTCTTGCAGTTTACTTACTCCTTGTAGCCGTAATGATTCATCTTCCTTATTCAAAAGACCCTATGGAAATGCTAAACGTATTTCGAGTAGTGAACATGATTGGAGGTGCTTTTATGTATGCAGTGGGATTTGCTAAAGATAAAAGGCTAGTAGGATAAATAATTTTTTGGATAAAGATCAAAATATGACCATCCAGGAAAGCCTTGTTTCAATTGCTAACACTAGAACCTATTTTCTTATGTTGGCCGATAGCCTTATAGACCAAGAATTAAACAGGATACCCACGGGTTATAGAAACAATGTTGTCTGGCATCTGGGACATATTGTTTCGGTGCAACAGAGTTTGTGTTATAGACTTTCAGGTTTACCTATAGTAATTCCCACAGAAATAAGTGAAAAATACGCACGGCATACTAAGCCGGACATATTTATTCAAATAGAAGAAATTCAAATATTAAAAGAAAATCTCTTCTTAACACTAAAACAACTTAAAGCTGACCTTGATGCCAAACGTTTTTTGCATTACAAGCCTTACATTACAGTTACTAACGAAAAATTAGTGAATATTGATGATGCTCTTCGCTTTGATGCATTTCACGAACTACTTCATTTACAAAAGGCTTTTCAAATAAGAGATGTAAACATGCTAAGTAATCGTGATGAAAAATAGAGTTGCTATGCTTCATGCTTTCGGGGATGCTTCTGAAATTGAAGTTGAAACACAAGTATTACCAACACCAATTTCAGGTCAGGTAAGAGTAAAAATTGAGGCATCAACAGTAAATGCGACCGACATTTTTATAAGGAAAGGAATTTATCCATTACTGAAGGAAAAACCACCTTTTATATTAGGTTATGATTTTGTAGGAACGATAGATAGTGTTGCACCAGATGTTCAAGATTTCGCTATTGGAAATCGTGTCTGTGGTATCATTATGACAGGAGGAAATGCTGATTATGTATGTTGCTCGGAATCCTTGCTAACGCTTGTACCTCAAGAGATTAAAGGAACCTTAGCTGCCTGTGTAAACCTATCTGGAATCACTGCCTATCAGATGTTTGTCCACTATGCAAAAGTGAAGTCTGGAGATAGAATTTTGATTCATGGTGGAAGTGGCGCAATAGGAGATACGCTATTGCAATTCGGGAAACTTAACAATTGCTTGATGGTGACAACAGCATCTGCTTCGAAGCATTCATTCATTAAAAAGTCATACGGTGCAACAGCACTTGATTATAACGATAAGGATTATTGGGAGGATTTGGATTTTGTGGCATTAGGTGGATTTGATGCTGTCTTTGATTTTACTAATCAAAAAAGTTTTAACAGGTCATACAAATATTTGAAAAAGGGAGGGAGGCTAGTTACATATGCTGTCTATTCATCAGCCCTGGCAATTAAATACAAAACACCTTATACTTTTTTTAAATTTGGATTAGACTTTTTGTTAATGATGTTAAAATTGAAATGGTGGAATGTAATTCCTTTAGGAAAGTCGGCATTATTTTATGGAAGCACTGATAGTAGAAATCAGTACCCTGAAAGGCACAATAAAGACATGCGTGATCTGTTTAAACTAATTGGGGATGGTGTATTGGTTCCTTTGATTTACAAAGAATTTAAAATCGAGGAAGTTGTCGATGCACATTGTATTTTAGAATCCGGACAAGTTCATGGCCAAATTGTAATTAAAAATGTCCACTAAATAAGAATCTTTTAATGCAATAAATGTAAGGTCTCTAAGATTTATCATCATTAGGTTTTTCAAAAAGTGATGGTGATAGTCCATAAGTAGCCTTCACTTCCCCCCAACCCCATTAACGAGAGATAACAGTATAGCCAGCATATGCTTGAGGCAACAAAGTTAGCATCCACTAACGATATATATTGGGACGGTGTAAATCGTACAGTTGTAAAGGCCGGACAAAAAACAACTTTTAAATAATAAAAGAAAGAAGTTGCTTGATTTTGGAAGACTGGATTACGGATTAGAGTTTTACTATACAACTTATCAACTTAGTTCTCACACTATTTCGTTACTAAACAATAGCATAAATTTTAATACGAATATTTCTAAAAATCAAGGAAGCTCTCAAGGTTTAAAAATAATCTTAGCCTATCGGTTTAGCGATCGATGGAGGTTGTACTTTTCCACGCTTGGAAATTTTTCAAGTGCCCGCCTACGAGACTCTGGTATTGGTATATCTCATCGCCAACCCCTGAGTATTAAATCCCGATTCTCAATTCAGCCACATATTGGTTTGTATATTATTCAGTATACAGTGGATGCAGGAACAATATCTCTTCAAGAAAAATTTTCTGTTAATCGGGTAAAATTTGACTTGAAAAATGTTAAACTATTTTCCGGAACATCTAGTAATAACATCTCTTCTGGTGTGTCATTACATTATGAACTTACTTATTGTTGGTCTTTTAAGGTTGGATTCAATTATTGCTGACAAGTTGTTTCAAATTATGGTGTCTTACTTTTAGAAGATGAAAATTCTCTTACTAATCAGCGAGTTTTTTTAAAAACAGTAAGCAATGGACTTTCAGGCGATTCAACTTCTATTGTCATGATCCTTAGCTATTATGTTTCTACTGGATTTAAATACCGATTTTAAACAGTTTAAAAATACAGAAACTTTTGAGTTTGTCGTTAGAACATTATTTACGATACTGAGAATCTTAATCACCTAGAAATTATTTTAATCACTTCAATTTATTTTGTACTTAACTTTTACATGTCAATACTTTCTTAAATCAAAACTGTTTGTATACTGATTAGTCCATTAAAGGACGTTCTATTTTTTTCTTTTAGCTTCATAACTATGAGCCATTAGCCCAAAATATTAATACGATTAATGACAATTTATTTTGCTCGCTTGATTGGGCACGAAAGAAAGTTGATTGGTATGATCCCCATATAGAAGCTTATGATCAATTGTTGAGTGAGGGGAACAAAGCTACCCTTGCCTTCAAGAGTTAAGTTACTTGTGAGTTGACGGCAAGTTGAATTCCTGTTGAAATGAGTTGAAATCAAGGAAAAGTGTTGATTTGCATTAGACGGCTAAAAAATGGCTTATTTTAATGATTTTTGACCCTTTCTGGACCTAATTTCCTATTTTGTAATCCTTATTTACAGCAGCCACTTTCTCGATGAATCTGAAGACCGTCCTTACTCCTAAGCAATCACTCAATAAAGCCTACCTCAAAGAAAAGGTAACAAGGAGCAACATTGAGCTGTTCAAAAATAATCTGATTCACTTCATTGACGGAATTAACGAAAAGGAGAGCGAGGAGTATGTAAAGAATCTTGTAACGAAATTCCTTTACGATACCTATTACAATGGCAAGAACCAGATCAACACCAAAGGCCGCATTGACCTGGCCATTTATGAAGATAAAAAGCCTGTTGTAATCATTGAAGCCAAGCGTCCTTCATCATCTGATATGGTCAGTGTTGATGATCTTAATAAAAAGGCTACTCACGAACTCATGCTCTACTATCTACAAGAGCG
>JAJTEH010000039.1 GCA_021298355.1 Flammeovirgaceae bacterium
CTTCTTTGCTCCGGTGCCAGCAGCTAAATCTCCTTTGGTGGCTGCTACTTCTTTTTTCTCAATGGTTTGGTTTGGTTTGCGCACTGTTAACCAACGTACTTGTTCAATATTTTGGTCGCAGTTATCGGTAGTGTAAAACCAACCTCTCCAAAACCAATCTAAATCTACAGCCGAAGCATCTTCCATTGTTCTAAAGAAATCGGCAGGTTTAGGATGTTTAAATGCCCATCGGCTTGCATATTCTTTAAATGCTTTATCAAACAACTCTGGTCCCATTATCGTTTCGCGCAGCATATTTAAGCCTGTTGCACATTTAGAATATTGTTCGTTACCAAAATTCTGGCGTACTACTGTTTCTGAGTTAACCATGAGTGGTCTTTGCAATTCTGCATTGCCTTTCATGTAAGGTACTATCATGCTGGCGGGGCCTCTGCGCTGTGGCATATCGGGGTAATTTTCTACTTGTGTTCTGTATTGCACAAACGTGTTTAATCCTTCATCCATCCAGGTCCATTGCCTTTCATCATTATTTATAATCATCGGAAAAAAGTTGTGGCCCACTTCGTGAACGATTACACCTATCATCCCCCATTTCGTTCTTTCTGGTACTGTACCATCTGGCAACGGTCTGCCATAGTTAAAACAAATCATTGGGTATTCCATGCCTAACGATGCACCGTGTACAGATGTAGCTTGCGGATAAGGATAATCGATGGTGTATTTGCTATAGGTAACAAGCGTGTTTTTTACAGCTTTGGTTGATTCTTGTTCCCACAATGGATTACCTTCTTTAGGATAATACGACATGGCCAACGGAGTTTTATCGCCAACTTTTACAGCTTGCGCATCCCAAATAAATTTACGCGAGGTAGCAAAGGCAAAGTCGCGCACATTTTCTGCATAAAATTTCCATGTTTTTTTAGCAGTAGATTTTGTTTTTTCTCTTGCTCTTTGGCATTTTGTACCATACCTGTTGCAGCCACAATGTGATCTGCCGGCACGGTTAAATTTACTGTGTAGTTACCAAACGTTAAGGTAAATTCTCCCTGACCTAAAAATTGTTTGTTTTGCCATCCTACTACATCATCGTATACACACATACGCGGAAACCACTGGGCAATAATGTATACGTAGTTACCATCTTGCGGAAACAACTCCATGCCGCTTCGGCCATCGTTTGGTGTTAACCCTTTCATGCGATCGTTAATATTGAACGACCACTCTACCGAAAAAACAAATTTTTGATTAGGGCCAAGTGCCTGAGGTAAGTCAATGCGCATCATGGTAGCGTTAATGGTGTAGTTCAATGCCTTGCCGGAGGCATCTTTTACTGCTTTGATTTTAAAACCACCATCAAAATCGTGTAAGGTTAAGCTGCTGGCAATCGCTTTTGTATCGATAGAATCGCGAACGGTATTGGTTTGTGTTTTAAATGTGTTGCTTTCTTTTGCGTTTATGTTTTGGTCTAACTGCAACCACATATACCGCAACGTTTCTGGCGAATTGTTGTAATAGGTAATGGTTTCGCTTCCGCTTATGCTTTGGTTATTATCATTTAGCTCAGCGTTAATTACATAATCTGCGCGTTGTTGCCAATACTTAGGGCCGGGTGCACCAGAAGCCGAACGGTATTCGTTTGGTGTAGGTAACAACTGTTCCAACTGTTCGAATTTACCCTTCCACGGTGTGGGTACAGTTTGCGCAAATGCCAACACTTTTATAAGGCTTAGCATTAAAACATAAAGTAATCTTGTTTTCATAATTTTATTTTACCAAAAAATTTTATCTTTCATTAATACAAGAGCAATACCGGCAATAGCCGAAGATAGCACCAGTTTCCAATCGCGCCTGCTGCGGTTCATTACATCAATTAGAATAAAGGCTACTACTAAAAAAATGCAAACGATAATAATTTGCCCAAACTCCAAGCCTAAATTAAAGGCTAATAGTTGAGTAATTATGCTTTCGTCTTTTCCTAAAATGCTTTTTAAATAGTTCGAAAATCCAAGGCCATGAATCAGGCCAAAAAGTAAAGCATAAACATAGTTCAATTGCAAACTAAAAGTGGTTTGGTTTTCTTCGTTTCTGAAAATGTTAGAAACTGCCGTAACAAAAATCGTGAGGGGTATTAGAAATTCGATTACCGATGCATTAACAGCAACCACATTTAAGGTGGCCAGAGCAAGCGTAATGGAATGTCCAACGGTAAAAGCCGTAATCAAAATCAATAGTTTCTTCCAGTCGCGCGCTGTATAGAGGGCGCAAAGGGCTAAAACAAATAAAATATGATCGTAGCCATTCCGGTAATCCAGAATATGGTCTTTCCCTAATCCAAAATAAAGTTCGAACTCAGTCATAAAAAAGAAGGAAGCAAGTATACATAATTCGGCACAAAGTAAAACACAATTTTATACTGATGGCTCCCTGTTTTATATTGTAATTTCACTGGAAAGAGTTCAACTTTAGGGCATGAAACTACTCGTTCTATTCTTCTTTTCAATAATCCTTCATCCGTTACACGTAAGTGTAACCGATATAAAGTTCGATGAGAAAGATAAAGAGCTTGAAATTACATCTCGTATTTTTTTAGATGATCTCGAGGCAGCCATCCGGCAAGATGTACAACAACCTACCCTTGATATTCTCCAACCCAAAACCGGTACTGCCGATGATTTAATCCGCGCTTATTGGCTTAAAAATATAACCGTAACGGTAGACAGAAAAAAAGCAAAAGTAACCTACCTGGGCTACGAGTTAGAAGGAGATGTTGTACTTGTGTACAGTTACGCCCCGGGTATTAAAAAGGTAAATGAAATTACAATAGAACAAAAAACGCTAACCGAACTGTTCGATGATCAATCTAATATAGTACACGTTACTAAGGCAGAAACCATCAGAAGTTTACGACTAACCCGCCAAACAACTACCGACACTATTCTTTTCAACTAATACCGTTTTTAAAATGACTAAATTCTTACCTCTTGTTTTTTTACTACTCGTTGCTTGTTCGGGCTCTGAAAATGAATGTGCCGATGCGCCCGCCCCTGCGCCCGTACAGGTAACCATAGAAGCGTTAGAAGAAAAACTGGTGCAGGTAAATTCGAAAGCTGAGTTGGTTGCGTTGTTAGATAAACACAAACAACTTCGCGATTACTTTTTACTACGCTCAGAATATCCGAACGACTCTGTATTTATAAACGATCTGTTTCAGAAATTCAGCAATGCACATATCGATACATTACTGGCAGAAACAAAAAGAGTTTTTGGAACCAAAGAAAAATTGCAAAAAGATTTAAACGAGGCATTCGGGAGAATTAAAGTACATTATCCGGATTTTGTTATTCCGAAAGTACAAACTGTACTTAGTGGTTTTGATACCGATTTATTTGTTAGCGATACCCTCATCATTGTTGGATTAGATTATTATTTAGGAAAAGGAGCCAAATATCGCCCTAACCAATACGAGTATATTTTACAACAATACCATCCAGAAAACATAGTACCCAGCATAATGCTAATGATTGGTATAGATAGCCGCATTAATGCAACCAACCTTGCCGATAAAACCGTTTTGGCCGATATGATGGCCTATGGTAAATCTTTCTACTTTGCCAAACAAATGTTACCCTGCACACCCGATAGTGTGTTTATGCATTATACTTCAAGCGATGTAGCAGGTGCAAAAAAGAATATGGATTTAATCTGGTACCGATTGGTAGAAGATAAAGTACTGTATAACACTACCAATACTATAAAGCAACGTTATTTGAGCGAACGCCCTAAGACTATTGAAGTGGGGCCGGAGTGCCCCGGAAGAATAGGGCAATGGATGGGTTGGCAAATTATTAACAGTTATATGCAACATAATGGTGTTAGTTTACCAGAGCTTATGCAAAATGCACAGGCCGATGTGCTTTTTAAACAATCGAAGTTTAATCCGAGGAAATAAGAAGTTGAAGGTGGAGTAATTACCAGCCGAGGAAAAAATTCAAAATTCAAAGTAAAAAAATACAAAAGTTCCTTCTCCTTTGGAGAAGGGATTTCGGGATGAGGTTCTCTCCAGTAAAAAGAAAGTTAGCTTCGTAGAAAAGAAAGTTAGCTGCAGTAAAAAGAAAATTCACTTCCGTAAAAAGAAAGCTCATTTGTACAGAACGAAATCTAGTATCTAATAAAAAAAGGTCGGGATGTTTAACCCCGACCTGTTTTGTATTATCAATCAAATTTTTGTTCTCTTAATTCTGCAACACCCTTACTTCTACTCTTCTGTTAGATGCGTGTGCCTCGGGCGTTCCAGCTGTAGATAATGGCTTGGTTCCGCCAAAGGCTTTTGTTTTAACCTGTGCTTTATTAATGCCTTTGCTTATCAGGTAATTTCGAACTGCTTCAACTCTTTTCTTCGATAACTCCATATTGTCTTTTGCCGGCCCCAGGTAATCGGTATGGCCTTCTAATTGAATGATCATGCCTTTATGTGTTGTAAGCATGTCTACTAAAATATCTAGCTCGGCATACGAATCGGCATTGATACGCGCTTTACCTTGTTCGAAAATAAGGTTTTCTAAACGCATAACGTGCCCCACCGGATGTTTCTCTGGTACTTTGCCTTCCTTTAATTCTATGTCTTTAACTACTTTCTTTTCAGTGTTTGCTTCTGCCGGATCGAGCATCAGCTTTACAGGTTCAAAGCCTTCGGCTTGTACCATAATGGCGTATTTTTCTCCATCCAAAAACGGAAAAGTGTAGGCACTGCCTGCCAAAGAACCCACGCGGTTTCCGTAAGGCAAACTCTGATAAATTATTTTTGCCTCAATGGGTTGTTTGGTTACTGCATGTATAATTTTTCCTTCGGCCCAAACTAAGTTAGCGTCATCTGTTTGTGCTGCCACATAACACTCAGCTATACAAATTAGAAGTATTACAAGAATTATTTTTTTCATTGTTTTTCAACTTTGAATTCTACACGTCTGTTTTTGCGTCTGTTCTCAACTGTATCGTTGTTTATAGCCGGCTTGGTTTCTCCGTAACCAACCGATTTTATTCGGCCTTCATCAATACCTTGTGTAACCAAATAAGAGGCTACTGCTTTAGCTCTTTTCTCACTTAACTTTTTGTTATAGGTGGCAGAACCTGTAGCATCTGTGTGGCCAGAGATTTCTACAACCATGGTTGCTCTCTCTTTCATTAACGAGGCTATTCTGTTTAATTCCGGCTTTGAGTTTTCGCGCAGGTTGTGGCTATCGAAATCAAAGAAAATGTTGTTCAACACTATTTTGGCTCCATCTTCGATAGGTACAACTGTGATAGGATCGATAGCGAGAGGATTAAGTTTGAAATCTTTGTTATCCAATACCTGATCTCCTTTTATATCTCTTAAATCAAGATTTTGATTTTCTGCCAGGTGATCTTTTGCTTCGGCTCGTACACCGTATAAATAGCCGGCTGGCAAACGTATTTCATACTCGCCCGTAACCGGATCGGATTGTGTAATGCCTGCTTCTACACCATCGGGTAATTTCTCGTAGATAATTTTTGCCGCAATGGGTTGGCCTGTTTTGCCATCTAACAGTTTTCCTTTAACCGTTACCCACAGTTCGGGTGAGTTCATGATGGGTAATTTTACTCGGTATATATCTGTGTTATTTTCTGTTACACCTCTGGAGTAGTAGGCATAATCGCTATTAGCGGGAATGTTAAAGAACACATCTTCTAGTGGCGAGTTTATTTCGGGGCCCAGGTTTTCGGGGTCTGTCCATTGTGTCCAGGTATCATCTAATCTTTTGCTCATGTAAATATCGCTTCCGCCATAGCCGCTAAATCCTTTAGACGAGAAGTAAAGTGTTTTGTCATCGGCTGCCAAAAATGGCGATGCTTCTTCGCTGGCTGTATTTACTTTCTTGCCCAAATTTAGGGGGCGTGTCCAGGAGCTATCTGCTTTTAAAAAGCTTACGTATAAGTCGCGGTCGCCTTCAGAGTCTTCGCGTTCAACAGCCATTAGTAATGTTCTGCGGTTGTTGGCCATAAAGTAGTTTACTTTTTCATTGAAGTTGTAATCGTCTTCAATCTTTAGGGCTGCTGGTTTGGTCCAGTTTCCGCCAACGTTGGTGCTAACAGATACCCCAGCTAACATTTTTCCTTTCTCGTTGTATTGGTTGCCTAGTAAAACCAAGGCAGATTTTCCATCGGGTGTTACAGATGAAATGTAGTTGATAAAATTGGGGCCTGGATTATTTAGTGCCGTTAGGTTTTTTGCTAATTGCCAGTTGCCATCATTGCCTAGTTCTGAGTACCAGATATCTTCTTTATCGTTTACTCCGCCCACATTTTCGGGGTGATTTTTACGGCTGAAGTAAAGTGTTTTTCCATCAGGCGAAAGTAATGGGTTAAGTTCTGAATAATCGCTGTTTACGTTTTTATCGAGGCCCACTACCTCCAAACCAGATGCTAGCAGTTGAGGTTTCGGAATATCCGGTATGATGGCGTATTTAGAATCTGAAATAGCTACGGCATCTATACCAAAATAGTCGCCAACGGCTGCTCCATCAAACTCTAGTTTAATGGCAGCTACTTTGTACGTTGTTTTGGGTACAAAAACATTTAGCATACGCCCTTTTAGTGGAACTACTTGTGGGTTTAGCGTCATCAGCTCATATTCCATACCTGTTTCATCGTATGCCAATACCCGATACAAAGCGCTGGGATTTAACGATTCGGCAATGGCTACTTGTTGTATGTTGATGGGGTTATCGAAACCAAGTTTTAAAAATTCCTTACGGTTAGGTTTGTCTGGCGACCATGCGCTGGGGCTTTGCCCACCGGCTGGCAAAACGTTGGGTTTACCTAATGCCTGTTCGGCAGAATATTGTGCGGCCGTTAGTTCGCTTGAATAACCAATTACTTTCGAAGCCCATTGTACTACCTGCGCTTGGGTAAGTGTTGTTGCTAAGGAAAGGAATACTAAGAGGGTAGATAGTCTTTTCATGAAAAGATAGGTTGTAAGGAATTTAGACCTTAAAACTAGTTAAAAAAAAGGAAAGCACACCGCAAATTTACAGGCTTTACTCAGTAGATGTGTTGTTAAATAATAAGAAACCAATATGAAGCAAAAGGCCGTATTGGTTTTGTGTATCATTATAATAATTACCCATTAAGCTGATAGGCCCAATTGGTGTATGTGCCACCAGGCCCGTCATGGCAACAAAGCTACCATCTAACAATGAACTTTCTGTTACCGACCTTTGGTTTAACGACTCGGTAATACCTACTAATGGTTTAAAGAAGTAACCTTCCGAGCGCCATTCGAATTTTGAAGAAAAAGAAACAATCATTTTTGCACCTCCGGCTGCATAGCTAAAGGCACGGTAGTTTTCTAAAAGTAATGTTCTGCTTTCGGGCAGTGGCTGAAATGCAGGAAGATTTATTAATGTGCCCTTATAATTTCTAAAATGAGGCATAGATGAGTACGCTGCTTCTAACACCAAACCGGGCTTAAACCACGATCGGCTAAAGTATTGTTCGTAATGTATTTTAGCCTGTACCCATTGATGGTTGCGCTTACTGCCAACCAATGTAATGCTTGTGTTCCCAGGATTATACTTTTCTTCTACCTCGAAATACCAAGCCGAAAAAGCTAATTGGCTTCCGGAGGATGCATATTGCTTTCGGTTAAGTGAGTTTTTAGAAAAGTGAATACCTGCTTTTACTCCGTTTAGTTCGAGTTCGTCTAGTACAATATCTGATCTGAAACTTTTATCGTTGCTGTAAAAGTCGTTGTTGCTTATGCCTCCGGCTTGCAGGTACACCTTAGCTGTACCGCCAACTGGCCAACCCATTTTAATGGAATAATCTCTATCGGTTCTTTTTAAGACTGTAGGATTATCGTCTTGTAGCAGATCGTTACTCTCTAAAAAATCCCAGTTGTTATACGTAAACTTAGGCTCGATAAAAACGCCATTGATAAACGGAAAATCTACCCGCAAACTACCTACTAAAGATTTATAAAAATTACCTGCATGAAAACCAATGTAATGGTGCACCAATTGTTTATCGAAATGGAAAAAGTTTACTCCTACAAAAATATTGCTGATGTCGCGTGTGGCCACTACTCCTCCAAAGTCTAGTGTAAAGTTACGTTGTTGCCTGCGTGTAAGCTCTAATGCAAATATTTTACGTTGTTGATTAAAGGATATGGTAGGAAAAACAGTGCTAAAATATTCTTCTGAAACTAATTGATGGTATTTTCTTTTAAGGGTTGTGGATGTAAGTGGTTTTTGAGCTAATGTTTTGCTATCGAAAAATCGGTTTAAAAAAACTTGTTGTTTAGAGTTATACCGATGTAAGATTACTTCATCTACCAAAAAGGGCTTACTCTTAGTTGTAAAAGCAGCTCGTTTGGCAGCTAATTCATCGTGGGCTATGCGCTGGCTAACTTTGGTTTTAATTTCTGCCAATTGTTTTATGGTTTGCACATAACCGCTATCTATTAAGGCGCGTGCCTGTGTAAAGTCTATGGCGGTATATCCTTTTAAATCGGGTTGTATATACACACCCGTTGGCGGAATCTGATCTGGATCAGATTTATCTAAAAACATATACAACATAGATGTGTTCAGCAGGGCATCGTCATCTTTATACGGATATTCTTCAAACACTTTGCTCGAAACATTGCATCCTATTATTACTTCCGGATTAAACGTTTTCTGCATTACATCTACCGGAAAATTGTTGTACACGCCACCATCAAACAAATATTGCTCGTTTATGCGTATAGGTGTGTAAAAGAAAGGAACTGTTTGTGTAGCACGCAATGCACTGCTGAGCGACCCCGAACCTAACACTACCTGATTTTGCGTAAACACTTCCGATGCCATCGCCCTGAACGGAACAAACAAACTATCGAAATTGCGTTTAGAAATTGCTTCGGCCTGTGCCATTTTTTCGGCTAAAGCAAAGTTGAGCGAAACATCATTTGCTAAACTTGAATTTATTTTGGCTGTTAGGGTAGAGTCCAGGTTAAAATTAAGTTTAATAAATCCGGGGTTTTCATCGTGCGCAAAATAGTGTGGTGTTTGGCCAGGCTCGGGTTGGCCGTTTACCCAACGCAAAAAATCGTCTGATAACACCATGGTTTCTATCTCTTTCGGACTCATGCCTGCCGCATAACAACCGCCTACAATACCTCCCATAGATGTACCTACAATATAATTAATTGGGATGTTATGCTCTTCTAAAGCTTTTAATACACCAATGTGCGCAATTCCTTTTGCACCTCCTCCGCTTAAAACGAGTCCTACTTTTTGCTGTTGCGAATAAGATGTTCCGATAAATACTAAAAGGGATATTACCGTTAGGTAGTGTTTTATCATAGGCGTATGCATCTCAATTTAGGTATTAAGACGTTGCCTTACACGTTTTGTTGTATGATGTTTTGTAAAGAAGGAAAAAATCAGAACATACCGGCCTGCATGGTTTTGGCTTCTGTTTGTATCTGATCTAGTTTTGCTTTTGTTTGTTCAATTGCCCTTAAAAAAGCTTCCATCTTTTCCTTTAAAATTGGTTCTGATGGTGGAAGTTCAACTTTTAAGGCATCTACCTGTACTCCATTTTTCCAGAAACGATAGCACAAATGCGGCCCTGTTGCTAACCCTGTGCTGCCTACATACCCAATTACCTGGCCCTGCTTTACACGCGTACCGGCTTTTACACCACTTGCAATGCGCGACATGTGCAGGTATTGCGTAGTATAGGTGGCGTTATGTCTTACCTTTACATAGTTGCCGTTGTTGCTTTTGTATTGTGCTTCTTCCACTAAACCATCGCCTACGCTGCGAATGGGTGTTCCGGTAGGTGCGGCAAAGTCGGTGCCCAGGTGAGCCTTCCATCTTTTTTGCACAGGATGAAAGCGATTCATGGTATAGCGTGAGCTGATGCGTGTAAACTCAATCGGATATTTCAATAGAGCTTTGCGTAAACTTTTGCCTTCTTCATCGAAATAATCTAATCCATTGCCCTGATCGAACGGGTAAGCGTATAACTCACTACCCATGTGGTTGAAATAGATGCCATTGATTTTCTCTATCCCAACGGGTGTTCCTTCAACCTGAATTTCTTCGTATAATAATTTAAACTGATCGCCTCTGTGCAAACGCTGAAAATCAACTTGCCAACCGAAAATATCAACAAACTTATTGGTTAACTCGTGCGATATACCAAGCTCTTCTATTGTTTCTGATAACGAGGAACGGATTATGCCGGAAACTCCTTTTTCAACAATAGTGATATCGCGCTGGCAAACATCTACCACCAAAGAATCCTGAAATTTTAGAATAACATAATCGATTGGGTTAGGCTCGTACACCATAGCGGTGACACGTAATAAGGAATCTTTCTCGCAGATTAACGTGTATTTTTTATCGGGCGCTACTTTGCGCACGTCAAATACATTTTTGGGTAAAGCGGATAGTTGATGCACCAATTTAGCTGGCACGTCATACTCGTGAAGGATTTCGCCTAGCAGTTGATTTTTCTTAATTTTTTCTTCGATAATAATTTTATCATCTACCGGAATACCATACAAAAACGAAGGTTCGTACGAGGTTAAAGCCAGAGCGTTTTCGCTTTGTTGGCTGGATGATGGTGCATCCCAAAACCAGGAAAGGGTTAAAACAACAACAGCCAACAAAAAACCGGTAAATGCTTTTTTCATAGAGTTTGAAGATTATTTATTTCTTAAAAAGATCGCTGGCGTTTGGCGCTACATCAGAGCCTTCTGCCGCTTCGAAACCTTTGCGAGGTGAGAAATCTTCTTCGCCACCAAAAAAGTTTAGGGCCATTTTTTTAAAATATCCGCGTACATACGAATTGTACTCTTTTACAGCTTCGTTGTAACGATCGCGCGCTACATTAATTCTGTTTTCAGTTCCTTCTAATTGTGATTGTAAATCCTGGAAGTTTTCAGTTGATCGTATCTGCGGATACGCCTCGAAAGCTAAGTTAATGGCAGTATTAATTTTTCTACCGGCCAATTCCATGTCTTCCGGTGTTTGTGCATTCACAATTCCTGCTCTGGCTTCTGTTACTTGTGTTAAAATGCCTTTTTCATTGGCGGCAGCTTCTTTTACAGTTGCAATCAGATTAGGAATTAAATCTGCTCTGCGCTGATAAGAAGATTGCACATTGGCCCAGGCTGCTTTTACATCTTCTTGCGATTTAATTGCATTATCGTAAATGCCCGTTCCCCACATAAAGAAAATAACTCCTGCCAAAACAATTACCCCAACAATTGAAAGGGTTGCTATTAAACCTTTGCTCATATTTTTGTTTTATTATGAGACGAAATTATGCCAACTATTAGTGTTAACAAAATGATTATGATGCTTTTATTTTTTGCTTGCTTTTCGGCTTGCGAATTAGAAAGGCATACTAACGTAGATAGAAACCGATTTTCTTTTAAAGCAGGAAACGACACTAAAACGTTTTTTCATAACATCCGCAGCATTTACTACGACCGACAAACCATTCCGAACACGCAAGTTGTGGCGTATCGGTTTAAAGACCGACCGCAAGATTCAACCCGATTGGCTCTTTCTCCGGTTATCGTAGCCAATTGGGAAACGTATGATTGCCTGCTCTTGCTGGAAGCTACGCAAGAATATGATTCCTTATCCATCCAAATAAAAAATGCTAACAAAGTAGATACACTGCATTTATACACAAAAGCAAGAAACGCGGTGTTGGAATTTTCAGCTTCGATTTATGAAAGCATCTTGGCAAAGGATACACTCGTTTTTCTGCCCGATAAAAATTCTGTTTTCAAAACTGAAAACGAAGCCGATGTTTTTAGGAAAGTGTTTAGCGATTATGCCCGACTTACGCGTATTTTTTAAAGACCCAACAATTGCTTAATCTGGCCTTCTTCTAATTGACAATTCACCCATTCATAATCGAGTTTGGCCTTGTATTTTTTATAAAAATTGATGGCAGGTTCATTCCAATCTAACACTTGCCACATCATACCACTGCAGCCGGCATCTAAACATTGTTCCATTGTTTTGTCGAACAACAATTTGCCAATGCCACGACCGCGTTGACTTTCCGTAACTACAATATCTTCTAAATACAAACGCTTGCCTTTCCATGTTGAATAGCGATAATAATAGACAGATATACCGAGTATGACATTATTCTCTTCCGCAACAAAAAAACCAAACACAGGTTGCTCGCCAAAACCTTCTTTTTCCATGCGTTCGAGTGTATTGGTTACTTCGTGTGGGGCTTTTTCGTATAGCGCCAATTCTTTAATCAATTCTAAAGTTCTGGGTAAATCTGCTTTAGTACCTCTTCTAATCGTAATTTCGTTCATATAATGTTCTGCATTGTTCCTGTAATTTGCCCATTCATCCATTACAATAACCTTCGGAAAGGAATGTTTTCATTGGCAATCGAATGCAAGATACTTTGCTTATTCAAAATTGTTATGCATGATGAAAAATTACATGAGTAGAAACTCGGTGTACTTGTTTCTTTGCTTTTGTTTAGCGGCTATCCCGGCTGCTGCACAAAAGAAGAAATCTAAGAAAGAAGAAGCCAAAGCTCCTGCTGCTGCTCCTGCACCGGCCGAGAAAAAAGACGAGAATAAAGGTGGAATGCAACCTTATGAAAAGGTTATCACCAACAAAGCCAAAACCGACAAAGGTTTATTTACTTACCACGAAGTAGAAGGCAAACATTATTTCGAAATTCCCGATTCGTTATTCGATAGAGAAATTTTAGTTATCGGTAGAATTTCTGGAACGGTAGATGGTTTAAATTTTGGCGGTGCCGGTATGGAAGTTAAAGGCGAACAAGTTGTTCGTTTACAGAAATCGGGCAAGCAAATAATGTTGCGTTATGTATCGCACAGCAATGTGGCCGATAACGATAAACCCATTTACCAAAGTGTGCGCAACAATAATTTCGAACCTGTTATTTTCAGTTTCGATGTTAAAACCATCAAGAAAGATTCTTCTGCTTATGTAATTGAAGTAGAAGAATTTTTTACTACCGATGTAGAAATGCTTAGCCCGCTAAGTGCAGAACAACGCAGAGTATATGGCGTGCGTACATTGGATAAAAAACGCTCTCCTTTGGTTGGTGTAAAAAGTTTTCCATTGAACACAGAAGTTCGTCACATCTTAACGTATACCGCTACAACACCTCCGGTGAACCAAAGCAGCGGCACTTTATCTTTAGAGATGAACCAGTCTTTTGTTTTGTTGCCCAAAGAACCCACTCAAGCACGTTTATACGATCCACGTGTAGGATATTTTTCTATTTCACAAGTTGACTACGGATTGGATGAACAACGCTCGGCTACACGCCAATACATTACTCGTTGGAAACTTATTCCGAAAGATGTAGAAGCCTACAAACGTGGCGAGTTGGTAGAACCTGTTAAACAAATTGTGTACTACATCGATCCGGCCACACCCGAAAAATGGAGACCCTACTTAAAACAAGGTATCGAAGATTGGCAAAAAGCTTTCGAGCGTGCCGGGTTCAAAAATGCAATCATTGCCAAAGATCCACCCAGCAAAGAAGAAGATCCGGATTGGAGCCCCGAAGACATTCGCTATTCTGTAATCCGTTACATTTCTACTACCATTCAGAATGCGCAGGGGCCACACGTGCACGATCCACGTTCAGGTGAAATTATTGAATCGGATATTTTGTGGTACCACAACGTAATGAACTTATTGCGCAACTGGTATTTCATTCAAACCGCAGCCATCAATCCTGATGCAAGAGGTGTAAAATTTAAAGATGAAGTAATGGGCCGGTTAATTCGTTTCGTAGCTGCACACGAAGTGGGGCACACACTTGGTTTACCACACAACTTTGGTTCGAGCTTTGCGTATCCTGTTGATTCTTTGCGTTCGGCTAAGTTTACAACTAAGAGCGGAACTGCACCCTCTATTATGGATTACGCGCGTTTCAATTATGTGGCACAACCGGAAGATAAAGGTGTTTCTTTAATGCCTGATGTTGGCGAGTATGATAAATACTCCATTATGTGGGGGTACAAATATTTTCCTGAGGCAAAATCAGCTGATGATGAAAAAGTTCTTTTGAATAAGATGATAACCGAGCGAGCTAACAATCCGGTTTACTTTTTTGGTCGCCAAACGTTAAATCCTATTGATCCTCGTTCGCAATCAGAAGATTTAGGTAACGATGCCATGAAAGCCAGCACGTATGGTGTGGCGAACTTAAAACGCATCATTCCTAACTTAATAAACTGGACGAAGGAAGAAGGAAAAGATTACGAAGACTTACAAGAACTATACGGACAAGTTTTAGGACAGTGGAGTCGTTACAACGGCCACGTTCGCTCTAATATCGGTGGTGTATATGAAACCTTTAAAACCTATGAGCAAACCGGAAATGTGTTTGCACCAGTGCCAAAAGACATTCAGAAAAATGCAATGGCTTATTTACAGCGCGAAACTTTTGCAACACCAACCTGGATGCTCGACCAAAATATTTTAAAGAAGATTGAACATGCCGGTTCTGTAGATAGAATTCGTGGTGCACAAGTTTCATCTTTAAATGCCTTATTGGAGCCAAGCCGCATTGCTCGCTTAATTGAAGCTGAAGCAGTGTTAGGAAACAAAACTTACACACCGCTAGAAATGTTTGCTGATTTACGCAATGGCTTATGGTCGGAGTTGGCAAGTGGTAAGGCGATTGATACATACAGAAGAAACTTGCAACGTGCACACATCGAAAGATTAGAGTATTTGATGAAAGAAGATCCTGCGCCACCACCACCGGGTTTCAGAGCTTTTGGTGGCTACACGCCAATAGATGTTAGTCAATCTGATATTCGCCCGATTGCCCGAGCAGAATTGAAGACTTTGAAAAATCAAATTAATGCTGCGATGGCCAGAACAAGCGATAGTATTTCTAAAATACATTTAGAAGATGCTGTACAGCGCATCAATACTATTTTAGATCCGAAGTAAAAACTGAAAGATTGATTTACTGATAAAAGACCTGGCTTAGCCGGGTCTTTTTTTTATAATGCCTTTTCGTGCAACTTACTATTAAATAGTATATCTGTACCTTGTATGGCCATTTACATTCATGTTTATGAAAATCCTTTTCCTTTCATTCGGTTTATTTGTTTCTACTTCACTATTCTCTCAAACAGTTAGTTTGGTGTCGCCCGCTAACGCGAATTTTCTTAGCGTGCGCGATTATTGCCAATCTGCCAATGGAAAGGAAATCTTTATAACCATACAAAGTGTGCCAGAGAATGTGGCTCAAATCATCTGCATAAAAAATAACAAGTGGGAGAAAGCATCCTTGCTTGCCTTTAATGATTCATTCAATTATCTGGAACCGTTTTTAACAGCCGATGGCAAACGATTATTTTTTGCTTCTAACCGACCGCGAGAAAAAAATCAAACAAAGGCTGGCGATTTTAACATTTGGTATGTAAAAAGAGAAAACGTGAACAGCGAATGGTCTGATCCCATTTTTTTAAGTGATAGTGTGAATACAGAGGAAGATGAATTCTATCCGAGTGTGGCTGACAATGGAAATATCTATTTTACCAAAGATTCTAAAAGTGGATTAGGTAAAGATGATATCTATGTAAGTTATAGGTTTGGAACTGGATACAGTAAACCTAAGTTGCTCAACCAAAATATCAATAGCGAAGGGTATGAATTCAATGCCTTTATTTCTGCAGATGAAAAATTTATTCTTTATACTAAATACAATGCCGATGGTGGTTTTGGCAGTGGCGATTTATTTGTGGCTAAAAAAGACAAAGACGGAAATTGGTTAGCGGCTAAAAATTTGGGTGAAGCCATTAATTCTTCGGCTATGGAATATTGCCCGTTTTACGATTCCAATGAAAAAACGCTTTACTTCACGAGCAGAAGAAGCAAGGTAAAACCTCAAAAATTTTCTTCGTTACGCGAGTTGCAAAAAACCTTGCTACAAGGTGAAAATGGCATGAGCAGAATATATAAAGTGAAAGTAGAAATTGATTAATCCAAACAATTAAATAGAAAAAGCAAGAGGCACTTTCGGTGCCTCTTTTATTTTACTTTGTTCTGATCTGAATACTTAATTCTTTTAATTGTTCTTCTGAAATAGTAGAGGGTGTATCAATCATCATATCTCTTCCGGCATTGTTTTTCGGGAAGGCGATAAAATCACGAATAGAATCTGAACCTCCGAATAAAGAACACAATCTATCGAAACCAAATGCAATGCCTCCGTGTGGTGGTGCGCCATACTCAAAGGCTTCCATTAAAAAGCCAAATTGTTTTTTTGCTTCTTCGTCTGTAAACCCTAATTGTTTAAACATCATCTGTTGGGTATCACGGTTGTGTATACGAATGGAACCTCCTCCAATTTCTGTTCCGTTCAATACCATATCATAAGCATTGGCTCTTACTTTGCTAGGGTCGCTTGCTAGTAAATGCATATCTTCTTTTTTAGGAGAAGTAAAAGGATGGTGCATAGCGTGGTAACGTTGTGTTTCATCGTTCCATTCCAGCAGCGGAAAATCCAACACCCACAAAGCAGAGAACGTGCTTTTATCGCGCAAGCCCAATTGTTCGGCAACGTGTAAACGCAATTCATTCATTTGCTTTCTGGTCGCTTCCGTTTCGCCTGCTAATATCAAAATCAAATCGCTAGGTTCTGCTTTACAGGTTTCTGCCCAGGTTTTTAAAGCATCTGCATCATAAAATTTATCAACAGATGATTTTAAACTTCCATCTGTTTTGTACTGTACATACACTAATCCTTTGGCGCCAACTTGTGGTCGCTTTACAAATTCTGTTAACTCATCAAGTTGTTTGCGCGTATAGTCGCTACACTTTTTCGCTACAATGGCAACTACTAACGAAGCTGCATCGAACACACCAAAATTTTTACCCGAAGTTAAATCGCGGTCTTCGCCTTTTAACTCAGTAAAGCGCATATCGAAACGGGTGTCGGGTTTATCCGAGCCATAATATTTCATGGCATCGGCATATTGCATGCGTGGCACAGCAGGTAATTCAATTCCTTTAACTGATTTAAACAGATGGCGAATCAATCCTTCGAAAGTATGTAAAATATCTTCCTGCTCAATAAAAGCCATCTCGCAGTCTATCTGCGTAAACTCTGGTTGTCTGTCGGCACGCAAATCTTCATCGCGGAAACATTTCACAATTTGATAATAGCGGTCGAAGCCCGATACCATCAATAATTGTTTAAATGTTTGTGGCGATTGAGGCAAGGCATAAAACTCACCTGCGTGCATGCGCGAAGGCACCACAAAATCGCGTGCCCCTTCCGGTGTTGATTTAATAAGTACCGGTGTTTCAACTTCAATAAACTGTTGGGCATCTAAATAGGCGCGCGTTTGTTGAGCCATTTTATGACGCAGTTGTAATTTTTCGCGTACGATGTTTCTGCGTAAATCGAGGTAGCGGTATTTCATGCGCAAGTCATCGCCACCATCGGTATCATCTTCTATCGTGAAAGGAGGTAGTTTAGCCGGATTCAGTATGTCTATTTTCTTTACACTGATTTCAATTTCTCCTGTTGGTATTTTATCATTTTTAGATAAACGTTCGATAACCTCGCCAGTAACTTGCAACACAAATTCTCTTCCGGCTTGGCGCGCCTTTTCTAGTAAGGATGTTTCTGTTTTGCCTTCTTCCAGCAATAACTGGGTGATGCCGTAGCGGTCGCGCAGGTCGATCCACAAAACGCTGCCTTTATCGCGTGTGCGTTGTACCCAACCGGCCAGCGTAACGGTTTGTCCGACATTCGACAGGCGTAATTCACCACAGGTATGTGTTCTTACCATATTGTTTCTTTAATTTGGCGCGAATTTAGCTGAACTAATTGTGCTATGCGACTGATTATTATTTTTTTACTGCTTTCTCTCTCATCTTTTTCAGATTCCCCCAAACTAACCAAGAATAAGGTTGGTACGGACATCACTTGGATGATTCCGGCTGACTTTATTGCCATGACGCCCGAGGATCTTGTACAACGTATGCCTAGTGTGCGTGCGCCTTTGGCTGCTTTTACAAACGTGGAGCGTGATACGGAGTTAACAATCACTACTTCGGCTACACAATGGCCGGATCAAAATTTGCCGGTGGCGCAATCGTTTTTTAAATCCGGATTCAGAAACCTGTTTGATCGGGTCGAAATTTTAAGAGAAGAGATAAAAGAAATTAATGGCAAAAAATTTATCGTGTTCGAAATAGAAACCCGAATGAATGGCAACAGAAACAACGAAGCTCAAAAACAACCGATTTTAAAATACACGTACATTCAGTATTTAGTGCAAAAAGACAAAACGTTGGTTTTTAGTTTTGTTTGCCCCACACGCTTAAAAACAGAATGGCAACCTGTTGCAACTGCAGTGATGAATTCGGTGAGGGTGAAGTAAAATTCGATTTTAGAGAGAGACATAAGTAGTAAGATTTAAGTCATTTGATTTTTTCGTATTGACAATTTCTAAAATTAGTTTGCCTAAAAAGCTTAACCATTCTTATGTCTTAAGTCTAAAATCTTATGTCTACATACTTATTATTCTCCCAACAACTTAATCAAAGATTTATCCGACAGTTGAGAATCCGTCAATCTATTTTCATATACATTCTTCAACCATTGCGAACCTGGATTTTCTGATTTGAAAGAAACGGCTGCGGGTTGACACGTAATATAATCTACCAATAATCTGAAATCTGGTTTACCTAATTCATCAAAAGTTTGATTGTTAAAAGCGAAAGGATCGCCCCATAAAATTTGCGGTGGCACAGCCATGCTATTGGTGTATGCGTTGATGCCTACTTGTAAAACCGGTGGTAAATCTGCGATATAATAACGATCGCGCACCGTCCACGATTTATCCTCATCTAATTTTGTTAATAAAATAAACGAGTTACCTACACGAACAATTCTTAACGTAATCCATCCGTCTTCTACATCGCGTAGCTTTAAATTCGATTTACTGTTGATGGTGTATTTTGTTTCAACTACTCGTTTACCTGTTTCTTCGGCCACACCTGTTGTTAAAAACAACCAGTTTTCTTCTTTAGGTTTCCACTCATCTTTATAGGTGCTTTTAGGAACCCGCACCATCAGCCCACCTAAAGACCAAACCGTTTCGGGTAATCTGCTTTGCAAACCAGAGGCTAAAACACGTGCTCTTACATCGAAATCACCCTTCACAAGTGTAAACAGAAAAGGAGCGTTTTTATCGGCAAACCATCCGGAAGTACCAGGTTCTATGGTTAACATACCATTTTCTACAGAATGGTTTTTTACTTTGTTGGGCCAGCCTTCAGTTTCGTGTAACCATTGCCACGATTGTGGCATTTCTTCTTCATTAAAATCGTAGTGCCAAGTTGTGTTTTGCGTTTGAGCAAAAACAGGAAACATAACGATGATAAAAGCAACACCTAAACTAAACTTCATATTCACAATCCACATGGTGTCTTTTTCGTATTCCGCTCATTTTTGTTTCGTATTTTCGCCTGATTAACTTTTAATTAACATTGGATAAGGCCCAATCAGACGCGCACTACATGCAAGAAGCACTAAAGGAAGCTGCCAAAGCATTTGATGCTGGCGAAATTCCGGTTGGTGCAATTGTGGTTTGCCAAAATAAAATTATAGCAAGAGCACATAATCAAACAGAAATGTTAACGGATGCTACTGCACATGCCGAAATGTTGGCGATAACAGCAGCAGCTAATTATTTAGGTTCGAAATATTTAAACGATTGTACGCTCTATGTAACTTTGGAACCTTGTGCCATGTGTGCCGGAGCCTTACATTGGACGCAAATTGGGCGTGTTGTATTTGGTGCTAGCGATACACAACGCGGATACAGACTTTGGCAACAACCATTGTTACACACTAAAACAGCCGTAACGTTTGGGATAGATGAAAAAGCTTGCCAGCATTTGGTTTTAGAATTTTTTAAAAGATTAAGAGAAAAATAAATTAGATAGATAAAATGGATGTTAAAGGAAAAGTGATTCAGATTTTACCTGAGCAAAGCGGAGCCGGCAAAAAAGGAACCTGGCGCAAGCAAGAATTTATAGTAGAAACCCAAAGCCAGTATCCGAAGAAAGTATGCCTTTCGATGTGGGGCGATAAAATTCAACAATTTAACATTGCAGTTGGGCAAATGGTGCAAGTTTCGGTAGATTTAGAAAGCCGTGAATACAACGGCCGTTGGTACACAGAAGCAAGAGCATGGAAAATTGAAAAGCAAGGACAAAGTAACGAAGGTTACGATGCTCCCCCCGCGTACGATACGTTTGATAGCCCTGCCAGTTCAACTTCATCGGATGAT
Source organism: Flammeovirgaceae bacterium (assembly GCA_021298355.1). GTDB lineage: Bacteria > Bacteroidota > Bacteroidia > Cytophagales > Cyclobacteriaceae > Chryseotalea. The sequence goes on from JAJTEH010000039.1 coordinate 20,366, forward strand.
TTACCTTTTTAATTTTGTAAATACGTGAACAAATTCCGGCTTTAATGAGTTGATGAATAAAACGAATACACTTTCATTCTATAAACTAAAATAAAACAACTATGGCATTCACCTTACCAGCGCTTCCTTATGCATTACATGCATTAGAGCCACATATCGATGCACGCACCATGGAAATCCACCACGGTAAACACCACAATGCGTATGTAACCAACCTTAATGCTGCAGTAGCAGGCAAACCCGAAGAAAATCTGAGCATCGAAGAAATTTGTAAAAACATTTCAAAATATCCGGCTGCTGTGCGTAACAATGGCGGTGGCCATTACAACCACAGTTTATTCTGGACGGTGATGGGCCCCAACGCAGGAGGTGCACCAACAGGTGCATTAGCAGATGCGATTAACGCAGCCTTTGGAAACTTCGATGAGTTTAAAACAAAATTTGCCAACGCTGGAGCTACACGTTTTGGCTCAGGTTGGGCTTGGTTAATTGTGGGTGCAGATGGTAAACTTGCTGTAACATCTACACCTAATCAAGATAATCCATTAATGGATGTAGCCGAAGTAAAAGGAACACCAATACTTGGTTTAGATGTTTGGGAACACGCTTATTACTTAAACTACCAAAACAGAAGACCTGATTACATCGCTGCCTTCTGGAACGTAGTAAACTGGAACGAGGTATCGAAATTATTTGCAGCTGCGAAATAATTTTTGTTATCAGCATATAGAGAAGGGTTGCTAGTGGCAACCCTTTTTTGTTATTCGGATTTTACTAACTTAGTTGTAAGTAGATAAAACCATATTCAAGATTAATATTTCTAAAACTCTTCCATGCACTTTCACATCATTTTCATTTTTTTCTTAATTATTCAATTGAAGCAAAATGTATGTGCTCAACCCAAAGAGAATTGGTTGTTGTATTATGAACTTATCAACCGTGCAGAGTTTCTTCATATAAAAAAAGAATTTACAAAGGCAGATTCTGTTTATCAACTAGCATTTAAAACGGTTCAAAAACCATTTAAAGAAGATTATTATTTAGCAGCCAAAAACATAATAATAACACAAAACTATTCTTGTGCTACTGATTATTTAGAGAAAGCTATAGCAAAAGGGCTAAAAATTGATAGGATTAATTCCGACAATTATTTCAAAAAATACAAGCAAACAATCCGAATGAAAAGTTTAAAGCATAGTATAAAATTAAACAACCGAATAAATTTTAACTTAAGTGATGGTGACTTAGATTATAAAATTGATAACATGGTGAAAAAAGACCAACAGATAAGAGGTTGGAAGGGTCTGTTTTATTCATCCAAAAGAAAGAAAGAAATTGACCAAGCTCACTTTAATACGTTATACGAAATTTGTCTTCAATCGGGCTGGCCAGGTATATCTAAAATAGGAGAGGATACCCCTAAAGGAAAATATGATGTTACAGGAAACATCACTTTATTATTGTTACACTTTAGCAACAAAGAAATTCAAATGTTAGAACCATTTATGTTAAATGCAGTGCGGCATGGCGAAATGTACCCGTATCATTACGCGAGAGTAATGGATTATAAGCGTATACCTAAAAATGGAAAGCAATGGTATGGTACATATTTTCGAAACCAATCTTTAATAGCAATTGAAGATCCTGATAACGTTGATAAAAGAAGAAAGGCCATTGGCCTTGAGCCTATTCAAGAATATATCTTAAAAAGAAAACAATAAATTTCAATTGAATACTAGTTGATAAAAACGTATAAGCTATATGTTTCTACTCTTGAAATTTACGTAAAAGAATATACCAAATTTTCTTACCTCTAAAAGCTTAGGTTAAATTTGTTCTCGCTGTAAGGCATGTTAGCTGCTTATATGCTAAAACAATTATTTTTGCCATTAATTGTATATGGCTTGCCTACAAAGGAACACGCACTGTAAATGTGCTACCCTTTCCTTTACTTGTTTTTAATTCTACCGTAGCTCCAAGTTTTTGAGCAGCTAATGCTACGGTGGCCAATCCTAAGCCATTTGAGCTTTCTCCGGCTGTTGGCCGGGCACTTAACTTTTGAAATTTCCCAAACACAAGCGGAATCTCCTCCTCTTCGAAACCTTGTCCTGTATCAATTACTTCAAAACAAATTGCAGATTCTTCTTTATTCGCTACAACACTAACTGTTTTTCCTCTTTCGGAAAACTTTATTGCGTTAGATACCAAATTGCGCAATATCCTGTTTACCATACCCACATCTGTACTTACCTCTTCGTTTGTAGCTTTTGTAATCAACACTATGTTTTTCTTTGCAGCACTGGGGGTAAATTCTACATACAACGTGTTTAGCAGATCGGGTAATTTTATATTTGTTACTTCTAATGATCTGTTTCCTTCTTCTAACTCTCGTAGTTCTAACAGTTGATTAACAATTTCCTGGCCTTGGTTTACAACTTTGTTTCCTTGTGCAATAAGAGTTTGTGCCGCAGTGTTGCCCGCTACTTCGCGTTCGAGTAAGTATAGTAGTCCGTGCATGTTATTAAGTGGCGATTTTAAATCGTGCACTATGGTATTGATTAAACCGTTTACTTCCTGATTAAGTTTATGCAATTCGATATTCTTGGCTTCGAGCATGTTGTTATTACGCTTGCGCTGTAAAGCTGCCCGCCTGATAATTAAAAATAAAATAAATAAGCTAAACAAAACTACGCTTATCAGTATAAGCGCAAATTGCTGATTAGCCACTTTAACTTTTTGTTCTTCTAGTTTTTTTTGTGTTAACAAATTTTCATTCTTCTCATTTTCAAGTTTTATATCGTATACATAGGCTTGTATGCTTCCACGCACACTTTGCTCTAGTATAGAATCCTGATAACGATGCGCTATTTCTAAGAATTCAATAGCTTTTTCTGCTTGCTTTTGATGGGCGTAAAGCTCGCCCAACAAATGAGCAGAGGATTGTGCCAATATTTTGTTCTTTATCTTTAAAGATCCTGTAAACGCTTCTTTTGCATACTGCACTGCTTCTTCTTTTTTATTTCTTTTACTCTTCAACCGTGCCATCTGCAATAAGGCAGGCAGGTACACATCGGCATAATTCTGCGTTTTACTATCCGCTATTACTCTCGAAAAATTTTGTTCGGCACTATCTAATTCGTTCTGGATAAAAAATATCTTCCCTTCATGGTTTCTGCATCGGTTTATTATGTAGGTGTTACCAGCTCGCTGCGCTAGTGGCGCAGTTTTACGCAGTAACCTTCTGGCCGAGTCGAGGTGGCCAACTTCAATCAAAACAAGAGCTAGCGTTTCTGATGCGTATTGTAAGCCAATAAAATCACGGGTTTGCTGCAAATAGTGGTAGGCTCGTGTGCCGTAGGTTAATGCCGATTCGTAATTCTTAGAATAGTAGTAAGACTCTGCCAGGTTTATATAATCGTACCCTAGCACGATGGTGTCTTTTCTAAGTTCATCTAGCTGAATTGCCTTTAACAAATGATAAATAGCCAAAGCATAATCGCCCATTTGGTTGTACGTTATACCGAGGTTGTTATAAATGGCCGTTACCGAAACCGAATCATTCAGTTCTTTTGCCAATGATAATGCCTTTAAATTATACACGACAGACTCATCGTAATTACCTATTGCTTCGCTTGTTGTAGCATGGCTTTGGTATGCGCGTGCTATGTATACCTTATTCTGTATTTTTTCTGCTAATGCTATTGAGGTCTTGCTTAACTCTGCTGCCTTTCGTGGTTTGGCATCCTGATAGGTTAGGATTAAATCTGAAATCAGCCAAAAACGTGTTGTATCAGGCATATCTTTCAAGAGTAATTGTTCAAGGCTATCTGCCTGATTTTGCGATAGCCCTTTAGTTATTACACAACAACTCAATAATAAAAATAGAAGTCTTTTCACTTTGGATTTAGGGAAAACCAAGTTACGCAAATTCTTCTTTTAATGTACATGAAAGCGTATAAAACAAAAAAGCGTGGGAGAGCCACGCTTTTTATCTATTTGTTACCTGTTTGTTATCCGTTCATCGAAAGTAAAAACTCTTCGTTGTTGCGGGTTCCTTTCATTTTGCTTTGTAAGAATTCCATTGCTTCTACAGAATTCATATCGCTCATGAATTTGCGCAATATCCAAACCCGTTGTAGTTCTTCTTCTTTCATCAATAAATCTTCGCGTCTGGTTCCGGATGCAGGCACATCGATAGCAGGATAAACCCTTCTGTTCGAAAGCTTGCGATCGAGTTGCAATTCCATATTACCGGTTCCTTTAAATTCTTCGAAGATCACTTCATCCATTTTCGAACCTGTTTCAATTAATGCAGTGGCAATGATGGTAAGCGAACCACCGTTTTCAATTTTACGGGCAGCCCCGAAGAAACGCTTAGGTTTATGCAAAGCATTGGCATCTACACCGCCTGATAATATTTTACCTGATGACGGAACAACGGTGTTGTATGCGCGTGCCAAACGTGTAATAGAATCTAATAGAATAACTACATCGTGGCCACACTCTACCATGCGCTTCGCTTTTTCTAAAACAATAGAGGCAACTTTTACGTGGCGTTCGGCTTGTTCATCGAAAGTAGAAGCTACAACTTCGGCTTTCACACTGCGTGCCATGTCTGTTACTTCTTCCGGTCTTTCATCAATCAATAAAATAATCAGATAAACTTCCGGATGATTTTCTGCAATGGCGTTGGCAATATTTTTTAACAAAACAGTTTTACCTGTTTTAGGCTGGGCCACGATCATACCGCGTTGTCCTTTACCAATAGGCGAGAACAAATCCAATATGCGTGTGCTCATGTTATCGGGCGTAGTGCTTAACTTTAATTTTTCCTCGGGGAAAAGTGGCGTTAAGTATTCGAAAGCTACACGGTCGCGTATTTCTTCTAGTGATTTACCGTTAACTGTTTCTACTTTATGCAAAGCAAAGTATTTTTCGCCTTCTTTTGGCGGACGAATGCTGCCGCGAATGGTATCGCCTACTCTTAAACCAAACGATTTGATTTGTGCCGGAGAAACATAAATATCATCGGGGCTGGCTAAATAGTTATAATCGCTTGAACGCAAAAAGCCGTACCCATCTTGCATAATTTCCAGCACACCTTCGTTGGTAATGGCACCTTCGAACTCGCGAATAGCATTGCGAAGTTGTGCTGCTTTTTCATCGCGTAATTCACGCTCGCGTTCACGTTGTGCGCGTTCTTCGCGGAAACGATCATCGCGGTTGCGATCTTCTTTATTTTGATTTTGCTCTGCTTCTGTTTGTGGCGGTTGTTGTGCCTCGGGAGTTGGAGCACTTGCTTCCTGTGGTTTTACTTCTTCTTCAAACTCAGAAATAGCCGGAGATAACAATTCTACATCGATGGATTGTAACAACTCATCTGCAGATAATTCTTCCGCTTCTTTGGCTGGCGAAACGTTTTCTCTTCTGCGTGGTCTTTTCTCGCGTTCGCCTTCAGGCTTTTTGGTATTGGTATCAGGAGCTTTGGCTTGCTCGTCCAGAATTTTATAAACTAATTCTTGCTTCGCCAGCTTCTTGGCATTTTTTACGCCTAGGTTTTCTGCAATTTCTCTTAACTCTGATAAGAGTTTGACATTGAGATCGTCAATTGTGTACATGGGTTGATTAAAAAGTTTTGATGACTGTTAAGAACAGATTTTCAATAATGGGATTGAGAAATCGGGGTTAGTAAAAAGTTGATTTATTTTAGTAGAGGCCAGAAACCGACCTTCTTGATGCTGCAAGTATAGGTGATTTTATACGCAAATCAAATTTTACAGCCTTTTTTTAATGTATTTTTGTCGTCCTAAAATTTACCATCATGTTACAAGTTCAGGTTATTCGTGAGCAAAAGCAGGCCGTAATCAACGGTTTACAAAAAAGAGGTTTAAAAGGGGTGGAAACAGCCTTAGATACTATCATCAACCTGGATAATAAAAGAAAAGAGACACAAAGAAAGCAAGACGACTTGCAAGCCGAAAGCAACACACTAGCGCGCGAAATCGGCAACCTGATGAAATCGGGTAACAAAGAAGATGCAGAAAAACTGAAGAAAAGAACAAGCGAAATAAAAGAAGCTGTGGCTTCGCTTAATGCAGATCTTACCCAAATAGAAGCCGACTTACAAAAAGAATTATACGCTTTGCCGAACGTTCCGGCAGAAAAAGTTCCGGCCGGAAAATCGGCTGATGATAACATTACTGTGCATACATTCGGTAACATCCCGGAGTTAGCAGAAAATGCATTGCCCCATTGGGAGCTCATCAAAAAATACGACATCATCGATTTTGATTTAGGTATAAAAATTTCCGGTGCCGGTTTTCCGGTGTACAAAGGAAAAGGCGCGAAGCTACAACGCGCGTTAATCAATTTCTTTTTAGATGAAGCCGAGAAGCAAGGTTACCGCGAAATTCAACCTCCTATTGTTGTAAACGAAGCCAGCGGATATGGTACCGGACAGTTGCCCGATAAAGAAGGACAGATGTATCATGCCACTGCTGATAATTTATATTTGATTCCTACCGCTGAAGTACCCATCACAAATTTATACCGCGACTTAGTCATGAATGAAGCTGAATTGCCCGTAAAAAATGTGGGCTACACACCATGCTTTAGAAGAGAAGCCGGAAGTTGGGGCGCACACGTGCGGGGTTTAAACAGATTACATCAATTCGATAAAGTAGAAATTGTACAAATCAGAAAACCCGAAGAATCTGAAAAGGCTTTAGACGAAATGTGTTTATATGTACAATCTCTTTTAGAAAAATTAGAGTTGCCTTATCGCAAATTGTTATTGTGTGGTGGCGATATGGGTGTTAACAGCGCCATCACCTACGATATGGAAGTTTACTCTGCTGCTCAAAAAAGATGGCTCGAGGTTAGCTCTGTTAGCAACTTCGAAACGTTTCAGGCTAATCGTTTAAAGCTGAGATACAAAAACAAAGAAGGGAAAACACAATTGCTACATACACTAAACGGAAGCGCGCTTGCTTTGCCTAGAATAGTAGCCGCTATTTTAGAAAACAACCAAACTGAAAAAGGAATTCGTGTACCCAAAATTTTACAAGCCTACACAAGATTTGAAATGATTGATTAGTAAAATAATTGTACTATTAATTGAAAAAAATTAAAAGTATTTTTTACTTTAATAAACAGAAAGATAAATCAGATGGTATGAGAAAAGATGTTGTAATAGAAACGATGAAAGGATTTCCACAGGAATTTAACTTAGACGATTTGATAGAGAAGTTGGTGTTCATGGATAAGGTTGAGAAAGGGCTTCAACAAGTGAAGGAAGAAAAAACTGTTTCCCATGAAAACCTAAAGGATAAAATCAAAAAATGGTAAAAATTGTTTGGACAGATTTTGCTGTAGAAGATTTAAAATCAATTCATGAATACATTTCTAAAGACTCTAAATTTTATGCTGATCGGTTTATCGAAAAATTAATGGAAAGAGTAGAGCAGTTAGAACATCAGCCTAAATCCGGCAGAATAGTTCCGGAGTTTGATTAAGAAGCATTAAGAGAATTAATCGAAGGTAATTATCGAATTATTTATACTTTATCAACAGATTCTATAGCCATTGTTCGCGTCCATCACGCTGCACGTCAGTTAAAAGGAATTTAATAAAACAGATTAAAACATCTTGCCTATTGTTCATACATTGATAAATAAGATAGATTATCATCTTAATAGTAATCCTATTACTTTAGTTAAGTAGCTCTTACGCCAGCAAGTCTTACTTTATACGAATCATCAAAATTTGTGTTTGTTTTGCTTTATCATACACGATGTGTTACAATTGAGTACTTCGTGGTATACTTGTACGTGATTTAAAACATTGATAAAAAGCGCTGCCATATCGGTTTCATTAAGGTTAGTCTTGCTGGCTTTGCTGCTTCAATTTTCATTTCCTGTATTGGGCGGGCATGCAGTTGAACTTGTTAAAGATGGTAACCACCATACATCTTTATATAAGTTAGATGTAAAACCCATCGCCTTAGGTTTATTCGAGAAAACCGAAAACGAAGAAGAACACCGAGATGAAGACATCTCATCAAAAAATTCTGCTTATTTATCATTCTCTTACCCTGTAGTACGTTTCGAAAAAACAACGCTCAGCTATACAAAAAAATCAGGTCATCTGGTAGAATGGCCGGTTTATCTTAAAATTCTGGTTTTTAGAATCTGATTTCTTTCTACATTTTTTTCTGCCTCCCAGTATAACCTGTTTTAGGTTTAAGCAGCATTTTTTAACCAGAATCAATCAGTATTATGAATTCAAAATCATTGGGCTTTAATGAAGCGCATGTATTGCACGAATTGAAACACTATCTTCCTGCACAAGCGCCATTAAAAGATTTTATACACCACAACACGCTACATGCTTTTCAACATGAACCCTTTAAGCTTGCTATTCGAAAGGCTTTTAAAACATTTGGCTACAACACAACCCTTTCGCTAGCGGCTTATAGAAACTTATATGCCAGCGGAAACATTGCTGAGGCAACGCTAAGAAAAGGAATAGCTAACCAAAAAGGAGAAAACGAAATAGAAATATGGATGAAAAAAGTAATCCATACGGATTATCCTTCTCCCGGTTTACCACGCATTGGAGCTTTGCGCGCTTTTTGGAAGAAGCAGTATCAACTCGATATGGATTCGCTTGTTCATCCTACTTTGTTTCGTGTGCTTTGTTCTTATCTCGATCAAGGTATTGCCATGTGGAATTTTCCTGTGTGGCAAAAAGGATTTTTAGAATCT
>JAJTEH010000073.1 GCA_021298355.1 Flammeovirgaceae bacterium
GCAGAACAACTCGGTATCAATGCAAAAGAAAATCTGGAGAAAATCGGGCCGATAACACCCTTTGCCGGAGATGCCACACTAAAAACAGCATGCCGCCAGGCACTTGAATTTTTTGCTCAGGAAGCCGCAAACAGTAACTTGTTTACAGACTTTGCTTTACAAAAAGAAAAGTTCGAAAAAATTAAGGAAAGCATAGAGAAAAAAAGCCCGCAACAACGTACCCAAACAGATATAGATACATACAACAAAGCCGTTGCCGAATACAACAAAGCACTAAACCAGTTTAACACCGCCCAGGAAAAATTATTTAAAACAAGAAACGAAGTGTTAAACAAATGGGAAAATACATCAAATGCATTTTTAAATAAACACGTACCTCGGTACTAACTGCCAACCTGTCATCAACAATTCGTTTGGAATAATAATTGAATCCAGTTTCGGCTGGATTTTTTATTTTAAAAACAAGCACTATGGCAGAAGTATCAGAAAAAGGAAGTATTTCCATTCATACCGAAAACATTTTCCCTATCATTAAAAAGTTTTTGTATAGCGACCACGAAATCTTTTTACGCGAATTGGTTTCTAACGCTGTAGACGCCACCCAGAAATTAAAAAAGCTTGCCGCATTAGGAGATTACGCAGGCGAACTTGGCAACCTAACTATCGAAGTAAAATTCGATAAAGAGAATAAAACAATAACCGTTAGCGATCGGGGGTTGGGCATGACTGCAGATGAAATTAAAAAATACATCAATCAAATAGCATTTTCAGGGGCAGCCGAATTTGTAGAAAAATTTAAAGATAAAACCGATGCAAAGGATATCATCGGAAAATTTGGTTTGGGTTTTTATTCGGCATTTATGGTGGCCGATAAAGTAGAAGTAATTTCTAAGTCGTACCAAACAGATGCGCAAGCAGCCCGATGGATTTGCGATGGCTCTACAGAATTTGAATTAACAAGCCACAACAAAACCGAACGAGGCACAGACATTATTCTTCATGTAAACGAAGACTCAACCGAGTTTTTGGATGAATACCGATTAAAAGGAATTTTAGAAAAGTATTGCAAATTTTTACCTGTAGAAATTAAGTTCGGCACCCAACAAGAAAGCGTAGAAGATGGTGTTGATAAAGAAGGTAAACCCCAAACTAAAACCGTTACAAAAGATCGAATCATAAATAATCCTAACCCGTTGTGGGCAAAATCTCCGGCCGATTTAAAAGATGAAGATTACCTCGCATTCTATAAAGAATTATATCCGTTTAGCGAAGATCCATTGTTTTGGATACACCTCAATGTAGATTATCCGTTTACCCTTACCGGAATTTTGTATTTCCCTAAGGTGAAGAATGATTTCGAGTTGCAAAAAAATAAAATACAACTCTATTCGCGCCAAGTGTTTATTACCGATGAAGTAAAGGATGTTGTGCCCGATTTCTTAATGCTGCTGCACGGTGTAATCGATTCTCCGGATATTCCGCTAAACGTTTCGCGTAGTTATTTACAAAGCGATGGCAATGTTAAAAAAATAAGCCAGCACATTACAAAAAAAGTAGCCGATAAATTACAGGAGTTAGCGAAGAAAGATCGTAAAGATTTCGAAAAGAAGTGGGACGACATCAGCATATTTGTAAAATACGGAATCATATCAGACGAAAAGTTTTACGATCGGGTTAAAGATTTTACCCTTTTAAAAAACACTGAAAAAGAATACTACACATTAACCGAATACACAGAAAAAGTTAAACCACAGCAAACCGATAAAGAGGGCAACGTTATATACCTATACACCACCGATGCCGGCAAGCAAGATAGCTTTATACAATCGGCTAAAAATAAAACGTATGATGTATTGTTGTTAGACGGAGTGTTAGATAACCACTTTATAAACACACTAGAGCAAAAGCTGGAGAAAACACAAGTTAAACGTGTTGATAGCGACATTGCCGATAAACTAATTGAAAAAGAAATACGCCCCGAATCTGTTTTAAGTGCAGACGAGCAAGCGAAAATTAAATCTGTTTTCGAAAAAGCAATTGCAAATACCAACATGCAATTGGCTGTAGAAGCATTAGCGCCAGAAGATATGCCGGTAGTAATTACTGTAAGTGAATTTATGCGCAGAATGAAAGATATGGCGAAATTAGGAGGAGGGTATGGTTTTATGGGGAACATGCCCGACACCTATCAGGTTTCGATTAATGGGAACCACTCGCTAATTGCAAAAATTTTAAAAGAAGAAATAGAAGAAAAACAAATAGAATTGGCTAAGCAAGTTTTCGATCTTGCGCTCTTATCGCAAAATATGTTAACAGGCCCAGCGCTAACTCAATTCATAAAACGCAGTGTAATGTTTGTGCACTAGTATTTTAAACGTTGTTCTTTTTAGGCATTTAGAATCTGATTTTAATTTATGTGCAACAATAAGTTTTTCAACTTGTAGTTAATTTTTTTACAAGAAATAAGTTGAAAGATTCTTTTAGAATACAAACAGCTATATAGAAATTTGATTTTACTGATCTACCAAAAAGTAAGTAAATAAAATAGCCCACGATTTTAGTTGTGGGCTATTATAGTATACTGTAAAATTAAAATGCAGGCTTGCAGTTGACCGGTAGAAATTGTTATGCTTTTTTATCGTTTTTATAATAGTGATCAAATGTAAGCATATCGGGAGCATTACGATAATCTGCCCGCTTACTGCGTTGATAAAACATGGCTATTGCAACCAATGTAAAAATTACAAGATAGTTTATATTGTACACCAACGGATTAAACTCAAACAAGCCCTGATACGACATAAGATTGTACGTGAAAGCCGCTAACCCTACTAAAATAGCAAATACACTGTAAAGCGCACCATACCGTGCATAACCAACTGCTTTTGCAACGGTAAACGCCATATACCCTAATGCCACCGCAGTAACGGTTAAGTATACGTTTAACCACAAAGTAAAAACAATAGGCTTAAAAAAGATAACAAGTAAGGAAAACAAACCTAATAAACTTAAAATTAAGATATCCATTATCTTATGCCGATCAAGTGGGTAAAGCGATGAAACAAATTTTACACCAAGCCCTATTGCTGCAAAAAGGCTTAAGTATTCTATATGGATAACAACATGCCACGAAATAGAAGGAAAATAGTAAGGCACAATGTAAAGCTCCGAAAAGGAAACTCGCAAAGCCCATGCAAAGCACAATAAAGAAAAGTACAATGCACTAACCGGCATGCTTGTCCACCAGAAATAAATTGTAATGCCAACACCAAACAATGCGAGCAAAGCAATTAGTAAGATAGCAGCAGTTTCGGCATTGGCTCTTTTCTTTTCAAGAAAATCTTGCTGGCCCAAAAGAATAGGATTTTTTACGCCACCTTTAGAATGTAAAAAATTACTTATCTCTAATTTAAAATGATACTGGTTTGCCTTAGGTAATGTTGCAATTTTAGGAATCCATTCGGGCTTTGAGCTACTTGCATCTTTACCCACTAAACCAGATTGTGCAATAACTTTATTGTTAACCCATAAACGATAACTCGTGTACATATCGGGTATTTCTAACGTAAGCGGTTTTGTGTAATCGGTTAGCAGTATTAGCTGGTAACATTTGTAACCTTGCGCCTGATCGTTCGGCCATACATATGGAAAAGTAACCGTACCCATGCTTTTTCCGGTGGCATCTGTTTCGGCCCAAAGTGTATTTAATTTAATTTGTTTTTCGGATTGTATAGTTTCTGCCGAAACGGAAAGTGTTGGTATTTCTTGCGAATACCCAAGCGATAAAACCAGAACAGAGAGGATTAAACAATACCATTTTTTAAACATGCTTGTGGACTGAGGGTTAATTAACACGCTCAAGTTATAAAATTTATTTTAGGTGGTAGGTTTGAAATATCTATGATGATCAAAGGTCAGGCATTTTATAGCGAACAAGTCCAAAAAATTAAGTACCTAAAAATGGCCCGATGATTTTAAATTATTTACAGGTGCCTAAGCCAAACATTACCCGGTAAAAAATTACCTCTGTTATTTAAAAGGAAAATGTACCAAGTGGAAGATTTGTACGAGTATAGACTACGAACTATACCCTTATCTGCACTAAGTATGATTTGATTACTAAAGAAAAAAAATTGGTATGGTCAATTTG
>JAJTEH010000040.1 GCA_021298355.1 Flammeovirgaceae bacterium
TTGGCTTAAAACCATTCTTTCAAATGCTGATCGAAGATACCGAACTGAAATAAAAAGAGGTAAACCCAAATACTCCGATGTCTTAACAAATCTCTTAGCTTGACGGCTATGCCTTCGGAGAGGGGTTGGGGGTGAGGCTTTTGAATTCATCACCCAACATAAATCCTTATCCAACTCCCCTCTCCTTCGGAGAGGGGTTGGGGGTGAGGCATTTAATTCATCGCCTAACATAAATCCCTATCCAGCTCCCCTCTACTTCGGAGAGGGGTTGGGGGTGAGGCATTTAATTCATCACCTAACATACATCCCTATCCAACTCCCCTCTCCTTCGGAGAGGGGTTGGGGGTGAGGCTTTTGAATTCATCACCCAACATAAATCCCTATCCAACTCCCCTCTCCTTCGGAGAGGGGTTGGGGGTGAGGCATTTAATTCATCGCCTAACATAAATCCCTATCCAGCTCCCCTCTCCTTCGGAGAGGGGTTGGGGGTGAGGCTTTTCAATCCTCAATCAAAACCCCCATCTTCCCCAACTGATAATCCCGCATAGCCTCCAGTATCTCCGTTTGGGTATTCATAACAAATGGCCCATGCGAAACAACAGGCTCACCAATGGGCTCGCCACTCATCAACAACATACGCGTATCCCGTTTGGCTTCTAAGGCAATGCCTTCGCCATCTTGCTTAAACAATACGGCATGGTGTCCTTCAACCAAACCATACTTGTCCAACATAATAGCACCATCCAACAAATACAAAAAAGCATTGTGGTGCGCGGGCAAGGCAACAGAAAATCTACCGTTCTCTTTCACAAAAACAGTAGCAGCGTTAACCGCGCTTACAGGGGTAATTTTTCCCGAAACATGTTGCAAAGTGCCGGCAAAAACACGCAAGGTACTCAACCCATCTTCCAATTTCACCTCGGGCACATCTTCTGCTTGTACAGGATAATAACTCGGTAAGTCAAATTTATTTTTAGCAGGCGAGTTAACCCATAGCTGAATAATTTCCTGATAACTACCACGCTCATGTATATCATGCGGAGGCCTTTCACTGTGGATAATGCCCCGGCCAGCGTGCATCCATTGGGCGCCACCTGCATATACAGTTCCGTTGTTTCCGCGGCTATCGCGGTGGTGCACGCCCCCTTCAAAAACAAAAGTTACCGGAGAAAACCCCCTGTGTGGGTGTGGGTCTACTCCTGCATGGCGCGGGTCTGTATGCTGCGGAGCTTTTACCCGGGCATGGTGTAGCAATAGAAACGGGTCTAGCTGTTGCACCTGCTGCGTAGGAAAAGCCTGCCGCACCGGCAAGCCGCCCATGTTTATGGGTTGGGCATATAAAAGATGAGAAACACTTCTCGTTTTCATATTAGTTTACCTGCATCGGTACCTCAATCAATAAAACATCGGCATTTTCATTCGCAACAAGGTGTATAGCATCAGTACCGCTTACGCCAAAGCCATCGCGCTTATTTAATACTTGTCCGTTTACCGTAATGCTTCCATCAAGCACAAAAACATATACACCTTGGTTGTCTTTATGTAAAGAATAAGGCAATGTTTTCCCCTTGCTTATCTCACCTCTCGAAAACCACGCATCTTGGTTAATCCATAACGATTCTCCCTCTTGCGTAGGCGATACAAGCGTTTGCCATTTATCTTGTCTGGCCTCACGGCTAAATTTTTTTTGGTCGTAACGCGGAGCTATATTTTTTTCCTTCGGAAATACCCAAATCTGTAAAAAGTTTACATCTTCTTGTCTCGAACCATTTTGCTCGCTGTGTTCTACCCCAGTGCCCGCACTCATTATTTGTACCTCACCGGCCTGTATCGTTCCACTTCCGCCTGTGTTGTCCGCATGGGCCAACGATCCTTTTAAAGGAATAGATATAATCTCCATGTTATCGTGTGGGTGTCTGCCAAACCCAAATCCACCCTTCACTACATCATCATTCAAAACCCTTAGCGCCCCAAAATGAATTCGGCTAGGATCGTAATAACCGGCAAAACTAAAAGTGTGGTAAGAATCGAGCCAGCCATGGTTGGCATGCCCTCTTGTTTCGGCTTTATGCAAAGTTGTTTTCATAGTTTTTCTTGGTTTTACAGACTGCGAATAAACATTTAAAACACTGATAACCAGTAATATAAAACATATACCCGATAGCCTGCTGTACTTTTTCATCTCACTTTATATACGAAAGTACAAATTATATGTTACAACAATTAATGTTTAAACATTAAATTTTACTTGCAAGGCAAGAACTGCTTTTTTGTTTATCGGGTAAATTAATTAGGCTGATAATAGAGCTGTCTCATTCAACAAAAAGGCCTGTTTAGAATAAGCGATACAAGCATACAAAGCGTATTGCGCTACAAAAACCCTAACAATCCCGAAATTAAAGAGGCAAAAGTCCACACCATCGCTACTAATGCAGCAAACCCGGCAGCCAAACTCAATATGTAACGGTACAGCTCGTACTCTATCCGAACTACAGGCAATCACCCGGCAGATTATCCCCCCGTAGTAGCAGAAAAAACCACCCTTCTAGCTAAAAATACCAACCTTATTGCCGATGTTAATATCTTCATTGCTGATGATGGTAGATACGTTGCCGATAATAAAAATCATGTTGCAGATAATAACAAGTTTAAGGCTGATGTTTAGTTAGATATTTCGTAAAATGATTTATACAGAACAGATATTAAAAATAGTATGGCAGAAATTACCTTTGTTGTTGCTGATAGTAACACTATTCTTGCTAATTTTGATATAACCATTGCAGATAATAAAAAACACAACACACTTTATCGCAACCTTATTACCGCTATAAACATAACCATAGCTAAAATTAAACACGCACCATGCTCAAGCTAGACCTCCAAAGATTATTCGAAGACAAAGGGATAGAAAACCCCAACCAATACCTCGTAAAAAACGGACTCACACCCCACACAGTAAGCCGCCTGTTAAACAACAGAGTAAGCAGCATTAGCTTTAAACACCTCGAAGCAATTTGCTTGCTCCTTAATTGCACGATAGACGATCTCTTTGCCTGGGAAACCACCGACAAGTCCGATGCCCTAAAAGATCACTCCCTCCAAAAACTAAAACGAGGTAAAAAGAAAGGCAACATAGTAGGAAAACTAAAAGCCTTACCCGCCAGCAAGCTAAACCAGGTTCGCGATTTCATAGAAGAACTCTCAAAAAATTGAAAACAAAATAAAAGCAAAGCATCACACCCTGGCCATATACAACAATGCCGGTGAACTTTCGTTTTCGTCTGTGGTTATAGCAATATGAAACTTTGGTTAAGTGCGCTTTTTTCTACCACGTTGCTCCTACAAGCACAAGGGCAAGAAATTCGCCTGCAAGGTTTTGTAAAAGACGAAGCCGGCCAGCCCTTATCCGGAGCGCACATTCACCTGTTGTCAGAAAACACACATGTTGCCACCAAAGAGCAAGGCACATTCGAAGTAAAAATAAAACCCGGCAAACACCGCCTAACGGTTACCTATACAGGCTACCAAACCTGGCGCGAAAACTTCACCATCTTGCGCGATACAACCCTGTATATATTTCTGGAATCTAAAACAGAACAATTGCAAGAAGTAGTTATCACAGGCGCACGCAATCTTCAGTCAGACCAACTCCAGAACACACGCTCATCAACCTTAAGCCTCAGCACAAAAGAAATAAACAACATACCCGTATTAGGAGGCGAAGCCGATCCCATCAAAACCCTACAATTACTTCCCGGTGTAGCCAAAGGTGTAGAGGGCACAACCGATTTATTTGTGCGGGGTGGTGCAGCCGATCAAAATCTTATTTTACTCGATGGCGCCCCCGTATACAACACAGGCCATTTATTCGGTTTTCTCTCTGTATTTAATGCCGATATTTTACAAGATGTTACAGCCATTAATGGCGCCTTCCCTGCCGATGTAGGCGGAAGACTCTCTTCCATTATGCAGGTAAACACACGTTCATCCTTTGCAGATAAAACAAAAGTGCAAGCCAACGTAGGGCTATTAGCATCAAGAGTATTCATCCAGCAACCTATCGTTAAAAACAAGGCCGATGTATGGGTGGCCGCACGCAGAACCTATATCGATAAAGTTGTTAGTGCTTTAGGCGAATCATTGCCCTATTACTTTTACGATATAAATACAAAAATTATACTTAAACCCACCCAGCACGATCATATAGAAATCGGGCATTACAGCGGGCAAGACGTGCTCAACTTTGTACGCGAAGCCCGCGACACCTCCAGCAATTTCAGGTTTACATCAGACTTTACCATCGCCAACAGCACACAAACATTTTTATGGAAACGCAAATGGAAAAACCAAACCAACGCTGTACTAAATGTTTATCGCACAAGATTTAACTATGCTATCCGCAATCAGTTCGAAGACAGCAGACTTTTTACCGACTCCGACATTACCGATTGGGGAGCAAAGTATACCCTACAAAAAACAGTAAACAATAAATGGGAGTATACAACCGGTTGGGAAACAGCCCGGCATGCCGTAAGCCCAAACGTAATTAGTACAAGCGGAGAAATAGCACAACTATTAGAAAGCTCTGCTACACGCGCACAAACCAGTTTAGAAAACAGTTTGTTTTTTCAGGCCGATGGCCGTTGGAAAGAAAAATGGCAATGGAGTGCAGGCATACGCGTATCAACAGCTTGGGTTGACAATACTTTTTATAGTAACCCCGAGCCACGTTTAGCCATTCGATACACACTAAACGAAACAGCCGCACTAAAAGCCAGTTACTCGCGCATGGCACAATATTTACACCGCGTATCAAGTGCAGCAGTAGCCTTCCCTACCGATATATGGTACCCCGTAACCGAACAAGTAAAACCACAAACTGCAGATCAGCTAACGTTGGCCTATACTAAAAAACTAACAGAAAAAAACATCTACCTAAGTGTAGAAACATATTACAAAAGCATGCAGCGCCTGATCGGCTACCGCGAAGGCACCAATCTTTTTTTAAATACAGATTTCGAACAACAACTCATACAAGGAAAAGGCAACGCCTACGGCCTCGAACTATTAATTAAAAAAGAAGCAGGAAAACTCACAGGCTGGATAGCCTACACCCTATCACGCGCAACCAGGCAATTCGATGAACTAAACAACGGAGAAACTTTCTTAGCCCGGTACGATCGCAGGCACAATGGTTCGGCCGTTTTAAATTATGCCTTAACAAAACGCATATCCCTAAGCAGCGTGTTCGAGTTTATTTCAGGCTCGCGGTTTACTCCGGTAATCGGGCAATACGTAGTGCCTGCACCTAATTTAGGAGGCGTGCAATTAATACCCGTTTATGCACCTGTAAATTCTGTTAAGCTGGCCGACACACACCGCCTGGATGTGGGCGTTAAACTATTCTCTAAACCAAGTAAGCGATACAAATCCGAATGGTACATCGGTGTATACAACGTATATAACCGAGCCACACCCATAGGCATAAACATAGAACCAAACGATGATGGTTCTTTTCGATACGAACAACCCGGTTTATTTGGCACAATACCCTTTATAAGTTATGGAATCAGTTTTTAAACCAATTAAATTTAAACTTTATAGATCAGCGTTATGTATGCTGATGGGTGTAGTTTATTTAGGGTGCATACCCGAACCATTACCCATAGAAAACTTACCCAAACTAACGCCCAAACTAGTTGTTTCATCGCAAGTACTACCCGGAGTGGGCCTGGTAGTATTAGTTACCCGAAGCATCGGAGCGTTAGATGCTGGAGAAAACGCTAACCCCGAAGAATTAATTGCACAAATTGCAATAACCGATGCAACAGTGGTAATAAGCAATACTACAAACCGCGACACCTTACTAAACTTAGGAAATGGTTTTTATGGAGGAATAACCAACCTGCAAGAGTCTGCCATTTACGAATTACAAATAGAAAATAACGAATTCGGAAAAGTCAATGCCTTTACAACACTTTTGCCTTTCGTTGGCTTCGAAGAAATTTCGGCAGATATTATTTATAACGAATTCGATTCGCTTGCTCGCATACGCTACACATTTAACGATCCGCCAACAGAAAATTTTTACATGATAAATGTACAACGCTACTCTGCCACACAACAACTTACTTCATTACTAAATCCACGTATTTATACAAAGTTGATGGACGATAAAGAATTTAACGGCCAAACGTATTCCGAAACATTTAACGTTTTGTTTCAGGAGTTTCTACCTGGCGATTCTATTGCTGTATCCTTAACCAACATAAGCCAACCGTATTACAACTATGTAAAACTCAGAAACGATAGCCGTTTTGGTTTCTCAGAATTTGCCTCAGAGCCCATCAACTTTCCAACCAATGTAAAAGGCGGTTTAGGTTGGTTTACCTTACACACTCCCGATATCCGTTTGTTCGAACTACAAGAAGATCAATGATAAATCAATTTCATTTCAATTTTTAAGAACGCCAAAACTAGGTAATAGAATAGTAACCATGTATTTTGCTAAACCATTTAAAGTGAAATGACTGGTTCAAAGAAAATTATGCTGATAGTTGTTGTAATAACAGTAGTAATTGTTGGAGTATTCTTATTCTTCGCTACATTTTTTACCATTTACACCGAGCATAAAGATTTTTACGTAACATTCCGTTGCACTAAACAAACAGGCGAACCGGCACAACAAGTAGCCATTAAGCATATAGATTTTATTAGCGACAATAAAATTTTTCATACCGATAGCACCGGTAACACAAAACCAATTCTAATACGCTCCGAAGCAGTAAAAAATTTATTTACAAGAAACCGCCCTTCTATACGCTACTTTAATCCGCTCTTTCAATTTCCGGATGTAGATTCTAATTTCTATAGAATTAAACTTTTTGCCGATAAAAAATCTCATGAGATTATCATGTATACTCAACAAAAAGATGTAATAATGGAACGTGGAAAAGTTGTTCAAACTATTCGCGCAACCAGTAACGAAAAAGTTTCTACTACTACTGGTTTAAAAATTATTGTTCAACATATTTTTATTGAAGAGGAAGAAGTAAAAATTCATCTATCAATAAAACAAAATTAGTAGTATTGATAAATGTTGAGTTTAACTTAAAGTAAATGCTTACTGAGAGTAATGATGTAAATGAATGATCTTAAGAATTATGTCTTAACATTGTTAACTCGATAAAATAGTAAGAATTAAAAGTGTTCCAGGTTTATCTTCCAGAAAATGAATAACTGTTAAGTATTAAAAGCATTATAACTTCTGATAGAAATTATACCGAATACCAAGTGCACCCTTTACCTGCATTACACCCGTTCTGTTAGTTAATTCTATAAACGGGCCAACTTCGCCAAACAAGGTAATAGGAGCATCTTCAAAAGTATATTCCATTCCTAATGGAATTTCTATTCCCAGATCGATGTCGTTTTTCTTTGTAGTGCGCAAAAGGCTGTTGCCGCTATTCTCGCTGTGTGTATAGGTAACGTTGGCAAGTTTTAACAAACCTCCAAGGCCCCAGTACCATTCGTATTTCCCCGCACCGCTTAACTCCCATGGGTATTGGAACAAATACCGGCCCTGCAAAACCAGTGTACTGTTTACAGTATGACTTACGTAATTTTGATTGGCAAATGAACTATAATCTTTAAAAGATTTCCGATAATAGCGTGCACTTTGTTCGGCAGATACAGTGCCAAATCCTGCTTCGATAGCACCCGTAGAGTTAGCCAGGTATTTTTTATAGGTAAAACCAGTGGGGTTGCCTACCCTCAAACCAATCGACTGGTGTTGTGCGTATACTGATATCGTTATAAAAAATAAGGCAAAAGTTTTTAATAAAGCTTTCATACAAGCGTAAAGAATTTTAAAAAACATAGCGTAACCCAATACCACCTTGCAGAAAATTCTGTCCGGGGTCTAACATAACATCTACGTAATACTCCATTTCCATAAATGCGGAAATCGGCAATTGAAAATAAGCATACTCAATACCTACAACGGCTTGAATACCTTGTGTACTACGGCTGTTGGTTACGCGAGCGAATTCTCCATCTTCCGGATTGGGGCCATTATTAAAGTTAAAATCGTAATCTACTTTTGTAGTGCGAAATTCCCACCCGATACCTGTGTACACTTGCAGCCCTTTCGATACGATGGTGGCATCGAATTGGTACAATGCCCTTGTTTCTACAATAAAATCTGATTTTACCCTGTGTGATGAATATTCTACATTCGATAAATTCGGAGCAATTTCAGCTCTTTTTTCTAAAAATTGTTCACGAAAGTAGGTGCTGTACAATCCGCTGGCAGGCCGCCCAACATCGGCCACAAACGCAAGGTGTTTACGTGGATAAAACTTATACGTAAAGGCAAACGGATCGCCCATTTTAAAACCTAAGCCTTGATAAGGATATTTAGAATTTTCGAATATCGGGCAAATCGTTTTTGCTTTTTTATGCCCCACTTGCGATGCTCTGTAATTGTATCTGTTTTTTGTTAGTGGGCTTTTAGTATGAAAAGATTTGTTGAAGCCTTGCCCCCAGGCCTGAAGGGTAAGGCAAAGAAGTAAAAAAGTACTTACGATGTAAATCTTTGGGAGGGGCATTACAACAAATATACGCTTTTTGCTTTTACACGCGATTTAAATTACGGTTGTTTACCTCTCGAAATGTTTAAACAAACTCTTTGTATTGCATTTTGTGGAGTTGCGCATAAAATCCATTCTGTTGCAATAAGGTTTCGTGAGTTCCTGTTTCTTTTATCTCGCCTTTGTCTAACACCACAATAACATCGGCTTTTTGAATGGTAGAAAGACGGTGGGCAATAACAATAGATGTACGGCCTTTCATCATTTTATCAATAGCTTGTTGTATCATTTCTTCTGTTTCAGAATCTACAGAAGATGTAGCCTCATCTAACACAAGAATTTTAGGATCGTACACCATGGCACGTATAAACGATATGAGTTGCCGCTGGCCAACGGATAGGGTGCTGCCACGTTCCATTACATTGTAGTTAAGTTGCCCGGGTAACTTTTCTATAAATTTTCGTGCACCTACCAATTCTGCAGCATGCCACACCCGCTCTTCGGTAATTTCGGCTGAGCCCAAACTCACGTTCTTGTATATGGTGTCGGAGAAAAGAAATACATCTTGCAGCACAACGCCAATATTTTTTCTTAACGTGCCTAGTTCATACTCTTGAAGATCGCGTCCATCAATACAAATTCTACCTTTGTTTACTTCGTAAAACCGATTTAGTAAATTTATTACCGAAGACTTTCCGGCTCCGGTTGCGCCAACAAAAGCTATGGTTTGTCCGGCTTTTATATCTAGGTTGATGCCTTTCAGAACATAATTTTCTTCGGTGTAGGCAAACCAAACATTTTTAAAACTAACAGCTCCGTTAAGTGCAACGGGTTTGTAAGACCCCGTTTTTTGCACATAGGTTTGGTCGTCTAATAAATTTAATATACGCGATGATGATACAATACCCATTTGAAGCGTGTTGTACCGGTCGGCAATCATTCGGATGGGCCTGAAGAACATTTGAATGTACATGATAAACGCGATAAGCTCACCTATGGTGATGCCTGTCATGTCTGCCTGAATGATTGCTTTTGCACCATACCATACCAATAAGCCAATACCGGCTGCGGCAATAATTTCGGCAACGGGAAAATATATGGAATAATATAAAACAGAGCGCAAGTTAGCGTCTCTGTGGTCTTTGTTTATCTTCCTAAATTTTTCTGACTCGTATTTTTCGCTGGCAAACATCTGTACGATGCTCATGCCGGTTATATGTTCTTGCACAAAGGTGTTTAAATTGGCAACCGCATTGCGTACATCGTTAAAAGCCACCTTAATTTTTTCTTTAAATACATAAGTAGAAATAAGCATCAGTGGAATGGTAGATAAACTAAGTAGCGATAGCCTCCAATCTTGATAAAACATTATGGCGAGTATAAAGATGATTTGCAGCAAATCGCTGATCATGGCGGCAAGTCCTTCACTAAAAACATCGGCCAGTGTTTCTACATCCGAAATGGTGCGGGTTACAAGTCTGCCTATAGGCGTTTTATCGTAAAAACGCAACCGCAGCCTTATCAGATGATCATATAATTTTGTGCGGATATCCCGAATTACTTGTTGGCCTAACCAACCCGAAAAATAAGTATGTGCATATTGCACAGCCGACTGTACTACCAACAATACAAACAGCCAAACGATTATCCACACCATGCCTGTGTAATTTCCTGTGGCCACATCGGTATCTAACGTATACTGTATAAGCATTGGCCGTAAAGGCGATAACAAACCTATGGCTATGGTTAAAAAAACCACAAGGTAAAATCGGCCTTTGTAGGGTTTAACAAACCGCATTAGTCTGCGCAAAACAGACCAATCGATTATGTTACCACTGCTAATTTGTTCTTTATCCATGTATGGGTTGCTTCGGGTTTAAAAAAATGTTTTCGGGGTAATGTACAGCAGTTAGAAACAAACCTTCTGGTGGTGCATTCATGCCTGCTGTTTTTCTGTTTCTTGCGTTTAAAATACTGTTAAATTGTTCGATAGTGGTTTTGCCACTTCCAACGTCTAGCATGGTTCCTACAAGGGCGCGCACCATACCACGCAAAAAGCGATTTGCCGAAATATGAAAAACGAGTATATCTTCTTTTTGTTTCCAGTGTGCATTTGTTACCGTGCATCTAAAATGGGCCACATCGGTGTGGGCTTTGCAAAACGATGAGAAATCTTTTTCGCCCAGCAACAAAGTGGCAGCCAGGTTTAGATTTTCGATCTGCAGGGGTTTGAAATAGTATGTTGCCAAGTTTTGAAGGAGTGGATTTTTTTCTGTCACTATCCTGTATTCATAACTGCGTAAAGTAGCATCAAAACGGGCATGTGCAGTGCTGTGCACAGGTAGAACATTTTTAATAGCGATGTCGTTCGGTAGTAATCCGTTTAGCTTTCTTTTTATTTGTAATGTGTTTATTTCTACCGGAAGATCTGCATGAAAAAACTGTTGCTCACAATGTACACCCGTATCTGTTCTTCCGCTACCGGTAATGGGTACGGTTGTACCGAAAAGTAGTTGTAGTTTTTCTTCAACTACCTGTTGTACACCAATGGCGTTCGGTTGGCTTTGCCAACCTGCATAGGCTGTTCCTTTATAGGCGATCTCGAAAAAGTAACGGAACATTTTATACGTTTTCGTATACAATGGCTACGCCTTGCCCCACACCTATGCACATGGTTGCAATTCCATACCGGATTTTGCGTCTTTTCATTTCGTGAAGTAAAGTTGCTGTTATGCGTACACCGCTGCACCCTAACGGATGGCCAATGGCAATGGCCCCACCGTTTACGTTTACTATGGCAGGGTCTATCTGCAAATCGCGTATACAAGCTAAGGCCTGAGCTGCAAAGGCCTCGTTTAATTCTACTAAACCAATGTCTTGCATGGTTAAACCTGCGCGTTGCAAAGCTTTCCTTACGGCTTGTACCGGGCCAATGCCCATATAAGCAGGATCTACCCCGGCTACACCTACCGATACAACTCGGGCTAATGGTTTAAGATTAAATTTTTTGAGAACAGCTTCATTAACGAGTAAACTACAAGCGGCTCCATCGTTTATTCCACTTGAGTTACCGGCTGTTACACTTCCGTTTTGTTTAAAGGCCGGTGTAAGTTGAGCCAGTTTTTCAATAGTGGTAAGGCGAGGATGTTCGTCTTTGTCAAAATAGGTTATTTCTCCTTTCCCTTTTTTTATGGGTACAGCAACTAGCTCTTCATTAAAGAGGTTAGCATCAGCCGCTGCTCTGTATCGATTTTGGCTGGCCAGAGCAAACGCATCTTGATCGGCCCGGCTTATGTTCCATTTTTCAGCCACGTTCTCTGCAGTTTCGCCCATTGAGTAAGGATGGTAGAGAGCCGACAATTGCTTATTTACAAAACGCCATCCTATGGTGGTATCAAAAATTTCTGTTTTTCGGCTAAATGCCTCTTCGGCTTTGGCCATCACAAAAGGTGCTCTGCTCATACTTTCCACCCCACCGGCCAGGTAAGCATCGCCATGGTTAGCTTGTATGCTTCTGGCAGCATCGGCAATGGCTTGCAGCCCCGAAGCACATAAACGGTTAACGGTAACACCACCAATACTGGTTGGCAAGCCTGCTAATAAAATAGCCATGCGGGCCACATTGCGGTTGTCTTCGCCAGATTGATTGGCTGCGCCAAAAATTACGTCTTCTAAAACAGTAACATCAAACTGTGGATGCCTTGCCAGTAAAGCCTTGATAACGTGTGCGGCCAGGTCGTCTGGGCGAACGGTAGCCAAAGAGCCACCATATTTACCTACCGGAGTGCGTACGGCATCTACAACAAAAGCACTTTGCATAAACAAAAATTTGCCCGCAAGGTAACAAAACCAATTTGCATTATGGTTTTCGCTTTAAAACAATGGGTGTGTTTCGTATGTCTACTACTGTGTTGTAAAACTCTTTGAGGTAAAAGTATTCTTGTGGACTAAACAAGGTTTTGTTTATTTGAAATTTAAAGGTGACGTTAATTTTATTTCCTTGTATTTGACAATCGAATAAAATTCTTCCGCCATTATCGGGCAAAGATTTACCCATACTTTTAGGTAAAGATTCTACCACAAAATTTTCAGGAAATTGGAGGGAAATAACTTTTGTTTCTTCAATGGGCGCTCCGTAATCTATAGGATAGTTTCTTTCTTTTAGTGTAAATGGATTTCGCATCTCTTCATCTAACATAAAGGGATTTATGTATAAAACATTTTCGGCTTGTGCCTGCAACGAAAACTTTAGTTTGTAAGAATTGCTATAGGGGAGAAGATAATCATCTTGGTCGCGTTCATCGAAAGAGAGCACTTCATGATCCGGCAGGTTTTTGAAAAGATAATTTTTAAACTCTGCAACATCGGTATACTCATTTCTTTGCGATCTTTTAGACACAGACTCGTAGCCTTCATAACGGTTCATGGCATCAACAACAACATCGGTGTTTTCGGCCATTACAAAGTTGAAGGAGCTAGTCGTTTTAAATTTACCTGCGGGTTTTAATTCCTCCCAGTAAGATATACCTTCGTTAGGTATTACTCTGCCTTTTCCGTTTAAACAGCGCATGGGCAAAAGAGGGAAAGCATTTTGAGAAGAAGCATCGAGTAAATAAACTTTACCTTGAGATTCTACCCGGGCGATCACATAATTGAAATCCGAAAGTACAGGGTGTAAATCTGTAACTACGCCACGTTCGCGTGTGCTTAATATGAGCGGATCGGCCTTTATTTTTTGCGAACGCAAAGCCGCAACAAGAGCAAGGTTGATATCGCCAACACTACCTGATTTTTTTTCAAATGATTTTTCTACACCAATGTATGCGTTCATGCTAAAAATATTATTCCATATATAATGATTGCGAATGAACAAATAAGTTTTTTGGATTTGCTTAAGGGTATCGTCTGCCACAAAAGGAAGTAGGTTAGCGTCTCTAAAAAATCTTTCACCTCTTCTTAGTTCACCTCCAAAGTCTTTGTTGGTTCTTAATTCTTCCTCAACAGCTTTCCATGTTTTTGTTAGAATATCTTTTTTTCCTGAGAAGTGATTTATTTGTGCAAGTTCGAACCAGATAGAAGATAAGTAATTCTCGCGGGACGTCATGTAAGCTTCTTCTTTAAAGGCCGGGATGTTTTCTATTCCATATTGCATAATTGCGCAACTGGCTGCCGTTTTTTGCCCGTAGCCTCCTTCACTAATTACAACACAATCTTCGTCAATATCAGAAAAATCGGTGGTGAGTGGTAGTGTTCCTCGCAAAGTAACGTTGTAAATATAGTTACCGGGTATCTTAGCATGAAATTCGCTTTTAACTTTTGGGATTTCACTTTGATAATACCATGTTTTTAAATTGTTAAAAAAGGGAGTTTTCAAACGATATTTGTATTCAATAATACTACCAACAGCAACTCCCGGAATAGGAAACTTATATTCTAGCCTGAAAAGACCGGGTTCTTCTATAAAAACATTTTTCTTCTCTACATTTTGCTTTTTTATTTCGCCATTAACCATTGTGTACGATGCAGCATTTAACCACTCAATGGTTTCTTTACTTCCCTTTTCATTTTTATACAGAGGGATAGAAACGTTGGCGTTTTCTAAACCCTCGGTCTTTAAAATTTTGATAATAACATGGTATTCAAACAAAAGATCACCCGTTTGTTCAAAATCGAAAAAATACTCACCAAATTCATAGAGTACAATGGCCGGGGTTCCTTCATCTACCA
Organism: Flammeovirgaceae bacterium; assembly: GCA_021298355.1. GTDB lineage: Bacteria > Bacteroidota > Bacteroidia > Cytophagales > Cyclobacteriaceae > Chryseotalea. The sequence continues at coordinate 14,319 of JAJTEH010000040.1, forward strand.
AAGGAGATTGAAACGCGAAATCTGATTTTTTAACTGAACCAAAAGCAATGCCTTTGTTCTGTGCAAAAAGAAAGCTGGGTGCTACAAGTAAAATGAACAACGAGTATTTAATTGTTTTCATAGAAGTATAAGAGTTCTAAATTTATAAAACTTTCCTTTAGCTTTACAACAAAAAGTATGTGGCAAAGAATACAAACGTTATTTTTAGGTTTACTAATAGTGGCTATGCTGGGTTTATTGGTTTTACCAATTTGGGTTAACCAACCCGATACTCCAACCGAACACCAATTATATGCCTTACATTATACAGAGAAGGCAGAAAGCAGTAAATCAACATTTTATTTTCCATACTCAATTACAGCAGTGCTTGCAGTAGCCGCCATGGTGGTTTCGGGTATATCTATAAAAAGTTATACCAACAGACCTCTGCAACTAAGGTTGGGCTTACTTAACTCCTTACTGTTATTAGGCGTAATGATTTGTGTGGTTGTATTTGTTACAGACCTGGCTAAGTCTCAACCAACCGGCCAATATGGCCCAGGCTTTTGGTTAATAGCTGCAGCAGTAGCTTGTAATTTTCTGGCCAACAGGTTTATTAGAAAAGATCAGCAACTTGTAAAGGACTCCGAACGTTTACGATAACAACTAATCCATAACTAAAATGAAAAAACAAATCATGTTAGCCTTATTGCTTATAAGCGGAGGCGCTTTTGCACAAGAGTACAAAGTAATTACAACGGTAGAATCTATTGTGCCACTTGGCATTGGCCGTTCGCGTATGTTAGATGCAACACAAAAGTCTGACTACAAAGCATTAACCACTGCACGTGTAGATGGTAAAAAGAGCGACCAGGGCGATGTAAAAAGAGACGATGTAAAAATCGAAAATTTTGAAGAAACAAAATTGCTTAACTTTTACAGTGCAGTAGGTATTAACTTCCAAAACATTGCCTCTAACGATGCCGTAGTATCTAGCAAATTAACTGAAATGGCAAAGGAAGGATGGGAGCTGATATTTGTAACCAGTGGTGTAGAAAGCGATGCCGGTAAGCAAGATGGCGAAGGTATTTTTATTACACGATACGTTTTTAAAAGAAAATAGATTCTGTATTTTGGGTGAACGTTTTGTTCACCCATTTTTTTTATAATGTGCAGCAGATTGCAATTTTTGCTTTTCCTTATTTTGTTGCTTTTGCCAAACTGTTTGGCAGCACAAAATACTACCCTTCAGCAAGATTTAAACCAGGCAACTTTATTACTAAAAAAACACCATTACAAAGGCGAGCCCATACTGCCGCAAACACCAGAATTTCTGATTCAGGTTGCCGCTAACCTAGACGACTCGAACTTACTGTTCAATAAAAACGATTTGTCTTTTCTGATACAGAAATATCCGGATATCTCGAAAACAATTCTAACCGAATCCGATGCCTTTCTTACCGATTGGCTTGCCGTAACAGATAAGGCTCTGGAGCGAAGCGAACGGTTTATTCAAACATTTTATAACGCTTCGGTTTCTATAAAAACATTGGCCGATGTTGAGGCTTTACCGCATTACTCTGATAGCGCAATTCAGCAAAACGAAAAAGATCAGCAAGGCGCAGTTGTATATAACGAAACGCTGCATATTGTTCAATCGTGGTTAACCGTAAATAGCCAAGTTACAATAGATAAACAAACCAATATAAGCCAGTACGTGGCCTCGTATGTACAAAAATTTAAAAAAGAGAGAGCAAGACAAATCCTTTTTCTGCAAAACAACAAACTAAAATGGGTAAGTAAGGCCATTAAAAAAACCTACATGCTCTATGCCGATCCGCATACGAATTGGCTAAGCTCCGAAGAATTTAAATCATTTATTTCTGCACTTTCGCAAGACGAAAAAACCTTTGGCCTAACCTGCACCGAAAACAAAAACAATAAACTTATAATTGATAAAGTAAATCCGGCAAGTAAGGCAGCTATACTTAACGAATTAAAATCTGGTGATATAATAGAAACAATAGAAACAGAAAATTCCCGTTTAGATTTTCCAACTTTATACGATTGGTATTCGATACAGTGGGAGGAAGGCATCGAAAAAATTAAACTGTTTATAATCACCGAACAAAATACCCACCATGTTGTAGAAATAGAAAGACAAACCTTAGAAAACACCGACAACATTGTTCGTGGCTTTATTTTAAACGGTCTTGCACCAATAGGGTACATTGGTATTCCAAGTTTTTTTACCTCGTGGGAAAGCGAAACAACCAACAAAACCCTTAGTAATGTTTTGGCTAAAGAAATTATAAAATTGAAAACATCTGGCATAAAAGGCCTTATTCTGGACTTTCGAAACAATGGAGGAGGATCTGTAAAAGAAGCGCACGAATTGCTAAGCATGTTTACCGATAGCGGGCCGATGTTTCAGTATCGGGTAAAAACAGAAAGTAATACCATACAACAAAAGATGGCCAACGATTTTGTGCGTGGCCGTGTGTTTAACTTGCCACTTGTACTTTTAATAAATGAAAATTCGGCATCGGCAGCAGAAATTGTGGCGGCTTCGTTGCAGGCACAAGGTGCAGCCCTGCTTGTTGGAAACAGAACGTATGGCAAAGGTACCTTTCAAGGAATTTATCCGCTATACGATAACCCCGCCAATACCGAATACATAACTATAACAGAAGGAGTGATTTTTACAAATAAAGGAACAACCCATCAGGGCACGGGGGTAACTCCAGATATTATATTACCAACGTTATTCGAAAGCGATATTACCCGCGAAGAAAATTTACCCCATTGGATTTCGGCAGAACCTATAAAAGCCCTACCGGAAAAAACACCACGATTTATTTTACCAGAAAATTTTGCACAAATAGTGCCTGAATTTGAACAAAAAGTGAAACATATTAACACGCTTTATCAAACCGACAGCACAGGCGAAGTAGAAGAAATGAAAAAAATACAAACTATTTCTTCGGCAATCAGAAAACTTTACGCAGCTAACTTAATTGGCCCAATGAGTGTACAACCCAATGCACAAGATAACGACCTCATGCAATCTAACAATGCCTACGCACAGGCAGTTAAAAAACAAGAAAAAAACATATCCAACGATCCTTATATACAACAAACGTATCTTATCATCAATCAATTAATTCCCATATGGAAGTAACACAACAAAAGATAGCGTTAGCTTCGCTACTTATTTTTATCAACACATTTATTTGGGCGCAGCAACCTGTAGAGTATCTTCAACAAATCTCGGCAGAGTACGAAAAAGTTAATAAAGAAACCATGAGTTACATAAGTGCGGTATCGCATGGTAAAAGTGCGCGTAAAGTAGAAAAGCGGAGAACAGATTTAGTGAAACAAATAATGCAGGCAGAGTTTAACGTAAGAAAAATGAAAGGTTTTGCCGGTAACTCTACCCTGCGCGATTCGGTGGTAGCATATTTCGATTTAAGCGAAAAAGTATTAAACACACGCTACAGCGAGATTATGAACCTCGAAGCCATAGCAGAGCAATCTTACGACAATATGGAACTGTATCTTAATGCAAAAAATAAAGCAGAAGAAATTTTAGAACAGGCAGCCGACAGGGTAGACTCTCTTGTAAAAGTATTTGCAGACGAAAATAAAATACGACTAGTTAGCGGAAATTCTGAAGTACAGAAAAAACTTGCCCGTGCCTCTAAAGTTAACGAGTACTACAACAAACTATATCTATTGTTCTTTAAATGCCTGAAAGATGAAGCCTACTTTTTAGATGCAGTAAAAAAGCAAAGCACAGTAGAACAACTTCAGTTCGCAGAACAACTCGGTATCAATGCAAAAGAAAATCTGGAGAAAATCGGGCCGATAACACCCTTTGCCGGAGATGCCACACTAAAAACAGCATGCCGCCAGGCACTTGAATTTTTT
>JAJTEH010000014.1 GCA_021298355.1 Flammeovirgaceae bacterium
ATTATCTTATTCGATCCGATTTTTCAAGGTTTAGCAATTTCTTTAATGGGTGGAACCATCACCTCTACCATTCTTACTTTGGTTGTTGTGCCTTTACTATATTTTAAAATGAAGAAAAACAATTCCTGAGTATGAAACTATTAGTAGTAACCTTTATTAGAGAACATCAACAAGCTGTAATAGCGTTGGTGCAAAAAGCAGGTGTTAAAATATTTAGCCTGACTGAAACAAGTGGAATCAAACAGAAAGAGGAACAAGCTGTAACCGAAAATTGGTTTGGTGGTGCACAAATTGCTTTTGATTCAATGGTATTATTCAGTTTTACAGAAGAAACAAGTGCGAAGAAAGTAATTGAAATAACCAAGGAGTTTAATAAAACGGAAGGAAAGGATTTTCCGGTTAGAAGTTTTATAGTATCCGTTGATCAATCAAACCTTGATTAAAATTATATGCTAACCAATCAATCAACACCAACTTATTCAATGGGTTTTGTAGTAGCCTTGCAGAATTTAGAAAGAGTTTGCCAACAACATGCAAACGAAAAAATTTGTTTAAAAAATGTAAAAAGAAAAAAGAAGAATCATGATTAAAGAAAACGTAATCAGAGCAGTTGCCGGCACGATAGTGCTTATAAGTATAACCCTATCCATATTCGTACATCAATATTGGCTTGGACTAACCGCCTTTGTAGGTTTAAATTTATTGCAATCGTCTTTCACAAAATTTTGTCCTTTAGAATGTGTACTTGACAGAACAGTATACAAGAAAACCACAAAATAGACTTCTATTAGTGTTTGATATTTTGTCTGTTTAAAAGTGTTGAGGGATAAGCCGGATAAAACAGACCGTTTAGGTAGAAAGTACAATCTTTCTGCCTTTTGCTTTATCTGTAAACGTTATCCAAATTCCTTTTAAAAAATTTCTACCTTTGCAATATGATTTACCCAATTGTTGTTTACGGAGACCCTGTACTTAGACAGCGCGCTAAAGACATTGAAAAAGGAAGTGATATAACACAACTTATAGCTGATATGCACGAAACCATGCAAGCCGCACATGGAATAGGTTTGGCAGCGCCACAAATTGGCAAGAGCGTACGCTTATTTGTTGTCGATGCAACAACGCTAGAACCAGAAGAAGGAGAGGAGGACGAAGCAGAAGATTTAAGCGATTTCAAAAAAGCATTTATCAATCCGCAAATTATAGAAGAGTCGGGCGAACCCTGGGCTTTCGAAGAAGGTTGTTTAAGCATACCGAATCTTAGAGAGAATGTGGCGAGAAAAGAAACCGTGCGCATCAAATACTACAATGAAAATTGGGAGTTGAAAGAAGAAGTGTACGATGGCATGAAAGCCAGAATTATTCAACATGAATACGACCACATCGAAGGGAAATTATTTATCGATTATTTATCTCCCTTTAAGAAGAGATTGTTGAAAGGCAAATTGGCCGACATCACCAAAGGAAAAGTGAATACAGATTACAGAATCACAATTCCAAAGTAAAATGAGTTTTCAACTGCCTAAATCAAAATTGCCACAGGTTGGTACAACCATCTTTACGGTAATGTCGAAACTGGCTGCCGAGCAAGGCGCCATTAATTTATCACAAGGCTTTCCTGACTTCCCGCTCGATGGTCGATTAATTGAGTTGGTCAACGAAGCCATGCAGGAAGGATTCAATCAATATGCACCAATGCCGGGTTGGCCTGCATTAAGGCAAGTAATCAGTGAAGTAATAGAAAAAACATATACAATCAACGTTAATCTTGAAACAGAGATAACTGTAACAGCCGGAGGAACACAAGCGCTGTTTGCTATTTTTCAATCTTTATTTTCAAAAGAAGATGAGGTACTGGTTCTCGATCCTTCTTACGATTCCTACCGACCGGCAATTGAATTAAGTGGAGCCAAAGCAATCTCAATTTCATTAACACCGCCAACTTATTCCATCGATTGGAATTTGGTGGAACACCATATTACACCGAATACAAAAGGAATCATCATCAACACACCGCATAATCCAACAGGTTCTGTTTTTACAGAGCAAGATTGGGTGGCATTAGAAAAATTAGCACTCACGCATGATTTAATAGTGATAAGCGATGAAGTGTATGAACGCATTATTTTCGATGAACAGAAACATGAAAGTGTATTGAGCAGAAAGGCGCTGCGCAATCAAAGTGTAGCTGTTTTTTCTTTCGGCAAAACCTTTCATGCCACCGGATGGAAAACCGGATACATTGTAGCTTCAGAACTTTTAACAAAAGAAATACGAAAAGCACATCAGTTTATGGTTTTCAGTGTGCATACACCCACACAAGTAGCCTTAGCAGCATACATGCAAAATCCTGAACATTATCTGTTGCTCGGAAAATTTTACCAGCGAAAACGCGATTTGTTTTTGCAAACCATACAAGGCAGCAGTTGGCAACCTTTGCCGTGTAAAGGGTCGTACTTTCAATTACTGAGTTATAAAAATTTTTCTAACGAAAAAGACACAGCGTTGGCAGAAGAAATAACCATCAAACAAAAAGTAGCTTCTATTCCTGTTTCTGTATTTTATGCAACAGGCGAAGATCACAAAGTGCTTAGGTTTTGTTTTGCCAAGAAAGACGAAACCCTAGAACAAGCAGGAAAAATTTTACGACAATTTTAAATGTAAAAGTCGATGAGTATGTTGATGCATGATCATACCATAGGAAAGATAAGGCCTGCAACATTAGCTGATGTAAACGTACTTAATGCATTAGTTAACTCTGCCTACAGAGGAGAAACCTCTAAAAAAGGATGGACTACCGAGGCCGATCTGTTAGATGGAACCCGAATAGATGAGGCGGCACTTCACGATTTAATTAATAAGAAGGGAACAACAGTATTGTGTTACGAAACAGAAAGTACCATTAAAGCGTGTGTTGAATTGCGAGAAGAGGAAGATAAATTGTATTTGGGCATGCTAAGCGTTAGCCCCGGTTTACAGGGAAGTGGCATCGGAAAAGTATTATTAAAAGAAGCTGAGTTTTTTGCGAAAGAAAAAGGACTATCATACATATACATGACCGTTATTTCGGTTCGAGCCGAGCTCATCGCTTGGTATCAAAGACATGGCTACCAGGTAACAGGCGAGAGAAAACCATTTGTTGTTCCTGACATCCGCTGGGGAATTCCTAAACAGCCTTTAGAGTTTGTAGTTTTGAGAAAACCTATTTTGTAATTGAAGTAAGGAATTTCTCATTAATTTTAATATAAGCGCGATAAAGCGTATACCGCCATTTAGGTATAATCAGTATTTTAGTGTTTAAATCCCTTATGCTCAGCAGTTATATTCGGTCTATTATCAGGCACATAGTAAGGCAGCGAAGTTTCTCTGCCATTATTGTATCTGGTTTAACAGTAGGAATAACAGCAAGTTTATTACTCGTTTTATATATACAAGATGAATGGAGCTTCGATCGATTTCATCAAGATGCCAACTCAATGTATAGAGTAACCCTTACTGGAAATCTGAAAGGTACACCAGTAAATACGGTTAAAGTTGGTTTTCCTGTTGCGCCAGACTTGCAAAAGGAATTACCTGAAATAGCATCTTACTGCCGATTAACAGCCTGGAAAAGTTTTCCAATTCAATATGAAAAGTATGCCAGCACAGAAGAGTATCTGTTGTTAGCTGATGCACAGTTTTTTACTTTCTTTTCTTTTTCATTAAAAATAGGAGAGAAACAAAACGTATTGCAAGGTGCGCATAAGGTTGTTATCAGCGAAAGTGCTGCACGTAGAATATTTAACTATCGTGGTCCGGAAGATCCCTCACCTATTGGCAAAGTAATTAAGTTAGCACAAGGGTATGAGGCTATTGTAAGCGGAATAGCCGAAGATGCTCCCACAAATTCTCACTTCAGATATTCCATTATTCTATCGATTGACAGCTGGAATGAAATACAGCAAAAAAAAGAATGGATAAGCGAAGACGTTTACACATATATTAAAATTAAACCCGATGTTTCTTTTGCTTCCTTTATCAATCGTTTTAAAAATGTTACACAGCATAAACTAGCAGAGGAGGTAAAGCGATACAGAGTAACAGTAGAGAATTTATTGGCAAGAGGAAATTCTTTAGCTTTTGATGTACAACCCTTAACATCGATTCATCTTCATAGTGCTTTTCCTACTGAAATAGAAAAGAATGGAAGTGCCCAGCAAATTTATCTTTTTTCTGCCATTGCAATTTTCATCATCTTATTAGCGTGTATAAATTTTGTTAACCTTTCTACTGCCAGAGCGAATAGTCGTGCTAAAGAAGTAGGTATCCGTAAAACAATTGGTGCCGGTAACAAAGAACTTGTGTTTCATTTTTTAATTGAAACATATGCATACACATTTCTTTCTCTTCTGTTTGCGTTAGTTTTAGTAGCAACAGCAATTGTGCCGATGAACATCCTCACCGGTAAAATGTTAAGTTTATCGGCTTTGGTTAATCCAATATTTGTTAGCAGCATTTTACTCTTTTTGTTACTAACAGGTTTGCTTTCAGGAACGTATCCTGCATTTTTTCTTTCCTATTTAAGTCCTGCCAACATCTTGAAAGGGAGTATTGCCAAAGGGATCACCACCTTTAAAATCAGAAATGTGTTAGTTAGTTTTCAGTTTGGTGTTACCATAGCATTGTTAATTGCCTGTTGGGTTACGGCCAATCAAATTCATTTGTTGCAGGCAAAAGATAGCGGCTTGCCCGATAAACATTTAATTCGATTGTTTCATACTGCTAATTTAAAAGATGCTGAGAGCTTATTTAAGCAGGAAGTGTTGCAAATTAAAGAAGTAACCAATTTTGCTTACGTCAATCAAACTCCTCCGGCTGTAGACTGGTCTGCGGTATATCGAAAGGATTCCTTGCCACAAGAATATATCGCCAACACAATTTTTGCTGAGCAGGATATTTTTAAAACACTTTCCCTTCAATTTATGGAAGGAGCCGCCTTTACTAATGCGGACACCAACTTAGTTGTTATCAATCAACAAGCTGCTCGTAAATTAAACATTCAAAATTTAAAAACGGATGTTTGGCTACATACTGTTGATTCTTTTCCAAAAAATTTTAAAGTAGTAGGTATCATCAAAGATTTTCATTTCAAATCTTTAAAAAGTAAAATTGAACCTCTTGTAATTCACACAAAATCTAATCCAAGTTGGGAAGCTGTTATTAGAATAAAAGAAGATTCTGATTTCGAACAAGTAAACGAAAAGCTCAAACAAATTTGGCTTCGCTACGCAGGTAATATTCCTTTCGAATCTTTCTATGTTCATAATCAGTTTCATCAATCTTTCGAAGGAGAAGAGAAGATCGTATGGGTGCTGGGTATTTTTTCAGCACTAGCTTGTATTATAGCGTCATTAGGATTAATTGGTTTGGTAACCTATGCCATAGAGCAAAAATCAAAAGCAACGGGTGTTCGCATGGTATTAGGTGCAAAGCCAGGTCAGATTGTAAATCATTTTTTAAAAGCATTTACATGGCAAATCATAAAAGCTTTTGGTATTGCTGTGCCTGTTACCTGGTACATAGAATGGAAATGGATTAATACCTTTCCATACCAAATTGGTTTTCCCGTTTTTGTTTTTGCAATGGTAGGAGTAGGTGTTTTCTTACTTGTAGTTTTAGTCGTTACAGCTAAAGTTTTGCCTTCCATTCGTAAAAACCCTATTCTACTGCTCAGAGATGAATAAGAAGTCAATCATTTTTGATATGAGTTTCTATTCGCTCATCCTTGCATAATCTTCCTTTGTAAGAAAAGTTTAGCTTAGTTAGTACAAAACTATTTATATTGTTTCCATTCTCAAACCATTGTTATTATCATGAAATTCTTATTCTGTTTATTTATCGCTTGTAATCCTTTTGTGTTGTTGGCCCAAACCAACGATATGCCACAAGATTTTCTTTCTGCAAACTGGCATAAAGAAAGAAGAAATCAATTGCGCAATCAATTACCTGCAAAAAGTGTAGCCGTTTTTTTTGCTAATGCTGTACGCAACAGAAGCAACGATGTAGATTTTGTTTACCATCAGGATCCGGATTTTTATTACTTAACCGGCTATCGCGAGCCCAATGCTGTGTTATTGATTTTTAAAGAAAAACAAATGGGCGAAAATGGAATTCAGTATGACGAAGCAATTTTTGTACAACCGAATAATCCTATTCGCGAAATGTGGACAGGCCGAAGATTAGGAAGCGTAGCAGCAAAAGAAAAATTAGGTTTGAACTTAGCTTTTAATAATTCAGCATTTAAAAAATTTAAAATAGATTTTTCTTCCTTTAATGAAGTTCTGTTTTTTGATTTCTACAACGATGTGCGTAACGATGAAGGCGATTCTTCTGATTTATATGATTTAATTGAACAGTTTAAGATAAAAGCAAATTATCCTTCTGCTAATTCCTTAGAATTAAAAAGAGAACTTCCTCCGAATTTAAACTTGAAAAAGTTGAGTGGTATTATGGATAATTTGCGCGGCATTAAAACAGCTGAAGAAATAGACATGCTCCGAAAAGCAGTAACTATTTCTTGCTTAGGCCAAAACGAAGTAATGAAAGCAATGCGCCCCGGTATGAGCGAGCGCGAAGTTCAAGGCATTCACGAATATATATTTAAGCGTTATCAGGCTGAAGATGTGGGGTATCCTTCGATTGTGGGTGGCGGGCACAACGGTTGCATTTTACATTATATTGATAATTATAAACCGGCATTGAGCTCGAAAGAATTAATTCTGATGGATTTAGGTGCAGAATACCACGGATATACAGCCGATATTACACGAACAATTCCGGTAGGCGGAACTTTTTCTACCGAACAAAAATTAGTGTACGATCTGGTTTTAAAAGCGCAAGAAGCGGGGATGAAAGTTTGTAAAGAAGGCGTAGCCTTCGATAAAATTTATGCTGAAACGGCAAAAGTAATTTCTGAAGGATTGGTAGAGTTAGGTATTACAAAATCTCCTCGCGAATACGGCCAGTATTATCCGCATGGTTGTTGCCACCACATTGGTTTAGATGTACACGATAGAGGAAATTATGATGTGTTAAAAGAAAATATGGTTATAACAATCGAGCCAGGCATATACATCACCGATAAAAGCAAAGCAGACCCTAAATGGCATGGTATTGCCATACGTATTGAAGATGATTATTTGGTAACTAAAACTGGTTGCGAATTATTATCTGTTGTTGCACCGCGCACAACGGAAGCCATCGAAGCGATGATGAAACAAGCTAGTCCGTTTGATAGTTATGAGTTACCTCCTTTGGATGTGAAGAAAAGGTAAATTTAGTAATTGGTTGTTTGTTTTTCGTTGTTCGTTTTAGAATGGTTATTGTAGATACGAATACTTAAAATCGATTTACCATTAACCAACAACGAACAACGACTTACTTCTTCTGCTCGGCAAACTCTTTTGCAAAATAAGTTAATATAATATCTGCGCCAGCGCGTTTGATGGAGAGCAAAATTTCATTCATCACGCGGTTGCCATCCAGCCATTTTTTTTCGGCAGCGGCTTTTACCATGGCGTATTCTCCGCTTACATTATAGGCAGCAACAGGTAAGTTAGTTTGTTTCTTAATTTGTTGGATAACATCTAAATAAGAAAGAGCCGGTTTTATCATCAGAAAATCTGCACCTTCTTGTTCGTCTAAAGTTGCCTCTATCAAGGCTTCGCGCGCATTAGCCGGATCCATCTGGTATGTTTTCTTATCACCAAATTTTGGTGCAGAATCTAAGGCATCGCGAAAAGGATTATAAAAACCACTGGCATATTTAGCTGTATAACTCATAATGGATACATCGGTAAATCCATTTTCATCCAAGGCTTTTCTAATGTAGCCAACACGGCCATCCATCATATCAGAAGGGCCAATAATATCGATGCCTGTAGCTGCTTGGGCAACAGCCATTTTACCTAAGATGTCGAGTGTTTTATCATTGATTATTTTTCCATCTTCTACTAAACCATCATGCCCATCCGATGAATATGGATCCATGGCTACGTCTGTCATAATACAAGCTTCCGGAAATTGTTTTTTAATTTCCTTTAATGCTTTTAGGTAAAAGAAATTTTGGTCGTAGCTTTTGCTGGCAGTTTTGTCTTTTAAATGGTCTTCTACAGCCGGAAAAATATCGAAGGCAATAATACCCAACTTCATGCAGTATTCAATTTCCTTCAGCATTAAATCGAGAGAAAGCCTGTAAATGCCGGGCATAGATTCTACGGCAATTTTTTTGTTTGTTCCGTCTATTAAAAAAAGGGGAAACAATAAATCGTTTAAGCGTACTTCATTTTCTCTTACTATCGAACGAATAGCTTCGCTTTTTCTGTTTCTGCGTGGCCTGCGAATGTTTATTTCCATTTTACTTTACGCTATCGAGCGAAATAATTTCTTTACTGTTGATGTAAGTTTTTGCCTTCGGAAAAAATGTTTCTATTTCCTTATAGCTGAAAGTTACCTGCTTTCCTATTAATAGTTTTGGGTTTTCTTTATATTCATCAGATCCGGCAAAATATCCATACCACACTAGCTTGTGTTCTTTTCCGGAATCTTCACGAACAATAAAGGTAATGAGGGTTCCTTCTTCAATTGCTTTAACTCTTCCACTTATTTGTAGTGCAGGTGCTTTTGCAGGTTCTTGTATTTGTTCGTCATTTACGAGAGCTTGAAAAATTTCCGGACAAATACCTACCATCCGTATACCTATTTTTTGGCCGTAGGCTTCCATGGCACTTTCATCGCTTATATCTACATCTATTTTATGTTTGTTAATGCTTTCGAAAATGCAAAGGCCTAGGGCCATTTCAATTTCTTTTCTGCTTTTCGATGATACATTTTTTTGATTAATGCATGTACATGTTTCTTGTGCTACGGTGTTAAGCATATCGTCTTGTGCAAAGGCATTAGCGGCTACTAAAATGAAAGCAGCTACTAGAAGGAGGATGTTCGTTTTCATCCTGCAAGGTAATTAATTCTGCGCATGCAATACACCATTTGATACTGGCTTAAATTGCAAGGATCCGTAGATGAGGTTTTTTAAAAAGTTGAAGATTTCTTTCTCGTCTTTCGTTTGCCCAAAATCGGTTAACGATGGCAAATTGTGCATGAAAAAATGCTGATGATGTGCCATTTCGAGAATGGTACTGGTAAGCGACCGGCAGTAAGGAAATTTAGGATTGATTTCTGAAAAAACAGCAGCTATACGGGCACATACATCTTTGTAGGGTTTAAAAAACAATTGCTGATTATCCTGAGTAACGTGATTTGTAAGGTAAGATTTAGCATTTTCTTTTGTTATCAAATTGCGTAATACCTTTTTGTCGAAACCGGGTTCGCCTAGCACATCCCCTTCTTGTTGATGCAATAAAATCCGGAGGATAACATCTATTTTACTGCGGGCATCATTCTTACTGGCTGTATTAACCATTATCTGGTATTCCATCCAACGCCAATACCAACCAACTAAATAGAGTAAAAGCCTGTGTTTATTTTCGAAATACCTGTAAATGCTAGATTCGTTTGTGCCCAATTCGGCAGCAAGTTTTTTAAATGTAAAATCTTCCAGCCCCATCTTTTCCAGCATGATCGCACCTTGCCCAATAATGCGTTTACCTAGTTCGCTCCCTGCCGGATCGCGCAGAAATAGCTTTTCATTCATCTGAATTTGAAGCTGAAAGGTCATATAAACTTGATTTTTAAGTTAAAAAGCAAAAGTATACACAATCTTTTAAACATAAAATTAAAACTATCGTAAATAATAGTATTACTTTTACGGCACAAAACAATAAACCATGAAAAACACGAAAAAGACAATTACTGTGGCCTATGGCGATGGTATTGGACCTGAAATTATGGGGGCTACGCTGGAGATCCTCCAGGCTGCAGGAGCGCAGTTGGATTTTGAAGTGATTGAAATAGGGGAGAAAGTTTATTTGCAAGGTAACACAACGGGCATTCCGGCAGAGGCATGGGACTCGATGCGTAAAACCAAAGTTTTTTTAAAAGCACCCATTACTACACCGCAAGGCGGAGGATACAAAAGTTTAAATGTAACCATGCGCAAAATGCTTGGCTTATACGCCAACGTTAGGCCCTGTGTTACGTACCATCCTTTTGTGGGAACCAAACATCCGGTAATGGATGTGGTAATTATCCGCGAAAACGAAGAAGATTTGTACGCAGGCATTGAACACCAACAAACAGATGAAGTGGTACAATGTTTGAAATTAATAAGCAGACCAGGATGCGAAAAAATTGTGCGCTATGCGTTTGAGTATGCACACCAGTACGGTAGAAAAAAAGTTACCTGCTTTACCAAAGACAACATCATGAAAATGACGGATGGCCTCTTCCGTAAAGTTTTTGAAGAAGTGGCTTTAGAATATCCGCACATCGAACACGAACATTGGATAATAGATATTGGTACAGCTATGCTAGCCGATACGCCCGAAAAGTTTGATGTAATCGTTACACCCAATTTATACGGAGATATTATAAGCGATGTAGCCGCGCAAATTACAGGTTCGGTGGGTATAGCAGGCTCGGCAAACATTGGCGACCAGTGCGCGATGTTCGAAGCCATTCATGGCTCTGCACCTAAAATTGCAGGCATGAACAAAGCCAATCCATCGGGTTTATTGTTGGCGGCTGTGCAAATGCTCATCCATATCGATCAGCCAGAAGTGGCTGCAAAAATTCATAACGCTTGGTTAGCAACAATAGAACAAGGCATACATACAACCGACATTTATAAAGCAGATACAAGCCAGAAAGAAGTAACCACCAAAGAGTTTACACAAGCTGTGCTGGCAAACATGGGCAAGATGCCAACTAAACTTGCTGCCGTATCGTACGAAAATGCAAAAAAGCCAATCGAGATAAAACTAAAAGAAAAACCAGCCGCAAAAAAAGAAACCGTTGGCGTGGATATTTTCTTACACTGGAAAAAAGGTTCGCCAGATCAATTAGGTAACTCATTAAAAGAAGTAGCCAATAGTGGTTTAACCCTTAGCATGATAACCAACCGTGGTGTAAAAGTTTACCCAGGTGGCATACCCGAAACATTCTGTACCGATCATTGGAGATGTAGATTTACTACCGAAAATTTTAAATCTGTTTCTTATAAAGAAATTATGGAACTGATGGAGAAAGTAAACACACTTGGTTTCGATATAGTAAAAACAGAAAACCTCTGCACCTTCGATGGTAAACCCGCTTTCTCGTTAGGGCAAGGACAATAAGTGTGGACTATTTTAAAAACAGAATAATTATA
This sequence comes from Flammeovirgaceae bacterium, assembly GCA_021298355.1. Taxonomy (GTDB): domain Bacteria; phylum Bacteroidota; class Bacteroidia; order Cytophagales; family Cyclobacteriaceae; genus Chryseotalea. The sequence goes on from JAJTEH010000014.1 coordinate 11,306, forward strand.
ATTGCCTCCGGCCACCAAAAACACAAAGTGATACAACCACTTGTGGAAGGTAAGCTGGGGGCAATTTGTATGATACCCGAACGGTATGATACAGACAAATTCGGTACATTTTCCGGTGAAGTAGAAAGAGAGGTTGATGCAATAACTACTCTGAGAAAAAAAATTTTATCGGCTCTCGATGAATTCGGAGTAGACATGGGAATAGGAAGCGAAGGTTCGTTCGGGCAGCATCCTTTTATACCCTTTTCTGCTGCTGATGAAGAGTTGGTTATGTTAATCGACCGAAAAAATAATTTCGAAATTGGTGCGAGTTATTTAACAGAACAAACAAATTATTTACAACGTACGGTTAATACGTTAGATGAACTAAACCAGTTTGCTACAGAAGTACATTTTCCTTCGCATGCCTTACTTATAAAAAGTACAGATGGCACAATTGTGAAGAAAGGAATTGATAATTGGAACCAGTTAGTAGCCATTGCCAACCAACAAAATTTAGGCGAAAATAAATTACAAGTAGAAACCGATATGCGCGCAATGCATAACCCCATGCGCATGGAGGCAATAAAAAAGGCAACAGAACTTTTAATTGAGAAACTTTTAATTGAATGTCCGAATTGCCATGCACCCGGTTTCGATGTACAAGAAAAAATACCGGGCTTACCTTGCGAATGGTGCAGCACACCTTCTATATATACAAAAACGTTATTGCGTAAGTGTTGGCGATGTTCGCATACCCAACATGCAGATATAGATAAAAAATTACCAGCTCGTTTTTGTGAGGTTTGTAATCCGTAATTAGAATTGTTCAGATACTTTAATAATCCAATAATTTAAATTGTGGCAATACATTTTAGCTCAATAGCGATTGGAGTAGGCAAAGCGTTTATCTCCACCGTGGTTCGGCATGGTAAATTGTCTTTAAAGTATTGCGCGTATATTTTGTTGTAAGTAGCGAAATCATCTTTCATATTGGTTAGAAACACAGTAACATCTACCAGATTTTCCCATGTAGAACCTGAAGCTTCCAATACCATTCTTACATTGTTAAACACGCTGTGGCATTGTTCTTCTATGTTGTAGCTAATTATATTTCCTTTATCGTCTAACGTTACACCCGGAATTTCCTTGCTTCCTTTTTTGCGCGGCCCCACACCGGAAAGAAACAATAAATTGCCTACTCGCTTTGCATGCGGATATAAGCCAACTGGTTCCGGTGCTTCCGATGCGTGTATATTTTCTATCATAAAAAATATTTTTATTTAACTGCAAATACTAAACTGCCCCAGTAACTTTGGTAATCCGCTTTTTCATTTTGTATGGGTTCCATCTTAACGGTACTAATCATCCATACACCGGTTGCGCCAATGCGGATGCTTAGCTTTCCATCTTTATCAGTATATAAATTCTGCAAAAATGTTTTCCCATTGTTTTTTTGCCATACTTTAACTAGGGCAAAACTATGCGGTTGTTTTTTAAACGTGATTGTAAACGTAAGTTCTTCTCCTGGTTTCTTAGCAAACGGATTTTCTGCAGGAATAATTTCCATTGGCATGCCCGTATCCGTTTTGTAAACATCAGTTAATTTACTGCCTGCTTGTACTAATAGTTTTGTATTTCGCTGATAAAACTCTTTACCCGCAGTTTGTGCGAGTTTATTTTTTTCTCTGTATTCGATGATGTTTTCAATACCATCTTCTTTAAGGTAATCGAGAAATTTATCAGGAGCTAATTCAATAAAAGCGTTGTTGCTTTGCATCTGAATTAAATGTGTTCCTTCTTCTAACGGTGGTAATACAACAACAGGTTGGCGTGTGGTATCGATGTTATTTTTTAAATCGATGGTTTTGTTAGAAGTAAGGAGCGATAACTTTTCAACTCGGTGTCTTTTTAAATTCCATTTTTCTCCTGTAAAATTTTCGCCCACCTTAAAATTAAATCCTGTGGATTGTCCGGGTTGAATGAAATATGCATCTGCCTCCAACCAAAACTCGTGCGACATAAGCAAGAAAACAGATAGAAGAATTAAACTATAGGAAAGTTTTTTCATTTTTTAGTGTTCATTAATTCTTCAATTTCTTCTGCTTCGATAGGAATGTTCTTCATCATATCGAATAAGCCATCTTTTTGTATCACCACATTGTTTTCTAATCGAATGCCAATGCCTTCTTCCTTAATGTAAATACCTGGCTCTACCGTCCACACTTGCCCTACTTTCATTTTATGATACATGCTTCCTACATCGTGTACATCCAATCCTAATTGATGCCCGGTGCCGTGCATAAAATACTGCATGAATAATGGTTTGTCGGGATTTTGATTTTTTACATCCGTTTTATCAAATAATTTAAGTTTAATGAGTTCGGCTTCTGTAATCTTTTGTACTTCTTTGTGATAATCGTAATAGTATTCACCGGCTTTAATCATTTTCATGGCTTCGCGCTGAATGTATAGCACAGCGTTATACACTTCTTTTTGGCGTTTTGTGAATTTACCATTAACAGGAATTACTCGCGTTAAGTCGGCATTGTAATTGGCATACTCGGCACCAACATCTAGCAATAAAATATCTCCGGCTTTACAAACCTCGCTGTTATCTATATAGTGTAAAACACACGAATTACCTCCAGAAGCAATAATAGGTTCGTAAGCAAAACCTCTGGAACGGTTGCGTAAAAATTCATGCGCCAATTCTGCTTCAATTTCAAATTCGGTAACGCCTGGCTTCACAAATTTCAATAGCCTGCGAAAACCTTTTTCTGTGATGTTACATGCTTCTTGCATCGCGCTAATTTCATACTTAGATTTCACCGAACGTAATTGGTGCATGAGTGGGGCTAATCGTTCGTATCGGTGAAGCGGATATTTCTCGGTACACCATTGCACAAATCTTATTTCGCGTGTTGGAATTTCTATATCTGCACGATAATGGTCGTTCGAGTTTAAATACACATGTTCAACATCGCCCATCAACATCATGGTATTAAATAATTTAGAAAACTCTGAAGTCCACAAAACAGTTTTGATGCCCGAGGCTTGTCGTGCTTCTTCTTTGGTATATTTATGTCCTTCCCAAGTAGCAATGGTCTCGTTGGTTTCTCGCACAAATAAAACTTCTCTGTATTTTTTATCCGGAAAATCCGGACACAATACTAAAATGGTTTCTTCCTGATCTATTCCACTTAAGTAAAATAAATCGCTGTTTTGTCGGTAGCGTAAAGTGCCATCGCTATTGGTAGGGTTTATGTCGTTGGCATTTACTACGACCAACGAATTTTTTTTCAGTTCTTTTACCAGATTTTTTCTATTCAATTCAAATAAAGAAGCATCTAAAGCAGTATATCGCATAGTGTATATTAAAGTCGAAATATAGTAAAAATGAAAAAGCCCCATTAGGGGCTTTTGTTAGTGGAGTATAAATCTTTTAAGACGTAACATTATCAACTTCAGTGGGGATGTAGTTGATCAAAACAAAAGTTACCAACAACCCCGAAAAGACACCTTCTAAGGCAACAATAAAGGCAGCCATATACGGATTTAAAAATCTGCCCATGGGTTCGTTTTCTTTTATCCATTCCATTAAGCCTGTATCAAATTTTAAAAAAAGAAAAAGAAAGAAAGCAAACACAGCCGAGCCAATAGCCGCAATGGATACACCTGTTGCTAAAGCTCTGAAATAATGAATGGATGCTTCGTGTGTGGCTCTGAATTTTTTAAGGCCATAGTAAACGCCAGCAGTTAAAATTAACAAGTTAAGCAAACGCAGTTCTACAACATGGGCCAGACCAAAAGCAAACATCACAAGAAAAAACAAGATTAAACCGGCAGCAATGCGCAAGCCATAATTTTCTGGTATTCGATTAGGATTGGTTAAAATACTCATAGGATAGGGGTTTGATGGAATCAATATAAGCAATTATAACGTGTTGCAAAACTTTTAAAACGCCTTCAAAATTTTTACCTTTCTATATCAACCAAATCCATTAAGTATGAAAATCTTAAAAATTGTGGGCATTGCGCTCGCGGTAATTGTGGTTCTTGTTTTTGTGGGCATTTCGATGATGTCGCCTCAAGCTAAAATGGAAAGAAGTATTGTGGTAAACGCTCCTCCCGAAACTGTGTTTGCACAATTGGCTTCTTTCGAAAACTTTAACCAATGGTCGCCCTGGACAAAAATGGATCCGACTGCGAAACAAACCGTAGAAGGACCGGCAACCGGTGTAGGCGCCAAAATGAGTTGGGATGGCCCCGAAACCGGTAAAGGTTCGCAGTGGACTGTTGAATTTGAAGAAAATAAAAGAGTAAAAAATGCCATGCAATTCGAAGGCATGGAAGGAGAAATTTATGCTCAGTTTACACTCGAACCTGTTGAAGAAGGAACAAAAGTAATTTGGTCGTACGAAAGCGATGTTGGTAAAACCGGAATAGTAAATTCATCTATGACGAAACTTTTTAACGCTTTTGCATTAGAAGGTATGTTAGGCAAACAATATGAAGAAGGATTAGCTGCGCTAAAGCAACGTGTAGAATCGATGCCACCACCTGCGGTGCCAGCTACACCAGCAGACTCTTTACAGTCAAAGTAATTATTAACCTTAATCATCGGGCTTCGGCCCGATTTTTTTATTGTTATGAAATGGTTTTTGAAATTAATAGGAGGATTGATTGTTGCCTTTGTTGTTATCGGATTTCTTTTTCCGGCCAGTTACCAAACTAAATTAGATTTAATGGTTGATAAAAGTGATAGTAGCTTATATACAACCGTTAGTGATTTAAAAACCTGGAAGAAATGGTCGTATTGGGAAGTAACAGATACAGCCATGCGAATTACTTACGGAGCAAAAACACAAGGACTAGGTGCAGCCTACACTTGGGGCAATAAAGAGAGTGCTATAGGCACACTAACAATTGTAACGGCAGATCCTTATAGGTTAATTGAATACGAGGCTAAATTCGATACCGACTTACCACCTGCAAAAGGATGGTACTCTTTTAAGAAAATGGGCGACAGAACTCTTGTAGAATCAGGATTTTATATGGAACATGGTTATAATCCGTTGAATCGTTGGTTCGGAATTTTGTTTGGACAAGAAATGGATAAGGCCATTGAACATAACCTGTATACCTTACGCGATTTAAAAGAAATAAATTCAAAATAGTTCATCTTGTTATCTTTAATTTTTCGGCTACCACGATAATTTACCTTTCATCACATCCTATGTAAACAAATACATTCACGTTTTATTTTCGTTAAGATTAAAATCAGTTTATGAAGAAGATTTTTATTTTTATTTACTCGTTATGCAGCTTGGCTAACGTATTAGCACAAGATAACATCGCCTATCAGAAACCGAGTGCAGAATTGCAGCAACTGCTCGATGCGCCTGCAACACCTGCCATCGTATTCTCGCCAGATAAAAAATGGATGGCGCAACTCGATCGCTCCGATTATCCAACTATCGAAGAATTATCCAGACCTGAAATGCGTTTGGGAGGTTTACGATTCGATCCGGCTAATTTTGGTCCTAGCCGCCAGCGTTATTTAATTGGTGTGTTGCTTAAAAATTTACAAGACAAAAAAGAGTACACAGTGCAAGGTTTGCCTTCACCTTTGTTAATGTCTAATCCTTCTTTTTCGCCCGATAGCAAGAAGATGGCTTTCTTACAAAACTATGCCGATAGAATTGAACTTTGGGTTGTAGATTTAACAACGTTTAAAGCAGAAAAACAATCTGAAAAAAAAATCAATTCTATTTTAACTGGTGGTTATTCGTGGTTTAGCGATTCGAAAAGATTATTATTAACTATAGTTCCTGAAAAGCAAATCAGCAAACCAGAGAAATCGCGTGTGCCAAACGGTCCTGTAATCGAAGAAAATTTAGGGCGGAAAGCACCAAGCCGAACGTTTCAGGATTTATTGAAAAATCCGTATGACGAACAAATGTTTGAGTATTATACTACAACGCAGTTGGCTGTTAAAACAATTGGTGGTAGCGAAAATGTTATTACTTCACCCGCAGTATATACAACAGCCAGTACATCTCCTGACGGTAATCATATATTGATACGTGAGTTGCACAAAACATTTTCTTATCTAGTTCCATTTAATCGTTTTCCGCAATATGTAAAAGTGTTACAAAGCGATGGTACTTTGGTAAAACAATTGGCAGACCTTCCCTTGCAGGATAATATTCCGAACGGATTTAATGCCGTACCTACCGGCCCGCGCAACCATAGCTGGCGAAGCGATGTGGCTGCAACTATTTTTTGGGTAGAAGCACAAGATGGTGGCGATCCGAAAAACAAAGCAGAAGTTCGCGATATTGTTTTTGAACAAAATGTTCCGTTCAATCAAGCTGCAAGCAAATTGATTGATTTACCATTGCGTTATTCCGGAATTACTTGGGGAAATTCAACCGTTGCCTGGGTATACGAAAACTGGTGGACAGACAGGAAAATAAGAACCTACCAGCTAAATCCTACAACCAAAGCAAAAGAAGTAATCGAAGACCGCTCTAGCGAAGATGCCTACAACGATCCGGGTAATGTGTTAACAGAGTTAAATACTTTCGGGCGTTCGGTTATGATGGTTCGAAACAATACAGTTTGGCTTTCTGGTTTAGGTTCTTCACCAGAAGGAGACAGACCATTTTTGGATACTTACCATTTAACCTCTAAAAAGAAAACAAGATTGTGGAGATCCGAAGCGCCATACTTCGAAAGTGTAGTAACAGTGTTGGATGCTAAGAAAAACACTTTCGTTACATCCAGAGAGTCGTTAACGGAAAATCCTAATTTTTATATCAGAACGGCCGGTGCTAAGAATATAAGCCAGTTAACTAATTTCCCTCATCCATATCCTTTACTTAAAAATGTAAAGAAGCAAGTTTTGCAATACAAACGAGCTGATGGTGTTAACCTAACGGCAGATCTATATGTTCCGGCCGATTATAAAAAAGAAGATGGACCATTGCCTACTTTTTTATGGGCCTATCCGGAAGAATTTAAATCGAATGCCAATGCCGGGCAAGTAAAAGGCTCGCCTTATACATTTCCTAGAATAGGTTGGGGAAGTGCCATTTACTGGGTGGCAAAGGGATATGCGATTTTAGATAACGCATCCATTCCAATAGTTGGCGAAGGAGACAAAGAGCCAAATGATACTTACATAGAACAGTTAGTAGCCAGTGCAAAAGCTGCAATCGATTATGGGGCATCGTTAGGTGTGGTAGATCCTAAGCGTGTTGCTGCCGGTGGCCATTCGTATGGTGCATTCATGACCGGCAATTTACTGGCACATTCCGATTTGTTTAAAGCCGGTATTGCCCGAAGTGGTGCGTATAACCGAACGTTAACTCCATTTGGTTTTCAATCCGAAGAAAGAACATATTGGGAAGCTCCGAAAGTGTATTTTGATATGAGTCCTTTTTCTTTTGCAGATAAAATCAAAGAACCGATTTTACTAATACACGGAGAAGCTGATAACAATCCCGGAACTTTCCCTATTCAATCCGAAAGATTTTACAACGCTTTGAAGGGCCACGGTGCCACAGCGCGTTATGTGGTTTTACCTTACGAAAGCCACGGGTATCAGGCAAAAGAAAATTTATTGCATATGTTGTGGGAGATGGATCAGTGGCTGGAGAAATATGTGAAGAATGCTAAATAATTTTTTCTGAGTAAATATTGTAAACAGGTTGCCTATTGGCAACCTGTTTTTTTTTTGAACTTTTCTCGATGGATTTATTTCCATTACTTAACTTGCATAACGGACAAATTACCGTATATTAGCAGTCAAATGTCTATCTTATGAAAAGGTATAAAAAAACATCAGGTTCGAAATCTACCGTTAACGATGCCGAAGTGGCGTACGTAAAAAAGCAAAACGTGGATGTTACCCCTGAGGTTTTATTATCCATTTCAGAAGGCCATTTAACAGAACCCTTACAGCGTGTTTTTGCTTTTCGAAAAGGTTTTAGAAAGAAATCTTTCGATAAACTAAAAGAATACTCTGGCTTAGATAACAACACATTGGCGATAGCATTGGCAGTTTCTGCTAAAACAATTCAGCGTGTACAAACCTTTGATATTGTACAATCAGAAAAGTTATATCAATTAGCCACTTTATATGCAATGGGTTTATCTTACTTTGGTAAAGAAGGTTTTTCTCGTTGGATGGAACGCCCCTTATTTACATTAGGCAACAGAAAACCGATCGAACTCATCGATGTATCAGAAGGTTTAGAGTTGGTAAAAGCCGAAATCATCCGCCTGCAACACGGAGTAGGTCTATGATTTGCTACCGGATTTCGCTTACAAAATATGCCGATACTTCAGGCATAGGGGCCAAGGTAGCTGGAGGAAGATGGAATTTACCGGGCACACCGGCTTTATATGCTTGTCATACAATTTCTGCGGCCTTATTAGAACGATTAACCATCGATTCTGAATTATTTGCATCAGACAGATACATCCTTTACAGCATTATGGAATTTAAGGTAGATGATAAACACATTCAATTTTATCAGGAAAAACAACTACCTGAAGGATGGAATAGCATTCCTTTTCAGCACGTTTCGCAAGTTTTTGGTCATGCTATTTTGCAATCTGGAAAACTCGCTTTTGCAGTACCATCCGTTGTAGATCCTTCTTCATTAAACATTATACTAAATCCTTTATCAGCATTATTTGAAAAGGTAGATTACAAAGTTTACCCTCTTACACTAGATAAAAGAATTGTAAGGTAGATTTTACTGTTCGTAAAGTAATTTAAAAGGCATAGTACAACATTAAGAAATCTTAATTTTAATTTAAGTTAGAATTTAAGGTGAGGTTGTAGACTTACAACATGAAAAACAAATTAATGCTTTTAGCCATAGTGTTTATAACTGCGTATCAGGTAAGAGCACAAGCGAAAATTGAGATTAGAGAATTTCAAGGTACATTACAGAATTTCGAAGTTGGTTATCGTTTTGCTTACGAATACCTAACCCTAAAAGTTGAAAGCGAAGAATACCGATTTTACTTTCCACCGTTTCACGGTCAGTGGATTCAATCAAAATTTAAACCAGGCGATCTTGTAAAAGTAAAAGTTAGCTATAACTACACGTTAGCTGAAAATGTAAAGAAGTTAAAAGCTGAGAAAAGCAAGTATGCAACATTTTTAGACCGGCAAGTAATTGTTGACATCTGGGCCGATGGGCAATGGGTATCCTTGCCTGATCGCAGCACAGAAAATTTGAATGAAAACATTTCGTATCATTTTGATAAAAAGATAAAGTCTTTTTATACCGTAAGTAATTTAATGAAGGCAATAATTTTCGAAGATAATAGTATCGCCTACACTTTTGTTTATCATAAAGAAAGAGATCCTTCTTATATCTATAAAGTTGGTGATAGAATAAATTTTTTAGGTATTAAACCCGAACGAACAGAGGGCTATGCCTATCCGTTTCCGGAAAAAAAAGTATATGAATTCTTTTCTTTAGTAGAAATTGAAGGAACGATTAAATCGTACCTCTACAAACAAAATGCTGTTTGCATCGGAGCTAAATTCTATGTTGATAATAATGAATTAACAGTTTGTTTTCCCAGCGAAAAAGCCGAGGAAGTAAAGAATTTTTTAAAAGGTACAACACAGGTTACGCTTTACACTTCGGCAGATAAGCAAGATCTCAAAAGTAATTTATTTCCCGAACTGCATGTTTTGATAAAGGATAAAGATACATTAAAGATAAATCAACTAGATTTCTTTGGCGGACCAGACAGAAACCATAAATTCAAATCTATTGAGTTCGAAGGTAAAATTTCACGAATAACTAAATCGCAATCGGGTAAGGTAGCCAATCTTATAATAGATGAAAAGTATTTCGTGGAGATAGACCCGCGGTTAGATGCACAAATTGGAACCTCCTTAAAAAAGGGAATTGTGTTGAAAATTAAAGGTAAAGAAAGACTAAAGAAAGAGGGTGAGGTATACCGGTACACATACAGAATAATTAGCCCTGAACAAATTGTTATAGAAGGAAAAACACATTTACTCAATAACTTACCCTGATGTTAAAGATATTGTTAATCGAAGACGAACCCAGATTAAACGAACATTTAAAGAAAGGGCTGGCGCAACAAGGCTACTCGGTAGATAGTGTTTTAAACGGTGCAGATGGTTTAAACTATGTAACGCAAAGCAATTACGATTTGATAATTTTAGATTTAATGTTACCCGGGCAAAATGGTTTTCAGGTTCTTGAAAATTTAAAAACGTTTGGATTAGATATTCCGGTTATCATCATAAGTGCGTTAAGCCATTCAGAAAAAGTAATTGAAGGATTAGATAAAGGTGCTATAGATTACATTAAAAAACCTTTTGATTTTGGCGAGTTTTTAGCAAGAGTAAGAGCAGCAACCCGAAAGCCGGGAACCAAAAATGTTACCCTGCTTAAATTCAATCAAATCGAAATGGATTTGATAAAAAGAAAAGTTTTTCTTGCCGAGAATGAAATACAACTTACCAAGCGAGAATTTATGTTGTTAGAGTTTTTGCTTGGTAATGTTAACCGTGTTGTTTCGAAAACAGAAATTGCAGAAAAAGTTTGGGAAGTAAACTTCGATATGCATAGCAATGTAATTGAAGTGCACCTGTCGCAGTTACGTAAAAAAATTGGTGAAGACGTAATTCAAACAAGAGTAGGCTTAGGATATTGCATAGAAGGAAATCTGATACGCAAATAATGAAACCCAAGTTTATCAGTTTGCAAACCAAAGTGGCAGCTTTTTTTCTGGCTGCTTTTCTGCTTGTTCTTGTACCTGTAAACTTTCTCATGTATAAAGAAGTAGAAGTTGTAATTCAGGAAACCAATAGACGCGAGTTAGTAAACGAAACCGAGCGACTTTACAATCTGTTTAAACTAGAACCCATTGTTATACCTGTTCCATCCGAAAACTCTTTACTAAAAATACAGATACGGCATGCAAACGAACTCGAAGAAATTTTTTCCTCTCCGGGTTTTCCCTATTTGTATACCCAAGATTTGCAACTACCTGTTTTTTATACCGACACATTTGAAGTAGCTACACTAACAAAACCACTACCGTATAGCAGCAAAGAATTAATTTTTTCTTTAGCCAGAAGCAACACGGTTTTCCTGAAAAAAACGAATCAGTTACGCATATATCTGTACGGTATTTTTTTACTCACCTTAATTGCAACATCAGCATTAGTATACTTTGTTTCGAGGTGGTTGCTTAGGCCACTCAAGCAAATGGCGGCACAAACTACTTCTATAACCAATTCTGCAACCATCAATTTTATAGAAACACCCACCAGCAATGACGAACTCTCGCAACTCGGTAATGCCATTAACCAAATGCTTGAGCGACTCAAACATTCTGCCAGCAATCAAATTAATTTTTTCGCCTCGGCTGCGCACGAGTTAAGAACACCATTGGCTTTAATGAAAGCCGAAATAACTAACCCTGCCAGCGAAAATCCTGAAACTAAACTTTTACATGTTTTGGAAGAGGTATCTCGCTTAGAGAGAATCATTCATGATTTTCTGATGATAAGTGAGCTAAAATCGGATAGCTTGGCCATACGGAAAAAGCCAACGCTTTTTGTTGAGCTTGTATATGAAGCCTTAAAAAAATTAAAACTACTTGCGCAACGGTATAACAGTGTTTTACTTTTTCATACCGATGAAAACACCGTTTCGCAAATAATACAAGCCGATGCCGATAAAATAGAAACCGTGCTTATCAACCTCATCGAAAATGCAATAAAACACGCACCACAAAAAAGTAAAATCGAATTGAAATTAACTTCGCAAGATGGAGAACTTCAATTTTCAATTATTAATCCGGTAGATAAGCCAATTGAAAATACGCAAGAACTCCTAAAAGAATTTAAAAAAACAGACGACCAAAGCGGAGGTATCGGTATGGGGCTTTGGCTGTGTGAGTCCATAATCAGCAAACATGGCGATAAAATAGTGGTTGACTATAAAAACGGACAGTTCTCGGCACACTTGTTTTTAAAAATATAAGGCCTTCCAATTCTTATAAAAGCCCTTATTTTAGCTACTTTTGCAGTCCGAAAAACCGAATTGGAAGGGAAGTCATGGAAAACATTCGCAATTTTTGCATTATCGCGCACATCGACCACGGCAAAAGCACATTAGCCGATCGACTTTTAGAATTTACAGGAACACTTACTGATCGCCAAATGCAGGCGCAAGTGCTCGATAACATGGATTTAGAGCGCGAAAAAGGCATAACCATCAAAGCGCACGCCATCCAAATGAATTATAAACTCGATGGCAAAGAATATATCCTCAACTTAATCGATACGCCAGGCCACGTAGATTTTTCTTACGAAGTGTCTCGCTCTATCGCAGCCTGCGAAGGCGCTTTATTGATAGTTGATGCCAGCCAGGGAATTGAAGCCCAAACAATTTCTAATTTATACTTAGCCTTAGAACACGATCTGGAAATTATTCCGGTGATGAACAAAATAGATTTACCACATGCCATGCCCGAAGTTGTGGCCGACCAGATTATTGATTTGATTGGGTGCAAACGCGAAGACATCGTAAGCGCATCGGCAAAAGAAGGAATTGGGATAAAAGAAATTTTAGATGCAGTAGTACATCGCATTAAAGCACCGAAAGGAGATCCGAATGCACCACTTCAAGCCATGATTTTCGATTCGGTGTTCAATTCTTTCAGAGGTATCGAAGTGTATTTCCGCGTGTTTAATGGAACCATTAAGAAAGGCGATAAAGTAAAATTTGTTTCTACAGGTAAAGAATACGGTGCCGATGAAATTGGCGTTTTGCGTTTAGACAAAGCACCAAAAAATGAAATTGGTGCCGGAAACGTAGGATATTTAATTTCAGGTATTAAAGTAGCAAAAGAAGTTAAAGTAGGAGATACCATCACCCACGTAGGAAGTACTGCCGATGCATTGCACGGTTTCGAAGATGTAAAACCCATGGTATTTGCCGGAATTTATCCGGTTGATACCACAGAGTTTGAAGAGTTGCGCGCTTCGATGGAGAAACTTCAACTCAACGATGCCTCTTTAGTTTGGGAACCCGAAACATCAGCCGCGTTAGGTTTTGGTTTCCGTTGTGGTTTCCTCGGCATGTTGCACATGGAAATTATTCAGGAAAGATTGGAACGCGAGTTCGACATGACGGTAATTACCACCGTACCATCCGTTCAGTTTAAAGGAGTTCGAACCGATGGTTCCATGTTCGATATCAACGCACCGGCAGAAATGCCCGAACCTAATACAATCGATCACATCGAAGAACCATTCATCAAAGCCAATATCATTACCAAATCCGAATACATTGGTGGCATCATCAAACTGTGTATGGATAAGCGAGGCATAATTCAAAATCAAAATTATTTAACGGCAGATAGAGTTGAAATGATTTTCGAAATGCCTTTGTCTGAAATCGTTTTTGATTTCTTCGACAGATTAAAAACCATTTCGCGTGGTTACGCTTCTTTAGATTATCATCTGATTGGCTTCCGCGAAAGCGACATGGTAAAATTAGATATTCAATTAAATGGCGATAAAGTAGATGCATTGTCGGCCATCGTACACCGCAGCAAAGCAGCAGAATGGGGAAGAAGGTTGTGCGAGAAATTAAAAGAATTATTACCGCGCCAAATGTTCGAGATTGCTGTGCAAGCAGCCATCGGCCAAAAAATTATTGCCCGCGAAACGGTAAAAGCCATGCGTAAAAACGTATTGGCAAAATGTTATGGTGGTGATATATCGCGTAAGCGTAAGTTGTTAGAGAAACAGAAAGAAGGTAAGAAACGCATGCGCCAAGTGGGCAATGTAGAAATACCACAAGAAGCATTTATGGCCGTATTAAAATTAGAAGATTAGAAAATAAATTTACGTGGCTACAGAAACAACAACGTATACTTTGATTGACGGCAAAAAAGTTGCCGCTCAAATTAAATCTGAAATAGTTGAAACGGTAAATAAAAGAAAAGCCGAAGGAAAGAAACTACCTCACTTAGCTATTATTTTGGTTGGCGATGATGGCGCCAGCCAAACCTATGTGGCCCACAAAGTAAAAGCATGCAAAGAAGTAGGTTTTCACTACACAATGATGCGCTTTGCGGATACCATCAGTCAGGAAAAGTTAATGAAACATATAGACCACGTTAATAACGATGACGATGTAGATGGATTTATCGTGCAGCTTCCATTGCCCGATCATATATCGGTAGAAAAGATTACAGAGAAAATAAGACCAGATAAAGATGTAGATGGTTTTACCAACCATAACTTCGGAAGCATAGTATCTAAAAATCCATTGATTATGCCCGCCACACCCTTTGGCGTGATGGAATTATTAAGAAGATACAACATCGAAACAGAAGGAAAATATGTAGTAGTAGTTGGTGCAAGCCGATTAACCGGAGCACCACTAAGCATGATGCTAACCGAACAAGGCCATGCTACTGTTACCATTTGCCACAAATACACGCAAGACATAAAAAAATACACAACCCATGCCGACATATTGATTTCTGCAGTTGGTAAACCCGGTTTGATTACAGCAGACATGGTAAAAGAAGGAGCCGTTGTAATTGATATTGGAACTACACGTGTAGAAGGGCCACAGTTTAAAAATGGTTTTGCCTTAAAAGGAGATGTGGATTTTAATGCTGTATCAGCAAAAGCATCTTTTATTACACCTGTACCCGGTGGTGTAGGCCCCATGACAATCGCCTCTTTGTTATTAAATACCCTACGAGCAACCGAGAGTAGAAATCCGTAACCCTTTATATAACACCACATGGTTCAAAGAATTTATATTGATACTTCAATTGTGGGAGGATTCTTTGATAAGGAATTTAAGGATGTTACACAAAAGCTATTTGTACGTTTGGAGAAAAAAGAAGTTAAGTTTGTGATTTCTGACTTATTGGAATTGGAACTTGAGTATGCTCCTGATTTTGTTAAAGACTTATTGACTAAATACAAAAAAAGCTATTTTGAAAGAGTAGAAATTACGCAAGAAGCTATCGATTTAGCAAACCAATATATAAAAGAAAAAGTAGTAGGAAAATCAAGCTTGGAAGATTGCAGGCATATTGCAATTGCCACTATAAATAGAGTTGATGTACTTGCCAGTTGGAATTTTAAGCATATCGTAAACCTGAGTAGAATAAAAGGATACAACGGAGTAAATTTAAAACTAGGATATCCTATTATAGAAATTAGAACACCAAACGAATTAATTCAGTATGAAAAGTAACAATAGCAAAAAAGAATTTGATTGTGTTGAACTAATGAGAGAGGTAAAGGCCAAAGTATCTAAAGAAACTGAAGGATTAAACTATTTAGATTTAAAAAAATTTATCTCATCTAAATTAAAAAAAAGGAAACTGAAATTAGCAGATTAATTACATGAACACAAAAATTTCCATATCCAACAAAGAGCTTCCTTTAATGGAAGACTTCTACACCATACAAGGTGAAGGTTTTTACCAAGGCCATGCTGCGTATTTTATAAGGCTTGGTGGTTGCGATGTGGGTTGCGTATGGTGCGATGTTAAAGAATCGTGGGATGCAGAACAACATCCGCTCGTGCATGTAGAAATCGTGGCAGCACGCGCAGCAGCCAGCGGAAGTAAGTTAGCAGTAGTAACAGGCGGAGAACCCGTGATGTTCGAGTTATCTGCTTTAACGAAAGCACTACAAGAACACGGTTTAAAAACCAATATTGAAACTTCAGGTGCGTATCCGTTAACGGGTGAGTGGAATTGGGTTTGTTTATCGCCAAAGAAATTTAAAGCTCCGGTTTTTTCTATTTATGAAAAAGCGAACGAGTTGAAGGTAATCATATACAACAAAAGTGATTTTGCCTGGGCCGAAGAACATGCAGCCAGAGTGAAAAGTACATGTCAGTTGTTTTTGCAGCCCGAATGGTCTAAAGAAAAAGAAATGTTGCCGCTTATTATAGATTATGTAAAGAATAATCCAAAGTGGCAAGTTTCTTTACAAGTTCATAAATACATGAACATCCCTTAATCGATGAAAGATTTTTTATCAAAAAAATTTATCAATCAGTTAAATACATGGGGTGAGCAACGTACACCCTTTTTTTTTATCATCGATTTCGAAGGAGAAAAACCACAAGCCTGGGAATTAAATCAACTTCCATCCTTCATTCATTTTCATTTTCCTGATTTATCGAATAAGAAAGAAGAAATAAACAGTTTACCTTTTCCTATTATACTAAAAAAACATCCTGAAACTTTTTCTACTTTTTTACCTAAGTTTAATCATGTAAAAAAGCACCTGGATTATGGCGATTCTTTTCTCACGAATTTATCTATTCAAACGCCAATAGAAATCAACACTACACTATCAGCATTATATCCATCTGTTAAAGCTCCATACAAACTTGTGTGGGAAGACGAGTTTTTGGTTTTCTCTCCGGAGAGTTTTGTTCAAATTGAAAATAGTGTTATTAAAACCTTTCCTATGAAAGGAACAATTGATGCGAACATAGAAAACGCAGCGCTAAAAATTTTAAGCGATAAAAAAGAATTAGCAGAACATGTAACCATTGTTGATTTATTGAGAAACGATTTAAGTCAAGTGGCAAAAGATGTAACAGTAAAACGATTTCGGTACATAGAAAAAATAAAAAGCATAGATAAAGAGTTGTTGCAGGTAAGTTCAGAAATAAGTGGAGAAATTCTTCCGGCCTTTCAAAATCAGTTTGGTAGTATTTTAAATGTATTGTTGCCGGCAGGTTCGGTAAGTGGCGCGCCAAAAAATAAAACATGCGAAGTAATACAACAAGCCGAGCAGATGAAACGTAACTATTATACAGGCGTAGCCGGCTATTTTGATGGCACGACTTTAGATAGTTGTGTATTGATACGATTTATTGAAAAAGTAAAAAATCAATACTTTTACAGAAGTGGAGCCGGCATAACCACACAAAGCAAAAGTGAAGCAGAGTTTAAGGAGTTAATCGATAAAATATATGTCCCTGTTGTTTGAAAGCATAAAAATAGAAGATGGCAAGTGGCATAATTTATTTTACCACGAGCAGCGTATGCGAAGAAGCTGGCGCATGCTGTGGGGTGAAGAATTTGAATTTGATTTAGAGGAATCGTTAAAGCATCTGCCCATTCCAACATCAGGAATTCATAAATGCAAAATAATCTACGATGAAAAGATAAGAGAAATTGAATGGGCAGAATATAAAATCAAACCGATTCAAACGTTAAAATTAGTAGAGCACAACCGAATCGATTACAGTTGTAAGTTCGTTGACAGAACATTGCTGAATGATTTGTTCGAAAAAAGAGAAAAAGCAGATGATGTGCTTATTGTTAAACAAGATAGGGTAACAGATACAAGTTATGCAAACATCATATTGCTAAAAAACAACAAGTGGTTTACACCATACCAACCTTTATTAAAAGGAACCATGCGGCAAAATTTAGTAGATAGAAACCAAATTATCGAAGAAGAAATTTCAGTTGATGACTTACGGAGTTTCGAGAAAGTAAAACTGATAAATGCCATGCTGGGAACAACTGGCCCTGAAATAGATATTCGAAATATTATTGATTAACAATGTATAAACATTTACTTCTATATAGTATACTTTTTTGTTCTTTAAATTGTTTAGCTCAAACGGGTTTGTCAACTCAAAATAAAAAAGCGATTGCATTATATACAGAAGCAGATAACTACCGGGTAAGAAGACAATTTAATGAAGCCGAAAGTTTATTGGTAGATGCTATAAAAAAAGATGATCAATTTATTGAAGCCTACCTTCGCTTAGGTTTGGTTTATAAAGCTCAAAAATTATATAACCAAGCGTTAACCACATTCGATAAAGGATGCTCTCTAACAAACGATCCTAAAAAGTTAAAAGCCTTTTGGTTCGAAATTGGTGAATGTTTTTTTCTGATGGGCGAGTATCAGAAAGCCGAACTACCTCTTCAACAATTTAAGCAAAACGAAATTGCCACAATTTCTAATAAACAAAAACTTGAATCTGCACAACGCATGTTAAACAGCGTTACTTTTTATAATGATCAGAAACAGAAAACACAAGGGTACAAAACCGAGCCATTGAGCGATACAGTAAACCAATTTCCATTGCAATATTTTCCTGTACTAACGGCAGATGGTTCGCAACTGATTTTTACCAGAAGAAAAGGTAATCAAGATACAGATGATGAAGACATCATGATTTGCGATTGGCAAAACAACCGTTGGTCAGTACCAAAATCTATCTCACCTAACATTAACTCTAAACTTAATGAAGGAACCTGCACAGTAACAGCAGATGGCAGAACTATAATTTTTACATCTTGTGTTGGAAGGCAAGGGTGGGGAAGCTGCGACTTATACGAGAGCGTTAAAAAAGGAGAAGAATGGTCGCTGCCCAGAAATTTAGGCCAGCGTGTTAATTCGCCCGATTGGGAATCTCAACCTGCATTGTCTGCCGATGGTAGAGTTTTGTTCTTTGTGTCAGACAGGCGAGGAGGATTAGGAAGAAGAGACATTTGGTACAGTACAAAACTTTCGAATGGAGAATGGAGCAAGGCAAAAAATGCAGGCAAAGAAATTAATTCTGTTTATGATGAGATTTCACCATTTCTGCATGTAAATGGCAATACGTTGTTTTATGCAACCAACGGCTTACCAGGTTTAGGAGGCTATGATATATTCAGAACGGTGAAAGATTCTGCAGGTAATTGGCAAAAGCCGGTAAATCTGGGAATGCCCATCAACAACCACGAAGATCAGTACGCATTGTTTGTTGCTACCGATGGAGTAACTACCTATTATTCGCATGAAGAAACTGAACAGGGAGGCAGAAGCAAAAGCTTGATTTATCGAACAGTACTTCCTGCCGAAGCTACCTTGGCAGTAAAACCATTGCTGGTTAAAGGCTTTGTTCGCGATGCGACCAGCCATGAGCCGCTTAAAAGCACCATAGAGGTAATCTCGATTGAAAAAGATAGTTTAATAAGCCAAACTTTTAGCGACACAGTGAATGGAAAGTATGTATTGATTTTACCCGAGAAGAAACAATACGCCTTGATAGCCCGGTGCCCTGGCTACATGCTTAAGAGCATACACGTAACAAATCAGGAAATCGAAAACTTAGAAGGTAAAGTCTTTAACTTTTATCTGGAGAAAATAGAAAAAGGTAAAACAGCCACATTAAACAATATCTTTTTTGATTTTAACAGTGCCAAACTCAAACCCGAGAGTAAATCTGAACTAGAAAAGGTTAGGTTGTGGCTGCAAGAAAACCCAAACGTAAAAATTGAAATTGCGGGCCATACCGACAATATAGGTAGTTCCGAATATAATTTGGAATTATCGCGTAAACGGGCAGAGTCAGTAAAAATCTACTTAATTAATAGACAAATACCCGAATATCGTTTGGTTTCCAAAGGTTATGGGGCATCGCAACCGATTGCGCCAAATTCTACACCCGAAGGTCAAAAAACTAATAGAAGGATAGAATTCAGAATTTTATAGGTCAAAATAGACCTACCGTTTACAAAAAATACTTCAAAAAGTTGTATTTATATCTTTTAAAGCTCATTCATTTAGTTTATGTTTGACCGTTAAACTATAAACTTAAAATCTATGAGGAGAATTTTACTAATGGCTTTAGCCGTACTCCTGGCCTTTAATTCATGGGCGCAGGAACGCACGGTTACTGGTCGGGTTACTTCTGCGGAGGACGGAAGCGCGCTTCCGGGTGTGAACGTGGTACTTAAAGGAACCACAACGGGTACCGTTACCGATGTAGAAGGTAACTACAAAATCAGTGTACCAAGCGATGGCGGTACGCTTGTGTTCTCGTTTATCGGTCTTACAACAACCGAAATCGGAATTGGAAGCAGATCTGTTGTTGACATACAATTAGCTGCTGACGTAACACAACTTTCAGAAGTTGTTGTAACGGGTTATGGTATTCAGGACAAAAGAACTTTAACTGGCTCAGTTGCCTCTGTAAAGGGAGATGTTTTCAAAAATCTTCCGGTACAATCTGTTGACCGTGGTATCCAAGGTCGTTTAGCGGGTGTACAAATTGCAGCTGCTTCAGGTGCTCCGGGTGGTGCACTTAACGTGCGCGTACGCGGTATTGGTTCAGTTAATGGTTCAAACGATCCATTATGGATTGTTGACGGTGTTCAGTTGACTCGTTTTGGTCAATCTACACAAGGATCTTCTAACCCATTAGCGTCTATCAACCCTAATGATATCGAAAATGTTGAAGTTCTCAAAGATGCTTCGACTGCGGCAATTTACGGAGCTCAGGCAGCTAATGGCGTTATAGTTGTTACAACTAAAAAAGGTAAAAAAGGAAAATCAAACCTCGAAGTAAGTGTACAAACCGGGGCTGTTCAGCCTTTGAACTTATACGATATGATGAACGGCCAGCAGTTTGCTGAAATAAAAGCTGAGGCCTATCAAAATGCAGGTTTACCGCTTACAGGTCCAACAGGAGCCTTCACTGTATTTGGCGATCCTAATGACGGAAACTTAACTAATTTCGATTGGGTAGATGCAATCTTTCGTACAGGTCGTTTAAATACGTATGACATCTCTCTTTCTGGTGGCGATGAGAAGACGAGCTTCCTAATGTCTTTGTCTTACCAAAAGCAGGAAGGTCAAATCATCATGAACGACTGGCAACGTGGAACTGCGCGCTTGAATTTAACACACAAGCCAACCAAAAAGCTTACTATGGGAGCAAACCTATCAATTGCTTACCAGCGTACATTTGGTTCTATTGCCAATGGTAACTTTGTAAACAGCCCATTCGTGGCCGCATTTAGCGCTCAACCAACATCAGGGGCATTCCTTTCTGACGGAAAAAATTATGCTCCTTATCCTAATTCAGGATCTGGACACTTGTTTAGCTATAACATTTTACAAGGTGTAAATGAAGAAGTACGTTTAGGTAGAACTCCTCAAACTGTATCGTCTTTCAACATCGACTATGAAATTATCCCTGGTCTTAATATCCGTGGTTTAGCAGCTGTTGATGCTTCTTTCGGCACGGACAATAACCAGCGTCCGGGTTCTATCCCGGTTTTTGCTGGCGGTCAGATGTCTGTAACAAGCAGAAGAACCATTGCTTATAATACCAACGCAGTGTTGTCTTATAACAAGAAGTTTGGTCAGATTCACTCCATTTCAGCATTAGGAGGTTTCGAATACCGTAAAGAGGAAAGAGGTGGTGTAACGGCATCACAGTTTACTTTCCCTAACGTTGCACTTCGTTTATTAACTTCTGGCGCAACAGCTCGTCCAGCAACTGAATTCTTCTTTGATAACGCCCGTCAGGGTTTCTTTGGTCAGGTTAAATATACTTTAAAAGACAGATATTCTGTTGATGCAACTCTACGTAGAGATGGTTCGTCACGTTTCGGTTCGTCTAACCAATACGGTACATTTTATGCGGCTGGTTTAGGTTATATCCTATCAGAAGAAAGCTTCATGAAATCGCTAACTTGGTTAGATAACTTAAAGGTTCGTGGTTCGTACGGTGTAGTAGGTAACTCAGAAATTGCAGATTACGATTGGTTTACGGCATTTGGTAGCCCTGCTGCCGGATCAGCAGGTATTCCTGCAGGTGCTCAATATGCCGGTATCTCTATCCTGCGTTTGTTAACGCTTGGTAACGACCGTATCGGATGGGAAGAAGAAACTCAGGTAAATGCCGGTGTTGATTTCTCATTGTTTGGTGGCCGTTTATCAGGTTCTGTAGACTATTACAGAAATACTACAGGTAATCAGTTGTTTAATATCGACTTACCTACCGATTCAGGCGTAGGTTCTGTACGCGGTAACGTGGGCGAAGTGCTTAACACTGGTATAGAAGTCGAATTAAGCGGTGTGGTGTTAGACAGAAGTGGTTTCAAGTGGACCATGAATGGTAACATTGCTACGCTTAAAAACGAATTGCTCTCATTACCCAACAATGCAAGAAGGATTGGTAATACACTTATCGTAGGCGAACCAATTCAATTTTTGTATTTGTTCGATTTTGCCGGTATCAACCCTGCTAACGGTAAGGCCATGATCAGAGATGCTAGCGGTAACTTAGCTTACCAAGGTTTAGAAGCTGATGCTGCAGTAAGAGGTTCTTTAATCCCTACCTATTTCGGTGGTTTATCTAACAACTTCTCATATAAAGGCATCAACCTTGAAGTGTTCTTCCAATTCCAAGGCGGTAACAAAGCCTTCAATTCAGACTTCTACAACCTGTATGATGCTGGATCTGGAGCAGATAACCAATTGGTTAGCCAGCTAAACAGATGGCAACAACCTGGTGATATCACCAACGTACCTCGTTCTTTCCAAGGTGGTTCTATTGATGCACAAGACCAACAGTTCGGTACTTTTGGTTCAACTCAATTCATGTCTGATGCTTCATACCTACGCTTAAAGCAAGTAACATTATCGTATAACTTGCCAATGAGCATTGTAAGCAAAGTACGTTTAAGCAAAATTAACGTGTTTGTTCAGGCACTTAATTTATGGACACTTACCAACTATGCAGGTATTGATCCAGAAGTGGTTACCAACAACCAGTCTACAGGTGTTTCTGGATTTGGTGTGTACCCTGTTGGCAGACAGATTATGGCAGGTTTAACCGTTGGGTTCTAAAATTTATATAATTATTATGAAGAAAATATTTTTAACCATACTTCTAGCCTCTGCTTTTTATTCATGCGATTTAGACACCGTGAATCAAGCAGCGCTATCACCTGCATTGGCATTAGATAATGCGGCAGGTGTGCAAAGCACCGTGCTAAGCGGTTACCGAAGAATGCACGAGTTCGCATTCTACGGACAAGAAGCTAACCTCCATGGCGATGCTTTTGCAGACAACATCGAAATCGTAAACAGAACAGGACGGTACGAGCAAGAGTGGATCAACGGTATCGGAGTTTTTGCTAACCGTTGGGCAGTATGTTACAGGGCCATACTAGATGCAAATTATGTATTGAAGTATTTACCTCTTTTAGATACAGTAAATACTCGTTTGGTTCCTAAAACTACACCTGCTACTGCAACTTCTTTCTGGGCCGATGATATTTTGGCACAATTAGAAGGAGAGGCTCGATTCATCCGTGCATTTGCTTACATGGAATTACTCCGTGTTTATGCGTACGAGCCGGGTAGAGAAGTAAACGGTTTCAATTTAGGCGTTATCATCCGCGATACTCCTACCGAAACTGTATCAGATGCCGATTTCCGTACGCGCAGCACTAATTTAGAATGTTACGAATTCGTAGAAGACGATTTGTTGGCTGCTACTACCTTAATGAAAACGCCTGCTCAAATTGCGGCTGGTTCATGGCCTGCAGCGCTAGGTGCCTATAACACAACTTTCCGCGCTACAAGAGCTACAGCTCACGCTTTACTTGCACGCTTGTACTTGTATTGGGGTCGTTATGCCGATGCCGATACGCAAGCAACTACAGCATTAACTATTTTAGGCAATCCTCTTCCTGTTACTGCTGCAAACTTTGCCGGTTCTTGGAGTGCTACAGTTCACCCTGAGTCAATTTTCGAATTAGAAATTCGTCCGACTGACTGGTCAGGGGTATCAGGTCCTAACGATTCTATGCACTCAATCACACAAAACGCGTTGGGCGGTGCTCAATATGTAATGTGCGCAAGCGCAGAATTACTTGCAGCACACGAAGCTGGTGATGTTAGAAGAAACGTGTACGTTACCTCCGCTGCTACATTAAGCAAGCCTCAGGTGCGTAAATGGCAAGGTGAGAAAGGTGCATTTGTAGAAAACGTTCCTGTTATTAGAAGATCTGAATTGTATTTGATACAGGCAGAATCTAGAGCAAGAACCAATAACGATGCTGGTGCTCAAACTGCTGTTAACACAATCAGAACCAACAGAGGTTTAGCCGCTACTACTTTAACTAGTAATGCTTTGATCGACCTAATTATGAACGAAAGAAGATTGGAATTTGCCTTCGAAGGTCACCGCTTCTTCGATCTAAAAAGATTAGGACGTGATATACCAAAAACCGTGGCATCTGGTGTAAACACGTTACCCTACACGGATTTCAGAATTTTACAACAAATTCCACCAGACCAGGTTGTACTTAACTCATTACTTGATCAAAACCCTGGCTATTAACCGAAATTGTTATGAAGAATTTAAGAACTTTAAAATACACACTGCTGGCTGCCATGCTTGTTATCTTGGCTGCCTGCTACGAAGATCCAGGTACTGAAATACTATTTAACGGAACAGAAATAGAAATTCAGGAAGCTACTACATCGGCCGGTAAAAGAGTTAATAAGGCGTATTTGCGTGTTACAGATGGAAACAGCGTTCGCGATAGTATTCGTGTTAACTTAGTAGGTGCGCAGCGCAGCACACCTGTAACGGTAAACTTCTCTATTGATGCAGAAGTATCTACAGCAATTGAAGGTACACATTACAACTTGATCACTGAAAATTCAGTAGAGATTCCTGCTAACTCTAGCTTTGGATATATCTACTACGAAGTAATCGATGATAATATCGAGCAAGGTGAAGTATGGTTAGTGAAGTTTGACATTACCTCTACTACACAAGGACAGGTAAGTGTTAACTATGGTACCTTTACAAGAGGTTTACAAGTGCTTTGTCCTTTTGACAGAGCTAACTTCTTAGGTACTTACAACACGTTAGAGCCAAATTATGGTACCTACACAAACGTAGCAACAGCCCACCCTACTATTGCCAATGCTATTAACATTGATAATTTCTGGGATTTTGGTGGTGTTGTTCGTTACGAGTTTAGCACCAATTCAGCAAGCCCTACTGTTACTTTACCTACTCAGAATGTAACAATGGGTGGCGTAGCGTACACTGTAAGCCAAAATGGTGCGGCATCGTACGATCCTTGTAATTTCAGTTTCGTTGTTCCTTACAGAGTGGTCAGAATTTCTGATAACTCTACTCGGGATACAAACACGCATACATTTACTAAACCAAATTAATTTTTAGAAAAATAAGTAAGAGAGCATCCTTATTGGGTGCTCTCTTTTTATAATTTAAGGGCTCTTACTTTTAAGAACAACGTGAATATGAATCGTGCCGTAATTTTACTCCTGCTAAGTGTAGCAATAACTAATCTGGGCTTTGCTCAGCAAAACGAACTTCAAAGCCTTAAACTTGAATTCGAAACACAAGCTAAAGAGCGTACCGAAAGGGTAAAGAAATACGTAGAAAAAACCGGAGAGCCGGAATATTTTACAGATAATAAAAGCAACGTTTACCAAATCTACGATATCGATGAAACCGGTAAACCAATTTATATCGGTACTGTTAATGAAGGTCTGGCAAGATCCATAGGCGCAGATAAACTTCAAAATGGCTCTACGCTAGGGTTTAATCTAAGAGGTACCGGGATTAAGATTGGAGTTTGGGATGGTGGTACAGTTTTCGGACATACTGATTTCGGAACGCGTTTGGTACAGGCAGACCCAGGTTCTTTTTCAGAACATGCCACACACGTTGCAGGCACTATTGGTTCTGGAGGTTTAAATGCAAGTGCTATGGGTATGGCTCCGGAGTCTGAAATTTCTTCTTACGACTGGAACAGCGACTTGTCTGAGATGACAGCCCGTGTAACACCAGACGAAAACAGTTTACTATTTTCCAATCACTCTTATGGCCTTATACAGGGTTGGTTCTTTAACGGAACATCTTGGCAATGGGCAGGAAACAGCAGTGTTAACCCAAACGAGGATTGGCGTTTTGGCTTTTACACAACAGTAGCCAGAAACCTCGATCAACTGGCATTTAGTGCCCCTTATTATTCCATTTTCTGGGCAGCAGGAAATGACCGTGACGACCGCGGTCCTAATGGTCCACCACAAGATGGAAATGGTGGCTCAGGGTACGACTGCCTGGCGCAAGAAGCTACAGCAAAAAACATTTTTTCTATCGGAGCAATCCGAAAAGTAAACAATTACGAAGGTCCTCAATCCGTCATCATGAGCGATTTCTCTAACTGGGGACCAACAGACGATGGACGCATAAAGCCCGATTTAGTAACACCCGGGGTAAGCATTTTATCAACGGTATTAAACAACAATTACGGAATTTTAGGAGGTACATCCATGGCCTCACCTGGCGCAGCCGGAGGCTTATTGCTTGTGCAAGAATTATATAAAAAATTAAACGGAAAGCCGATGCGCTCCGCTACACTAAAAGCATTAGCTATACAAACTGCGAAAGAAGCAGGTTCTAATCCGGGGCCAGACTTTTCGTATGGTTGGGGCGTTTTAGATGTAGAAGCAGCAGCCAAAACAGTTTTTAACCGCGATGATAAAAATATATTTATCGAAGAAAATGAGTTACTCAACGGTCAGGTATACGAAAAAATACTATCCCCAAAGGCAGGAACCAAAATTACAGTAACGATCGCATGGACAGATCCGGCTGGTACTGTTTCGGCAACTTCGGTAGATCCAACTGATAAAAAACTAGTAAACGACCTCGACCTACGTTTGGTTGATGAAAGCAATACTGAACAATTTCCGTGGGCTATGCAAACAGGAGAAGCAAACTTCGGTAACCCTGCAATAAAAGCAGATAACCAGCTTGATAATGTAGAGAAACTCGAGTTCGAAAATGCTCAGCCGCGAACATACAAGGTCAGGATTTCGCACAAAGGAACATTGCAAGGTGGGAAACAAGCGTTTTCTATCGTAATCAAATACGAATCAAATGAAGAAGGATTACAAACACTATACTGGGTGGGCAACTCGGGCCAATGGAGCGATCCTGCCAAATGGTCGGCTACCAGTGGAGGTACAGGTGGTGCCGGTGTTCCGAATGCCAACACAAAAGTTGTATTTGACGAAAACTCCTTTAGCTCTGGAAGTCATCAGGTAAACTTTGCACAGAACCAAACAGTAGGCTCCGTGTTTTCTTTCGTAAACAAACCGGTTAGCTTCAATTTAAACAACGCAACGCTTACAGTTGAAAACGATTTTATCATAACCAACTCATCATTATCATCAACAACCACAGGTACTTTATTACTTAATGCAAACTTCGATGAGCAAGCAGAAGTATCGTTCAACAGCAATAATTTTCAAAATGTAAATCTGCAAGTTAACACAACAGGTAAAGCTATTGTAAGAGGTAAGGTTAGCGTTAATGCAATCGAACTAAATAAAGGAGAAGTTAATTTTCTAAATGCAGAAGTTACCGCTAACTCGGTAGTTGCTTTGCCAGCTGTAACGTCTATGGCATTAGATGGTTCAACGTTTAAAAACATAGCCAATTGGCAAACTGATGTAAATTTTGAAAGCTTTACAACCTCACAAACAGTAATAGAAGCAAAAGAAGGTGCAGACATAAACCTTAAAAACAATGCGTTCGCAGGAACTCTCAAATTTATTGGTTCCGAAAACTCTCTACAGGCAGACGAGGTAAATAGTGTTTCGGTAGATGGCGATTTACACATCCTTACAAGCGGAAGTTACAACAATTGGACTATAGAAGAAGGCTCGCACATAAGGGTAGAACATAACAAACAGTTAACCCTAAAGCCTTCGGCAATCATTAGAGGAAGCGCAACAAGCCGAACTACGTTACAAGGTGTTGGAGGTAAGGCACAAATTGTTTTTCAGCCAAGATCTAAGGTATGTTTCGATTATCTTAACGTAGAAAATATAGATATAACTGGCCAGTCTATTGTAAATGCTGGTGCAAACAGTAGTTTAGTTAACAGCGCAAATTGGAAAGCAGACGCTTGTCAGAATATTTTATTCCCGGATTATGAGGTTTCCAACCTGTGCGCGCGTGGGCTTATTACATTAGAAGACAATAGCCAGGGCGAGATAACTAACCGTGTATGGAGTTCTACTAACGAAAACGTTACGATATACAATGAAAACGGAGCAAAAGCATATGCAAGCGTTCCGCAAGCAGGAGAATACACGATAACACTTGCTATTTCAAATACAGTATCAGAAGAGTCGGTTGCAATCCCAATAACTGTAACAGCTAACTCACTTGCCAACAACGAGTTGATTTTAAACGGTAGAATTTTATTCAGCAAATTGCCGGGTAGTACGTACCAATGGTACAGAGATGGTTTACCCATTAGCCAGGCAACACAAAGAAGTTACGAATTTAAAGGCCAGGCTGGCGTATACTTTGTGGTAACCACAAGCGAAGATTGTAACTTAAAATCAACAGATTTAATAGTAACAAGCGTAGGAGAACAAAACCAACAGCAAGTGATGGTTTGGCCCGTTCCGGCAGAAGACCATGTTAACATCTCGGCCGAAAGAATAAAACAAGTAGACATTAAAAACCTAAATGGTAAAACGTTCGTTAATACTTCCGACATACCGAAAGATGGGCGGTTATCCATATCGCACTTATCGCCCGGTTTATATGTTTTACGCGTACACACAACAAACGGAACACAAACAATTAAATTAATCAAACAATGAGATCACTAATTTTATCGGGTACTTTATTATTTATTTCATTTTTAACACAAGGGCAGATATCAAACGTTTCCTTAGGTGGCTCAGCACAAGTACTTCGCGAAAGAGAATACACTGATATTGAAGGGACACCTTACCTTACAAAGAATTGGATGTCAGGTATCTTGTTCGATAAAGAAGGGAAAGAGTATAGTAACGTTATGTTACGGTACGATATGTACAAAGAAAGAGTTGAATATCTGAATGAAGGTAAAACATTCGAGATCAGCAACCAGAACTACCCTAAGTTTAGTATTAACTTTCTTGATGAAGAAACTAATAGATTAGAAGTATTAGAATTCAGATTAGCATCCTCTATACCTGGTTTGAAAACACAAGTTTATGTTAATTACTTATACGAAGGCACCTATACCTTTGTGCGCAAACCGCAAACCCTGCTACTAAGCGAAAACATAGTTTCATACGGAACATCTGAGCGTGTAAAGAGATTTCAGCGCGATGATTTGTATTTTTTAAAAAAAGATGGGGAGTACAAACAAATCAAACTCAATAAGAAAAGCATCCTCGCTTCTTTTCCGGATTTAGAACAATTTTTTAAAGCACGCAAAGTAAAAGACAGCTACGATTTAGTAGAGCTTTTACAATTGGCAGAGCAAAAGCCTAACTAGTGTAAAATATGTAAAGTAAAGAAGAGAGCCGGCCTAAAGCCGGCTTTCTTTTTTTTGAATCTATTACAATACTCTTTGAATTTTTAATGAAACACTAAGAATGATCAATACTCTAGGTTTGAATTTTTAAACAAACCTATGAGAAACATGAGAAAAATTGTACTGATGCTCATGCTCGTGGCAACGTATAGCATTACGTTAGCCCAAGAGCGCCAAGTATCCGGGCGGGTTACCAATGCCGATGATGGCAGCGCACTACCCGGAGTAAACGTTGTGGTTAAAGGAACCACCAACGGCACCATGACAGACGCCAACGGAAACTACAAACTAAACATACCGCAAAGCGGAGGCTCGCTGGTATTTAGTTTCGTTGGTATGCAAACACAAGAAGTACCCATTGCCGACCGAACGGTTGTAGATGTATCACTTGGGTTAGATGTAACACAGTTAAACGAGGTTGTTGTTACTGAAACAGGATACTCCCAAGATAGAAAATTTCTCGGTTCTGCAACGACAATAAAAGGTAGTGTAATCGAACGTACTCCTATGGGCTCTTTAGACCAATCGCTACAAGGTCGAATTGCCGGTGTATTAGTTAACTCTGGAAGTGGTCAACCAGGATCAAGTGCAAATGTTAGAATTCGAGGTGTACAATCAATTTCTGGTGCAAACTCTCAACCACTTTATGTTGTAGATGGAGTACCAATCCTTGGTGATCTATCTGGAGTAAACCCCAATGACATTATTTCTACAACTGTGTTAAAGGATGGCTCCTCCGGAGCTTTGTATGGTGCTCGTGGTGCAAATGGTGTTATTGTAATTACAACTAGAAAGGGAAAATCTGGAATTAACTCAATCGATTTAAGAACACAGTTCGGTTACACAATTCTTCCTAAGTTTTCCAACTTTGAAATGATGAATACTGAACAAATGTTAATGTATGAAGAACGTTTGGGACTTTCTGGATTAGGAATAACAGGTCCAGGATGGGTGTACTCTTCCCTCAATCCTGATTATGCACTTCAGACTGAACAAGTTAAATCCGAAAGAGATGCTTTGTTAGCTGGTTTTAAAAAAAATAATCTTAATTACGAGGATATTTTATTTCGTAATGGATTATCAACAACAAATGAATTGGTTGCAAGTGGTGGAAACGACAATAGTAGATATTTTGCATCATTTAATGTTTTTGATCAAAAAGGTTTTGCGTTAGGTTCCGATTTTACTCGCTATACTGGGCGATTAAATCTAGATCAGAAAATTGGGAAGATCTCAATGAATTTGTCATCTACAGTAGTTAGTTCTGAAACAAACAGTAACGTTGGTGATATACTAGGGAATAGTT
This sequence comes from Flammeovirgaceae bacterium, assembly GCA_021298355.1. GTDB lineage: Bacteria > Bacteroidota > Bacteroidia > Cytophagales > Cyclobacteriaceae > Chryseotalea. The sequence continues at coordinate 41,850 of JAJTEH010000014.1, forward strand.
CGCTCAATCCTTTCCAGATAATTTGGAGGGCTAAGCCTTATGAAAAAGTATATAAAGAAGATGGACAATTAGATTTTGGTGCACATACTGCGCTAGCACCAAAAACAATTGCAAATGCAATGGAGCGGGCTGAGAATGCAATTTACAGACGAAATGATACTCGAATTTTAGGTTCATTATCTTTTAATTATGAAGTTTTGAAAGGATTAAATCTAAAGAATAGTTTTGGGATTGATTATAACATCGCGCAAGGCATGTACTCAATAAAGCCAAATTCGTTCTCTGGATCTGTGCAATCGCAAAACTCTGGATTTCATGCTGAAAATGTTAGAAATAATTCTCAAGTCATTAATACAACTAGTTTGACTTATGGAAAAATATTAAACAATGTGCACGAATTTGAAATTGGAGCGTATTTTGAAGCAATCAAGGTATCAAATAATGGTTTAGGTTATACACTTTTTAATTTGGATAAAAGATTGTCTGAAACAGGGCAAGGTGCAAGCAATATTCCAACCACGCCAGGACAAACAAGTTACCCTCAGAACGGCTCTGGTGCTAAATCCAAATATGGTATACGTTCTTACTTTGCAACGGGTAGGTATACTTACAAAGATAAGTATACATTGAATTTTAATGTTCGAAGAGATGGTACGTCTAGAATTTTAAATGAAGACAATAAAGAAATTTTGACATGGTCTGCTGGTCTAGGTTGGGATGCTTATAGCGAATTATTTCTTCAATCGCAAAACATAATAACTGAGTTAAAATTTAGAGCAACCTATGGTGAAGTGCCAAATATTGGCAGTATTCCAGGAGCAAATTATGTCTTGCCAGGTGCATTATTTACTGTTCCAAATTATTTAGGTCCACAATTACCGTCTTATGGTGCTAGTACAGCGTTTGCGGGCTCTTCAATTCCGGGACTTATACCAACAACGCCTGGTAATCCTAATTTGAGAATTGAAACTGTTCAGAAATACAACGTAGGTTTCGATTTAGGTTTATTAAACAGAATGAACTTAATAGTTGATTTATATAAAAATACTACAATTGATTTATTTGTTAGTCAGCCACTTGGAGCTACAACAGGATTTGGCGGAACTAATCTTCCAGTTAATGCAGGCAGAATGTCAAACAAAGGAATTGAAGTCACACTAAGTGGAGATATTTACAAGAGTGGAGATTTTCTGATTGATGCAAATTGGAATCATTCAATTAACATTAACGAAATTGAAGATCTAGGCACTGTAAATGAATACCCTTTAGGTACTTTTCTAATAAAAAAAGGGCTGCCGTATGGTTCTCATTATACTCTTGATTATGTGGGGGCTGATCCAGCTACAGGTCAGCCTGTATATAGAAAAGCAGATGGGACAACAACATTTTCACAAGCTGATGCAGGTCAAGTTGCAAATTTTGGCACATTTCTTCCAAAACATATAGGTGGTTTTGGTTTTTCAGCAAAGTATAAAAGGGTACAGGTATCATCATTTTTTACTTATCAATTTGACGTGGTAAGAAGTAATAACACTTGGAACTGGATTACACGTGGTATACCAGGTTATGTAAATTCCGTTAATCAGGCGACTGTACTTTTAACAGAGCAATGGCAAAAGCCAGGTGATGTTAAGTTCTATCCTTCTGCACAGTATGATAAAGGATTTACCTCTGCAGACTTGATGGATGCAAAGTTTCTGCGTTTTAGAGAGATAACTGTTTCATACACTTTTCCTAATGTTTTGTTTGCAAAGGAAATAAGAGTTTATGCAAGAGGTCAAAATTTAAGAATATGGAGCCCTTGGAAGGGATTAGATCCTGAAGATGATAACAATATAAGCTTGCAGGAATATCCTAACCCAAGAATGGTAGTATTTGGACTTGATTTTTCATTTTAACTAATTAAAAAAATATTGATTATGAGAAAGATGATTTCTTTCTTGTTGATGGTCTTTTTACTATCAATAAGTTCATGCAGTGATTACTTAGAGTTTAAAGAAACAGATCTGATTGCTGGCGATGTTGCTCTACAAACAGTAGCTAACAATGAATCTGCTATAATGGGAGCATATGGCGCTTTCAGCGATCTAATGTCAATATTACTCAATGCTGTATTTTCGGATGAAGTCAAAACTGCAGGTGAATTTTACAATGCGGCTACCGTGCATGAATGGTTATATGGGCCACAAGATGTTTCAATTCGAGATACATATACAGCTATAAATCCACAGTACACGATTATTGATCGAGTTAATAGAGTTTTAGCAAGAGTCGACATCGCAGATTCTTTGAGAGTTGGTGATAACGTATTAAGAAAACGTTTGAAAGGCGAAGCCCTCTTTTTAAGAGCATTTGCTCACTTTGAGTTATTTAGATTTTACTGCGCTAAATATTCACCAAATGGATTAGCAATGCCCTATATGGAAACTGCATCAATGAGTCCACAAGGAAGAATCACCATGAATGAGTATTTTCAAAAGATTAATAAGGATATTAATGAAGCTAAGGGTTTGCTACCCGCAACAATTGCTGATATAAATAGGGCAAACTTAGCCTCAGCTAATGGGCTGCATGCAAGAGTGGCATTATACACTGAAGATTGGGCTGCTGCTGAAACATATGCTACTAACTTTATCAATACCGCTGGACTAAGTCTTTCTACTTTATCTAATTTCGGTGGCATTTGGACTGATGCAAATACTTCAGAAGTTGCATTTAGAACAATAAGAACAACATCAACGCCACGCACAGGAAGTCTTTGGAGAAATACTTCTGCTAGCGCTACTAATATCGGCACAATAGTCTGGACAGTGAGCAATAAATTATTTGATTCTTATACTGCAAATGATATAAGGAGAAACATTTATTTTACAATCGATAATTCACTATCCGCTTTAGGACGACCAAATGCAAATAGGCCTGGCTTAATAATTAGAAAATATTCTGGAGGCTCGTATGGCACGCCTACTGAGAATGTTACAAATTCGAAAGTAATGCGAACAGCTGAAATGTATTTGATTAGAGCAGAGGCACGCGCTGAGCAGAATAAAATAACGGGTGCCAACAGTGCTGAAAGTGATTTGAATGAATTGAGATCAAACAGGATTACAGGTTATGTTAATGTAACCTTAGCATCAAAAGATGATGCAATAACTCAAATATTAGAAGAGCGTTTTAAAGAATTAGCACTTGAAGGACATCGTTTTTGGGATTTAAAACGAAGGGGTCTTCCAGTAATTCGAAATGTTGAAGATGCAACCACTCCAGCATCTACAATTTTACCAGCAAATGACTTTAGATTTGCTTTACCTATTCCTCAAACAGAATTGAATGCAAATAGTGCTATGACTCAAAATCCAGGGTATTAATAAAAAGGTCGTAGCCTCCACGCTACGACCTTTTTTTATTCTTCCTTATAAAGCAATTTACTTTTATCAATTACTTATACTTCATTCTTTAGGTTACTTAAAAAAAAACATATTTACGCTGCCTGTAAATCAAACATAAAATAATTCTCTTCAGAATTTTTTCGCTATTCAATAATCAACGTATTCCATTCTACAAGAAGTGAGGCAATGAAGAAAAGCATCAGCACTACTGCTATGCTTTGATGCACTATGCTTTTATTAAGTTTAAAAAGTAAAACCAAAAGCAAACTAACCACAATAAATAGTTGTATAAGTTGGTTCATCCATGTGTAGTGGAAGAGAAATACATTTTGTAAAACAGATAACAAAGCCAGAATTATTAACAAACTATAGATGCGCACATAATTGCCTAAAAAGAAATCTTTATAGTTAAATGTACTATTCCCGTATTTAACCGGAAACAACATATACGATAACAAATAAAGCGTGACCGGATATAACACAACAAACAGAAAGAGAGGTAAATTCCATGTACTGATTTTTCGCAATTCATAGGTTACAAACCAATCTTGTATATGTATCAGAAATGCCAACACTATAAAAATAACATGTGGCCAGTATATCGTACATTGGTTAATCCGCACGACCATTGTTGCAAAACCACCTAGTAGTTTTGTAATGCCTAAACCAAGTATGATCGAGATCAGAATTGTAACATATTCAAAAACAGAAATCATTTCTTACTATGCTCTTCTTGGAAATATTTTTTTCACAAAGTCGAAAATATCTTTTCTGTAAAAATAGGTAAGCAGTAAGCAGCAAACCCAAACGAGTACAGCATATGTAAAAAGCAGGGTATCTCCATCAACTTCTATTCCTAAGAATAAAAAATGCGAAAGCATGGCACCAGTCATTAATCCTAATCCGATTAAACTTCCAAATACAATTGTTTTAGGATAAAGAATCAGAACAGAAGCAATAAGTTCTGCAATGCCTATGCCTATTCTTCCGTAAGGTTCTAACCCCAGTTGTTCAAAAATGCTAACCGACATGGGGTGCGCAGTAAACTTAAAATAAAGGGTTTGCAACATGATAACAGCCGCCACCACGCGCAAAAGGGTTGTAAAGATTTTCATCTATTAAAAATGCTCACTTTATCGCATGTAAATTGTCAGGTTTAAGACAAAGCAGAAAGTCAACTCACACGAAGTTAGGCTACCAATGTTTAGTATTTTAAGCCGAAAACAGGTTTTTCTAAAGTGTCGGGTAAATGTCGGGTTTGTTTTTAGATCAAAATCGAAGCAGGGTCGTATCATTGCAACAGAAAATCTTAATACATGCAACAACCCGAACTTGGCAAGCAACTCATAGAATTGCGCAGAAGAAATCAGCTCACACAAGAAGAATTGGCCTCAAAAAGTTTTGTTAGCGCGCGCACTATCCAACGTATAGAAGCAGGAGAAGTGATTCCAAGACTTTCTACTGTAAAAATTTTATGGCGTTCGCTCGGAGAAGAATTTGTATTTCAACCTCAAACCCCAACCACTATGGAAACAACAACCATCTGCAATCATAACTATCAACAACAGCTCTTATTAGCTATAGTTGCCGGCACAATTTACCTGGCATTTGAGATAGCTTTAACGGCAATGGATATTTCATGGCTTACACATGAAAATGGAAAAAGCCAGAGTATGTTTTGGGTTTACTTAGCCTTAAATATCGGGATGGTAATTGCTTATGTTGTATTTGCCAGTGGCTTTTTTTTATTGGCTAAACTTTTCGAAAACAAATTGTTGTCCATCGCATCTGTTATGATGATGGTATTGATACTAGGATCATCGGTAGTAGATGTATCGATGTTTCATTCAACAGTAGAGCAACTATCCTTACCCTATGCCATGTTGGCAATTGTTGCTGGTGTGGGTTCGTTTATTTTTGGTATAGCACTTTTACGTTTACAAGATGGTATGGGCGTACTAGCAAAAATTGCTGGCATATTAGAAATCATTATGGGTGTAACTTTAATTTCTGTTTTATTCTTTTTCGTTTCGCTTTTGTTGTTGGTGCCTGCAACCCTTGTAGAAATACTTTTACTTTACAACGCATACGAGTACTTGTCTAAATCAACTGTAAAACTGCCTGAACAATGAAAAAAATAGTGCTTGTACTTTTTGCAATGCTTGCTTTTGTTGGTGTAGTAATTTACTATTTATCGCATACACCAACGTTATCTGCACAACACGGAAAGTTCGATTGTCATTTATTTTTAGCTGAAGGAAACCAACAGCCAGTAGTAGTAGCTTTTGGTGGTGGATCGGGCGGAAACGATTGGGAAAGAAGATACTTAAAAGGCAAACGCGATTCTCTGTTGGCAAACGGATTTGCTGTATTGGCTATTGGTTATTTTAAAACAGAAAACACACCTAATGCATTAGACCGTATATCGCTGGATGCTTTGGCGGATACTATTTTTCAAGTGGCAAAACGTAACAAGCAAATTGATACGAGTAAGATTATTTTAATGGGAGGATCTAAAGGCGGAGAATTGGTTTTGAATTTAGCTAGAAGATTTAAACAGTTTGCAGGTGTTGTTGCATTATCAACATCGCATGTTAGTTTTCCGGCATTAACAATTAGTGCAAATACTTCATCGTGGCAATACAAAGGAAAAGAAGTAGCGTATGTACCCGCGCCATTTAAAACAATTGTTCCTGCTATAAAGGGAAATTTATTCGATGCATTTTCAATGATGTTAGAAGATACACTTGCTGTTAACAGAGCAAGAATAGAAGTAGAAAACATCAACGGCCCGATATTGATTTTATCTGGTAAGGAAGATGAGCAATGGCCGGCAACAAAAATGTCGGATGAAATTGTGAAGAGATTACAACAGAACAATTTTGCATTTACCTACCAACACATAGCCTTAGATGGTGGGCACATAGAACCTCTTAATCAGTTCGATACCGTACTGTATTTTTTGAATAAGGAGTTTAAAACTGAATTGATAAAATTCTAAGCCACAATCTTGTTTAAAAAACTACGGATAAGAAATACCTGATTTACATTTACTTTAATTTAAATAGAGGTACTATTAAGATAAAACTAAACTTTCTTGAAATTGCAGCAACGACTTCTTTATCAAAAAATGTTTACGCGAAATCAGGAAGGCATAGTGTTTTAAAGACTTCATCAATAGATTCATATTTTCTTCTTGATAGGTATTTGCAACAAAGTATAACAAGGTATTAGATACATATTTTTCTAATGTTTGCTTTATGTCATTGCTAATCTCTGGTAACAAAACGGGATCTTCTAAAAGAATTTTAATTTCTATTTTTAATTCATCTTCTTTTGCGCGTAAACTTTTGAAGTTAAATTCTATTTCTTGTGTGGGTGTAACAAATTGTGTGAACTGAATTCCTTCCTGAATTTTAGCATATAAAGTAAATTGGCTTTCAACCTTTTCCTGATTCTTTTCGAATTTCTTGTAATAACTTTCAAATTCAGTTATGCTATTCTTACTAATCGCATTGTTTCTAAAAAATGTAAAGATCAATTTGTCATTATCTTTAATTTTAAGCTTAAGTTGTTCTTGTTTCTTTTGTAAATCCACCAATAATTTTTGAGCTTGTTTTTTATAATACCTGGTACCTGCGTAATCAAAAGTTTTCACAGGAATATTACCGTTGGCAATATTTTCTAAAGTATGAAGATCGTTATCCAATGAGTTTGATTCATAAATTAAATCAATTTTTTCGGCAGCAAACAGATCTTGTAAAGAAGGAGTAATCGGATACGGGTTTGTAGTTTCTTCAAAATAGTGGGGTGGATGCGAATCGTAATAGCCATTGTAAAACGAAGGGAAGGAGCTTTTTAGAAAGTCTTCCTGTAAATCTTCAGCTAATTTTTCACTTTCAAGTAATCTTATTTGTCCTTTGTAAGCAACGGGTTTAAATACATGTTCAGTTACCATTTCTTGAATTTGATTAGCATCAGAAAATAGTTCAATAGCCGGGCGATGATCGTTTTCGTTATCAGTAAAACCACTTGCATCCAAGTTAGTAATCCTCTCTACTAACGTGGGATGTGAAGCCCACTGATCTTTGATAACTAGTTTAGATTTATCGTATCGATTTTGATATTCTAATGTGATCTGAGGAAAACCATTTGCTAATGGTAATTGATTAATTGAAGCTAATAAATAAAGTACCCGGTGTTGATCTTTATACACATTTTTACTTCTGATGTTATTGTTTATGTTTTCATCATAATAATTCACTACTGTATCAAAAGCATGTTGCGAAACAGGAAGCCTCATGAGCGATGTTTTTAGTGCGGAACTTCCAGTTACACTTGCAGCTATCAAATCGGCATGAAATTCCATTTCTCTTGATAAACTCATGTATTGCTTGTTAGCAAATTCATACAGTTTAATCAATATCCATTGAATGCCTTGATTAATTTTTATAGCTATGTTTACAAACAGCATAAAGAAACCAGAGATACTTCCCCACCATCCTGCTAATTCTTCATACGATTTGTTTTCATACAGCATATTATGAATAATTAGATTGATGTTGTAAATGTAGCTGCCAACTTTCATGGTGCTCTGTGAGAAATGACCAAACTCGTGTGCGAGAATTGCTTTTAATTCACTTCTGGTTACTGTGTTTACTAACCCCAACCCAATCTGAAGATTTTTTTGAATGGGTAAAAACATGCTCCAAAAGTTTGAATCATAAAAAACAGATGCGTTTACATCGGCCGACACATATACTTTTTTTGGAAGACTTGTGTTTACTTCTTTTGCGACAGATTCAATGATGTTAAACAACTCGGGTTGTTGATGCGGGAAAATTTCGATTAAATGCGAACGATCTGTTTTCGTAGAAGTAAAAATAAATTTCAGTAAGAATATCAAAACAAAAATGCCTAGGCTACATAAACCAATTCCAATTAAAATAGTAAACACCATAGGCTTTGCAAGAATGATGGCAAACCCACCAATAATAGAAAACACAGTTAGCGCTACAGCAAGTAGCAGAATTACAAAATACGTTAACACAAAAAGAGTAAGCATTAAAATAGCTTTTGTTGCTTCGCGCTTAAAGCTTTCTGATAGTTGAATTTTGGCTGAAGACATAAAATGATTTTATAAATAAAAAATAAGCACAACGTTTTTCGATGATGAAAATTAGTAATCTATTAAGAAAGTTGAAAGGAAAAATTAGAATTTTGGATTGAACGAAGCAGATGAAAGGAACTAGCACTAAACGAATGAAGGATAATTTAATGTTACTTGGCAATTATTGAGGTAGATTTAACTAACCTTGACCATCTTTTTTCGCGCCACCACGACCATGATAGGCTATAATTAGGAGATTTAGATTTGTTATGTCACGTTAAAAACATCTGAACAAAGACTGAAAATGATAAGTTAAGTATCGAAACGAAACCTATTAGACACATAATATAAGGATCATAAATTTGTTAATCTTTATTACTTTTAAACTTCTTGTAGGTATCTACAATGTTATCCTCCATTTTTAAATTATGAGTCTGCCAGAATGCTGCATCTTCTTTTGGGGTTTGAGATTTGATACTCATCAAGGATAAAGCTGGCTCTTGAGTTGGATTTACATTAATCTGTGTAGAAAGCAATTCTCTTTCTTCAAGATGTTGCGTGGTAATGTTTTTCTTGGTATTGGTCCACCTGCTATAGTAAGATTGCTTGGCGTAGTTTAAAAAATATTTGCCTTCAAATTGTTTGTACGTTTGAACAATATGGTGGCCGTAGGCTTCTAATACCATGTGAGGTTGCCTTTTATTTTTAAAGGGTTTGCGATCAATTAAGATTTCAAACTTTAACACGGCATAGTTTTCTACATCAATATAAATGTTACCTGTTGCACTTTTAGGCGAAGGATAACCAAACCCTGTTGTATAAGCGCCTGGTCTATTACAGCTAAAACGTATGTTATAAACTTTTTTGTTTTCGAAAGTAGTGATGCCTTCCAATTCAAGTTCGTAGTAAGTTGAGCGATGTAATACATTATCCTTGTCAAGTATAAGATCGTGTGTATACACTAACCATAGTGAGCCAACACCTTGCCAAAGATTTTTGTTTTCAGCATTTTGGGTTGTATTCCTGTATTGTAAAACATTTCCTTTTAAATGCTTCGTAGCATTGTTACTTGATTGATACCCCATCGAATTATAAACGCTTACTGCAGCCTCTTCATTAAAAACAACTGAGTCTTCCTTATATTGCTTGATGCGATAGAAAAACTCTTGTTCATTTTTGCCTTGGTAATAGTTATCCTTAATTCTTTTCTCCGCAAGTTTTACGATGTCTTTTGCTTTTAACGGTTTAGAGCGAATGATTAATTCGTTAAGTTGTGTAATAGAGGGTTTTAACTCAAAACTCTTTTTTAAAAGAAAATCTTTGTAAGCAAGGGTATCCGTGTGGTAACCAATAGCAGAAATAATCACTTTATCATTTCTTTTTGCATTTGAATACTGAAAGGTGAAGTCTCCATCGAAGTTGGTAGCAACACCTTTAGATGTGTTTAAGATGTAAACATTGGCATAACTAATACCAACCTGATTTTCTTTATCAACGACTTTCTTAACATATGACTTGCTATTTTTAATGGGTACAACCGCTGTAGATTTTATTTCTGTAACACGATTTTCATTACCTACATCACCCGCCAACTTAGGTTGTGTTGAAAATCTGATAAATAATAAACCATCAAATATCTCGCCCCAAGGTGCATATATAGGCACATTGCCTAAGGCAGATGTATAAAAGAATTCTTTTTTATCTATAAGGCTAAAATCTGTAAATGAAATTTTGCTTCCTCTTTGCACAAGGTTGTATTCTAAACTTTCTTTTGGTGGACTGATATCGCTTAATGAAGTTGCTGTAAACCCTAACATACCAAACTCGCCTTCGTACGAAGTAAATGCCAAGCTGTATAGCGATTTCCCAAAAGTAACTTTCAAAATCTTTCCCATAGGTATGGCACCGCCTAACTCATGATCTAAGTTGGTAGGCTCGCTACTCTTTTGAAGGCTATCTAATTTCTTAATATAACTTTTAGTAAGTGATGTATTTTTAAATAATTCAATTTTGTTTGCAAAGTGATATGAAGCCCCCCAGCCTATTATCTTTTTATCCGGATACAAACGACTGAGAAATTCAAGATTTTTAGCCATTTGTAAATCTCTTGGATTTTGTACAGCAACTTCTACATCATGCATAACATCAATTTGCCATTTAAGCATGGCAAGCCAACCTTCTAAAGTTTGTAAAAGTATTTTGGTGTGGTGATTTTCTTTTTCAGCGTTAATTTTTTCAAGGTTTGATTTTATTGTAGAACAAGTTGAAAAAAATTGAATTGAGTCTTCTTCGTTATCTACAATAAACTCTGGCCCGGCTTCGATTACTTCTTGCAGTAGTGTGTATTCCTTTTCATTTAAAACTATTTTTCCCTTTAGCGTTTCTAATAAATCATTGAGATATTCTTCTTGAAAAATTTGGTCACCTTGTGAATCAAAGCCTGTAACCATCAGTGGATTAGAACTTTTACTTTCTCTGTGGATGTATTGTAATAATGGTTCAAACTCTTTGGTCTCAGACCATATTCTGTATATACTTTCTTTAAGCGGACTATCTTTTACATTAGATTCATGTGTGAGCTGAAATGATTTGTAGTTATCATACAAACCGCTTTCAAAACTGATGATGTCGAAACCCAATTCCTGGTGTAGGAATTTAACAAGCCTTACTTTGGCAGCAAATGTTGCTCCTTCACCGTGCGATTGTTCGCCCAATAAAACTACCCTTTTATCCTTCAATGTTTCTTTTAGAAATTGTAAATCGGAATAATCCTCGTTAGTAGCATCGATGGAGGTTATTTCAAAATGCTTCATTGATTTGTACAAATCTGAATTGACTTGGCCAGCTATTTTTGAGAAAAAAGATTGCACAAGAATGATTGAAACGAGTAAGAATACTTTCAGCATGGCCTTAGGTTTGTATAAAAACGTTCTTAGTACTGATTTATTTTGAGTGAGTGTTGATTAGCTGTAATGTAGATCAACTAAATTTCTTGCAAAAAGAACCTAATTGTTTGGTAAGCTAAAGAAATAGAAGATCAATTTCCTTTACTCACATTAAGTTTGAAATCTTTATTACAAACAATGTAGACATAGGAGTTAAAAGCGATAAGGAGCATAGCTAGCCAAAAACTATGTTGGTACGATAGCCAAGTAGATGCTCCAAAGCTATGAGCAATTACGCAAAAGAGTAAAAACACTTTTGCATAAAATTTAGGTAGATAATAGCCAAATAATGCAATAATGACAAGCCACAATGCTGAAATAATAAATAAGCCCATTACGTGATTTTGCATAAATATTTTTCCTATTGGATTGCCTTCATTAGCGAATTGTAAATTCCCCTGCCAATATGCTTTTGGTTGATGAAAAACAGTTATCGCTATATCAATTATACTAGCACATAACGCAGGTAGAATTGAAATCAACTTGTATGATTTCATGAGAATTTATGTTTATGATTTCCAAAGACAAACTGCCTTTATAAAAACTGAATCAATTGTATTAATATTATTTGTAAATTTTAGTCCATTTTTTCTGTTAATTTGTAAATAATTTATTTCACCTGAATTACAAGTGTAGTAAAATACAATACTTCCAAATTTACTATTAAAATTTTCTGAAGGTGCATCGCAAGATGAAGCTCCATCTGAATAAACTAGCTCTAAAACTATATTTCCATTTGTATCAGTCACAATTACTTCGGCACCATATTCCGTAACTACCTGATCAATAGAATCAAAATCTTTTCTGAAATTTCCATCCTCCCACAAAAAAGGAAATACATAAACTTTATAATTTTCTAGTGGCTCTTTGTTTTCATTATAAAAAGTGGCGTTTAGTGTTCCGTAATCAAATCGAGAACAATCTTCAATAGTACAACAAATGGCGAAAGTTAATACGATAGAAATAATAATAAGAAGTCTAGTTTTCAATATCGAAGAATTTTCCAGTAGAAATCAATATTTTGAAATATGACTCAAAAATAATTATTTAGATGAAATATAATGTGACACTTATACAATCTCAATTACTTTATTCTCAATTGATTTAGACACAAAAAACATTCTCAAATTTTGCGTCTATTTGTGAAGCGTCTAGTTGGTCAAATCTGCATGCACGATGGCACATACACAGTTTAATGCACAGTTTATTTTATTACAACATTTAATCCAGTTCCAATACCTAACATGAAAATATCCTTTTTGTATTGACTAAAATCAGAAATTGAAATCATTCCTGTGCTTTGATCAATTACCTTTCTTTTATACTTAAAGTCAGTTTTGAAATAAGATGCACTTACTTCGATACTCCAAAATATCTTTTCTGTAATTTTATAGCCTACAACTAAAGAATTTACAGTTGTGAAATGGTCGTTTGGCAGTTTACCTGTAGAGTAATTTATCTTAAGTAAGTTGTTTGAGTTTTTCTCCTTTAGAATTGTCTCTCCCCAATCTGTATAAAAAGATGTAATGCCAAATGCAAGTTTCGGATGAACAAAAAATCTGTTAAATTCTTTTCTATATATAATTCCTATCAATCCACTTCCTACGTTCCCTTCAAAAATGTTAGAATTTCCATAAGAAGCACCTGAGGAAGGAGTGATGAAATAATTTGCTCCATACTCATTCAGTAACATTTCAGCAAATCGATTGCCACGGTTCTTCCCATTTGCTTTATTGGATGAACTTCCTTGGTAACTAAATTCTACTCCCCAATGCTTGTGAAAAAAATATGAAACAGTTATTACTTGTAAGTAATAATTTGTTCCATCGTGATAATCAATTAAATTATCAGTAATTGAATTGTTGAAAAGTTTTTTCAATGGAAAATTTAAACCAATTGAAGGTCTTGCTTGCCATTTAACTTTATAACTCCAGTCAGAATTACTCTGTGCAATTAAACAGGAATAACCCATAAAGAGAAATAATATAATAGCTGGTTTCGGGATCATTTATATAAAATCAATCTCGTTTGTTTCATTCTCAAAAATCCTTCCGTCTGATAATGTCATTTGAATTCTGAATTTATTGGTAATGTTTAATTTTGGTGGTGTCATTAACAATAAAACTATCTCAAACTCTAAATCATCTTCATCATACAAAGTCCAAGCTGGATTACCATAGTTTCCTGAACTATTCAATAAATTCAAATATTCGTTTATTGTATAATAAGTATTGTTTTTTTGAACTTTAAAAAATGCGGATACATCTGAATTTGCTGGGTGATTTACATCAAAGTCATAAGTTGAATATATTTTTAAAGAAACTATACTTTCTTTTGGGATAATTGCTAATGCAGGAGGGCAATCACAATCGAGAGCATAAGCAGATTGAATTAATGTAGGGGTTATATTTTTATAGCTGGCCACCAATTCTCTTAAAAGATTAACTTTTATACCATAGGCATTTCTATTCACTGCGGTTGAATTTGTAACAATCGGTTTTTCTCCACTATTGTCTATGTTGTTTACAGTAATTGATTTGTTGGAGTAGTTTTTAGAAACGGATGCACCACAATCGCAACAATCACCTGTAAAACAACAGGCTATTACAATTTGTGCTATACAAGCAACTAACCAAATAATTAATACTTTTTTAAAAATCATATTCTGTTTCTAAGTTTTTCTAAGTAAAAACTTATATACTTCGGTAAATGTATAAGCTGTCACTTTTCTATTTTATCAGGTTATAACATTTTTTGAAACCCAAAATGCGTATATGTTTTTGTGCGTTATCTAAAATGACATAAATCAATTATTGAGAAATCTGTAAGATAAATTGATTTTTTATCTAGATTAGCACTGTTTTAAATTTAAAAATATTACTTAAATCCAATTTACTTAATCCTTGCTTACAATAGTACTTTATATTATTTCAAATTATAAAATCATCTTCTTATAGTATAAAGAGTTGGCTTTGTTATTCCTTTCTTATTAAGATATTCCTTATTTATCTCGAAATGCATTTCAGTCATTTGATTTAAATATTCTTCAATCGGTTCCATGCCAATTTCTTCTCTTCGTTTATTTACGTTTGCGCTGTCAGCCAAATTTTTAGGATAAGCTTGCCCCAATGAATTATAGTCAACTTGGGTACCATATAATTGTTTTTCCCCATTGTTGATTTTCACTCTGTCAGTCAGTAAACCAAAGGTAATTGCATCAGCATTTTTATTATCCACCTCTATTTTTAACTTCTCAAGTACTCTTGATTGAAAGGCTGGGTCAGAATCACAGTGCTGAACCATAAGCCAAAAGTTCTGCGAGCCAGTCTCTCCAACTAAGTTATATCCGGGATATCCATATTTCTGAAATATCTCCTCCAGTCTTTTCTTGTGGGTTGTAAATACACTGTCTTTGAAGTTGCTCCACCTTTCAATAGTCCAGTCTTTAAATTTTCCTTGTCGAGTATATGCAGCTATCTGATCAATCTCTGCCATGTTGTTTAATTCATCAGCAAGTTTCTGATTGAATTCAATTTTATTCACTTGTTCTTTCTGTTGATAATTTGTTTGCCGACAATTAAAAAGTAAAAGTTCTAGTGCTATTAAAAATATTAGCTGTTTCATACATAGTTAATCTGACTATACAATATTTCAACCTGAAGTTTGTTTATTTGATGCAGCTATTCTATAAAGTAAGAATAACATAGTTAAATACAACTCATACATTCAATAGTAGTTATTTTTATCTTAGTTCGTTAAGGTAACTCCAATTGCCAGCTGGTCAAATTTGTTGTCATACACTCTTAATTTAAGATCAGCATTTTTTTCGTCTTTCTGCCATTTACCATTTTTATATAACCAACTATTCTGATTTGATTTAGCTGCTAATGAACCTACTGATGGATTATAAGCAACTTTTGTTAACTTAACTGTATCAGGTGGAATATTATATCGCAATGTGAATTCATTTTGTTTAACGATTAAGTATTCAAATGCAACGAGAAGACCAGTAGTTGGAAATTCAATTGATCTATCTGTTAAATCTATACTTGTTAAGTTTCGACCTTTTTTTACAGTAATAATGATGTTTTCAGAATAAACTGATTGTATAGGATTTCCTTTTTCGTCCATTGTGTAAAGTCTTAAATTAAAGGTTGCATTTTCTATATTACTGCTAGTAACTACATCAACTTTTGAAATAAATGGAGTTTTAGAATACTCTTCTTTATAAGGAAAAAATCTTGCTTTCATGTAAGGCATCCCATCACAAAAGAAAAAAAGTCGAACATCAGTAGTAGAGATTCCGCGAATACTGACCACTATATTTCGTAAGACTTTGATCACATAATTTCGCGAGTAAAATCAATGGTTTTTGCATTAAACTGACCACTTGCCACCTTAGTAATAAAGTATTTATACTGATATAATAAATTTAAACTTTCAAATAACTTTTCATGGTCACTGTTACGCGAAAAGTTATGGTCAAGTCTAGTGAAATCTCCACGCTGACTATCTCTAACTCTTTAAAGAAATGAAAATTTGGTCTGCGGTTATTCCCTCCCTCAATTTGTCCACAAGTGTCGGGTTTTATCAGATAAGTCGAAACGTAGTTGATTGTATCAATGTCCACGGGGATGAGATTTTCGTCCCAGTTCTTAAAAGTCTTCGTAACGTTTTTTACCAGCATGCCACCAGACCAAGATTTAACCTCGTCCGAGTCAAAAGTAATTTTTAATGTTATTTCTTTTCCTGTCTGGTTACATACTCTCGTGTCGTTGAAATAGTCACAACTCACAAGTGTCGTTGTCAACAGGAAAGTGATTAATATTTTTTTCATGGGTGTCAATTGTCCAAAAATGCTTGCCGCTAACGGTCTGTGTATGCGCTGTGGCTTTTCTATCTTATAAAGTTAAAACAATTTTGGTAGCCATAGCGCATACATTTTGTTGTAGGCAGTTTAATTTTCTTTTATTATTGCTAAAACTGGAATTAAGTGGTGATATTTTTCTTTTATAAGTTTTGTAAGATTTCTTATTTCTGCTGAACTCATTTTCTTGTAATAGAATTTAATCATAAGTTCAGGAATGTAAGTATCTGAAACTTCATCCCCTGCAGCTGATAATATTTTTCTATAATTATCTATTTCATTTAAAATGAACTTATATGGACCTGATTCATTTCTATAAGAAAGTGATCCAAAAGCATACAACTTAATGAAAGAATTTTCATGAGCGAGCAAAATTCTTAAGTCTTCTATATTTGCTGAATCTCGAAGATAAAGCGATGGATGAGGTCCACTTGATTTTATCCAATAAATTTCAGAGTCTGTTGGTTTAACTCCCTTATTGTCAAGTTTAGCTTCGTATAAGATATATTTATATCTAGCGAAATCACCTTGATAGTAGGTTTCATCTGGATTCCAGTATGGAAAAGATAAATCATTGTAATCGAAACTATCAATTGCAAAAATAATTTTACTATCAAATAAATCTAATTTCTTTATTTGTTCTATTCTCGCTTTTAATGTTTCATCAGTACTTGTTTTAGATAAACAATTAATAGGGGAAGTAAGTAGTAAGAAAAGTATAAATCTTTTCATTTATTATTAAATTGCCTACAACGGTCTGTGTATGCGCTGTGGCTTTACTATCTTATAAAGTTAAAACAATTTTCGAAGCCATAGCGCATACATGTTGTGCTTGTTGCACAACTACTTTATAAATATACACATTCAAATTATCTTTGGCCATGCAAGGCAATAAAGGTTTTCAAGAAAAGCTTTTCACAAGTTTTAAATTATCCGAACG
>JAJTEH010000005.1 GCA_021298355.1 Flammeovirgaceae bacterium
ATTAAAAACAATCAAAAATGGAGAAAAACATCAGGTATTCCCAATGGGAATACTGGCTCCAATTCAATCACTTGATAATCAATCACATTTTGTCTTAGCTTGACGGCTATGCTCCAAAGGAGGGGAATTAATAGGTACATCTTCGGGCACTTCTCCAAAGGAGTGAGATTTATAAGCATAACTTCTAATACTTGTCTAGAGGAGGTGAATTAACAAGTACACCTTCGGGCACTTCTCCAAAGGAAGGGAATTTATTAGCATAATTTCGGGCACTTCTCCAAAGGAAGGGAATTTATTAGCATAACTTCTAATACTTGTCTAAAGGAGGTGAATTAATAAGTACACATTCTGGCACTTCTCCAAAGGAAGAGAATTTATAAGCATACCTTCGGGCACTCCTCAAAAGAAAAGAAATGAATAAACATAATTTTAGGTTTTTCTCTAACGAAAAGAAAGTAATAAACTTAACTTCGGTCGCCTCTACAAAGTAGGATAAGTGAAAAACTTTTAGTTAACTATTCATGTGTATAGGATAAACACAAAGGAATTTTAGAAATAATCTAATTGAATAAGACTTAAGCAAACTATACCCATAACTTTTTACAGATAGAAGTTGTAAAAAATCTTTTACCGAATAAACAGGTAAGGTAACTGAATTACTAAGAGTAAAGGGTTACTTCTTAAGTTCGCCCAATGCCGGTAAAGCCTGATTTTGAAAATTGAAAAGTGCTTGGTTTTCCCAAGGCGATGCATTGTTGGCCTGGTTTCCTTTCCAGGCAATTAATTCTGCGCCCCAATAGCACAATCCCTTTCCGTTGGGTATTTCTTCCATCATGTTGCGAACGGATTGTATAAAGGTACGTTGTCCGTCTGTACTTGCTGGGAAATCAGGTAAGATAAGTTGATCTTCTCCACCTACTATGTTGTTGGTCCAGTCGTTCCACCCTAACGTAAAAGGATACGCTGTTTCTGCTAGTAAAATTTCTTTGTTATGTGTAGTGGCTAAGGCAGTTAATTCACTTTTTAGGGTATTTAAAGATTTACCATGCTAGATGGGGTAATAGGAGATACCAATCATATCATAATCCAACGGTGCAACCTGATTAAAAAACCATGTTGCACCATCGATACCGGCATAGTGAATGATTATTTTCGCCTTAGGTGTTTCTTTTCTTACTACGTCTATGGCAGAAGTCATCAGAGCAATAAATTTTGTGTATTGTTGGGTAATGTGCCCGTGCGGATGTAAAAAGCCCGGATTGATTTCATTTCCTATTTGTATGTAATCCGGTTTTATTTCTGTAACAATGCGTAACGTGTAGTCCGATACTTCTTTTTGTAAAGATTGAAAATCTAAATTTTGCCAGGCTGCTGGTGTAATTTGATGAGCTGGATCTGCCCATGTGTCGGAGTAATGTACAGTAAGCCAGATTTTAAAACCCATACTGCGCAATTTTGTAGCAAAGTTTTTTACTTCATCGAAACCCGAATGTTCTGTTGCAGGATTAACCCAAATGCGCAAGCGAATGGTGTTTACACCGCTTACTTTCAGGATTTGTAAAAAATCTTTTGGAATACCTGCCTGATCAAAGAAAGTGATTTGATTTTTTTCTATTTCCGGAAAACTCGAAACGTCTACACCCGAAATAAAATCAAGATCGCCTGATGGGGTAAAAGTTGTTTCATCTTGTTGGCACGAAAGGGTTAAGGCTAACAATAAAAACAGCATCATCAATCCCGAAGTTTTCATAAGGTAAATTCTAAAGGTATGGGGTTACGTTACACTTTGCTAGTGTGTTGTAAGGTAAGCAAATAGTTAGCTTATATCACTACGAAAATAACAAGAAGATACATACTTAATCCATACTATCCCTGGTATTTTTCTGCACAGCTATTGCACCAAACAGAGCCAAAAGAAAAGAGAATGCGTAAAAACCTTTTTCGCTTGGCAAGATGGTAGCATTCCATAATCCGATAATCAATAGCACAATGGCCAAAAGGGTTGCAAACCAACAAATGCCTTAGTACAAGTCGGTTACTTTAATATTTTCGAGTCTGTCGCGAACGGCTTTTTGTAGAGATACAACCGCAAACAGACCGAACATCAGTACAGTAAAATAATACCCTTTTTCATTTAGCAACATTTCTGCGCGCCAAAGGCCAATTAAATAGCCGATCATACCACTGCCCAGGGCGATCCACGATGCGGCAATAAAAGCTTGAGATGGTTTTTGTTGCATGCTCATAAGTTTACTTTTTTATAGTTTCAATTGTTCTTTATCGAAGTAACGATTTTTTTTCTTTTTTATTGATATAGAATGGAGTATAGTTTTATTGCGTAAGTAACGCAGTTTGTTCTGTATACGTAGATATTCACATTAACTTTTTTCTTAATCTAATCATCATCATTTTCCTCAGCATCTTTTTCATAAAGGTGTAGAACATCATATCCTGAAATTTGCGGAATAGGGCAAAGATCAACATCTAATGTACAACTAATCAATTCCTCAGTTTTAATTGCTTCCTCAAGTTTCACAAAAAGTGCGTCTAACGAATTTTTTAATGCTAACATCTTTTGTTTTTTAGTACCACGGTATACACTTATGTTGTTATCGGAATATCTTCTTGTATACCATGTTACGTAAACAGGTAGTTTAAAAATGTCAGGATCTCTAAACTCTAACAAAAAGCGTTTGTACGTTATTTTGGATGATAATTTTTTATTATTAGTAGGTGGACTTTCTAAATCTGTAGCAATAATTTTGGCTTTAAGTGTAGCGCCTGGGTGCACTTCGGGTGGCAACAATAACACAGGTTCGCCTCCGTGTTTCATGTTTCTAGAATTTGCCCACAATACAGTTAAACCAATAGGATACATTAAAAAGAAGTGAGCAAGGATAAAAAGCAAAGGATCAATTTTCGTATGTAACGTTGCAGACTTTACGTGGGCAAAGTGTTCTAACATTTCGTTTATACAAGCTAAGCTAAAACCAAGCATAATTATTTGAACAAAACTCATTACTATATTATTACCTAATCGAAAATTTTCGGAATTGATAAGCCCACCTTTTGAATTTATCAAAAAGTACGATCGGGTATATAGTTTGTTAAATGAAATATTGGGATCTTTTAATTTACTGTAATACCTTGGTGCAAACTGAACTGTAAAAGTAGAATCATTTTCGCTCACTATAAATTCTCCCTCACTCAGTTTATCGCCCAGAAAAATATACGACTGTATTTTTCCTACGATAGCCAAATAAATTGTGTGTACATGCATACTGCAGAATCCGATCCAACATAATGTTGTAAGAACCCAAAAGAATAAAATGAGGCCCCACATATTGCCATCGCCTAACCATGTCCAGAAAATTTCTAAACAACTTTTTCGAAATGCATCCTGCGATAATTTTTCGAACAGAAGTAAATAGCTTATTAAGAAAACAAATGGAATTATTCCATTTAGCATGTATTTTTTTCGTTCTTCATTCTCAATGTTTTTCATATTCTTAAAAATGTATATGGCACGGTTTGTTATAAATTTTATTCAGCATCTTCTACACTACTTTCGCTAACATCTTCATTATCCTCTTCCGCCTTATCTTCTAATTCCTTGGCTGTAGCATTTGCAATCGCCTTCTTTATGCTCAGCGTAATTCTATCAGCGTAATTAAAATCTTTTATCTTATCAACGTATATCAAATAAGTGGTGCTTAACTCTTCTAGTCTATAATTTTTGCCTGCGAAAATGTGAGATAGACATTCGTTTTCTATTGCGTTAAAAAAAACCTCAATGTGCGATTGCATAATAACATCATCTTTTGCAAGCTCAATCCACCAAAACATAAATTCTTTCTTTAAAGAAACTTGCAAAGCTGCATCTCCATTTCCGTTAAGTATGTAATACGAAGTGTTTTCATACTCTTCTGTTTGGAATTCAATTCTCTCTTTTTGTATTCTAGTATATGCACTCCATGCCGAGAAAGTGGCATTTCTGAAGGATGTGTTAGTGTAAATATTTTTATCTATTGCGTTAAGGGTGCTGTAAAAATAACAGTTCAATCCTTCCATAATTACTTTTGGATCGGGGTATCTTTTATAGATCCTTTCCCACTCAGTATAATCTTTAACATTTTCGGCCCACGTGTATAAAGAAATAGTTTCGTAAGAGATGATCGATTGGGCCAACAAGTAATTTTCTAACTTTTTCTTAAATGAAAATTCAAAATAAAGGTTGATAAGTATAACTACAACAAAGCAAAGAGTAACAACCTTTGACGGAATCAGTTTTAAAGGAATGAAAATGATGATTAGCGTAAAGGCAACACCAACCTTTATGATAATTTCGTCATCTAGCATGTGGATGAAGTGGAAGAAACTAAAGGTTAATACTGCCAATAGCGTTATGGTTAGTACTGCTTGCAAACCATGAATTTTATGAATTACAATGGCGCGTATAAATCCAACAAAATAAGATATGATTAAAATGAATAAATAGAAAATAAGACCAGATATGTCGCCAACAGGATTTAACATACTTGTGAAAGGTTAAGTGTATATGATAGGTCCATACTAATTTGTGCTAAGAGGTTTTCGTAAACTATCTGATTACTTAATTCTAATTTTTGCTTTTATAAATAATGATGATCTTATAAAATTAGTAGTGAATAGGTATAGTTTATCCGAGCAGAAACAGTGTTTATTTAACTACCAGATTGGCTGGATGAAATTCTGGAATGAGTTATTTTACAACGTTTATGTTTATAGCTAAAACCACTGGTTTTTACTATCGGGTAATTTTCATTTCTATATTCTGATTTTAGCGAAATCAGATTTTATAAGTAAAGTGAATAAAAAAAATTACTGTAAAATAGCTACGCAGATACTAAAATAACTCCTGCTTTTTTTATTAGAATATAGTACTACCAAAATCTATTTTGTTACTGATCTGAGCACGTAATTTCTATATTAGTAAAAATGCATATAGCTATACGTTGTTTATCGTATTCGAAAGTATCTATTTTAGTAGTACTTGTAAAACCTGAAATGTAAAATTGTTATTCCACCGGATAGTTCAGGGATATTACATTATAAAAGTAAGGATAGCCCCGTTTATCGCTTTCGGCACGTAGCGGATTTTAATTATCATCGTATTTCTATGTTTGTAAACGTTTATTATGAAAAAAAATTCGCCACATTGTTATAAAAATCGTAAGAGTAAGAGTTGTTGCCACTAATGCGGCTGCCAACGCTAATTTATTCTATACGTTTATTATCATTATTAATAAGTAAATTCATATATGTGCTTGTATGGCAAATCTCCACCAAATCTATTGCTCCATTTTTTAATTTTTAGTATTTTCTGTTCTTTCACGTTTTGTATAAACGGTATCTTTAAAAAATTTTCCCTATTACAGAACCATACATGCTTCCGTATGGAAAACCGGTTACAACTGGCCTATTAAAAAAATGATTGTATTCAGTATATAGTCGGGGGTTGTTATGAAAAATATCCCACAAACAAACGGCAGAGTCTAACTGAATTTTGAACTAGAAAACAGAGTGCTATCATGCAGGTATTTTTGATCTTTTAAATTTGCTTTTTTTACAATGTTTTTAATCTCGGCACCATCGTATGAAATCGAAATAATTATACTATCTGTTTGACTAATTGTTATAACAAAAAAGGTGGTGTATTCAATGGGTGCTTTTATTGTGGCAATTTTTTTTGAACATCCGTTTAGAATTACAAGAGAAAGCAAAACAACGAGAAGTTTATTTCGCATGTTGGTTATAAAAGAATATTAAATTAGTAAGTTTTTAGAAAACGTTATGTAGTTGTTTAATGAAAACAGTCATAAGAAATTCCCTTCCGTCCGACAGCAATTATATTTTGGCAGAAAGATATCAGGTCTTTTATCATTTGTATATTTTTTTGTATTTCAGCCCCAAAGCAACTCTTTAGCAATCAGTTATATAAGCAAAGTTTAAAATTCTTTCTCTATGATTATATATGTTTTAAAAGAAAGTTTAATTTTGATTAAATGATTATAAATCGTTGGCAGTATTAAATAATTTATAAAATGGATTTTTTCGACAACATGGATTCCCTACTGCAAACCTTTTGGTTTGTGGCCATTCCTACCAGTTTAGTTTTTATTATTCAAACAATAATGACTTTTGCAGGTGTAGATTCTTCTGATGGTTTACATGCCGATTTCGATGGCGATCTTTCTGATGGCGATTCTGAGTTTCAACTTTTTTCGCTCAGAAATCTTATTAATTTTTTATTGGGTTTTAGTTGGACAGGCATTTCTTTTTATTCAACTATTTCTAACATAATTTTACTCATTGTTATTTCAATTTCGGTTGGCTGCCTTTTTGTTTATCTTTTCTTTGTAATTATCAGCCAAGTGCAAAAATTGGCCGAAGACAACAGCTTTAAAATAGAAAACACGATAGATAAAACCGCAGAAGTATACCTGACAATACCCGAAAATAAATTGGGGAAAGGCAAAGTTTTAATTAGCGTAAATGGTTCTGTTCATGAGCTAGAGGCCATGACAGAAAATGAAAAAATCCCGACAGGTGCAATGGTAAAAGTTGTACGCATCGAATCATCCAGTATATTAATTGTAGCATCTATTTAATTATTAAACATGACACCCGTAGTAATTGTAATCGTAGCAGCGCTTGTACTTTTTGTAACGCTAACAGCTTTAATTTCCAGATATAAAAGATGTCCGTCCGATAAAATCTTGGTTATATATGGGCGAACAGGCGGAACATCCGCAAAATGTGTGCATGGTGGAGGTGCATTTATTTGGCCGGTTATTCAAGACTATGCATACCTCGATTTAAAACCATTATCGATCGAAGCCAATTTAACCAATGCGCTAAGCAGACAAAATATTCGTGTAGATGTACCATGTCGTTTCACCATTGCTATTTCTACCGAAACCGATAGTATGAACACTGCTGCCGAGCGTTTACTTGGTTTAACATCAGAACAAATTCAAGAATTAGCTAAGGATATTTTATTCGGACAACTTCGATTGGTTATCGCAACCATGACCATCGAGGAAATAAATTCTGATCGCGATAAGTTTCTTGATAATATTTCGAAGAATATTGATAGTGAATTAAAAAAAATCGGTTTAAAACTGATTAACGTTAACGTTACAGATATAAAAGATGAATCGGGTTATATAGAAGCATTAGGTAAAGAAGCAGCAGCTAAAGCCATAAACGAGGCAAAAATAAGAGTTGCAGAACAAGAGAAAATTGGTGAAACCGGTAAAGCAATGGCCGATCGTGAAAAAGACACGCAGATTGCAGAAACACACCGCGATAGAGATGTAAAAATAGCCATCACTCAAAAAGATAAAGAAATAAGTATTGCCACTGCCGTTAAAGATGAAACCATTGGTAAGGCAGAAGCTCAGCGCGATACACGCGTAAAAACCTCAGAAGCAAATGCCATAGCGATACAAGGCGAAAACGAAGCTAAGATTTCTATCGCCCAATCCGAAGCTAACAGAAGAGAAAAAGAGGCCGAGGCGTTGCGCATTGCTTTAGCTTCTGAAAAAGTGCAACAAGCAAAAGCGTTAGAGGAATCGTATCTGGCAGAACAAAAAGCTGAAGCAGCACGCTCTGAAAGAGAACGTTCAACGCAAATTGCAAATATTGTTGTACCAGCAGAAATAGCGAAACAACGTGCCATTATAGAAGCACAGGCTGCCGCTGAAACCATAAGAGAAAATGCAAAGGGGGAGGCGGATGCCATCTACGCCAAAATGGAAGCCGAAGCAAAAGGTTTATTCGAAATATTAACCAAGCAAGCTGAAGGATATAAAGAAGTAGTAGCAGCTGCGGGTGGCGATCCTAACAAAGCTTTTCAGTTATTATTAATTGAAAAATTGCCAGAGTTAGTAAAAACACAAGTTGAGGCTGTAAAAAATATTAAGATAGATAAAATCACAGTTTGGGATTCAGCTAACTCTGCTGATAACGGAAATTCTTCAACAGCTAATTTTGTTTCAGGGATGATGAAAACCGTTCCACCATTAAACGACTTGTTCAACATGGCTGGTCTTAATTTACCATCTTATTTAAAAGGAGAAGATGTTGGAGCAAAAGGAAAGACTACCGAAGAAAAAAAGGACTAATCCATTAGTATTTTTTCTGTTGTAGGTATTTTTCTCTTTGTGATAGCCAAGTGGTTAACAACAAGAATCAGGTAAAGGGTTGTTTAAATTTCACTTGCGCATGCTGTACTAATTTTGTTTCTTACCAGTATCAAAAATACTGTAATCATCTCCGAACCTACCCTTATTATTCGTTTGCAAAGTGGCGAGCAGCAAGCATTAGCTTACCTATACGATAACTACAGCGCTGCCTTGTTTGGTGTTATTTTCAGAATTGTAAATGAAAAAAATGCTGCGCAAGAAGTATTGCAAGATGTGTTCCTCAAAATCTGGACGCGGATTGCGTCTTACGATTCTCAAAAAGGAAAACTTTTTACATGGATGCTAAACATCGCCCGAAACGCAGCTATTGATAAAGTTCGATCAGCAGAATTTTCGAAACAAAAGAAAACCAAAGACATATCGGATTTCGTACCTACAGTAGAAAGTAATGAAGTTATTAGCCAATCGAACGATGGCATTGGCTTACAAAACGTTTTACAACAATTACCACCCGAACAACAAATAATCATTGAGTATTTATATTTTAAAGGCTACACCCAATCCGAACTGGCAGATGAAAAAAATATTCCGCTGGGCACAGTTAAAACCAGGTTGCGTATGGCCATGCAAACCCTTCAATCTATAGCACATAAAATTTGAATATAGAAGCATACATATCGTCAGGAATTTTAGAAGCTTACGCCAGCGGTTTGCTTACTGCTGCTGAACGCGAAGAAGTAGAGCGGATGTTAATTCTATATCCTGTTTTACAAGAAGAATTAACTAAAATTGAAGAAACACAAATTTGGTTTTTACAACAAGCTGCCATCAAACCCGATGAAGCTGTAAAAAACAAAATCCTCGAACAAACGAAAAGAAGCATTCAGGCGAAATCTAATTCAAAATCTTTTCAACCTTATTTTTGGGCAGTAGCAGCATCTGTTTCTATTGCATTAGTAACTTCGTTATTGTCTGTTTACTTTTATTTTAAGTGGCAGGGCTCAGAGAAAAGTTTAGCAAATCTGCTCGCACAAAACCAACAACTCGCACAAGATTATACCATCGTTAATCAGAAAATTGATCAGCTCGAAAATGATTTATCTGTTTTGTATAACCCGGGCATAGAACGTATCATCTTAAACGGCACGCCCAACGCTCCAGATGCACAGGCTTTTGTATTTTGGAATAAAGAAAAAGAAGAAATCTATTTGCAATTGCAAAATCTACAAGCCTTAGCGCACGATCAGCACTATCAATTGTGGGCCATTATTGATGGCCAGCCTGTAGATGCCGGAGTTTTCGATTTTTCTAAAGATGCCTTACTTAAAATGAAATGTTTACCGGGCAACATCAGCACCTTTGCCATTACCATCGAACCACGAGGAGGCAAGTCTTCGCCTACTTTAGAAACCATGCAAGCCGCAGGAAATACGGCTAAATCCTAACATTTTTCTCCTTCTGTAAGATTATTCTTTTGATTCTGCCTAATCGGTCTATCATGTTGGGCATCATTTTGGTAATTTAGCCTGATAAATTTTTGAGTATGAGAATTCTCTTCTTAATCTGTTTCCTTTCTAGTTTTGTTGGCTTTGCACAAAAGCAAGATTCCCTCTTTCAAGTTCAATACCAAACAGGGTTAGAAAAGGCAAGAAATAATAAACACAATGAAGCCATCACCATTTTTACTCAACTCATTAATTCTGGTTTTGGCAATAAAGAAGTGTTTTTAAAACGAGGGGTTAGTTACTTTACAACCAAAGAATACGATAAAGCCAAGGCCGATTTTGATGAAGCCGTAAAAAACAGAATAAACAACGCTGAGTTATACGAATACCGTGGCAACACCCGCTACCAACTTAATGATGCAACCGGAGCAGCAGCAGACTTAGACAAAGCAGCCTCGATGGGTTCGCTCCAGTACGAATCGTATGTAACATTGGGTAATGCTAAATTTAAATTAGAAAGTTATAAAGATGCTATTAACGCTTACGACCTGGCAGTGAAAATCGGCAAAGGCGATGCCTTACTTTTTAACAACCGTGGCAAGGCAAAATATAGTTTAAAAGATGTACAAAGCGCAATTACCGATTTTAATCAGGCTATTGCATTAAAAGCCGATTACGAAAAAGCCATCGAAAACAGAGGGTACGCCCATTTCGATTTACAACAATGGAAAGAAGCTTCTGCAGATTTTGAAATTCTGTTAAAGAATGGCAGAACAGATACAGAAATTCTGCAAAAAAATGGCAAGGCTTATTTCGAAGTAAAAAATTATGCTAACGCGATAAGCAATCTTACCAAAGTAGTTGGTAAAGGCGTAAAAGAGAAAGAAGTATTTACCATGTTGGGTGTAAGCCAGGCAAATTTAAACCAGTGCGAGGAAGCCGTGAAGTCATTAGCGGCAGCCATCAGTTTAGGCGAAACAAAAGGAGATGTTTTCTATTTACAAGGCAAATGTTTATACGAAACAAAAAATTATGCCGGTGCAGCCGAAGCTTTAAGCAGGGCTGTAAATGCTGGCATAACAAACGGTGAAGTATATGCCATGCGCGGACTTGCATACATACAAACTAAAAACAACGACTTAGCTTTACCTGATTTAGAAAAAGCCATCGCAGCCAACATTAAACAATACGAAATTTTTAAACAAGCCGGTGACTTACAATTTTTAAAAGCAGATTATACCAAAGCTGTTGAACGCTATCAGCAAGCCATTGCCCTACAAGCTACCGATGCCATTGTTTTTAACAACAAAGGAAAGGCATTGGTAAATTTAAAAAACACGCAACAAGCCATTGCGGATTTCGACAAAGCCATCAGCTTAAAGCCTGATTATGAAAAAGCCATCGAAAACAGAGCCAACGCTTACTTCGAATTAAAAAATTACGCACAGGCCATTCCCGATTTTGAGAAGGTAGTACAAGCAGGAAGAACGGATACAGAAATTTTGCAAAACCTCGGCACCGCCTATTATCAAACTAAAAATTATGCCAAGGCAAGCGAAACGCTGAACAAAGTAGTAGCAAAAGGAATTAAATCGAAAGAAGTATTTACCATGTTAGGTTTGGCGTTGTATCAGCAAAAAAATTATGCTGAAACCAGCAAAGCCTTACAAGCTGCTGTTTCATTAGGCAATAGCAGTGCAGAAGTTTGGTCGCCATTGGCGGTTAGTCAGTTTCAAAATAAAGAATTAACTGGCGCGATAGAATCTGCTAGTCGTGCTTTACAAAGCGATAATACCAACGCTGAGTTATACTTAATCAGAGGGTTGTCTTTGGCTTCAACACAAAGCAACGATAAAGCCATTTCAGATTTAGAAAAAGCCATAGCCGGAGGCATCAAAAATACAGAAGCATTTAAGATTGTTGGAGATTTTGCCTTTCAACAGAAGCAATACGAAAAAGCCATTGAGTATTACAACCAAGCCATTACACCCGAAACAAAAGATGCAGTGCTTTTTAACAATCGCGGAAAGGCAAAAGTAATGGCTGGCCAAAAAACACAAGCCTTAGCCGATTATAATACGGCCATCAATGTAAAACCAGATTACACCAAAGCTTTAGTAAATCGGGGCACGTTACAATTTGAATTGCAAGATTGGCAAGCTGCGGTTACTGATTTAGAAAAAGCTAAAACAGCAGAACCTGATGCCACCAACCTACAAGCTATGTTAGGTTTAGCCTACTACAATTTAAATAAAAAAGAGTTAGCAAAACCTGCGCTCGAAAAAGCGGTAACGGCTAATCAAATACTAGATAACGTTTGGTTATATGTTGGTTTATTGCGATACGATGCCAAAGAATGGAAAACAGCCAGCGAGGCACTAACCCAAGCCGAAAAAGCCGGAGCTAACGCAACAGTTATCCAAGAAAAAAGAGGAAAGGCAAATTTTAACTCGAAAGATTTTGCAAATGCAACGGTAGATTTAGAAAAATACCTTGTCGCTAAACCTGATGATTTATCGGCATGGGAAATGTTGGCCTTATCGTATACGAATTTGAAAAAAGAAAATGAAGCTTTTACCGCATTAGAAAAAGCTATCGCTTTTAATACAACGAATAAAGAAATTCTGTTTGCCGGTGGTAATGCGCGTTTCAAGAAAGATAATTTTACCGGAGCTATTGAAGCATACGACAAAGCGATTGCCAACGGAGCAAACGATGAAATAATTTACAACAACAGAGGCAAAGCCAAACTAAACGCAGGTTTGGCTAAAGAATCCATCAGCGATTTCGATCGATCTATCTCTTTAAAAAATGATTACACACAAACGTATAAAAACCGAGCGTTAGCCAATTATAGTTTAAACAATTTCCAGCAAGCTGCAAACGATATGGCCATTGTGGCTAGTCGCGGGCAAAGTGGATTAGAAGAATTTACCGTTTTGGGTTTATCTAAATTTAAATTGAAAGATTTTAAGGGCGCATTAGAACCACTAACCAAAGCCATTGATGTAGGAAATGCCGATGCACAGGTTTATGCTGCCAGAGGAAATTGTTTATTCGAACAAAAAACATTCGATAAAGCTTTGCCTGATTTTGCCAAAGCCATTGAGAAGGGAGATAAATCGGGCGAAACTTATTACAAAAGTGGTTGGGCAAAATTTAATCTGAAAGAGTATAGCGCAGCGTTGCCAGATTTAGATAAAGCCATTGCTAACGATATTTTAGAGGCTAACGCTTTTGATATGCGCGGTTTCTGTAAACTTGAAGCTAAACGCTACGAAGAAGCTCAGCAAGATTTTACCAGCGCACTAGAAAAAGATAATAAGTTGGCCATAGCATACTTTCACAGAGGCGATGCTTACTTTTTACAAAAGAAAACGGATGCAGCCCAGGCCGATTACACACAAGCGATAACATTAGGTTTAAAAGATGCTGTACTGTTTAACAACAGAGGAAAAACTTTTTACGAACAACAAAAATATGCTGAAGCCATTAAAGATTACACGAGTGCCATTGCCATAAACGCACAGTATGTAAAAGCATTTTATAACAGAGGCGATGCGCAAATGAAGTTGAATCAGTTTGATGATGCCGCTAAAGATTTCAGGATGGTAGAAAAATTAGCAGAGAAGCCGGATATAGAAATTCAAAAAGCATTGGCTGATGCTTATTATCAAGCAAAAAATTATGTAGCCGCGCAAGATTACCTCGATAAATTAGTGGCTGCAGGCATTAAAGATAAAACAACTCTTTTTAGAAGAGGAAGAACACACATGGAGCAAGGTTTATTTAAAGAAGCCATTGCTGATTTTGATGAAGCCAAAAAAGCAGGAGAAAATACCGTAGAATTGTTTACAGAAAAAGCAAAAGCCTATTTAGAGCTAGAGGATACCAAAGCGGCTATCATGGATTTAGGAAGTGCCATCAACATCGATCCTAAAAATGTGAATTTATATTTTAACCGTGCTTTGATAAAAGAAGAAATTGAAGATTACGAAGGGGCAGTGTTAGATTATAATAAAGTAGTTCAACTTAATCCGAATGATGATGTAGCGTATTACAATCGGGCTAATTGTAAATCGAATATGGAAGATGTTGGTGCTGGTATTTCAGACTTAGATGAAGCGATTCGCATCAAACCAAAGGAAGCCGGTTATTATAAACAAAGAGGTAATTTTTATTACCAAATGGAAGAAAAAACGAAAGCTTGCAATGATTGGCGCAAAGCGGTAGAGTTAGGCGATGCAAAAGCCAGGTTTTCGTTGGATAATTATTGCAAATAAACTTCGAGCATATGGAAAAGAAGGACACAAAATATCCGTCTAAAATCGATCTTAAACTTTTGGTTTTTGTTGATGCAGTGTTAATGGTCAACTTAGTATGGATGATTTATCTTAAATCGGTAACAGGTATTGTAATTGCAGCGTTAACTTCTGCATTTGTTATTCATATTTTTGTAACAACTTATTATATAATCACCCACGATGATTATTTAATTGTTAAATCCAGTTTTTTAGTAAACAGAAAAATCCCTATTCAGGATATCACACGCATTAAAGAGAGTAACAATATACTAAGTTCTCCTGCCTTATCTTTAGATAGGCTAGAAATCAGGTATAAAGACGGTAGCATTCTGATATCACCAAAGGAAAAGGAAAAATTTATACAAGAGTTAAAAACAAGAAATTCTTCTATCCAATTCTAAGCATGTATGGTTAAAGGGCATTGAATGATCAACGCCTTTTAGAAAGAAGAAAATATACAGGTAAAGAAGTAAGCGGTAATTCTTATGCTGTTTTTTGTAATATAAAATGGATGAATTCTTATAGAATTACATTTTAGTAAATCATTTACCGTTTTTATTTTTGATCCTCTCTTATAACGCAAAATAAATTATGTATGCGTTATGAAAATTGGTAATTACCTCATCTACCTGGCACACACTAATTCTGATGTGTATAACGAATTGATTCTTTCTGTTTATAGTTTTAAGCGGTATCACCACGACAATAAAATCAAAATTATTATTTACACGGATAATGAGAATTATCTAAAAGATTATTTGAATGCATTTGATATAATTTATGTTTCCATTAACCACGAAACAATTAATAGCTGGTTGGGGGGTAAACTTGGTGTTTGCAAAACTAAAATTGCTTGTTTGCTTGATGCTTCCAAGCGTTTTACCGGCAATTTTCTGCTAGTGGATACCGCTACCTATTTTACTAATCATTCCATTCACTTATTTCAACAAGTGCAAGCGTTTCGCTTAGCACTACATGTTTTTGAAAAACAGTTAGATCGCTCTGGAAATTATAAAGGGTTATATGGAAAAGGGATTGTCATAAATGGCAGAACCTATCTGCTTACTTCGAAAACAGAAATATGGAATACAGGGGTAATTGGTATTTCTTCCTATCAAAATTTCTTACTTGAAGAAGCCAACCTTTTGTGCGATTACATGTATAAACTAAATCATACTAATGTAGCCGAACAAGTGGCATTAAGTGTTGTGTTTCAAAAGGAAAACAAAATTGTAAATGCAGATTATGCCATTTTTCATTACGCAAACTTAAAAGAGATTAGGCCGGAGTTAAACAGATTATTGTCGAAGCCGGAAGCAAAAACGAATACATATTTACAGACTTTGGTTCGATCGGTAAATCCAAAATATATCTGGCATGAAAAACTAGAATGGAAAAGACAAAATCGTTTCCGTATGCCATTGTTTAAACTATTCAACATACCATTTAGGCTTCACCCTATTAAAATTTATATATAATGATTCAAAATTTTCTAGTCTAGGAATTTTTTTGGGTTTTAATCGATATAAAAATTAATTTTGGGCTAATGCCCAAGCCTTTAATCCTTATAACCCTGGCAATGCTATGGTTGGTTTGTCACTTTGTTGTGGCTCAACCTAAAAGCAATCGTTTTCGCCAAGCCAATAAGTTATACAAACGTGGAGAATACACGAAGGCAATTCTAATTTTCAAGCAGCTAACGCAAGAAAAACCTAAAGATGCCAAAGCACATTTGATGTTGGGACTGGCCTACATGGCCTCAACACCTAAGCATGAGGCATTAACACATTTCGAAAAAGCGTATCAGGTAAATCCTAAAATCAATAAGAATTTACATTTCTATTTGGCCTCGTCTTATCAGGTTAATTTCAAGTTTAAGGAAGCAATAGATCATTATAATGCTTACAAAAAGAAGGCTAAAAGCATGCGTAGCCTATGCGATCATAAAATTGATGAATGCCACCGTGCCGAGGCTTTTCTAAATCAGGAGTCGAACTATGTTGTAGAAATTCTTCCTGCGCCAATAAATTCGATGTATGATGATTACGCCCCACTTTTTAATTTAACCGAAGATGAATTGATATTTACCTCAGCAAGAGATTCAGCTTTGCAGGATGTTAAAACAAATATTTTGTACGAAGAAGTTTTTGTTTCTAAAAAAGAAGCCGGCCAATGGATTGTGCCAAAACCATTGAGCGGAAATATTAATAAGCAAAATCATGATGCGGCATCTTTTGTATCGCATGATGGAAAAATGTTAGTGTTGTATTATCCGGATGGTAACGGAGATTTATATCAATCTTTTTTTGATGGAAACGATTGGTCGCAGCCTAATAACATGGGAGAGTTTATTAACGATCCGCTTAGCAGCGAAACATCAGGATGTTTTACACCCGATGGAAAAAAATTTTATTTTGCCAGCGATAGACCTGATGGTTTTGGCGGACTCGATTTATATGTAGCAGAAATTAATCAATTTGGAGAGTGGGGAAATGCCGAAAATTTAGGACCCAATGTAAATACTGCCGGAGATGAAGACGCTCCCTTTATGGTGAACGATAGCTTGTTATATTTTTCTTCTAATGGCCATCCTGGTCTGGGTAACTACGATATCTTTAAAGTAGAACGAATAAAAAAGAAATGGCAGAAACCTGTTAACCTTGGATATCCCATCAACACACCAGAATACGAAAACTTTTTTCACCTTGCTGCAGATGGAAAGCATGGTTATTTTTCGTCTGTAAGAAAGGAAGGTTTGGGTAGAACAGATATATGCAAATTTACCGTGCAAGAAATACCCACGAAACGAGAAGAATATGAAACACTACCCGAAGATCCGGGGCAATTGAAAAAAACAGAGCAAGTACCGCCAAAAGAAAATTGATTCGGATAGATTTTTCGCGCAACATTTAAAAAAGATTTATCCAACTCTTTTTTATAGAATGCATCTGATTTTTTGATTTAAAAATTTCGAATACGATAGGTTATACCACATACACGAGTTGAATCGTGTACTGTTTTAATTTTAATAGGTTGATAGAGCTCAATTAACGGATTAAAAATCAAAAACATCTTTCATCTTTCTCAAACAACGAAAAACCAACAACCAACAACTAACATCGATTATTCCTCTTTAGCCATTTGTATATTTCTTAACAATCCTTCGTACCCGGTGCGCTTTAATGGAGAATGTTTAAACGTTGCTCTAAAAACTTCTTCTGTAATTTCTTCCCACTCTTTTTTTGTAAAATCTTGAATGGGACTCAGCGGTTTAAATCTTTCTTCGTTGTGTGGTTTGGCAAAACGATTCCACGGACAAACATCTTGGCAAATGTCACACCCGAAAATCCAATCTTCCATTTTACCTTTTGCTTCTACCGGAATATTTTCTTTTAACTCTATTGTATAGTAAGAAATACATTTGCTGCCATCAACCGTATAGGGTTCCGTTATTGCATCAGTTGGGCATGCATCCATGCAGGCTGTGCACGTGCCGCAATAATCACCAACGGGTGCATCCACATCAGCTTCTAAATCGATAATCAATTCAGCTAAAAAAAAGAAACTGCCCATCGAACGATTCAGCAATAAAGAATTTTTACCAACCCAACCATTGCCTGCGCGTTGTGCCCAATCCCGTTCGAGTACAGGTGCGGAGTCAACAAAAGCACGGCCATTTATTTGCCCGTATTTTTCTGTTAATCTATTTAATAAATGAAAGAGTTTATCTTTAACTACTCGGTGGTAATCTTCGCCATAAGCATACTTGGCAATTTTATACGATTGATTTTCACTGATATCTTTTTGTGGAAAATAATTATAGCCCAAACTCACCACTGTTTTTGCACCCGGAACCAATTGCGTAGGATCAATTCTTTTATCGAAATGATTTTCCAAGTACTGCATTTTTCCTTGGTAGCCTCGCTTCAACCAAGTTTCCAACCGCTTGGCTTCGGGTTGCATCAGCTCTGCTTTGGCAATACCACAAAAAGCAAAGCCAGCCTCTTTGGCTATTTGTTTTATAAAACCTGCTACTTCGGTTTTATCCATTTTATGCATCGAATAAAGTTCCGGTTTTTCCGCTTGGTGGAGGAATGTTTATATGCTTATACGCTTTTACAGTTGCTTCGCGCCCACGGCTTGTTCTTTTTATGTAGCCTTCCTGAATTAAAAAAGGTTCGTACACTTCTTCAATGGTTTCAGCTTCTTCTCCAACCGCTGTGGCAATGGTAGAAATACCAACAGGCCCACCTTTAAATTTTTCGATGATGGTGGTAAGAATACGGTTATCCATGTCATCCAAACCGTTTTCATCTACATCCAAAGCCGTTAATGCCATGCGTGCAATAGCGATGGTGATGGTTCCATCTCCTTTAATTTGTGCAAAGTCGCGTGTTCTGCGTAATAACGTATTGGCTATACGCGGTGTACCGCGGCTGCGCCTTGCTAATTCAAAAGCAGCTTCAGCATCAATAGGTGTTTGTAAAATAGAAGAAGAACGCTTTACAATCGAGGTAAGTAAATTGGCATCGTAATATTCTAAGCGTGCGTTAATGCCAAAGCGAGCCCGCAGCGGAGACGTTAATAAACCCGCGCGTGTAGTTGCACCAATTAAGGTAAATGGATTTAACCCAATCTGAATGGAACGTGCATTGGGGCCGGAATCCAGCATGATGTCGATTTTAAAATCTTCCATGGCAGAATAGAGATATTCCTCCACAATCGGATTTAAGCGATGGATCTCATCAATAAAGAGCACATCGTTGGTTTCTAAATTCGTGAGTAATCCGGCTAAGTCGCTGGGTTTATCTAAAACCGGACCAGAGGTTATTTTAATATTGGTTTGTAATTCGTTAGCAATAATATGCGAGAGTGTGGTTTTACCCAAGCCCGGAGGGCCGTGCAGCAAAACATGGTCGAGGCTTTCGCTTCTTTGTTTAGCAGCCTGAACAAAAATTTTAATGTTTTCGATTATTTTTTCCTGCCCAGTAAAATCGCTGAATGATAGCGGTCTTAAGGCTTTTTCTATTTCCTTTTCGGAGGCACTCATGCCCTGGCTTTCGCCCGATAAGTAATCTTCGCGCATGCTGCAAGGTACAAAAGAGATTCACACATTGATTTAGCAACAGGGTTGCATTATTAGGTTTTTACCTAACTTGCGCCCGAATTTAACTGTATATGAGCGCTCGGGTTAAAAATATTGTGTACACGTTGGTTTTACTTACGTTGATGTTGGGTGTTTGGTGGTACCGAAACCAAGACAAACCCAACCTTATTCAACTAAGTGGAGCAACAATGGGCACAACGTATCATGTTTCTTATTTCGATGATAAAGGAAGAAATTTTCAGCAAGCTGTAGACTCGCTTTTGGTTTTAGTAAACAAAGCCATCAACAATTACGATACTACTTCCGAAGTTTCTGTTTTTAACAAGAGCGAAAGAGTTTATGATTCGCAATCAGTTTATTTTTTACCAGCTATATTGATTGGTAAAGAAGTATATCTTCAATCTGATGGAGCGTTTGATATGACGGTAATGCCATTGGTAAATGCCTGGGGTTTTGGTCCGAATAAAAAGATCACACCCGATAGTGCAACCATCGACTCGCTGCAACACTTTGTTGGATTTGATAAAGTAAGCATCAACCAAGATTCATTAATAAAATTAGATGCGCGTGTTCAATTAGATTTTGGCGGCATTGGCCAAGGGTATGGTGCAGATGTAATAGCAGGATTTCTAAACAAAAAAGGAATTACCAATTATTTAGTGGAATTAGGCGGTGAAGGATTAGCCAAAGGAAAAAATCTTGAAAGTGGCAAGCCGTGGGAGATAGGCATTTTAGATCCGAATTCTACACGCGATAATCAATACTTTAAAGCCTATGCATCTTTGCAAGACAAAGCTTTTACCACATCTGGCAGTTACTTCAATTACAGAGTTATCGATGGTAAAAAATATGCACACACGTTACATCCGAAAACAGGTTATCCGGTAGAATCAAATTTGTTGAGCGTAACAGTGTTCGCAGATAATTGTACCCTGGCGGATGCCTGGGCAACTGCCTTTATGGTTTCGGGTGTTGAACGAACAAAGGAACTTTTAACACAACATCCGGAGTTAGATGTGTTGTTGTTGTATACCGGAAGCGATGGCACTTTGCAAAGTTTTGTTTCTGATAACATAAAAAATTACGTTACGCTTAATCCCTGATCATGGCTTTAAAATACGCTGTACTTTTTCTAACACCGCTCTTATCCGGCTTATTGGTTTATCTTATTCCGGCTACACGTAATAGTAACTTTCGCTTGTTGTTGGTGTTTGCTGGCTCTTATCTTTTTGGTATAACGGTTATTCATATTTTGCCTGAGTTGTACCACCAACCGGTTGGCATGGAGTTAATCGGTTTATTTGTTTTAGCCGGATTCTTTTTGCAACAAGTCTTAGAATATTTTACATCCGGCATCGAACACGGCCACATTCATTTACAACACGAGCATGGGCAACAACATCAAGCCCATCATCACCGTCAGGTTTCAGCTATTGTGTTGTTAACTGCTCTTTGTTTACATGCCTTTTTAGAAGGAGCGATGTTGGCGCAACCTGTACACATGGGCCCGCATTATGATATGAATGCCATTTTATTGGGCATTGCTTTGCACCGCGCACCGGCAGCTTTCGCGTTAATGACGGTTTTAGCTTTTCAATTAGGAAGTAAGAAAGAAGCCATTCCTTATTTAGTTGGTTTTTCGTTAGCGGCACCGCTTGGTTTATTCATCAGTTCGTATTTATCAGAGATAGAAATTTTAGGTAGTGAAGGCATGATTTATTTGTATGCATTAGTGAGCGGCAATTTTTTACACATCTCTACCACTATTGTTTTTGAATCGAGCCCCGATCATAAATTTAATGCGCGCAAATTAGCAGTTGCCATTGTGGGCGCACTGTTGGCGGTAGCGGTAGAGTATATGTTGTAAGAAAATTTAAGATGGATATAAATTTTCAGTGGGAACATCAATAGCAGAAAAAGTCTGGTTGATTAAAAGATAAACAGAGTTGAACGTAATTCAGTTCTTGGCATTAACGATCAATTCCATTTCGAGCGCTCGAAGAGTTTAGTGCGCAATTGGTGTTCTAATGCAAGAGCTTTCGGAAATAAAATTTCGTTTTCTATTCTGGCGTGTGTTTGTAATTTCTTTTCGAAATCTTTCAGCTCGTTATACATAACCTTGATGGGCAGTGGAGTTGTAGCATCGGTAAAATAATTTTTCGTTATTTTTCTGATGCCCATCATTTCATCATCGTGTGCTTCGTGTTCGGTGGCAAATTTTTGTAAAGCATTACGCTCTAATTTATAAAACAAACGCGAAGGTTGTACTTTACCTTTTGCCGCTCTGTCTAACAATAATATGTATGAAAAAAGAGTATCCTCTTCTTCGTATATGTGATGAATAAAATCTTCAACAAAAAGAGGGAATACTAATTTTAAATCGCGTGCTATGCTTTCGTAGGCTTCATGCTCAGGTTTAAAAGCTTCTACCAATGCCGCCATATATGGCAATTTGTGTTTGATAAAAATAAAATGGGCATGTTTTAAATATTCTACCATTAAATCAATCGGGTAAGAAATAAGGGGTAGATCTGCCTCTTGTGTGTGCGATGGCATTTCTAATTCCCGAATTACATACTCTACATTTAAACCACGTTGTTGGCAAACCTCGGCCAGCGTTTGGGTAGAAAAATCGAAAAACCTAATCCCGAAATAGTGTAAAACATACGCATACACATAATTCTCTTCTACGAGGTCGTTTATGCGTTTGTCTTTCCAGGCAGTTTTTTCCATAAAATTCAAATATAGATTTTTACCCTTTAAAAAAATACTGATTTTTGTCGGGTTGCCCCACAAGGGCAGTAGTTTAACAATAGTATTGGTTTTTCGTTATAGTTGTCATGTCCGAAAATTCTTCTTCAAACAATTCGTATAAAATACCTTTGGTATTATGTCTGGGCCTTGCAGGTGGCATTTTTTTGGGTTCTCAGTTTAGTACTAATTTGCCGGCCGTTACAGAGTCTGGTAAAGACGTACAGAAATTCAGAGATGTATTAACTGTAATTCAACAAGATTATGTAGACGAGGTAAGTACAGATACCTTGGTAGACAAAGCTATTGAGTATATGCTAACACAGCTCGATCCGCACTCGACTTACATCAGTTCACGCGATACCGCTCAGGCCAATGAAAGCCTTCGAGGTAATTTCGATGGCATAGGCGTAGAATTTAATATTTTTAACGATACCATAACAGTAGTTACACCATTAAGCGGTGGCCCATCCGAAGCATTAGGAATAAGATCGGGCGATAAAATAGTTAAGGTAGATAGTATTAACGTTGCAGGTATAGGAATTACTTCGTCCGATGTGATGCGTTATTTAAAAGGCCCACGCGGCACAGAGGTAAAAGTTTCTATTTTACGCAAAGGCCAGAAACAACCCATAGAATACACCATTGTACGCGATAAAATTCCAACCTTTTCATTAGATGTAGCCTATATGATTGATAACCAAACCGGCTACATCAAAGTAAGCAGGTTTTCGGCAACAACGTACAGCGAATTTGAGAAATCGTTAACTACCCTGCGTAGCAAAGGAATGAAACGCCTCGTGTTGGATTTACAAGGCAATCCGGGAGGATATATGGACATGGCCATAAACATGCTTGATGATTTTCTGCCAGCCGGTAAAAAAGTTGTGTTTACAAAAGGTAAAAAATCGAGGTACGATCAGGAAGCATTTT
Source organism: Flammeovirgaceae bacterium (assembly GCA_021298355.1). Lineage (GTDB taxonomy): Bacteria > Bacteroidota > Bacteroidia > Cytophagales > Cyclobacteriaceae > Chryseotalea. Next base: position 22,730 of record JAJTEH010000005.1, read on the forward strand.
CTACTGAGAAAGGACAATTTGAAAAAGGAGATTTAATTGTTTTAGTAAACGAGGGCAGTGCATCGGCCTCCGAAATTGTAGCAGGTGCTTTGCAAGATAACGACCGCGCTTTGGTTGTTGGCAGAAGAAGTTTTGGAAAAGGATTAGTACAAACTACCTTTCCATTAAGTGGTGGTGGAGAAATGCGCCTTACTATTTCCCGCTATTATACACCCAGCGGAAGAAGCATACAAAAGCCGTACGAAAATTACAATGAGTATGAACGCGACATGGCAAAACGCTTTAAGCGAGGAGAATTTTTTTCGGCAGATAGCATAACGTTTAACGATTCCCTTAAATACCAAACAGCAAATGGAAGAACAGTATATGGCGGTGGAGGTATTATGCCTGATTATTTTGTACCACTCGATACCACGCAAAACAGCGAATACCTAAGCGAACTTTACATTGCCAATGTTATAAATGAATATACTTTTGATTATGCCGACAAAAACAGAAGTATGTTGCAGGCACTTACATTCGAAAAGTATTTCACGAATTTTATTGTAACCGATGCTATGTTAAATGATTTGGTTGAAGCTGGAAAAAAAGCAAAAGTTAAACCCAATCCTAAAGATTTAGCTAAACATAAAGCCTTATTTCAATTGCATGTAAAAGCGCAGATAGCGAGAAAAATCTGGGGTAACGAAGGGTTCTATCCTTTATTTAATCAAACCAATGAGGTATTACAACAGGCGCTTAAACTTCTCGATCAGCCTCATGCATTGAAAAGTAAAATGTAGTTCTGTTTAGAGTTGGAAGAATTCGTATCAATTTGTACCTGGTAAAATGGATTTCAATAAGATTAACTTCCAATTCTATTTTCTAAGATTAATTAGCAAAAAAGGACTTTTTATTTTCTAAGTCGAGCAATTTACTCTTTGAATTAGTAATTACTTTTAACCAACAGAAACAGTGGTTAATGTTTTAATATCGTAATATTTCGAAGCTGTTTCCTGAATAAGATCGGGTGTAAGCTTATCTATTCTGTTAATCATATCCTGATAATAATGATCAGGCATTTGATTGAGTATGATAGATTTTACTTTATCAGAATTAGAAAAAACGGTTGCCACTTCCGACTGTAACGAACCGATAAAGTAATTCCTCGCATTTTCTAATTCACTGTTTGATATTGATTCGGTTTTTAACCGCGTAAGTTCTTTATGTATTTCATCTATCGTAACCAAACGATTTTCTTTGTTTACATCTGCCCCGATAGTTAGGAGTGTTTGTTGTCGGTATGGCTGTAAAACTCCAAATATTCCATATGTTAGCCCCTTTTCTTCACGAATATTTTTCATCAGCCTCGATCCGAAATATCCACCCAATACATGTGTAGTAAACATAAGCGGAATAAAATCGGGGTGCTTACGATTAATTGTGTGTGTACCCATGCGTATGGTAGTTTGCACACTTTTTTCTTTTTCTATGTATTGTTTATCTGGCGAAGGCCACGTACTCTTTTCCTCAATACCTGGTAATGGTTTATACCTTAAATTTTCTGATAGTTTGCAAATAAGGTTTACGTCTGCAGCAGAAAATTTTCCTGAAACAAATACGCAGGTAGCGTAATAAAAATTTTCTTTAAAATTCTTTAAGTCTTCAGGTTGAATTTGGGCAATATCCTCATCCGAAATTTCATTACCGTAAGGATGCTGACCAAATACTGATTTTCGAAAATACTTTCCAGCCAAATAAGCAGTTTTTTCTAAGTTAATCCTGTATTGTTGCAAGGCTATGTCCTTTGCCAGGGACAATTCCTTTTCAGGAAAAACAGCCTCTTGCAATAACTCATTAAGTAAAGGCAATACATTAGGCAGGTATTGAGTCAAAACATATAGTGTAAACGTTGTAAAGTCATTACCGGCACTTATTTCTACATGAGCTCCATAGGTTTCTAAACCATCTGCAATTTCTAAACTGCTTTTTTGTTGTGTTCCTTTATCAATTTGGTTGGCAGTAAAGTGGGCTAAGCCAACTTTGGTTTCGTTTATTTTTCCGGCATTAAAAATCCATTCTATGCGCATAACTTCTTGCTCTCCACCGCGCATGGCATAAACCGGTAAACCGTTGGCAAGAATAAACTTTTCTGGAGTTAATAAATGAAAGTATGTAGATCGCGTAAATGGCGGAGCAATTTGCCGGTTTAGCATATCAATCAGCTACAGAATTATCAACAGCAACTACTTCTGGAATTTGTAAGAGTACAGAAAAGCGAATGGTTTCTGCCAAAGCACTTTCGCGGCCATTGGTTGGTACCAAATAGGCCATGTCTATACCAAAGTTATTCTTGCGGAAACCTAACCCAAAGGTTAGGTATTGTCTGTTTCCCTTCTGAGCCGATTCATGAAAATATCCTAAACGGCCGGCAAAAACAGCATTATACCAATACTCTACGGCCATTGATTTTGTAATCTCTTGTAATTCTTCTTCAAAACCTCCTTGTGCATCTGTAAATGAACCAAACACGCCACTTAGCATAGACTTATCCTGGAAATTTCCGCTTGCATCCGGTGAGGGAACCATTAGTTTGTTAAAATCTAATAAGAAAGTGATTTTGTTGTACGGATCCAGTTCTTTAGTGGCGGCACCACCTAACCGTAAGTTGGTTGGCAAAAAACTTCTATTTCGATCGTTCGAGTAAGATATTTTCCCGCCCAGGTTGGTAATGGAAGCCCCAAAAGAAAGATCGGATAGCGTTGCACTTTTTAAGGGTACTTTATACAAGATACCGATATCTACTGCCACAGTTTGGCCGGGTTTACTCTCTCCACTACCGCTTGGGTTGCTGTTAAACTGCCCTGTAAGGTTAGAGTAAATGTATCTGCCGGTAAGGCCTAAGCTTAGCTGGGTTGATAACATTCTGGAATAGGTAACATCAAGGGCTAAATCTCTTGGATTAAAATTTCCTAATGAGCCACCGTTGTTATCAGTAAAAAAGATTTTACCCATATCGAAATATTTGAAGGAAGCACTTACTACCTGTTCGCGATCTATTTTATAAAATCCACTCAGATAAAAAATATCCATATCGTTTACAATCTTGGCTAGCCAGGGTGTGTACGAAAAACTTCCTCCATATTCTTTATCGATAAAAACCATTTTGGCTGGATTCCAATAAGCGCCATTAGCATCGGGAGAAGAAGCTACACCGGCATCGGCAAGGCCGGCATGTCGGGCATCAGGAGAAATGGTAAGAAAAGGCGCTGCAGAGGTTATTACATTACTACCGGTAACAGTTTGGGCAAAGCTTACATCTATTGTAATGAATAGAAAAAGGGAAGGTAGGAAAAAGCGTATTTTCATTAGGTTCTCAGTAAGGTTCAAAGATAATCATTTAACAATAACAAGTTTGGCTGTAGCCTCGGTTGATCGGGATGTTGACAAGGAACGCAAAAGAATGCGTGCGTAGTACATACCGGCCGGTAAATCTTCTGCCTCTAAGGTAATTAGGGTTGATTGGGTAAGCACATTTTCTTTTATGCTGGATGCTATTTGATAGCTCGTGCCATTAGCCGAATACAAAGTAACTTGTGCAGCTAGGGCTTCGCCTGCAGCGTTGTGCCTTACGAAAATAGATGTATTGCCATTAGATGGATTGGGAAAACACCCCGCCTCTGTAACGATAAACTCGTTTTTATTGGTTACTGTAAACGACACACTCGCTTTACCCGGATTTCCAAAAACATCCCATGCCATTACCTCGATTGTGTGTGGACCTTCAGCTAAATTCTTAAGTGGAAAATCTATAATCCCGTGCTTATAGGTATCCGTTTTAGCCTGATAATAATTTTTAAGTTCGAAGATCTCCTCCCCATCCAGTATAGCAATTAGATCGTTACCAATTCCGAAACCGGATATATTGATTCCGTTTTCGTCCGAAACTTTAGCAAACAAACGCGTATCGGGCGATACCAACCCACCGTTAATAAAAGTGGTGTCGTGCATAAATACTTCCATAATAGGACCGTTGTTTTCATCCTTTTCGGCCAGGCCAGATCCGCCCACTACCACAGCAGAAACACCTGCGGCTGTTTGATTTTCTGAAGAAGCAAAAACATGTATACGGCCATTTCCATTTGTGTAATTAATTGTGCCGGGAGTAACAAAAGAAACACTAAACTCACCGTTTTTCACCGAAGCTTTACCACTAAATATTCGGTTCGACCACTGCGGATATGTTATTGTATTTACCGGATTGGGCAACGTTCGGAATATCTGCGCTTTATCAAACACAATTACTTCGGCAATGCCATTAAAATTTTCTGCTGTGGAATTTCCATCCGGTGTGGTTACCCGCCCAGAGATAGTAACGGTAGAGAATGCCTCAATTTTTGTAGCACTAGTGTTTGATTTTACTTCGGTTATTTCTATGGGTAACTCTGGGAAGTTAAGTTTCATAGAAGGATCTCCTAACAAAGAAAAATTGCGGTTAGAAACACCGCTGGTACTGTTGTTTTTTGTTTGTTTGAATATATCTCCTAATCGCTGAAAAGAGCCGGCATTTCGTGCCAAAAAGGCTTCGTAAAAAGAAGTGTTTAACTCAAAATTAGATTGAGAAAAAACAGGACGCGAGGTAGTGACCAGCCCAATAGCGCCATACCGTTCGCGGTGGTGAAATAGCTCGGCAACAGAGGTGATGTCTGGGTCATCGTGTCGGCCAAACTCACATGTGGCTGTTACCAAAAAAGGTAGTGTTTCGTTGCGGGTGTCAACTAAAAGTTGTTCATCTAAAACACGTTCATCGGCCCATAAAAATTCATTTCCATGACCAACGTAATTCATCACCAATGTGCCTTCTTCTAAAGCATTTTTTAAGGCCACAGTAACAGCTGGAGCAGTTTGGCCAGAGGGCCTGATAACCTTCGGATATGAGCCGATAAAAATTTTTTCGCTTGTAAATACAGTTCCAGAGGTTGTTTCAACCAAATTGGCCAGATCATTGGCGTCTCGTTGGTGTCTCATAGAAAACCCATCGTCTATGTTACCATCATCCGCTACAAAAGTGATTCTAGACTGCCACAAACCTCGTTTGGTTGTATTTGTTTCGTACTCAATTATTTTATCAACTATGGCTTTTGCTTCTGCTGGTGTGGTAACAGAAAAGCGCCCTACACCAATGTCTAAGGTTTCATCGCAACCAAAACACTCATTCCATACACCTTCGGTATCTTCCAGTAAAGCAAAGTAATCGTCTGAAGAGTAAGTTTCTAATGGAGCAAAAGAATTTCTGGATTCGTACGTTAAAACTTTGTTGTTGTTTTTCTTTAGCACGTTGAGGTAATCAAACGTGCCTTTGCCGAACAACAACAGATAGTGAAATCCGGTGGGAGATGTTTTGTGCATATGTCGCGCAAAATCACGTATGGCTGTTACATCAGGTCTGCCGCCAGAGAATTCGTTAAATATTTGTTCTTGTAAAAAAACGGTTAAGGTAATTTCTCCTGACGCATTTCGGTGTGTTTGTAAGCGTTGTGCGTCATTCAAAAAATCGGCATGTGTAACTATAGCCAAAGCGGGTGGAGTTGTAGAGCGGATGTTCTGATTCGGTATTTGATTTAAACTAACAGGGCTTTCGAAAGCTGAAAAGGCTATGTACGTTTTAACGTTACCTTCGGGAAGGGCAGAAAACGAATTGTTTTGTAAAACATGAATTTTTTCCTGACCAGTTTCGGTTACATCCCAAATGGTTGTTCCTGCAGGTAGTGAAGTTAAGCTATACGAAACCGCGTTCTGCAATCGCGACTCCGGCACTCGGAAAATGGTTTGTGTGCCATATACGCTTAATGTTCTTTTTGCATTGAGGGTTATGTAGTCGATGTAACCACTGCCGGAACTTCCGCCTGATTGCGTATAGGATACCGTTATCTGCTGACTTGCTGCTGAGGTTAATCCTAACGTGGTGCCAGTACTAGCTCGGGTATTTGTAGAAGGAACAAACTTAAAATCGTATCGGCCAGTGCCAATACCAGTTACGTTTTGTACAAGACTTTCGGTTCCGTTTATTTTTGTTGTGAAGGTAGCCACACTGTTTGCAGCGTTGGCAACACTTACTTTTACTTTAGCTGGTGCATCGCCCGCTATACCAGACCATGAAATAGTATATGTAAATGAATTTCCGTTCGTCATGCGCTCGCCTAACCATGTGCGTCCGCTTCGTACTAAATTATACAAACTGCTTTCGTAATGGTGTACATCGGTAAAGGTTGTATAGGTAATACTTGCTTCGGGGTTTGCGGCTGTGTTTATGCGTTTACCATCTTTGCCATCAACTGTTAAGAAACAAAAGTTTTGCCGCGTGTAAAGGTTTTGCGTGTAATTTAAAAAATCAGCATTTGCATCATACTTAATTTCATCGGGGCCATCGGCATAAAAAATAATTCTATCTCCGGTATTTAGCACTCCGTCTTCTTCACCGGTTACCCATATGTTTTTCTCTGCTAAATCAACCGGTCTTGCGGAGGCATTGGATTGCGGCAACATACCACCGGGGTTTCCGAATACTTTAATTTTTTTTGGATTAACTCCTTCCGGATTAATACCTGCACTTCGCAATTGCGCTGGTGTGATGGCATACACACCAGGCTTTGATATAGCTATTTTAATCCAGCGCCCCTCTGCTAATACAGAATTTTGTGCAAGCGCGCAGGTTGTGCAAACCACCCATATCCAACAACACCAAAACAACTTTACCATTTGCATGCGGTAGCAATCTTTAAATCTTCTTTTTAAGTATTTTATCTGAGATTAACGAAATCAGCACATAGGCTAGTATGATAAAAACAAGCGCTCCTGCTTTAAATACTATAAGTAGTAATCCGGAAAGCGCTAAAAAAGTAAACCTAAGCTGGTTGTCTTTCCATCGGTAAGAGGTAAACTTTAAGGCAAAAAGATTTACTTCTGCAATTAACCATAAACTGGTTACGATGGTAATGGCCAAGAGCACAGCCGGATCAAACACATAGGCTTGCAAACTTTCTGGCAAAAAGGGGAGGGCTGTTATAAAAAGGGCATTTGCCGGAGTAGGTACGCCAATAAAACTTGTAGTCTGGCGAGTGTCAAGGTTAAACTTTGCAAGACGAATTCCAGAAAATACTGCTATTGAAATGGAAATAAAAGGCAGTGCGGCAAAAGTGCTGTGGTTATCGAGTAAAATAAACATTTGAACTGCCGGTAGTACTCCAAAACTAACCATATCAGCCAGAGAATCTAACTCTTTACCAATTGCACTGGAAACGGTAAGCATTCTTGCAACAAAACCGTCCAGAAAGTCGAATACACAGCCTATCCAAACAAACCAGGCGGCAGCTACGGGCTCACCCGATAACACTAGAATTATGCCGGCACAGCCTGTAGCCAGGTTAAGGCATGTTAACGTATTGGGTATATGTTGAGTAAGTTTCATCGGGCAAGCGCGCAAAATGGATTGTATTGTTTTTCGTAACCAATGGTGGTTTCCGGACCATGGCCGGGATATACGGTAACAGAATCCGGTAATGTAAAAAGTTTGTTGTAGATGCTGGCTATGAGTGTTTCAAAATTTCCTCCGGGTAAATCGGTACGGCCTATGCTTTCTCTAAACAAAACATCGCCTGCAATAAGGGTATGGCTATCTTTAAAGTAAAAGGCTACATGCCCAGGACTGTGCCCAGGAACAGCTAAAATCGAGGCATGTTCTTTTCCTACGGATATTTCATGCCCGGCTATTAAATAGCCGTAAGGTTCTGCCGGCTGATAAAGATGAAAGCCATACATAGGTGCATATACTTTTACAGACTGTAATACCTGTTTCTCGTTTTCCGGAATTAAAAACGGAATCTGATAAGTTTGGCTGAGTTTCCAGGCACCAAGCACATGGTCTACATGGCAATGTGTTGCCACTATTTGAGTAAGCGAAATCTGTTGTGAAGCAATAAACGCATCAAACAGTTCAAATTCATCTTTTTCGTAAAATCCCGGATCTACCACTATTCCTTGTTTGGTGTCATCCCAAATCAAATACGTGTTTTCTGCAAATGCTTGGCAGGTAAAAACCTTGAGGTGTATCATAAATCTATGCAAGGTAGGCATTGCACAAGTTTTTGCAATGCATTAACCTTGCTTGTAAATGGATAACTACGACTACATAGTAGTGGGCGGAGGGTTGGCAGGTTGCTGTCTGGCCTGGGAGTTGCACTTTCAAAATAAGAACGTGGCTGTTATAGCCGATGCCGAAAACAACAGCACACTCGTTGCCGCGGGTTTGTTTAACCCGATTACGGGCAAAATGCTAAGTAAAACATGGCAAGCCGAAAAGCTTTTCGCAACTCTTCACGAATTTTACAGGAAGATAGAAGAGCAAACTGGTTCAGATTTTTTTATTGAACTTCCGATCTATCGCCCGTTTATTTCTATTGAAGAACAAAACAATTGGATGGCGCTGTCTGAAAACCCCGGACTACAAAACTTTATCGAAAAAGTTTTTATCCGGCCAAGCGGTTTCGAAGCAGTTCTCGATCCATTTGGAGGTATTGTTGTAAAGCAAGCAGGATTTATAAGAACAGATATATTTGTTGAAGCAACTAAAGAATATTTTAAGAAAAAGGGGAAGTGGAAAACTGAAAAAGTAAACTATAACGATTTTATATTTTCAGAAACAAAAGAACAGGTAGCTTACAGGCATAGCAGTGCCGAAAAAATTATTTTTTGCGAGGGAGTTTCCAGCTTACAAAATCCATGGTTTAGCTGGGTTCCCGTTCGGCCTTTAAAAGGCGAAACCTTAACTGTAGAAACCACCCTATCAAAAGAAATTATTTTAAACAGAGGTGTTTATGCTGTACCACAAATGGCAACGGATACATTTAAAATCGGTGCAACTTACGACCACCAAATGGAAAACCAAGGCATTACAGAAAAAGCAAAAAACGAACTTCTTCAAAAATGGGAGATGATTCACAACAAACCAACCAAAGTGTTAAGCCAGCAATGGGGAATAAGGCCAACCAGCCCAGACAGAAAACCAATACTTGGTTTACATCCGGAATTTAAAACAATTGGTATACTAAATGGGTTAGGAACAAAAGGTGTAAGTCTGGCTCCATTTGCAGCAAAAGTTCTGGTAGAATTTCTTAACGGAAAACAACCCGACCAAACATACCAGACCTTATCTTTAAATCGTTATTATTCTCTATATTGGAAGTCTGTAAATAAGGCATGAATAAATTTGCTCTTTTAACACTCGCTATAATTTTCGTAACAGCAAACACCCCCTTGAAGGCGCAGCAAGCCCGCGAAGCATTTGGTAAAAATCGTTTCCAGTTTCGCCAGTTTAATTGGGAATACCTGAGTGGCGAAAATTTTGATGTTTATTACTACGATAGCAGAAAAGGAAACGCCAGCGAAACTCTTACTTTTCTGGAAGGAGAGTTTGATAGAATAACAGACCTTATAGGTTTTCCGCCCTATTTTAAAACCAAAGTTTTTATTTACAACTCACTAAGCGATTTACGCCAAAGCAACGTAGGGTTAAACAGAGCCACCATGCAGGTGGGTGGCGAAACAGAATTTATCAGACCCTATGTAGAAGTGGCCTACACCGGAACATCGGTTAGTTTTAAAGAAGAATTACTGTTAAAAATTTCGGAATTATTGGTAAACGAAATGATGTATGGAGGTAATTTAAAAGATGCCTTTCAAAATAGTTTTCTCTTAAATTTACCCGAGTGGTTTGTGCAAGGTGCTATACACTACGCTGCAAAAGGTTGGAGTAGCGAAATGGACGACTACGCACGCGAACTCGTTTTAAAGAAAAACCCCAGCCGGTTTTCGAGATTAACCGGAAAAGAAGCCGCACTCGCAGGCCAATCTTTCTGGAATTATATAGCCGAACGATATGGTAAAAGCAGTATACATAATGTATTAAACTACACACGTGTTACCCGCAACGAAGAAAAAAGCCTTCAAATAACATTAGGCGTATCGTACAAAAAATTACTAGCCGATTGGGAAAACTATTACAAACAAATGGCAGCTCAGGTAAACGATAACTATCAGTTGCCCGCAAAGGAAAACCTGCTCACTAAAAAAACCGACCAAACGCTTAGCTATACTGCCGCCAAACTTAGCCCCGATGGACGATACCTTGCGTTCTCTAAAAACGACAGAGGAAGTTTTGTCGTAATCATACGATCATTAGAAACCGGAAAAGAAAAAACAATTTTACGTGGAGGTACGAAAGTAATCAGCCAGGAAGTAGACTTTTCTATTCCGTTAATTGCCTGGGCCGATGCAAACAACCTAGGAGTAATTGGCCAAAAACAAGGCAATTATTGGTTTTGGTTGTACGATCTTACTACCAACACAAAACTACCCCGGCCACTGGAAAAGTTTAACAACATTCGCAGTATAAGCTTTAGTAACAACGGACGTTTGGCTGTTTTAAGTGCCGATTACGAAGGAAAAAACGATTTATTCTTAATCAGCACAAGAAGAGACAGAACCCGAAGACTCACTAACGATTCTTTCGATGATCTTGACCCAGCTTTTATACCAGGTTCTAATAAAATTGTTTTCGCATCAAATAGAAAAACGGATACACTTAAAACAGGAGCGCGCATACCCCTGCATGAACTTACCCAATACACCAACCTGTACATCTATGATTTAGACAGCACCAAAACAGTGCTTAAACGCGTAACAAATACCCTTAGCCACGATTTTGCCCCAAAAGCAATTAATGACGATACATTTTATTATCTGAGCGATCAGCGAGGGATTATTAACCTTTTTAAGTTCAGTCTATCCGCAGGCATATACACCCAGGTTACAAATTTCAGAACAAGCATAATCAGCTACGATTTAAATGCAGACGGTAACTTTCTAAGTATAGTAACCTCTCGAAAACTAGAAGAATCAATTTATATCGACAAAAATTTTGATGCCACCCGCCAAGTTTTTACACCATCCACCAAACGAAAAGAATTGTTACAAGCCAGAGTAATACGAGAGAAAAAAAATCAGGTGCAAGAATCTGGCAGGAAGAAAAGTTTGAAAGAACTCCTGAACGAACGGATGCAGGCAGCACAAGATAGTTTAAAGAAAGAAAAAGCCTCAGTTAACCAAAGCAATGGTAAAGATTCACTAAAAATATCCGCAGCCGACACCATTAAAACCATAGTCAAAACAGTTGTTCCACCAAAAGATAATAACTTAAATACCGATAACTATACTTTCGAAGATGAGGTAGCCCAACAACCCAAACCAACAGAAAGTTTTTTAAACCGTTTTGCAAAGGCTAAAGCAAAAGATAAAATTACCGGTCCGTTTCCTTACGATCCTAAGTTTAGCGCAAGTAATCTGGTAACATCAGTTGTAATAGATCCGCTTCGGGGTTTTGGTTTTCTGTTAGAAACCCAAATGAACGACATGCTGGAAAACTACAGATTGTACGGAGGGCTTATGACAACCCTCGATTTTTCTCAACGCTCTGGCGATGTATACGGAGAGTTTCAATGGCTACCTCGTTATCTCGATTTTTCGGTTCGATACGATAGAAAAAGCATAGAATGGGAAACCCCCAACAATTCCGATAATATAGATCCTGATAACTATCGCTATTCGCTCGATCGAATTGAGTTGGGTGCCATGCTACCCATAAGCGACAGGGCAAGAATTGCTGTGAAGCCCTTTGGCAGCGTAGCACGGTCCATTAATATTGGTTCAGAAAATTTTGGTTTACCACCCGATGTTAATCCTACCAACAATACATATTTAGGCATAAAGGCCGAGTTCGTTTACGATAACTCCATAATCGGGGGAAACAATTTTGTTGAAGGAACGCGAGGAAAAATCTCTTTCATTCATCACGAAAACCTGAATAACAATCAACTCAGTTTTAGTCAGGCATCAATAGATGTAAGGCATTATCAAAGAATCTACAAAGAAATAATTTTTGCTGTTCGCGGTTTTGCCGGATCGTTTTTTGGTAATGCTCCAAAACAATACTTGTTAGGAGGTATGGATAACTGGATAGGCAACAGAAGAAGAACAACCGGAACAGACTCAGAAGGAAAACCAAATCCATTAGGAGTTCAACGCGAAAACCAGGATCTTTTGTTTGCCGAAATTATAACCAACCTACGCGGATTTAACTATGGCACTCTCTTCGGAAATAACGTAATAGTTGGAAATGCAGAATTGCGTGTTCCTTTTGTAAAAGTATTAAGCAACAGCCCCATTAGCTCCTCGTTCTTACGCAACCTCCAGTTTACATCTTTTTACGACATCGGCACCAGTTGGACTGGCCCACCACCGTTTACCTCGGATCGAAGTGTTAGTTACAATGTAATCAACCAACCTCCCTTTAAAATAGAAGTAAAAAATTATTTAAACCCTTGGTTATTTAGCTACGGTGTTGGAATGAGATCAGTAGTATTAGGCTATTATTTAAAGTTAGATGTGGCATGGCCTGTAGAAAATTTTGAACGCAAAGATCCACGTTTCCTCTTTACACTCGGATACGATTTCTAACTTCTTAAATGTTTATCTTGCGTGCATAACGCAACACTATGGTAAAATCCATGACGGGTTTTGGGCAGGCCACCAAAGAAACACCAGAACTAACTGTACAAGCCGAAGTACGAAGCTTAAATTCTAAGTTTTTAGATTTAAACTTACGTTTGCCAAAATCTTTGGCAGATAAAGAAATAGAAATACGCACAATAATTTCCGATAAGTTAGAGCGGGGTAAAGTGAGTGTAAGCATAGAATTCCAAAAGAATGTGGTAGGAAAAACACCAGTTCAGATAAATCAGGAATTGTTTAAGACCTATTACCAAGAACTTGCTCAACTAGCCTCGGCAGTGCATGTTCATGATGCCAATCTCTTTGCTCTCGCACTCAATCTTCCGGAAGTACTCGAAAACAAAACACGCGAAGAAATAAACGAGCAAGAGTGGGCGCTATGTAAAGAAATCCTGAACAAGGCTTTAAGCGGATGCGAGCAACACAGGCAAGATGAAGGAAATGTACTTCATCAAAAATTTGAAGATTACATAAATAAAATAAGAATAGCCTTACAAAATGTACAACAACTCGATCCAAAAAGAGTAACACGTATACGCGAAAAGTTAAAAGGCAACGTGGTTTCTTTTTTTGGTGAAGAAGGTTTTGACAAAAACAGGTTAGAGCAAGAAATTATATTCTATATAGAAAAGTTAGATATTCAGGAAGAAATTGTAAGGTTAGACACACACCTTAATTATTTTAACCAAATACTTAACGAAAAAAATTCTAATGGAAAAAAACTAGCCTTTATTGCACAAGAAATTGGTAGAGAAATAAACACCATCGGAAGTAAAAGTAATGATGCAGAAATGCAAAAAGAAGTAGTGATAATGAAAGAAGAATTAGAAAAAATTAAAGAACAACTAAACAACATCGTGTAATATGCCTGCAACTAAAATTACCATTAATTCAAACGGATCTGTTAAAGTAGAAGGTGAAATCGAAATTGTAGATAGCACAGGGGCAGCCTATAACCTACAGGGGCGAAATGTTATTTCGCTATGCCGGTGTGGTTTATCGGCAAATAAACCATTTTGCGATGGCGCACACAAAGGTAAATTCGAGCATCATGCTGTAGCTTTCGAATTACCTCCTAAAAAAGCTTAGGTACACGAAGCTTAGGCTTACATTAATTTAGCTAACGTGCTTATAAATCGTTCAGGCACTTCTCCTTTGGTTGCAAGTTGGTAATCTGTGTAACTGCATGGCACAATGCTGTTGCGCGCGTACTTTTCTTTGCCTTGAGGATACGGAACTTCCATCCACCACTTTTCGCTCATCTTACTTTTATAAAATGAGATAGAAGAAGGCTCTGAGGGCATGGGCACTGTGTATTTTATAAAGTCGTTGCTTTTAATGTTTTGTTCATTTTTTCGATGATAAAATCCTTCAATTAAATACCAAATCATTGTAGCAATTACTGAGGCAGTTTTGCCGTGGGCATCGTCTAACAAGGGTTGATAACCATAAAAACCTGCTGAACTTAACTTTTCGTTATGCCCTGCATACCAACAAAGCTGGCAAGCTTCTTCTCCGGTTAATCCAAAAGGCTGAGCGCGATGTTGTGCAGGGGCATCGGCCGAGCGAATGGCAGTAATATCAAAAGAAAGTAAATCAGCATGGCGAATGGCCGGCTCCATTTCAGGTAAGTTGTTGCGCATTTGGCCCAACCGAAACGCTTCGAAGTACAATTTCTCTAATACAGCTACCGACAGAGGATCAATCAAATACGATTGATACGCCATGTGGATGTAATTAAAAAGATAATTGGGTTCGTGCATCAGAATTTTATGAACATGCCGTTGCTCAGGGCTATCGGTTTGGTTGTCTTCCAAATCCAGAAAAGCATCTACATTTAAAAAGCTTATAAGTTTATCCAACGTTTCGTATGCAGTGTACTGGCCATACGTTAAGTCGTGCTGGCCCCCAAGTAAAACAGGAAAAACATTTTGTTCTAACAACATTCTGCAAACTTCACTCAAGCGTGTGTAAGTTTCTTCTCTGTCTATACCTGGTTTTAAATTTCCTAAATCTACAATTCGATATGCCCCTGTGCCGCGCTTTAAATGGTAGAGTTTTTCGCGAATTGCATTAGCGGCTTTTTCTTCTTCATCGGGTAAACCAACCAATGCCATGTGTGCCTCTCTAAAATCAGGAATCTTATCCGTGTATGCGCGGATGTTTTTAAAGAAAGAGGATGGAGACGTAATGTTTTCGTAAAGCGACTCGTCAACTGCAGAGAAGAAAAGGGTTAGATCCATAATTAATATATAGAGTGAAGATACAAGTTATCCGGTGTTAAAAAAAAATGCATCAGTAAGTAAGAACGTAACCAAGTAAAGATAAACCAACACAAAGCGGGAAGCAAAACACCACATACAGTATGAACTCCGGCATTACAAATTGAACGTTAACTGAAATTATAAAAAAATCCACCTTCTTAATTTTGATGCCTATATGAATCCGTTATTCTTGAGTTTTGCATTGCTTCTGGTAGTAGCGTGCAGCGATTACGATGATGCCGATATACGCAATAGAAGTGTTGGGATTTACAATGGAGTAAGGCAAAGTTACGAGATACAAAACAACGAATTAATGCCTGCCGGCCCCGATGAAAATGTAACCTTTTCTGTTTACAAGGTGGAAAATCCGTTTCATGTAGGTATTTCTATAGAAGGAGTTGACATTATTGCTACACAAATAGCAGGAGCAAAAAATGCCTATACATTTAATGTAGACGAAATAGTGGTAAACAACCAAACCTTCGAAGGCTATGCAGGCTGTAAAAACGAATTAGGTTTTTTTGATGGAACCTACTTAACAGAGACACAACAGTTTATCTTTTTTGTAAAAAGAAAAGATAGT
Source organism: Flammeovirgaceae bacterium (assembly GCA_021298355.1). GTDB lineage: Bacteria > Bacteroidota > Bacteroidia > Cytophagales > Cyclobacteriaceae > Chryseotalea. The sequence goes on from JAJTEH010000005.1 coordinate 38,180, forward strand.
AGTCTGGTGTTTCGGTTTGTAGGCACATGGGTAAGTGCAAAATAAATAATATAAAGTAAGATTCTTGGGTGTAGATGCCAGTTACTTCATTCACCCTTCTCTAAAGAACAAAGTCATTGCTTTTATTTATTTTGAAAGTGGATACATTAAGAATTTAACCAAAGTGATTTATCAAACGCTTTTTAACAGACTATGATAGGATTTAAAGTAACAACACCAGATAACCTTGAAATCAGGTTTCAATATTATTCAGAGGAAGCACCTGTAACCTCTAGAGCATTTCAAAGTATTCTTCCTTTTTCCCGAACATTTTTTCATGCTCGAATTTCAGGACAAGAAATTTGGATAGATGATGTTCCAGGTTTAGATATAATACAAGAAAACGCTTCTATATTTACAAAACCAGGTGAAGTAGTAATTGGGCCATCTAAACCTGCTCGAGTTAAAACATCTACATGTTTTGGTATTTACTACGGAGAAGGAAAGGGTTTGGATGCCTGTAACATTTTTGCAATTGTTTTAGAAAGTGACAGACAAAAATTAATTGAATTAGGAAATAGAATTTGGAAATATGGTGCTCTTGAATTGAAAGTTTCGAGTTTGTAGTAATATTAAAAATAATTTCATTATGAAAAGAAGAGATGAAATCAGTTGTCTACTCAAATAAATAGTTGTCACGAATAAGATTCAAGTAAAGTAAAGCAAAAGAAGATAGTTGTGTTCAGAATTCATTTAGCTAATGCACCATGTAAACTAGAGTATTATAAATAAAAGTGTACGGTTTAGTAAAGTTTATAGTCAAAATTGGTTATTGCATTTTTAAGGATTCACCCATAAAAAAACCCGAAGGTTACTCTTCGGGTTTTTTATTATTTTTTTAGTTTGGCTTAACCTAATTTAAATGTGATAGGTAACACCATTCTTTGTTTTACAGGCTTACCGCGTTGCTTACCTGGAGTCCAGCTTGGAAACGATTGGATTATTCGAACAGCTTCTTCATCGCAACCTGCTCCAATTCCTTTTATAGCTTGTACATCAGAAATTGTTCCATCTTTATTGATAACAAACTGCACGAACACTTTACCTTCAGTGCCCATTCTTCTAGCCTGAGCCGGGTATTTTAATTTTTTCTGTACGTATTCGTAGAATGCTTGCATACCACCTTTAGGAGCAGCAGTTTCTTCTACTACAGTAAAGATTTCATCAACCTCTTCTTTAGGTTCTTCTACTGGAGCAATTACTATGTCAGAAACTTTTGTGTCTTCGGTAACTTCTACGTCAAATTCCACTTTAATTTCTTCTTCAATTTCTTCTTCATCTGGTACCTCTACAATTTGAGGTTGTTGAATTTTTGGTGGTGGTGGTGGTGGCTGATCGGTCGGAGGAACCTCGATGATTTCTTCCATCTGGTTATTTCCCTTGTTAAGATCTTTCACAGCGGTGTCGTCATATTGGCGGTATTCGAATGCGCTTACTGCTATCAGTAACGCCACCAATAAACCGATATTAAAGAATAGCCACGATTTATTCGTTAAATCAGCTTTCTCGGTCTTCTTAGCTTCCATAGGTATTAGTTTTGGCAATAGAATTTCAAATATAGAAAAAGGTCACATAGCTAAAGAAAAAAATATTCTTTTATCTGCGTGAACCGTAAAATAAGGTTAAGAAAAGGGTGGGAAATACTGAATATTGCTTTCTGTTAAGCATAAGCTCAATGTCTCGGCTGTAGGTATCAACTAAAATTCCGGCTTCGAAACCTGTTACCTGGTCTTTTATAGTTCCCATCTCGAAGTTAATGGCCGCTTTAACATTTAGTCCGAGCGCTGCCTTAGAATCTCCTAATCCTTGAAATAACCGGCCCGGCCCATAAATAGCACCTTGAGGTATATCTTCGGTAAAGGGTGCAAAACGACTTACAGAAGAGTTATCTGGTTGATATTCTACGTAATAAGGGGAAATTAAACCAATAGAAGGTCCTCCGGCAAAAACAGCTTTTACTTCTACCCCGCGCTGTGGAGCCTTTTTAAAAAGAATAAGGTCGCGACCATATTGCAGGCGAATGCCATATAAATAATTGGTTTTTCCGGGTATGTAAGGGTTATTGGTAAAGGCTGCATTTTTACGTACTTCTTGCGGATGTTTAATGTTTACCAGTTCAACGCCAAAAGTTTCCAGAATTCTGTCGTTTTTAAGTTTGCGGGCTTTTTTAAAGGTGATACCACCAATAAGACCGCCAAACGTATTTTTATTGATGCCCCAGGTAAACTCGCTTTGGTAATCGTAGCTGTCTTGGGTTTGTCCTAAAGAAACAAAACTTACTAACAGGCAAAGTATAGGTAAATAAAATCTCATTGTATTTTTGACCACAAGTAAAACTAACAGACCTAACGCTAATTTCAAATCAATAGTTTATGGCAGCAACGGCTATCACACATTACCTCGGAAATTTAAGAACGGAAGCTACACATCGTTTATCTGGCAATACCATCATTACAGATGCTCCGCCAGATAACAATGGTAAAGGTGAGGCGTTTAGCCCTACTGATTTAGTGAGTGCCGCCTTAAGTTCTTGTATGATGACGATCATGGGCATTGTGGCTGAACGCGAAAAAATAGAACTAAAAGGATTGAAGGCTGAGGTGGTAAAGGTTATGGCTGCAGAACCAAGACGGATAGCTGAAATACACATAACATTTTCTTATGCCGATTTGAAAGCTTCTGATGTGCAAAAAGAAAAACTCGAACGTGCTGCGCGCACATGCCCGGTTGCTTTAAGTTTATCAGAGAATGTAAAGCAAGTGATTTCGTTTAATTGGTAGCCACCGCACTTGCCGATGCTAAAATTTGTTGATAGTTGATATCGAAATGGGAAGCGTGATAAACAACCTTCTGATTGAATAAAACAATAGCCTGTGGCGATTCGTGTTCGATGTTTAAATTTTCAGCAATTAAATTTGAAATGGGCCGATAGCTTAGTAAATCCAGAAAATAGGGTTCGATTACCTGATTGTCGTTGGTTTTCCAGTTTCTCTCTAATCTATCTAACGTTGTTTTGCTGATAGAACAACGCGTACTGTGTTTAAAAAGCAAAACAGGTTTTTGCGTAGAATTTCTAATTGCTTCTGCTAGTTGATTTTCGGTTGTTAGGTGTTGCCATTCCATAGTTTGTTCTGCTTTAATCAAAAAAAACAGATGAAACTTTAAATTAGTTCTTTTTTTCTGATTTTGGTTTTTGGATAGGGTCGATAGAATAAGCGATGGCTTCCATCTCGCGAATAAGTTCGCGCTGAGGTTTACCCGGGCTAAACACAAATCCTTCTATATATACCAAAACATTATTCTGCGGATTTACAAAAGCATATCCTAAAAAAGGCCCCCCCATAGTGCGTGTGTTGGTGCGCCACAAACCTCGTAGCTCCATTGCAAATTTGTTGTTAAGGTTAACTTGTGTGCTTTTTATTGGGTTAAAAGGAATATCTCTTTCTACCGTAATATAAGAGGAGGGTTGATCTGGATCTTCAAAAATGTAAGAACTGGTTATGGATTCGCGCCATTGTAAAATACTATCAGGTAAAAGTTGGTATTCGCTGGTGTAGGGTTTGGTAGCGATAAAAAAGTTTTTATCTATCTCTGCTTCCGGAGATCTGAACCACGCAAAATCTGGCCGTTCGTCTGCTACTTTATAACCAGCAGGAAAAAGACCTTTTAATTGAAACCGCTCTGCTAAAACTTTTTTTAATGAAGCAGTAGAAGTAACAGGTTGCATTCCTTCTTGAATCCTCTTTCTTTCTGCCTTGTTAAAAAATTCTTCTATTTGTTTTCTGTTTTTTTGCAGGTGTTGTACTAATTCGTTTTCATTTCTTCCAAACAAGTACAACACTTCCTGATCGCGCGAGTATTCGTTTGATTTATTCACGATAAAGAAACTTGTGTCGTTTTCTATTCGGCTTAGGGTTTCGTCTGAAAGGTTATCGGTTATAGCTTTTGTGCCTGCAGAGCGTTTGTCGAGGGTGAAAACGTATACAAGATTTCGGATTTGGGTAAGTAGTTTTATTTTTTTATTTGGGTGTACAAACTTCACATTAAAATTATATTCGGGCCTGGGCAAGCCATCCATTTCTCTGCGGAAAATTTTTTGTACTTCCTCTCCTAATTCATTTCTCCATTGAAGCGAGTCCATCAGAATAATCATATCGCCACTACGGCCTGTTGCTTTGGGTTTACCCTTGCCGGAATCATCGTTTGAAGGTGTGCAGGTTACCAGCGCCAACAACAGAAACGGAAGTGCGAAAATTAATTTTTTCATAGTATACTTATTGTTTACTCATAACACACAATAATGAAAAACGTCACAGCTTATTTACCAATAACAAGTTTTTGACCGGGTTGTATGCTGTTGGAATTCAGATTATTTAATGCTTTAATTTTTTCTATAGATAACCCTTCAAATTTTTTTGAGATACTCCAGAGTGTATCCCCCTCTTGTACTACATAGGTTTTATCTACTGGAAGAGGTATAGGCATTGTTTGTGTTACGGAGTCTTTCTTAATGGCCGATGGTTTTAGCCAGATATGTAAGCGCTGCCCCACCCGAATGGTAGTACTTCTGAGGTTATTCCATTTTTTAATATCGGCTACGCGCACATTATAACGGATGGCTATAGAACCCAACACATCTCCGGATTTAACCCGGTACACTACTTTATCTTTTCCATACGTGCTGCCCGGAGAATTTTTAGCCAGGATTTCTAATTCTTTCTTACCCATACGCGAGGCAGAATCGAGTATAAAGGTTCTGTTGCTTTCGAAAATCTTTTTAGTAGCAACGGGTACGCGCAAAACAAAAGGTTTGCTTACATCTGGTATGGCATATTGTAAAATGTTAGGGTTAAGCAAGGCGATATCATCGGCACAAGTTTGGGTTAATGTGGCAAAGGTTGGCAAATGCAAATATTTTTTAACAATGATGGTGTCGCTGGCAGGATAAGCATATTGATTTTCGAAAATGAAATTATGTTCTTTTAAATAGTTCATGGTGTATGTGATGGCCACAAACTGAGGAACATAAGAACGTGTTTCTCTTGGAACATAAGGATAAATCTCCCAGAATGATTTTTTGTTACCAGCTCTTCTAATGGCGCGCTTTACGTTGCCCGGCCCACTGTTGTAGGCAGCGAGTGCTAACTCCCAATCTCCGAAAATGCCATAGAGTTGTTTTAAATATCTACATGCAGCAATTGTAGCTTTTTCCGGATCCATGCGATCGTCCTGGTAGAAATCAACATGTAAATCGAAATAGCGGCCGGTGGCTGCCATAAACTGCCACAAACCAACTGCGCGCGCACGCGAAATGGCTTTAGGATTTAATCCCGATTCGATAATGGATAAATATTTTAATTCATCGGGTAAACCATATTCTTTTAAATATTTTTCGAAAAGCGGAAAATACAAATTCATCCGCTGAATAATCATGTTCGTGTAAGCCCTGTCTTTAACCGTAAAAAAGTTTATGAATGAATGAACCTTATCATTATAAAGTAAAGGAATTTCTTTTTGTATACACGATAACCTGTCGGCAATTAAAAAAGGATCATCGTTGCCAGGAATAAACTCAAGGTTTGCAGGCAACGAATAAAAATTTAGGTTGATAGAATCTTCTTTGTATAAAATTTCATCGAAAGCATTTTCTACTTCTAAAGAATCTACCACGACTGAGTCTGGTACAATTTGCGCAAACCCCGAATAAGAAATAAACAAGCAAGTAAATGATACGAAGGCCTTGCCGGTGTTTTTCAGTTGGCGAAAAAAATAATCAACCATGAAGTTTTAATTTCTTAATAAACGTTTAGCAACAGCTAATAATTTTGTTTCATTAAAATCTGCCGCCATTATTTGTAAACCAATGGGCATTTTTTGCAAGTCGCTTCCGCAAGGTACGGAGATTGCCGGAATTCCGGCAATGTTTGCATACACGCTGTAAACATCTGCTAAGTACATGGTAAGCGGATTTCCTTGTTTCTCACCTACCTTAAATGCTGTAGTGGGTGCGGTAGGTGAAATCAGAAAATCATAGTGTTTAAAAACTTCGGTGGTTTCTTGTCTGATCAGTTGTCGTACTTTTTGTGCTTTGGTATAAAAAGAATCGTAATAAGAAGAACTTAGTACGAAGGTTCCTAACAAAATTCTTCTTTTTACTTCTTCGCCAAAACCTGTTGTTCGCACACTTTTATAATGTTGTTCGAGCGATGGAGCTTGTGTACTTGCACCATAGCGAATGCCATCGTATCGGTTTAAGTTAGAGCTTGCTTCGGCAGTTGTTAAAATATAATACGTTGGCAAGGCATAAGGTTGTAGGGGCAAGTTTATCTCTTCTACCGGATGTCCATCATTTTTAATTTGTTTGATGGCGTTGAAAAAAGCTTGTTTTACTTCTTCTTGTATGCCTTCCTGTTCAATACTTTGTTTGCTATACGCAAATTTGAAAGTTTGATTTTTGTTTTCATCGATCCATGCTGCGTAATCCGGAATAGGTTCTGATGAAACTGTACTGTCGAAATCATCTTTGCCAGAAACTATTGGTAACACTTTTGCGATGGTATCTACATCATTGGCGATTAAGCCAACACAATCAAATGAAGAGGCATAAGCCACTAAACCATGGCGCGAAATACGAGAATATGTTGGTTTTAATCCTACGAGGCCGCAGAAAGAAGCGGGCTGTCTTACAGAACCACCTGTATCCGAACCTAACGAAAGATGACACATTTGCGCTTGCACAGCAACAGCCGAGCCACCCGATGAGCCACCCGGTACACGGGTGTTATCTAAAAAATTTTTTACAGAGCCGTAAGCAGAGTTTTCGGTAGATGAACCCATGCCGAACTCATCGCAATTTTGCCTGCCAATGATGATGGCATCTGCATCTATTAATTTTTGAACACACGTTGCTGTGTAGGCAGCACGATAACCCTCTAAAATTTTACTACCAGCTTGTAGCGGAAAATTTTGGTAAGCGAAAACATCTTTAATACCTACAACTAAACCGGCCAGAGGTCCGGCTGTTTTGTTTTTTACTTTTTTGTTGATGGCATCGGCTTGTTGCAAAGCGCTTTCTTCGAACACAGTGAGGAAAGCGTTGAGCGATTTATTTTGATTAATGTTCTGCAAGAAGTGTAGTACTAACTCCCTACAAGAAATCGTGCCGTGCCGGAGAGCTTCCTGCACGGCACGAAATGAACCGTAGTTGATCAAGATGGTTGAGTTATTTAGTCTTTCATCTCTATTCTGCCAGCATCGCGGGCCGAATCAATATTTTTCTTTACGTCTTTGGTAGAGTTTTCAACGTCTTGGTTTACGTCATTAACGGCATTTTTAAATTCTCGTATGCCTTTGCCTAAGCCTTTTGCAAACTCAGGAATTCTTTTTGCGCCAAAAAACAATAAAACAGCCGCACCAATCACAATCCACTCCGTACCTCCGATTCCGAATAAAAGCATCGCTTCCATAATTAATGATTTAGGGTGTAAAGATAGATAAAATTAGTCCAACCGAAACGGAAACTATATAAATAGACTAAAAACGAGTTAAACGCTATTTATCGCGCAGCCATAACAATGGATCTTGCGGGTCTATTCCTTTAAAAACTTGAAATCTTAATTCAGATATACCTTCTATGTTAGCTGCAACAAAACCAATTTCTTCATTGGTTTTTACTTTTTGTCCTGTTTTCACCTTCACTTGTTGTAAGCCTACATAAATTGTAAAATAAGTACCATGTTTAATGATGATGGATGTGCCGAAACGAGGAGTTATGCTTATGCTTCGAATCTCTCCATCAAAAACAGCTTTTACCGGTTCGTTAGTGCCAGTTTGTATTCTAATACCATCGCTTTCTACCACTATACCCTTTAGTAGCGGGTGATTTTGCCTGCCGAATTTTTGAGCAACAAACCCATTTGTGGGCCAACCTAATTTATTTTTGTTTTGTTCGAAGTTGGCAGAAAGCACAACCATTTCAGGGGATTGCGTATTGGTGTTGTTGGGTTTATTTTTATTTTTTGCAGCGGCTGCTTTGGCTTCGCGCTCTGCCTTTGCAATCTCTTCCCGAATGATGTCTTCAATCATTTTGTCGAGTTGGGCTATGGCTTTTTTAGTTTCGTTGTATTCTTGCCGTAGTTGTTTTTCTTGCTTTTCTAATTGTTTTACAAGTGTTTTTTGTTTTTGCTTTAACCCATCGAGTTGTTTCTTTTCTTCTTCTTCATCTAGCAGCAAGGCATTTTGTTCGTTTCTTTTTATTTCGGTGGTTTGTATTTGCGAGGCTAACTGATTTTGGGTTTTTACAATTTGATCGGCCTGTAATTTTCGTAATGTGCCGTACTGGTTCATGTAGCGCATGCGCATAACCATCTGATCGAATGTGGAAGAGGAAAAATAAAAAGTAAGACGAGTAGCGCTGTTGCTTGCTTTTTGTGCAGCAAATAGCATGGCTGCATACTCTTCTTTCATTTTTATCAAGTCTTCTTCCAGTGCTGTAATAATGCTGTTGTCTTCTCCTATTTCTTTGGTAAGAAAGTTAATTTCTGTTTGTATGCTGCTGATGAGGCTTTCCTGCTCTTGAATGCGTTGGTTAAGCGCGGCTAATTCGCCTAATGTATTTTTTTTATTTGTACTTGTTTCGGCTATAATTTTTTCTACCTCCTTAATGCGCAGAAGATTTTTTTGTTTTTCTTGCTGTAACTGATTTTTTGATTTTTGTGCCGAACAAAAAAAACTAATGGAAGCAAACAGGATAAAAAGTACACTTCTATTTGCGTTCATATTTTTTAGGAATATTAAATGGGAAACGCAATTCTTTATCGCCTACTTCGGCTTTATTATACTCGAACGTTATGGTGGTATTTACTAATCCTGTGGGGGCCTGGTAGAATACTGATATAGTTGCATTGTAAGGGAATATTTTATTTCCTACCGGCTGAAAGTTTGAGTAGTAAATAGTTAAAGCATTTTTTCTGTCGTTTTCTTTTAATTCTACTTTCTCGATTTTAGCGCCCGGGCTGTTGATGTAATTCGTTACTACTACATTATCGGTTTGTTGTTTAAGTAGAAACATGGTTTCGAGTAATTCAACCACATCGTTTTCGCTTCTTTTGATGATGGGGTTTCCGAGTAATGCAGCTTGAATAACATCGTAAGAAACAGGAAAATTGAATTTTTTAGAAAGCGAAGGGTAATCGTACACGTAATATTCTTTATCGATATTGGAAACGATGGTTATAGAATCTTTATTGATTAATGCTTTGCCTCCTTGTACGCCAATTACTGTAAAGGTCATCCAGATTACGCTGTCCTTCCGAATGCGGATGTTGGCTTTTACTTCTTGTTCTTTGTTGGCATCGCGTACGGCTAGTCTTGCTTTGCCATGAAAATAATCGAAATCTATTTCTTCAATTTTAACAGTTGACTTTACGGGTTGCCCGCTGGTAAGTACGGTTGTTTTTTTGCTGCATGCTTGAAACAGAAAAGTGCTTAGGAGTAAAAACAAAAAAAGTTTATTGGTCATACAAGGTTTTGTTGGCAATTTTTTTAGACAGAGTTTCGCTTGTTGTGTTAATGGCTTTAGCTTTTTCCCAATACGAAACGGCTTCGTTGGTTTGGCCAAGCTTAAATAATATATCTCCGTAATGTTCTAAATGGGTGGCGTTGGCTTTGCCGCTGTTTATTACTTTGTCCATTATTTTTTTTGCATCGCGGTATTGTTGTTTCATGTATAAAACCCAGGCATACGTATCTAAATAGGTTGGGTTATTTATTACTATTTCGTTTAGTCTTTTGGCCATTGTTTCGGCCTTTTCGAGGTTTGCTTTACGCAGCGATAAATAGTAGGCGTAATTGTTTAGTACACTTTCATTGTCGGGGTTAAGTGCGAGCACTTCATCGTATGCTTTTTCTGATTTGGCATAGTCGCGGGTGTATTGGTAGGCATCGCCAAGAAGTGCACCGATATCTTGCAAAAAGGTTGGATTTTGAGAAGATAACTTTTTAGCTTGTTCTAAGGCTACTATGGCTTGTGTATAGTTTTTCTTCATAAAATTTCCATAACCCGCGTAGTAATAAAAAATTCCCTGATTAGGATACAATTCCAGGGCTTTATCAGACTGTGTAATGAGTTGTGTAAAATTATTGTTGCGCGCATGTAACAATAAAACATTTTGAAAAACTTCTGCAGTTTCTTCGCCCATATTTAAGGCTTGCTCGTAGGCTTGAATAGCCTGCGGAATGTTGCCGGTAATCATAAAAAAATCTGCTTTCAGCACAAATACTTTTGCCTCTTGCGGATGGTCTTTCTCTACTTGTATCAGCAAATTGTTGAACAGTTTTTTTTTGTTTTCACTTTCTGCTGATTGTGGGTTATAGCTTATTTCGTCTGTTAAGGTTGCTAACAAATAGGCTTTGGTTTCGAAAGGCACTTCGGCATTTGAAAAAAGTTTTTCCCATAGGGTAATGGCTTGGTTGTGGTTGCCTGTTTTCGTGTATAGATTGGCTAGCAATAGCTGAACTTGTGCCGATTCTGAACTATTTTCTTTCAGGGCATTTTCAAGTAGCGTTATGGCGTATTGGTTTTCTTCAGCTTCGGCAAAAGTTTCGGCTAGGTTAATAACAAATATACCTTCTTGCAAATCGGTAGCTATTAGTTTAGCGGCTTCTGCTTTTGCTTCTTCTGTTCGCTTAAGCGATAAAAGAATTTTTACTTTTTGGTAAATGCCTACTTCGTTTAAACCTAAGGCTTGCTCTGCTTTGTTGTAAATTTTTAACGCTTGTTCCGGTTTAGCGTTGTATTGATAAAGGGCTGCTAACTCAAAGTAATAATCTTCGGTGCCTGGTATTTCTTTAAGCATATCTTCATATGCTTTTATTGCTTTGTCGTAATCTTGTAAGCCGGAGTAGATGTTGGCTGCCAATAAATAGAAGTATTTGTTTTTCTTTTCAAGTTCAAGGGCTTTTTCTATGCTCGCGGCAGCCTTTTGCAGATCTGTTGTTTGTGTGCCTCTGTTAAACAAATCGGCCATTTTAAAATGTACTGTTGCATTATCGGGTGTTAGTTCAAGTGTTTTTTGATAAAACAAAAGAGCTTTGGCGTAGTCTTCTAAAATAAAATACTTTTCGGCTTCTGTAAAACTACTTTCGGCTTCGCGTAAAACTCTTTCGTGTAACCATGCTTCTTCATCTTGCTTTTTACGTTTTTGCGCGAGAGTACTACTGGCTGCGCACAGCAAACAAATGATCAGGCAGGAGGCGGTATAGAAATAAAAGTTTTTCAAGGGTAATTACAATTTGTAAAAGTAAGTAAAAAACAAAAGAGGATTCTCTAATTTTTAGCAGTTGTTGCTTTAAAGAAAAATTGCTTCAATTGTTTTCTTTCGAGATAAATAACAAACGCAAGGCTAGCTAAGAATAGTATGTTTCTCACTAGTGTTGTTACCCAGAAAGTTTCGAGCTGTACCCAGGTTGTGATGGCATAAACAAGTGCAAAGGAGCTAAGCAAATACGCTGTGTCTTGCACTATCCGATAGGGAACAGGAAAGTGATGTTTTCCCCAGAAGTAGCAAACAATTGCCATTGTAGCGTAACATAACAAACTTGTCCATGCGCTCCCTTCGTAACCCATTATCGGAATCAGAAAATAATTACCGAGTAAAGTTACAAACAAACCAATAAGGGTTGTAACAGTGCCGGCATACGTTTTATCTTTCAATTTAAACCAAACCGAAAAATTATAGTAAACACCTAGCAGTAAGTAAGCCATTAAAAGTGGAGGTACAATTACGAGTCCTTCCCAATACGTTTCTCTTCTTAAAAAAATATATTTCAGCACATCGGTATTTATGCCAATACCAACTAATACTATACAGCAAACGATAATAAAATAATGATTTACAGACGCAAATAACGTAGGAGAATTTTTATCGCCAGCTTGCTGAAAGAAAAACGGCTCGGCTGCCATGCGAAAAGCCTGAACGGCTAAATTCATAAACACGGCAAATTTGTATGCTCCTCCTAAAACTCCTTCGGCATGTTCGCTTGTTTTGCCCGGATAAAAGTTATCGGGTAACCATTCTTTTAAGGCGAGGCGCGAAAAAAATTCGTTTGTCATGCCGGCCAGGCCCGTAAGCATAATGGGATAGGCGTAGTGCAGCATGTTTAAACTGATTGCCTTATCCCAGGCTGGCCTCCACAACAATAATGTTTTGGCAAAAAACAAAAGATAAAAAGCATTGGCGATAAGATTAGCCAAGATGATATAGCCAATACCCGTAGCAGGATCGAAATTGAAATAAAGAAAATAAAAATTTAAGCCGGTAAGGATAACAACATTGCTGATCTTATAGATGGAAAATTGAATGGATTTCTTTTGTAAACGCAATCTTGCGAAAGGAATGATTACAACACTATCAATGAACATTATGAGCACTAACCAAACTATCCATTCCGGATTTTTACCAACGCCCATGTATAGGGCTATGGGTTGATAGGCCATTAAAATTCCAACAGAAAGTAAAACACTTATAAGAACAACAACAGTTTGCGCCTGCCTAAAGGTTTGGTTTTCGTTTCCTGTTTTGGTAGCAAAACGAAAGTAGGCTGTTTCCATACCAAAGCTGTAAATCACCATCAACAAGGCAACAGCCGACATTAAGTAGGTTAATACCCCGTAAGATTCTGTATCGAAAAACTTAGTATGTAATGGAAACAACAAAAAGTTGAGCAAGCGCGGCACCATGTTGCCCAATCCGTAAAGCAACGTGTCGCCCGCTAAACTTTTAAGTTTACTCATGAATGTGTCGAAGTAAAATTTTATTTTCCCTTAAAGTTCGGCTTTGTTTTATTAATAAAAGCGCTTGTTCCTTCTTTAAAATCTTCGGTAGAGAATAATTCTCCAAATAGTTTTGCTTCTGTTTCGTAGCCGTGTTTTTCTGCATGATAACCGGCATTAATAGCTTGAATTAGTTTTTCAATGGCTAATGGCCCTTTCTCTGCAGCTTTGTTTAAAATAGAATTTGCTAATGCTATCGCAGCTTCTTTTGTTTCGCAAACATGGTTGGCCAAGCCTAATTCTTTGGCTTCGTTTGCTGTTACCATCTGGGCTGTCATCGCTAGTTCAAAAGCTTTTGCTCTGCCCACTAATTGCGCCAAACGTTGTGTGCCGCCATAGCCCGGTATCAATCCCAAATTGACTTCCGGCAATCCAAATTTGGCATTGGCAGTAGCTATTCTTATGTGGCATGCCATGGCTAGTTCGCATCCTCCACCCAAAGCAAAACCATTTACAACAGCAATAACAGGTTTGGTAAAATGCTCTATTGCCTGAAATATTCTATGCCCTTTGGCAGATAATGCTGTTGCTTCTTCTGGTTTAAGTGTAGAAAGTTCTTTGATGTCGGCACCGGCTACAAAAGATTTTTCGCCATCACCTGTAAGTAGTACACCCCGTATGGCATTGTTTTCGTGTAGGTTCCGAAAAACATCTTCTAACCCTTTTATAACATCGGCATTGAGTGCGTTTAAGGCTTCTGGTCTGCTAATAGTAATTGTGGCGATTGCTCCGTGGGTTTGAACTTGAACTGACATAACATTTTGATTAGTAAAGTAAACATAGCACAATCCTCGCACATGAACATTTTGCGTTATTTATTTTTAGTTGCTTGCACATGTTTTGGTTTAGTATGCCGGGCACAGAATTATACTTCTGTTGGAAACGGAAATTGGACAACCGCAGCTAACTGGAACAATACCTCTGGTTGGGGTAATGTTACTCCGCAAAGCGGACAAAGTTCTGGAACAACCAACGTAAACAACACATTGGTTTTTATTGGCAATTACAGCGCAGGCAGTGCCACCATCAACATAAACAGCACGGGCAACATGAATGTAATTGGCGATTTTGCAATTGGTGGCGGAGGGACAGTTAACGTATATGGAACTTTAGATATTTCGGGCAGTGCTACACTCAATTCCGCTTTACGGATTTATCCGGGTGGAAAGTTAATTATCGATGGTAATCTTACTGTGGTAAGCTCTAACAATTTAATAGTAGGCACTTCGGCTGCACCTCCTGCCTATGCCGATTTGGTAGTGAAAGGAAATGTAATTTCACAAACCAGTGGCGATATAACCGTAAACCGAAATGGCCGGGTAGCTATTTATGGAGATGTAACCGGAACTGGTGGCGGAACTCTGTTTACTGTTAACAATGGTGGCCAGGTGTATATAGATGGTGATTTAAGTTTTACCGGAGGGGGCAGTCATGTTTATAACAACAATGTTATTTCACCGTATGGTTTGTACATTAATGGAAGTGCTTCTACTTCCGGAGGGGGTAGTTCGTTAACTTCTAACAGAGGAAACAGAGTTGATCTACAAAACGGTAATCCTGATTTTTATACTTGGTTAGTATCTCAAGAAAACAGCCCTTTACCGGTAGTGTTGTTGTATTTTAATGTGGATGATCGCAAACCCAATGTATTGGTATGGGCCACTGCCTCTCAATTAAATTTCAGTCATTTCGAAATAGAAAATAGTATAGATGGAGACGTTTGGAAAAAACTTGGAGAAGTAAAAGGGGAAGGAACGACAAACGAATTGCGTAAATTTTCTTTCGAACATACCCATGCACCAAAAGGAACAAACTACTATAGATTAAAAATGGTTGATCTGGATAATACTTTCGACTATTCTGCCATTATAAAATCTAATATTATTGGCGATTATTCTTTCGATGTATTTCCTAACCCGGTTGTGAACAAAACCATCCAGTTTAGCAGCAATTTTGCGTTATCCGAAGGCGATTTTTTACTTCTTTTCGATTTGTCTGGAACACTTGTTTGGCAAAGCCAGGCCGACTTTACCCAAGCAATTGCATTGCCAGAAAGCCTTATGCCCGGCACATATTTGTTGCAATTTAAAAGTGCCCAAAAAAAATTAACCTTGGTGAAAAGAGTAGTGATTAACTAAAATTACAGATAGGCAGGCAGATGTTTTAAAATCTCGGCTGTCATTTTATCTAAATCAAAAGCTGGTTGCCAACCCCAATCCTGTCGCGCACGCATATCGTCTAACGATTGTGGCCACGAGTCTGCTATGCTTTGTCTGAAATCGGGTTGATACGAAATGGTAAACTCAGGAATGTGTTTCTGAATAGATTTTGCAATCTCGGCCGGACTAAAACTCATAGCCGAAACGTTATAGCTCGAACGAATTTTTACTTTTTCTGCCGGTGCTTCCATTATGACGAGTGTGGCTTTCACGGCATCGTCCATATACATCATGGGCAAATAAGTATGTTCGCTTAAAAAGCATTCAAACTTTTTATCGGTTAATGCTTTAATGTAAATATCTACAGCATAATCTGTTGTGCCACCACCGGGTTTGGTTTTGTAACCAATTAAGCCTGGGTATCGCAAGCTGCGCACATCTACTCCTTTGTTTCTAAAATACCAATCGCACCAACGCTCTCCGGCTAATTTAGTAATACCATAAATGGTGGTGGGGTCCATAATGGTATCTTGTGGTGTATTTTGTTTTGGTGTTGTGGGTCCAAAAGCAGCGATAGAACTAGGCCAATATACTCTGTCCAACTTAAACTCAACGGCTGCGTCTAACACGTGTACCAGTCCATCCATATTTAAATGCCAGGCAAACTTTGGGTTTCTTTCTCCGGTTGCAGAAAGCACAGCGGCTAAATGATAAATCTGCGTAATGTTATTTTTCTTAATAAACTCAAACAGGGCTTTTTCTTTTAATACATCTAAAATTTCGAAATTACCTTGCCCTAAAATGCCTTGCGGATCTTTTATGTCGGTAGCTATTACATTTTCTTTACCATAAATCTGCCATAAACCTTGTGTAAGTTCTGAGCCTAATTGGCCTCCGGCTCCGATAATTAAAATTTTATGTTTCTTCATGCGCAAATTGCCTTATCTGGCTTTTAAAAAGATTGCCGCGAAATTACCAAAAATTACTATTTGGCTACCATGTGTTAGCCATTACCTTTGCAAAGTGAATTTTACGGATTACCTGAAATCGAAAAAAATAGATGCGGTGGCTTTTCAAGCTAACGAAACAACACTTTTTGCAGAATGGCAAAAAGAATTTGAACTGATGCATCCGAATAGTTTTTCCGCCAGGAAATTGAATTTCATCAATAAAATCCGCAGAAAGTATGTATTGAAAGAGCAGGCAACAGAAGAAGTAAGCAAACCCGTTGCGGTTGCTAAACCTAAACCCATTATCAAACCTAAAATCAATTAAATTATTTTAAGATATGTACGCTACTTTACAACCCGTATTGCAAAAAGAAATTGAAGCCATTAAAGAAGCCGGTCTTTATAAAAAAGAAAGAATTATTGTTACACCACAAGCTGCGGATATAAAAACAGCAGATGGAAAAGAAGTAGTTAATTTCTGTGCAAACAATTATTTAGGATTATCCTCACATCCGCGCATTGTTCAAGCTGCGAAAGATGCAATTGATAGCCACGGTTTTGGTATGAGTTCCGTTCGGTTTATTTGTGGCACACAAGATATACACAAAGAATTAGAAAAAAAGATTGCTGAATTTTTAGGTACTGAAGATACCATTTTATACGCTGCCGCTTTCGATGCTAACGGAGGTGTTTTCGAACCTTTGTTTGGAGCAGAAGATGCTATCATCTCTGATGAACTGAATCATGCCTCTATTATTGATGGCGTTCGGTTGTGCAAAGCCATGCGTTACCGGTATAAGCACAACAACATGGAAGACCTAGAAAAACAATTACAAGATGCCCGGCAAGCAGGCGCGAAACAAATTGTTATTGTTACCGATGGCGCATTCTCTATGGACGGAACCATTGCGCAGTTAGATAAGATTTGTGATTTAGCCGATAAATACCAGGCTTTGGTGATGACAGACGAATGTCACTCAACCGGATTTCTTGGTAAAACCGGAAGAGGTGTACCTGAACATTGCGGAGTAATGGGTCGGGTGGATATTATAACCGGAACGTTAGGTAAAGCGTTGGGGGGAGCCTTGGGTGGTTTTACCTCTGGTAGAAAAGAAATTATCGAAATGTTGCGTCAGCGTTCAAGACCTTATTTGTTTAGCAATACGTTGGCACCGGCAATTGTTGGTGCATCGATAGAAGTGTTCAATGTGTTATCAGAAACTACAGAGCTTAGAGATAAACTCGAACACAATACACAATATTTTAGAAAAGAGATGACAGCAGCCGGATTTGATATCAAACCGGGTGTGCATCCTATTGTACCAATTATGTTATACGATGCGCCACTCGCACAAAAGTTTGCAGAGAAATTATTGGATAAAGGAATTTATGTGATTGGATTTTTCTACCCGGTTGTTGCAAAGGGTCAGGCAAGAATTCGCGTACAAATTTCTGCAGCGCATGAACAACATCATTTAGATAAAGCAATTGCCGGATTTGTGTCTGTTGGTAAAGAGTTGGGGGTGTTAAAATAATCAGTAAGCCCTTAAGTCTTATATCAAAATTCCAAAGTGAAGATTTTTTTGATAAGACGTGTATACTTTTCTCGATACGTAAGGCACAACTAAAACACGTACATTTCAAATTTTTTTAAAAATGATGATGAAGTATCAACTAATTTCTCAATTAAATAATGTGTTACAGTAAGAGAACAGGAATCTCAAAATACTATATATATAAACAACTAAAGGCATCATTAAAAGAGAGCGCCATCTGATTTTGATTATAGAATGTTTAAGCAAAGAGCTGCATTAAAGAGGTAAAATAGCATGAGCAGTATAAAACTATTTGAATCTAAGAAAGTAAGAACTCATTGGGATGATAATACGGAACAATGGTACTTTTCGGTAATTGATGTTATTGAGATTTTAACTGAAAGCAAACTGCCTAAACGTTATTGGAGCGACTTAAAAACCAAGCTTAAAGCTGAAGGAAGTGAAGTGTACGAGAAAATCGTACGGTTGAAAATGATGGCAGAAGATGGAAAAATGCGGGAAACAGATGTTGCAAATACAAAAGTATTGCTTCGGATTATTCAATCCATTCCTTCGCCTAAAGCTGAGCCATTTAAACAATGGCTGGCAAAGGTAGGCTATGAACGAATGAGTGAAATAGCAAATCCGGAAGAAAGTATTGAACGAGCCCGCGAAAACTGGAAAAAGCTTGGCAGAAGCGAAAAGTGGATTCAGCAACGAATGACCGGGCAAGAAACCCGAAACAAACTCACCGATTATTGGAAGCAAAGTGGTGTAGAAAAGAGCGATGAGTTTGCATTGCTTACTAACATAATTCATCAGGAATGGTCGGGCTTAACAATAAAAGAACATAAAAAGAAAAAGAAGTTAAAGAGTCAGAATCTACGCGACCACATGAGCGAAGCAGAGTTAATTTTTACAGCTTTGGCTGAACTCTCAACTAGACAAATTGCTGAGACTGAAGAAGCAAAAGGAATTAATGAAAATGCTCTCGCTGGAAAAAAGGGAGGTAAAATTGCCAAAGATGCCCGGATTGCGCTTGAGCAGAAAACAAGAAAGAAAGTAGTAACAGAAGAAAACTTTTTGCCACCGACCAAGTCCAAGAAAAAGTTAAAGTAATATTCAGAACTATTGAAAGTGATCTATTTGTTATACACAGATGTAGGTCGGTTTCAATTTGTTATCAAACGGGGAAAAAAATTGTACCCTTCTTACAATCAAATCAGTATGACTATATTTTTAGAAAATATCGAACCATTGATATGCTTTAAATATTTTTAACGAATCAGATAAATTATACTGAAAGTATAAAATGTTTTTAGTTGAAAACAATTGCTTGGGTTATAATACTAAGAGACCTTTCATGCCTCTTTACTTTTCATCGTACCATAAACATAATCCCACAGTGGAGAGCTTACTCCAAATACAATTTTTCCATCTTTATAATGATGAATGCTGTGGTTGATCCACCATTGTTTTAAGAAATTTTTAGGTGGGGCATAAGCATGTACTAAATAATGAATTGAGAGATATAGCGCATAACCCACTAAAAACCCGGGTAAAAAGGCAAACACAAAATCGCCCATTATCAATCTTAATAAAAAAAGTAAAAGAGTTGCAATGGTAATGCTTAGTACAGGAGGCATGGCCAGTCTGTCTTTATCTTTCGGATATTCGTGGTGTACACCATGCACAGTGTATTGAAATTTTTTGCGCCAGGCTTTTAGTGGTTTTAAATGAAAGATATGGCGATGCACCTGGTATTCAACCCAAGTAAATACGATAAAGCCTGCAAAAAATAAAAGTATAGTAAAACCAACACTTAAATTGGTATGGGTAATGCTCCAGTATAAAAGCGCTGCTGCATAAACAGCAAAAACGGTTAGAGGTACAGCAATATGAGTTCGTGTTAACTTTTCAAGTATAGAATTGCTGAAAAGTTGTTTGGTTCCGTTGTTCTTGGGCGAAGTCATTGTATTCATAACTCAACACAAAATTTTATTGGATTTAACGGTGAACTTTCAATTTATGTTTCTCTATTATGTGCTGATAATAGTTTTCGTAGTGTGGTAAAATTTTTGAAATGTCAAATTCCTGAGCGCGTTTTAACGCATTAGACTTAAAAATTGGCAAGTTATCTTTATCTAAAATGGTTAAAGCATTTTTGGTCATGTCTTCTATATCTCCAACGTTGCTTAAAAAACCAGTAATACCATGTAAATTTAATTCGGGAATACCACCCGCATTGCTGGAAATAACCGGTACTTCGCAGGCCATCGCCTCTAAAGCTGCCAAACCAAAACTTTCTTTTTCCGAAGGCATTAAAAACAAATCGGCAACGGATAATACTTCTTCAACAGCTTCTAATTTTCCGAGAAAGCGAACGGCATCGTGCATGCCTAAGTCTTTTGCCAATTTCTCTGCATCATCTCTTTCCGGGCCATCGCCAATCATCAAGAGTTTAGCAGGAATTACTTGTAAAATATTATGAAAAACTTTGATTACATCCGGTATGCGTTTTACTTTTCTAAAGTTAGAGGTGTGCACAACCAAAGCTTCGCTGTTCGGGCAAATTGCTTTTCTGAAATGATCTTTCTTTTGTTTTTTAAATTTTTGCAAATCGATGAAGTTGGGAATCACTTCAATTTCGTTGCGGATATCGAAATATTCGTACGTTTCTTTACGTAAATCTTCTGATACTGCCGTTACACCTTCCGATTCGTTGATGGAAAAAGTTACTACAGGCTCGTACGATGCATCTTTTCCTACTAAAGTAATATCAGTTCCGTGCAACGTAGTTACAACCGGAATGTAAATGCCTTCTGTTTTTAAAATTTGTTTGGCCATGTAAGCTGCCGATGCATGCGGAATAGCGTAGTGCACATGCAGCAAATCGAGTTGTTCGTTTTTTACAACACTTACCATTTTGCTGGCGAGCGCTAATTCATAAGGCGGATATTCAAACAAAGGATAGTTGCGGAAATTTACTTCGTGATAGAAAAGATTCTCGTTTAAAAAATCTAAGCGTTGTGGTTGCGAATAAGTAATAAAATGAACCTGATGCCCTTCTTGAGCCAAAGCTTTTCCGAGTTCTGTTGCCACAACACCGCTACCACCAAAGGTTGGGTAGCATACAATGCCTATCTTAATTTTTTTCACGCGTTTGGTTTATTTGAGCTAATGTTTTAACTCTTTTGATTTGGTTTTTGTTCAATAATTTAACAAAAATTGACTAAAATATTGATCGATAATCAAACAAAGCTTTATAAACTATGTCGTGTACACGCGGTCGAATATTGTAGGTGAGTAATTTAGCATTGTTCATATCCGGATGTACGCGGTTGCTCAAGAAAATAAAAAGTAAGTGATGTTGCGGATCGGCCCAAATACATGTTCCTGTAAAACCTGTATGACCAAATGTTTCGGGCGATGCAAAACGTGACGCGGGATTGAGATTAGGATTTATAAAATCCGGTTTATCCCAACCTATTCCTCTTCGGCTTCCTTCGTATTGTTTTTGGGTGAAGTAAGTTACTGTTGCACTATCTAAAAAAGTTTGACCGCCATAGTTGCCATATTGTAACCACAGTTGCCCAACTTTAGCAAGGTCTGCTGCCGAACCAAATAAACCTGCGTGCCCTGCAATGCCTCCGTGCATAGCTGCGCCTTGGTCGTGTACATAACCTTGTAATAAACTTCTTCTGAACAAGAAATCATTTTCAGTGGGTGCAATGTTGTAAGCTAAAAATCTGCGTAAGGGCAGATAACCCAACGTATGAGCGCCAAGAGGTTCGTACCAATTTTGTTGGAGAAAATCTTC
Source organism: Flammeovirgaceae bacterium (assembly GCA_021298355.1). Classification (GTDB taxonomy): domain Bacteria; phylum Bacteroidota; class Bacteroidia; order Cytophagales; family Cyclobacteriaceae; genus Chryseotalea. The sequence goes on from JAJTEH010000005.1 coordinate 59,515, forward strand.
CATGGGTTGGTTTAATTTCTTCTCTGCTAAATGATGCAACATATAAAAACCCATGTCGGAGTAGCGATAGTCGTAAGGTGTGCGCAGTAGTTTCTCTCTGATTTTGGCTTTTATAATCCATTGCCAGAGCGAATCTTTCATGCCAACGGTAGCATATAAGTTTTTAGAAACCGGAAAAGGAAAATTAGCCGAAGAGTCTTTGGCATAAAATTCCGGCAGAAATAAACTGTCTTTTTTTGTTTGCGCCCAAAACGGAAGAAAAGGCCAAAGCCCAGCCTGGTGAGTTAAAATATCTTTTATGGTAAAATCTTTTTTGTTAGATGATTTAAGTTCGGGTAAGTAAACCGACATCTTTTTATACACATCAATTTCTTTTTTATAATGAAGAAATGCTGTGGTTTGTAACGTAGCGGCCACTTTAGAAATACTGGCCAAATCATAAATTGTGTTTGTATTCGTAGCAATTTGATTTTCATACGTTTGCCAACCAAACGCTTTGTTGTAGATAATTCTGCCGTTTCTGGCAACCAACACCACACAACCCGGAGTTGCTTTTATATTAATGGCTTCGGCAACAATGGGCGCAATAGAATCTAGTTTGAAACTGCTGAGTCCTTCTTGTTCGGGTACGCCAACTTTTAACCGATCAATCGCATTGAATTTTTTTACGGTGGTGTTTGTGTACGAGTTTACAGTAAATGGAAAATCACCTTTTGCTGCGGCAGAACCAAAAATAAGGTTGGCTGCTGCTTGTTCCATCGCATTATCGGCATAATAAGCTTGCAGTATAGCCTGAACGTTAAACGAATGTTGTAATTCTGCCGGATTATCGTAATTGATCAGTACTACTTGTGTGTGTTGTGCTAATCGGTTGATGTTTGCTAGTAAATCTGCATGCCAATTAGCAGTTGGGTAAATGGCCAGTAAACAGACTGAAAATTTTTTCAATGAATTGAATAGTGTGGTTGTATCTCTTACATCAATCAATTGAAAATGTTGAATGGGTGCAATCAGTTCGGCAGCCGATTGAAAAGTGGTTGGCATAACCTGCCCGATAGATACACTGGCGATAGATTGTAATTCTAAATGGCGGATGGGAAGAGTTTCTTTTTCGTTTTTAACTATAGAAATACTCGCTTCTGCCAGATTATGATGCAAAGCATTAAAAACATGCTTAATTTGATGATAAGAAGAATTCGCATCGCGCTCAACCCGTTTTCTTTCAAACTTTTTAGTCAGCACTTTCTTCACACTTGCCTCTAATTGTTTTTGATAGCTTTTATCTTTTCTAACAAGCGATTTTATTTTGCGAATGCCCGCTTGCATGTTTTTTGGTTGATAGAATAAATCGTTTCCACTCTGAAAGGCAAACAACTCAGCTTCGCCAGCTCGTGTTTTCTTGCCGGCAAAAGTAATTTCGCTGATATCGGCCACGAGTAAGCCCGAAAAATTATTTTTCTTTCTTAAAAAAGATTGAAATAGAATAGGAGATAAAACTGCATCAGGCACTTGAAGCTTCTTTAATAATTCTTTGTATTGAAAAGTTTTTCGCGCTTTCTCCGTTTCAATAGCCATCAGAAAGTTGGCATCTAATTCCCAAGGTTTTTTTGTTTGGTTGGGGTTGTAACTTACTACAACTTCAAAATTTTTGGAGTTGAGTCCTTGAATAAATGCTTTTGCTTTACTTGAAAAATTGAAAGAATCATCGCCCCAGTGATTGTATAAAGTATCGTTATTCGCGAGCACTCTACTTTGTACCGAAAGGGGCATCACAAAATCGAAACCTATTTGGGTTAACCAAGTAGCTTGTAATTGTCCGCTTTGTTTTAACAAGGAAGTATCGCCACATGCTGCCAACACTACCGGTGGGGGCAACAACCAAACACTATCTTTTTGCAGCCAATGTTCTTTTTTAAGGTAGCCACTCCACACCAGGTTATTTTTAATTTCATCGATTTTCTGATTAAAATGTTGTGATTTAACCGGGCCATCCACATTAAACACAACAAAACCCGGTTGCCAATTTTTAATGAGTTGAAGTGACCTTTCGGCACTTTCGTTATTTTCTATATCAACTGGTAATATGAAAAGTTGGGCAATACGCTCCTCCCAAGTCATTTTCTGCCAAAGACTATCTACTGCTAGTTCATTGGATTGCGACCATGCCTGAAAAGAAAATAGAAGGGGAAAAAGGAGTATGCCAAAAACTTTTTTACACATCAGGATAATTTCCGTTTGAATTCGACCGAATTAACAACAATTTTACGATTCAAATGCGAGTGTTAAAAAACTAAAACACAAATAACATGAAGTTTGTAGGCCTTTTCGGAAAAACACCTGCGCATAAGCGTTTTAACTTTATTCCGCGCCATTACGACCCGGCCGAGGAAGAAAGAAAAGAACGCGAAGAACGCATTAAACAAGAAATTGAAGCCGGTTTAAGAAAGGAAGAAACGGAAGAAGAGCTGGCTTTGCATCGATCTAAAATAAAAGGAGCCATACAATCGGCAAGAAAACGCTCGAATATGAAAGCCGGCCAACCTTCGGTTGCTATTTTACGAACGGCTATTACTTTATTTTTGGTCATTCAACTTTGGGCTTATTTGCACTATGGTTCGGTGGCCTTGTATGGCATGTTGCTTTTAGTGCCTGCCTATTTATTTATGAAACTAAGAAGTTTCGGTACTAAAAAATAAGATGGATATTATTCGATTGCTTCCTGATGCTATTGCCAACCAGATTGCGGCCGGTGAAGTGGTGCAAAGGCCTGCTTCTGCTGTAAAGGAATTAATGGAAAATGCTGTAGATGCAGGAGCCACAAAAATTCAACTAATTATTAAAGATGCAGGCAAAGCACTTATTCAGGTAATTGATAATGGCAAAGGCATGAGCACAACCGATGCACGCATGAGTTTGGAAAGACATGCCACATCTAAAATTGAAAAAGCAGAAGATTTGTTTGCCCTACGAACCATGGGTTTTAGAGGCGAAGCGTTGGCATCGTTAGCTGCTGTGGCCCAGTTAGAAATGAAAACACGTTTAACCGATGATGAACTCGGCACGTATTTGATGGTGGAAGCATCGGAGGTAAAAAAACAAGAACCCATTGCTTGCGAAAAAGGAACGAGCATAGCCATTAAAAATCTTTTCTATAATATTCCGGCACGCAGAAATTTTTTGAAATCCAACTCGGTTGAGTATCGGCATATTGTAGATGAGTTTTTTCGCCTGGCATTGGCGAATCCGTCCATTCATTTTATCCTCATCAACCACGATGATATCGAGTTTGATTTACCTACATCGAAATTGAGCCAACGCATTGTGCAGTTGTTTGGCAAAAGTTATACATCGGCTCTATTACCATGCGATGCGGCTACACCCTATGTAAAAATTACAGGGTACACCGGAACGCCCGAAGCCGCACGCAAAACGAGAGGCGAACAATTCTTTTTTGCCAACAACCGTTTCATCCGCAGTAATTATTTGCATCATGCAGTGCAAAGTGCGTACGAAGGATTGTTGGCCGATGGAAATTTTCCTTTCTATGTTTTGTTTATCGAAATCGATCCGAAAAATATTGATGTTAATGTTCATCCTACCAAAACAGAAATAAAGTTTGATGATGAACGTGCCGTGTATGGCATTATTCAGGCTGCCGTGCGCGAAGCTTTAGGAAAAAGTAATTTAAGGCCATCCATCGATTTTAATGACGATGCTAACCTGGTGAACAAACTCAGTCAACAAAAAGATAACACCATTTATTACGAAGAACGATACAACACACTTACTCAACGCAACAACCTCGAAAACTGGAGTAAGTTAGTAGAAGGAGAATGGTTAGGAAGAGTTAGCCAACAAGAAGAAACAATCAATCAACAACTTTTTGCACAGCAAGAAACTAATTTTACAGCTACGCCAACGCACGAATTTGAAACACACACTACTGTATTTCAAATTGCCAATCAGTATGTGGCACAAACGGTAAAAAACGGGTTGATGCTCATCAACCAACAAGCTGCGCACCAGCGCATTTTGTACGAAAGATTTTTGCAACAGTTAAAAGCCAAATCAGGCGAAAGTCAGCAAATACTTTTTCCGGAAACATTATCCTTACCTGCTACCGATTTTGTTTTGGTTACGGAGATGGAGCAAGAGTTGGCGGCATTGGGTTTTAAGTTTACTTTCTTTTCGAACAATACGTTGGCTATTACCGGAACTCCGGCCGGCCTTGCTACGGGTAAGGAAAAAACCTTGTTGGATGGGTTAATCGAACAGTTTAAGTGGAACCAAAGCGAGCTGGCCTTACCGATTCACGAAAATTTAGCTCGTTCACTGGCAAAAAGAGCCGGAATTAAGGCCGGACAAAAACTTATGCCCGAAGAATTGCGTTCTTTGATAGATTCTCTGATGGCCTGTAAAATTCCGCAACACAGCCCCGAAGGAGAGTTAACATTTTTTATTTTTGATGTGCCCAAAATAGAAACCTACTTTAAACGATAAGCCAAAAGTTTAATTTTTATATGCTTCAACTCACTCCTGTAGTCCGCAATATTATCATCGTAAACGTAATTGTTTTTTTTCTTCAACTATTTTTTGGTGGAGTTAATGGACCATTAACAAGGCTTTTATCTCTGTGGAATGTTGGAACTGAGGGATTTGAACCCTATCAACTTTTTACGTACATGTTTGCCCATAGTTCATTTGGACATATTTTCTTTAACATGCTTATTCTTGCTTTTGCAGGTCCGATTTTAGAAAACTATTGGGGACAAAACAGATTTTTACTGTTCTATCTTGTAACAGGAATTGGCGCTGGTGTTTTTAATATGGGTATCGATTATTTCTTCTTAAATGGGCAATCGTTCGGCTATATGCTTGGCGCTTCTGGTGCTGTGTATGGTGTGTTGATGGGGTTCGGAATAATATTTCCGAATATGGAGCTTTTATTACTTTTTGTAATTCCTATTAAAGCGAAGTATTTAGTTTTTATTCTTGGTGCATTAGCTATATACAATTCTTATAGTAATGCCATTGGAATTGGAGGACCGGGTGATAATGTAGCTCATTTAGCTCATTTAGGCGGAATGATCTTCGCATTTATCATGATTCAAATTTGGAAAAAGCAAGGAGGAAGAGGAGGATATTTTTAATAACTTGAAATAAATTTATTTAGCAGGAGGATGTTCGAAGAGTTTAAAAACGCATTTCAGAAAAGAAACAACGCCCATTCGCAGTTGATTATCATCAACGTTGTTATCTATTTGGTTTTGTTGTTAATTTTTGTTCCAACTACAATTGGCGATGCGGAATTTATTTTCAAAGCCATTTACAATCAGTTTTCTATTCCACCTACGCTTGCAGAATTTATAACAAGACCGTGGACACTCTTCACCTATTCTTTCGCACATTCTATTACCGATATTTTTCACATTCTATTCAACATGCTGGCTTTGTATTGGTTCGGCAAATTGTTTGTAGAATATTTAGGCAGCGATAAGTTAATTGCCTTGTATGTATTGGGTGGTTTAGCAGGTGGTTTGTTATACCTGCTTATGTTTAACACCATTCCATATTTTCAAAACGCATCCAATTTTCCGGGGATGGTGGGCGCATCGGCTGCTGTGTATGCCATCATGGTAGCAACTGCTACACTCTTACCTGATTACACGTTCTTTCTGTTGTTTCTTGGGCCTGTGCGCATAAAATACATTGTATTATTTTACATCGTTGTTTCTTTTCTTGGTTCGGTTGGCCCTAACGCTGGAGGAAACATTGCGCACTTGGGTGGCGCTTTAATTGGTTTTATTTACATGAAACAATTACAAGCCGGAGTTAATTGGGGCGGATGGATAACCGTAACACTCGATTGGTTTCGCGATTTGTTCGGGCCTAAGCAACATGTTAAAGTTACCTATAGAAAAGAAACAAAAGCATCGAGTACGGTAGGGAAAACCAAAAGCCAAATTTCGCAAGATGAAATCGATGCCATACTCGATAAAATTTCAGCTGGTGGTTACGAGAGTTTGAGCAAAGAAGAAAAAGAAAAACTCTTTAACGCTTCGAAAAAATAAATTTGAATTCTTTATCTAAATCAAGTTAAACGTATTTATCATGAATCAGTCCACAACTTAAGTCGTGGACTGATTTTTTTAATAACACTATTGATAATTCCCCCTCCATCGGAGCTTGCCTATGCGTGTGAGTCTTTATCAATTTCAACTCCTTTGAAGATATTTTCTAATTGATTTTAATCCCATCTACATACTTATACTTAATTGATTTTCCTTCAAGCATTTCATCATAAAGTAATGTTAGTACATTAATGTGTAAACGCGCGTAGGCCCGGCCCAAACCCGAGGTGTGCGTTGGAAAGTGCGTGGAAGCATTTTTGGGCCTTGATTTTTTTCGTACTTTTTGCATCAAGGCAAAAAGTACATAAGCCAAATTCTAACTAGACCCAGAAAATTTGGAACAAAAACCACAATTCTGCTTTACTATTCTAATTGTGGTATATTGAATTAATCCGAATGAGTTATGTTTCTAAAACTAAAATTTTATCTATTAAAAATAAATGAAGTATTTTAATTTTTACTGGAAGGTGTGTGCATAGAAAACTCCTTCGAAACGGGTTAGGGGTAGGCTTTTTTATCTCCCCATCTGAAAAAAACCATGTAATGCTTCCATAATATCATCCGGGTTGGTGGCGTATTGCATGTCTTTATACGTAAAGTTGAACTTCGCAAGACCATCGTAATACTCATCTTCTGTTAACTCATACGCATCCATCAAAATTTTTTTCACTTCCGGATTGGTAATCACCTGAACAAAGACTTGCGTTTTATTACTCTCTTCTATGTATCGGAATATTTTTCTTTTTTCTCTTTCTGTTTTCGAAAAATAAGTAAACGGAGATTGCGCAGCTTGAAACGGTTCCATAGGTTTGCGCGGTGCTTCCCGTGTGCGGTCTTCAATTTTTCCGGGATAAAGTCGGGTAGATTTTATCGTTAACTCTTGCAACAACTGAAAAGATTCCCGCAAGCGGATAAACAAAACATCTTCTTCGTATTGCAAAGGAAGTACAATGGTTTGATACCCCACACTACTAAATACGAGCGTATCGGCTGCGAAAGCTTTAATTTTAAAAATACCATTTTCGTTGGTTGTAGCGGTAGCCTGATTTCTTTTATTGGTAACATGAACAAGAGGAATACCTTGCATCGTTACAGAATCTACAACAATGCCTTGGTAGTTCTTTTGCGCTAGACTCGCATTTAACAAACAACAAAGTAGCGGTATGATGAAGCGTTTCAAAAACAAATTTAAGATGGGATGATTTTACCAGTAAAAAGGTTGTATGATCTTTAACTCAAATCTACATTTTTAAATTTTTAATAATAGCCGTGTGGCGAAAATGCTTTCGCACAAAGCCACTTGTTCTGTAAAACGAACCATTCATTCGGTAGCGTTGCTATTCATAAAGAATCGCCAAATGCTGCATCTGTTTTATAGAGTTTTGGTTGAAAATAACCGATATGAATACTCCCATCTTCACACTAGGCAAATTTTATAAAAATATTTTATCTGCGCTTTTGCTTTTTGCACTCGCGGCTTGTTCCGACAGCGATGAGCCCGCTGCCGAACAACTACCACCCACTATTAGCGGGTACGAACCTACCGGGCAGTTTACTGGTCAACAAATCACCATTAACGGTACAAACTTTGGCACATCTGTAGAAGATGTGGAGGTAACTTTTTACGATGGAGAAGTGGCGGTAGTCAATACCGTTACAGCTACAGCTTTAACAGTAACGGTGCCAAGCAACGCTTATGTAGGGCCTGTAAATGTAAAAGTAAAAGAGCTTGAAGTAGAGGGCAGTGATTTTGAGGTGCTTACAATATGCAACATATTTGTAGGCATTGGGTTACCTCTTCAGCCTACTCCGTGTCCGCGTGTAAAGCCTTCTCAAGGTTTATAAAAGCAATTGTACCCATACTATTAACCCAATACAAACAATATGAATTTATTTAAGATTACGTTCACGCTTTTAGTTATCTGCCTAACGATATTTTCTTGCGATGATGAAGCCACAACAATTGAAATTACTGCAACCAATTTTACAGCCACCATTGAAGAAAACCCTACTGATGGCCAAGTACTGGGTACCGTGCAAGCCTCTGCCAATCAAGGAGAAGTTACGTTTGCTTTGAGCGAACCTGCAGATTTCGTTGGTGCTTTTGCTATTAATGCCAATACTGGTGTGCTAACCGTTGCTGAGCCTTTCTATTTTGATTTCGAAGAAAGAGAACAAGTTACGGGCACTGTACTTGTTACCAGTGGAAGTGTATCGAAAGAAGTAGAAGTGAGTATTACCCTTACGAACGTAATTGAAATAACATTCGAAAATTCATATACAAATATGGCGGAAAACCCCTCAGCCAATGCAGTTATTTTTGGGGTTACTGCAGAAACAAGTAATGAAGGTATAATAACCTACGAACTACGAAATGTTACACCTGCCAACGCACTTGAGCTTGGTGTGCTAGGTAGTGGCCAAACTGTGCTAAAGGTGCGTGACAATAACCTGTTTAATTTTGAGTTATACCCAACTATCATCGCGACAGTTCGTGCTAGGTCAGTGTATAACAGTCGTGATGTAGATTTTGTTGATGCAACTTTTACCATAGCGCTTACCGATGTAACTGAAACCGTTCAAGAAAGATTAGACGATGGGGAAACACCTTTGCAGATTTACAACAGTAACAATGCGCTACTGAATCAACTATATGCAAAAACTTACGCTGGAGGAATTATTGGTGCGTTCAATACCTCAACCGGTCTTTGTTTAATACTAAGTGGTAATCAAGGGGGTAGTTATGGAGCTAATTCTGCAATTACTGCCGCCAATAATTTAGTGTTGAATGGTTTTGATGATTGGCGCCTGCCTACACTTACCGAGGCCACAAGCTTAGGTACAGCGGTAGAATCTGGCGGTGATGCCGGTAATGTATTACCAACTGGCGGTTCTTATTGGACTTCTACAGGATGTGGCGGTATTTGTGTTCACACCTTTTTCATTGGCAGTTTTGGGGTAGGAACTAGCGGTGAACCATCATCGAATCTAAACGCCCTTATGGCTGTACGTACACAGAATTAATAAGCGAATCAGTACTTGTGTGATTAGTAAAGGCTGCCTATAACGGTCAGCCTTTTTTATATTACTTTCATTCTATATGTTTATTGTCCTATGAGACTGCTGCAAGCCGTATTCCTTTGTTTATTAAGCAAAGTTACCCTAAGCCAGCAACCAGTCCATTTTCAAATCAGCCAGCAACAGGGTTTACCTTCTAATACAGTCTATAATATTTTTCAAGACCAGAAGGGTTTTCTTTGGGTAGCCACAGAAAATGGTTTGGCTCGCTACAACGGTACTTTTTTTAGAAAATACACGACTAGTCGGGTTAGGTCTAGCGCAGTTAGTGGGCTGAGTGAAGATAACAAAGGTCGGCTATGGCTTCATAATTTTTTTGGTGAGATTTTGTACTTAGAGAACGACACCCTGCGGAAGCTTGACAGTTGGGAGGAAAAGTACTCGGAGGGCTTTCCAAGTATAGAAGCTTCAGGTGACAGTTTAATCATCAGCTCTGCACAAAAGCTTTTCTATTACGTCATCTCAAAAAAAATTTGGAAAGATATCCCCATTTCAGCTAACGAGCGAGTCAACCTTAATCATCATTTATCTGTAAACGGAGTGCGTTGGCTATGTTATGCCAGCCCAAACCATACTGTTGTAGTGGCTTTAAATGGAGCCAATGCGCACGCCTATAAACTCGATGCAAAACAATACCCGCTTACTCCTAACGTAGTTCGTTTGATATCTTGGCAGGAAAAACTATTTTTATTCGATTCTTCCACCAAAAATTTTCTTGAACTTGCTAATGGGCAGGTGCATGATTTGTCTGCTAAGTATAGTGATGCACTGCGTGCTTGCCGGAATATCCAAAACATAGGAGATTCCCTCCTTGCTATTATGGGTACAAATGGCGTGTATCTTGTCAATAAAAGAGAAGAGCGATTTCATCTTCTTCCACAGAAAAATATAAGCAGCGCAATTGTTGATAAAGAAGGTAGTCTATGGGTAGGTACTTTAAATGAGGGTCTTTTTTATTTCCCAGCGCTGAACTCTTTTCTTTATCCAAAAGAAAAAGTTGGCTTGTATACTAAGTTGGCACCAGCACCTCTTCATACTGGCATATTGGCGGGTAATTACAAGGGCCATATTGACTTTATTCACCGCGATGGCGTCATCCATCGACTCATTAATTCAGAGACAGAAACAGAAACACAAGCCATGCTTGTTGATTCGGCAGACAATAAACTTTTCATTTTTAACAATGGACTACACATTCACGATTTGTCTAACTGGTCGCATTTGCAAGAGTTACACATCGCTGCGGTAAAGGAAATAGTGAGATTAGATACAGCCTTGGCGTTGGCAACTTCTGCGGGGCTTTACATTTTAAATGCTACTACAAATAAAAAGGAGATTGTACTTAGTTTTCAGCGCATTGCCACACTTGCCTTAGAAAAATCGAAGGGCTTACTGTGGCTTGGTACGCAAAAAGGCATTTTTTTTTACAACCTAAAAACAAAAGAAATAACACAGTGGAAAGACGCAGACTCTTTTTCTCCTGGGGCTTCTAAGTTGCGATTTCTCTCAAACGGAGACTTAGCTATAGGTACCCTTACAAATGGGCTATATATAGTTAGAGATGGTCTTCAAAAAAACCACTTTACAATTCATCATGGGTTACCTTCGAATAAGATCACAGCTCTTGCTGGAGACTTTACCAACTTATGGATAGGCACTGACAATGGAGTGGTAAACCTTAAGGGAGAAACAAACACATTAACCACACTTACCAGCACAAAGGGACTTGCCTCAGCAGAAGTCTACGATATGCTGGTAACAAATAATAAGTTATGGATAAGCCACGCTGCCGGCATACAAGTTTTTACCACATTGCTTGCCACAAATAAACAGCAACCACGTATACACCTAGAGGCCGCTACGTCCAATAATATTCGAATCGAAAATCCACTGAAGGGCATTACCTTGCCCACTTCGTCTCAACAACTGACATTAGAATTTGACGTATCCAACGCATTGCGAAGCCAAGGGCAAGCAAAAATTGTGTACCGGATTGTGGAAATAAATGGAAGCAAGTGGCAAGTAACCACCTTAAAAAACGCCACTGTAAATTATCTATCTCTTCCCTATGGTGAATTAACTTTTGAAGCAAAAGCTACTAATGAAGATGGCATTGCCTCAGCAAACATTATTCGATTCGTTATTACCGTGCCGGCACCTTTTTGGAAACAACTTTGGTTCTTGGCAACTGTTTTTATTTTGGCTGGTGCCACTTGCGTGCTATTTATTTTTTGGCGTTTTCGCAGAACTGCGAAAGTAAACAAACTACAACTCGAAAATTTAAATCAGCAACAGGCATTACGCATTGCCCAACTTACTTCGTTGCGTGCGCAAATGAATCCGCATTTCATTTTCAACACCATGTCTCTTATACAGGGCAAAGTATTGAATGGGTTAAAAGAAGATGCAGACCGAAATATTCAAAATTTTTCGCTCTTACTTAGAAAGGTATTGGATTTTTCTGGCCGTGAAATGATTGCCCTGCACGAGGAAGTTGAGATACTTGAAAAATACTTAGCTATCGAAAAAGATCGCTTTGATGGCTCACTAGAATTTACACTTACACTAGATGATGCCGTAAAGCATGAAATGATACGGATTCCTTCGCTGCTAACACAGCCCTTTGTTGAAAATGCACTCCGGCATGGACTCATGCACAAAGAAGGCGTGAAGAAACTAAACATTAGCTTTACTGTAAAAGACGATGCCTTGTTTATTTATATTGAGGATAACGGCATTGGTAGAAAAGCCTCAGCAGAATTTAACAAGGCCAGAAAGAAGGAACATAACTCCTTTGCACTGGAAGCTTACCAAAAACGGATTGATTTACTCAATAGCGCAAGGATGAAGAAAATAGAGCTTCAAATTATTGATAAGCAAACTGATTTCGGGATACCAAGTGGTACGATGGTAATTATAAAAGTACCTTTAGAGACATGAGTTCGTTAACTAGTTTTGAAACCATACGTGCACTGTTAGTAGATGATGAAAAAGCTGTGCGATCTGCACTACGCGAAATTCTTCACCAAAATTTTCCTGCTATTCAGGTAGTTGGCGAGGCCGCCTCCATTCCCGAAGCAGTTAGAGAAATTCATACACACAATCCCACCCTAATTTTTTTGGATATTGAAATGCCCGGATATTCCGGTTTGCAATTAGTAGAGTTTTTCAATCCACAAGAAATTAATTTCGATATCATTTTCGTTACCGCTTTTAACGAGTATGCTATTCAGGCATTTAAAATTTCAGCTTTTGATTACTTATTAAAGCCTGTAAACACACAAGACTTAGAGCAAACCCTTAGCCGATATGCTGGAAAAGTACAGAAGCAAAAAATTGTAGAGCGTGTAAAATTGTTGAAAGAATCGTATACGCATGAAAAGTTACCTGCACAAATAGCAGTAAGTTCTTCTCAGGGAATTGATTTTGTGCAATTGGAAAATATAATTGCACTTGAAGCGTCAGGCACATATACGAAAATACAATTAAAAGAAGGTTCGTCTATACTAGCCAGTAAACCTTTAGGTGAATTCGAAACCTTATTGCAAAATCACACGAGTTTTTTTAGAGCACATCGTTCATATATCATTAACTTGAAATACGTAAGAAAATTTTCTAATAAAGAAGGAGATGTGATTATACTTTTAAATGAGTTGGAAGTGCCACTTTCGCGTTATCGCAAAAAGGAATTTGAGAGTGCCATTGCTGAGTTTAGAATTTAGTAAACGACTATTAATGATTAACAATTAACGAATATTCACTTGTTAGCTAACTGCCCACAAGCGGCATCAATATCTTTACCACGACTCATGCGAATACGCGTGGTAATGCCATTGGCTTCCAGTAATTCCTGATACATGCGTAAGGCATCTGGGCTCGCCTGCTGAAAGGCAGGATCATCGATGTTGTTGTATTCAATGATGTTTACTTTGCTGGGAATCAACTGTGCGAACTTTAACAAGGCACGCGCGTCTTCTTCTTTATCGTTAATACCTTTCCAAACCACATACTCGTACGTTACTTTTCGTTTGGTTTGTTGATACCAATGTTTCATCGCATCGCCTAATTCTTCCAAAGGTGTGCTGTCGTTTATGGGCATGATAGACGAACGTGTTTTGTTAATAGCCGAGTGGAGGGAAACAGCTAGATTAAATTTTACTTTATCATCAGCAATTTTCTTAATCATTTTAGCCACACCAACAGTAGAAACCGTAATGCGTTTCCAGGCCATGCCCAACCCTTTTTGATCAGTAACTTTATGAATCGCTTCTAATACATTGTTGTAATTGAGCAAAGGCTCGCCCATTCCCATAAATACAATATTAGTGAGCGGCCGATTAAAAAATAATTCTGCCTGATCACGAATGGCAACAATCTGGTCGTAAATTTCATCGGCACTTAAATTGCGCATGCGTTTTAAACGAGCAGTGGCGCAAAACTTACAAGCTAAACTACAACCTACTTGCGATGAAACACAAGCCGTAATTCTTTTCTCAGTAGGAATTAAAACAGACTCAACCACTAAACCATCGTGCAGCATCACAGCATTTTTGATGGTACCATCGTTGCTGCGCTGCATTTTATCTACTTTAATGTGGTTGATAACAAAATGTTCCTTCAGCAACTCGCGCGTTTGCAACGAGAGGTTTGTCATTTGGTCGAAATCTTTGGCCGACTTTTGCCAAAGCCATTCGTATACTTGTTGTCCACGAAAAGGTTTATCGCCTTTGCCGGCAAAAAAACTTTTAAGTTCTTCCAGCTTTAATTTGCGAATATCCTTTTTTGTAATCTCCTCAACCATGTTACAAAGGTAAGCATTGCACGTTTCTTTTACTGAGGAAGTTTTTTAAAATATTTCTTGTCGCATGTACGATTAGCATCCGCTAAAATCATTTCAGAAACGGTTAATTCTTCGATGATATAAGATTGTATAATGGTTTTCGATTTTGGGTCGAGAATATCCAGCTGTTTATCGGTTATAGTGTAAACAAAGTTTTTATCGTTTACATCTTTACGCTTGCCTAAAATGCTTGTGCTTTGTTCGCCTTTATAATTGGTTTTAAACTGAATAACATCGGCCGTGCGATTTTTTCTGCTGTTCATTTCGGCCATTAATTCATCCATATCTTCAGTTTGATTGGGATTATCTAATTCACTTTCGATACACGAAGTTTGTTTCATCAATTGCCATTTTCCTACTAAGGATTGTGCCCATGCGGTTTGGCTAACCAACAGCGCTAAAAGAAAAATAAAAGTTTTCATTTTCATAAAATTTAATGATTACTAAGGTAAACGGTTAAAAGTTGGGAAATGACACTTTTATCTGTATCCATCCCTAATAAATTTTAAGGAAAACATTCAAAATTCATGCCTTCCTGCTAACTTTTGGCTTTTCATGCCAAACAAAGCCAACGTTAAACCATGAGGATAACGCATTTTTTACTTTCAATATTTCTTCTTTTAATGTTTTCGTGTAAAAAAACGATAGTAGAAGATGAGCAGTTTTTGCGCAACCTGATGGAAACTCAACGCGAGCAATTTGTGCAGGTACTAGATAGTGCAGATGTGTATGAGGTTCAAATCATTTACACACAGATTAACAGAGATGAAAAGAACATTCCAGCATTTAAATCTTTCTATTACAACTTCGATTCATCAAGGTATTTTTATCCTGCATCCACCATTAAATTTCCGGCTGCCTTATTAGCTTTAGATAAACTAAACACTTTATCCATTCCGCATTTAGATAAGTTTACACCCATGCGCCATGATAGTGTGTATGCCGGGCAACTTAGTGTTTGGCAAGATACCACAAGCGAAAACTACATGCCATCTGTTGCACACTACATCAAAAAGATTTTAGTGGTTAGCGATAACGATGCCTACAATAGGTTGTATGAATGGGTAGGTCCTGTTCCAGCCAATAATCGTTTGCGCGAGTTGGGGTATGCTTCAACACGAATGATACATCGATTAGAAAGACCTTTAACACCCGATGAAAACGCACATACAGAAGCCATTACTTTTTTTCAGAAAGATAAAATTGTTTACAAGCAAGAAGGTGGAGTATTTCCGGCATATGTGCCAAAAGAAAAAATTCTACGAGGAAAAGGATTTATCAAAAATGATTCGTTGGTTAAACAGGCTTTTGATTTTTCATACAAGAATTTTTTTCCTTTACACGAACAACAAAATATGTTGAAAGCAATTCTCTTCCCTGAAAGCGTAATGGGCAGAAATTTTAATTTGACAAAAGAGGATAGAAAATTTCTTCTTCACTATATGTCGCAACTGCCAACTGAAACCAGTTATCCACCTTACAATAAAGACACAACGTATTATACCGATGCGTATTGCAAGTTTTTCATGTTTGGCGGAAAAGGAGAGATGTCTGAAAACATTCGCATTTTTAACAAAGTAGGAGATGCCTATGGGTACTTATTAGATAATGCTTACATCGTAGATTTCGAAAATAACATTGAGTTTATGGTAACGGCTTATATCTTATGCAATAAAGATGAAGTTTTTAACGATGGTATATACGATTACGACAGGGTTGGATTTCCCTTCTTTAAGAATTTAGGTCGTTTGCTTCATCACTATGAAATACAAAGACCAAGAAAAGTAAAACCCGATCTTTCAGCATTTAAAATTCAATACGATAATTAATTACTAGTATGCAAAAAACAAACGCCATCGTAATAACAGGTGGATATTTAGACACCAGCAATGCTAAAACAGCTCATGGTTTAATTCGGGGTACCGACAGGTTTAATATCCTTGGTATTATTGATCATAAACATGCAGGTAAAGATGCCGGTGAAATGTTAGACGGCAAAAAAAGGAACATCCCCATCTTTTCCTCTATATCAGATGCTGTAGAAAAAGTAAAAGATAAAATTCAATATGCCATAATTGGTGTGGCTACCAAAGGCGGAGTAATTCCGGAAAGTTTGCAATTGATGTTAAAAGAAGCGTTAGAAAATAACTTGAGCATCGTAAATGGATTGCACGACCATGTTTCCGATCATGAAGAGTTGGCGTCTTTAGCAAAAGCTAAAGGTTTGGAAATAATTGATGTACGCAAACCCAAAAAATTTAAAGACTTACATTTTTGGTCGGGCAAAATTGCAGAAGTAAAATGTTTGAAAGTTGCCGTGTTAGGCACCGACTGTGCATTGGGTAAAAGAACAACTACTCGCTTTTTAATGGAAGCCATGCAACAAGCAGGATATAAAGCAGAAATGATTTATACCGGCCAAACAGGGTGGATGCAAGGCGCGAAGTATGGATTTATCTTCGATTCTACCTTAAACGATTTTATTTCCGGAGAAATGGAACATGCCATCTGGCAATGTTACACAGAACAGAAACCGGATGTAATTTTTATCGAAGGACAATCGTCTTTGCGTAATCCTAGCGGTCCGGCAGGTTCTGAATGGATTGTTTCAGCCGCAGCCGATGCGGTAGTATTGCAGCATAATCCGGCCAGAAAGCAATACAAAGACTTAGAGTTCTATCCTGCGTATATACCAGCGTTAAAAGAAGAGATAGAATTAATAAAAATCTATGGCGCACCTACTATCGCCATCACCATCAACTCAGCCAAAATGACACCGGATGAAGCACGGAAAAGTGCTTCTCAATATGAAGCAGAACTTACTATCCCTACGGTATTGCCATTAGAAGATGGATTGGATAAATTAATTCCGGTGTTGAAACAATGGATTGAAAGCAAGAAATAATTTACTATGACAAAAATAAAAGACATAAAAGTATGGAGTGCAGATTTAGGCAATCAACGTCCGTACACCATTGCTTTCAAAACTGTAGACGAAGTTCGAAATGCTTTTGTGCAAATAACGTTACAGAATGGTGTTATCGGATTAGGTTCTGGAAACCCCAGCGAATATGTGGTGGGTGAAAACCTTAATCAAACTTTACAAGCCTTAGATGCCAATAATTTAGATTTTTTGATTGGAAGAAATATTCATGAGCTCAACCAACTTACTTACGAAGTTTGGCAGAAGTTTCCTAAAAATCCTGCGGCCAGAGCAGCATTAGATATTGCCTTACACGATGCCTTTACCCAAACGTTAGGTATACCTTTAGTAAAATATTTTGGCAAGAAAATTTTTTCGATGCCAACTTCAAATACCATTGGTATCAAAAACGTAGAAGAAACATTGAAAGAAGCAAAAGAATTTATCGGGCTGGGCTTTTCTGTTTTAAAAGTAAAACTCGGTAAAAACCTGGAAGAAGATATTGAGCGAATGGTAAAGTTACGCGAAGTTTTTGGTAGTGAAATTGTTTTGCGGGTAGATGCTAACCAAGGCTATACGGTAAGCGAAACCATCGACTTCTATCATCGAACAAAAAAATTAAACATAGAATTGATAGAGCAGCCCCTTCCTGCAAAAGCAATTGAAGAAATGCGTTCTCTACCAGAAGAAATACGAGAAGTTATAGCAGCTGATGAATCGTTAATTACTCCGCAAGATGCCTTGAGATTATTATCTCCTAAAAAAGCAGCCGGTGTTTATAACATTAAGCTGATGAAATGCGGTGGACCAAGTCAGGGAAATCAAATCGCCAACATTGCCCAATTAGCAGGAGTAGAATTATTTTGGGGATGCAACGATGAGAGTTTAATCAGTATTACAGCCGCTTTGCATTGCGCATTTTCAAGTTCGCAAACGAAGTATATCGATTTAGATGGAAGTTTAGATTTAGTGAACGATGTTGCGGCAGGTGGATTTATACTTAAAAACGGAATAATGTCGTGTATTGAAAAGCCTGGGCTAGGCCTTTATTTAAAATAAATTGAATCTCTTTATATTTTTCCTTCAATCTTTCGCTTATTGTAAAGAGAAAATGAAATAGTTAAGTTTTTTTTACGAAATTGTAACTGCTTTAAATCTAACCAACCAATTATGCAGAGACAATTACTCATTGTATTATTGCTCCTGATCTCCGTTGTTACTCACGGTCAAGACAGAGTAGTAAGTGGCGTGGTGCGTGCAGCAGAAGATGGCACACCATTACCAGGAGTTAACGTAGTAGTAAAAGGCACCAATATCGGTACCACTACAGATGCCGAAGGAAATTACAAAATCAGTGTACCTTCTGGCTCCGAAACACTTTTGTTTTCATTTATTGGACTTCGCTCAGCCGAAGTAACAATAGGTGGAAGATCGATTGTAGACGTATCATTAGAATCAGACATAACACAACTTAGCGAAGTTGTTGTAGTTGGATACGGTACGCAAATCAAGCAAGACCTTACCGGTAATATTGCACGGGTTAAAGGTGATGAAATACGAAATCTTCCTGTACAAACATTCGAACAATCTATACAAGGTCGTGCGGCAGGTGTGTTTGTAGAAACCGGAAACGGTAAACTGGGTCAGGGAGTGAAAATGAGAATTCGTGGAGCATCATCGGTTACAGCTGATAACCAACCTTTATTTGTTGTAGATAACTTCATTATTACAAACGAAAATCAATCAAGTGCCACTGCGGCCACAAACCCGTTAGTAGATATTAATCCGGCAGATATTGAATCCATCGAAATTTTAAAAGATGCATCTGCATCGGCTATTTATGGAGCAAGAGCTGCCAACGGTGTTGTTATTATTACAACAAAAAGAGGAAAAGCTGGGCGCACTTCGTTTAATGTGGGCTATCAATCAGGTGTGAGCACAGAAACCAACCGCAGAGAATTTTTAAATACCGCACAGTATGTAGAATTGATGCGCGAAGCCGGAAAAGCATCCGGTCGTTTAGCGCGTATCGAATCTCGCTTAGATAGAAATGGCGCGGGGAACCGTAATTCCTGGGCCGACCCCTCTTCTCCCGAATATGTAAATACCGATTGGCAAGATCAGGTTTTTCAACGTGGTAAATTCGAACAGATAGATGTAAGTGCGGCAGGCGGTAACGATAAAACAAAAATGTATACCTCACTTTCTTACAGTGACCAAGAGGGTATTTTAATTGGAAACAGATTTAGAAGATTAACAGGAAGAATAAACCTGGATCATCAAGCTAACGACAAACTTACCTATGGTATAAATTTTAATCTTGCGCATTCAATCAACAACAGATTATCTGATGATAATGCCTTCTCAACTCCTATGCAGATTGTGGCGTTAATGCCCAACACGCCTGTAATAGATCCACGAACAGGTTTGTTAAGCGGTCAGTTAGATCCAGACACAGGAACACCAAACAGCATCTTCCCATTATATTATAACCCTTTACTCGATGCTAAATTTAGTCAGCGCGAAACGCGTGTAATCCGAAATTTTGGTTCGGCCTATGCCGGTTATAAGATAACAGACAAACTAAATTTCAGAAGTGAGTTTGGATACGACCTTTTGTACCAACATGAAGAACGTTACTTCGGTCAGGAAACCAGCAGAAACAGCGGATTTCCGAATGGGTTTGGTACCGATGCATGGACCTCTGTTTTTAACTATACACTCAACAACTTTTTTTCTTACAACACAGTGTTAAATAGTGAACATACTCTTGAAGTTATTGGAGGTATGTCTTACCAGGAAGAAAAAAGCGATTTTGTAAATGTAGAAGGGCAACAATTCCCTAGCAATTCTTATAAAGAGTTAAACTCGGCAGCAGTAGTAACATTAGGAGAATCAGAAGAAGAACAATCAGTTTTTCTTTCATACTTTTCACGCGCCAATTACAAATTCCGCGATAAGTATTTATTATCTTTTAGCGGCCGTGTAGATGGTTCGTCTCGCTTTGGTCCGGGTAATCGCTTTGGTTTCTTCCCCGCTGTTTCTGCAGGATGGATTCTAACAGAAGAAGATTTTTTATCCGATGCCGGAACATTAGAATTTTTGAAATTCAGAGTTAGTTATGGGTTAACAGGTAACGCAGGAATTCCACCTTATGCCTCACGAGGTTTATTTTCAGGTAACGGAAGTTATGGCGGTATTGGTGGCGCTCGCCCCACACAGCTTGCTAACGATGACCTAAGATGGGAACAAACCGCGCAGTTAAATGTTGGTTTTGATTTTGGTTTCTTGAATAATAGAATTAATGGTGAAATAGATTATTACGTAAAGAAAACTTCTGATTTAATTCTTAATGTTAACCTGCCTGGAACTGCAGGTATCCCCAATCAAATCAGAAATATAGGTAATATGGAAAACCGGGGTTTTGAATTCGTAATCAATTCAGAAAACCTGGTAGGTGAGTTTCGCTGGACAACCAGTTTAAACTACGCAAGAAACAGAAACAAAATCACCAACCTGGATAACCAAGTTATAGAAGGCAGCTTCTTATCGCGTGCAGTTGAGGGCGAACCTATTGGTATTTTCTTCGGCCCACAATATGCAGGCGTTGATCCCGCCAATGGCGATGCACTTTACACAGTAATAAATGCTGATGGAACCCGCTCTACAACCAACGATGTAAACACGGCTACCTTAATGAAGGTAGGTGACCCTAACCCCGATTTTATTGCCGGTATGACCAACACCTTCAGCTATAAAGGTTTAGAACTATCAATTCTTTTTCAAGGTGTTTTTGGGTACCAGGTATACAACGGTGGTGGAAAATTTATGACGGCCAATGGCGATTTCTTCGATAACCAAACAGTAGACCAATTGCGCAGATGGCAAAACGTTGGCGATATTACCGATGTGCCACAAGCCCGCTACTTGGGCGGTAACGGAACGGCAGAATCTTCTCGCTATGTGTATGATGCCGGATACCTTCGCCTAAAAACAGTAACGTTGGGCTATAATTTACCTAAAGAAATTACAGGAAAAGCCAAACTTACAAGCGCACGTGTATATGTTAGCGCACAAAACTTGTTAACCTTTACCAATTACGAAGGTTGGGATCCGGAGGTAAATGCAGATACCTATGCCAGCAACATTAACCAAGGCATTGACTTCTACTCTGCACCACAACCCAAAACAATTACATTCGGTATCAATATCGGTTTCTAAATGAATAAGAATATGAAAAGATTATTGTTAATACTGCCCATCGTGTTTGCTTCTGCTTGTGTAGACAAACTCGATATCGAAACATTAACGTCTGTTGATACAGACAAAGCCCTTAGAACATCTGCCGATGTTGAAGGGTTATTGGTAGGAGCATATGACGCATTGGGTGATCCGGATTTACTTGGCGGAAACCTGCAACGCGATTCTGAACTAATGGGAGATGCAGGTGAAATTTTCTGGGATGGCACTTTTGTTGCACCCGGAGAAATTTATAACAAAGCAATGCTTATTACCAACGATCAGGCAAGAGCAACATGGCTAGACGGCTATTACTGCATTACTATTTGTAATCTGGTAATCAAAAATCTAAACCTTGTAACGGAAGACAGAAAAGAAAGAGTAGAAGCAGAAGCACGCTTTATACGAGGCTTAGTATACTTCGAATTAGTAAAAGTGTATGCCAGGACCTACACTGATGGTAATCCTGCTCAAAATCCTGGTGTACCCATTGTAACAGAAGAGTCGGATCAATTTGCTAAAATACCACGAAGCACCGTACAGGCGGTTTATGATCTGGTCCTTAGCGATCTTACCTTTGCTGCCACTAATCTCCCGGCAACAAATAACTTTTTTGCAACAACATATGCAGCAAGAGCTATTCTTTCCAGAGTTTATTTAATGCAAAACAATTACTCTAACGCCCTTACCAACGCAAATGCTGTTTTGCAAAATACAGGCTTTACACTAACTGCAGATTTTGATGATGCCTTTAATAAAACCTGTTTACAAGGCACCGACAGATCTAAAAATGGTAACGCTACCAAAGAAGATGTTTTCGCCATTCAGATAACAACCCAAGATGGTACCAATAACCTGAACACCTTTTTTGCTGATGCTGGTTTTGGTGGTAGAGGAGATATTTTTATTGATCCACCACACTTTGCACTTTATGAAGATGGCGATGAACGTGCCGGATTGTTTTTCGATGACACCTACACTGCTAAATTCAACAATCAATTTGGTAATGTGCCAATAGTGAGATTAGCCGAAATGTATCTTACACGTGCCGAATGTAACTTCAGACTTGGTAGTTCTGTTGGAGCTTCACCTCTTGCTGACATTAACACCATTCGCGAAAGAGCAGACTTACCTCCTCTAACAACTATTTCTTCTCTAAGCCAAATACTTCGCGAACGCAGATTGGAATTAGCTTTTGAAGGACATTTACTACACGACCTAAAAAGAACGCAAAGCAGCGTGGGGCCGTTGTACTTTGATAATCCATCTTTGATTTTTCCAATTCCGCAGAGAGAAATTCTAATCAATCCTGATCTGGAACAAAACGAAGCTTACACTAACAATTAATTGATTAATTAATATGAAAAAGATAATGATAACATGCTTTGCACTCTCCCTACTCGTTTTGGGAAGTGCATGCGAAGATGACCCAACCGTAGTTAGAAGTAAAACACTAAATATTTTGTATTTCGGTGAAGAAGAGCCCTTCGTAGGTGATGATGCTATTTTTGAAGCTCCCTTATTTGTTTTAAACGATACGCGCGTATGGGAATGGAAAGCTTCTTTAAATGGCACACAAATATTAACCGGAGAAGGAGAGTATTTCGAATTTGTTTTTGAAGATGCAGGTGAATATACCATAACGTTAACCGAAGGAGACAGATCGGGTACCTTCACGATTGAAGTAATAGATGAAGAATTTGAAGAAGAACTATAATCTATTATAAAATGTTAAAACTGCCGGTGAAAGCCGGCAGTTTTGTTTATAAGTGACAGTAGGCAATAAATAAAAGTCGGCTTTAAAACTTGTAAATGATATAAGTGAGTGAGCCTGAAATAAAAAGTCCATCTAATGGGCGCACACCTGTTTCTAAACTAAAAACACTATTGCCGAAAAAGGGTAATCTTCTTCCAAAATTCTGCTCTTTGGTAAACGGATTACGGTACCACTTAAAACCTACTCTTCCTCCTAGTAAACCATCTACTTCTTTTGTTGCTCCTCCCCCCAAACCAAAAGTATCTTGTTGCAGGTTAACCGATACAGGTAAAATCATCACATCTCCATATACCATAAAGATAGAGCCGGCACCAAAACCAACTGTTTCATTTCCTTTTTGCTTTTGCATTTTAAAAAAATATTGTCTTTCTCTACCAACGCCCAGATATATGCCCTTATGAAAAATATTCTCAATGAAATAATCTGTCATTTCATCTTCTTTGTACTCAAAAGCAGAATTACGTAAGTAAATACCACCGCGCAAATACGTGTTCTTTCTTACCATTCCATTTACGTCCAGGTATTTAACGGTTGATGTGCGTGTGTTCGAATTTATGTTATCGGTTTCTTTATACCCTAAAATTATGCGAACCGGCCTAACCGCATCTTCACTTTTTAGTTTATATAAAATACCTGCATCGGTAGTAAAGGAAAAACCTTTCTTTTCAAATCGCAATAACGGAAAACGTACTAAACCCTCAGCAGAAATTTTTTCACTGATCGGATAACGAGCATTTACCCCAACGGCAAAAAGCATAGATCCTGATAAGTTTTTAAATCCGGCATCAACACCATAAATCTCAACACCAACATGTCCTTTAATTACTTCATTGGGGTCCTCAAAAGTTTTTTGAAAAGTTTCTTGCGCTTGTATAGTTCCACTTATCAGAAGAGAAGTAAGAATTGTATAAATAGCTTTCATATTATTTTCCTTCGTTAATCATGGTAGAAATAAAAGTTTTGGTAGCACCCGCTAATATTCCTTTCACTTCTTTTAAATATTCATCCTGCGCTGCTTGTACCACATAAGCACTTCTTACCGAACCAAATAGATTGGTTTCTGAATTCGTTTCTTCAATACCGGATTTTATCCAAGAAGGGTTGCCGTACATGTGTTGCCCAGGAAACACCCACATGCCACCATTCGCATTGCTCCACATCATCATGGCACCTGCATCTAACAATGGTTTTCCTTCTATGCGTGCCCCACCAAGTCGCGATCCATCAAACGCCATAAACGTTACATTTAATGCAATGGAAACAGCTTGTGCATCGAGGGCTTTGCAAAGTTTATTGTACCAAATACCGGCCGTAACTTTAGAGTTGCGTACAGCAAATTTTCCAACCGGTCTAATGCTAACTACCTGATTGCCCAACTCTTTGTAGGGCGTGAGATCTTCTTTCACCCTACCAACAAATAATGATTCTGATTCTTTTTCTTCTGAGAAGAATTTGTTTTGGGCCACTTCATCGTCTGATAAAACTTCGTAGCCTTCGTCTTTCAATTGTTGAATGGCCAACGCATACACTTCTTGAACAATTTGCTGGTATGCTTTTGTATCGATACCACTTAAGCCAACTGTCATCTTCGCGAAGTTGGTACTTCCGGTTTGTTTGCCAACCGCAGTGATAACCTGATTGACTACGATGTCGGCAATAAAAATTCTTTTTTGTTTAGCGATGTCTTTTTTTCCACCACCATTTCTGTATGAAAATGTTTTGGAGAAATCGTAAGTGTTCCAATCGATAAGGGTTTGCTCTTTTTTCTTTTGTGCTAACACACTAATGGTCATTAGCATGCAGAGGAGAATCAGTTTAGGTTTTTTCATAGTGTTGCTTTTTATAAAACAAAACTAGAGTAGCCCGAAACTGCATACCATACCATGCTGAGGGCAAATTGTTCTACCCACCAGCACGGATATACTTAACCGGAAAGGTTATTGGCAAAAGCAAATTTGATTAACCCAACCAACGAATTGGTTCCGGTTTTTCTGAATATATTCTTCCTATGAGTTTCTACTGTTCTTTCGCTAATGAATAAGGATTCTGCGATTTGTTTGTTATTGTATTCCTGAGTAATTAAACGTAAAATTTCTTTTTCTCTTTCTGTTAGAAGTTTGCCTTCGTCAGGGTTGTCCATGTTCAGAATCATATGTTTGCTAATATCCTGGCTGAGATATATTCTTCCGGCATTTACTTCTTCAATAGCTTGCAGCAATTCTTTTTGTGTATCTTTTTTTAAGATGTAGGCGTTTACTCCGCTTTTCAGAATTTCTTTAGTAAGATGAATTTCTTCGTGCATGCTAAGGATGATAATTTTTATTCGTGGTAAGATGCGTTTTACTGTTTTGATAAACGACACTGCATCTAAACCAGGCATGCTATAATCTGTAATTAATAAATCGGCTTCGTTTGTTTTAAACCATTGTAGAGCTTCATCTGCCGATTGCGCGGTATGAATCACTTTTACTAAGGGATGTTGAACCAATATGGCTTTTACTCCGTCAATAATAATGGCGTGATCATCTACCAAAATAGTTCGCATGCGTATTTTTTTTGTGATAAAGTTCTGGAGTGAAAATAAACAATTTCTGTTCATGCCCGAAAGTTAGGGCAGGTTCTGAGTTAAGAAAATCCGTGTTAGTGGGTATTTTCTTGTAATTCGGGTTTAGTTTGTTTAAAGGGTATTTGTAAAACAAGTGTTGTACCGTTTACAGTTGGTTTTGTATCTACATCTAGTGTAGCTTTTATAAGGTGCGCACGCGAAGAAATATTCTTCCACCCGAGCCCATTGGATTGTTGTAAATTAGAAACATCAAATCCTTTTCCGTTGTCTTCAATGGTTAGTATAATCTCAGTATCGCTTCTAACTAAATTAACTACAATAGAAGAGGCTTGTGCATATTTGATTATGTTATTCGTCCACTCTTGCACAATTCGATAAATAGATATTTCGAAAAGTTCGGATAGCCGTATATCCAGATCGAAGCTAACAACTTCCACGCGCAAGGTATGTGCATTTTCTATTCGCATAGCCATCTCTTTTAACGCAGGCACAATACCATTTTGTATGAGAGTTTGTGGCATAAGATTAAAAGCTACAGACCGCACTTCTTTATGCATGTCGTTAAGTACTTTTTCTGAAAGTTCAACAATTTTTATACGCTCGTCTGGTAATTTAGTTTGTTCAAGATTTCCTAGTAAAAATCTTAGCTCGGTAATTAATTGTCCAATGCCATCGTGTAAATCGCGCGATACTCTTTTTCTTTCTTCTTCTTGAGATTGTAAGGTTGCGTCTATATAGGCTTCGCGTATCGCTACTTGTTTTTCCTTTTCTAAAAGAATGGTTTTTCTTTTAAACCTATTTCTAGCAAGAATATAGAATCCCGTTATTAAAACTAACAGTAATAATACACCCAAAAGGAAGGCGTAACTTTTATTGAGTTTATTTTGCTGAGTAAGAATTTCAATTTCTTGTTTGGCTAACTGAACATCTTTCTTTTCTGCTTCAAATTGAATGAGTAATTTATTAACTGTTTCTTTTGTAGTTAGATTGAGGAGTGTATCTTTTACTTCTGCAAATTTTTTAAAACTTTCTAGTGCTTGAAGTGGCCTGCCGGTTTCTTCGTATAACTGAGCTAAGTTTTGCCAAACTTTTTGCTCTTCAACTTTTAAAGGATTTCGTTTGAGAGAATCCAACGCTATTGTAAGGTATTGCTCTCCGAGTTTATAATTTTTTTGTTTGGTATAAGCACTACCCAGATTGATCAAACTTGAAATATATCCTTGCTTGTCGTTTAATTGTTGGCGCAAAAGCAAAGCCTTCTTATTGTTTTCAATACCTTTCTGTACATGATTTTGCATTGTAAATACTTCTCCGAGGTTATGATAAGCCACAGCGCAATACTGAGGAGATTGTTTTTCATTTAAAACAGATAAGGATTTTTGCCAATACCAAATGGCGCTGTCATACTGATTTGTTTTTTGAAAAATATTACCAATGTTAATTAGCGAAATGCCATAACTCTCAGAT
The DNA here is from genome assembly GCA_021298355.1 of Flammeovirgaceae bacterium. Lineage (GTDB taxonomy): Bacteria > Bacteroidota > Bacteroidia > Cytophagales > Cyclobacteriaceae > Chryseotalea. Next base: position 86,536 of record JAJTEH010000005.1, read on the forward strand.
ATATTATTTTTTAAGGCAAGGTGTAAAGATTTCTTATGGTATACCAAAGCTTGTTGGTACTCTTGCTGATGCTCCAAAACAGCAGCCATATTGTTTAACGCGTTGGCTTGGCCTTGTATATGATTTAACTTTTCGAATGCTTGCAGAGCTTTGGTTTGGCTTTCGAAGCTTTTTGAATAGTTACCTTGTTTAAAATAAGCTGCACCTAATTTAATGTTCAAAGAAGCCACACCTGCTAAATCACGGATAGATGCGCGAACGTTCTGTGCTTCTTCCCATAAGGTTATTGCCATTGGTAAATCAGCTTTATAAAAATAGGCAACACCTAAATCGCTTAGCGCTAACCCTAACCCCTTTTGATAGTTTATTTTTCTGGCCAATGCAATTGCTTCGTTGCCATAATAAATGGCAGAGTCTTGTTGTTGGAGTGTTAGGGTATAACATAACTCATCCAAAACCTTTACCCGCATTGTGTCGGGTATCGTTTTATTCAGTAAAAGTTTTTGCAAACTATCTTTTGGGTTAGCAACGGATAAAAGTGGGATAACGAATAAAACAGAAAAGACAATTCTGTTCAGTAGAAAAGTAAACATACAGAGAGTTTAGGTAAACTCAATTTAGAACTATGTTTTGAATTAATCGAGATTAAGTTTGCTATTCCATCTAAGGAAAGCCAAGAAATTTATGAGCGGATAATTTCTTGTTCAATGAAATGTAAAATAGAATGTAATGTGGTAAATGAGTTATCACCAATTAGCCATTTATCATCAGAAATGATAATGGAGAATCTAGGAGAAAATTCTGTTATAGTGTAGCCCGTTCTTTGTAAAGCATTTTTGGTCCACAGATATCGATAACCTTCGCCTTTAAGTTCAATGTGTATATTTTTTGTTGGTTCATATTTCATCTCACCGGTTTTAAGGTCAAACCCTTTTCGTGGGAAAGCCTGGTCTAATAATCCACTTAAAACCAAATCTTCCGGTAAGCCATTTTCAATTTTTTGATTATAAACAACCCAAAGTCGGTCTGCCAACTGCAAAGCCAAGTCTAGTTCATGTGTGCTCACCAAAATTGTTTTACCGAATTGATGCGCCAGACTGCGCAATAGCAACATCACGTCCATGCGGTTGTTTAAATCCAGGTGTGCCGTTGGCTCATCTAAAAAGATGAAAGAAGTTTCTTGTGCTAAGGCCCTTGCGATAAGCGTTAACTGCAATTGTCCATCGCTTATCTCATGTATAAACCTATCCTGAATATTGTTTAGGCCAACCCGTGCAATGGCAAATTGTATGGCTTGCAAATCTTTTTCCTGAAAAGTTATTCGCCAATTTAAGTGGGGATATCGGGCGGTAGAAATTAAATCCCAAACAGTGGCGGAAGTGGAAACAATTTTTTCAGTAAGCACCAATGCAAGATTATTTGATTGGTGTAATGAATTAATACTTTCGTTCGAGCCATTCAACGGAGGATGTAAACCCGCCAGAGTTTTTAACAAAGTTGATTTACCGCAACCGTTGCTTCCGAGTAAGCAGATTAGTTCACCAGGTTTTAGAATAACGTCAACTTCGTTTAACAACAGAATAGTTTGCTCTTCTTTATGATATCCAACAGAAAGTTTATCAACACAAAACATCTTAGATGCTTATTTTTTTTAACCGAACAATAAAAAAGATAACAACGGGCGCACCAAGTAAAGAAGTAGCTACATTTATCGGAATAGCCACGTGAGCAGAAAACAAATGTGTGGATAAATCACACACAATTAATACGATGCTTCCGCATAAACACGAAGCAACAATTAGGTTTTCGTGGTTAAAGTCTCTAAACCAATTACGCACTAACAATGGAGTAGAAAGGCCAACAAATGCAATAGGGCCACAATAGGCAGTTGTAATACCCGTAAGTATACTTGCCGATACTATCATTAATAACCTAGCACGTTTAACTGGAATAGCAAGGTTTTTCAGGTACGCATCTCCCAGAGGCCATGCATTCATGTTTTTTGTATTGGCAAATGCCAGTATAATGCCCAATATCAAACCAGCTAGCAGTATAAATAATTCGTAATAAGTCGTGCTCCCTAAACTACCGAATGTCCATAATACGTAGCTCTGTAATTCATCTGAGCCACTGGTAAATTGTAGAATGCCCAATAAAGCACTTCCCAAGGCCGAAATCATTACTCCTATTAACAACAAAGCGGTTTGGTCTTTAATGTACCGTGTCATCGGAAGAATCAGAATAAAAACCAGAAAGGCTCCGCCAAATGCAAAAAGTGACATCAGCGGAATAAAAAAAGAAAAACTAATACCCAAAAAAATACAAATTCCAACACCTAATCCTGCACCAGCGGTTAAACCCAGCACATCGGGGCCGGCCAATGGGTTTCTAAAAAGTGTTTGCATCTGTAGCCCTGCAAGCGATAAACTAGCTCCCGCCAATAGGGCGGTTAACATCCGTGGAACACGTAAATCCCAGACAATTTGCTGCCATACAAGCTGCACATCATTTTTAAAGAATAGAGCATTTATCAACTCTGAAGAAGGTACAGATGAACCACCAATAGCAACATGAGCCACGGCAACGACTAACAATAAAAAAATCAGGAAGATTAACTTAGAGCGATTTTTTGGTGCACTCGGCATGTTCAATTATTGTAAGTCGAAAGGTATTCATTATTCAAGTAAAGGCCATCTTTTGGGGCAAAAGCGATTGATTTTCAGAAATTTTTAATCTGGGTATTGGTTACATAAGATAAGTTCCTATCTTTGCAGTCCTTTTCGCGCCCTATGCTCAAAAAAAGCATAAAAACGGCAAAAAAAGGGGAAGGTTGCGAACAAGTCGCAGCCAGTAATAACTAAAACAAGTATAACTCATGCCTGGTATTATTGGTAGAAAAGTAGGTATGACCAGCATTTTCGGTGCAGAAGGCGAAAATATCGCATGTACTGTAATCGAAGCCGGCCCTTGTGTTGTTACTCAGGTTAAAAACCTGGATAAAGACGGTTACAAGGCTGTGCAGCTTGCATTTGGTGAGAAAAAAGAAAAAAACACCAGCAAGCCTCTGCTTGGACATTTCAAAAAAGCGAACACTACTCCAAAAAAAGATGTAGTGGAATTCCGCGATTTCAACTCTGAGTTTGACGGTCTCGTTGAGCTAGGAAAGGAAATCCGTGTACAAGATGTATTCACCGAAGGCGATTTCTTAGATGCCGTAGGTACATCAAAGGGTAAAGGTTTTCAAGGTGTTGTTAAAAGACACAACTTTGCCGGTGTAGGTGGTCAAACCCACGGTCAGCACAACCGTTTACGCGCTCCCGGTTCAATGGGTAACGCGTCTTTCGCATCGCGTGTACCAAAAGGTAAGCGTTTAGCCGGAAGAATGGGTGGCGATCGCGTTAAGGTTACAAACCTTAAAGTGGTAAAAATCATGGCAGATCAAAACCTGATTGTTGTTAGTGGTTCCGTTCCAGGAGCTAAAAATTCAACCGTAATTCTGCAGAAATAATGGACGTTTCAGTTGTAAAATATAGCGGAGAAAACACAGGCCGTAAAGTAGCTTTATCGGCAGAAGTGTTTGGCATCGAACCAAACGACCACGCCATTTATTTAGATGTAAAAAGCATTTTGGCTAACCAACGCCAAGGCACACACAAGTCTAAGCAGCGTAACGAAATCTCAGGTTCTACTAAAAAGTTGAAGAAACAAAAAGGTACTGGTGGCGCCCGTGCGGGTAGCATCAAAAACCCTCAGTTTAAAGGTGGTGGAAGAATTTTTGGTCCTCAACCTCGCGACTACTCCTTCAAACTCAACAAGAAAGTAAAAGATTTAGCGCGCAAATCAGCGCTTACCTATAAAGCAAAAGAAAATGCAATTGCCGTTATTGAAGATTTCAATTTCAATGAAGCAAAAACAAAACAGTATGTAAGCATGCTGAATGCACTTTCTTTAGCTGATAAGAAAACATTGTTGGTACTTCCAGAAGTATCTAAAAATGTTGTTCTGGCAGGACGCAACGTACAAAAAACAAAAGTTACAACAGCAGATCAAATCAATACATACGATTTGATGAATGCCGATAGCGTTGTTTTCGTAGAGAGCTCCATCAACAAAGTAGTAACCTTATTAAATAAAGAATCATGAGCGTATTAAAGAAGCCACTCGTAACCGAAAAGGTTTCTGCCATGAATGAAAAGGGCAGATACGGCTTTATTGTCGATATGAATGCCAATAAGGTGGAAATCAAAAAAGCAGTTGAAAAGCAATACGGAGTAACTGTAGAAAGCGTAAACACAATGCGTGTAATGGGCAAGTTTAAAGTACGCTTTACAAAGTCTGGTGTGTTGGCTGGCAGAAAGCCAAACTACAAAAAGGCAATTGTAACCCTTGCTGCCGGAGAAGTAATAGATTTTTATAGCAACGTTTAAATAGAAAGATATGGCGTTGAAAAAATTAAAACCGGTTACACCCGGCACAAGACATAGATTAGCACCTTCCTTCGATGACATCACAACATCGAAGCCAGAGAAGTCTTTATTAAAAACAATAAAGAAATCAGGTGGTAGAAATAGCAAAGGTCAATTAACCATGCGTTACATAGGCGGTGGTCATAAACAGAAGTTGCGTGTTATCGATTTCAAACGTAATAAGTTTGGAGTACCGGCAACAGTTGCCTCTATCGAATATGATCCTGCCCGTTCTGCTCGTATTGCCTTATTACATTATGCTGATGGAGAGAAAGCCTATATCCTTTCTCCTAACGGACTAAAAGTAGGACAAACAGTATTAGCAGGCCCTGATGTGGCACCCGAGGTAGGTAATGCACTTCCGTTGTCAAAAATTCCACTTGGTACAATTGTATTCAATGTAGAAATGAAGCCAGGCAAAGGAGGAGCAATTGCTCGCAGCGCAGGATCTTTTGTACAATTGTTAGCAAGAGAAAATGGCTACGCTGCATTAAAAATGCCATCTGGCGAAATGCGTAATGTGTTAGAAACATGTATCGCTACCGTTGGAGCGGCATCTAATCCAGATCACATGAACGAAAGTGTGGGTAAAGCAGGTCGTAACCGTTGGAGAGGTATTCGTCCTCGTACACGTGCAGTGGCTATGAACCCGGTAGATCACCCAATGGGTGGTGGCGAAGGCCGTGCATCTGGTGGTCACCCTCGTTCACGCAAGGGCTTATACACTAAGGGTAAGAAAACCCGTCATCCTAAAAAGTATTCAGATCGTCTAATCATATCTAAGAGGAAAAAATAATGGGACGCTCGATTAAAAAGGGACCTTATTGCGATTTCCGTCTACTTAAGAAAGTAGAAGTAATGGAAAAGTCAGGCAAAAAATCTGTGATCAAGACATGGTCCAGAAGGTCAACAATTATACCTGATATGATCGGCCACACATTAGCCGTTCATAATGGAAACAAGTTCATACCAGTGTATGTAACTGAGAATATGGTAGGTCATAAGTTAGGTGAATTTGCACCTACTCGTACCTTCAAGGGTCATAGTGGCAACCGTAAAGATTAAGTAAGCCATGGAAACAACAGCTGTAAAAAAGACTAAAAAGTCTGTTATAAAACGCCAGCAACGCGATGCCCGCAAAGAGGCTTCGAAGACTGGTCCTGTAGTAGCCAAACTAAAAGATGTTCCATCTTCACCAAGAAAGATGCGTCTTGTAGCCGACTTAATTAAAGGTCAACGCGTAAACCAAGCCTTGAATATTTTAAAGTTCGAATCAAAGTTAGGTGCACCACTTTTAGAAAAACTTTTGCTATCGGCAATATCTAACTGGGGAAATACACATGAAACTAAAATCGAAGACGCAGATCTTTATGTAAAGGAGATTTGGGTAGATGGTGGTCGTCAATTAAAAAGAATGAGACCTGCACCTCAAGGTAGAGGATATAGAATTCGCAAGCGCTCTAACCACGTAACGCTGGTTTTGGCAAGCTTGGCAAATGGAAAAGAAGTTCAAACTACTGAAGCTAAATAAACATGGGACAAAAAGTTAACCCTGTAGGTTTAAGATTAGGAATTGTTCGCGGTTGGGATTCCAGCTGGTTTGGTGGCAAAACAATGTCAGACAAATTAGTTGAAGATCAGAAAATACGTAAATACGTAGACGCCCGCATTCCTAAAGGAGGTATCTCAAAAGTAGTTATCGAACGCACCTTAAAGCGCATAACACTAACAATTCATACGGCCAGACCTGGTGTTGTAATTGGAAAAGGAGGACAAGAAGTTGATAAGATTAAAGAAGAGTTGAAAAAGATCACCGGTAAGGATGTTCAGATCAATATCTACGAAATCAAGAGACCAGAGTTAGATGCCAAGTTAGTGGGCGAATCAATCGCGCAACAAATTGAAGCACGTATTTCCTACAAAAGAGCTATGAAGCAGGCTATAGCTTCAGCTATAAGAGTTGGAGCTGAAGGGATTAAAGTAAAAGTATCGGGTCGTTTGGCTGGTTCAGATATGGCCAGAACTGAACAATACAAAGAAGGAAGAATTCCTTTGCATACGCTAAGAGCAGATATCGATTACGCAATATCAGAAGCACAAACTGTATATGGTAAAATCGGTATAAAAGTTTGGATCTTTAAAGGAGAAGTTTATGGCAAGCGCGATCTTTCTCCAAATGTAGGTGCAGCAGCAAACGCAACTTCAGGCCAACAATCTGGAGGAGGGTCAAACGATAGAGGCGGCAGAAGAAACGATGGAAAAGGAAGAGGCGCAGATAATCGCGGAGGCCGAGGAGGTAGATCTAAAGGTCCTAGAAATTAATTTGAATCAGTAAAGCTTAGCAAACATGTTACAGCCGAAACGTACGAAATTTAGAAAAATGCAGAAGGGTAGAGTAAAAGGCCTCGCAACCAGAGGACACTCTATCGCATTCGGTTCCTTTGCATTAAAAGCACTAGAACCAGGTTGGATCACAGCCAGACAATTAGAAGCAGCTCGTATTGCTGTTACCCGCGCTATGAAACGCGAAGGACAAGTGTGGATACGTATCTTCCCGGATAAGCCTATTACAAAGAAGCCTGCCGAAGTACGTATGGGTAAAGGTAAAGGTGCTCCTGAGTATTGGGTTGCAGTTGTAAAACCCGGAACCATTCTTTTTGAAGCGGGTGGAGTTAGCATGGCAACGGCAAAAGAAGCCATGAGATTAGCAGAAGGTAAATTACCTTTAAAAACCGCCTTTACAGTTAGAAGAGATTACGTAGAAGAAACAGCCAAGTAATATGAAAAACGCAGACATTAAAGCATTATCAGTTGCTGAGCTCAACGAAAAAATTGCAAGCGAAAAAGAAACCCTTCGTAAGCTTCAATTCGCTCATCAGGTTTCTTCAATCGAAAACCCAATGACATTGCGTGCTACACGTAAGTTAATCGCAAGGTTAAACACAGAATTAACAGCTAAAAAAGCTAAAGCATAATTCCTATGGAAACACAAGAAAGGAATTTTAGAAAAGAAAGAGTAGGTAAAGTGGTAAGCAATAAAATGCAAAAAACCATTACTGTTACTGTAGATAGAAAAGTAAAGCACCCTATCTATGGAAAATTTGTAAACAAAACTTCGCGCTTCAAAGCACACGATGAAAAGAATGAGGCTGGTATCGGTGATACAGTACGCATCATGGAAACTCGTCCGTTAAGCAAAGACAAGCGTTGGAGATTAGTAGAAATAATCGAAAAAGCTAAGTAATCATGATACGCACAGAATCCAGATTAACAGTTGCAGACAACAGCGGAGCTAAAGAAGTTCTTTGTATGCACGTATTAGGCGGAACGAAAAGAAAGTCTGCCTCTGTAGGCGATAAAATTGTGGTTACTGTAAAGTCTGCCACACCAACCAGCCAAATAAAGAAAGGTACAGTTTCTAAGGCTGTAGTGGTAAGAACAACAAAAGAAGTAAGGCGCAAAGACGGCTCTTATATTCGTTTTGAAGACAATGCTGCTGTATTGTTAAACAACCAAGACGAACCTAGAGGCACCCGTATCTTTGGTCCGGTAGCTAGAGAGTTGCGCGAAAAGCAATTCATGAAAATTGTATCATTGGCACCAGAAGTATTATAAGCCATGGAAAGAAAATTTAACAAACAACCTAAACTGCATATCCGTAAGGGAGACACAGTAAAGGTAATTGCCGGAGACGATAAAGGCAAGACAGGAAAAGTACTGGAAGTTATCGCATCTAAAAACCGTGCGGTTGTTGAAGGTATCGCTATAGTTACAAAGCACACAAAACCATCTGCTGGCAAACCCGAAGGTGGCATCAAGAAAACGGAAGGTACAATCAACATCAGCAATTTGATGTTAGTTGATCCTGCCAGTGGTAAACCAACACGTGTTGGCCGCAAATTAAATGCAGAAGGAAAGCTGCAACGTTACGCAAAGAAAACAGGAGAAATCATTAAGTAATGGCAACGCCTAGATTAAAACAGAAGTATCAAAAGGAAATCATGAGCGCACTGAAAGAAAAATTTCAGTATAAGTCGATTATGGAAGTTCCAAAGGTTGAAAAAATCTGCATCAACAAGGGTATGGGTGCAGCTGTAGCCGACAAAAAACTGATCGATGTAGCAGTTGAAGAAATTTCAACAATAACTGGTCAAAAGGCTGTAGCAACCAAGTCTAAGAAGGCTATCTCAAACTTTAAACTTCGCGAAAACCAACCTATTGGTGTACGTGTAACGCTAAGAGGAGATCGCATGTACGAATTTATGGATAGATTAATGAGTATTGCTCTTCCACGCGTACGCGATTTTAAAGGTGTTAACGCGAAAGGATTTGACGGTAGAGGCAATTACACGCTAGGTGTAAAAGAACAAATTATCTTCCCTGAAATTTCTATTGATAAAGTAACAAAGATCAGTGGTATGGATATCACTTTCGTTACCAGTGCGAAAACAGACGAAGAAAGTTTTGAACTATTAAAAGCATTCGGAATGCCGTTTGCAACCAATAAAAACTAATATTATGGCAAAATTATCAGTTGTTGCAAGACAGGCTAAGCGTGAGCACCTTGTAGCTGTTTATGCAGCCAAAAGAAAAGCATTGAAAGAAGCCGGAGATTACCAGGCTCTAGATAAGCTACCGCGTAATGCATCTCCGGTTAGATTAAAGAATCGTTGTAAGCTTACAGGGAGACCAAAAGGCTACATGGGTAAGTTCGGCATCTGCCGTAACCAATTCCGTCAGATGGCTTCTGATGGAAAAATACCAGGGCTTACAAAAGCATCTTGGTAATAATTTGATGGAGATGATAGTTTGAAATCATCGAAATCTTTGTAATAACGACATATTGCTGCTGAGTATCCAGGTCGATTAAATCCGAAACCAGATAACAGTTTGGATATTAAAAAATGTTCAATACCTTTGCAGCCCGGTTTATACGGGCTTGCTTTTTTAGCGAAAAATTGGAGAAAAATGACGGACCCAATAGCAGATTATTTAACAAGATTGCGCAACGCAATTAAGGCTAACCACAAAGTTTTGGAAGTGCCTGCCAGCAATCTAAAGAAGGAAATAACCAAAGTGTTATTCGATAAGGGATACATTTTGAATTATAAATTCGAAGAAGGAAAGAATGTACAAGGCGTTATAAAAATTGCCTTGAAATACAATCCTGAAACAAAAGAAAATGCCATTACGCATTTAGAGCGCGTAAGCACACCAGGTTTGCGTCAATATGCAAACGTTGGTGCAATGCCTCGTGTTTTAAATGGCCTGGGTGTTGCCATTGTTTCTACATCCAAAGGTGTAATGACTGATAAGGAAGCCCGCAAAATTAATGTGGGTGGCGAAGTTTTATGTTACGTTTATTAATTACTGAGCCATGTCAAGAATAGGATTAAAACCCATCAACATCCCTTCAGGCGTAACAGTTACACCGTCAAAGGATAAAGTGTCAGTAAAAGGTCCGAAAGGAGAATTACACCAAGCCATCGATCCTGATTTTCAAATCAAAATCAAAGAAGGACATGTAGTAGTTGCCAGACCTACTGACCAAAAAAGACATAAGTCATTACACGGTCTTTACCGTGCTTTGATTGCCAACATGATTGAAGGCGTAAGCAAAGGATACAAACATCAACTTGAATTAGTAGGTGTTGGTTACAAAGCTACAGCCCAAGCCAATGTTCTTGAACTTAGTTTAGGATATTCTCACAATATCTTTTTAGCTGTTCCATCTGAAATTAAAGTTCAGGCTGTTCAGGAAAAAGGACAAAACCCTACGATTATTTTAGAAGGAATCGACAAGCAATTACTTGGTCAGATTTCAGCTAAATTAAAATCACTTCGTAAAACTGAGCCTTACAAAGGTAAGGGTGTTCGTTTCACGGGTGAGTATGTACGTAGAAAAGCAGGTAAAGCAGCATCTAAATAAGCATCATAGCTCATAATACTATGGCAGGCAAACTAGGAAGAAGAGAAAGAATTAAGTTAGGCGTTCGTAAGAAAATTACGGGCACTGCATCTAGACCACGTTTATCGGTTTTTAGAAGCAATACAGGAGTTAGCGCTCAACTTATCGATGATACAAAAGGAGTGACTTTAGTATCAGTTACAACCAGGGAATTAGGTGCCAAGGCATCTGGTAACCAAGAAAATTGTAAAACAGCCGGAAAGAAAATTGCTGAAAGAGCAATTGCGGCCGGTGTAAAAGATGTGGTATTTGACCGTAATGGTTATTTGTATCACGGAAAAGTAAAAGCATTTGCAGAAGGTGCCCGCGAGGGTGGTTTAAATTTCTAAAACAACGAATATGTCGGCAAGCAATATCAGCGCAGTTAAAGCAAGCGAAATCGATTTGAAAGAGAAAGTAGTTGCAATTCAACGCGTGGCCAAAGTAGTAAAAGGTGGTCGCAGATTTAGTTTCGCTGCCATCGTTGTAGTGGGTGATGGTAATGGTGTAGTTGGATATGGATTAGGCAAAGCAAACGAAGTAACAGACGCTATTTCTAAAGGAATTGATGATGCTAAAAAGCATTTGGTGAAAGTTCCGGTTATTAAGGGAACTGTACCGCATGAGTCTATCGGTAAATTTGGAGGAGGTTTTGTGTTATTAAAACCTGCTTCTCCTGGTACTGGTGTAATTGCGGGCGGTGCGATGCGTGCTGTATTAGAAAGCGCTGGCGTTCACAATGTGTTAGCAAAGTCTAAAGGTTCTTCTAACCCACACAATGTGGTAAAGGCAACCTTCAAAGCTTTAACCAGCATGCGCGATCCATTAACAGTGGCTCAAAACAGAGGTATATCTTTAAATAAAGTGTTTAACGGTTAATCGTTGACTTATGGCTAAAGTACAAATTCAACAAACACGCAGTATTATCAAGCGTCCTTATACACAACAATTAACCATGAAGGCACTTGGTTTAGGCAAAATGAACAAAACTGTTATCGTGGAAAACACTCCTCAGATTGCGGGTATGATCAGAAAAGTAAATCATTTGATAACCGTTAAAGAAATTTAAAATGAAACTACATACACTAAAACCTGCTGAAGGTTCTACCAAAACAAATAAGAGACTTGGCCGTGGTCAGGGTTCTGGTGGTAGTACAGCTGGCCGCGGACATAAAGGTGCAAAGTCAAGATCAGGATATTCAAGAAAAGCTGGTTTTGAGGGTGGGCAGATGCCGTTGGTAAGACGTGTACCTAAGTTCGGTTTCAAGAACAATAATAAAGTAGAATTCAAAGCTGTTAACCTCGATGTATTAGAGGGTTTAGTGGAGAAAGCTAAATCAAAAGACCTCACGCTTGAGTTGATGATTGCTAACGGTATAGTTGGTAAAAACGACAAAGTAAAAATATTGGGCAGAGGAGAATTAAAATCAAAAGTAACTGTACAAGCTCATGCATTTTCCGAGGCTGCAGTTGGTGCAATTGAAAAATCAGGCGGATCTGTATCAACACTGAAGTAATGAAAAGATTTATACAGACGATAAAGAATATTTTTTCCATTGAGGATCTAAGAGTAAGAATCCTGAATACGATGGGCTTCCTGATCATCTTTCGATTAGGTTCTTTTATCGTATTGCCCGGTATTGATCCTTCTGCTCTAGCAGGAGCACCTCAAGAAGGTATTTTAGCTCTTTTAAACACATTTTTGGGAGGTTCGTTCAGCCGCGCATCCATATTTGCTCTCGGTATTATGCCTTACATATCGGCATCTATTATCGTTCAGCTTTTAACTGTTGCAGTTCCTTATTTCCAGAAAATGCAAAAGGAGGGAGATTCTGGCAGAAAAAGGTTAAATCAAATTACAAGGGTACTTACAATTTTCATCACTGGGTTTCAATCTTACGGTTACATAAGAGGAACCATCCCGGCCGAAGCAATTACTAACCCCGGCTTCTTCTTTTACTTTACATCTATAACAATTCTAATAGCGGGAACCATGTTTTGTATGTGGTTAGGCGAAAGAATAACCGATAAGGGTATAGGCAACGGTATATCGATGTTAATTATGATCGGTATTGTGTCAAGATTTCCCGGTTCAGTAATAGATGAAATGGTTAACAACCGAGGAATGGCAGGGGCGATATTATTTATACTCGAAGTACTTGCCTTGTTTGCAGTTGTTATGGGAGTAATTTTAATAACACAAGCAACAAGAAGAATCCCAATTCAATATGCCAAGCAGGTTGTGGGAAACAAATTATACGGTGGAAAAAGAGATTTTATACCGTTAAAATTGAATTCGGCTGGTGTAATGCCAATTATTTTTGCACAAGCATTAATGTTTTTGCCAGCCCTATTGGGTGGTATTTGGAACGATAGCGACTTAGGAGCTTACATTGGAGCTACTTTTTCAGACTTCACTTCGTGGCAATACAACCTTTTGTTTGGAACATTAATCTTGTTATTCACATTCTTTTATACAGCTATCACGATTAATTCAAATGATATTGCTGACAACTTAAAAAGAAATGGAGGCTTCGTTCCTGGAATTAAACCCGGAAAGCAGACAGCTGAATTTATAGATACTGTATTGTCTAGAATAACATTGCCCGGAGCAATATTTCTAGTAATCATCGCTGTGATGCCTGCTTTCGCAGTCATTGCCGGTGTAGGACAAAACTTTGCTCAGTTCTTTGGAGGAACTTCGCTTTTAATTCTTGTTGGAGTTGTGTTAGACACATTGCAACAAATCGAAAGCTATTTGCTGATGAGGCATTACGAAGGGATGATGAAGTCTGGCAGAGTTAAAGGACGTTCTCAATTTGCTGCAGCTTAAGTGACATGGTTCACTTAAAAACTGAAGAAGAGATTGCTCTAATTCGTGAAAGTGCTCAGGTATTGGGCAAAGCACACGGAGAAGTGGCAAAACTGATAAAGCCGGGTGTAAAAACACAACAGTTGGATAAAACCGCTGAGGAGTTTATTAGAGATAATGGAGGAATACCATCGTTTAAAAACTATAATGGTTCTTTTCCAGGTTCGCTCTGCATATCAGTAAACGAAGTAGTGGTTCATGGATTTCCAGGAAGCTATGAGTTAAAAGAAACCGACATCATATCAGTTGATTGCGGTGTTTTTTACAAAGGCTTTCATAGCGATTCGGCATATACTTATCCGTTGCCAAAGGCATCGATAGAAGATGTTCTCTTATTGGAAAGAACATACGAATCGTTGTGGAAAGGCATAGAAGTAGCAAAGGCCGGAAACCGGATAGGAGACATTGGATTTGCTATCCAATCTTATGTGGAAAGTTTCGGTTATGGCGTTGTAAGAGAGTTGGTGGGGCATGGAATAGGAAAAAACCTACACGAAGATCCTGAAGTTCCGAATTATGGAAAGAAGGGGAAAGGAGTGAAGTTAGTTCCGGGAATGGTTTTCGCGATTGAACCGATGATTAACCAAGGAACAAGAAATGTGGTGCAAGAGAAAGATGGTTGGACCATCCGAACTTCCGACAGAAAAGCATCAGCACATTTTGAACATGTGGTGGCAATTTTAGAAAACAAAACTGAGGTGTTAACAACACACCAGTATATAGAGGAAAATTATAGTTATAAATGGCGAAGCAAAAGTCTATAGAACAAGATGGAACCATAACAGAAGCATTGTCTAATGCTATGTTTAGGGTTCAACTGGAAAATGGACACGAAGTCTTGGCGCATATCTCAGGCAAAATGAGAATGAATTACATTAGAATTTTGCCTGGTGATAAAGTAAGACTTGAAATGTCGCCTTATGACTTAACTAAAGGAAGGATTGTATTTAGATACAAATAATTAAAGAGATGAAAGTTAAAGCATCCATTAAAAAACGCAGCGCTGAATGTAAAATCATCAGACGCAAAGGAAAGTTGTATGTCATTAACAAGAAAAACCCTCGCTATAAGCAGAGACAAGGTTAATGAATAGCTATTAATTGAAAATAAACGAATAATTAAAAGACATGGCAAGGATTCAAGGTGTCGATATTCCGGATAACAAAAGAGGTGAGATAGCACTTACTTACATCTACGGCATTGGCAGAAGAAGAGCACAAAGCATTCTTACACAGGCAGGAATCAATTTCGATAAGAAAGCAAAAGATTGGTCTGATGATGAGTCGAGTGCAATTCGTAACATTATCTCGGAGCAATTTAAAGTTGAAGGTATGCTTCGCTCCGAAGTACAATTAAGCATTAAACGCTTAATGGATATCGGCTGTTACCGTGGCCTAAGACACAGAAAAGGTTTACCTGTACGTGGACAAACTACAAAGAACAACGCCAGAACCAGAAAAGGTAAGCGTAAGACAGTAGCGAACAAGAAAAAAGCAACTAAAGGTTAATTGACATAAACACTTTTCAATAATGGCAACAGCTGAAAAGAAAAAAGATAAATCAAAAAAGCGCGTAGTTAATGTTGAGGCTGTAGGACAGGCTCACATCCACGCTACTTTTAATAATATCATCGTATCTATGACAAACTCAACTGGTCAGGTGATCACATGGTCGTCAGCAGGAAAAATGGGTTTTAAAGGTTCGAAGAAAAACACACCTTATGCAGCTCAAATGGCCGCGCAGGATTGCGCAACAAAAGCCTTTGAATTGGGCTTACGTAAAGTGGAAGTATTTGTAAAAGGACCAGGAGCTGGACGTGAATCCGCAATCCGCACAATACAAACTGCGGGTATCGAAATCACAACCATTAAAGATATCACTCCTCTTCCTCATAATGGCTGTCGTCCTCCGAAAGCCAGAAGAGTGTAAGTATTTATTTAGGTAACAAAAAAACAAGAAAACATGGCAAGATATACCGGGCCAAAGGTTAGAATTTCAAGACGCTTTAATGAGCCTATCATGGGCGAGAATAAAGCATTGCAGAAAAAAAATTATGCCCCAGGCATGCATGGTAAAACCAAGAAACGTAAAGTTTCTGAATATGCAACTCAATTAGCTGAAAAGCAGAAGGCAAAATACATTTATGGATTGCTCGAAAGACAATTCGCAAAAATGTTTGATAAAGCATCTCGTAAAAAAGGCGTAACTGGTGAAGTGTTACTTCAGTTGCTCGAGGCAAGATTAGACAATATGGTGTATCGTTTAGGTATTGCCCCAACCAGAAGGGCAGCTCGCCAGCTTGTAATACATAAGCACATAACAGTAAACGGAGAAATTGTAAACATTCCTTCGTTTGCATTAAAGGCTGGAGATGAAATCGGTGTGCGCGAACGCTCTAAATCATTGGAGGCAATAACCAATAGCTTGGCAATCCAGTCTGCAAAGAAATATCCTTGGTTAGAATTCAATAACACTGAAATGTCTGGCAAGGTGTTACATATACCTCTAAGAGCAGATATTCCAGAAAACATCAACGAACAGTTGATCGTTGAATTGTACTCTAAGTAATAAACTGAAAAAGCATCTGACTATGTCAATATTAGCGTTTCAAATGCCCGATAAGGTGGTAATGGAAAAGGCCGATGATTTTTACGGCACTTTTACCTTCAAACCTCTTGAGAAAGGCTATGGTGTAACAATCGGCAATGCCCTAAGAAGAATTCTACTTTCTTCTTTGGAAGGGTATGCCATTACCGGAATTAAAGTTCCGGGTGTATTGCACGAGTTCTCCACCATTCAGGGTGTTGTGGAAGATGTGGCTGAAATTATTTTAAACCTGAAAATGGTTCGCTTTCGTAAACTTGGCGAAGCTAATGACGCGAGAATTACAGTTACAATTAAAAAGCAAAAGCAATTCAAGGCTGGCGATATCGCTAAGTTTACATCTGCTTTTGAAATTTTAAATCCAGAACATGTTATCTGTAACCTTGATGAGAACTCACAGTTTGAAATAGAGCTTACAATAGAAAAAGGCCGCGGTTACTTACCGGCAGAAGAAAATAAGCCAAACGAACAAGTTTTTGGTTTCATTCCTATCGATGCCATCTTTACTCCAATAAAGAATGTTAAGTTTAGTGTAGAAAATACTCGTGTTGAACAAAAAACCGACTACGAAAAGCTAGTTGTAGAAATACAAACAGATGGATCTATTCATCCTGAAAAAGCATTAGAAGGTGCAGCTCATATTCTGATTCAACACTTCCGGCTTTTCTCTGATAAGCCTATCGAGCAAGAAACCGGAAAAAATACTGAAGAAGAAGTGGTTGATGAGGCATTGTTGCACATGCGCAAACTATTAAAAACAAGTTTGCACGATCTAGACTTATCAGTTCGCGCATACAATTGCTTAAAGGCAGCTGATGTAAAAACACTTGGCGATCTTGTGCAACTTGAAATTTCCGATATGATGAAATTCAGGAACTTCGGTAAGAAGTCTCTTGCTGAATTAGAACAATTAGTAGCCGATAAAGGCCTAACTTTCGGAATGGATTTAGGCAAATATAAATTAGACGAAGACTAAGAGAACCCGCGACAATGAGACACGGTAAGAAAATAAACCACCTTGGAAGAAAACACAGCCACCGCGCTGCGCTTTTATCAAACCTTGCTTCTTCCCTGATATTAAATAAAAGAATTACAACAACAGTTGCTAAAGCCAAAGCCTTACGCAAGTACGTTGAGCCTCTTTTAACAAAAGCTAAAAACGATACAACCCATTCTCGCAGAACAGTTTTCTCATATTTGGGAAATAAAGAGTCTGTAAAGGAATTGTTTGGTGAAGTAGCTTCTAAAATTGCCAACAGACCAGGCGGTTACACGCGCATTATTAAAATGAGCGACAGTCGTTTGGGTGACAATGCAGAAGTTTGCTTAATGGAGTTGGTAGACTTTAACACGCTGTATAATGGAAGCGCTGAAGCAGCAACTGAGAAAAAAGCTAAAACCAGAAGAGGTCGTGCTAAAGCAAAGAAAGAGGATGAAACTGCAACGGAAGTAACTGCAGAAGAAAAACCTAAGAAAGCTTCTAAAAAAGCTGATAAAAAAGAAGATCAACAGTAATTGAAAACTGATAAACATAGTGAAGGGATTGAGTTTTTACTCAATCCCTTTTTTTGTATACACTTTTGCAATCGAATGAAATTGCTTATTCATCATTTGATCATGAATATTCAGTCCGATTGTTATGCTATTCGTTTCAGAACCCTATTTTTGTTAAACATTTCTCATCATGCAAAGAAAAAAAGCGTATCTCTTACTTGAAGACGGCTTATTATTAGAAGGAATCTCAGTTGGTAAACAAGGCACATCCGGTGGCGAAATTTGTTTCAATACAGGAATGACAGGCTATCAGGAAATCTATACAGATCCATCTTACAAAGGACAAATTGTTGTTACCACAGCATCGCATATCGGTAATTACGGTACAGCACAAGCCGAGCAAGAGTCGGAACACACACAAGTTTCTGGTGTTGTCATCAATGAGTTTTCAGAAGAGCATAGCAGAAAAGATGCGACAGAAAGTTTACAACAATACTTAGAGAAAAACGGAGTGGTGGGAATTGCAGGTTTAGATACTCGCATGCTTGTACGTTACATCAGAAGCAAAGGTGCTATGAATGCCTTAATATCTTCTGAGTTAACAGTAGAGCAAATGAAGGAAAAAATAAAAGAAGTTCCTTCAATGGACGGACTTGAATTATCTTCAGTTGTTTCTACTCCTACACCCTATTTCTTTGGCGATATAAATGCACCCATCAAAATTGCTGCATTAGATTTAGGTATCAAGAAAAATATTTTAAGAAACTTATCGAAGCGTGGATGTTACTGCAAGGTTTTTCCTGCTAAAACATCTTTTGATGAAATGCAAGCCTGGCAGCCCGATGGCTATTTTATTTCAAATGGTCCTGGCGATCCAGCTGTAATGAAATATGCCGTAGAAACAGTGCAAGCAATTTTAAAGGCGGATAAACCATTGTTCGGCATTTGTTTAGGTCATCAAATTCTAGGTTTGGCTGTAGGTTTAAAAACGTACAAAATGCATCACGGCCATAGAGGATTAAATCATCCTGTGAAAAATCTGCTAACCGGTAAAGGAGAGATGACCTCCCAAAATCATGGTTTCGCTATTGATGAAAAAAGTTTAGACGCGAATAAAGATGTGGAACTCACACATGTTCACTTGAACGACAACACTGTGATGGGTATTCGCTTAAAGAATAAAAAAGCATTCAGTGTACAATACCACCCGGAAGCATCGCCAGGACCACACGATTCTGCTTATTTGTTCGATGATTTTATCAGCCTAATAGAAGAAAGTAAATTTCAAAAAGTATAGATAACCGTTATTAATTTTAAATATTATGAGTTTAATTGAAAGTGTTCATGCCCGTCAGATTTTAGATAGCCGTGGCAACCCAACTGTAGAAGTAGAAGTAGTTAGTTCAGGTGGTGGTTTTGGAAGAGCAGCTGTTCCATCAGGTGCTTCAACCGGCACACACGAAGCTGTAGAATTACGCGATGGCGATAAAAGCAGATACGTTGGAAAAGGTGTTTTAAAAGCAGTTGAAAACGTAAACACAAAAATTGCTGAAGCTGTTGTTGGCTTTTCAGTTTTTGAACAAAATCTGATTGATAAAATCATGATTGAATTAGATGGCACACCTAACAAAGCCAATCTTGGTGCAAATGCAATTTTAGGAACTTCGTTAGCTGTAGCCAAAGCAGCAGCTATGGAAGCTGGCATGTCCTTATATCGCTACGTTGGTGGTGTTAATGCCAATACACTTCCTGTACCCATGATGAATATTTTGAATGGGGGTAGCCACGCAGACAACTCAATCGATTTTCAAGAGTTTATGGTAATGCCAGTGAAGGCCGCATCATTTTCAGAATCGCTTCGTATGGGTACAGAGGTATTTCATACCTTGAAAAAAGTTTTGCATGATAAAGGTTTATCTACCAACGTTGGTGATGAAGGTGGATTTGCACCTAACATCACTTCTAATGAAGAAGCGATTGAAGTAGTATTAATGGCCATTGAGAAGGCAGGATATAAACCAGGCGAAGATATTTTTATTGCAATGGATGCTGCAAGTTCTGAGTTTTACGATGCAGCCAGCAAGACCTATACATTTAAAAAGTCATCAGGCAAAAAATTATCTTCTGCCGAAATGGTAGATTATTGGGCCAGCTGGGCAGCTAAATATCCCATCATATCAATTGAAGATGGTATGGCTGAAGATGATTGGGATGGATGGAAAGGCTTAACAGATAAAATTGGAAAGAAAGTACAATTAGTGGGAGATGATTTATTTGTTACCAATGTAAAACGTTTACAAGAAGGAATTGAAAAAGGAGTGGGTAACTCTATACTTATTAAAGTAAACCAAATTGGTTCGTTAACAGAAACCATCAATGCAGTTAATCTGGCTAAGAATAACGCATATAAAAGCGTAATGTCTCACCGCTCTGGCGAAACAGAAGATAGCACCATCGCAGACTTAGCCGTTGCTTGTAACACAGGTCAGATTAAAACAGGTTCTGCTTCGCGCTCTGATAGAATGGCGAAATACAATCAGTTAATTCGCATTGAAGAAGAGTTGGGCGAAACAGCTTACTTTCCCGGTGTGAAATTTTAATCAATACTTTTAAGTGCCGGCTACAACCGGCTCTTTTGTTATTTTTAGATTTCTTAGTACATTCATATTCATTTTTTAAACTTATGCTCAAACGTTTGCCACCATTTTTTAAGAATTTTTACTTTTTGGCTACGGCATTTTTCTTGGTTTGGATGGTTTTTCTCGATCAAAACGATTTTATCTCGCGCTTTCGTTTAACCGGTAAGTTGCGTTCGTTAGAAAGAGAAAAAGTTTATTATGAAGACAAAATCAAACAAGTTAAACAAGACCACGATGATTTATTTGGAGATAAAGAATCGTTAGAAAAATTCGCACGCGAAAAATATCTGATGAAAAAACCTTCGGAAGAAATATTCGTACTTGTACAAGACTAATATGAAAACAAAACTTCTTTCGATTATTTTCTTTTTAAGTGCATGTACAATAGCGTATAGCCAAGGCGAAGACAATAGTTTAAAAGGAGTCCCCTGGAAGGAACGTATTGTAACAGGGGGTGGTTTAGGATTGAGTTTTAGTCGCAATCAGGATTTTTTCGCGGTTAATCCACTACTCGGATATTCCTTTACTAAAAGATTAGTTGCAGGAACAGGAGCTACTTATCAATACATAAAATTTAAAAACGTTACTCCGAATAATCAAAGTATATCCATCAATAACTACGGTCTTAATCCTTTTGTGCGGTATACCGTTTACGAAGGATTTTTCGCGCAAGCAGAATACGAATGGTTAAGTTTCGAACAGCCCATTGAAGGAGGAAGAAAAAACTTCAGTAGCTTCTTAGCAGGAGGAGGACTGCTCCAACCTATTGGCGATAAAGCTTCTTTCTTTGTTATGGTTTTGTATAATTTCTCTTATAGAACCCCTCAAGCGGGTGAACTTGCGCCTTACAACAGCCCGATAATTTTACGTGCTGGCTTTAACATCGGTGGTGTTAATCTTTTTTAAAATTGATATTCATTTTTTGTCCGAGCTGCGTTAAATCTTCCAAAACTTTTTCATTCACTGGAATTCCGTTTTTCAATCTGATAATTTCAGCTTCACGTTCAGGATCACCCGGTATTAAAACATTTTCTTTTCCGGCAACTGTCTTTGCTTTTCTAAAACGACTGATCCAATTGTCCATGTGGGATTTAAATTCATCAGCTGGTCTAAATGCATCTACACGCATGGCACCAAAAAAATGACCAATACCTTTTCCTACCGGATCAGCAGGAGGTTGTAAAAAAGCAACAAAAGGCGGAACCCATGGACCGTAATTCGCACCAGATAATACAGCAGAAAAAATATCGACAATCGAACCTAAAGCATAACCCTTGTGGCTTCCATGTTCGTAATCACTTCCTAGAGGAATCAAAGCTCCACCATCTTTTAATTCATGTGGATTAGTTGAACTTAGGCCATCTTTATTTTGTATCCAACCGGTTGGTGCGTCTAAACCTTTTCGTTGTAGAATTTCAAGTTTACCATTGGCAGCAGTTGTAGTAGCCATATCAGCAACAAAGGGCGGTTGATTTTTTGCAGGAACTGCTACCGCGATAGGGTTTGTTCCTAGCAACCTTTCTGTTGAAAAAGTAGGGGCAACTAAAGGACTGGCATTAGTCATAGCCATGCCTATCATATCATTTTCTAAAGCCATCATGGCGTGATAACCGGCAATACCAAAATGATTGGAATGATTAACCGATACCCAACCTGTTCCGAATTGCTTTGCTTTTTCAATGGCTACTTGCATAGCGAAAGGAGCTACAACTAACCCTAAACCTCCATCTCCATTTACTACTGCAGTTGATGGTGTTTCGTATTCTATTTGAATGTTTGGGTTTGCATTGATTCTTCCTGCTTCCCACAACCGTATGTATCCGGATAAACGCGCCACACCATGCGAATCGATGCCACGCAAATCGGCACTTAACAATACTTTTGTCGCTAGGTGTGCGTGTGCTTCGCTGCACCCAATTTTTATAAATACCTCAAAAGTAAATTGATAGAGTTTTTGGTAGGATAAAACATTCATGCTGCAAATATACAGTTTCGGGTTAAGTCAAATAACTAGAAATATTTTTCGTTTTGGTATGGAATCAGTACAGATTGTGCATCCTATTATTAAATTTATTGTATGAAAAAAATCTTTTTAGTACTTGTTGGTTTTGCTATGCAACTGCAAGTTGAAGCACAAGAGATTGTTACAGAAAGTAACGTTAATCATGTAACAGTCTTTTTAAATAAAGCACAAGTTAACAGATTAGCCAAAGTCAGAATTCCGGCAGGGAAGTCGCAAGTAGTGGTAAGCAACCTAAGTTCCATGCTCGACCCGCAATCTATCCAAGTAAGTGGTAAAGGTAAATTTGTGATTGAAGGAACATCAGTAAGACAAAATTATTTGAGTGAAGTAAACTTACCATTACCAATTAAAGTGTTGAAAGATTCTGCTAACCTGTTAGCAAAATGGATACAATTAGAGAACAGCCAGAAAGAAATTTTAACAAGAGAAGAACAATTATTAAACACCAATCAAAAAATTGGAGGAGGAAATCAAAATATAACAGTCGCAGAGTTAAAAGCAATGGCGGATTTTTATCGCACCAGAATGACTGATATAGTACAAGCCAGACTAAAGCATGATGAAAAGATAAATCGTTATCAAGAAAGATTAAACAAGATTAACGCTCAGATACAAGAAAAGAATGCACAATACAGCCTTAACACAAGCGAAATTGTGGTAAATATATCATCAGATTTACAACAAGCCGTAGAATTAGAAATCGATTACATTGTGATGAACGCAGGCTGGCAAGCTGTTTATGATTTGCGCGCCACCAATACCAATAGTCCTTTAAGTTTAGGTTATAAAGCATCCGTTTATCAGAACACTGGCGAACAATGGAAGAATGTAAAGTTGACGTTAAGCACAGCTAACCCCAACGAAAGCGGAATGAAACCAGAGTTATTTACTTGGTTTCTGGATTTCTATCAACCTGTTGTTTATAGAGATAGATCTACTAGAGGTTTGTCGATGAAAAAAGCAGAAGCACCTGCGCCAGAAGCAACAGCAGATATGCAAATGTCTGTTGCAAGTGAAGAAGCAGTAAGTTCATCCTTCTATGTTAACACAACTCAAACTACTTTAAACACAGAGTTTGCGATTGCGATTCCTTACACGATTGAATCAGGCAATAAACCAACATTAGTAGAAATCAAAAATCATCAAGTACAAGCCACGTATTTATATTCTGTTGCACCAAAGTTAGATCAAGATGCTTTTCTAATTGCCAAAGCAACCGGTTGGGAAGAGTTTAGTTTGTTGCCAGGCGAAGCCAATATATTTTTCGAAGGCACTTATGTAGGTAAAACTTTCCTTGATCCGGGTACGATTAAAGACACACTATCTGTTTCATTAGGAAGAGACAAACGCATAAATGTTAAACGCGAAAAAACAAAAGATTTTAATGCTAGAAAAACCATTGGCTCTACCCAACGCGACACGTATAATTTTGATATTACTGTTCGAAATGCAAAAAGTGAAAGCATAAGAATTGTTGTGGAAGACCAATATCCTATTTCGAATAATAGTCAGATTGAAATTGCAACAACACAAACCAGTGGAGCAACGGTAAACAAAGCAGAAGGAAAGTTAATCTGGAATTTACAATTACAACCGGGAGAAAGTAAAAAGCTGACTTTCGGGTATGAAGTTAAATATCCAAAAGACAAAAAGTTGAATATGTTTGAATAAATAAAAAGCGAGGGATTTTTCCTCGCTTTTTTTATATCACTACTTTATTAATCAAGGTGCAAAGAATGCCTTCCTTTAAGGCATAGGTAGAAACCCTGATGTTTTGAAATTGATAACGCTTCAGTAAATGTTCTATTAAACAACATGCTACTACAATCATATCCACGCGCATTTCAATCATGCCTGGTATCAACATTCTATCAGCTCGGCTTTTAACCAATAACTCTTCAAACACTTCGTAAAATCCTGTGATGGATAAAGGTGTTTCTGTGTCGTCTGGTTTTTTAAGTAAATCGTGTTTAATGCAATAGATATCGCTTAGCGTATCAAAAGTTCCAGAGGAGCCAACCAAAGAAACTGGTTGATAACGTTCAATGGCTTCAAACAAAGAAGTTAGTTCTTTATTCAAAAACAAATCAAGTTGTTCTTGTTCCGAAGCCAATAGAGGATCGTTGTGTTGAAATTTTTCTAATAATCGTTGAGCACCAATTTCAAAACTTTTTTTCCAGGCGATGGTCTCATCATTCCCGATTATAAATTCTACGCTACCTCCACCGATATCCAAAATGAGGCTCATCTCGTTGCCTAACTCAATGCCATACCGTACGCCTTCGTAAATCAACTCAGCTTCGCGCTCTCCGGAAATTACTTGTACCTCAATACCGGTTTTGCTTTTAAACTCAGCCAGCACAGCATGGACATTAGCAGCGTTGCGAAGCGCGCTCGTACCAAAAGCAATTACCCTTTCAACATTGAATTGATCGATGGTTGTTTTAAAACCGCTCAATGCTTCAGTTGCGCGTGCGATAGCATCCGGACGGATGGTATTTTGATTAATACCTTTTTGCCCGAGTCGAACCGGTACGCGTTCGCGGTGAATAAACTCGAACCGATGGCTGTGCCATTCGGCAATCAGCAAATGGAAAGTATTCGTTCCTAAATCAATTATAGCTGCTTTCACCGCACAAATTTTTGAAAGCGCAAAAATAACAGGAATATTGGTTCATCAGATGCTACAGAAAAGTAGAACAGCCATTATCTTGCATCCATCCAATAATTTAACAAAATGGAAACACGCAAAAGCACCGATCCTGTTTTACAGGAGAAATTCGATACCCTGCATCGCAAGAATACAGAAGCTTTAACAGGAGGTGGAGCCAAAAGAATTGAACAGCAACATGCCAAAGGCAAACTAACGGCCCGCGAAAGAATTGAGCTTTTGTTAGATGAAGGTTCTTTTGAAGAGTTAGATAAATTCGTTACCCATCGTGCTAAGGATTTTGGTTTAGATAAAGAGCATTATTTAGGCGATGGCGTAATTACAGGTTATGGAACTGTTAATGGTAGATTGGTGTATGTGTTCTCTCAGGATTTTACGGTTTTTGGAGGCTCGTTATCTGAAACACATGCTGCTAAAATTGTTAAGATTATGGACATGGCCATGAAAAATGGTGCGCCTGTTATCGGACTTAACGATTCGGGTGGTGCGCGCATACAAGAAGGTGTAGTTTCGTTGGGCGGTTATGCCGATATTTTTTATAGAAATACTTTGGCATCCGGAGTAATTCCACAACTTTCTGCCATCATGGGACCTTGTGCCGGTGGAGCTGTGTATTCTCCAGCCATAACAGATTTTATTTTCATGGTAGAGAATACATCCTTCATGTTTGTTACTGGACCTAATGTTGTAAAAACAGTTACACACGAAACCGTAACGGCCGAAGAATTAGGCGGAGCCAGCACCCACAGTACAAAAAGTGGTGTCACTCATTTTTCAGCAGCAAACGAAGTAGAATGTATCAATCAATTGAAACAGATTTTACAATACATTCCTCAGAATTGCGAAGAACAACCACCTTCACTTCCTTATCAAGTTGGGAATGAATTACGTCCGGCTCTGAATCAAATTATTCCGGCTAATCCTAACCAACCTTACGATATGCGCGAGGTGATACATGGTGTAGTAGATGAAAATTCATTCTTCGAAGTGCATAAAAATTTTGCCGAAAATATGGTAGTAGGTTTTGCGCATTTGGCAGGAAGAAGCATTGGCATTGTGGGCAATCAGCCAGCTGTTTTAGCTGGTGTTTTGGATATTGATGCGAGCGTAAAAGCTGCACGCTTTGTTCGCTTCTGCGATTGCTTTAATATTCCGTTGTTGGTATTTGAAGATGTTCCTGGTTTTTTGCCTGGTACCGATCAGGAATGGAACGGCATTATTACACATGGCGCGAAACTATTGTTTGCTTTTTCTGAAGCAACGGTACCACGCGTAACCGTTATTACCAGAAAGGCCTACGGTGGTGCTTATGATGTAATGAACAGCAAACATATTGGTGCCGATTTAAACTACGCCTGGCCAACTGCAGAAATTGCTGTGATGGGTGCGAAAGGTGCGGCAGAAATTATTTTCAAAAAAGAGATTAGTGAAGCAGCTGACCCTGCAGCTAAACTCAATGAGAAAGTAGATGAATACACGAAGAAATTTGCCAACCCTTATAAAGCAGCACAACGAGGATTTATCGATGAAGTAATTTACCCCGATCAAACACGTGAAAAGTTGATTAAAGCCTTTAAAATGTTGGAAAACAAAGTGGATAAACTACCTAGAAAAAAGCATGGTAACATCCCATTATAATGTACAAGTATTTTATTTTTAAGTAATCATATAAGTATGGATAAGAAAAGTAAAAAATTTCTCTACGATTATTTGAACAATGCATCACCCACAGGTTTCGAATCATCCGGTCAGCAAATCTGGTTAGATTATTTAAAACCGTATATCGATGATTATATCGTTGACGTATATGGTACCGTTGTGGGTGTGGTCAATCCAAAGGCAAACTACAAAGTGGTAATCGAAGCCCATGCTGATGAAATCTCTTGGTTTGTTAATTACATAACCGAAGATGGATACATTTATGTGCGCAGAAACGGTGGCTCGGATCACCAAATCGCTCCATCTAAAAGAGTGAACATCCACACAGCAAAAGGAATTGTGAAAGGAGTTTTCGGTTGGCCGGCCATTCACGTGCGCGATGCTGCCAAAGAAGAAGCGCCATCTTTAAAAAATATTTTCATTGATGTAGGCGCAGAAAATAAAAAAGAAGTGGAAGCTATGGGTATACACGTTGGTTGTGTTATCACCTTCGAAGACGAACTCATGGAAATGAACGGGCATTGGCTGGTTGGTCGTGCCTTAGATAACCGCATGGGTGGTTTTATGATTGCCGAAGTGGCACGAAGGTTACACGAAAACAAGAAGAAACTTCCATTCGGCTTATACATTGTAAACTCTGTGCAAGAAGAAATTGGTTTACGCGGAGCCGAAATGATATCCAGAAGGATAAAACCTGACTTGGCTATTTGTACTGACGTAACGCATGATACTCAGTCTCCTATGTATAATAAAAAGGAAAGTGGAAACTTAAAAGCGGGAAGCGGACCGGTGTTATGCTATGGCCCAGCAGTTCAGAACAATGTGTTAAAGATGATTTTGGAAACGGCTGAAAAGAAAAAACTTCCTTTCCAACGTCAGGCGGTTTCACGTTCAACCGGAACGGACACCGATTCTTTTGCTTATTCTGCCGAAGGCGTGGCATCTGCTCTTATTTCTCTTCCTTTAAAATACATGCATACTACGGTAGAGATGGTTCACAAAACAGATGTAGAGAACGTTATACAATTAATTTATGAGGTTTTGTTACAAGTAAAATCCGGGCAAGACTTTCGCTATATAAAATAAACCTCATTTTTTGCGTTTTTGAGAGCTTTTTGTTCAAAAAGAAGTTCAAGTTCAAAAAATCTTACATCAGAAAGGTTGAACAAGATAACGACCCTGTCGCTAAAACGGCAGGGTCTACTTTTGTGCCATCAAACGAAAAGAAAAACTCTCAATCAAAACAAACATGAAAACGCTTAAAAGCATCCTTCTTATTTCCGTACTCAGCTTAGGTTTAAAGGCTCAGGCTCAAGACAGACCTGTGCACGAAGTTTACTCGATGATGATGTACAACTTTGTGAAATACGTACAATGGCCCGATAATAACGCCAGCGGAGAATTTGTGATTGGTGTACTGGGCAATACAGAAATTTACAATACACTTACAGCCTGGTATGGTGGTAAGCCAAGAGGAAACAAAACCTATGTGATTAAAAAATTTAACAGCGCAGCAGAATTAGCCCAATGCGATGTGGTATTCATCGATAAATCTAAAAGTGGCGAATTTGAGAACGTAAAAAACAAAGTAGCGGGTAAAGGCACCTTGTTAATTACCGATAAAGCAGGTTTAGCAGAAAAAGGTAGTGCCATTAACTTCCGCACGATTGATAGCAAGTTAAAGTTCGAGTTGAACCAAAAAGCAGTTGAATCTTCAAACCTGAAGGTTTCCGGAGCGTTGGCATCAATGGCCATCCTCATCTAAAATAGGGTTGTTTGAGAAACGGTCGCAGCGATACTGTTGCGGCCTTTCTTACATTTTTGGAACTAAAGTTGTAAGTTGCATATACAATACACCTTAACTTTTATGAGAAAAACAGTTCTTTTATTTTTTGCTGTGGTGTTAGCATCAACAGCAGGTCTGGCTCAAGAAAAGCCGGTACACGAAATACACTCCCAAATGATGTACAACTTTATCAAGTATGTACAGTGGCCCAACGAAACCGAAGGCGGAGAATTTGTTGTAGGGGTTATGGGCGATGATGAAGTTCTTAATACCCTTAAGCAATGGTACGATGGTAAGCCTAAGGGCAGTAAAAAATATGTGATTAAAAAAATTACATCGCCTGGCGAAGCAGCAACCTGCTCGGTGGTTTATTTAGGAAGAAGCAAAAGCAACCAATTCGAAGAAATTAAAAATACCATATCTGGTAAACCTGTGTTAACTATCACAAACGGTAATGGCTTAGCTCAAAAGGGAAGTTGCATCAACTTTAAAGTAATAGACGGTAAGCTAAAATTTGAGATGAATCAGGGCACTTTAACCAATTCAAATCTTAAAGTTTCCGGACAATTGGTTAGCATGGCAATTTTGATTTAGTAAAGACTTAAGTAGCACACATTTTGAAATGACACATCTGGAGGTTAGGGAAGAGTTGTTTCGCGAGTTGGCGCACCATTCAGCAGTTGTCACCATCATTACAGATAACTCATTTACAGTTCGCTATGCTTCGCACACGGCATCGGTATTTTTTACATGCGAAACTATTTTAGCAATTGCTAAAGAATTTTTCGATTTTATCGAACCCAATCAAATCGCGAATTGGAAAGAAGCATTTTTCAATTTTAAAATCAATGGGCATACAAACCATACGCCCGAATCTATTCTGTTAAAAAATAAAAGTAAGGTATACGCTGTTGAAATGGTTTATTTACCTGCTGGCAGCGAGCAATCCAATTGGATGATTCGGTTGAGCGATGTAACCGAGCAACAATTGAAAGAAGAATCGCTTCTTAAAACAACAGAACATTTCGACCAAATATTTTATAAAACCACGCACGATTTAAAAGCCCCCATACGGTCTGCCCTTGGCTTGCTTAATTTGGCCGAGAAAACAACAGAAGAGCAAAGAACGGAATATCTCCAGTTGATTAGGGCTAATCTGCTTAAACTAGATAGTTTTTTAGACGAACTAAACGATTTTTTTAGCGGTAACAGGCTAGAAGTAAAACGCGAACCAATCGATTTTAATAAAATAGCCGAAGAAGAATTAAAATTTGTAAGTGGCTTAGCAGAACACAAACAAATCTCGATTTCTCTTGATGTAAGTCAAAAAAGCACATTCCACTCAGATATTTTCAGGGTAAAAACTATCTTAACGAACCTAATCGCAAATGCCATAAAATATTTTGACACTAACAAGAAATTTGCGTACGTTAAAATATACATATTGGTAAATGCCGAACAGGCAATAATAAAAGTAGAAGACAACGGAGTAGGTATTGAGCCACAATATTTATCCAGAATTTTCGACAGATTTTTTAGGGCTAACCATGCTGTGCCCGGAACAGGCATGGGATTGTTTATTTTAAAAGATACGGTTGATAGGTTAAACGGAAAGGTAGAAGTGAGTTCGCTAAAAGATGTAGGAACAACCTTTTGTATTACCCTACCAAACCTGGTACGACCAACAATTTTATAAATGAGAATAAAGAAATTACACACGGGGGCGCAGAGTTTTTGTTGAGAGGGTCTTTTCTCTGTTGTTCCTGTGTGTATGGTACCAAAGTCCTGTTTCGGCAGGACTTTTTTATTTTTACACATGCAAAAAAACGTTGTTGATCAAACCGGTAGAAAAGTTTCCATAAGCCAATTTCCCAAAAGAATTGTTTCGTTAGTTCCATCATTAACCGATATTCTACACCACCTTGCATTAGAAAATGAAACCATCGGCATCACAAAGTTTTGCGTACATCCAGCCGAATGGATAAAAGAAAAAATAATAATAGGAGGAACAAAAAATCCGGATGTCCATCGTATTCTTTCCCTTCAGCCAGATTTAATCTTAGCGAACAAAGAAGAAAATAATAAAGAAGATGTAGAACAATTATCAAATCATTTTCCGATTTGGGTTTCCGATGTTATTCATGTAAAAGATCAGGAAGAGTTAATCCAACAATTAGGAGAGATTACGAACAGAGAAAACCAAGCAAAAGATTTAAATGATAAAATTAATCTTGCTTACCAAAGCATTCTGCCAACTACGAACAAACAAAAAGTTTTGTATTTGATTTGGCAAAAACCATGGATGGCAGCCGGGCAAGAAACCTTTATCAACAGTGTTTTATCTGCATTGGGTTTTACAAATGTTATTCGTCAAACAAGATATCCTATTTTAACACAGGATGAAATCATACACCTAAAACCCGATGTAGTTTTGCTTTCTTCTGAACCTTTTCCATTTAAAGAAAAACACCTTGCAGACTTACAAAGCCTTTTGCCTCAATCAAAAATAAAATTAGTAGATGGAGAAATTTTTAGTTGGTATGGCCCCAGGCAAATTCATCTTCCTGCACTTTGTAACGAATTGAAGAAGAATTTTGAATGAATCATTTCTATGATTATGTCAAGAATAAATACAGCCCACGATTTTAATCGCAGGCTGTTTTCAATAGAATAAATTTAAACTTTCTCATCACTCATTACAAAACCAAGCAGCGCCATGTCTTTCCAAAAATTAGGATATGATTTTTTTGTTACCTCCGGTTCTTCAATAATAACATGCATGATGGTAGCTAATGGCGCGAAAGCCATTGCCATGCGATGGTCGTGGTAGGTTTTTACGCGTATTTCTTTCGGTACTATTTTGGGTGAAAGTAATTTCCACTTTCCAGTTTCTGTTTCTGTTAGCGTAGCTCCTATTTTGGCTAACTCATGCTGAAGGGCAGCAATGCGATCGGTTTCTTTTATGCGTAAACTTTCTAAACCGGTAAACTCCGCATCTATTTGTTTGGCAGCACACACCACAGCAATAGTCTGTGCCAGGTCGGGGCAATTGCTAAAGTCTGCCGAGAAAAAAGAATTGCTTTCTTTTTTTCTTAATAATATCTGATTACCTCTGGGTTCGCACGATACACCTAAGGTTTCCATCAAATCTACAATTACTCTATCGCCTTGTAAAGAACGCAAAGGTAAATTGGGTAGCGTTAAACTTGCATCGTTTGCTAATGCTACAAAGGCAAACCAATAACTCGCTGCCGACCAATCGCCTTCCATTACTAATTGTGTTGTGCCGGGTAATCCTTTTTCAACTACAATCGTATTTCCTTCCCAGGTAACGTGTGCGCCAAATTTTCGCATCAAGTTGGCAGTCATTTGCAGATACGGAATACTCCCGATGTTTCCTGTTAAGTGTATAGATAAACCGTTTGGCAACTGTGTGGCAATCATCATCAAGGCAGAAATAAACTGGCTGCTGATATCTCCTCTTACAGTAACTGAATTACTTTTTTGTTGAGTAAACGGATTAATTTTGAGTGGAGGATAACCGGGTTTCTCCAGATACTCAATCGAAGCACCTATTTCAGTTAAGGCATCAACCAAAATACCAATTGGTCTTTCCTTCATGCGGGCTGTTCCTGTTAAAATGGTTTCCTTCGGTTGTACGGCAAAGTAAGCGGTAAGAAAACGCATCACGGTTCCGGCATCTTCAACATCGATTTGGTTATCGGCACTATTAATATGCCGTATCATCAATTGCGTATCGTTGGCATCCGATAAGTTTAACAACTCAGCTTTATTATCGGCTAAAGCATTTAATACCAGAGCACGGTTGCATATACTTTTTGAGGTTGGTAAAAATTGGATGGATTGATGAAACTGATGGCGAGGAGAAATCCGGAGTAAATTCATGCGGCAAGATACAGTTCGATTAAATGATTGAAAAATTTTAAAGGTTGATGCAACAAAAACCTTTTATTTTAGGTTTAGCAATATATGAGTACAACAAAAAAATTAGCCATTGGGTTAGGAATTGCTTCGGGAGCTTTGTTGGCCGCCTGGTTGTTAACCGGAAGCCGCAAAAAGAAAACTACTGATTTTGTAAAGAAGAATGTCGGTAAGATTACAGACAAACTAAAAAAACAAAAATCAGGTTTTGATGATTCTGAAGTGCATTACGTTTAAGCTGAGCGATAATATGCCAGAGCCATTTTTATTTCTTCAGCCGTAATACTAACATCCCACACTGCGTCTCCATTTTCTTTTAAGAGCACGCATAAAATCTCGTTGCCTCTATTTTTCTTATCCTGAAAAGCCTTTTCAATTAGTAAGTCGTCACGCAAAGTTTCAGTCTCAATTTTTCCAAATACTGAAAGAATATACCCTTTAATTTCTTTTAGATAATCCACCGAAATCAATCCTTTTCGGTTTGCTAAAAATGCTTCCATCACCAACCCTGCTGCAACTGCCTCGCCATGTGTTACAGGCGTTTGTTTTTCTAATAAAGTACTTTCAATAGCATGCCCGATGGTGTGGCCTGCATTTAAAATTTTGCGTAAGCCTTTTTCGCGCGGGTCTTCCGTAATTACTTTTACCTTAAACTCAGCCGAAGCACGAATTAATTTTTTCCAATCTTGATTGGCTAAATCATGTTTTCTTATCTCTTGCCAACTTTCGTAATCACCAATCAAACTGTGTTTAACAACTTCAGCAAAGCCGGATTTTAATTCTAACTCGGGTAATGTTTCTAAGAATACATCGCTGATGATGGTAACAACAGGTTGTTGAAAAACCCCAATATGATTTTTGAAATGCTGAAAGTCAATTCCTAGTTTTCCGCCAATGCTTGCATCTACCTGCGAAAGAAGTGTTGTAGGGATTAAAACAAAATCAATTCCTCTTTTATAGGTAGCTGCACAAAAACCAGCCATATCGCCCAAAACTCCACCACCTAGCACAACAACCAAACTATGCCTGTCGAGTTGTTTTGCGGTTAAAAATTGCCAGATAACTGTGCATGTTTCCAGGTTTTTATACGATTCGCCAGCTTCTACGGCTAAAATGTTTTCAGGCGTAAATACATTGTGTACATGAGGCAAACAAAATCGCTCGCAGTTTTTGTCGGTGATACAAACAATTTTGCTGTAATCGCGCTTGCTTAAAAAATCTTGTAAGGCAACTTGGGGTGCAACAGTAAAAACAAGGGATTCTGAATTCATGCAGATAAATTAAAAGCAAGGTACAAACAAAGTATATTCCTTGCTTGTTGAACAAACGTTCGGTTAATTTTACCGGGCAATATCTATCTTTGCCGCATTCTAATCTTATGGAAACCCGACCGTCAGTATCTTTCGAAGACACAGCCATCGCATTTTCTTACAAATCCGATAAAGAGTTAAACAAAGCGAATTTTGTTTTTTCAGTTGTTAACCATCCCTGGATTTCGGCCATGGCTACCAGTGCCGTAAAAGTGGCGTTGCAGTTGCGTTTGCCTGTAGAAAGCATTATCCGCACAACTGTGTTTGAGCATTTTTGCGGTGGAGAAAGTATTGATAAAGCCGCGAAAGCAATCGAGAAATTAGGTCAGTTTCATGTAGGAACCATTTTAGATTATTCCGTTGAAGGCGAGAAAACCGAAGCAGGCTTTGATGCCACAGTTGAAGAAACTTTACGAACGATTGATAAGGCACGCCAAAATAAAAACATTCCTTTTTCGGTGTTTAAAGTTACCGGCCTGGCCGATGCCGAACTCTTAACTAAAATTCAAAGCAAAGCCAAACTTTCTGAAGAAGAAGAACAAGCTTACAAAAGAGTACACGACAGAGTAGAAAAAATTTGCCAAGCAGCTTACGATGCCAATGTTCCTGTTTTGGTAGATGCTGAAGAAACCTGGTTGCAAGATCCTATCGATGCACTGGCTTATGAGATGATGCGCAAATTCAATCAAGAGAGAGCCATTGTATTCAATACCTACCAAATGTATAGAACGGCATCATTAAAAAATTTAAAAGAGTCTCTTCACTTTGCGGCCATGCACAACATTTACTTAGGTGCGAAATTAGTGCGAGGTGCATACATGGAAAAAGAAAGAGAAAGAGCAAAAGAAAATAATTATCCCGATCCTATTCAGCCAAGTAAAGAAGCAACAGACCAGGCATTTAACAAAGCATTAGAGTTTTGTATTGATAACAAACAACGCATAACCGTAATGTGTGGCTCGCATAACGATTACTCTAACTTATACCTAACCGTTTTAATGGAAAAACACAGCATGAACCCGAATGATACGCGCGTTTGGTTTGCACAGTTGTATGGTATGAGCGACAACATTTCTT
The DNA here is from genome assembly GCA_021298355.1 of Flammeovirgaceae bacterium. Taxonomy (GTDB): domain Bacteria; phylum Bacteroidota; class Bacteroidia; order Cytophagales; family Cyclobacteriaceae; genus Chryseotalea. Next base: position 121,026 of record JAJTEH010000005.1, read on the forward strand.
TTAATCTTGCCCAAGCAGGTTACAACGTTGCCAAGTATGTTCCGTATGGTCCGGTGCGCTCTGTAATGCCTTACTTATTCAGGCGTGCGCAAGAAAACACATCCGTAGCCGGCCAAAGCAGCAGAGAATTAACCCTCATTAAAAAAGAAGTAGCCAGACGAGCCAAGGCTAAAAATTAAAGCCTTATCCATCGTAACTATTCTTTATTTTTGCACCCAAAATAAATCATCACGTATGCAATTGAGCGAACAAGAACTTGTACGCAGACAAAGTTTGGCCGAATTAGCAAAGTTGGGCATCGATCCTTATCCGGCCGAATTATTCGAAGTAAACGCTTCGGCACAAGAAATTCTGGAAAATTACGAAAGGCATAAAAGCGATTACCGCCAAATCTCCATTGCAGGTAGGATGATGAGCAGAAGAATAATGGGTAATGCTTCTTTCGCTGAGTTGCAAGATGAAACAGGAAGAATTCAAATCTATTTACGAAGAGATGATCTTTGCCCCAACGAAGACAAAACACTATACAACACAGTTTTTAAAAAACTTACCGACATAGGTGATATTATTGGTGTAAAAGGCTACGGCTTTACTACACAAACCGGAGAAATTTCTATACACGTTACTTCTTTCAAAATTTTATCAAAATCGTTAAAGCCACTACCCATAGTAAAAGAAGCGGCAGACGAAACAGGTAATGTTGTTAAGTACGATGCCTTTACCGATCCTGAACAACGCTACCGCATGCGTTATGTAGATTTAATTGTAAACCCCGAAGTGCGCGAAACATTTGTGAAACGCACAAGGTTGGTTAACTCTATGCGCCAGTATCTCAATGATAAAAATTACCTTGAAGTAGAAACGCCTATACTGCAACCATTATACGGTGGCGCAGCAGCAAGACCTTTTAAAACACATCACAACACGTTAGACATGACGCTCTACTTGCGCATCGCTAACGAGTTGTATTTAAAAAGATTGATTGTTGGCGGCTACCCGGGTGTGTACGAATTCTCGAAAGATTTTAGAAACGAAGGCATGAGTCGTTTCCATAACCCGGAGTTTACACAAATAGAATTATACGTAGCGTATAAAGATTATAACTGGATGATGGATTTAGTGGAGGAGATGATCGAAAAAGTGGCGCTTGATTTACACGGTAAAACCGAGGTAAAAGTAGGAGAGAATATTATCGATTTTAAAAGACCGTGGAAACGTTACACCATGTTCGAAGCGATACAACACTTTACCGGTGTAGATATCAGCAACATGGATGAAGCACAATTAATTGAAACTTGCAAAAGTTTGGGCGTGCCTTTCGATGCAACGATGGGCAAAGGAAAACTGATCGATCAGATTTTTGGAGAGAAATGCGAACCCAATTTAATTCAACCCACTTTCATTACAGATTATCCGGTGGAGATGTCGCCATTGGCAAAGAAACACAGAAGTAAACCCGGTTTGGTAGAACGTTTCGAAGCCATTTGTAATGGAAAAGAAATTTGTAATGCCTTTAGCGAGTTGAATGATCCTATAGACCAACGTGCCCGCTTCGAAGAGCAAGTTGCATTAGGCAAACGAGGCGATGAAGAAGCCATGACGTTAGATGAAGATTTTCTTCGTGCCTTAGAATATGGCATGCCACCAACCGCAGGTTTAGGAATTGGCATCGATCGATTATCCATGATCATGACCAACTCTCACAGCATACAAGATGTATTGTTCTTCCCACAAATGAAACCCGAAAAACAAGCGGCAGCTTTTGATGAAAAAGCCATAGCAGCGCTGGGAGTTAGGGCAGATTTAATACCAATCGTTTTAAAATTAAACTTCGCAACAGAAGAACAATTTAAATCGCAGAAAGCATCTAAATTATTTAACGATGTGTGTGGTTTAAGAAAGAAACTGAAATTAGAAAACGTTCAAAATCCTACGCTTGAAGAAGTGGAGGGTTGGTTGAAATAATTATTGTTTGTATAAAGCAAGGTAAGACTCAGGCGTTAAAACACTAATTTCGGATTTCTTATAGTCTTTGATATTTCTTGTAATAATATGTTTGGCTTTAACGTTTAGCGCGCAATAATGCTGTATAGCATCTTCGAAATCCTTAAACGAAGAGGTTAAAGCCAATTCGATAACGTTATCATCTACACTGGCTACACTTACTAGTGTTTTAAACTTTAATAATATGTTTCGTGTTTGCGAAATCGAATACTGTGAACGTAACAAGTAATCAATATTAGCGAAAGATATCGCGGAAACACTTGCGCGAATTTTTTCTGATTCAGCCAAAGAGAATAAAGCTTGTGCTGAACTAACAAACGGTTTTCTACCAGAAAGTAAATCAAGGCAAACATCAGTATCAATAAAAACATGTAAAAGATTACTTGCCATATTTTGATTTTATATACTTATGATAGCTCTCCTTTGGCTGAGAATCTTTTTTTAATTCTAAGACACCAGTTAACTTTTTTACTAAAGGAGTGATATCATCATCGTCAGGTTGTTCTGTTAAATTACCAAGATATGATTCGATTAGCCTGGATAGGCTTGTTTTTTTCTTTTTGGCATAAATCTTAGCTTTTTCAACTACTGATTGATTTAGTTTTATAGTTAGCTTACTATCCATAAAACAAATATACGTATTCTTTAAATATTTGATACGTATAAATCCTTTAGAGAAAATTAATTAAAAAGAGAATATTTAGCGTAGATTATCCAACCACGGTTTTCTTCTTTCCATTTTCAAATCTTGTAACATGCTTGATTTTACACTGATGCGAAAATTATACGAGGTAAAAAAGCCAAAGGGTGTCCAGTTCAACGACATTGTCCAGCAGTGCATATCGCGAGCAATATCTAAGTTGGTTTGCGTAAACTCACCCGCTTCAAAATCATAGCCCGAGTTAAACACCACTTTCCATTGTTCAGAAAGTTTTATATCTCCGGAAAATTGTAATGCTTGTGTTACTTTATCAGGTGCTCCCAGGTTATTAGAATAGTTTAAACTATAGCTAATGCGCAAGTTCCACGGTATACTAAAATCTACATATTCGTAGGGGTTGTTAATCATGTGTTGCTTATCGCTTTCCGAGAGGTTAGAATTATTTATTTTATTGGTGCGTTCGGTATCGCTCTTTTGCCCGGCCGGATTTAAGTTAGTGCCAAGCGCAATATTAGCCGAAGTAATTCTTCCTCGGCCACCGTGGTTCCACGCAAATGCGTCTACTCTTTTTCCGTTTAAAATTCTGTACGGATCGTAAGTGGCATTTGCGTTTATGCTAAGTTTCTCTTTAAACAAAGTAGTATTGGCACTAATAGAAACAGAAGATAGTTTAAACGAATCGGCTAAAAAGTTATAACCCGAATTGAATGAAAGTTGATTTAACAAAGTAACTTTTCGTGCAACTGTATCATCTTTGTCTTTCACTTTCATTTCGAAGTTGTTGTTTATACCAAAGTTAATCGATTGGTTTTCGCCCAGGTTAGCACCTCCGTACATAAAACCTTCATGTAAAGATTTAAAGGTTGTAACACCCGTTTCGGGATTTACTAATTTTTTAAAATAATTTTCGTTTGTTGAAAAATCGGGTCGATAAGAATAGGATACCGAGGGGTTCATTACATGGCGTATCGCTTTAATTTTACCCTTGTTAAAATTAACGGTACCGTATATGCGCGTGTTTAAACCAATTCCTGCGGAGTAGGTGGTTATCCGGTTAAATCCTTTAACGGTATCTACTCGTACAATTGTGTTTTCGTCATCAAAACCCCAAGCCAGTCTTTCGCCATACCATATTTCATCTATGGTGGCGGTAGGTGCAAGCGTAAAATACTTCAACACTTTCATCGAGGTAGAAATAGGAATGTTGTGTTTCATTCCTCTGTTACCTCTATTTAAAAAAGTTGAAAAAGTTTGTGCAGTAAAAGGAGCTATACTATCTGGCGAAACGCGGTTGTTAACTTTGTTTTGGGCCGTCATGGTATACCGAAAGTTGATATTTTCTAACAGGCCAGCTTTGCCTCCTTCTTTTTTCTGGAAGGGATAAATGTTATTCATGTTTACACTTACCGAAGGCAAAAGCAAGTCGACTAGTTTAGTGCGTAAATCTTGTTGGTGTGTAGCGTTTAAACCTAAACTAAAAGGAGTTCCTTTAAACGTTTTGCTGTACGCTATATTTGAGTTCATCCTTCGGGTGGTGTTGCTAAACGCGTTTCCATTGGGATCAAAGTTTTGGTTAAACAAATTGTTATTTGTGTTAAAACTCGAAGTGGCTGCATTTACAGAAGCAGAAAATCTACCGGTGCCTTTGCTTTGTGGTGAGTGCGACCAGCTTAGTTGATAATCGCGCTGAAAAACTTTGCTTTCAATTCTATCGCTGGTGGGTGTTTTAGAATAGCTGAAACGAAAACTGCCTGTATAAGCGTATCGTTTATTGTATGCTGTAGAAGCTTGTATGGCATGTCCGCCCTTAGAGTAAATATCTGCGAGTAACGTTACCTTTATATATTCATTGATGTCGAAAAAGTAGCCGCCTTGTCTTAAGTTAAATCCGCGCCTTCTTTCTTCTCCGTAGGATGGAAAGATTATTCCTGATTTACTTTCCCGCTCTGCAGGAAACATTCCAAAGGCAAAGCCCAGCGGTGTTGGTACACCATTAAACTCCATATAAAACGGGCCGGATACTACCTTATCTTTAGGAATAGCCTTAACTTTTGTAGAGCGAATGGCGAAGTGGGGATGTTCTAATCCGCAGGTAGTGTACAAATTACCGCGCGTAAACAATTCATTCTTTTCATTTTTAAAAACAGTGGCTCCATGTATAATGCCTTCGCCTTGCTTCGTTACAACTTCAGATATTTTTGCTCTTCGGGTTTTAAAATTGTACACGATATCTTTTGTTTCGTAAACCTCGCTACCGTTTTTAAATATCGGAAAACCAATACGGTTGCCCAGCGAATCGCGTGTGCCGTTTGCCGTTAGGGTACTGTTTTCGTAGTCGATTAAAATCTCATCGGCCTCTAATTCAATATCGCCATATTTAATTTTTGCATCTCCATACAACCATACTTTTTTCGAAACAAGGCTAGATACTATAGAATCGGTGGCAGAATAATTGATAGTAGTTTCGATATCACTTTTATATGCTTTGTTATTTAGTGTGTCTTTTGGAAGTTTTAAAGAGTCTAACGGTTTATTGGGAGTGGCTTGTAAAGTATCGGGTGCATTGCCGGGTTTCCCTAAGTCGCGGGCAGGCACACGAATGTTTTTTTCTACCTGCGCCTGTACAGAAAACCCCCAAACCATAAAAACAAGAAATATGTATAAGCGCACGAACTTTGGTTTAGATTCTCCTATTTGCGAAAATTTCGCACTTTTGCGTAAAGTTATTGTAAATACACACATCATTAATATGTCTGCGGCTAAGAAACTGTTTGTACCGGCTCTTTTACTAGCAATTACCTTGCTAAACTCTGCCAGTGCGCTATTGCCCGACTATAAAGTAAATGTTGTAGTGATCGATGCCGGCCACGGAGGTAAAGATTCTGGTACGCTAGGAAAAAAATCTAAAGAAAAAGATGTTGCCCTAAGCATTGCCCTAAAATTGGGGCACTATATCGAAACTAATTTATCTGATGTAAAAGTTGTGTACACCAGAAAAGACGACACCTACCCTGAGTTAGATGAAAGAGCAGCCATAGCCAATAAACACAAGGCTGATTTATTTATTAGTATACACGCCAATGCAAATCCTAATGTTAAAGCTTTCGGAACCGAAACTTTTGTAATGGGTTTAACCAAAGAACAAAAGAATTTTGATGTAGCGAAACGCGAAAATTCCGTGATTATGCTAGACGAAAATTACAAAGAACGGTATGAGGGCTTCGATCCGGAAAGTCCTGAATCATATATCTTGTTTTCGTTAACCCAAAGTGCGTATCAGGAAAGTAGCTTAAGTTTTGCCCATAAAGTTGAAAATCAATTTAAAAATCGTGTTGGCAGAAGCAGCCGAGGTGTTAAACAAGCTCCCTTTTGGGTATTGTGGAGCACAGCCATGCCCAGCGTTTTAATCGAAACCGGTTTTCTCTCTAATACCGAAGAAGAAAAATACTTAACCTCAGAAAAAGGACAAGAATTATTAGCCAGCGGTATCTACCGTGCCTTTAAAGAATATAAAGCAGAAGTTGATGCCATGAATTAATTTTAAGCTTGCAGCTTTTTTGTACCTTGGTGCTTGTATGCGAATTTCAAAAGAAGTGAAAGTAGGTGTATTCATGGTGGTGGCCCTGGTACTCCTTTATTTTGGATTTAATTTTCTAAAAGGAATCGATTTCTTTTCCTCTCAAAAGAAGTATTACGCAGTTTACGATAACATCGATAAGCTTACCGAATCCAATCAAATCTTTTTAAATGGTTTGGCAGTTGGGCGCGTCAGTGATATCTCTATCGTACAAGGAAAAGTGAATAAGGTAATTGTGGAAATGAAAATCGATACGGATGTAATTCTGAATGATAAGACAACGGCCATTCTCAGCAGCGACTTTTTAGGCACCAAAAGTATTTTACTGGATGTAGGAAAAGGTGACAAAAATTTAAAACAAAACGATACTCTGCTATCTGCCTTAGATAAAGGCATGGCCGAATTATTAGAGCAAGCCGCCCCGGTTGCCAGTAGTTTGCAAGCAACGTTGGTAAAAGTAAATAACATCTTATCTAACCTCGAAAAAAATACAGTTCAGTTAGATAAAATGTTTGCCGAATTGGCGGCCACGCCAAAACTTGTAAACGGAACGTTGGTGCTAACGCAAGGTAAAATAACAGAACTATCGGATGCGGCCAAGCAAGTAGCCGGAAACTTAAACGGTACATTGGCAGACTTAAAACCAACACTTCAGAATTTTAAAATTCTGTCTGATTCTTTAAAAGATTTAAGGTTAAACGGAACACTTACTAAGGCAGAGCAATCAATATCCAAATTAAACGAAACGCTTAGCCGTTTGAATAAAGGAGATAACACCATGAGTAAACTCATGACGGAAGATTCGCTCTATGTAAACCTAAATACATTAATTAAAGATTTAGATTCGTTGGCCAACCATTTCAACAAACACCCGAAACATTTCTTAGCGCCATTGGGTAAAAGCAGCCGAAAAATTGAAAAAGCATTAGCAAAAGAAAAAGAAGAACAAAAGAAAACCGAAGAACAAAAGAAAAATTAATGTATGGCCAAAGAAAAAGAACTGGAGTTTAACCGGAACGAAGACCAATACAAACAACTTGTTTTTCAACTTCAGCATAAAGCTAAAAAAGTAAAGTTGGGCGGAGGCGAAAAAAAAATTGCTGAGCAACATCAGAAAGGAAAATTAACAGCGCGCGAACGCATTCACTATCTACTCGATCCGCAATCAGATTTTTTAGAAATAGGATTATTTGCGGGCGAGGGCATGTATACCGAACAAGGCGGTTGCCCTTCGGGTGGCGTAGTAGCAGGCATTGGTTACATTCATAAAAGATTATGCATGGTAGTAGCAAACGATGCTACTGTTAAAGCCGGAGCGTGGTTTCCAATAACAGCTAAGAAAAACCTGCGCGCGCAAGAAATTGCTATGGAAAACCGTTTGCCCATTATTTACCTAGTAGATAGTGCAGGCGTGTTCTTACCTATGCAAGACGAAATTTTTCCTGATAAAGAACATTTCGGAAGGCAATTCAGAAACAATGCAAAAATGTCTTCGATGGGTATTGTACAAATCGCAGCCATCATGGGAAGTTGTGTAGCGGGTGGTGCGTACTTACCCATCATGAGCGATGAAGCCATGATTGTAGATAAAACAGGTTCTATTTTTTTAGCAGGATCGTATTTAGTAAAAGCAGCTATAGGAGAAGATATTGATAACGAAACACTGGGTGGTGCAACAACGCATTGCGAAATTTCCGGAGTTACCGATAATAAATTTCCGAACGACCAGGCTTGTTTAGATTACATCCGTTCTATTTTCAGCAAGATAGGCAGTCAGCCAACAGCAGGATTTGATCGTATCGAAAGTAAATCGCCACAAACTGATTCGAAAGATATCTATGGTATTTTTCCGGCAGATAGAACCAAACCCTATGACACGCTCGAAATAATCAAAGCAATTGTTGACGCAGAATCATTTGATGAATACAAAGCCTTGTATGGTAAAACCATTATCTGTGGGTATGCACGCATCGAAGGTTGGGCAGTAGGCATTGTAGCTAACCAACGCAAAGTTGTAAAAAGTAAAAAAGGCGAAATGCAAATGGGTGGCGTTATCTATTCAGATGCTGCGGATAAGGCTGCACGCTTCATCATGAACTGCAACCAACGAAAAATCCCACTTGTGTTTTTGCAAGATGTTAGCGGTTTTATGGTAGGAAGTAAAGCCGAACATGGTGGCATTATTAAAGATGGAGCGAAAATGGTAAATGCTATGGCCAATAGCACCGTTCCGAAATTCACCATCATTATGGGTAATTCGTATGGTGCAGGTAATTATGCCATGTGTGGCAAAGCCTATGATCCAAGATTGATTGCAGCCTGGCCTTCGGCACAAATTGCAGTGATGAGTGGAGCCTCTGCTGCGAAAACACTTTTACAAATTCGCGTGGCTTCTTTAAAAGCGCAAGGCAAAACAATAGCCAAAGAAGAAGAAGATGCGCTGCTAAAAGAAATAACGGACAAGTATAATGAACAACTGAGTCCGTATTATGCAGCTTCCAGAATTTGGGTTGATGCTGTAATTGACCCGACTGAAACCCGCCAATTTTTAGCAAGAGGAATTGAAGCTGCCAATAACGCTCCGGTAGAAAAGTTTAATGTTGGTGTAATACAAACCTGATGAGTGACTCGGAATTAAAAGCATTGGTATCGCTGCTTGATGATGATGACGATAAAATCGTGAATCAGGTAGAGAATAAAATTAAAAGTCTCGGACAAGAAATCATTCCGTTTCTTGAGCGGGAGTGGGAGTCTACTTTTAACCCTGGCCTACAAAGAAAGATTGAAGATCTAATTCACACGCTGCAATACAAACTTTTAAAAGAGCGGATGGAAGCCTGGTACCAGTCTGAAGAACAAGATTTACTTACTGGCATGTGGTTGATAGCTACGTACCAATACCCGGATTTCGAATTAGAAAAACTGAAAAGAGATTTAGACGAAATTTACCGCGAAGTGTGGTTAGAGTTTCGTCCTGATTTGCATCCGTTCGATCAGATTAAGGTTGTAAACAGTGTATTTTTCAGCAAACTGAAGTTTGGCGCGAATACTAAAAATTTTCACTCTCCTGGTAATTCACTGCTCAATATTGTTTTAGAAACCAGAAAAGGAAATCCCATTTCACTTTGTATTATATACCTGTACGTTGCTCAAAAATTACAATTGCCTGTTTATGGTGTAAATCTCCCTAATCTTTTTGTTTTAACGTATAAAAATGAAAGCAATCAATTTTATATCAATGTATTTAACAGAGGATTAATTTTTTCTAAAACAGATGTTGAAAATTACATTCACGAATTGAGATTAACACCACAAAATTCTTTCTTCGAGCCGTGTGCTAATTTAGAAATCGTGCGCAGGTCGCTTCGTAATTTAGTGATGTCGTTCGATAAAATGGGTGAGCACGCCAAAGCAGAAGAAGTAAAAGAAATTTTATTGATTATTGCCGATGGCGCAGATTTGGGAGTTTGATTTTAATTTCAAATAATATCCTTTCACTTCTTTCTAATATAACAACCACTCGCTCGTGTAACGGGTGTTGCAATGGTTTTTCCAGCTAAGAAACTATCCATCGCATTTTGTAAGAAAGCTTGCCGAACGCCATTTTCTGCTTGCGCATTGTCATCTATAGCTCCTTTGTACACAACTTCCCATTGGTTACCGGTAGGTTTTAATAAAAACACTTCCGGACTTCTTTGCGCGCCTAAGGCATTCATGACTTGTTGATCTTTATCACTTAAGTAAGGCATGTTTAAACCATTGGCTTGTGCAGCTTTCAACATCCATTCTTCACTCTCAGGAGATTCAGTATACGCATTTACCAACAGCCAAGTAATTTGTTCGCCATACTTTTGTTGTAAAGCCTTAATGCGGTTGGTATAGTAACCATCGAAGGGGCAAGCCACGCTGGTGAATAACACAACTATCGCTTTCTTCGCTCTGTAAGATGAGCTAGAGAGTGTTTGTCCGTCCATTACATTTTTTAAAGTAAAATCTGCAATAGATTGTGCTTGTAGGGTGAAACAAGAGAGAACAAAAAGAATGGAGAGAATATTTTTCATTTATACATGATTATCAGTGAAAACTAAAACGAAATCTTCTTTTACAAGATACTGTAATTTATGCTTCTGTTCAAATTCTTTTTTTTGAATATAGCCGAGCGTTATTCCTGAGAGGTGGTTATTAAATCCATCGATAGTAATTTCATCTTTTAAGAATAAATCTTTTTTGCCATATGTTTTAATCAAAGCTTCTTTGGCGCACCAAAAAATAGTGGCTACTTGCGCATTGTTTTGAATGGCCTGTAATTCATCTTCATTAAAAACGCGGTGCGCAACACGTAGTATTTTATTTTTCACTTGTTCAATATCAATTCCGGCAAATGGATCCTCACTAATCTGGCAAGCTACAAAGGGATATGAGTGACTTATACTGATGCTGTAGCGTTGGTGGTGGTGCATCAGCCTTGGTTTGCCAAAGCTGTCTTTTTCAATTCCTGAGTAGGCGATTCCCAACAATTGCGCACTTTGTTGGATCAAAATTTTGGCAGCTAATTGTTCGGCTAATTTTTTTGGGTGAGTAGGTAAGTCTTTGCTGATTTCATCGCTCGTTTGCAAAGCCAGCCACGATAACGATTCGGTAATGTGCCAAACACAAACTAGATTTTTTTCAGTGTGGTGTTTAAAAATTAAAGGCATAATAGAATAACAATGTTAAGCAAGAATGGCGATATATGTAAATTAGCACCAGATAATTCTATGGCGATTAAAGTAGAGAAAATACATTCATTTAAAGGCCACGAAGATTGCGTGTATACCCTTGAACCGGCCAACCGCGAAAATCTTTTTTTCTCGGGTGCAGGAGATGGCATGGTGGTGTTGTGGGATTTAAACAAACCAGATCTAGGAGAGTTAGTTGCCAAATTGCCAAACTCAGTGTATGCCTTGCATTACCACGCAGCTAGTAATTATCTAATAGCCGGCCACAACTACGAAGGCATCCATATTTTAGATTGGCAAAACAAAAAAGAAGTGGCTTCCTTAAAAATCACCGATGCTGCTATTTTTGCTCTGTTATCCATAGATAACATTTTGTTTGTAGGAACAGGCAGTGGAGAGGTTATCCTCATCAACATAAAAAATGTGCAAGTAGTAGAAAAAATAAAAGTGAGTGAGAAGAGCATTCGTGCTTTTTCTTTTAATCCTGTTAAAAACGAATTAGCCATTGGCGCAAGCGATAACCACATTACTGTTTTAGATGTTGAACATCTGCAAGTAAAATACAAATGGGAAGCACACCTTAACTCTGTTTTTTCATTGCAATACACTCCCAACTTCGATTATTTAATCAGCACATCGCGCGATGCGCGCATAAAAGTCTGGGATGTGCGCGGAGGGTATGCACAAGTAAACGAAGTGGTAGCGCATCTTTTTGCTATCAATCACCTTAGTTTTAGAGCCGATGGTCGGTACTTTGCTACGTGCAGCATGGATAAGTCGATTAAAGTGTGGGATGCTGCCGAACAGCGATTGTTAAAAGTAATAGATAAATCCAGACATGCGGGGCACGGCACTTCGGTTAACCGATTGTGGTGGTCTTCTTATCAAAATCTGCTGGTAAGTGCCAGCGATGATAGAACAATTTCCGTTTGGAATATTATATTTGAATAGATTTTGGCCAAAAGCCTTTTAAGTAGGAGAACAAACTAGTTCTAATTTTTACCACTTAACCCCACAACAATGAGAATTACACCGCTGGAAATCAGACAAAAAACTTTCGAAAAAGACTTTCGTGGTTTTAACAAAGATGAAGTAAACGCTTTTTTACTTACCCTTTCGCAAGAATGGGAGAGAACACAAGATGAAGTAAAAGAACTCAGAATAAAGTTAGAATCTGCCGAGCGCGAAGTATCTAAGTTACGCGAGGTGGAATCATCGTTATACAAAACATTAAAAACAGCGGAAGACACAGGCGCTAATGTAATAGAACAAGCCAGACAAGCAGCCGATTTGCATTTACGCGAAACCAACTTGAAAGCCGAAGCTTTATTAAACGAAGCTAAAACATCGGCACGCAATACCATCGAACAAGCCGAAACACAAGCGAAAGAAATTGTAGCCGAAATGGAAGACAGGCTAAAAGCCATGTTAGAAAACTACAAACGCTTAGAGCAAGCCCGCGAAGATTTAATGGCAGATATGAAACGCGTTGCCAGCGAAATGTTAGATCGCGTGAGCAGAGCAACTAACAACCAAAGCCAATTCGATGCCGACCAACATTTAAAGCAAGTAAAAGCCAACACACGCAAAGCAGAACCAACTCCGGTTACACCAAAAGTAGAAATCGTAACTGAAAGAATTAGCGTTGAAACAGAATTGGTAGCAGACGGAATAAAGCCGGCCAACAAACCGGTGTTCAAATCTTTTTTCGATGAGATAGAATGAAAGGACAAGTTGCGCTGGAAGGTTTAGAGTTTCATGCCTTTCACGGTGTGTATCCGCACGAACGTATTTCAGGGAATTATTTTACGGTTGATATAGCTGTAGAGGCCGACTTTACCAAAGGCGCCAATTACGATGAATTAGACGGAACGGTAAACTACGAAACCCTCTTTCAGATTGTAAAAGAAGAAATGGAAAAACCATCTAAACTTTTAGAATTTGTGGCGGAGAAAATCATCAGCAAAATATTCAGCGATTTACCAAGTGTTACAGCCATAGAGTTATCTATCTCCAAACAAAATCCGCCAATCGGAGGAAAATGCAAGCGCGCCACTATTACCGTTAAGCGTACCAGATAATTAAGTAAGAAGGAAAACTAAATAAGTAAACCAACATCTTGTTTAAAAAAATATAAGATAAGGTTTGTATTTCTTTTGATTTGTTAAACAAAAGAGAAATTCTATACGCATGTGATGTAAAAAAATTCTAGAAATTTAATCCGGCCTTTCTTCTTGATCTCCTTACTACTCTACCTGTTTATAGCCCAGCAGAATAATTTGTGTAGGTAGCATTTTAAAAAAACCTTTTGGTTGTGGGCTCATCAAAAAAAAGATTTTGCGTTTGCTTACTCTGATATTGATAAATATGTAATAAATTGAAAATAGATTTTCTTTAAAATGCTTCGGCTAAAAAATATCTATCGTTCATACACAGAAAAGTTTCAGCAACTTACGGCCGAAGAGAGCAGGAAAATTCTATTGCTCATTAATTCTATTTTGATTTCGCTGGTGTTTTCGCTTGGCTATTTTATACTTTCTTTTTTCACCGGTTTTTTAGCAGCACGATACTGTATGGTTATCAGCCTTGTGCTGGCCTGCACCATGCTTTTAAGTTTAAAAACCGATAATTGGAAAAGAGTAACAAATGCATTTATAACCATGTGTTTGTTGCTAACCTGGTTTATGATAGCGTTTTCCGGAGGAGTGAATTCTGCTGTTTTACCTTGGCTTTTACTGTTACCGTTGTTATCCATTATGCTACAGGGTGGTTCGTGGCCCTACATCTGGACGGCCATCGTTACAATCACATTTCTTCTGATCTTTTTTCTGCCAAATCCGCCCGAACACTTACAATACATTTCGCCCTGGCCACAGTTTTTTGCGATAACCCTAAATTTGGGTCTCATGTTGTTTGTGTTTTTTATAGCACAAACATTTAAAACCAACCAAGACAAACTCTTACATACAACCGAAAAGGCCAACGAAGAACTTCGCGCAGCCGAAGAAGAATTGCGACAGAGTTTCGAAGAAGTATCGGCCATACAAGAACTACTCGAAGAGCAAAATAAGATTATCGGGCTTGCACAAAAGAAAACACAAGAGTACCTACAAACGCTGATAAAGTTGGCTACTTGCGATGGAATTTTAAAAGGCGATTTAACCTTAGCGTATAATCAAATTTTGCAGCAAGCTTTACAAGCTATGCAAAGTAGCAGAGTTAGTATTTGGTATTTCGATGAAACCCAGCAAAGTATAATATGCCAGGCTATAGTAGACAGAAACAACGCAACCGAAAAACCCGGTGGTGTATTAAACAGAAAAGGAATTGAACCTTACTTTAACGCCATAGAAGAAGAAAAAGTAGTGGTTGCCAATAAAGCACGAATACACCCTGCCACCGCCTGTTTTACCGAAGGCTATTTACTGCCTTTAGACATACACGCCATGTTAGATGTACCCTACTTCGAAAATGGAAGTTTTAAAGGAGTAATCTGCGTAGAGCAAACAAAACAAGAACGTGAATGGGATAAAGAAGATATCATATTTGTAAAAGCAATTGCAGACTTAGTAAACGTAGCCGCTAACTCGGCTGCACGCAAAGCTGCAGAATTGGAAATTGCAGAACAACGCGAAGAAATAGAAAGAAAAAATGTTGCCCTTGTTTCATATGCCAAAGAAATAAGCACCATGAACGAAACTTTAGAACAACGCGTACAAGAAAGAACAAAAGAATTAGATGAACAAAATAAAAAGCTATCAGAATATGCCTTCATCAACGCCCATCTTTTGCGCGGACCTTTATCGCGTGTAATGGGACTTATCGAGGTAATACAACTCGAACAATCGAGCGATGAGGTGAAGAAACTAGTAGGACATTTACAAAAATCGACAGACGAGTTAGACGAAGTAGTGCATAAAATAACCAGGCTTTTGCATGAAGGGCGTATTTTCGATCGTAACCTGTTTAAAAAATAAACCCCGTTCTTGCAGGAACGGGGCTCCAACCAAACCCTTCAATATTCGAATCCGGTAACCAGCCGGATTCAACCTTAAACCAAGCCTATAACACACATGGTTTTAAAAAGTTTTGATGATCGAAAAATTCCGGAATCTTTTTCTTCTTGTATAGGAAAGAGGAAAAATTCAGCTTTTTTTCATTTTTTAGTAAACTAAGATTAACAGGGCGGCCTGGGTCGTATCAAAATCATATTTATCGGATTTCTCAACGCCACAAACAGGAAGCGCATAAAAAAAGCAGTTGTACTTTTTGTAACCGACTTCAAAAATAAAAAGTAGATTTCTTCATCATATACAAAAAACAGATCGAATGCGATAGGAAATCTCAGTTTAAAGAAACCACAAACGATTGTACATCATTTTTTCATCGCTCTTTGCGAATAGTATATTTCCATGTCGATTATAGAAGCATATTTTCTACTTTTGCCCTTCATTTCAGCTAAACCACTATGAACCGCCAAATCTCCCGCGCTTTAATTTCTGTTTATTATAAAGATAATCTCGACCCCATCATCCATCTACTGGCAAAACAAAAAGTAGAATTTGTGTCGACAGGAGGTACACAAACATTTATCGAAAAATTAGGCTATGCAGTTACTCCGGTAGAAAAACTAACGGGCTATCCCGAAGTTTTTGGAGGAAGAGTTAAAACACTTCACCCTGCCGTGTTTGGTGGTATACTATACAGAAGAGATTTAGCTGAAGATGTTAAACAAGCGCAAGAGCACAACATCTTACCCATCGATTTAATAATAGTCGATTTATATCCATTCGAACAAACGGTTGCTTCGGGTGCAGCAGAACAAGAAATAATCGAGAAAATCGATATCGGAGGTATTTCTCTCATCAGAGCAGCGGCTAAAAATTTTAAAGACACACTCATTATTTCTTCCAGAAATCAATATCCCGCATTGTTAAACTTATTAGAAAAAGAAAACGGAACCACAAGTATTGAAGAAAGAAGACATTTCGCAGCACAAGCTTTTGATGTAACCTCACATTACGATACTGCCATTTTTAATTATTTCAACCGCGAACAAAAAATAAATTCCTTTAAAGTAAGCTCGCACGAAAGCAGAACCTTACGCTATGGCGAAAATCCACATCAACAAAGTTCGTTCTATGGTAAACTAGAAGAACTCTTTGAACAATTAAATGGCAAAGAACTTTCGTACAATAATTTAGTAGATGTAGATGCAGCCGTTAGCCTGGTGCAAGAGTTTGAAAACGAAACAGCCTTCGTTATCATCAAACATACCAATGCCTGTGGTGTGGCAACCGGACGTTCCGTAAAAGAAGCATACGAAAAAGCATTTCAGGCCGATACAGTTTCTGCCTTTGGCGGAGTGTTAGCAACCAATGCAGAAATTGATTTAGCCGCAGCCGAGAGCATGAATACATTGTTCTTCGAAATTTTGATAGCACCTGCTTATACCAAGGAAGCTCTGCAAGTATTAAAGTCGAAGAAAAACAGAATGATTTTGCTTCAGAAACAAAAACTAACTTTTGGTTTACAATTCAAAAGTTTGCTAAATGGGATACTGGTACAAGATTACGATACTAAAACGGAAACATCTCAGGATTTACAAACCGTAACCAACCGCAAACCAACCGAAGTAGAAGTAAAGGCTTTGTTATTTGCAGGAAAAATTGCCAAGCACACTAAATCAAATACCATTGTTTTAGCTAACGATGGCCAATTACTTGCCAGTGGTGTAGGGCAAACATCGCGTGTAGATGCATTAAAGCAAGCCATAGAAAAAGCAAAAGCATTTGGGTTTAATCTTAAAGGATCGGTAATGGCTTCGGATGCTTTCTTCCCCTTTGCAGATTGTGTAGAAATAGCCGATAAAGAGGGCGTTACTGCCGTTATCCAGCCGGGAGGTTCAGTACGCGATCAGGATTCTGTTGCATATTGCAACGAACACAACCTAGCAATGGTGTTTACAGGCATCCGCCATTTCAAACATTAATTCATCTGCTTTTGCAAAACCAATAATTAACTAGCAAAGATTAACGATAATCTTTTCAAATTAATTTTGGTATATCTGCAATTGCTGTTTCTTTTGTAGTAGAATAAAACTCACCACCTTTCTGCATGGCCATATTTGATTTTTTCACCTCCGACATTGCCATTGACCTTGGCACAGCTAATACACTTATCATCTATAAAGATAAAATTGTTGTAGACGAACCCTCTATAATTGCAATGGACAAACGCAGCAACAAAGTTTTAGCCATCGGGAGGGAAGCCATGCAAATGCACGAGAAAACCCACGACTTCATAAAAACAACCAGACCATTAAAAGAAGGTGTTATTGCTGATTTTCAAGCAGCAGAAATGATGATTCGTGGTTTGATTAAAATGATCGACACAGGCAAGCGTTTATTTCCGCCTTCGTACCGAATGGTAATTTGTATTCCTTCGGGCATAACAGAAGTAGAGAAACGTGCCGTGCGTGACTCTGCCGAACATGCAGGTGCAAAAGAAGTATACATGATTTACGAACCCATTGCCGCAGCAATTGGTGTAGGAATAGACATTGAACAACCCTTAGGAAATATGATTGTAGACATAGGAGGTGGAACTACTGATATCGCAGTAATTGCACTTTCCGGAATTGTTTGCGACCAATCCATTCGTGTAGCTGGCGATACGTTTAACCGCGATATTTTAGACTACATGCGCAGGCAACACAATCTGTTAATTGGCGAACGCTCTGCCGAACGTGTAAAAATAGAAGTAGGCTCGGCCATGACAGAACTAGATGACGGACCAGATGATTACGAAATCCGTGGCCGCGATTTAATGACAGGCATTCCGAAAACAATTAAAGTATCTTATTCCGAAATTGCTTTCGCCTTAGATAAATCTGTATCGAAGTTAGAAGAAGCTGTTCTAAAAGCATTAGAAACTTCCCCACCGGAACTTTCGGCAGATATTTACGAAAGAGGAATTTACCTTACAGGTGGAGGTGCTTTGTTAAGAGGGTTAGATAAACGTTTGGCACTCAAAACAAAATTACCCATTCACATTGCCGATGATCCGCTTCGCGCTGTTGTACGCGGCACAGGTGCCGCATTAAAAAACCTGCATCACTATCGCTCAGTATTAATGAATTAAAATTTTAAATCGGAAGTAATTCTGCATGGAAAGACTCTTTCTATTTATCTATCAATACCGTGCATTTTTTACCTTTCTGGTTCTACAAGTGATTTGCCTTTTACTATTGGTAAACAACAACCAATACCAAAGCGCAGCATTCTTTAATTCATCCAATGCCTTAGTAGCAAGCATAAACAGAACTTCGCAAAACTTCCGCGATTTCTTTTCGCTGCGCGAAACTAACCAACAGTTAGCAGAAGAGAACGCCATGCTGCGCAGGCAACTGGAACAAAAAAAGCAAAGCATCTACTCACTATCTGTGCGCGAAATTCAAGATCCGGAAATTGTAAACCGCTTTGATTTTGTTTCTGCAAGAGTTACCAACAATGGGGTTGATCTGTTTAAAAATCATCTTACTTTAAACAAAGGAAAAAAACACGGTATACAACCAGGCATGGCAGTAGTAAGTGCCCAAGGTATTGTTGGCAAAGTAAAATCTGTATCCGATAATTTTAGCGTGGTAACAACTTTGTTAAATATCGATGTGCTTACTTCTGTGCAATTAAAACGCACAAGCCATTTTGCAACAGCTAAATGGAACGGGCAAAATCCTGATTACGTAGACCTGTTGTATCTGCCTCGCCACGTACAACCAATAAAAGGCGATACAGTAGTAACATCCGGCTATAATGCCGTTTACCCCGAAGGTTTATTAGTTGGCACAGTAGAAAAAGTAAGCTTAAAAGATGAGGCCTTGTTTTACGACATCACCCTTAAATTATCTCAGGATTTTCGCTCGTTAACGTATCTGGCAGTTATCAAAAGTAACCTTAAAGTAGAAATAGATTCTTTGGAGAACACCTTGAACACCCGATAGCATGACGATATACAGAGTAATCGGCTTCTTTTTCTTTCTACTTCTTCAAGTGGTGTTGTTTCGGCACGTGGTGTTGTTTCACACAGCATTCAGTTTTATTTATTTATTGTTCTTATTTACCAGACCTGTAGAAACCAATCCGCTTATTAGCATGTTAGTGGCTTTTGCAATGGGTTTATTGGTAGATATGTTTTACGATAGCGCGGGCCTGCACGCTATGGCAAGCGTAGCCATGATGTACCTGCGCGACTTTTGGCTTACAAGAATTACACCACAAGGTGGCTACGAACGCAACGCCAACCCAACCGTGGCCGCCAATGGTGTACAATGGTTTTTAGTATATAGCATACCCTTATTACTTGTACACAATAGTGTTTTATTTTTTGTAGAAGCAGGAGGTGTTGGGTATTTCTGGATAACTATTTTAAAAGTAATAGCCAGTGTAACCTTTACAGCATTTATTCTGGTGGTATATCAACTCTTCTTTTCCAAACAGTAGAGTATGAACGATGGAAGAAAAGAAATAGTGCAAGTTATAATCGTATTGGTAGCACTTGTGTTTCTGATAAAGCTATTCTCTATACAGGTGCTGGATAACAAATATGCCGAACTGGCCGACAGCAACGCCATTCTTAAACAAATTGATTACCCTGTGCGCGGTTTACTGTATGACCGTAACGGAAAACTATTGGTTTACAACACCCCCGAATACGATATACAAGTAGTGACTAGCGAAATCAAACAACTGGATACCGCTGCATTTTGCTCAGTATTCAGGGTAACACGCGAAGAACTAAAACTTAAATTCGAAGAACTGCGCGCAAAGAAAGAATATTCACCGGTTAAACTCACAACATTTCTAACACAACTCTCTAACGATGATTTCGCGCGCATTCAAGACAGACTCATCGATTTCCCCGGCTTTTACATACAAGCGAGATCAACACGCTCTTACACAACAAGCGCATTCGCTAACGGATTAGGGTACGTAAGCGAGATTTCTAAATCGCAACTAGACCGCGACACAACCAATACATACAGGCAAGGCGATTACATTGGCCAAAGTGGTTTAGAAGCCTACTACGAAAAATACCTGAGCGGAAAACGAGGAGTGCGTTTTAAAATGCGCGATGTAGATGGCATAGATAAAGGATCTTTTAAGAATGGCGAACTGGATACGCTTTCCGTTCCGGGCAAAAATTTAATTACTACCATAGACCTTGATCTGCAATTGTATGGCGAATACTTAATGCAGGGCAAAGCAGGAAGCATTGTTGCCATAGAACCCGAAACAGGAGAAATACTTGCTTTCGTTTCCGGTCCTTCGTACGATCCTAATATGCTAACCGGTAAAAATTATTCAAAGAATTTTAAGTTCATAAGTAGCGATACTACCAAGCCATTATTTAGCCGACCGTTAATGGCGCAATACAGACCTGGTTCTATTTTTAAAATTGCCCAGGCTATGGTAGCCTTGCAAGAAGGAGTTATTACTCCCGAAACCAGAATAGTTTGCAACAGATCGATTATCAATTGCCATGGTTCTCATCGTAACGAAGACTTAAGAGGGGCCATCACGCATTCTTGCAATCCATATTTTCATAATGTGTTAAGGCGAATGCTAAACAAAGGAAAAGCAAACGACCCTTTTACCGATACCCGAATAGGGTTAGAAGAATGGAACCAACACATGCGCAGTTTTGGTTTTGGCAAACCATTAGGAATAGATTTACCAAACGAAAAAAGTGGATTGGTTCCTAGCCCGGCTTCGTACGATAAAGCTTACCGGGGGCGCGCCTGGAAGTTTTCAAACATCTATTCTATTGCAATTGGCGAAGGCGAAAATTTAGTGGTACCCATACAAATGGCAAACTTTGCTGCAACTATTGCCAACCGTGGTTATTATTACACACCACATCTTGTAAAATCAATAGGGGAATCCGGTAAACCTTTACCTGCCTTTCAAATTAAACATTTTACTACAATCGACTCTACTTACTTTTCAGTTGCCGTAGATGCCATGCAAAGTGTAGTAGAAGGCGGTACAGCACAATACCGAGCTAAACTATCCGACATCATTGTATGCGGAAAAACCGGAACAGTAGAAAATAATCCGCCCTTATTCGATCATTCCGTATTTATAGCCTTTGCCCCACGGGATAATCCAAAAATTGCCATTTCTGTTTATGTAGAAGATGCAGGGCAAGGTGGCAGGGCTGCGGCATCTATTGCCAGTTTGCTTATTGAAAAATATTTGCAAGGTGGAACAAAACGAAAACACATAGAAGATTACGTACTTAGAGGAGACTTCGATTGAATAGAAACGAACACATACCGGTAAAAATGGATTGGGTTACGGTGCTGTTATATGCAGTACTGGTAACTTTTGGTTGGTTAAACATATATGCCTCCGTGTATGACGAAACCATTAACCAGTCTATCTTCGATCTTGGCCTAAGTTCAGGAAGGCAACTGCTATTTATAGGCGCGGGCTTAATCATCATTTTAGCGATTTTGATAATCGACATGCGTTTCTACGATACGTTTGCTTATGCCATTTATGGAGGTATATTGTTCTTGTTAATCTTAGTGCCGATAATCGGAAAAGAGGTGGGAGGTAATAAAGCCTGGATAGGTATTGGAATTTTTGGCGGGCAACCCTCTGAATTTGCAAAGTTTGCCACCGCTTTAGCTGTAGCCAAATACATTGGCACAATTGGTTTTCGAATGGATAACCTGCGCAACCAGCTTGTGTTGTTTGCCATGATAGGCCTGCCTATGGTGTTAATTCTTTTGCAAAAAGATACTGGTACAGCCTTAGTGTTTACTGCCTTTATGGTTGTATTCTATCGCGAAGGCATGTCGCCATTTTTAATTTTGGTGGGCATTGGTTGCGCTATAATTTTTGTATTGGCTTTATTGGTAGATAATAACCTTTACCTATATGCAGTGATAGGAGTTGTGTGGTTTGCGCTCATAATTTTTTCGAGGAGGAAAAAAATTAAAAGACTGGCCTTGCTAACAGTAGGAGCCTTAGCGCTGATAGGCATGTTGCAAAGTGTAGACTATGTTGTGGAAAAAGTTTTAAAACCACATCAGCAAAACAGAGTTAAAGCACTTATTAACCCCGATGCCGACCCGCTGGGGTACGGATGGAACGTAACCCAATCTAAAATAGCCATTGGTAGTGGAGGTTTTTTAGGGAAAGGATTTTTACATGGCACGCAAACCAAGTTTGACTTTGTGCCGGAGCAAAGCACAGATTTTATCTTTTGCACAATTGGCGAAGAACACGGCTTTATCGGCAGTTTAATTACTTTAAGTCTTTGGGTAGCTTTGCTGCTTCGCATAGTTTTTATAGCCGAACGCCAAAAAAACAGATTTACCCGAGTATTTGCTTATGCCACACTTTCCATTTTGTTTTTTCATTTTGCAGTAAACATTGGCATGACCCTCGGCCTGTTTCCGGTTATTGGCATACCCTTACCCTTTTTTAGTTATGGAGGCTCCTCTTTTTGGGGGTTCACTATTCTTCTGTTTATACTTCTGAAATTAGACGCACACCGGGGCGAAGTTCTACAGAGAATTTAATCTGCGCAGCTAAAACAACACACTCAACAAACTGCCACATGGCTTAAATATCTAAAACTTTCTGCTTCAATGGTTTTGATAGTACAAGCGAATTTCGAACTTTGAAGCCTATACAAAAGAATAAACCAATCAATAAATTCAATATATCATGAGCGATCAGAAAATAAGCATTGCCAACGGCAAGCTGGTAGTGCCCGATAATCCAACAATTCCATTTATTGAAGGAGATGGAACCGGAGTAGACATTTGGCCGGCTTCGCAATTAGTGTTCGATAAAGCTGTTGAAAAGGCTTATGGAGGAAAACGTAAAATCAATTGGAAAGAAGTTTTAGCAGGCGAAAAATCGTTTAACAAAACAGGCAACTGGTTGCCCGATGAAACTCTCGATGTTTTTCGTGAGTACCTCGTTGGAATTAAAGGCCCACTCACCACACCTGTTGGGGGTGGTATCCGTTCGCTTAACGTTGCCTTGAGACAGATATTAGATTTGTATGTATGTCTTCGCCCTGTGCGTTGGTACCAAGGTGTGCCTTCTCCTGTAAAAAATCCGGGAGCTGTAGACATGGTTATCTTCCGCGAAAACACAGAAGATATTTACGCAGGAATAGAGTTTGCTGCAGGCACACCCGAAGCGCAAAAGGTATTAGATTTTCTTGCAAAAGAGTTTCCGAAAGAATTCAACAAAATTCGTTTTAATACAACTCAAAAATCCGAAGAGTTCTGGAAAATGGTTGGTGCAACCGATGTGAAGAACGATGTACAAGTTGGCTTGGGCATAAAAGCCGTAAGCTGGAGTGGAAGCGTTCGGTTAATACATAGTGCCATTGGTTATGCCATTAAGCACAAACGTAAATCGGTAACATTAGTGCACAAAGGCAACATCATGAAGTTTACCGAAGGTGCCTTCAGAGACTGGGGATATTCAATTGCCGAACAATACTTTGGCGATAAAGTATACACTTGGAATACGTGGGAGAAAACAAAAAAAGAAAAAGGAGAAAGCGCTGCGAACGATGAACAAAAAGCCGCTATTGCAGCAGGCAAAGTAGTGATAAAAGATTCTATCGCAGATATTACGTTACAACAAGTGCTAACACGCCCCGATGATTTTGATGTTATCGCAACCTTAAACTTAAATGGTGATTATTTAAGCGATGCACTAGCGGCACAAGTAGGAGGTATTGGTATTGCGCCAGGAGCAAACATTAACTACATAACAGGTCATGCCATATTCGAAGCAACACATGGCACAGCACCTAAGTATGCAGGGCAGGATAAAGTAAATCCAGGATCTGTAATTCTTTCTGGTGTGATGATGCTGGAGTATATGGGCTGGCAAGAAGCAGCCGATTTAATCAACAAAGGTTTAGAAAAATCTATTGCCGCTAAACGCGTTACCTATGATTTTCATAGGCTGATGGAGAATGCCACAATGTTAAAGTGTTCCGAGTTCGCTCAGGAAATTGTAAAGAACATGTAAAACTATATGTATGTTCACAAAAAAAAGTCTCAGGTAAACTGAGACTTTTTTGTTTTAAGTACTGTTTTGAAAATACATCAACTATAAAGAATGAAGCCAATTATTATGCTTCCTTTCTATCTAGCCGATGTTCTCCTTTTTCTACAAAACAGTGATGATAAATTTTTATTTATTAGTTGATGAATAACTTTAAAAACCTGATCGAAGTTAACTACACTATACTTCATGTCTTCTCTTCTATAACTTCCTCGTGTGTTATCCCCAATCAGGTTTGTTTCTTTATGTTATTTTGTTTTACCAAAGAATCGGTACCTATTTTTCCTTCCTTCGGTGTTGCAGAAAATGACATAATCCTTTAGTGCGAAAATAATTTATTCTAAGAGTATTATCCAATATGGATTCTAATCTATACATGAAAAGTATTGTATACACTTTACTATTTCGTGCATCAAATCAATAAAGGTTTATTATCAAATATTAATTCTACTTTTTAAGAAGGTTGATATATAGTTTACATTTTTATTTCTTTGATGAAACGGCAATGGAGTATACCACTAAGCCGAATCCGATTTTGTTGATAGCATCAGCTATGTTATAGAATAAATCTACATTAGCAGAGCTCCAACCTAAACCTGTGTTTAACCAGCCACCCGGCATACACATGTAGCCAATAGGGTAGATAGCCCATCCAACTAATACAAACCAAGCTAACGTTCTTATACCACGTACCACTACAGGGTCGCCACTGCTTTCTGCTAACTTCGCTACTTCGCCAAACCAGGCAGTGTATAAAATGTAAGCGTAACCTAAAGTAGATAACACACCCCATAATACAGAGTGTTCAGTGGAGCCATCAGTAAATGCTTCGCCAATGTACCCTGTAACAAGCATCCACACAGAAGCGAAAATCAACTTCCATAATAAAGACTTGGTAGCACCTGCTACTTTTGTTAATAGATAAAACTCAACGCACATTAAAGGCACTGTTAAAGTCCAGTCGATGTAACGCAATGCTGTTGGGTTTTCACCAGTTGCTAAATAGTAATCGCGCATGTAATAATAATGTACTGCGGCAATACCTGTAATCAATCCGGAAACGAGTAAAGAGAGTTTCCATTTTCCATCTACACTAGAACGCTCTACAAAAAAGAAAACCGAAGCGGCAAGCATGGCCATGTAGCCGGTAAAGAATGTAAATGCAATTGGATCGTCTTTGGGTATGACGATAATGTCTGCTAAAATTTCCATAGTAATTTGGGTTTATGTTTTACATGACATGCTTAACACGAATTGTTACCCGCTGTTTACTATTATGTTAAAATGAAGAGATTATTTTTTTAGATTTTAATCTTGTGTAATCTTTTAACATTATCTAACTAAAAAATTTAAAATTTCTTAAACAACTTTATGTGGTGCGGATTATAAAGATTAATGAAGTTATAATTCTTAACACTGAACATTTTCTGCCTCATGCTGTTACAGTTTAATTGAAACAAATGCACAGTAGTACTTTATATAGCGCTTTACATCCTTTATTTTTTTTCGGAGAATAGACGTTTGCCTTAATTATAGAGTTAGTATTAGTAAGTAAAAGTGTAGATCGTTTTCTGTTACATTATTTTATGCTACTGCACAAAAAGTTTTAGTAGCAGGTACAAGTAACTTTTTATGGCTACTACCTTTTTTTATTCATCAGGTTATTGAATAACCCCCGAGCCTATCAGTTCATCGTGTGCATACCAAGCGGCAAATTGCCCGGGGGTAATACCGCGTTGTGGTTTTTCGAAATCTATGTATAAACCACTTTCGGTTTGGTATAGCGTACAGGGTTCTAGTTTTTGTCTATATCGAATGCGTGCTTCGTAAGATGCTTGCTGACCTATTTGCAAGGTTAAATCAGGGCGCACCCAATGCACATCGGTATTCGGTATAAATAACGTACTTCTATATAATCCGGGGTGATCATCGCCCATGCCCATGTAAATTACATTGCTATGTGTATCGGTACCGATAACAAACATTGGTTTTTCGTGCCCACCCATATTCAATCCTTTACGCTGGCCAATGGTATAGTAATGTGCGCCTTTATGTTCGCCAATTTCTTTTAGCCGGGCGTTATGTAGTGTGTATGGTTTTGCTTTGTCGGCTAATGTGTTTTTTGTTGAAGAGAAAATTTCGCTATCACCGGCTACTTCAAATACTTTTCCTTTTTTAGGTTTTAGTTGTTGTTGTAAAAATTCAGGCAAGTGTACTTTGCCTATAAAGCACAAGCCTTGCGAATCTTTTTTATCGGCAGTGGCCAGGTTAATTTTTTTTGCGATAGCTCTAACTTCGGGTTTGGTTAATTCGCCAATCGGAAAAAGTGCTTTCGCTAATTGGTGTTGCGTAAGCTGGCACAGAAAATAACTCTGATCTTTGTTTACATCTTTACCCGCTAGTAAACGATACACAGGGTTGCCATCCACATGTGTTTCTGCTTTTCTGGCGTAATGCCCGGTAGCCACATAATCGGCACCAAGTTTAAGTGCGGCTTTTAAAAAAATATCGAATTTAATTTCTCTGTTGCAAAGCACATCGGGGTTGGGTGTACGCCCACGTTCGTACTCGGCAAACATATAATCTACAATGCGTGCTTTATATTCTGTGCTTAAGTCTATTGCCTGAAAGGGTATACCTAATTGCTGGGCAATTATATTGGCATCGTTGCTATCGTCTAGCCACGGGCATTCGGTGCTAAGGGTTACGGAGTCGTCATGCCAGTTTTTCATAAACATGCCTATTACCTCGTAGCCCAGCTGTTGCAATAGATAAGCCGTTACGCTAGAGTCTACTCCGCCTGATAGTCCTACAACAACACGTTTAGCCATACATTATTTTATTGTGCAAAGGTAGGCCTTTCGGCATACCGGATAAAGAGTGAAAGGAATTGAAAGAGAAAAAAGTTCCGAAGGGTAAAAGGTATCTTTTTTTAGTTCGTGTAAACAAGCGAACGCTTGTACTACATTTGCTGTGTATAGTTTAATTTGATTAGGTAGTGTTTTAAAATCTTTTTAAAACAAATCTGCTTTTCTATTCTACTATACCTAACCATATGTTTTAGTAGAAGCGCGATGTAAATCGGTTGCCTAGCAAATTACTTCGTAAAAAAGTTAATCTTCTTATACGTAAACCTACCCATCAGCATAAAAAAAATTTTTTACTGCCTGCTGCGCAACAAGGCTTCGGCCACAACCATATCTTCGGGTGTAGTAATTTTTATGTTTTCGTAACTGCCTTCGAAAAGCGAAATAATATGGCCGGCTTTTTCGGCCACGCTGGCATCGTCTGTTAAGCTGCTATCTTCTTTACCACGATAGGCCTGTTTTATTAAACTTAACTTAAATGTTTGTGGGGTTTGTATCAGCCTGAATTTCGATCTGTCCATTGCCTTGGTGTTGTCTTGGTCTGTCATGCGGATAGATTCTTTTAAGCGCACGGCTGCAACTGCTGTGTCGTGTACGGCTGCTAACCGAAAAGAAGCACCAAGTATATCTTCGCTTACTAAAGGGCGCACGCCATCGTGTATGGCCACAAGGCCTTCTTCATCTTCTATAGCAGATAAACCATTGCGTACCGATTGATACCGCGTTTCGCCACCGTGTACCAATGTAACCGACTTGGTATAGTTATATTGTGTGCATAGGCTTGTCCAAAGTTTTACATCATCCTCAGGTAAAACAAGAATTACCTGCATATCGGGTTTGTAGCGAAAAAAGGCATCGAGTGTGTGCATTAAAACAGGTTTGCCCTGCAACAATAAAAATTGTTTCGGCAGTTTTGTTTTCATGCGCGTGCCTTTACCTCCGGCAACAATAATGGCGTATTCTTTATGATTCATTTTTTTACCAAATTACAACATTATGATTCTATTTCGTTTTATCATCATCGCCTTTAACGTTGCGGCTATTACTTTTTTGGTATATCAGATTTTACAAGTTGTTAAGCAAGATGTAAAACCCGGAAAAAAGTTTTTAGTTCTTTTAATCGGGTTTCTGTTACTGGGTTTACCTGTGGCTATGATTTTCCGAATCATTCCGGTTAACATGGTGTATTTTTTAATTTATCCGGTGGTGGTGTATCTGTTTGTTTACTTCATTAAAGAAAATAAACTGTCATAAAAAAAGGGAAGTTGTTGCTTCCCTTTTCTTTTTATGAATAAGTAAGGATCAGATAATTAACATGGCATCGCCATAGGTTAAAAATTTGTATTTCTCTTTTTTAGCTACTTTGTAAGCTTCCATAATTACATCGTATCCGCCAAAGGCGGCTGTCATCGGAGGAAAGATAAATTTGTCTGTCCACCCGTCTCTTTCTTTTAAACGATTTGTAGCCGACACTGCCGACTCTAAGCTGCGCATAGTTGTTGTACCTATTGCGCAAACTTTATTGCGGTTATCCAACGCTTTGTTAACCATCTTTACGGTTTCTTCGGGCACCACAAAATTTTCAGAATCCATTTTGTGTTTGGTAAGATCTTCTACATCTACCTGCCTGAAAGTACCTAAGCCAATGTGCAGGGTAATGGTGGCCATGTCTACACCTTTTAGTTGCAAACGCTTTACCAATTGGCGTGTAAAGTGCATACCTGCTGTTGGTGCCGAAACGGCACCTTTGTTTTTGGCGAAGATGGTTTGAAAACGTTCTTTGTCTTCGGCCTTAACTTTTCTTTTGATGTATTTAGGCAGAGGAGTTTCGCCAAGAGTTTCAATCACTTTATCGAACTCAGCCGAGTTGCCATCAAATAAAAAACGGATAGTTCTTCCGCGTGATGTGGTATTATCAATTACTTCGGCCACTAAATCTCCATTGCCGAAATACAATTTATTGCCCACGCGAATTTTTCGGGCCGGGTCTACCAATACATCCCACAGGTGCATGTCGGCATTTAGTTCGCGCAACAAAAACACTTCTATTTTAGCTCCTGTTTTTTCTTTGCGGCCATAAAGGCGGGCTGGGAAAACCATAGTATCGTTGGCAACCATAACATCGCCATCATCAAAGTATTCTACAACATCTTTAAATACTTTGTGCTCAATTTTACCGGAGTCGCGGTGTACTACCATTAAACGCGATTCGTCTCTGTTATCGGCCGGATCGTTCGCAATAAGGTTTAGGGGTAGTTCGAATTTGAATTCTGAGAGTTTCATAGCTTACGGGCTAGATTAATTTAAATGAAGGCGCAAAAATAAGCCCACATAAGCCTATTGATACTCCGGTAGTCAACTTTTTGTAACAAATTAATCAGAAAGGGAGTCGTACCCGTAATTATAGTGCCTGTTGGCCGACCTAAATACTATGTTTGTGATAACTCAAATTCTCGAAAGCTTTCGTTTTGCGGCAAAAGCGCTACGTTCTAACTTGTTGCGCACCATTTTGTCTTTGCTGGGTGTAACGGTAGGTATTTTCGCCATCATAGCGGTGTTAACCATTGTAGATTCGCTCGAGAAAAACATTAAAGACAGTTTTAACTTTTTGGGCACAGGCGTAATTTATGTAGATAAGTGGCCGTATACAGCAGATAACAACGGAGAATACAAGTGGTGGGATTTCTGGAGACGCCCCAACCCAAGCTACAGCGAATACAAATTTTTTCAGGCTAACTTAAAACATGCAGAAGCAGTAGCCATTTTAGCCCGCAAGGGTAACATGGTTGTTCGCAGAAACAGCAACTCCATTGGGCAGATTATGCTAATTGGGGGCAGCGAGAATTACGATAGAATTTTTGAAGTTAACCTCGAAAAAGGCCGATACTTTACTTTAGATGAATTAGAAGGAGGAAGAAATGTTGTGCTGTTGGGTGCCGAAGTGGCCAAAGCCTTGTTTCCTAACGATGAAGATCCGGTAGGAAAAGAAGTAAAAATCAAAAACCTGAAATACGTAGTTATTGGTGTAGTTAAAAAAGAAGGAGAAAGTTTTATAGGCACACCCAGCAACGATTTTGCCTGTGTTGTTCCGTATAAGGCATTTCGTGGGTTATACATGACGGGCACAGGCCGTTGGAACGAGATTGGCTCCAGCATTGGTATTAAAGGAAAAGAAAGCGACCTGGGCATGGTAGAACTCGAAAACGAATTGCGCGGAAACCTGCGCGTACGCAGAGGATTAAAACCTACCGAAAAAGATAACTTTGCTTTAAACAGACCCGAAGCCATTGCCAACGTAATTGGAGGCTTGTTTGATATTGTAGGTCTGGCAGGTTGGGTAATAGGCGGCTTTTCTATTTTAGTAGGTGGCTTTGGTATAGCCAACATCATGTTTGTTTCGGTTAAAGAACGTACCAGTATTATTGGGTTGCAGAAATCGTTAGGTGCAAAAAACTACTTTATTCTGTTTCAGTTTTTGTTCGAGGCTATTTTCTTAAGTTTAATCGGAGGCTTAGGAGGTTTAATTTTAGTTTGGTTTATCACCTTTATTCCGATGGGAAGTTTAGAAGTGGTGCTCACGCTTAAAAACATTGTGTTGGGCTTAGGCGTATCTACCATAATCGGGTTAGTATCCGGTATAGTGCCGGCTGCTATGGCTGCACGTTTAGATCCGGTAGCGGCCATTCGTTCTAACTAGTTATTTGTTATTCTTTATCTACTTATCGATTACGAAAGCAGAGATAAAATTTTATAGAAGAAATATAGTTATGGTCGGTCTTGTTACCGGCCATTTTCATGTAGGCCTATTTTTACCTATATGGTATCCAGTCGGTTATTCTGTGTTTATATTATACAAAATATAGAAAGTGGTACATGCTCGCAAGCGTAGTAGCACACTCATACTATGAAATGGAAAGAGTAGATAATTTTGCCCTATAATCATGCGCGTTTTCCGAGGAAGTGTACCTTAGCTAAGTAAAAAATTTAAAAGAGCACGTAACACCAACCGCATAGTTTAAAAAAACATGGCAACAAAAATTACAATTTCTGCACACGTAAATGCACCACTAGAAAAAGTTTGGAAGTACTGGACAGCCCCCGAACACATAACCCAATGGAATTTTGCTTCCGATACATGGCAATGTCCAACAGCTGTTAACGATGTAAAAGTAGGAGGCAAATACACAGCCCGCATGGAAGCCAAAGACGGCAGCTTTGGTTTCGACTTCGAATACGTGTACAACACCGTTATTCACCAACAAGAGTTAAGGTACACCATAACAGACGGGCGCAAAGCAACAACCATATTTTCAGGCAACGGAAATACAACAACCGTTACAACAACCTTCGAGGCAGAAAACCAAAACCCGGTAGAATTGCAACAACAAGGCTGGCAAGCTATTTTAAATAACTTTAAAAAATATACGGAAAGCAACTAAATCTTCTTGCATGTAAGTTGCTTGTGGCAGGCTCTATCGCACTTGCAAGTCCGAAGAGTAGCGTTATAAAACAAAACTGCACTAAATTACGAAAGCAGTACATCTGGCTAACTTTCTCTTTGTTATAAAAAAAGCATATATAGCTTACGTTAGTACAAGCCTGTTGTGTATGCCTTATAAAAAACTTCGCTTACTTTTTAACCGTAACCTTCAGAAACTGATATCTCCTCAATACATCGCCAAATAAAACAAACGATCCATCCGTAAACTGCCCGGTCAACTTCGGCACCATAAACAAGTAAGGGTCTTTGTCTGTAAGTATAGAGGCTGTCGTAAGTGTACCCTGCGCATCAAGGGTGCTAACAAACAACAAACGGTCTACAACAAATTCAAACAAAGTACCGCCATACTAAAACACAAGATCGTTGCCAACCCTGCCAAACCCATACGATAAATACTTGGCATTGCTTGTGGTGCTTTGGTACTTGTTAATTTTTTTTGTCCAGCGTATATCGCCTTGCGCGCTAAACCTAACTACAAAAATTTGTCCGGCTCGGTGCTCTGCAAGAATTACTTTATCGCGCGTTACTTCCACTACATTGTAATCTTCGCATACCATGGCCACATCGCCATCATCGTGCAACAGTAGCCAATCTATTTTATAAGAAGGCAACGCCACAGCTTTATCTTTTGCTACTCTGTTTGCTACGCGCTCTGTTTCCTTATCGGTAAGGCCATCCGAAATCATATCCAGAGTAAAAGCTCTTTGTTCGCTTTTCAGAATATTGTTCGAGCGTGCATCTAACGTTACAAAGTATGTGCCTTGTGTAGCAAAACTGCCCAGCGCTGAATAAAAGCCGGCACACACCACATTGTTGTTAGGCAAAACACCAAGTTGCAAATCGGTAATAAACTGGTTGTTGAGGCTAAGCGTTTTGTGGGTTTCGTTGGCGGCATTAGCAGAATACCGAAACAACTCGTACGTATAATTCGGTTTACCCCCACGCTTGTTCTTGCGCATATCCGTGTAGGCAACTCCCAACAAATACACATCGCCCTCGTTGCTAATGCGCATAGACTCCCACAAAAACAAATGATCTTTAAAAGGCAAAGCAACTTGTTTGTTCCATTGCAACTTCATGGTTTCATCGGCAACAATCAATTCAAAACGTTCAGGTTCAGTAAGCGATTCGGGCAGTTTGGCAAAAATAAGAATACGCTTTTCGTCTATTGACAAACGGTAGCTAAACGACCCTGAGTTAGATCTGGTTCCTTCACTAAAATCTATACGGGCAACCGAAATTTCCGGTTCTAACTTTCGCGTTTGTTTGTTGTAAAGTTGGGCGTAGAGTGTTCGTGTGCGCGTAGCCTTATCGGCCCATGACGAGAATAAATATATCTGACCGTTAATATAAACCGAAAACTCGTACCAACGTGCTTTGCCGTTGCCATCCTTCATGGGCAGTGGGCCGCTGCTGGTAAGTTGCAAGTCGGGGCTTACAAGTTCTACGGAAATCATATCGGTATCGCTGTTGTACTTGGCCAGGTAAACGCCTGCATCGTCAGACCCGATTGTGGAAAGAAACCTATCTGCCTGTTTATCGTGCTTTAAAGCCGGCCCCCATTGTTTGGTGTAATCAACAGGTTGCGCCTGCGCGGTAAACACAAGAAACGGCAACCCTATTAAAATAAAAGCTACACGGTTTTTCATACACGGTTTGGTTTAGCTGGAGGAAGAAGTTCTGGCATTACTAGTTGGCGCCATCAGCTTAGCCGAACATAAGTAAATATACTATTTTATGCGCAGTGTTTTGGTGGTAGGGTAAAGCAACGAGTACGGGTAGCTTTAGGTAGATGCACGAATAAACACAAGAATTAAAATCAGAAAAAACAATAGGGCGTGTACTGCTGCGCACTTGCCAACACGCGCCCCGCTTTTGGGCCGGGCCAACGCGCGATAACTACCATACTTTTGCCCTATACTTTATTGGTCGATATAAGATGCTACGACAGGATTGTGAGTTTCGTGGATGACGGTGCTAGTTTCGTGGATGAAATCGTGAGTTTTGGGAATGACATCGCGGGTTTCGTGAATGACGGTGCGAGGTTCGTGGATGACATTGCTAACTTTCTTTTTTACTGAGCTAGCTTTCTTTTCTACATAGCTAACTTTCTTTTTTACATAGCTAGCTTTCTTTTTTACATAGCTAGCTTTCTTTTTTACATAGCTAGCTTTCTTTTCTACATAGCTAGCTTTCTTTTTTACATAGCTAACTTTCTTTTTTACATCGCTAGCTTTCTTTTTTACATCGCTAGCTTTCTTTTTTACATCGCTAGCTTTCTTTTTTACATCGCTAGCTTTCTTTTTTACATCGCTAGCTTTCTTTTCTACATCGCTAACTTTCTTTTCTACATCGCTAACTTTCTTTTCTACATCGCTAGCTTTCTTTTTTACATCGCTAGCTTTCTTTTTTACATCGCTAGCTTTCTTTTTTACATCGCTAGCTTTCTTTTTTACATA
>JAJTEH010000041.1 GCA_021298355.1 Flammeovirgaceae bacterium
TTGAAGGAAACCTGTTGAGCTGTAAAAACCTCGGCCAGGCTAGACGGAACCCCGAAGCAGCCCGGCCCCGACTTTGCCTCTGGCATTGGAGGGGGGACGATAATGGGTTTTAATAAATATTTGAATTATAAATGGATTGAGTTAAGACTCTGTTTGTGTGTTTATGTCGTTTTGTTGAATGAAGGAGAACCCTTGACCTTGTTCGGTTTGTAGGTAGTCCATCTCTTTGCCAATTACGTACATGGTGTGTTTCTTATCGATGATGACGGGTATTTGATTGATGATGAATTTTTGATCTGTTTCTTTTGGTTTATCGAAGCCGACCAATAACGATACACCGCAACCGCCTCCTTTAACCCCAATGCGTAAACAGTACTCTGTGGGAATGCCTTTTGTATTCATGATTTTTTTTACTTCTTCGGCTGCGCGCTTGGTTATGGTTATGGGTTGAAAGTTTGAAAACATGTGTAGTGTTGTGTTGTTTTTGTCTAAATTTCTAACGCAATTAAGAAAGAAAAAATTCTATGGACGCATTACTAGAGTTATTAAAGATAGTTATTCCTGCATCAATTGTTTTATATGCTGCTTATTTATTGGTTCGCTCGTTCTTGGTAAAGGAAATTGAATTAAGAAAGTTAGATGTAAGGGCAAGAAGTATTGAAACAATTTTGCCTTTGCGTTTGCAGGCGTATGAAAGGATTACTTTATTTCTGGAAAGAATTTCGCCTGGTAATTTGTTGGTGCGTTTGTCTGTACCGGGTTTGCCTGCCAAGGAGTTTCAGCAGGGTTTATTGAGTGAAATTAGAAATGAATATAATCATAATGTTTCGCAGCAAGTGTTTATGAGTGAGGTGGTGTGGGAATTGGTGAAAAATGCAAAGGAAGAATTGATTTTAGTTATTAATGAATCGATGGGTGAATTGGATGCTGAAGCTACTAGTTTGGATTTATCGAAGAAAATTATTGAAAAATACATGAATAGACCAGTTGATGCTATTGCTCATGCGATATCGAAAGTGAAAAGAGAAATTCAGCAGACTTTTTGATTTGAACTTTTCTATTTGTGTTGGGCGTTTAAGTTTAAATTGAATGTATGGATACCCTGACGCAAATAGTGGAAGCATCGGTTTGGAATAACGCTCTGTTATATGCTGAATATCGAAAATTAATTGATTCTTTATTGATAGAAGAAAAAACAACCGGTGGTAATTCAACTGGTTCGTTATTGCAGTATACTAA
Source organism: Flammeovirgaceae bacterium (assembly GCA_021298355.1). GTDB lineage: Bacteria > Bacteroidota > Bacteroidia > Cytophagales > Cyclobacteriaceae > Chryseotalea. Next base: position 1,240 of record JAJTEH010000041.1, read on the forward strand.
ACTAAATGTGCAGCGCATGAATAGAATTGAAAAAACATTTGTGCCAGATAGTTTATCGCTAGATGTTTTTCGTTCTGTAGGTAAATCTTTAAAGTGGCTTGTGATTTCGGAAGGTTGGTGTAGTGATGCTGCTCAAAGTTTACCTGTAATGGTGAAGTTGGCTTCTTTAAATTCTTTTATTGATTTGAAGATAGTGTTACGCGATAGGCATTTGAATTTGATGGATCAGCATTTAACGAATGGAACCCGATCGATACCTAAGTTATTGGTAATGGATGAACAGTTTACAGTTATTGCAAGTTGGGGTTCGAGACCTCAAGAGGCACAACAGATGGTTTTAGATTTAAAGGCTAAAGGGTATACGCATGATGATTGGTTAGAGAAATTACATACCTGGTATGCGAAAGACAAAGGAAAATCTGCTGAAAGAGAAATTGCAGGTATTATTAAAAAATTGATTTAGTTATTTTGATCTTTAAAATAGTTGAGATGAAAACAGCACTTATTGTTGGGGCTACGGGTTTAGTGGGAAAAAGCTTACTTGATTTGCTTTTACAAAGTAATGAATATGATAAAGTGATTGTGTTAAGCAGGCAAACACTTTCGTTACCTGCAAAAGCTGAGGTAATAATTACAGATTACAAAACTCTACAGAATAATTCAGATAAATTATCAGCATATGATGTATTTTGTTGTTTAGGTACGACTATACGAAAAGCTAGAACTAAAGAAGCATTTAAACAAGTTGATTTTGATTACCCTTTAGCGTTAGCTAAAATTACTTTAGATAAAGGTGCCAAGCATTTCTTATTGGTTTCTGCACTTGGAGCTAATGCTAAGTCTGCCATATTTTACAACAAGGTAAAAGGTGAAATAGAACAAGAGATTGCTGCATTAGGTTTTGAAAGTTTTTCGATTATCAGACCTTCTCTTTTATTAGGAGAAAGAAGTGAACAACGTGCTGGTGAAGATGCTGCTAAATTGTTTTATAAAATTTTCGGATTACTTATTCCTAAAAAATATAAAGGCATAGAAGCTAAGCAAGTGGCGAAAGCTATGTTGTTGATTGCTAATTATAAAAAATCAGGAAAGAGAATTTTTGAATCGGATGAACTACAAAATTTTTAGAAATTTAAATTTACTTTTTGGCCTGCTTATTTTAAGTAGCATTTGTTTTGGACAACATAGTAAAAATCAAATTAAAGGAGTTGTTACAGACTCGCTAACGAACGAACCTGTACCTTATGCTAATGTTTATTTTGCCAATACAAGTATTGGCACATCTACAAATGAAACGGGCGAATATAGTTTAGCAGGGTTTGCTGATGGAAAATACGATTTAACAATTTCTTCCGTTGGGTTTAAGCTAACACAATATCCATTAGAATTTTCGGGAACGACTTATAACTTTTCGGTTATGTTGCCACCGGAAGTAAAAACACTATCGAGTATTTTAGTTAAACCGGATACAGCTAACTGGCAAAACAACTTCAACGATTTTAAAAAATACTTTGTTGGACTAACAAGAAATGCCTTTAAAGTAGAGATTAAGAACAAAAGAGATATTCATTTATTCTTTGATGATAAGACATCTACATTGTATGGGCATTGCAAAGTTCCTATAGAAATAGAAAACAGCTCGCTTGGATATAGATTACGGTATCAGTTAGTAAATTTTTATGTTGACTATAAAAACGGAACTATGCAATACGCAGGTGTGCCATTATTTGAGAGTTTAGTTCCGAGAAATAAGCGGGAAACAGCGAAGTGGGAGAAAGAGAGAAAGAAATCGTATAAAGGATCTTTTACTCATTTTTTACAAACGTTATATCGTGATGAGATTGAATTAAGTGGATTTAAAATAGTTGAAATTCATGAAGTGAGAAATAAGAAAAAACCTTCCGAGTCTTTTTTGAAGGAACGAATAGCTTACTGGAAAAAAAGACAAACGGTGAATGGTACTTTTGTAGTTAGAAAAAACGATAGCTTGGCATATTATTCTGAATTGTTTAGGCAACCGGAATTTGTGGATAGCATAGGCAAAGAGATTAAAAATGCACGCGATATAATAACATTCGGAAAAGAAGTTTACGTAAGTAAAAAAGGTAAGTTTAAAGTTACCTTTGATGAACGGGAGGAAGAAGTGTATGCAGCCGGTTTAAGGAGAGCGACTAAAGGAAAACAGGAATCGTTGATATATTTTTTAGAAGATAAAACAAGAATTTATACCAATGGATATTTCGAACCAATATCTAATGTGTTTTTATCTGGATATTTAGGTTGGTCGGAAAAAATTGCAGAGCTTTTACCCTTAGACTATATATACAAAAAATGAAAGCCGTAATTCAACGTGTAAAGTTTTGCGAAGTTAAAGTGAATGATGCAATTGTAGGTAAAATTAAAAATGGGTTGTTAATTTTATTGGGCATTACGCATGACGATACAGATGAAGACATACAATGGTTGACTCAAAAAATTGTAAACCTCCGAATTTTTAATGACGAAGCTGGTGTGATGAATGTATCGGTTAAAGATGCCAATGGAGAAATTTTAGTAGTGAGTCAGTTTACATTGCATGCAGCCACAAAAAAAGGCAATAGGCCGAGTTACATTGCGGCAGCAAGGCCAGAAATGGCTGTACCACTTTACGAAAAGTTTTTAAAAGAAGTTGAATTGCAATTAGGTAAAAAAGTAGAAGCCGGCATTTTTGGCGCGGATATGCAAGTCAGTTTGCTAAATGATGGCCCTGTTACTATTATAATTGATACAAAAGAAAAAGTATAGAGATGAGAAATTTAATACTTATTATAGTATATATAAGCGTTATTTCAGGGTATGCACAAGATTATCCGTATGGATTGAAACCTCAGAACTTAAATGATTACGTAAAACAAAAAGAGGTAAGCGATAAGTTTGAGTTAATTGATTTAGAAAAATTTATTCCGAACATTATTCTCGAAATTCGCTATGCAACTAAAAATAATTTCACCAAAGAAAAAATCTATAATCTGCCAAAGGCTTATGCCAGAAAACCTGTTGCCATCGCTTTGCGAAAAGCACAAGCTGAATTTAATAAACTTGGTTTTGGTATAAAAATATTTGATGCTTACCGACCTTATGCGGCAACTGTAAAATTGTATGAAGTGTATCGAGATACTACGTATGTAGCTTCTCCTTACCGAGGTTCGCGCCATAACCGAGGTTGTGCAATCGATATGACGATTGTCGATTTAAAAACCGGAAAAGAATTAACCATGCCAACTGAATTTGATTCTTTCGAAAAAGCAGCCTGGCCATCCACTCCGGTTGCAGATCCTGTTATCAGAAAAAATAGAAAAACACTAATCGATGTAATGCAACGAAATGGTTTTAAAGTAAACAGTTCTGAATGGTGGCATTTCGATTTTATAGGTTGGAAAAATTATCCGGTTATGGATGTTTCTTTTGAAGAGTTGTTGAAGGTTAATCCATAATCAATCTTCGTCTACGTTGTGCACATCAATAATGTGCTGGCTAACCAACTTATAGATTTCAGCAATCTGTTCATCTTCTTGTAACATGCTAAGGTGTTGATCTAAAATTTTTAAATCTCCTCGTTTGGCCGGCCCTGTTTGCGCGACCAGTGGTCCTATTTCAAATGATTTATTTATGGTTTCGCTGATTAAGGGAGTAAGCCACGTATACGGTAAATTACTTGCATCCATTATAGTTTTAGAAATGGTTAGCATGTGATTGGTAAAGTTGGATGCAAAAACAGCTGCAATGTGTAAGGCCATTCTTTTTTGCGAATTAACAACAGCAACTTTCTGACTGAGTTGGTTGGCGAGTTTAACCATGATTTCCTCTACACCTTCGCCTATGGTTTCAACAAAAAAGGGAACATCTTCTATGTTTACTTTCTTTTGTTTCGAAAATGTTTGCAAAGGATATACCACGGCCATGCGCGCTGTTGCAGCATAAGCAAGTACTGTAATGGGTAAACTTCCTGAGTTGTGGATAACAATTGCATTTTCAGGCAGAATTATTTCTTTGGCTAACGCTTCGATGCCATCGTCTTTTATGCAAAAGAAAAAAAGTTGAGCTTCGCTGTCGCTAAAATCTAAATCTGTTTTAACCTCTGCTTCGTATAATCGGTTAACCAATGCTTTTGCATTTTTTTCTGTTGGGCTGTAAACTTCAATTACTTTAAAACCGGTAGCATTATCGATAGCAGGCGCTAGATGCCAGGCCACATTGCCGGATCCGACAAAAGCTACCTTGATTAGATTTTTCATACAATAAAAGTACAAAAGGAAAAGAAATTCTTTTTTCAAACGTTTGCCTTTAACAAAACAGATTTTTTCCTGATGAAAATCACGTTTACAGTATAGTGATAGTTGTACTTTTCGGAATAATTAATTGCTGTATGAACCCCGTTCCCTTTGTTTCGGCTGATGAAGCTGTGAGATTGATTCAATCCGGTGATAGAGTGTTTATCCACGGTAGTGCCGCCACACCACAAACTTTGTTAGGTGCGCTGGCCAATAATTGCTCGCATTTAAGAAATGTAGAGTTTATTGCTGTAAGTACATTAGGCCTTTTAGAAATTGCTAAGCCAGCCTACAAAGATCATTTCTTTTTCAATTCGTTGTTTGTTTCTGAAAATATTCGCGAAGCTGTAAATGGAGAAAATGGAGATTACATACCCATTTTCCTCAGCGAAATTTCGCGTTTGTTCGATAAAGGAATTTTACCAATTGATGTGGCGTTGATTCATGTTTCTCCTCCGGACAAACATGGGTTTTGTTCTTTGGGTACATCAGTGGATGTGGCTAAATCAGCAGTGAAACATGCAAAGAAAATAATCGCACAGATTAATCCGAATATGCCACGCACTTTAGGAGATGGCTTTGTGCATGTAAGCCAGATGACAGCAGCCGTAGCCTGTAACGATACGTTACCACAAGTAAAATACAGCGATCGTATTTCAGCATCTGAACAGATTATTGGAAGTAAAATAGCTGAGTTGGTTGATGATCGTTCTACCTTGCAAATGGGAATAGGCGCTATACCCGATGCTGTGTTACAATCTTTAACACATTGTAAAGATTTAGGCGTACACACCGAAATGTTTTCGGATGGCGTAATTGATTTGATTAAGAAGGGTGTGATTACCAACGCGTATAAGAAAAAACACAGAGGGAAAACCGTTGCAGCTTTTGCAATAGGCACGGATAAACTATATAATTATGTAGATGACAATCCGGGCTTCGCATTTTTAGAAGCCGATTATGTAAACGATACGCGTGTAATTCGCGCGAATCCTAAAGTGGTTGCTATAAACAGTGCAATTGAAATTGATTTAACCGGACAAGTTTGTGCAGATTCAATTGGAACCTATCAATTTTCAGGAGTAGGCGGACAAATGGATTTTATACGCGGTGCTTCGTTAAGTGAAAATGGAAAGCCCATCATCGCATTATGTTCTGCAACTAAGAAAGGCGAATCTAAAATTGTTCCGAAGTTAAAAGCGGGTGCAGGTGTTGTATCTACCCGTGCACACGTACATTATGTGGTTACTGAGTATGGTGTTGCTTATTTATACGGATTAAATTTACATCAGCGTGCCCTTGCCTTACTGAAGATTGCACATCCCGATAATCAGGAAATGTTGGACAAAGCTATCTTCGAACGATTTGGTGCTTCTAATTATGCGATGAGTTAATAGATAAACAAGCAGAATCATTTTAAAATAGTTTTTCAATCAGCATTTTATAAAACAAAAAAGTCCACGATTTAAATAGTGGACTTTTTTGTTATTAATTCGAAAAAGAAAATCAAGAAATATGCCTGTTGCGTTCTTGCAACTGCGCATCAACAACAGCAATAGCTGCAATGTTTACAATTTCTCGTATAGATGAACCTAATTGTAAAACATGAACCGGTTTATTCATCCCTAATAAAATTGGTCCGATGGTTTCAGCGCCACCAATCTCCATTAATAGTTTATACGCAATATTAGCAGATGCCAAATTTGGGAAGATAAAGGTATTCGCACCTTCTTTCGCTAAAGAAGAGAACGGATACATCTCTTGTTGCAACTCTGTATTTAGCGCAACGTTAGCTTGTATATCGCCATCGATTATAATGTTCGGATGCTTTTCTTTTACCATGCGCACTGCTTGTCGTGCTTTCTCAGGAATTGCACCTTTACTCGAGCCAAAGTTAGAATAGGATAGCACTGCCACACGTGGCTCAATGTCGAAGAACTTTGCACCGCGAGCTGTTAAGCCAATGATTTCGTACAACTGTTCAGCATCCGGATCAACGTTTACTGTACAATCTCCAAAGAAATAATTTCCGCGCTTCGTCATTACAATGTACATGCCGGCTACTCTTTTTACGCCTGGGGCTGTGCCAATAATTTGTAAAGAAGGAAGAATAGTTTTCGGATAATCTTTTGTTAAACCACTTACCAACGCATCCGCTGCGCCTACTTCAACCATCATGGCGGCAAAGTAATTTCTGTCTTGCATCAGCTTTAAACAATCGCGATAGGTTAATCCTTTGCGTTGTCTTTTTTCGTATAATTTTTGTGCGTATTGTTCGGTTAATTCTTTTTCGGCTCGCGGATAAACAATCGTACAATTTAATTCCAGTTTGTGTTCTTTAATCAAATTGTTGATTTCTTCCGGATCGCCTAATAGAATAGGTTCAGCAATTCCTTCATCAACCAATATTTGCGCAGCTTTTAAAATTTTATGATGGTTAGCTTCTGCAAACACAACACGTTTCGGATTTTCTTTTGCGCGATCAATAATTCTGTTCATGAATTTCTGATCGATACCAATTCGCTTTTGCAATTGAAGATGGTATTCGCCCCAATCCGTAATCGGATTTTTAGCCACGCCACTTTCCATGGCTGCTTTAGCCACAGCAGGAGAGATAGTAGTAATTAATCTTGGATCTAACGGTTTAGGTATAAGATAAGTCTTACCGAAATTTAATTTTTCGATGTTGTACGCTTTGTTCACAATATCCGGCACGGGTTCTTTGGCTAGCGTTGCCAGAGCGTGAACTGCTGCGAGTTTCATGGCTTCGTTGATTTCTGTTGCGCGCACATCTAATGCACCGCGGAAAATGTAGGGAAAGCCTAACACATTGTTTACCTGGTTAGGATGATCGCTTCTTCCTGTTCCCATAATTACATCCGGTCGCGATTTCATCGCGAGGTCGTACGCTATTTCCGGATTAGGATTTGCCAACGCAAACACAATCGGATTCTTCGCCATGCTGCGGATGTCATCTTGTGTTAGAATATCACCAACAGATAAACCAACAAAAACATCAGCGCCTTTTAAGGCTTCTTGCAACGTGTTCAGATTTCTGCTCGTTGCAAATTCTAATTTTGCGCCTTCCAGGTTAGGCCTGTCTTTTCTTATCACACCTTTGCTGTCGCACATAATTACGTTTTCTTTTTTCAACCCTAAAGCAACGTAAAGTTTGGTACACGAAACTGAAGCAGCTCCGGCACCATTTAACACCAAAACAACTTCATCAATTTTTTTACCGACTAATTCTAAAGCGTTTAGCAAGGCTGCACTAGAGATGATGGCCGTTCCGTGCTGGTCATCGTGCATGATCGGAATATTCATCTTCTCGCGAAGTTCCTGTTCAATCTTAAAACATTCTGGTGCTTTAATATCTTCTAAATTGATACCACCAAAAGTAGGCTCAAGCGATTTTACAATTTTGATAAACGCATCCGGATCTTTCTCATCAATTTCAATATCGAAGCTATCGATGCCAGCATATTTTTTAAACAACACTGCTTTGCCTTCCATCACAGGTTTAGAAGCTTCCGGTCCAATATCACCTAAACCTAACACAGCTGTTCCGTTAGAGATTACAGCAACTAAATTTCCTTTCGATGTGTATTTGTAAACATCGTCTTTGTTGGCTGCAATTTCTTTACACGGTTCGGCAACACCTGGCGAGTAAGCCAAAGCCAAATCAAGCTGAGAACTTAATACCTTAGTTGGTACCACTTCGATTTTACCAGGCTGGCCCTGCATGTGATAATTAAGGGCGTCTTGTTTTCTTATCTTAATCGACATATAAAAAGCAATAAGGTGGCAAATATAAGGATGTAATGTTACGAAATACGGTCGAGGCGCACCACATTTTCTACATGCGTGGTGTGCGGAAACATATCAACCGGTTGAATGGCAGTAACAATATATTTTTCACTCAGTATTTTTAAATCGCGTGCTTGCGTGGCTGGGTTACAACTTACATAAACAATGCGTTGAGGTGCCGCCTGTAACAATACACAACAAACATCTTCGTGCATACCGGCACGCGGTGGGTCGGTAATCACCACATCGGGTTGGCCATGTTGCTTAATAAAATCTTCTTTCAATAAATCTTTCATATCTCCGGCAAAGAAGGAAACATTGCTAATATTATTAAGCAATGCATTTACTTTGGCATCTTCAATAGCAGCGGCAACGTATTCAACACCGATTACTTTTTTAGCATGTGCGGCCACAAAACTAGCAATAGTTCCTGTTCCCGTATACAAATCATATACACATTCGTTGCCGCTAAGGGCGGCCATCTCCCAGGCAATTTTATAAAGATGAAAAGCCTGGTGTGCATTGGTTTGATAAAATGATTTAGGCCCCACTCTAAAAAATAATTTTCCACTACCATCGGGCTTATCCATTTCTTCGGTTATGTAGGGCAAACCTTTGTAGGTAATAATAGTTAAATCATGAAAAGTATCGTTACGTTTTCCATTGATAACATATTGCAACGATGTAATCTGCGGAAATTTTTCATGAAGTTTATCTAAAATAAAATGTGTCCACTCCGGTTGGTCGTAAGTAACTTGTAAAATCACCATCATCTCTCCTGAGTTGGCAGAGCGAATAGTAAGCGTGCGCAGAAACCCGACTTGTTTTCGCAAATCAAAAAATGGAATTTCTTTTTCAAGTGCCAATTGTTTCACATACAAGCGAATGCTATTCGATGGCTCAGGTTGTAAATAACACGTGTGTACATCAAATACTTTATCGTAATGGCTGGGTAAATGATACCCCAACGCCACTTCCGAAGAAAGTGTGGTAGCAGGAAGCAGAACCGCAGGATCGGCCTGTGCTTGTTTCTTCGCATGCAATTCTTCTCGCGTTAACCACCGATGCGATGAAAAAGTATAATCTAATTTATTGCGATAGAACTGCGTTGTGGCAGAAGGCAAAATAGGTTTGATCGATGAAGTATCAACACCACCAATGCGTTCGAGGTTATCGATTACTTGCTGATGTTTAAATTGAAGTTGATGTTGGTAGTGCAAGTGTTGCCATTTGCAACCCCCACACAAACCCACATGCTCGCAAAACGGTTGCTGCCGGTAAGAAGAGTACGAAATAATTTGCGTGGCACGCCCTTCTAAAAAATTACTTTTAATACGCGTAAGTTGTATGTTCGCTACATCACCAGGCGCAGCGCCTTCTACAAACAACACACGCCCATCGGGTAACTTAGAAACACAACGGCCTTCTGCGGCCATACTTTCTACCAAAACCGATTCAAGAACATCGCCTTTCTTCATGGCCAAACTTTCGGGTTAAAACAAGGGGCAAATTACGCAAAAGATAAACGCTTGCCTACCGCAAAATTAGGTATTGGGTAAACGTTGTTCGCGCAAACTACATAGCACCTATAGTAAGGTTTATTTTTAACGATGCACACAACTAAATGCCAATAGAAATAATACACGAATAAAAAAATTTGGGCGTTCCCCCAACGCCTTCGGGTTGGGGTCGGGCTATCCGCCACGCCTAGCTGCATAGCTAGGCGTGGCGGATAGCCCTAACGCAATGCATACCGCGTAGTAGAAATTAAACTATCTAAGTATTCAAAAAAAATTTTCGTTGTTGGTTATTCGAAATAAAAACAGTCTGGTTTTTTTTAAACCTGACTGTTTTATTAACGCGATGGATAATACTTTATTGAAATTAAAAAAATCTTCTAGTAAAAAGTAAATTTTCGTTGTTGGTTATTCGAAATAAAAACAGTCAGGCTTTTTTAAACCTGACTGTTTTATTAACGCGATGGAGAATACTTTACTGAAATTAAAAAAAATCTTCTAGTAAAAAGTAAATTTTCGTTGTTGGTTATTCTGAATAAAAACAGTCAGGTTTTTTTAAACCTGACTGTTTTATTAACGCGATGGATAATACTTTATTGAAGTTAAAAAATCTTCTATTAAAAAATAAATTTTCGTTGTTGGTTATTCCAACTAAAAACAGTCAGGTTTTTTTTAAACCTGACTGTTTTATTAACGCGATGGATAATACTTTACTGAAATTAAAAAAATCTTCTAGTAAAAAGTAAATTTTCGTTGTTGGTTATTCTGAATAAAAACAGTCAGGTTTTCAGAACCTGACTGTTTTGTATTTTTAAAATATATAATCGCTTTGCAAAACACTTATTCCATTCTCTGAAAATCAAAGCTGAGCTCTCCGGCCCATATACTAGTATTCAGAAATATAGTTGGGTATTGAGGTGTTGCATTAGGTGTATTAAAACCTTGAGAATGGTAATCCGTTATTTGAATATTTCCTTTTGTTACCGGTAAGCTTACTGCTGATGATCCTTTTTTGTAAAAAAAGTAATCGTTCGAAAAGAGAGAAATTGTGTATTTTTTATCTTTCTCTACTTCTAAATCGGGGATATCGAGCACAAACTCCACATTAGCCTTTACATCCGGAATAGTAAAAGTTTTTATAACTTCTTTGGTGCCGGCAGTCCAAATGGTAATTCTTAAATTAGTTTGATTATCGGGTAATTTAACCTTAAGATTTTTTATAACTCCTTTGTTTAAAAATTGGAAAGAAAAACCATACTCGTAATAAAAATCGTTAACAGATCCTTTGTCAAATTTTAGAGCGGCTAAATCATAAAAATCCGGAAAAATGTTTTTAGGTTCATACGTAATCTTTTCAGCATCTTCCTCTTTACATTGTGTTAAGGATAGCAGTAAAATACACGCTAGCAGGTTTATGAGTTTTGTTTTCATGATAAAAAATTTAGAAAACAAAAAACTTTAATTCTGCATACAATAACTTACAGCTAAAGTTCAATTTTTATACTTATTCAATGAATCATTCAGGTTTAAAAATTCCGAATAATCAGATTTTTATTTTTTTGTTAGAAATGAATTTCAGAGTAGACATAATAAAAAAATGGTCGATGTAAACACCGACCATTAAAATATTAGATTAATTCTTTTATACTTTAAAGAATTAAACTGAATATTATTTTCCATGCTTTTCTAAAACTTGGAAACTTAAACTTGATTTTAATTTTCATTTGATTATTATTTATTATTCAAAAAAATGAACAAAGCATCTCCTAACTCGAATTTTATTCGAGTGCTTAAAAAATGATTAAATGGAGATGAAGTATTTAATGTATGTACTCAGGGAAGCATCTAATTTATTTAGGTTTAAAAAATAATTTTTTTACACCTACTGCTTGAAGTATCCTGAGATTTACTAATTTTAAGTATCCAATTCAAAATCAGTAATCTTCTTCTAAGGTCCCTAGCCTGAGAACAGATACTAAAAGCCAGTTCAGTGTAAAAATTGAACTGGTTTTTTATTTTATGTCTCTTTCATTTATTTATTTCTTTTCATAAAAAAGGTTGGCTTAAGAAACCAACCTTTTGTTTAATTATAAATCGTTTAAGACCCACACGCCTCACACGCATCCGGATTGTCGAGCGAACAAGCCATATCCGACTTCTTCTGTTCGTAATCTGCCACGCGGGCTTCGTAGTCTAAAGATTTTTGTGCTTCTACTGCAACAGGTTGCGCCACAGCAGCTGTTACGGCTGCTGTTGCTTCTGCTGGTTGTTGTAAAGCGTTTTTATCTAAGGTAAACTTGATAGCATCAGCAGCTGCTGTTGAGCGTAAGTAGTACATACCGGTTTTCAACCCTTTCTTCCACGCATAGAAATGCATAGAAGTTAACTTACCGAAATTAGGATCGGTTAAGTGTATGTTTAAGCTCTGCGACTGGCAAATGTATGCGCCACGTTCTGCCGACATATCAATGATTACTTTCTGAGAAATTTCCCAAACGGTTTTGTATATGTCTTTCAGGTTTTGCGGAATTTCCATCACATCTTGTACAGATCCGTTGGCAGCAATTAATTTCTGGCGCATGGTTTCGTTCCATAAACCTAAATCAATCAAATCCTTCATCAGGTATTTGTTCACCAAAATAAAATCGCCAGATAACGTTCTGCGCGTATACAGGTTAGAGGTATACGGTTCGAAACATTCGTTGTTCCCTAAAATTTGTGAAGTAGAGGCCGTAGGCATTGGCGCTAATAACAAGGAGTTGCGTACACCATTTTGTTTTACTTCACGCTTTAATTTTTCCCAATCCCAACGTTTGCTTTTTGGTTCAACGCCCCACATGTCAAATTGGAAAATTCCTTTTGATACGGGCGAGCCTTTAAACGTTTCGTAAGCACCGTGTTGGGTAGCCAATTCCATCGATGCTTCCATCGCACCGAAGTAAATGGTTTCAAAAATATCTTCGTTTACTCTTTTCGCTTCATCCGAATCGAAAGGCATGCGCATTAAGATAAAGGCATCAGCCAAACCTTGCACACCAATACCAATTGGGCGGTGGCGCATGTTCGAGTTGCGCGCTTCTACAACCGGATAATAATTAATATCAATTACTTTGTTAAGGTTGCGCGTAATTACTTTCGTGATTTCGTACAAACGTTGGTGATCGAACTTACCTTCTTCTGTTACAAATTTGGGTAGAGCGATAGATGCTAGGTTACATACGGCCACTTCATCTTTCGAAGTGTATTCAATAATTTCAGTACACAAGTTGCTGCTCTTAATCGTACCTAAGTTTTTCTGGTTCGATTTTTTGTTGGCAGCATCTTTATACAACATATAAGGCGTACCGGTTTCAATTTGTGATTCTAATACTTCGAACCATAAATCTTGTGCTTTTACCGTTCTGCGGGCTTTGCCTTCTTTCTCGTATTTCTCGTAAAGTTTTTCGAACTCTTCACCATATACTTCGTGCAAACCTGGTGCTTCGTTCGGATCGAATAAAGACCAGTTTTCGTTATTCTCCACACGCTTCATGAACAAATCCGGAATCCACAACGCATAGAATAAATCGCGTGCGCGCATTTCTTCTTTACCGTGGTTTTTCTTCAGATCGAGGAATTCGAAAATATCAGCATGCCAGGGTTCTAAATAAACTGCAAAACTTCCTTTGCGTTTTCCACCGCCTTGGTCTACATAACGGGCTGTCATGTCGAAGTTGCGCAACATCGGAACGATACCGTTTGATGTTCCGCCTGTTCCTTTAATATAAGAACCTTTCGCGCGGATGTTATGGATGCTTAAACCAATACCACCAGCTGACTGCGAAATTTTAGCACATTGTTTTAATGTATCGTAAATACCATCGATGCTATCCTCTTGCATGGTTAACAAGAAGCAAGATGATAATTGTGGCTTGGGTGTGCCTGCGTTAAACAAAGTTGGCGTAGCGTGGGTAAACCACTTCTCGCTCATTAAATTATACGTTTCGATGGCAGCCGGAATATCTTCGCCATGAATACCTACGGCCACGCGCATTAATAAATGTTGAGGACGTTCAACTGTTTTTCCGTCAACTTTCATTAAGTAAGAGCGCTCTAATGTTTTGAAACCGAAATAATCGTAGCTGAAGTCGCGATCGTAAATTATGGCTTCATCTAACTCGGCAGCGTTTGCTTGCACAATGCGCCATGTTTCTTTCGAAACAAGTGGAGCATTTTCTCCGGTTTTAGGATCTACATACGTGTAGAGCCTTTTCATAGTATTTGAAAAAGACTTGCTGGTTGTTTTATGCAAGTTAGAAACAGCGATACGGGCCGCAAGCTTTGCGTAATCTGGGTGCTTGGTTGTCAGGGTGGCGGCAATTTCAGCAGCGAGGTTGTCCAGCTCTTGGGTGGTAACGCCATCATACAGGCCATTGATAACTTTCATGGCCACTTCAACAGGATTTACGTAGCGCTGGTCTAAGCCATAACATAGTTTTTCTATGCGCGCTGTAATCTTGTCAAACTTTACGGACTCACGGTGTCCGTCTCTTTTGATGACGAGCATGGGTTGATAGGGGTTGTTTAAAGTTTAAAAAATGTTTTGGATGGTTGAATATATTAAAATAATGTGATTAAAAATCTTCGTTGAGAGAAAATTTCGGGGTCACTTCTTTTTCAGTACTATTTTTCACACCAGCCTTTTGGTATTCGCCTACTCTTCTTTCGAAGAAGTTGGTTTTACCACGCAACGAAATCATTTCCATGAAATCGAATGGGTTGGTGGCGTTGTAAATTTTTTGTCCGGTTAGTTCGTGCACTAATCGATCGGCCACAAACTCGATGTATTCTCTCATTTGGGCCGCGTTCATACCAATTAAGTTAACGGGCAACGCATCGGTAACAAATTCTTTTTCGATTTCAACAGCATCTTTAATAATATCGATAACAGTTTGTACCGGCAATTTATTTACCACGTGGTTATTGTAGATGTGGCATGCGAAATCGCAATGCAGGCCTTCATCGCGCGAAATTAATTCGTTAGAGAAAGCTAAACCCGGCATTAAGCCGCGCTTCTTTAGCCAAAAGATTGAACAAAATGAACCCGAGAAGAAAATTCCTTCTACGGCAGCAAACGCGATTAATCTTTCCTGGAAGTTGCCTTGGTTAATCCAACGCAAAGCCCAGTCTGCTTTTTTCTTCACGCAATCCATGGTTTCGATAGCGTGGAAAAGCTTATCTTTTTCTTTCGGATCTTTAACGTAGGTATCGATCAATAAAGAATACGTTTCGGAGTGAATGTTCTCGATGGTGATTTGAAAACCATAGAAAAATTTTGCTTCTGTGTATTGTACTTCAGACACGAAGTGTTCGGCCAGGTTTTCGTTAACAATACCATCGCTGGCCGCGAAGAAAGCCAATACGTGTGTGATGAAGTGGCGCTCGCCATCGTTTAGGTTTGCCCAATCTTTTAAGTCTTGGCTTAAGTCAATTTCTTCGGCTGTCCAGAAAGATGCCTCGGCTTGTTTGTATAATTTCCAGATGTCGTGGTGTTCAATAGGGAAGAGAACGAAACGATCTTTGTTTTCTTTTAGAATAGGTTCTTCACGTAAATTACTCATGGCTCCTAACGGGTTGTTTAGGTTATCAATATTAAAAATACGCGCAGCAAATTTTGGTTTGCAGCGGGTATAAAAAAGCAATAAAATTTTTGTTGACTATGGTTGAAGCTGGATCTGTTGAGAGGATGTCGCTTCGATGTGTGTCAAGTCTGCAAATATGAAAAATGAGTGCATGTAAATCAACCAGGTTGTTTACGACAATTGCTGACAAACACTTATTGCCGGGCATAGCGAAATGCAAGGTAAGTGACTGTTAAATAAAAAGTTATTGTTGTTGTGAGGTGCGTTAAACAGAAAGTTGTCCACAAAAAATTTAATAATGTATTTTAAAAGACTTTGTTTTTAAGCTGATTTCGGGGATTTTAGGATTTTTTGAAGTTGAAGGTTTCCTGTATGGAATAAATTTCTACCTTTGCAGTCCGATTTTAAAAAATATGTACGCAATTGTAGACATCGCAGGAAAGCAGTTTAAAGTGGCTAAAGACCAATATATCTATGCCCCGAAGATGGAAGGCGAAGCCGGAGCTAATGTTAGTTTCGACAAAGTTCTTCTGATCGATAACGGAGGTAAAGTGGAGATTGGCGCCCCTACTGTGAACGGAGCCAAGGTTTCTGGGAAAATTCTTGAGCACGTAAAAGGTGATAAAGTTATCGTTTTCAAAAAGAA
>JAJTEH010000042.1 GCA_021298355.1 Flammeovirgaceae bacterium
CAATGTCGTTTAGTTAAGCATTATATACGTTTATACGGTTGGGCTGGCTTAATGTCAGGATATTTGAATTTCTTTCGTTCAAATTTTCGGTTGGGTCTGATCATTTCCTTGGCTCTTAATAGAATATCATCAAACGCAATCAATACTCGCTTAATCTTATTCTTAATCCATAATGCCACCCACGACTCTTTCAGGGTTGAAATCGCATTGGTTTTGTTCACTTTGTATTTCATTTCGCGGTTTCGATTTTCTTTGATTAACTTCTCTTCAATTGGAAATGACATTATCGCACAGATGTTCATCATAAATATTTTAGCAAAGAAGTCCTGCTTCACTGCATTTGATGTTTTACCACTATAGTTACTTAATTGCATCCTAACCTTTAGTAGTTTGTAAGCTTCTTCAATATTCCATCTGTAATGGTATAAAAATCCAATATCTTTTACCGTGTATTTGTTATCTACTAACGAAGTACATAGTATCTCCTTTTCACCGGTATCCAATGTTATTGCCACTAATCTACAAGTGATCTTTTTGTTATCCGATTTATACTTTTCTAGAAGGTGTTTATCTTTTCTGGGTAATGCAAATTGAACTATGCGACTATGTTCATTAGAATTTTCAAAATCTTTTACTTCATGCCAATGGCTTCTCATGCGCATGCAAAAGTGTACTCCTTTTTGAAGTAACTCAAACATCAACGCATTAGATGAATATCCTCTGTCAAGGATTAATAAATCTCCTCTCTTTAATTCTGTTAATTCTAAATGCTTATTTAACAGACTGTTTTCTGAGTAGCTTGATTTCTCAATTGTAGCATCTAGCGTGATAAAGTTTAAGACATCGTAGAACAATGAGACCCTGGCCATACTTGTTTCTACACTTTGTTTACATCCTGTAAATGATGAGCCAAAATCACTTTTTATGCTTGGGTGTGAAGGAAGATTTGAGGTACTTCCGTCAACAGCCAACAATCGAAATCCATTCCATTTTCTATAATTTTCATTGTTGTAAAATTCATTAACAGCCAGATTACTCAACTCGATAAATGCTTCATGCTTAAGTTTGGCTCTGGCTTGAGTGAGCGCTCCTTTAGTCACCTCTAATACGCTATAGTCTTTATTGGATAGCTTTGCAAAAAATCCATTGAGCTCTTTTTGCAATGATTTTGTAAGTACGCTACTAATAAGGAAGATTAAATTTCGAAAAGTGAGAGTTCGGTTTCTACTAAATCCTTTACAGCCACTTGTGTGGCGGTATTTAAATTGCTCATCGTCAATTAGATTTAATATTTTGTAAATTAAATTACCCCTATAATCCTCTAGTGATTTCCTTTAACAATGATAAGTAAATTAGCTTGATTTAAGAACTCATTTGTTCCTTAACTAAACGACATTGAATTTTGATTTTACACTAAGTGTTTTTTTGCGTGAGCGATGCAGACGCTTCGGTCTGCACAAGTACACACGTTTCGGTCTGCACAAGTACACACGCTGCGATCTGCACAAGCGATTGTTTGAAGTAGTGCATTACAAAGCGTTGAATAATGAAGAAGTAGAAAGTGAGATAGAAAACTCAGAGTCCCCTGCGGGTGACTCTGAGTAGGTTTAGTGAAATTTATAGTTTAACACTCGTGGCACGGAAGTAACTTCCGCGCCAGATGGGGTTGTTTACATGTATTCTATCTCCGTTTGTCCCAACCCTGTAACAGGGTCTATTATCAATTTGAAGATTACCGTTTGATAAAGTTTAACTTTCACTTTCTTTCCGTTGTAGATGCCGGGTTTCCATTTAACCGTGTTTGCCTTAAATGCATCAATAACTGCCTTTCCACAATTTCCACCGAAATTATTGTCGTTATCCTGAATAATAGAAAAGTCGCTTGTTGTTCCATTTTCATTTACCATAAAAGTAACGACCACCTTACCATCGATACCCATTCTTCTTGCTTCGTCTGGATACTTTGTTAGAACAGACATATCGTTATGAAGTTGTCTTTTATAACCAACGTATTGAGGTGGCCGACTTAGCATCACTTTAACTACTTTATTACTTGAATCTATTACCGCTTCCCATTCAGTTTTATCATCATAGAATTGAATCAACGAGTCTACCGTATGATCATAGATTTGTACCGGAATATTAGAATAGTGGTATGTCCATCTTCCAACTTTGTTTCCGTCTTTATAATTTCCTTTTTCTATAATTCCTTTTTGTTTCTCAAAATAAATCCACAATCCATCTCTTTTGTCGTTCAGATAATTTCCTTTTTCAATTACTTCACTGTTCTTAAAATACTCCCAATTTCCTGTTCGAAGATCATTTTCGTATGATCCTTTAGCAGTAATGATATCTTCGCTCCAATAGAAAGTCCAGATTCCTGTTTTCTTACCGTTGTTGAATTGACCTCTTTCAGTTAGAATTTTTCCTTTTGTCATATCAGCAGTAAAATATTTTAAATATTTTTCATACTGTCCGTGCTTCACTTTTTTATCAGACTTTAGAACGTTATATATTTCTAAATCGCCAAATTTTCCAGAATTTTTTTTTATTTGAATTGTTTCTTGAGCATTAGACACAATTGAAATAGCTAACGTGCACAATGTTATTAGAATTTTCTTCATTATCTGATTTTATCTTTGTGAATAAACCTTAATAAAAATTTACTTACCCACTTGCGCGCGTTTGCAACGTGTGCGTGTAGGGGAAAACAAGCACCTTCTTTATTATTGATTGTATATTTACATACATTAACCAAGATAAGCAAAACTACTTTTATCTTTAAACGCTGCGGTCTGCATCTGTTTAATTTTGTTTGTCTGTATTTGCAGACGCTGCGGTCTGCACAAGTGCTGTCGCTGCGGTCTGCATCTGTTTGATTTTATACTAAGAGTTTTTTTTGCGTGAGCGATGCAGACGCTTCGGTCTGCATCTTATTGATTTTATACTAAGAGTTTTTTTGCGTGAGCGATTCAGACGCTTCGGTCTGCACAAGTGCAGACGCTGCGGTCTGCACAAGTACACACGCTTCGGTCTGCACAAGTACACACGCTGCGGTCTGCATCTGTTTGATTTTATACTAAGAGTTTTTTTGCGTGAGCGATAGTAGCGGAAAGCCCGAAGTGTGTGGGCATTGCGCGTGGCCGGACTTGCAGCGGATAGCGCGGTACCGATGGCTTTGTGTGTTGGCCTGTGCGCATCGGTACACGCCCAATTGTTTTATTTTTATTTAGTTGTTGTGCGGTGATAACACCTGACAGGGCTGATACATCTTACGTCTCTCTTGAACAACCATCGTCCAACAACGAATAACCACCAACAATTAGTATGCTTGCGCAAACAACACTCTTCGCTTAGAGGGCTGGCCGGAGTAAATGCATTTACCCTCTTCTTCTTTTGCATCTAATGGAATGCAACGAATGGTGGCCTTCGTTTCTTCTTTTATCTTTTGTTCTGTTTCGGGTGTGCCGTCCCAGTGGGCAGATACAAAGCCTCCTTTTTCGGCTAACACTTTTTTAAACTCCTCGTACGTGTTTACTTCGGTTGTGTTGTTGGTTCTGAATGTTAGTGCACGGTTGTATATGTTTTGCTGTATGTCGTCTAACAATGCAGGGATGCTTTTCTCTAATTCAGCAAGGGCAATTACTTGTTTTGTTTTGGTATCTCTTCGCGCTACTTCTACGGTGCCATTTTCTAAATCGCGTGGGCCAATGGCCATGCGCACAGGCACACCTTTTAATTCCCACTCGGCAAATTTAAATCCGGGCTTTTGTGTGTCGCGGTTGTCGTACTTTACACTGTAGCCTTGCTTGCGCAATGCTTTTGCAATTTCGTTGGCCTTGTCGCTAATGCGGTTAAACTCATCGTCTGTTTTAAAGATAGGAACGATTACCACATGTATAGGCGCAAGCTTTGGAGGAAGAATCAAACCATCATCATCAGAATGTGCCATGATCAACGCTCCGATTAATCTGGTGCTTACACCCCAGGATGTGCCCCACACATATTCTAACTTTCCTTCTTTAGAAGTAAACTTTACATCGAAAGCATTCGCGAAATTTTGCCCTAAGAAATGCGAGGTACCTGCTTGCAAGGCTTTACCATCTTGCATCATGGCTTCAATGCAATACGTATCTAAAGCTCCGGGAAATCTTTCATTCTCCGACTTTCTTCCTTTGATTACAGGCAAAGCCATAAACTCTTCGGCAAAGGCAGCATACACATCTAACATCTGTTCTGTTTCTGCAATGGCTTCTTCTTTAGTGGCGTGTGCGGTGTGGCCTTCTTGCCATAAAAATTCTGCGGTGCGTAAAAATAAACGCGTGCGCATTTCCCAGCGCACTACATTGGCCCATTGGTTAATTAATATGGGCAGGTCGCGGTACGACTGTATCCACTTTTTATAGGTGTTCCAGATGATGGCTTCGCTGGTTGGTCTTACCACCAATTCTTCTTCTAATTTGGCGTTTGGGTCTACCATTAATTTGCCTTTGTTATCCGGATCGTTTTTTAATCTGTAATGCGTAACAATGGCACATTCTTTCGCGAAACCTTCTGCGTTTTTTTCTTCAGCTTCGAACATGCTTTTAGGTACAAACAGCGGAAAGTAAGCATTAACGTGGCCGGTGTCTTTAAACATTTTATCTAACGCTTGTTGCATTTTTTCCCAAATGCTATAGCCATAGGGTTTGATAACCATACAACCCCGTACATCAGAATTTTCGGCTAAATCTGCTTGTTTAACCAGTTCTATGTACCATTGTGCGTAATCTTCTTCGCGGGTAGGAATGCCTTTCGCCATACATTTTAAAATAAGAACCGCAAATATAGAACTACGCTTTAAGCCAAGCGAAATCAGCACGTTTTTTACGTATTTATTTTTGTATTTTTAGATACTTTTAATGCGATAATCCGTTTATTAATTGTAATTAAACCTGTAAGCAATATGAAAAAGTGGTTAGGGTTAGCTGTTTTAGCAATAAGCGTAACAAATGTTTGGGCTCAGCATGAGGATGACGACCTTTATTTCAACAAAAAAGATAGAGCAAAAATCCAAAAAACAGAGGCTGCATACGAACCTGATGACTCCTTTTTACGTGGCGACAGGCGTACACGTTTTGACTACCCGATAGATGGCCCAACTGCAGAAGAGGCTACTTCGCGCCAGGTTAACCCCGAATTTGTTTCTCGCTCTGTTTCTACCATGAATAGCCATGAAGATGCAGATTATTTCGTGGAAAATTATCAGTACAATACAAATCAGAACCTTACCTCTTTTCCTACTCGATGGGACAGATGGAATAACGCACCGTTATACAGCAACTCATTTTTTGCTCCCGGAATTAACCGCTGGAACAGTCCGTTTTATTCGCCAATCAACGATCCGTTTTTCAACAATGGTTTTAATAATCCGTGGTGTAACCCCATGTTTGGAAATGGTTTATCTATAGGTTTTAACACCATGTGGGGTAACGGATGGAATAATGGATGGATGAACCCCGGATTTAGTTGGGGTTTTGGATTTAATAATTGGGGCTTTTACGATCCGTGGGGTTGGAATAACTGGAATAATCCGTGGGCGTGGAACAATTGGAACAACGTTGTATTTGTTGACAACAATTACAGAGCCCCCGTGTATGGCAAAAGGGGTACACGTTCGCAAAACAGCAGTTATACGCGAAGTACCACTACCCGCAACAGAAATGTAAACACTACTTCTCCTAATTACAGAACAACAGCAGGCAACAGATCTTCCAGAAGTGGCCAAACCGAATATTATACACCTCAATGGAGAAGAACCGGAGCGAACCAAATGGCACCTGCCCAACGCACCCGAACGGAAAATAATTGGTTCAATAACTCAAACAACAACAGCAGATCTTTCGGTTCGCCAGACCGAAGCTTTAGCGCACCAACCCGCAACTCGGGCGGAGGCGGCAACAGTGGTGGTGGTGCCCGTACAAGAGGAAGGGGTAATTAATTCATTTTTCTTATTGCATTTTTTATGAAGAAGATAACGCTCTTCCTGGTTATTGTTTTGCTTACACCTTTCGTTTCTAAGGCACAAGATTTTATTGATAATGCGCTTTTGTTTAGCCGCTATCAAACATCCGGAAGTGCACGCTTTCAGGCTATTGGTGGGGCAGGAACTGCATTAGGAGGCGATTATAGCTCAGCGTTAGTTAACCCCGCAGGCTTGGGGATGTTTAATCGTTCGGAGTTTACGTTTTCACTCGGATTTACCGATGCCGCAACAAATGCTTCTTACTTCGGGCAAAACACAACCGATACACGCGGTGCGGTAAATGTACCCGGCCTTAGTTATGTACAAAAACACGACTATTCTTCAGGGAAATTTTTGGGTGGTGCTTTTGGCGCGAGTTACACACGCACCAATAATTTTAATACTAACTACCAGATAAGCGGAATAAACGATCGTAGTACCCTCATCGATTTTTTTATAGACGATGCTGTAGATCAGTTTAATGAGTTTGGCGACTTAGATCCTTTCTCTTTGTCTGGTATGGCGTACGATCCAGATTTTGATATGTTACTTATTGATGTATTTCAAGATCCTAATAATCCTTCCAACACATTTGTAAGTTCTCGCGTATTTCCTGATGTTTTTGATTTAGGAAATTTAACTAACCGGCAAACAGAAATTTCTACCCGCAAAGGTTTACAAAGCCAGTTCTCGCTTTCGTATGGTGGAAATTACGATGACACCTTCTTTTTTGGTGCTACCTTAGGAATTACTACCATACGGTACATTAATGAAATAAACTACAGGGAAGATCAGTTTACTTTTGACCAAGACCCTAATTATAATGCACTTGATTTTCTTTCTGTTACCGAAACGTTCGACATACAAGGTTCGGGAGTAAACTTAACGCTAGGTGGAATTTATCGTCCGTTAGATTTTTTACAATTCGGTATCAGTTATGTTACACCAACTTATTTTAATATTACCGATTCGTATTTTGCCAGCGTTGAAGCAGATTGGAATAATTTTGATTACGATAACAATCCAGCTACGTCACAACTTAATAATACGTATGTAGATTTTGGAGTGCCCTTGGTTTCCGAATACGACTTGCGTACCCCTGCCCGGTTACGGTTAGGAGCAACTGCTATAAGCAAGTTTGGATTTGCAACAGCAGAGATCGAATTCGTAAACCACAAAGGAGCACGCTATAGTTCTAACATAGCCGGTTTTTCTTATGATGCTGAAAACAGCATTATTCGCGAAGTGTATAAAAATGCTATTAACATCCGAACCGGAGTAGAATTTAGAAAAGATAAATTCAGAATTCGAGGAGGTTTTAATCACCTGGGCAATCCGTATCAAAACGAAGGAAATACAAAAGCAACGGTAACTACTTTCTCCGGAGGATTGGGGTATAGAACCAGTAAATTTTTTGTAGATGCTACGCTTGTTAATTCGCGGTGGGAAACGGAACGCAATCTTTATGTAGCTTCAACGTTTTCGCCTGTATCTGTTATTCAGCATACACAAAATCAATTTGTTGTTACGCTGGGCTTCCCATTTTAAGGTAATCTATTAATTGCAATACATGTTCGGCCGGAATATCTACACCTTGAACATGTAAATGAGCTTTTCTGTAAATGCTATTTCTTTGCTGGTAAATCTGATTTAGTTTTTCTTGTAGAGCTTTGTGTGTTAAATTTTGTAGCAATGGTCTATCAGATTGATACTCTAATCGTTTACCCAACATGTTTACCGGCACATCTAAGTAAATTACCAAACCGCTTTGCATCATCAGCTCCATATTTTGATGAAAGCATGGTGTACCACCGCCCGTTGCTAAGATAAACTGCGGATATTGATGAATTATTTTTTGTAATTCAGTTGTTTCCGTTTTTCTAAACGCATCTTCTCCTTTTGTTTCAAAAATTTGTTTGATGGAGAAACCTTCTTTGGTTTCGATGATCTGATCGAGATCAAAAGCCGGAAGTTTAAGTTGTGCTTTTAATTGCTGAGCCAATGTAGATTTACCCGAACCGGGCATACCTACTAAAAATATTTTATCGAACGTTGCGGGAGTTGTCATGCAGTTTTACTCGATCAGCTTTAGTATTTCTTCTGCTGTAGGTGTATCGTTATGATGCCACATGCCTTTTACAACACCGTTATGCCACAATGTAATGCCGGGGTTTGCACGCACTATTGTTTTTAATACGGTGGCATCTACAAAATAAAAAGGTGCAGCCAATTGATGTTGGTGTCTGAAGGCATCGATATCTTGTGATGAAGAGGATGTAAGAATCATAACTTTGGTTGTTGTTTGTTCTACACCATTTATAAGCTCTCTTATTGCATTTAGATTAGATGTTGATGCCTTTTCTACGTTTCCGATTATAATCAGCAGTTTACTTCCTTCGAAAGTTTGCTGGGTTACATCTTGCCCATCTGCATCAAGTACGTTGTAATCTGTAATTTTTGGTAAAGTTTTATCTGCATTTAATACTTTTGATTCTACATAGGTATACCCATCGGCCGGCATCAGGTATTTTTGAGATTTAATTTTTGCCCCCTCTTTCTCGAAAACATATTCTATGATGGCTTGCTCTTGCGGTTGCATTTGCTGTGGAATATTATTCCCAATTTTATATGCTCTGAAATCAATAAATGGTAAATGTCTGATTGCATATATACCTAAAGTTATTGCTACAATTGTTACACTGCCCATTACGATATTGCCTTCTCTGGTATAAAAAACAGGCGAGTATTTTTTCCGATACCAAAACAAATGCAAAACAAAAACCATCAACACAATATCTTTCCAGAAAGATTGCCATGGAGTTAATTTTATAGCATCGCCAAAGCAACCACAATCTGTTACTTTATTGAAATACGCAGAGTAAAACGTTAAGGCTGTAAAAAATATCATCAACAACAATAAAAGCCACGTAGTGATATTCATTTTGTACTTGAATAAAAGAGCGAAGCCCAATACCACTTCCAATACAACCAAAAACAAACCAATTTCTAACGCGTAAGGAATAAATACATGAAAAAAGGAAGCGATGTCTTGCGAAAAAACTTCGAAATATTCTTCTAACTTAATTTGAGTTCCGACAGGATCATTCAATTTTATCAACCCGGAAAAAATAAATAATCCGCCAACAAAAAATCGCGAGAATTGATCTATTACTTTTTGCATCATGTTTGTTAACACTATTAAGCTTCAGAAAGTTTTATCATGCAGAAAACTGCGTAATTGATTATGTCCTGGTAATTGGCTTTAACGCCTTCGCTTACCAGCGTTTTACCTTGGTTATCTTCAATTTGTTTTACTCGATAGAGTTTCATTAAAATAATATCCGTCATGGAACTAACCCGCATATCGCGCCAAGCTTCTCCATAATCGTGGTTTTTATTGAGTTGTAAGGAAAGTGTTTCGTGCACTGCCTTTTCATACAGCGGTTGCAAGGTTTCGTAACTCATTTCCAACGGAGCATCAGCCGGTAATTCCATCTGCACCAAAGCAATCAAACAATAATTGATGATGCCGATAAATTCATCCTTAATCGGGTCTTCCACTTTTTGGGTTCCTTTCTCTTGAATACTGCGGATGCGCTGCGCTTTGATAAAAATCTGATCGGTAATAGAAGGCAAACGCAATACGCGCCAAGCTGTGCCGTAATCTTTTGTTTTTTTAGCAAACAAAGCCTGGCATTCAGCTATCACCTTTTTGTAAGATATTGTAGTATTTTCTACCATCAGATTATAGAAATTTGTAGGAATCTATTTTTAAACAGACGTGCAAAATAAAACAATAAAAGCAAACAAAACATGGTGTTTGCGAGGCCGCTTAATAAGTTTTAACAAACCCAAGGTAATGGGCATTTTGAACATTACTCCAGATTCTTTTTTTGCCGGAAGCAGGGTGCAAACCGAAGTAGATTACCTGAAAAAAGCGGAAAGCATGATAAAAGACGGTGTTTGGATGATTGATGTGGGCGGTTATTCCTCTCGGCCCGGTGCTACCGATATTTCGATTGAAGAAGAAAGCAATCGCGTTTTGCCCGTTATCAAAAGTTTAGCAAAACACTTTCCGGAAGTTTTTATTTCGGTAGATACGTTTAGAAGTGAAGTGGCGCGGCAAGCAGTTGAAACCGGTGCAGATGTTGTGAATGATATATCCGGTGGTTTGCTCGATTCAAACATGTTGAATGTTGTGAAGCGTTGCAAAGTTCCCTATATCGCCATGCACATGCGGGGTAATCCACAAAATATGGCTACGCACAGTCATTACAATCATGTAACCCAAGAAGTGGTGCATGAATTGGCTAAACAAGTTAATGAAATAGTTTCAGCTGGTATTGGCGATTTTGCGATTGATCCTGGCTTTGGTTTTGCTAAAACACGAGAACAAAATTTTGAATTGTTGAGGGCTTTAGAATATTTTCAGATTTTCAATCAACCCATAGTAGCAGGTGTTTCGCGTAAATCGATGATTTGGAAAACGTTGCAGCTAAGTGCTGCCGAAGCCTTACCGGGAACTATTGCTTTAAATACAATAGCGCTGTTTAAAAAAGCATCCATCTTGCGGGTGCACGATGTAGCAGAAGCCGTGCAAGCAGTTACTTTATGGCAAGAGACAGAATTATAACAAAAGTCTTTTAGTTGGTAAAGGCTTTATTAGTTTTGTGTAATGGTACTAGCCTTTAAAATAGGTTTTTTAGAAGTGAGTTGGGTAGATGTAGTCGACATCTTGCTGGTGAGTATTTTGTTGTACCAGGTCTATAAACTAATAAGAGGAAGTATTGCCGTAAACATCTTCCTTGGCATTTTAGCACTTTACTTAGGCTATCTTATTGTGCGCGCTGCACAAATGGAATTACTCGCCACCATTTTAGGACAATTTATGGGCGTTGGTGTTATCGCGATGATTGTGCTTTTTCAACCCGAAATCAGAAAATTTTTATTAGTGATTGGCAGAAGCACAGAGTTTAGAGAAAACTTTTTAAAAACACTTAACAATTGGCGACAAGAATACCACGATGATTTTGATATCCAACAAATCATAGATGCTTGTAAAACTTTAAAAGCAACAAAAACTGGAGCATTGATTGTTTTCTCGCGCGATACTGAATTAAAATTTTATGCCGAAACGGGCGACATCATTGATGCTGATGTCAATAAGCGATTGCTTCTAACTATTTTCAATAAAACAACACCTTTACATGACGGTGCTGTTATTATTTACAAAGGCAAAATAAAAGCTGCGCGATGTGTTTTGCCTGTTAGCGAAAACGATCATCTTCCTCCACAATTTGGTCTGCGCCACCGCGCAGCAGTTGGCATGAGTGAGAACACCGATACGCTCGTGTTGGCTATCTCTGAAGAAACAGGCCGATTGATTTTGGCACGTAATGGCAAATACTTGCGTGCTTTAAAATTGAAACAAGTAGAACAAAAAATCTTACAATACCTTCACAACCAAGAGCCAACTAACTGGGAAATTGTTAGTGAAGAAGAAGAAACCCCTGAAGCTTCTGCGAAAGTTTAATCATGCTAAAGCTAACAAAATGAAAAAAATTCTGATTGTCGTTCTATGGACTTGGAGTACGCTAGCGCACGCCCAACAACTCGAAACTGTTTTGCAACAAGGCCATGAACTCGGTATTGTTGCGCTTGCCACCAATGCCGATTCTACTTTATTGGCAACAGGCAGTAAAGACAAAACCATTAAACTTTGGCAACTGCAAAATACCAGAGAACTAAGAACACTTTTTGGTCATGAAAAATCGGTAACAGCGTTAGCCTTTGTGCCACAAAAAAATTTATTGGTGAGTGGTTCTAACGATGCAACTCTTCGCTTGTGGGATTTATTAAGCGGCAAAGAATTAACTAGATATAGTTTACCGGATATCATCTCGAGTGTTGTGGTTCATCCTTCAGGCAGTTATGTGGTAGCAGCAGGTTATGCCAATGATGCTTATGTACTTTCACTACCGGATTTCAACCTCATCAAAAAGTTTGAAGTAAATGCTGATAAAGGAAATGGTAGTGGTATTGATCTTGCCTTTTCTCCGGATGGAAAATTGCTAGCGGTAGGCGAAGACAACCGAACTTGCAAAGTTTACACCACACAAAATTTTGAACTCAAAAAAGAAATAAAACCTGCTGAAGGTTGGTGTGGTGGTTGCGGAACACGTATTGCATTTAAAAACAACAATTTGATTTACATTGCAACAGAAAATGGAACACTATCACTTTACAACCTTATTAAAGATAAAACCGAAGCCATCTTAATAAATGAAATCGATGACTTAAGCGGACTAAGTTTATCCTACACCGGTACTACACTTGCTTTAGCTACGGATAAGAAAATATTTCTATTCAAAAATAATTCGTTAACAAAAGAAATAGTGGCTGAAGATGAAGTTGAATTCACAGAAAATACTTTTTATCCTAACTCCGAAAATTTTTTACAAGCGCAAGACAACAGTAGGGTAAACCTCGTTAACAGTAAAACTTTTCTAATCGATAAAAAATATTCAGGTTTTTTAAACGACCGCGATTTAGGTAGTTTGCAATACAATCCTAACTCCTATTGGGATTCTTACATTGCACGTTATATCCGATTTAAAAATCAAATCATCATCAGCGATGATGGCAAGCAATTGCTAAAAGGAAAATTCGGAAATAAAATCAAACAATGGGATATCGCTACCGGAAAACCTAGTATGGAGTTTAAAGGTCACGACAAAACTGCGCTTACTTATCTTTATTATAACAATGGAAAAAATATAATCAGTGGCGGAGGAGATGGTAAAATTATTTTCTGGAATACTGCAACAGGCGATACCACTCGAACCATAGCGTCTTATAGGGAACCGATTTTTACCGTTCAAATCAATCAGCAAGCAGATAAAGTTCTTTCTACCAGTTGGGATGGCTCCATGAAAATACATCAGGTAAAAGATGGAAAATTATTGCATTACTTCAACTTGAATAATTACTCCGCTTATTGTGCGGGTTTTCATCCTAATGATTTGTATGTGTTTACCGGCCGCATGGACCACAGCGTGCAAATGTGGGAAATTGATACAAAGAAAATTGTGCGCGATTTTATCGGTCATACCGATATCATTTCCAGTTTACAAAGTAATAACGATGGTAGTATACTATTAACAGCATCGTGGGATGGAACAGCGCGTTTGTGGAATGTTTCAGCGGGTTTGGCTCTATTAAAACTAAAACACGACTATGGTGCCATTCACACGGCCATCTTTCATCCGGATTATAAAAAAATATACACTGCCGGAACAGACAGAATCATCCGCGAGTGGGATGCGCAAAATGGAAAATTGTTAAGAACATTTATCGGGCACCAAGCGGAAGTAACATCTTTACTTATTCAACCGAATTCTCAAATGTTAATTAGCCATGCTGTTGATGGCGTAACCAAGTTCTGGGATTTATCTACTTCTAAGTCGTTTTACGAACACATTCACTTAGGCGAAAGCGATTACATGGTAAAAAACCCGGATGGCTATTTCAATGCAACCTCAGGCGCACGACAATACATTCATTTCGTTAAAGGGTTAGAAACTTTTGCAGCCGATCAATTCTTTCAGGATTTTTATAAGCCGGATATTATGCCACAACTTTTTAAATCGCGCGGAGTGGATAAAAAAAGTGTAGGCATGGATGAAAGAATAAATTTATATCCACCACCCGTTATTAAAATCAATGCCATTAAAATCAATGAAGAAGAAGCAGAAGTATATGTTAAGGTAAGCCATTCCGGTAACGACATCGCAGAAGTAAGATTGCAACACAATGGCAAACAAATAAAACTTACTTCTCTACCTAACTGGCCGAAAGAAAAAAATCAAAGCGTTATCATCAACCAAAAAATTAAACTAGTAGGAGGAAAAAATACGTTCGAAGCTGTGGGCATAAATACGAAAAGAGTAGAATCGTACCCACAACAAGCTGAAATTGTTTCTGCTTTACCCGCTAAAAATAGTGTATGTCATCTTTTTGTAGTTGGTATAAATGAATATAAAAATCCACGCATGAGTTTGCAATATGCTAAACCCGATGCCAGTTCTTTTAGTGAGATATTGAACCAAAGCGATAACAATCTATTTCAGGAAATCCGATTAATAAGTTTGTTCGATACACAAGCCAATAAAAATAACATCTTAAAAAAATTAGATTCATTAAGCAGTGTGATACAACCTGAAGATGTTTTTGTTTTTTATTATGCTGGGCATGGCAGCATGGTTGATAATCAGTTTTATTTTATTCCAACAGAAAGCTCGCGTTTGTATGATGGGGATGCCTTAAATAAAGAAGCTATAGAAGCGGGAGTGATGCAACAAAAGTTAAGTGCTATTAAAGCCTTGAAACAATTGATTGTAATGGATGCTTGCCAATCTGGTGGTTCGGTAGAAGTATTGGCCACACGCGGAGCTGCCGAAGAAAAAGCAATCGCACAACTTTCTCGCGCAAGCGGTATACATGTAATGGCATCAGCCGGAAGCGATCAATTCGCAACAGAGTTTAGCAGTTTAGGGCATGGTTTATTTACGTACGTATTAATGAAAGCGCTGCAAGGTGAAGCCGATGGTGCACCGAAAGATGGTAAGGTTACGATTTACGAACTCAAATCTTATTTAGATGACCAAGTACCGGAGATGACACGCAAGCTGAAAGGAAAACCCCAGTATCCACACACGTTCAGTCGCGGACAGGATTTTCCGATTTTGATGCACGGTAATTAAATCAATTCAGTATATTCACTTCAAATCTTTTAACAACATCACGAATGGGTAAATCCAAACAAGCTAGTCCACTCAAATTTTATCTGGCAAAATACTTTTTCTTATTGTTAGGTTTTATGCAATGGTTGTTGGCACTTGTATTTTTTACTCAGTATCAACCTAATGCTAAAACACAATTTGCCACACTTATCTTCTTTACAATAGGTGGTTTATGTTTTGTATTGTATCTCTTTATCAGCACACATTTACGTAGAGTTGCTGTATCTAAAAAGAAGATTGTTATCATTGAACAAGCAAAAAAACAAAAAGTAGATTGGGATGACGTTAAATCGTTACGACTTATTCCGTTTATCAATATTTTCAAACTTAAAATAAAAGGCAAGAAAAAAGAGATCTACTTTTTTCCTTCGAGAAATGTAGATCCCCTTGTTAATTTTATCAGTCAGCAAAACAACAAAATAAAAAACACACGAAGTATTTAAATTCTGTTCGACTTAATCGGTTGTTTAGCTTTCGAATACGTTGGGCACGTGTAAAAAGAACAGGATGATGCTGTAAAAGCAATCAATACGATTAAAGCTACTATCTTTCTCATAGTTATAATGAATTATGACGCAATATATTCTGAGCAATAAATCGTGATAAAGTAAAGTGTAGCTAAAACTTACATCCGATAAAATCAAAATATTCTTTACTCCTTCGCTCAAATTTGAAACAGAAAAGGTAAATAATTGGTTAACACTAAGTAAAATTACAACTATGCTCGGCTATCGGTTTTCGCAATATGTGCCACCCAACCCTAAATCAGGCACAGACTTCGATAAATTGCTTAAAATTTTCATGCAATTGGTGCTTATTACAGCGGGTAATGTTGCCGAAGCTTTGCAATGGCTTACCGAACTCGGTAAGCAATATCAGATTACTAGCCCTAACTATGGCATTGGCGATTTTATAGAACAGTTGAAAAGAGACGGATATATTACAGATGATAACCAAAAAGGTGAGTTTAAACTGCAAGCCAAAAGCGAACAAAAGCTTAGACAAAATGCTTTGGAAGAAATTTTTGGTAAGCTAAAAAAAGGAAAAGGTGGAGAACACGGCACCGTTTACAGTGGCCGTGGCGATGAACAAACAACAGAAAGAAGAGATTATCAATTTGGTGATAGCCCGGAAAACATTGCCGTTACAGACTCTTTGCGCAATGCGCAAATCAACCATGGCTTCGATAACTTTTTCATGACGGAAAATGATTTAGAAGTAATGGAAAGTGAAATGAAAACACAAACATCAACTGTGTTGATGATTGACATTTCTCATTCAATGATTCTATATGGTGAAGATAGAATTACGCCTGCCAAACAAGTAGCGATGGCATTGGCAGAACTCATCACCAAAAAATATCCGAAAGACACACTCGACATTTTGGTTTTTGGAGATGATGCCTGGCCGATTGCTATCAAAGATTTACCCTACTTAAATGTAGGACCGTATCACACCAACACCGTTGCCGGTTTGGAATTAGCCATGGATGAATTACGCAAACGTAAAAATCCGAACAAACAAATTTTTATGATTACGGATGGCAAGCCAACGTGTATTAAAGAAGGTATTCGCTATTATAAAAACGCTTTTGGGTTAGATCCCAAAATATTAGGTAAAACACTTACACTTGCTGGTCAACTAAAAAAATTAAAAATTCCAGTAACCACCTTTATGATTGCGAGCGACCCCTACTTAAAACAATTTGTGCGCGAGTTTACCGCTGCCAACAATGGCAATGCGTATTATAGTGGTTTACAAGGTTTGGGCAACTTAGTATTCGAAGATTTTAAAAAGAACAGAAGAAAAAAATTATAAAACAAACATGCAACTCACACAACTGAAAACACTCGCGCAACTGAAAGGTGCAGGCTACAAAAGCAAAAGCATCAAACAAGAGCTTCGCGATAATTTAATAGCCAAACTCAAGAAAAAAGAAAATGTATTCGAAGGCATTTGGGGTTATGAAGATACCGTTATACCAGACATTGAACGTGCCATTTTAGCCGGACATGATATCAACCTATTGGGTTTACGTGGCCAAGCTAAAACAAGAATTGCGCGAAGCATGGTAAACTTATTAGATGAATTTGTTCCTGTTGTAGCAGGCTCAGAATTAAACGATGATCCATTCCATCCATTATCAAGATTTGCGCATGATGTACTTACAGAAATGGGCGATGCAACACCCATCACGTGGTTGCACAGAAACGATCGCTACACCGAAAAACTAGCCACACCTGATGTTACCATAGCAGATTTAATTGGCGATGTAGATCCGATAAAAGCGGCAACGTTAAAACTTCCATATTCAGATGAACGTGTTTTACATTACGGATTAATTCCGCGCTCGCATCGTTGTATTTTTGTTATTAATGAATTGCCCGACTTACAGCCGCGTATACAGGTATCGTTATTTAATATTTTGCAAGAAGGTGATATCCAAATCAGAGGGTTTAAATTACGCATGCCGTTGGATATTCAATTTATTTTTACGGCCAATCCGGAAGACTACACCAACCGTGGAAGTATTGTTACACCTTTGAAAGACAGAATCGATAGCCAGATTATAACGCATTACCCCAAGTCGATTGAAATTGGTAAACGCATTACCCAACAAGAAGCACGCATTAAAGAAGAACAAAAGACAATTACAGTAAATGAAATTGCCAAAGATTTAATTGAACAAATTGCCATCGAAGCTAGAAAGAGTGAATATGTAGATGCGAAGAGTGGTGTATCGGCACGTTTAACTATTTCCGCTTATGAAAATTTAGTTGCTGCTGCCGAAAGAAGATCGCTCATTCACGAAGAAAAAAATACCAACATACGCGTCTCGGATTTTATTGGTGTTGTGCCTGCCATTACAGGTAAGGTAGAATTGGTGTATGAAGGAGAACAAGAAGGACCGCTAATCGTTGCACAGAATTTAATTGGTAAAGCCATTCGTACACAGTTTTCTAACTACTTTCCTGATCCTGACAAATTCAGAAAACAAAAAGAAAAAAGTCCGTACAAAACCATTACCGATTGGTTTGGCGATGGTAATGTATTAGATGTGCACTATAACCAACCCACTAACGAACTTCAGAAAATTTTAAAGAATGTACCCGGTTTATCTGAATTGGTAGATGCTTATCATAAAAAAGAAGATACCGCAACAAAATTATTTCTGATGGAATTTGCCTTACATGGCATGGCAGAATTTAGTTTACTGAGCAAAGGCTTGCTTACACAAGGACATCAGTTCAAAGATATTTTAGGCGGTATGTTTGCGCCACCATCTTCAACCGATTTTGATGAAGATGAAGAAGACGATGATGATGCTTCTGACTCAAGAAGAAAAAGATAATCAGCATTGAGATGTTTAAAATTCAAGAAGTTAATGCGTACGATCCACAGCAAGTAAAAGCTTTGCAAAAACTTGTAAAGGATGGCGAGCATCAACTTCTTGAGTTTAAAAAAAACAAACCGATTATTCCATTTACAGAAACCTTCATCAACATCAGCGAGAACAAACAAGTGATTAAGTATGCTATTCCTGAAAGTAATGTAAAACCACATAGCATAAAAACAAACAGTGGCTGGCGAACTTTCATACGTGTTAACGACCAATGCTTACAAGCCAGTAAGGAGTTAACCGAAGTGTTGAAGAGAAGTAAAAAGAAGTCAGGCTTTCAATTTACGTATGGCGATCAGGAAAAACTATTGATGCAATATTTAGAAGTTCACCAATTTATTACATTAATCGAATGTGCTAATCTTCTTAAAATTAATAAGTGGCGAGCTTCGCGCAAACTAATTTTATTGGTATTGGCGGATGTTCTAAAAATTGAACCGAGCGAAAAAGGAGATCGGTATGTGCGTGTATTTCAGTAACCTGAAAGTGTGTATTTTACTTCCATAGTTCTTTTATTATTTCCATCGATTTCATTTCGCCAAAACCAGATACATGAGTGGTGTATTGTCGAAGTAGAAATTCAAAAATCATTTTTCGTTCGGTTAAACTTGTCGCGATCAAGTTTGTATAATCGCCAGACAGCAACATATCGAGATTTTTATCGTTCGCAGTTTCTCCCAAAAAAGCCTCCTCTAATTCTTCTTTTCTACTTATTCCAAAACCAAGGTAACGGCTCAACTTAATCAAAAAAAGCAAATGAAAGTTTTGTAGATTATCTTCTACGTGATCCAACGTTATCAAACTGGTTTGCAAAAACTCAAACAAAGCCTGCGGATGACTTTCGTCTTTCAAAACTTTATTTAATAATTCAGAAATAAAAATGGCCAGCCCTGCTTTGGTCATATTTGAAGAAATACTTTGGTAAGCGTATAGGCATTTTACTTCTTTTATGCGTGCTACTTCCTGATTGGGTTTATGGTACACAACTAAGTCGAGCAAAGTTAAAGGTTGAAACAAAGCCATGCTTCCTTTTGCTTTTGCCGATCTTACATTGTTTACTATATAGGCATGAGTTCCGAAGGCTTCGGTAAATAAAGTAACGATTACGGAAGTTTCCCGATAACGCACAAATCGCAAAACTAATCCTCGGGTTTTTTGTATCATCAACGTACCACTATAATTTTTCCGGCCCGGTGGGTTACTCCGTCTGAAGTAGAAGTTAGTACAAAGTACACACCACTGCTAACGCGATTGTTGGTAAAATTAGTTAAGTCCCACGATGCTGTGCCACCATTAGCGGTTAATTGCTTGATTAGTTTTCCATCGGCCGTTACAATTTTAACAGATGCATCCGAAACAAGTTTTTCTATTCCTACTTTTCCTGTAAACTCCGGAAGTACAGGGTTAGGAAAAATCTTAATGGCGGGTGCATTTGGGTTTCCTTCGGTGGCATCCGTTCTGAAAGATACCATGCCTGCATCTGTTACAACAAACAATTCTCCGGTTAGCGGATCTAACGATAAATGCCTGATAGAAGAAGATGGCAAAGGAGAATTTTCTTTTGTAAAGTTTAGTATGGGAACTTCAGCGTCATCATCAAACAACCACAAACCACGCTGGGTGCCAAACCATTTTCGGTTTCCACCATCAATTACTAAAGAAGTAATGCGCTCTTCGCTTAGCAAAAAGCGTCCTTCTACAATTGGTCGGTTGGCCTGCCCCAACACATCGGTAAAATAGCAAACGCCTTGTGCAGTTCCGAGCCAAACATTTCCATCGCGATCGGTAGCGCCACAATAAACACGTGGGTCGGGTAAAAATCCATTGCTTTCGGATAGCGTTCTGATAACATTTCCTTCATTATCTACCACAGTTACACCAGCCGCACCGGCATCGCTTTGTATCATCCAGATATTTTCAAAAGCATCTATTACTAAATCTACAGGCAAACGAGCTGCATTGCCTGGTGTAAATGTTTGTAACGTATTATCTGTTTTAAGCAATACTAAAGAAGATGCGCTGTTGTAATTGGCCAACCACCAACCCGAAGAGGCCAACTCTATATCGGTAACCCGTTGCAATGCACTATTGCTTAGGTTATACAGTATTGCTGTGTTATCCTTAACAATTTCAATACCATCGCCAAAGGAAGCTGTTACACGTGTGTTTCCTGCCTGTTTAAAAACTGATGCAAAACGCAATGCAGTAGAAAGTACCAACCAACTTCCATTCTCAAATTTGCTTATGGCCAATGGGCTTGCAGCGGGTGTGAAGTTGTTTTGATATCCACCGTGTACAGCCCATGTTGTGCCTGCATTGGCAAATGAAGAAAATACGCGTGTAGCCGCCATACCGGGTAAGGGTATCTTTTGCCAAAGCGTGTTGTTGAGCTGGTATAATCCTGTTGCTCCATCGGTTATCCACCATTGATTGTTAGAAAAAAATGAAGCACGCAATAATGTTAATGTGCCTAAAGAAAA
>JAJTEH010000074.1 GCA_021298355.1 Flammeovirgaceae bacterium
TTTTCATTTAAGTTTTTATCTCCAAAGATATTCCAATTCATAGATTTGTGATTTTTGCAGAATTTTCGTGTAATATTGCCACTAACGTCAGACTGTGAAAAAACTTCACAACCTTCCCAACAAATATAGTAAAAACCTAGGAAGAAGAGTAGTTATTTTGTATCTTTAACCATGCAACATATACAAGGAATTTCCCGCAATCAGCTACAAGTTTCCAGTCTCGAAGATACGATTTCTGCCGACAACCCCGTGCGTTTTATGGATGCTTTTGTGAACCTAATTGATCTTGAAAAAATAGGTTTTCAGCCGAGGGTTTTAAAAACAGAAGGTCGACCCAGTTTTGATAGTAAGGTGTTTTTAAAAATCTATCTGTATGGCTATTTAAACGGTATTCGCAGTTCAAGGCGTTTAGAAAAAGAGTGCCTTCGCAATATTGAATTACAATGGCTTTTAGAAGCTATTTGCCCTAATTACCACAGTATAGCTGATTTTAGAAAAGACAACCCCAAAGCACTGAAACAACTCTTCAAACTCTTTGTTTCATTTTTAAAAGACGCCGATTTAATCTCCGGGAAAACCATCGCCATTGACGGTACCAAGTCCAGAGCGCACAATGGCAAGAAAGCCAACTTTAATCAGAAGAAAATCGATAAACACCTGCAATATATCGAAGCCAAAACCCAAGAATACCTTAGCGCATTAGACCAAAACGATGTTCAAGAAAACAACACTACGATTACGAACATCCAACAAAAAATAGAACGCTTAAAGCAAAACAAAATTAACTACGAACTCCTAGAAGAACAGCTAAACGCTTCTGGTGAACCGCAAGTAAGCACTACGGATGCTGACGCGAGAGCCTTACTGGTGCAAGGGCAAGTGGTAGAAGTGTCTTATAATATTCAAGCCGCTGTAGATAGCAAACACAACCTGGTAGTAGCCACGCACACCATCAACCGCAACGACAAGAACGCCCTCTCGGCCATTGCCTTGGAAGCCAAAGAAAATCTCGAACTAGAGACCTTCACAGCGCTGGTTGACAAAGGGTATCACAACGGTCGCGAATTAGACACCTGCAAACAAAATAACATCACGACCATAGTAGCCGTTCCCGACCAAGGAAAAAGCAATGAAAACGGCACCCAACCCGAGTATTTTGTATCGAAATTCACCTATAACAAAGCCGACAATACCTACACTTGTCCACAAGGGCAAATTCTAACTACAACAGGGCGATGGCACAAGAAAACAGGACGCACCGAAGAAAGCGGTTATCAGTTCCAAAAATACCGAACTTCAGCCTGCAAAACCTGCCCCGTAAAAGACCAATGCACCAGTAGAAAAGGAGGAAGAGAAATAGATCGAAGCCAGTATGCCGATGCCGTAGAGGAAAACCACCAGCGTTATAAAGAAAACCAACAGTTATATCGAAAACGACAGGAGATTAACGAACATATCTTTGGCACCATCAAACGAAAATGGGGGTACAACTACACCGATTTGATTGGATTAGAAAAAGTAAACGGCGAACACAGTTTGATCATGTTAGTCTACAACATCAAACGCAGCATCAATATCCTCGGCGTACCCGATTTAATAGCCAAACTCAAGACATGGAACTCACCTTACAAGCGAAAGGATTTGTTTTTGTTTAAAATGACCTGTTTAAAGCTTTTTTTAGCCTCAATATTGACGAAAACAAATCAATGTCAATCAAAAATTAGCTTGGCTTAAAACCCATTTATTGAAGTTTATTCAAGTGAAAAAGAGAAGCGTAGAGAAGTTTTTTCACAGCCTGACGTTTTGGCGCTTGGCGAAGGTGGCGATTTTCACCACAAATGTTGATGCGGAGAACCAAACTTTGATTAACCACAAAACTGTCTGCGGAGCACTGAACCGCCACTTTTGCCAAACGTGTGTGCTTGTTGCACAACTCAAATGTACAAACACTTGCAAGAATAATAACTATTTAGTAAATTTATTCATGCAAGGAAAGAAACAATTACAGCCGCAATTATTCACTTCAGTTAATTTATTGGATTTGGTTCCTGTAGATAATTTTTATAGAAAATTGTTGACCGAACTTGATTTACATTTCATTTATAAAGCTACCCAAAAATATTATGGCAAAGAAGGGCAAGAGAGTATTGATCCTGTCGTATTCTTTAAGATACTGTTGGTGGGATATTTGAACAATATCAACAGCGACCGTCAATTGATTGCTTTTTGTAGTGATAGCTTA
Organism: Flammeovirgaceae bacterium; assembly: GCA_021298355.1. Classification (GTDB taxonomy): domain Bacteria; phylum Bacteroidota; class Bacteroidia; order Cytophagales; family Cyclobacteriaceae; genus Chryseotalea. Next base: position 2,243 of record JAJTEH010000074.1, read on the forward strand.
TCCATTCGTTTGTTTTTGGGCTATGATGTCCATGAGCCTTTGCCCTGGCATAGTACCATTAGCCGCACCCGAAGTTTGTATGGCGAGGAAGTATTTCTATCGCTTTTTAAAAATGTATTGGCACTTTGTGTTCAAAAAGGCATGGTTCGCGGCAAACGTCAAGCCGTGGACAGCGTATTTATTAAAGCCAATGCTTCAATGGATAGTTTGGTAGAAAAAGAAGTGTTGGACGATGCCAGTGCGTTTGTCAACGAATTGGAAGCCAATAGTGAGTTCAAAGTCACCACTACCCGTAAGAAACTGGTAGCACAACACCACGCCTGGCAAGAAGAAGCTTATAAAGGCATGCCTAATGCTACAGGCAAAGACAAAATAGACGAATTTGGAAATATCATTCGTCCCAAATACCTCTCCAACCACACCCACTACAGTCCCACCGATCCCGATGCCAAGATAAGCGTCAAACCCGGTAAAGCCCGGCAATTAAACTACTTTGGACAAATAGCCGTAGACGATGCACACCATGTTATCACCGGAGCTTGTGCCGATTTTGCCGACAAAAGGGACAGTCAGTGTTTGGAACAAATTATCGAACTCACCCAAGAGAACCTCGCTCAAAACGATATTGAACTCGAAGAAGTACTCGCCGATGGTGGCTATAGCAGTGGCGAAGCCTTGGCCTATTTGCACGACAAAAATATTGATGCTTACATCCCAAACTTTGGACAATACAAACCCGAGCGCGATGGGTTTATCTTCAACAAAGAACAAAACCAGTATGAATGCATTAAAGAAGGCGGTAACCAAGCCAAACTCCTTTTTAAAGGCGAAAAGACCGACAGCAAAGGCTACACGAAACGAACCTACAGAAGTAGTGAATCCGATTGTAAAAACTGTCCGCTACGCGAATCCTGCTGTGGTAAAAGCACCAAGTTCAAAAAGATAGACGACAGCATCCACAAAGAACACTACGATCGAATGCACCAAAAACTTACTCAAAACCCATACTACGCCAAGAAAATGGTACGTGTAAGAAGTAAAACAGTAGAACCCGTCATTGGTACCTTAGTCAATTTTACCAACATGAAACGGGTCAATACCCGAGGAATACAAAATGCTAACAAACACGTTTTGATGGCAAGTCTAACCTATAATCTCAAGAAATATCTACGTTTTATTACCCAAAAACCTTCCCGTTTAGCCCAAGTTATAACCCTCAAACAAGAAAAAGACTTGATGCGGATAAAAAGCCTCTTTTTTGACTTAAAAAACGCCATTATCAGCCCTCCAAATTTTGGAGTTTTGGACTACAACTAAAAAATAAACCTCGCTTATCCCGAAGTTTCGGGAGCTTAAACGAGGTTGTTTTTTACGAATTATTTTGAAAAATTTTATTTTGAATGGGTTGTGCAACAGTTACGTGTGTTGGCAGTAGCTTTTATTCAATTTTCCGGCATTTAATGAATGATAAATTAACTTCATCATAGTTTATTTCGAGTTTTATTAACTCGATTTCATTATAAATCCAAGCTGAATTTAGAAAACCATTTTCTTTCCAACTAT
>JAJTEH010000015.1 GCA_021298355.1 Flammeovirgaceae bacterium
GCGCTAACCGGGCTGCGCTACACCTCGAAATTTTTTCAATCTTTTTTTCATCTCAGTGGGACCAAATGTAAAATTTACATCCGACCCTCCCGACACTGTCGGGATGCGCTAACCTGGCTGCGCTACACCTCGAATCTTTTAATGTGGAGAATATCGGAGTCGAACCGATGACCTCTTCCATGCCATGGAAGCGCTCTAGCCAGCTGAGCTAATCCCCCTTACTTATTTTTTCGAATTAGCCACAGCTCTAGTGCTGACGCTTCGGTCGGCATCGAGACTGCTACGCACGTCTCGACCAGCTGAGCTAATCCCCCTTACTTATTTTTTCGAATTAGCTACAGCTCTAGTGCTGACGCTTCGGTCGGCATCGAGACTGCTACGCACGTCTCGACCAGCTGAGCTAATCCCCCAATATTTATACCCATTTTCCGTTTGAAAACGGGTTGCAAGTATACAAAGCTTACATGGAATACCCAAAGAATGTCTTTTGGAAATTAATATCTATGGCTCAATAATTCTTCTAGCCAACCTAAAGGATTTTTTATAATAATCGGCCAACAAATTGGCTTCAATAACGCCTAAACTAGATGAAGCATGAATAAACTTAATGTTGTCTTTCGCTTTTTTCTCCGTTACCAATCCAACGTGGGTAATCTTTCTCTTCTTTTTTCCGGTGGCAAAAAAAACCAAATCTCCCGGTTTTACTTCTTGCAGTTTTACTTCTTTACCTAATTTACTCTGCGCCTCACTGGTTCGGGGCAAAGTAAAATCGATGGAGCGAAAGGCATTTAACAACAAGCCGGAACAATCCATGCCTGCCCTTGTTGTTCCACCATATTTATAAGGCGTGCCAGTGTAACTGCGGGCCGTTGTGATGACCTTATCAATCTTGGCTTCCTGCACTTTGGCTTTTCTATGCGATGCACACGATGCCAGAAAAATCATAGCCAAACATAGAAGTGGAAGCAAGCTGTTTTGACTACTTTTGAGTTTAAAAAATACCGACATATTCGGTTTAAAGTTTAAGTAAAGATATTATTTCTATGGCATTTGCAGAAGTGATTCCCGATGTATTAGCGCAGTTTGAAAAAATTGTTGGAGCAACCAATATGCTGATGGATGAATCCCAACGCTATGCTTACTCGCACGATGAAACAGAAGACTATTCTTTTCTTCCGGATGTGGTCTTGAAACCAGAAACACCTGAACAAATCAGTGCGATTTTAAAAATTTGTAATCAACATCTTATTCCAGTTACGCCACGCGGTGGTGGCACAGGTTTAAGTGGTGGCGCTTTGCCAATTCATAAAGGTGTGGTGCTTTCGATGGAGCGATTCAATAAAATTATTCAGATTGATGAATTGAATTTACAAGCCACCGTTGAGCCTGGCGTTATCACTGAAGTTTTTCAAAACGCGGTGAAAGAGAAAGGTTTGTTTTATCCACCCGACCCAGCAAGCAGAGGTAGTTGTTTTATTGGAGGAAACATTGCAGAAAACAGCGGAGGTCCGAAAGCAGTAAAATATGGTGTAACGCGCGACTATGTGTTGAACATGGAAGTTGTGCTGCCAACCGGAGAAATCATTTGGACAGGTGCGAACGTATTGAAAAACTCAACCGGATATAATTTAACGCAATTGATGTGTGGCAGCGAAGGAACGTTGGGCATCATCACCAAAATCGTTTTTAAACTTCGTGGCTTTCCGCAGAAATCAGTTTTATTATTGATGCCTCTCGTTACGAACGAAGAAGCGTGCAAAGCGATTGCAGAAATTTTCCGTGCAGGCATTACACCTTCAGGTATGGAATTTTTTGAGCGCGAAGCTGCTATGAAAACAATTGATTATTGCGAGAAGATTTATGCTGCGCGTGTAACCACACCTTTTCCAGAAAACATGGATGCTTACTTACTTTGCGAACTCGATGGTAACGATGAAGAAGTATTGATGCGCGATGCAGAACGCGTGATGCAAGTTGTAGAGCAATTTCAATGTGGTGAAATTTTGTTTGCAGAAACAGCTGCACAGAAAGAAGAGTTGTGGAAAATCAGAAAAAATATTTCTCCAGCTGTAAATGCTTATTCCCTCTGTAAATCGGAAGACGTAGTAGTGCCGCGAGCTAACTTACCAAAATTGATTACAGGTATAAAAGAGATAGGAAAATCTTTTGGCTTTAATTCTGTTTGTTACGGCCACCTAGGCGATGGTAACTTGCACGTGAACATCATGAAAGAAAATATAAGTGATGAACATTGGCATACTGAAGTACCCAAAGGTATTACAGCAATTTTTCAATTAACGGTGGATTTAGGCGGAACACTTTCCGGAGAACATGGTATTGGTATTGCTAAAAAACCTTTTATGCCAATTGCCATGCGAGAAGCTAATTTGCACGTGATGCGTGGCATTAAGAAAGCTTTCGATCCTAATGGCATTTTAAATCCGGGTAAAATATTTTAATGAATCGCTACAAAGCCTTTATCGGTATTTTAGCTGCAGAATTGGCTTGCCTTTTTTTAGCGCTTTACTTTTATGGTTTTGAGAAAGAAGCTTTGCAAGCAACTGTTCGTTTTTCAGGAAGATTATCCCTTCTATATTTCAGTTTGCTTTTTCTGCTTTCCTTAAAAAGCAATTGGTTACAAGCCGTTCTTTCTCCTAATCCTTTCGCAGGTTTCGCATTGGCGCATGGTATTCATTTAATTGAACTACTAACGTATCAATATACGTTCGGAAAAGGTTTTGTCCCAATCAGAGCTTTAGGTGGCTTTATGGCTTACGTCATCATTTTTATTCTTCCCTTTCTTTATACAGCTTATCATCGTGGAAAGATTAAAGAAAAGACTTTCACTATCTTTAAAAATATTTTTCTCTACTATGTGTGGTTTATCTTTTTCATGACTTACTTACCGCGTGTGCAAGGTAAATTGCCTAACGTTGGAGGCAGTTATCAGGAATTCGTAATTTTATTATCATGGGTTTGCATGATCTTAGGTATGAAAGTAGCAACCTATTTCAGTAAACCATTTTCAACTCAATCGTAAATTGTATGTGTGGTATCACCGGTATTTTTGCTTTTAATTTAATTGGTAAAATTCACCGCATTCATGTTACGCAGGCTACCATGCAATTGGCAAAACGGGGCCCCGACCACCAGGGTATTTACACAGATGATTGGGTGGGATTAGGTCATAGAAGATTATCCATCATCGATACTTCTGAAGCAGCTAACCAACCCATGTGGGATGCCAGCGGTCGCTATGCTATTATTTTCAATGGCGAAATTTTTAACTTCTTAGAATTAAAACAAGATTTAGAAAAAAAAGAAGTTTCATTCTCAACTCATTCTGATACAGAAGTTTTATTGCAATTGTTAATTACCGAAGGCAGAACTGCTTTAAATAAACTCAATGGTTTTTTTGCTTTTTGTTTCTATGACAAGGTTGAACAAAAGTTTTTAGTAGCCAGAGATCGTTTTGGTATCAAACCTTTATTGTATGTTTTCGATGACGATAAATTTATTTTCGCTTCGGAAATGAAATCTATCTTGGCTTATGGTATCGACAAGTCTCTCGATTACAAAGCCTTGCATCATTATTTACATCTTAATTACATTCCTGCTCCGTTTAGCATTTTTAAATCTGTCAAAAAATTATTGCCCGGTCATTATATAGAAATAAAGGCTGGAAAATTACGTATGGAAAAATATTACGAAATCCCATACACACACAGAGATGAAAAATACATTTTTTCCTATGAGGCTGCCAAGGAAAAAATCAAAGAATTGCTAGAAGACTCTGTTCAAAAAAGATTAATTTCCGATGTGCCAATCGGTTGTTTTTTAAGTGGAGGGATTGATTCATCTATCATCACAGGTTTAGCGGCAAGACATAAAAGTAATCTTCACACTTTTTCGATTGGCTTTGCTGATGAATCATTTTTTGATGAAACGCATTACGCCAAATTAGTGGCCAAACATTTTGGTACGGAACACACAGTCTTTTCTTTAACCAACCAAAATCTGTTTGAACATATATTCCATGCGTTAGATTATTTGGATGAACCATTTGCAGATAGCTCCGCTTTGAATGTGTTTATTCTCAGTAAAGAAACCAGAAAGCATGCCACTGTGGCTTTGAGTGGCGATGGTGCCGATGAACTACTGGGAGGATATAATAAGCATGCAGCTTTTCTGGCTATGGAAAAAGGAGGCATGCTTCCATCCATCATCAGTTCTTTACATCCGCTTTGGAAAGCCTTGCCTAAATCCAGAAATGGAAAAATAAGCAACATCATTCGGCAACTTGAAAAATTTGCCGAAGGTAAAAAGCTTCCTTTACCTGAGCGTTATTGGCGTTTTGCCGGTTTTACAAAAGCAAATGAGATTGATGCTTTGCTAAGTAGTTCATCAAAAGAAAAAATCAATAGGGCTAGTATTGAACAATCTATTTCACAATGGACCAATGCTTTGCAAGGAAAAGACAGTATCAACGAAGTTTTGTTAACCGATACAAAATTTGTTTTGCCCAACGATATGCTCACCAAAGTTGATTTCATGAGTATGGCTAACGCGCTTGAAGTGCGTGTCCCCTTTTTGGATTATCGTTTTGTTGATTATGTTTTTTCTCTCCCTTCGTCTTTTAAGATTACTAAAAACCTACGCAAGCGAGTATTGCAAGATGCCTTTCGAGAATTATTACCGGATGTATTATACAACAGACCCAAAAAAGGATTTGAAGTTCCCTTACTAAAATGGTTAAGAAAAGATTTAAAACATATAATAGATAACGATTTACTCAGCAAAGCCACAATAGAAAAGCAAGGAATATTTAATGTTGAGGCTATCGATCAATTAAAAAAACAACTTTACTCTGCTAACCCTGGCGATGCGCACGCGCGCATTTGGGGTTTATTGGTTTTTCAGTATTGGTGGAAGAAATATCGAAATTAGGAATCAGTAGTAGCGCACTTTCATTACTACTTTTCTGTCTGCATTTAAAACAAAATCGAAATCATCGTAGGTTGGTTTGCGAAATGCAGTGTGAAAATAATCGCTGAACGCATGACCTTCTTTAGGAAAGAACCATCCCATATCTAATTCATTATCATCATTTTCGTCATCTAATAAAGCGATACCCATATTACGAGAGGGTAATCCTTCAACGGTTACAGTAAATGTATTGCCTTCAAATTCTGTTTTCGGAACAACCATGCGCAAAATGCCGGTGTCGTGAGGGAAAGGGGTAGCATCATCATAAAATTTAAAACGAATCGAACCTTTTCTGCTGCGAATGTTAGTAACGGTTATGGTAATAGAATACGTTTCTTTTTTACTGCTGATGTTGCTGTTATCAATATTCACCAAATAGTTGGTAATGTTAATGGGTTTCTCCGTTAACTCAGCAATAAATTGTGCTTGAGAAGTAGAGATTGAAAAACAAAAAAGAATAAGAAATAAAAAAGAAAAAGATAATGTATGGAATGATGTTGTTCGAAGCATTCCTTAAGGTAAGCATTAAAATCGAAATTTCCGAGCGATGAATTTATATCGGCCAAGGATCATTGAACACTTGTCCGCTATGAAATACGATTAATTCATCTTCTGTAAGCTGACAAGATTTTAATTTGTTGGTAATGAGTTCTTTGTCGAGACTTGTGCCGATGATAACTAGTTCGTTTAATCTATCGCCAAATTGCGGATGCCATTTTTTCTCAATGTGTTTTTTGTCTTGGAGATAAGCGGGATTTTTCATTCGATCCTTTTCTGCTACGCTGCTCCACCATTTACCATATATTTCTGCCTGCGAAGATCCACCGGCCTGGCTCCACATCAATGCAAAATCAGGGCGAGAGGCCATCCAAAAAATACCCTTGCTACGGATTACATTTTCAGGCCAATGATTTTGAATGAAATGCCAAAAACGTTCCGGATGAAAAGGCACATGGCTTCTAAACACAAAACTGCTGATGCCATATTCTTCTGTTTCCGGAGTGTGGATGTTATTCAATTCTTTAATCCAACCGGCAGACTGCGAGGCTTTCTCATAATTGAATAAGCCTGTGTGTAAAATTTCTTTCGATTTTATTTTACCACGAGAAGTTTCAATGATTTTTGCATCAGGATTTAATTTTTTCAAAGTTCCCAATAGCAAACGTAAATCATTTTCCTTTACCAAATCAGTTTTGTTAACGATGATTACGTTGGCAAATTCAACCTGGTCGGTTAATAAATTAACAATGGCGCGTTGGTCTTCTATATCATCGGTTAATTTTCTTTTTAACAGAGTATCTGCAGAACCAAAGTCTTTAAAAAAATTGTAGGCATCAACCACCGTTACCATCGTATCCAACTGTGTGATATCGCTTAAATTTAGTAAGGCTTCGCCTGTATCGAACGTAAAAGTTTGCGCAACAGGAATGGGTTCAGAAATTCCAGTGCTTTCAATTAACAAATAATCAAACTTCTTTTGTTTGCTCAGTTTCTTAACTTCTTCAATTAAATCTTCTCGCAACGTACAGCAAATGCAACCGTTGCTAAGTTCAACTAATTTCTCTTCGGTACGTGAAAGTTTTACGCCATGTTCAATTAATTGCGCATCAATGTTTACTTCACTCATGTCGTTCACGATAACAGCAACTTTTAAACCTTCGCGGTTATTAAGCACGTGATTGAGTAATGTTGTTTTTCCGGCACCTAAGAAACCACTTAGAACAGTTACAGGAAGTTTCTTTTTCTTAGAGAAAGTAGATAAGTCGAACATGATTATTTTTTCAAGGCTTCAAAACGTTTAGCAATAGCATCGATCTCTTTTTTTAATGTTGATTGGATCTCCAACATTTCATTGGGTGTAACATCGGGTGCTTTTGCGTGGTTATGATCGTGGTTGTGTCCTTCTTCGCCTTCATGATGGTGGTGTTCGTGTTCATTGCCGGGTACTTCTACTAGATTTTCTTCCCAGGTAGCTAAGGCTTGCGTTAATGCAGCAAGAGAATCCCGATGAATAGTAGTGTCTGCCTTTAATGTTTTTAAATCATCTTCTAATTTTTCTAATAAGGCAAATGCTTCGTTGTGAATGGCAGATGCTTTAGCAAGCGTTTCTTTGTCTTTGGTATTGGTGCAATTGAAGATAAAGAGTGAGATAATTGAGAACAGCAAAAATCTTTTCATAACGAATTATTTAGGGATGATGGTTGCATGCTTGATGATAAAGTTCATGTGGTTGATATCGGTGTCGTTCAATTCTAAAATTCCTTTGATGATGATAACCTGATCAGATTTTAGTTTCGGTGCCTTAGCATCGAAAATAATTTCAGCCACAGATTCAGGTCCGGCAAGACCGCAGAAAAAACAGGCAGAAAAAGGAAACTTCGATAAGATGATTGAGTTTTTATCCTCTAACTCCACCGGCAGATAATGACCTTGTAAAGTGATTTCTTTTCCAGCTTGAGCCTTTATACCAGCGTTGAACTGAGGAAAAAGAAAATTCTCGTTATATTCTTTGACAAACTTGGGAACAAATTTTACGGAGGAGAATAAATTCCATCCGCTTACGGGAGGATAAGCAACAGCAGAAAAAAAAAGGAACTGAGCCACAATCAAATGCGCAGAAAGTAAATTGTAAATCATAATGTTTCTATATTTGGAAACTCCTTTCTGCTTCTAAAAAAGTAAACCACATTCGAACAATCTTCTCAGAATTTTGATGAGTGTGTGTTGAAATTCTATTTTAGAAATTAATAATTCGAAAATCTGAATATCCGCATAATGTCCTAAATCAAAAAATCATCAAGTAAAATAAACCTCACCCCCTTCCCCTCTCCATTTGGAGAGGGGTGACCGAAGAATGAGGTCGGGGTGAGGTGTATTTAGAACATCAAGCGAACACTCAGAATTCTAAAAAGCAATTCCTTATTCTCTAAATAAAATTTTATGAACACAAATGAAATTGGCAAAGTGAAAACCAAAACGCTTTCTCAAATTAAAGATAAGTACATCGGAAAAAGAGGAAGTGCAGACAGAGAGAAATATGAATACGAGTTGCACATGGAAATACTCGGTAAAATGATTCGGGCAGCGAGAAAAGAGCGAAAACTTTCTCAAGAAGAATTAGGTAATTTGATTGGTGTACAAAAAGCGCAAATATCAAAATTAGAGAGTAGTGCAAATAGTGCCACAGTTGATACAATTCTTAAAGTGTTTGGTGCGTTAAAAGCTGAAATCAGTTTTCAAGTGAAATTAGAAAATCGGTTTTTGCAGGTTTGAGAAGAATCAAAGCCAATATCAAAAAAGAATTTTAACTAATTAAAGGTTGGAGATTGTATGTGACTTTGCATTTTCAATTTAAAAGTTGAATTCAGCTTTTAAGTTTTCTATAGCAAATTTGCCTTTCGATTTAAACTTTGGATCTTTTATCTCTTATTTTCAAAAGAAAACAGAAAATGACGATAAATAATAAATCAATTATAATCCAAATTGTTCGTGTTAATTGAATTGGGAATAGAGGTTGGAAAATGATGAAAAAGATTCCATAAACTATTAGTGTATACTTTTCCTTGTTCCTAAAATAGAAAAACAGATATAATAAAATCGAACTAATTATTAACCTTAAAGATTGATAATATTTATACTCAATTTTAAATAAACATATTATAGTAAGGACTAAAATTAAAAATTCAAATATTCTATAACTTCTTAATCCAACTATAGATAATTCATCTAAAAACTCATTGAGCAAGCCTAACAAAAGAAACATTGATGCTGATATCAGGATTATTATAAACAGAGAAAAATAAAAACTTTCATTTTGAATTTTACCGATTGTCAAGGTTATAAAATGAGTAAATAAGTCAAAGAGGTTCCAAATTCCCCAAATAAGAAAACTATAACTGCACTAATCAAAAAGAAATTCCCTAATTTCTTAAGTGTCATTATCACTAATTTTAATAAATTATTGAATTTTTATTTCATCAAAAATTCTGTAATAAGATTCATTTTTTTTCATTTCTCTCAATACAATTTTTTTAATTCTTGGTCTATTAAAGTGATGAATCATTCCCTTTTTCCAGGCACTCCAAACATCTTCCGGTATTCTACCTTTTGTGTACCAAAGGTATTCTTCGGAACAGAGATTTAAATAATCTATAACAAACTCCTTACTTAACTCAATTTTCTCATTATTTAATTTGTCGTTAAACTTCTTATCGTACTTATTGTTGAAACTTTGAAATAACTCCAAGAAAATTTTATCATTTTCAATTCTATATTGTCTGACTCCAAATGAAATTGAAATACAAATTGCAATTATCGAAATAAAAATTTCTGGATCGAATTTTAAACAATATGTAATTAAAGCAATTAAAAATGTTATTAGACTTAGCCATATGATATCTTCATATTTTTTGTAGGATTTTTTCATAGCTAAGAATAATAATACTAATTTTATTTATTACAATATTTTTTTATGTATACATAAGAGCTCTGTACTCCGTGTTCTCCTGCTTTTGACAGATTTATACAAGCTAAGGAAATTTCATTTAATTGTATTTGTGAAAGACCTAGGTAAAAATATCCTAAACTTAAATTTTTATCAATTTCGATGGATTTGTTTAGGTCACTTTCTGCACTAACATAATCAAACATCTGTAGTTTAGAGATTCCTCTACTAAGATATGCTAATTCAATTTTAAAATCCCAATCAATATCGAAATATGATTGGTGAAACATATCATATTTCCCAAGCTCAAGTGCTTTAGTAAAGTCATAAATTGAACTTCCATAATCTTTCAACATTTGTTTCGAAATTCCTCTCCAATAATAAATTGCACCAAACAAATTTTCAGGATTATAATATATTTCATTATTGAAAGCTTCGATTGCTTCATTATGATGACCAATGAAATAGTAACAAAGGCCTAATTTAAAATACGTGTGATGTGAATACGGAGCAAATGTAGATTCTGACAAAAAACTGTTAAAATCCACTATTGCTAAATTATACTGTTTATTAAAGATATATGCTTCCGCTCTAAGTCTATACTTATCTTCAAATTCCGAATTAAATTTTATACATTTAGTAAAATAGAAAATAGCTGAATCATATCTTTTAGATTCTAATTCTATTATTCCGGCATAATAAAATCCATTTGAATTGGTAGAATCTAATTTTGTGGCAATTTTGAAATCTGATAATGCAGATTTAGTTTTGGATGATCCTAATCTCATTTTTGCATAACCTCGGTGATAATAAGCATCCGAGTTCTCTGGATCTAGTTTAATTACTTTTGTAAAATATTTTATTGCATTGTTATAATTTGGTTCTTCTTTATTGTACAATTCCTCATATCCATTTTCTAAATACTCTTGAGTAGTAATTTCCTTTGAATTTATATAGTAAATAACAATTGAAAATGTTGCAATTGTAATTAACGAGATTGAAATGTATAAGTATTTTTTATTCATAATAAAATTAATATTCATCTTCTTCAAATTCCTCTACCTCTTCAAATTCGTAGCCATATTTTCTTGCTAGTATAAAGCATTCTTCAGATAGATCTTTGAGATTAAGTTCTCTTGCAATTGAACCCTTTATAAAGTAAGCTTTACCATTTTTTGGTACATACTTTAAATATTGTTCTATTGTTTCTAATCCAAGCTTAAAATCATCATTAAAATAATAAGAGATAGCCAATCCTAATTGAGCATCATAATTGGTAGAGTCTTTAACTAATGCTAATTTATAATACTCAATAGATTTTTTCTCATCTTCTTTTAAAAGCGAATAAAGATTACCAAGGGCTGTAAAAACGAATGTGTTTTTCGTTGATAAATCCTCTAGTTTCTTTATTGCCTCGTCTGGTCTATTGATTTTTGTTAATGAATATGCAAGATTAATTGTTGCATCTTGGTGTTCTGGAAATGAAATTAAGAATTTAGAGTAATTTTCTGCGGCTTCTAAATAATTTTCTAAATCATAATGAATGTTAGCCTTATCAAAAGCTAAAATTTTTTGTTCAGGATGAAAATAAATTGCTAAATCTATATTCTTTAATGCTTCAGCATGATTACCTAAAGAACTATGTAAAAAAGCTCGTAATCTTAGTACTGCACAATCTGTATAATAAATTTTCTTCTGTTTACTTAAAATCGATAATCCAAGTTGAAAATTTCCATTTGAGTATTCTTTAACTGCTTTTGAATATATAATTGTATCCTTTGGATTCTTGTAAAGAAACACTGGGATTTCTTGGGCATTAATTATGTTTATAGTTGATATTATAAAAGTTAAGAATAGCAATATAGTTTTCATATATCAGATATTTGGTATTCAAACGTACTCATTAAAATTATTTTGAATTAATAAAATCAAAATTGAATTTTAGCTGCACAGCAATCAAGTGTTGAATCAATTTCGATATAAAAATTCATTAATCAAAACTTGGAATAATTCTCAGTGAAATATATAAATACAAAATTGTTAAAATTGTTGTTATAAGCTCATTGTAATTTTTTTTTAAACAATTTTTCGATTGTGATTTTGTAGTCTATGTTTATAAAATGTGGAGCTAATTACTGTCGGTTGAAAGTAAGTGATAGGATTAGATTGACAAAAAAACAGCCCACGATAAACATCGCAGGCTGTATTTCATTCAAAAAAAATCTATCTATTATCTATCCATCGAATAACCATTAACTAACAACCAACCACTAATTAACGCCCGGCTGTTTGATGGTAAAATTCAATCTGGTTTTTTCATCGGCTACTATTTTTTTAACGTCAGCTAATAATTTTTTTGCATCATATACAATACCATCTTTCACTGTGTAGGTTACGCCACCTGCACGCACTACTTTATTATCAGCATTTAATTTTACAGCTCCGGTTCCATACAATACCTGAAGGTTCGCTAATGGATTTTCGCTTACAATAACTAAATCGGCCAGCTTACCTACTTCTATCGAACCTAAATCTTTTTCTACGCCTAAAGCTTGTGCCCCATACAAAGTGGCTGAACGAATCACTTCCAACGGATGAAAACCACATTCGCGTAATAATTCTAACTCTCGGATATATGCAAAGCCGTATGTTTGAAAAATAAATCCACTGTCAGAACCTGTGGTTACTCTTCCTCCTCTGTTTTTATATTCATTTACGAACGTCATCCACAGCTGATAATTCTTTTTCCATTCCACTTCTTGTTCGGTACCCCAGTTAAACCAATAACTTCCGTGTGCTCTTCTATTCGGTTGAAAGAAAGTCCATAGTTGTGGTAACGTATATTCTTCGTGCCATTCCGCTCTGCGCGCTTTGTGTAAATCGCGGCTGGCTTCGTATATATTAAACGTTGGATCTAAGGTAAAATCCAAAGCGAGTAATCTATTCATCACTTCATTCCATTTTTCAGAGTAAGGTGCTGCGGCTTGTTTCCACAATTTGCCTGCATTCTCAAAGCGATGTTGTTCATTTTGATAATTATAATCTGTTGGATAATCCTGAATGGTTTGGTTTACAAACAAAGCTTCGGGTAAGCCATACCAATGCTCCATGCTGGTTAATCCGGCTTCGGCTGATTTTACAACATTCCATCTGGCAACATCTAGCTGAGCGTGATGGCAGGCAGAGCGCAATCCAATTTTTTTGTTTTCGCGCAATGCGGCATCCATAATAGCAGGAGGTGCGCCAAAAAATTTAATACCATCAGCACCTTTGGCTTTGTTTTCGTTTACCCACACCCTGGCTTGTTCGGGTGTTGTAATTTTTTCTTTCGCCCCCTGACCAAACACGGTGTAGGCATGGATGCGAGGTGCTGTAATTTGGTTGGAGGCACTCTTCTTTTTCTGATCCAACACCCAATCTAAACCATTGCCTGCGGAAGGATCGCGAATGGTCGTAATGCCGTGTGCCATCCAAAGTTTGAAAACATACTCTGCAATAGGTGCCTGGCTGCCGCCTATGTGTCCGTGCAAATCGATAAAGCCCGGCAATACATACATACCGTTTCCATTGATTTCTTTGCCATTGGCTTCCAGTTTGGGTCTTCCTTCTTCGTTGATGGCAACATCAGGATAGCCCACTACTTGCACTTTTGTAATGCGGTTGCCTTTTATCTCAATATCAACTGGACCGAAAGGTGGCGCACCCGTGCCATCAATAACGGTTACACCTCGAATAATTAATTGGGCATATGGGCCATCCCCTTCTTTTAATTCAGGTGCTTTTGCTACGCGGTCTTGCGCGAGTAAAGCCATTGAAAAGGTTAAACTAGCTAAGAGTAAAATCGATTTTTTCATGGTTGGGAAATAGAAACCTAATGTAAGCAATTGTGAACGTCAGTCTGTAATTTTTTGCTGGACGGTTTATAAAATAGATTTCATAAGAACCTTTAAAATCGACAAAAATATCGTTTACGGATAAAATTGATTCATTTTTTACCCTAATCTGTATAAATAATTATAATTTTAAGATAAATAGGATTATAAATAACCCTAAAACCATGAGTAAGCCCAAGAAACGCTGGATTTTGATTTTCGCCATTTTGGTTGTTTTACAAGTTATTTCAATGTGGGGTGCACCGGTTGAATTTTCAACTGAAACAGCAGCCGGAATCGATAAGGCAGACACGGCATGGATGATTGTAGCCACTGCTTTCGTGTTATTTATGACACCCGGTCTTTCTTTTTTTTATGGTGGTATGGTGAGTTGGAAAAATGTGGTTTCTACCATGCTCCAAAGTTTTATTGCTTTAGGTGTAATCAGTTTGTTATGGTATTTAGTTGGTTTTAGCCTGGCCTTTGGCGAAAGTTTTTACGGATTGATTGGTAATCCTTTTACCTATTTCTGTTTTCAAAATGTAGGTCTTGCACCTCATCCTGATTTTTCTCCTACTATTCCTTTTTTAATTTTTGCTTTGTTTCAGCTCAAATTTGCCATTATCACACCGGCATTAATCACAGGAAGTTTTGCAGAAAGGGTAAAGTTCACGAGTTACTTATTGTTCATGGTTTTATTTGCTTTACTTATATATGCACCGTTGGCACACTGGACTTGGCACCCGCAAGGTTTCTTGCGCCAATGGGGAGTTTTGGATTTTGCTGGTGGAACAGTAGTACACATGTCGGCCGGCTTTGCTGCACTGGCCGGAGCTTTTGTGTTGGGTAAGCGCGAAGTAAAAATGCATCAGCCTGCTAACATTCCTTTTATCATGTTGGGCACTGGTATGCTGTGGTTCGGTTGGTTTGGTTTTAATGCCGGCTCAGCTTTGGCAGCAAATGGTTTAGCTGTACAAGCTTTTGCTACAACCAACATGGCATCTGCTTCGGCAATGCTTACCTGGGTTTTATTCGATGCATTAGTAGGAAGAAAAATTTCTGCGGTGGGCGCGTGCATTGGCGCAGTGGTCGGTTTGGTTGCCATTACACCTGCGGCAGGATTTGTTAGCTTAGGGCAAAGTGTTTTTATCGGCTTTGTAGCTGCTTTGGTAAGTAACGTTGCCGTATATTATAAGAATAAAACCAGTTTGGATGATACACTGGATGTATTTCCTTGCCATGGCGTGGGCGGAATTGTAGGTATGATTTTAACGGCAGTATTTGCGAAAGATGTAGGTGCAGTTTTTGGTAATTATACTACTTTACAATATCATTTATTGGCATTGGTCATTGTAGGTATTTTTACTTTTGGTGGTGCTTACCTGATTTTTAAAATTGTTGGAAGCATAACGCGATTGAGAGTAAGCAAAGAAGAAGAAAAATTAGGCTTGGATATCAGTCAACACGCTGAAACCATGGAAACAAAAGCTTCTTTTAATTAAGCAAGCGATTGATTTTAGTTTCTATTTCTTTGGGTTGCATAAAATACTGCCTGCTGTTGATGTATTGATACTTCCAGTTTTTATGTTGCAATAAAGTTGGGAGGTAAGCGTAAAAAGCTCTCACAGACAGATGCAAAGCCAGGTTATAATCATCGGTAAGCAACGCTCCTTTATAAGTTTGATTATCCCGCACAAGTAAATTAACCAATGGCCACGGACTAGCTACTAATTTTTCATTTTCTATTTTAGAAGAGAGATAACTATTTCCCTTTTTAAGATTTTCTGTTGGAGAAGTAAATGAATATATCAATTGATTTTTTACAAACTGAAGATAAGCCCGCAATAGCTTAGGTCCGATGTGTAACGTTTGGTCAACTTTAAGCTCTTCTGGTTCTATACTGCTTACAACATAAATTTTTTCACGTGCACGTGTAATGGCTACATTCAATCTGTTTTCTCCACCTTCTATACTCAAAGAACCAAAATGATGATTCATTTTTCTATTTTTATCTGGCGCATAGCCAACTGAAAAGAGAATGATGTCGCGCTCATCACCTTGTACGTTTTCAATGTTTTTAACAAAAAGATTTACAGGTAAATTAGCACCTCGAGATAAGAAATAATCCTCAGCTTTTTGCCAGACCAATTCTTGTTGCCAAATATTAAATGTGATAACGCCTATACTTTTTTGAGGATGTTGCTGATGGAGTTCGAATAACAATTCAGCAATTTTCGCTGCTTCGATTAGGTTACTTTGTTTTTCCCAAGTTCCATTTACTTTTATCCATTGAAGAGGATTTTCTCTTTCCTTTGCAGTATAATCAGCCAGCATATTCAATTGGCTTTTATAAAAATGAAGGTTAGAAAAAGTTAACAAAGCTTCGTGCTTGCTGCGGTAATGTCCTTTCAGTATGATGGAAGGCAAATAACGCTCAGCTATTTGTAGTAAAGATTCTATTTCCGCATCCGGATGGTCTATTTCATGTTGTTCTTTGATGCTGTATAAATCATTGGGTTGCAATTGCTTCTGATCACCCGTTACTAAAATTTGTTTACCGCGGAACATAGCAGGAAAAGCTTGCTCTGCAAAACATTGGGAAGCTTCATCAAAAATAACTAAGTCGAATTGTTTTTCTTGAGCAAAAATAGCGGAGGCTGCTTCCGGTGTAGTAAGCCAACAAGGAATGAGTTCGAAAACTTCATCTTTGTATTGTTGTACAATTTTACGCAACGGCCAGCGCATTCTTTTCTTCGAAACTTGATGATGTAAATCCCGATAGGTAATAGCGTTGTTCAATCGATTAAACTGAACCGGTTGATAAACTCTTTCTCTTAACTTGGTCTTAACCAATATGGAGGAGAGCTGTAATTTTTCTTGAATGGCTTGCTGCAGTTCTTGCTGAAGCAACTCAAAATTATCTGAGGTTGCCTGTGTTAAAATGGGATATTTTCTTTCGATGTGTTCCAACCATTCTGCTTGAATAGAGTTTTCTATCGATTGAATTGCACTTGCTTCATTAAGCTGCGGTAAACTTTCTATGACTTTATCCATCACCGATTTTTCTGCAAAGGATAGATCTTGCTTCAGTTGATCAAAGGCCACTAAGTCGTTAAAATCTCTTTCGAGTGTTTCTAACAAAATGGTTCCTTCCTTTTGTTGATGAAACAATCTACTAATCTGAATATTACTGACGTGCTGCTGCCAATTTGATAAGTTGCTTTCGTATTCATCACTGATGTGTAGTATTACTGCTAAATCTTTTTGTATGCCAGATACAGTTTGATAGTTAAACTGACGAAGTATTTGAAGTTTATGAAACAACTCTAAAGCACGAATGGCATTCTTCTGCTGGTTAAACCATTTTTCTATTTTCTCTTGCTCAATGACTGAGGGGAAATCGATTAACCATGCAGTTTGTTTCAAGGCTGTGGCGTGGTGTTCGAAGTTTAAACGATTATCTATTTTCTTTTCTAATCGAAGTAAATCTTCGGTGGTATGTCTCAATTGGTGTTGTACCAATAATCTTTGTAGGGTGATTTTATCTTTTGAAAACCATTGCCAAAACCAAAGATGTATCAAACTCTTTCGTTCTGCTTCCATTCTGTTCTGTAAAATCTGTTGCACATTTCCCAAGTCTTGCACAGCCAGATTGGCCTCCAGACTTTCTCCTTCAAAACAGTTTAAGCAATTTAATTTTTTGTTACCCAACCAAAGTGAACTAATTGTTTCTGCATCTTGTGTTAAAAGATGGTTGAAGTACCGAAGGGTAGTTTCATCGTTTAATAACTGTTGAAACTGTTTAAGTTTTTCTTTTTCTTCGGTTGTTTGTTGTAATACTTCTAACAAGGTTGCTGAAAATTGATACGGTTCGAGTGCTTCTTGCCATACAATTTTTTTAATCATCACTTCTTGAATAGCATCCGCTCTGTCATCTTTCTCATACAAAGTGCCACTCACAAAAGGAACGCGGTGTTTCCAGGCGTAATTGGCATGTTCAAATTTTTCGGCAAACTTGATGTAGCGAATGGCTTTCCTTTTTAAGGCCTGTAATTTCGCTACATCGAAAAAAGTATATTCTTGTCTTAACGAAACACGAGGTACAGTTGTATCGATTGTTAGGTATAGCTCTTTTGCAGAAATGCCATAATTGCTTTCATCCAGTAATGCTTTTTTATGTTCTTCAAAAAAATCTACCAATTCTTGTATTCTTCTGCTGAGGCTGATGAATTGTCTTTCGCTTTTGATGATACTTGTTTGTCTGTCTTCTACACGATATTGCTCAACATCTTCAATCTGATTTTTTATTTTTTCGGTTACAGCATTTCTTCCAGCTCTGAAATCATGCACAAGAGAAATAAAATTAGATAAACCAAACGCTGCCAAACGTTGGTAAACCACTTCTAACGCTACTCTTTTCTGACAAACCATCAACACACGTTTGCCATTCGCCAAAGCATCTGCAATCACATTGCTTATCATTTGCGATTTGCCTGAGCCTGGTGGTCCTTGTACAACTAAAGATTTTCCATTCTTTAAAGTAGTCAGCACTTCATCTTGCCAACTATCGCTTTGTAAAAGTGTATATTGATTTTCTTCTGTTGTTGAGGAAGGGTTATCGTGGTGGAGTGTAGTAAAAAATTGGTGTAGATTTTCGTAATCTGTGTTTTCGATGATGTGTTTGTAATCGGCCACTAATTGCGAAGCGGCTTGTGGGAAAATTCCTAACACAGCTTGAGGCTGTAATTTCAATTTTCCTGTTTCATGTTGTTGTAAAAATTCTTGTCGCGTGGTGGTTTCAAAATTTTTAAGTTGATCGCTAAACAATTCAGGATTAAAATGAATATCCATTGTATCGCGCAGCAATTGATACAATTTGGTGCGAAACACAGTGCTGTCTTTCTCCCACAAATCAAATTCAACATCTAATAAAGCATTATCGATGTTCTTATTTAAACTCGAAAAGTAACTCAGCAAAAAAGCCGGATTGAAAGTGATTTCTTCTTCATCGCGCAAAGCGATTTGCCATTTCTTTTGCTTTACTTCTAGTGAAACAGGCCAAAGCAACAACGGACAACGAATGGGAGTTTGGTCGTTTAACAAACCGTTAACAAAGGGCCATCCAACATATAAATCGTGTGTTCCTTTTTCTTCGAGTATAAATTGATTGGCCCGTTTTATTTTCTTTAATCGCTCGCTCACTTCATTATTAGCAGCAAGACGACTATCATGTTCAGCACAAATAAAACTTTCTTTTTTCTCGATTAATTCTGCTAAACTGTTAAAGCCTGGTTTTCCCAATACGAAACTGGCCGCTTGTACATCAAGCATTTGTTCAGTGTAAATTTTAGGTAAAAACAATTGTCGGCCACCACCTTGCGCAAGGGTGAGTCTATGTAAATAATGATGAAATATCGTTCTGTCGGCTAGCACAATTCATCTGCGATTTACAAAATAATTAGCTGACTATTTTTCATTCTTATTGACAATTAGGCAACAATCGATTTAAATCTTTGGTTTTCACCTGACATAATTTCAATTAATGTCTTGCAAAACACATTGGTTCGTGGTTTGAGCATGCGGTGTAAGCAATACAATTATGAACTTCGAGAAATTTACCATCAAAGCGCAAGAGGTGTTACAGCAGGCTGCAGCACTTACGCAACATGCGGAGCAACAAGCCATCGAACCTGCTCATATTGTGAAAGCCATTTTTGAGCAAGACGAAAATACAAGTCAATTTCTTGCCAAGAAGTTGGGTGTTAATCAATCCATAGTAGAAAATAAAATCAATGAGTTGCTTCAATCTTTTCCAAAAGTTTCTGGCGCTCAACCTTATTTATCTCAAGCGGCTAATACTGTTCTGATACAAGCAGAGAAAGAAGCAAGACAACTTAAAGACGAATACATTACAGTAGAGCATCTTATGCTTGCCTTGCTGCAAAGCAAAGACAAAGCAGCACAACTTTTAAAAGATGCCGGCTACGAATACAAAAGTCTGTTAAAAGCAATTCAGGAATTGCGTGGCGGTCAAAAAGTTACAGATGCCAATGCAGAAGGAAAATATAAATCGCTGGAGCGTTACAGCAAAAACTTAAATGAATTAGCCAAACAAGGAAAGATAGATCCTGTAATTGGCCGCGATGAAGAAATACGAAGAGTATTGCAAATCCTTTCGCGCAGAACGAAAAACAATCCGATGTTGGTTGGTGAGCCAGGCGTGGGTAAAACTGCGATTGTGGAAGGCATGGCACAACGCATCGTAAATGGAGATGTGCCCGAGAATTTAAAAGACAAAACACTCGTGTCGTTAGATATGGGTTTATTGGTTGCAGGCGCAAAGTATAAAGGAGAATTTGAAGAAAGATTAAAAGCAGTAATCAAAGAAGTAGTTGATTCGAACGGACAAATTATTTTATTCATTGATGAAATCCATACGTTGATTGGTGCAGGAGGTGGAGAAGGTGCCATGGATGCCGCTAACTTATTGAAACCAGCTTTAGCGCGTGGTGAGTTGCATACTATTGGTGCGACTACTTTAAAAGAATATCAAAAATACATTGAAAAAGATAAAGCATTAGAAAGAAGATTTCAGGCTGTAACGGTAGATGAACCGGATGTAGAAGATTCTATTTCTATTCTTCGTGGTATCAAAGATAAATATGAGTTGCATCACGGTGTTCGCATCAAAGATGAAGCCGTTATTGCAGCAGTTGAGTTATCGAACCGATACATCACAGAAAGATTTTTGCCAGACAAAGCCATCGATTTAATGGATGAAGCTGCAGCGAAATTGCGCATTGAGATGGATTCTATGCCAGAAGAGTTAGACGAACTCAATCGCAAAATCATGCAATTAGAAATAGAGAGAGAAGCCATTAAAAGAGAAAAAGACAAAGAGAAAGAAGCTATCCTCTCCAAAGAAATTGCTGAGCTAAGCGATAAGCGAAACACATTAAAAGCAAAATGGGAAAGTGAGAAAAATGTTGTTCAGCAGATACAGAAAGAAAAAGAAAACATCGATCGTTTAAAGTTTGAAGCAGAACAATCAGAGAAAGCTGGTGACTATGGTAAAGTAGCAGAAATCAGGTACGGAAAGTTAACTGAAGCTGAAAAGCATTTACAAACCTTACAAGCATCTGTTAAGCAAAATCAGGAACAAGCTTTATTAAAAGAGGAGGTTGAGTCAGAAGATATCGCAGAGGTAGTGGCCAAGTGGACGGGCATACCGGTTTCTAAAATGTTGCAAAGTGAAAGAGAAAAACTTTTGCACTTAGAAGAAGAGTTAGGCAAACGAGTTGCCGGACAAAGAGAAGCCATTCAAGCATTGTCGGATGCAGTGCGAAGAAGTAGAGCCGGATTGCAAGATCCGAAAAGACCAATCGGTTCGTTCATCTTTATGGGAACAACCGGAGTGGGTAAAACAGAATTGTCGAAAGCATTGGCTGAATATTTATTCAACGATGAAAACGCCATGGTGCGCATCGATATGAGTGAATACCAGGAGCGACACAGTGTGAGCAGATTGATTGGCGCACCTCCAGGCTATGTTGGATACGATGAAGGCGGACAATTAACCGAAGCGGTAAGAAGAAAACCATATAGCGTAGTGTTACTCGATGAAATTGAAAAAGCACATGCTGATGTTTTTAATATTTTGTTACAAGTGTTAGACGATGGAAGATTAACAGACAACAAAGGCCGTATAGCTAATTTTAAAAATACCATCATCATCATGACGACCAACATCGGCAGCCAAGTGATACAAGAAAATTTTGAGAAGATAAACGATGCTAACTATTTCGATGTGTTAGAACAAACCAAAGACGAAGTAGTGAGTTTGTTGAAGAAATCAGTAAGGCCGGAGTTTGTGAACCGCATCGATGAAATAATTATGTTCCAACCATTAAATAAAACGGATATCAGAAAAATTGTAGATATACAAGCCAACCTGGTGATAAAACGATTAGAAGAAAACGGAGTGAAGTTAGAAATCTCAGACGAAGCACGCGAGCGATTAGCACGACAAGGATTTGATCCGCAATATGGAGCTAGACCATTGAAGCGTGTATTTCAGCGTGAGATATTAAATGAGTTAAGCAAACAATTACTATCCGGTAAAGTACAACGCGATAGCATCATCTATGTAAACTTAAAAGATGATACAGAGTTTGTGTTTGAGAATATTGCTTGATGGGAATTTTTTATTTTGGACATTAGATTAAGAACTTTAAATCGTTGGGGGTTGCTTGTTATTCCAAAATAAAGTTAAGTTTAAAAATAAAAATTGTAGTTAATTACTTTTTTGCAAATGCTAATTTTTCTATATCCCGAAAACAAATCCTAATTGGATATCATAAACAGAAGAGCAAATAAGTAATCTAAAATAGAATTTCATTTTTTAGTGAGTTGCATTAAAAGTCATTATGCTTTGTGCGTGTTCTCTTAAAGTCCTAAATATAACCTCACCCTGGCCTTATGTTTCGATCACACCTCTACTATGGAGAAGGAAAGAAGGTGAGGTTTATTTTGTAGGATGACTCTTTCATGTATGACTTAATGAGGATACCCAGACTATGTTTTTAATAAAAGAAGAAAAAAATGTAGCGTTTTTTTTATGTAACGCTACATAAACTAATATAAAAGATTAGAATTATGAATTATTACTTTATCTTCTTTCTATTGATTGCAAACTCAATTGTAGTTTGAATAAATCGATTTGTAGCCTTAAATTTTCTATACTGTGATCCATTTATCAAAATTGTTCCTTTATAGAAATCACTTAGCCCATAATAATAGTCTATGCTCAAGTTTAACTTTTTCGATATTCTATACTTAACGCCATTCAAAATTCCAAACTCATTAAATGAAGATAAATAATCAGTATTAGTGTTAGTTGGTTGCCAAAATCTGCTATATAAACCTGATTTAGCAGAAAAATTACTTCTCTTAGGTTTGTATTGTAATAATAATGGAAATTCTGCTACCATATGATTTCTTTCACTGGCTGTTTCATCCAATCCAAGTAAGACATAAGGTTCAGTTGTGAATTGTTTTGCAGGGCCAAAAAAGTAAGTTTCTCTTTTAAACTTTAAACCAAAATTAACTCCAGATTGTATTTCAAATCGTTTACCAATTGGTTTTGAAAATCCAATACCCATGCGTAATTCGAGAGTTGGGTATTGTGGAGATTCTGATACATTTTGCACATGAAAGGTTGACCTGCCCAGACTAAAAGCTAGTGATAACTTTACTTTTTTATTTTTTTCATCCTCTAATATTTGAGGTTGAGCGAAAGAATGAAAAATTT
The DNA here is from genome assembly GCA_021298355.1 of Flammeovirgaceae bacterium. Lineage (GTDB taxonomy): Bacteria > Bacteroidota > Bacteroidia > Cytophagales > Cyclobacteriaceae > Chryseotalea. The sequence goes on from JAJTEH010000015.1 coordinate 22,613, forward strand.
TTAAAGCAAAAATAATAGTTAGGAATAATTTAATTTTCATCTTAAATTTTTGTTATATGCGATAGAGCAAGTGTTAAAATTTGGATAAGTATTATATTTTCTTAGTTATTTACAGTCTAAAATAGCCCAATTATTAAGACCTACACCTCTGGATGTTGACTCAAGATGAATTGATGTGAATTGAATTGTAGGTATTTGACCCCCTAACCAGGTAATTGGCTGAGCTACAGCTCCATTATGTAAGATTATAGATTTTGAATTCGCTATTTTATTCGGAAAGCTTAAAGAAGAACTGTAATCTTTATTATTTAGCCTTGCAGTTACTGTAAATGAGCAATTTCTGGTTCTTAATTCTGTAGAATAAAGGTTCCAATTACATAGCCAATTTCTAATTTCTCCATAAGCTTCTGAAATAACCATTGGAGTATATTGATTACCTGAAATTGCAAAATATGCATAAGCTCTAACGTATACTCTTCTATCATCTCGACATCTTTTAGCATTTGCAAAATAATTTACTTCAAGCTTTTGACCACAATTGCCTTTAACTTTTCCATTAACTTGTTGTTCATCACTATTATATTTTACAATTTTTACTAAAGAAGAATTTAAGTTTCCGTTAATAAGCAAACTGGCATTCTCCATATTAACTATAGCAATTTCTGAATCATTTAGAACTTTATGAAGCTGATTTTCACTTTCATAGTAGCCCTTTCTATTACAAATTAACTGATAAAAAGGATTTACTATTTTTGGAATGTAAGTTGAATCAGACAATTCTAATATATCTTTATTAGCATATAGTATTGAGTCGTGTTCGTAAATGTTTCTTGAATTTTCTAATTCACTTATAGCATTAAAATATTCTTGCTCAAATGATATAAAGTCATTTTCATTTGTTGACTTTTTCTTAAAGTTTATGCCAGAAGATATGTTATTAAAATAATCTATCATTTCCTGAGATGATTTGAAATTTAGAGTGTTTAAGTCAGGATTATATCTTAATTCTTCTAGTTCACTTCGACATCCATCAAGGAGAAATAGAATTAAAAATAAGGAGGTGATAATATTCTTTTTGATTTTCATAAGATATCTGGTTTATAAAACAAATTTCAATTTTCTAAACCAAAGTTTATATTCTTAAAAGTTCATTTTGAATCAGTATTTTTTGTATTGAATGTTTTTAAATTTTACTTTAGTTAAACTTCGCTTTAATACTTATCTTCTTACATAACTATGTTTAGTTTTTAGATAACTCTTTGTAATAGAGGTGAACACACGTCATTTATTATTTAGCTATGGTATAATTGAATAGGATTATCTTTAATTGTTTCTATAAAAAAAGCTGCCGATGAGGCAGCTTTTTTATGATTATTCAATTTTAAAAAAAAATTGTATAAGTTTTGAACTATCAGCCTGTTATACTATTCATTTTGTTTATACCAAGCAATATGGCGCGATAAATACATAACCATAGCAATAATCAGAAATAAGCCTATGGAACCTAACAACAGCGATAATTCTTGTTGGATGATGATGATAAATATAAAGGCATAAAAGAAAACCATTAACCCTGCAAACAGATAAGTAAGACTACGGTTTGGTAAAAATGTTTTCGTGTACCAACTTACTAATGTGATGGTAAGCAGGGATGCTACCATATAACCAATGTTAAAACCAAGTTGTTCCGAAATAGAAAGCAGTAATGAATAGTAAATAATTAAAGCAGCGGCAATTAATAAATATTGAAAAGGATGTATGCGTGTTTTTCGAATTACTTCAACTAAAAACAAGGCAAGAAAAGTAAGTAATATAATGAGTTGCCCGTACTTGGCAGTGCGAATACTTTTTTGATATTGATCTGCCGGAATAACAAGTTTTACACCAAACGCACCTCCATCAATCTTTTTGTCAGTACCAATCCAGAAATCATCTAACGCTCTGTTAAAGTGTAAAATTTTCCAATCGGCTGTAAAAGAAGAGTCACCCACATTTCGGTTGGCAGGGAGAAATTCTCCTATAAAGGAAGGGCTGGCCCACTCCCCTTCAGCTTTTATAGTTGTAGTTTTAGCAATAGGTAAAAATTCCAGGGTTTCGCTACCTTTTATTTTTAGTGTAAACGAAAACGATCCGTTAAAATCTTCGGCACGTGTTAATTGCAACGGAATTTTAAATCCGCCCTGGTTTAGAGTAGTTTCCATACTTTCGCGATAATATACATCACCGTTATCAGTAACGGAATTTCCAAACGCGATACCTAAGTTTTGCGTGGGCTCAGCTTCTAATTCGCGATTACCGTTTTTAATAACGGGCTTTTCACTTATACCACGTTGGTCGCTTAAAGAATACACCAAAAAAGCATCTTTCCATAGTAAATCTTTGTTCTTTACGTTTCGTTTAGTTTCATCAGGTATACTAAATTGTACGTGGTGGTTTAGGTCAGATTCATAAACAGCCACATCATAAATACCCCTGTGTAAAGTAGTAGGGGTAATGTGTATTGTTGAATTAAGTAATTCCGGAACGAGATAAAAATATTCGGTGTAGGAAATAGTTTTAGGAACTAATGTTTTGTTTACTTCAACATATTCTGTTTTGTTAGCTTTAAAAGGAATTACTAAAAAAGGCCCTGCCAATAATTGTTTGCCCGACCATTTGCTATACACTTCTGTTTTACTTTCTACTGCACGTTGTTGCCTTTCTTCAATAAGATGTATAATCCATTGCGAAGGAATCAGCAATAAGAGCATTAAAATACCTATCGAGGCAAGTTTAACAGTAATCGATTCGGAAATCCATTTATTGAATTTTTCCAGTAAGCTTAAGCTTTGAGTTTGATTGTTTTCCATTTTTAGTTTATTTAAAAGTACTTTGATATTAAAAGTAAATGAGTAAAAAAATTATTTGCGTTGTTGTTTAATAACTTCCTCTAAAGCTTCGAGGTGTTTTCGTAAAGCATTTTTACCACGTTCTGTGGCCTTATACCTTGTGTTGGGTTTTCGTTCTATAAATGTTTTTGTTATGCTGATGTATTTTTCTTTTTCCAACGCTTTTACATGGGTGGCCAAATTACCATCGGTAGTTTGCAACGCTTCTTTCAACGAATTAAAATCGAACGATTCGTGCGCCAGCAACACCGACATAATTTGCAAGCGGGTGCGGTGTTCTAAAACGCGATCTAAACTTTCGAACGGATTTTTCATACATCATATTTACGATGTACCAGCGCTCCGTACAACACATGCAAAACACCAAAACCAATAGCCCAAAAAATTAACCCGAAGCCCGGCCAAAGGGCGCACAAAATGCCAAGTAGTATTTCACAAAAAGCTAATACTTGTACCTCTTTATATAAGTTTCCGCTAGCATTAAATAGAGCCAGGCCGTAAAACAATAGAAATGCCGGAGCTACAATTCCATAATAACCGCGTAATACCAAAACCAGAATAAAAATTCCGCCACTTAATAAAGGAACCGAAAGTTTGATAAGAAGCTGTCGGCTGGTTTCGTTCCAAAATGTAAGATTAAGCGATTTTGCTTTTCTTTTACTGAACCAAAAACCCGTTGCTAACGAGAGAGCTAGTACAGCAACAGCACAAAAAATTAACTGGTATAAAACAGATTTTTCGTTTATAAAATAAAACCGGAAACCGATAGGCGAGTTGGGGTAATACAAAAGAAAATACGCATAGGTAGCACCGGCAAGGGCATACACTCCGGCCAACACACCCGACAGGCCATGAAGCGATAAAAATTTGCCAGAACGGTCTAACGCTTGCCGAACGGCCGCAAGATCTTTTTCTACCTCCGAAAATTCTTTCATAAAAGTACTTTGTAATTAAAAGTAAACATACGGAATGATTTCGAAAGGGTTATAGAAAAACGCATAAAAAAAAATTAAACAGATATTTTTTAGAGTTATTTGGAAAAATCCATTCCAATCTTTTAATATTGCACTCCCAAATTTTTAGGGTAAACTCCTCCTTAGCTCAGCTGGTTAGAGCACCTGACTGTTAATCAGGGGGTCCTTGGTTCAAGCCCAAGAGGAGGAGCATCAAAAGCCACGCAAGTGGCTTTTTGCTTTTAAAGGCAACTGTTACAATAATTCGATAAAGGTTAATTGCACTTTTAGCAAGAAGTAAAAACGTAATCGGCAAAATTTTCAGAAAGGGATAAAGAAAGTACATTTAACACGAGGCTATTTATCAATCGATAAATAATGATCTTATTTGTTGCTAAAACAGCATGGCTTTGAAACGCATCTCGGTATCAGTAAAAAAAAGAAAGCGATACATTTTCGTTTTCTTTTTGTTGGTAATTTTTAGCGTTTGGTTCATCGTTTTTTTACCCGATCCACTTTTTACAACAACGTATTCGCGCGTATTAAAATCAAGAGAAGGAAAATTACTGGCAGCCTCAGTTAGTGCCGATGGCCAATGGCGGTTTCCGGCCACATTACAAATTCCAGAAAAGTTCGAAACATGTATACTTACTTTCGAGGATAAACGATTCTACCATCATCCGGGTATAGATTTACTGGCATTTGGGAGGGCAATGCGTAATAATTTATCTGCTGGTAAAATTGTAAATGGTGGCAGTACTTTAACCATGCAAGTAGCCCGTATGGCCCGTGGTAACAAACCACGCACATTTTGGCAAAAAAGCATGGAATTACTGTGGGCCTTGCGTATAGATCTACGTTATTCTAAAGATGAAATCTTACAATTATACGCTGCACACGCACCATTTGGCGGAAATGTAGTTGGTTTAGAAGCAGCTTGTTGGCGCTATTTTGGTAGAACGGCCGAAGATCTTTCGTGGGCCGAAGCTGCTACGCTTGCCGTATTGCCCAATGCGCCATCGTTACTGCACCTGGGCAAAAACCGCGAAGCATTAGTAGCTAAACGCAACAACTTGTTGCAAAAGTTGCACCGCAAAGGTTTACTAAATGCCGACAACCTACAACTGGCCCTACAAGAACCTTTACCGGATGTAGTGCAAGCGTTGCCCAGACATGCCAGGCATTTGTTGGTGAATAGTATAGCTGAGCGTGGAGATACTTCTACATTAGTTTTTGCATGGCAACTTAGGTTAGAGGAACTTGTACAGCAACATCACGAAAATTTAAAATCGAAAAAAATCAATCATGTTGCGGCAGTAATATTGGGTGTAGATAAAGGCGAGATTCTTGCTTATGCAGGAAATGTTGATGCGTACAATCAAGTACCGAATACAGAAGTTGATGTGGCAAAAGCAAACCGCAGCACAGGCAGTATTTTAAAACCATTTTTATTTGCAGCTGCGCTTCAGGAAGGGAAAATAAGTACAACATCATTATTGCCTGATGTACCTACGTACATAAATGGTTTTGCTCCTCGTAATTTTAACAGAGAGTTCGATGGCGCAGTGCCCGCAGGCGAAGCATTAATTCGCTCGCTTAATGTGCCTGCTGTTTATTTGCTTCAACAATACCGGTACGAAAAGTTTTACAGTTTACTTAAAGAAATAGGTATAAACTCCTTAACACAATCTCCGGATCATTATGGTTTATCTATGATCTTAGGAGGTGCAGAAGCCAATGCTCTGGAAATAGGAGGAGCCTATGCTTCTATGGCAAGGGTATTGTTACGGTATAACCAACGCAAAGGGCAATTAAAATATTCGCCTCACGATTGGCAAACACCCACTTTGGTTCCTCAAAAAGATACACTGCCGGTAGGGCAAAATCCACGTGGTTATTTACAAGCTTCTGCCATTTATCATACACTACAACAACTAACGCAGGTGTATAGGCCAGGAGAAGAAACAGGTTGGCGTAACTTTTTCAACACGAAAAAAATTGCATGGAAAACAGGCACAAGTTTCGGCTTTCGCGATGGATGGGCAATTGGTGTAACATCGGCCTATGTAGTTGCCGTTTGGGTTGGTAATGCCGAAGGCGAAGGCAGGCCTGGATTAACCGGAACAGAGGCTGCATCGCCATTGCTATTTTCTATTTTCGATTTTTTACCCGATAGCCACTGGTTTAAACAACCAAAGGAAGAAGAAACAAACATCGTGTTGTGTAGCATAAGTGGATACCGCGCCAGTGTTTACTGCGATGTAAAAGATACTGTATGGCATCCGCGCCAAACTACCTTGCTTCCAGTTTGTAATAATCATACACCAGTTTCGCTCGATGCCAACGGAATACACAGAGTAAACAGTACGTGTTATCCTGTAGCAAATATGGTAACCAAAAACTTTTTTGTGCTGCCACCTGTGCAAGCCTATTATTATAAAAAGAAAACGAACCATGTTACCTCTTTACCAGATTGGGCACCGGGTTGTCTGTCTGATCAACAACTCCAGGTTATAGACATGGTTTACCCAAAACACAAAACCAAAGTTTTTTTACCACGCGATTTATCGGGTAAACTTAGTGAGCTTATTATGGAAGCTGTGCACCAAAAGCCTGGCGCCAAACTTTATTGGCATTTAGATGGAGTGTATATGGGCATAACAAAAGCATCGCACAAAATGCCTATACAACCCTATCCCGGAAAGCACAGATTGGTTCTTGTAGATGAATCTGGGCAAGATATTGAAATAGATTTCGAGATAAGTTCAACTTATAAATAGTTGACTGGTAAAGCTTTAGTTGTTTTATATTAATTCTTTACTATATTAACATCCTGATTAAAACCTGTTCTATTTCACGGTAAAAACCCCAGTAAACATGAACCTGTCTCTATTTTTTTGCAGGATATTGGTATTATTTTCATTCATTTCCAGCGTTTGCAATCCTGCTTTTGCCACAAAGCAAGTGGCCACCGATACTTTACCCAATTATGTAGTAATTGGCGCCTTTGCCAAACACAAAAATGCAATTCGGTTTACAGAACATGCGCGTAAAGACTTATCGTTAAACGCTCTGTACGAAATTAATCCAAATCGCAACCTCTATTATGTGTATTGTTTAACAACTTCGCAAGTAGACCAAGCCATTATCGAAGCTAAGAGATTACGCGCCAACACAGAACTTCGCGATGCCTGGGTATTTCATGGTATTTTGGGCGAAGGAAAAGTAAACGTAAGGAGCGTAGATATAAACCCAATTACCAATAAACAGATACAAGTAGAAGCGAGTGAAAACAATAAACTCGCTGCTGGCAATACTGAGTTGAAAAGCGATCTTGTAAAAGCTGAGGGAAAATCTGAAGAAGAAATTGGTACAAAAAACGAAAACACACCAATTGTAGAGAAAACTACAATAGAAGACAACACGCCAACAAACACGCCCGACAAAGAGGAAGATATAAGCGGTAAAGGTTTTGTATTTAAGCTTATTCGATTTGTAGATCAGCAAGAAGTAAAAGGAGAAGTTGATGTGATAGACCCCGACAAAGCTAAAAAACTAGCCAGCTACGAAGGCAACAGAAGTGTAAAGGTAGCGCCCGTTAATAACAAATCAGGACAGGTAACTTTTGCTACCGAAGTTTTTGGTTATAGAAAAATGCAACGTGATGTTGATTTTAATAATCCCACGGCAGAAGATATTCAGGTAGATGAAAACGGAAATACCATTGTTCCGTTCGAATTAGTTCGTTTACAAAAAGGAGACATCGCCATTATGTATAATGTCAATTTCTTTAGAGATGCGGCCATCATGCGCCCCGAATCTCGCTATGAGGTAAACAGTTTACTTGAAATGCTTCGCGAAAATCCTAAGTACAAGATTAAAATTCATGGCCATACAAATGGAAATCACGCAGGTAAAATAATTTACAGAAACAACGATTCTAAAGAATTTTTTGCTTTAACCAATTCGCGCGATGGATATGGATCTGCCAAAGAATTATCGAGAGCACGTGCCGAAGAAATACGCGAATTTCTGATAAGCGAAGGAATTGCTCCCGAAAGAACTTCGATAAAAGCTTGGGGCGGTAAGCAAGCCATACACGATAAATTAAGCGCAAAAGCACAAGAAAATGTACGTGTTGAAATAGAAATTTTAGAAGATAAATAAGGGCATTATCCCTAACTAAAAAAAAGCGGTCTTAAAATGCCGCTTTTTTTATTTATGTAGAATTGAACTGACATTTCGGAAGTTTTATAAAATCAAAAATTCTTCCTTGTGAGTGTCTGCTTAAATGCATAAAAATCACCTCACCTCGTCCTTATGCTTCGGTAATCCCTTACCAATGGAGAGAGGAAGGAGGTAAGGTTTATTTTAAAGAATTATTTTTTCATGTAAGACTTGATGCTGATACTCACGTTCTTTTTCTAAATAATCAAATAAAGTCAACTCAATAAAAACTATTTTAGCTTAGGCTACATCTTACCATGTATAAACACCAACCCTATGTTAAAAAATCTTCTGCTTATAACATGGCGCACAATTAGAAAAGAAAAGACCTACAGCGCCATAAACATAGTGGGCTTAACGGTAGGGTTAGCATCGGCCACTTTTTTATTTCTGTATATTTTAGATGAACTAAGCTATGACCAATACCACGAAAACCGGGAAAACATATACAGAATTGTAAGCAACATTAAAGAGCCTGATAATGCCTTTAGTTGGGCGGTAGTGCAAATACCCATGGCAGAAGAACTAAGAAATAATTACAGTGAAGTTAAAAATACAGTTCGCTTTTTTGGTACACCACGTACACTCTTCAAGCATGGAGAAAAACAGTTTTACGAAGAAGATTTTTTTCTTGCCGATTCTACTGTATTCGATGTTTTCACCTATAAAGCATTAGAAGGAGATTTAACCACAGCACTCGACAGACCTTTTACTTTGGTGCTTACCAAAACAATAGCAGAAAAATATTTTGGTAAAACAGATGTGGTAGGCGAGTCGCTTACCAACCAACAAGGAGAAACATTCGAAGTTACGGCTGTTTTAGAAGATGTTCCTTACAATTCTCACTTTCGGTTCGATGCCCTGATAAGCAGAAGTACAAGACCACAAAACCAGGGTGGTTGGGGAAATTTTGGCGTATACACCTACGTTATGTTCGCTCCGGGTTTTAACATAGCCAACATGCAACCAATATTCGAGAAAATAAGAAAAGAAAAAGTTAAACCCATATTCGAACAATACGGCATTGATATACAATACGAATTACAAAAAATAACGAACATTCATCTTTACTCTAAAATACAAGACGAAGCCGAAGAAGGTGGCGACATTGCCTACCTCTGGATTTTTGGGGCAATCGCTTTTTTTATGCTGCTAATTGCTTCCATTAACTACATGAATTTGGCCACTGCACGTTCTGCAAACAGAGCAAAAGAAGTTGGCATTAGAAAGGTAATGGGCTCTGGCAGAACAACCTTAATGGCTCAGTTTGTTACCGAATCATTTGTAATGACTTTCGGTGCCTTGCTGATTAGCTTTCTGGCCATCGTTTTAGTATTACCTTATTTTAATACACTCGCTAACAAACAAATCGCATTAAATCAAATACTCAACCCTGTAATTCTATTTGGTTTAGTAGCTATGGCGTTATTCGTTGGTCTTATAGGGGGTAGTTATCCGGCTTTTTATCTTTCAGGTTTTAACCCTGTGGCAGTTTTAAAAGGCAAACTTGCCAGTAGGGGTGGTAATGCTTTTTTTAGAAAGTCGCTGGTGGTACTTCAGTTTGGTATATCAATTTTTATGTTGGTTAGTACAAGTATTGTTTACAGTCAGTTACAATACATGCGCAAAAAAGATTTGGGTTTCGATAAAGAACGCGTTATCCGGATAGAATTATCGCGCAACATGCAAAGTAGAACTGGCTTGTTGTTAAATAAACTAAAGCAAAATGCAAATGTAGAAGCAGCCGGTATAACCGATGCTACCCCTGGCCAAGGCATAGGAAAAATTGTAATGCAGGTAGAAGATAAAGAGGGGAAAATGGTGGATAGAGGAGTGGATTTATTCAGCATGGATACGCAGTTTATAGATGTAATGGGGATGCAACTGGTAACGGGAAGAAATTTTTCTAAAGATAACCCAGCCGATACTTTGCATGCTGTATTAGTAAACGAAGCGATGGTTGCACGCATGGGGTGGGATAATCCGATTGGAAAAAGATTTTCGTTTGGAGGAGAAATCAACGAACAAAATCCGGAAAGGTTGGTGATCGGAGTGGTGAAGGATTATCATCAGAATTCTTTATACGATGCCATCGAACCAGTATTAATGGTTATGGGTAATCCTTTACCATACGTGGTTATCCGAACAAAAAAAGATTTTAATGTACAGCAAACAATTTCGGCAATAGAACAAAACTGGAAAGAAGTATTTCCGGATAATCCTTTCGAATACCAATTTTTAGACCAGGATTTTAATTCGCAGTATAAAGCAGATGAAAAGAGAAGCACCATTTTTACAGTGTTTTCTACCTTAACCATAGTAATTGCATGTTTGGGCTTGTTAGGGTTAGCCGCCTATACTACAGAGCAACGCGCAAAAGAAATGGGCATTCGAAAAGTAAATGGTGCCAGTGTTCAAAGTCTTGTTATGTTAGTAGCAAAAGAGTTTGTTGCTTTGGTAGGCATAGGCTTATTGTTAGCTATACCTTTTGCTTATTTTTTTACCGATACATGGTTAGGCAATTTTGCTTACAGAATTGAACTAATTGCACAATGGCCTTTGCTTGTTATTGCTGCTATATTGGCTACAGTTGTAACATGTATTACCGTTGGCTACCATGTTTTGCGCATGGCAATGGCCAATCCGGTTAAAACACTAAAGGAAGAATAAAGACACATTTGCTACATACATACTTACACATGTTGCCTATGTGTTAATTACTCAAGTGGATAAGCATAGAATAGTACGATACTGAAATTTTTTTGAAGGTTTAATTCTTCAGAAACAATTCCTAATTAAGCAGTACCTTTGAGGCTGCATGATTTTTACAGTACAACATCAGGATACACAGTCGAAAGCAAGAGCAGGCGAATTAGTTACCGATCATGGTACAATACAAACACCAATATTTATGCCGGTTGGCACAGCCGGTTCGGTTAAGGCCTTGCATCAGCGCGAACTCGAGCAGGATGTTAAGGCACAAATCATTTTAGGAAATACCTATCATCTATATTTAAGACCAGGCACCGAATTGCTAAAGAAAGCAGGCGGTTTACATCGCTTTAATGGGTGGAATAAACCCATCTTAACCGATAGTGGTGGATACCAGGTATATTCGTTAGGGCACAACCGGAAAATTACAGAAGAAGGTGTAGTATTTAAATCGCATATTGATGGTTCGCGCCATGTTTTTACACCAGAATCGGTGATGGACATTGAGCGCGAAATTGGTGCCGATATCATTATGGCCTTCGATGAATGCACACCCTATCCTTGCGAATATAATTACGCAAAAAAATCGATGTACTTAACACATCGTTGGTTAGAAAGATGCGTGAAACGTGTACACGAAACAGAATCTCTTTATCCTTATTCGCAATCTTTGTTTCCTATTGTGCAAGGCAGTGTGTATAAAGATTTGCGCGAAGAATCTGCACACTTTATTGCCAACCAGCAACAACCTGGCAATGCCATTGGCGGATTATCTGTGGGCGAACCTCACGAAGACATGTACGCCATGACTGATCTGGTTTGCGCTATACTACCAAAAGACAAACCCCGGTATCTCATGGGGGTAGGAACACCCGAAAATATTTTAGAATGTATCGCTCTGGGTATCGATATGTTCGACTGCGTTATGCCTACCCGAAACGCGCGGAATGGTATGTTATTTACTACCGAAGGGATCATTAATATAAGAAACGAAAAGTGGAAGGACGATCTTTCGCCAATCGATGCAACTTTAGGAGGTTATGCCAGCACTTTTTATTCTAAAGCTTATTTGCGTCATTTAATTATAAGTAAAGAAATTTTAGGCGCGCAAATTGCTTCGATACACAACCTTACTTTTTATTTGTGGTTAGTGCAACAAGCACGCGAACAAATAGTAGCCGGAACTTTTACAAATTGGAAAAACCAAATGGTAAAACGTGTTTCGCAAAGGGTATAAAAAAAGCATACTGTTGATTAAGAAAAACCTGTTTTGAAAATACTAGACCGCTACATATTAAAACGATTTTTAAGCACATTCTTTTTTGTAGTGCTTGTATTGCTTGCCATTATCTGTGTGATCGATTTAACAGAGAAGATGGATAAATACACCAAAAACAATTTATCTGGTGGAGAAATACTAAGTTACTATCTCGATTTCTTACCATGGATCGGAGGTTTGGTTACTCCCATTACAGTGTTTATCGCTACTGTATATGTATGCGCGCGCATGGCGGGCCACACTGAGGTAATTGCTATTCTTAGCAGTGGCGTTAGTTTTAAACGTTTGCTTTTTCCTTATTTCATGGGAGCCTTTTTAATAGCAGCGTTAAGTTTTTGGTTTAATGGCTGGCTTATTCCCAACTCAAATAAAGACAGGCTCGCTTTTGAAATGCAATACCTGAAAGGTAAATTTTATTTCGATAAACGTAACATACACATACAGGTAACGCCAAACACGTATCTGTATATGCAAAACTACAACAACACCATCAACACCGGATATTATTTTACGATAGAAAAATTTGATAGTCTTCGCCTGGTAGAAAAACTTACGGCATCGCGCATCGTGTGGGATTCCGTAAAACAAAAATGGACCATGCACGATTGGAAAATAAGAAAAGTAGATGCTGTTTTTGAAAGCAGCGTTTTCCCCGAAAACCAACGGTTTAGCGAATATGATAAGCGAGTACGTTCGGGCGACTCATTAAAAACAGGAGCTACATTAGATACCGCTCTCGTAATCAACCCTAAAGAATTTGAAAACGACTATAGAAAATTCGATGGCATGACGATAACAGAATTACACATGTATATCGACAGGCTTCGTTCCAGAGGATCATCCGGAGTAGAATTATACGAAGTGGAATTATACACCCGATATGCTTCACCTTTCACAATTTTTATTCTAACTTTTATGGGTGTTATTGTTTCGTCACGTAAAAGCAGAGGAGGCACCGGTGTACAAATAGCATTGGGTTTTGCGCTCTCCTTTTTATTTATTCTGTTTTTTATTCTATTCCGGACTTTTGCCGAAGCAGGCTCTATGCCACCGGCTTTTTCCGTGTGGATTCCTAATCTGCTTTTTGCCGGTATTTCTATGTTGATGTATAAATATGTGCCCAGATAATGGCAACAACGTTCGACTATATTAAGCTTCACTTCATAATATTCTTGTGGGGTTTTACAGCGGTACTTGGTTTATTTATTTCCATACCGGCCATCGAAATGGTGGTGTACCGAACTTTATTGGCGTGTTTGGCTATGGCAATTTTAATCGGAATAGGAAATGAAACATTTAAATTGCCCGCAGGGTATCTTCAAAAGTTATTGCTTACAGGTTTTATTGTAGCCGCACATTGGATTACATTTTTTTTATCGGCTCGTGTGGCTAACGCCTCTGTAAGTTTAGTAGGCATTGCAACAGGTTCTCTTTGGGCTTCTGTACTCGATCCACTTTTAAGCAAAAGAAAAGTAAAAGGCTACGAAGTAGTTTTAGGATTACTAGTATTGCTGGGGCTATATGTAATTTTTGCTTTCGATTTTTCGTATCCGCTTGGTTTAGCTTTGGGTATTTTAAGTGGTTTTTTATCTGCATTGTTTTTTGCACTTAACCAAAGACTTGGTAAACGCGTTACACCGTTTCAGGTAACATTTTACGAGATGCTTGGAGCATGTATTGGAGCGTTATTATATCTCGCTATTCATGTTTTTTTTATCGATATACAGTATCAGATAAACTTTAACGCCACACTAACCGACTGGCTATGCATGTTGGTTTTGGCTTTGGTATGTACCGTGTATGCCTTTTCGGTTTCTGTAGAACTTATGAAACGACTATCCGTTTTTTTTATGCAGCTAAGTTTAAATCTGGAACCTGTTTATGGTATTGTGTTGGCCGTTTTGTTTTTTGGCGATACTGAAAAAATGAATTGGCAATTTTATATAGGCACGTTATTAATTTTAGCGGCAGTTGCAGGTTACCCTTTACTAAAAAGAAAATTCAGTTCGGATGTACCTTTACAATAACCGGCCGCGCCAGATCAGGTTTTTGTCTTGGAATTTAACCACATCAGTTTCATTGTTAAACAAACCATATACACCGGCACCTGAGCCTGTCATAGATGCATATACAGCACCATGATCATACAATTTAGTTTTGCATGCTTCAATTTCAGGGTAGAGTTTAAATATACTTTCTTCAAAATCGTTGGATAAATGATCTTTCCATTTATCTACCGGTACCTGTGTTACAATTTTTTCGATAGAAACTTTTCTCTCTTTTGGTTTTAAGCCGGCAAAGGCAGTTTTAGTAGAGATGTGAATGGGAGGTTTTAAAAGTATTAAATAGAAATGCTTAAGCGAAACAGATACTGGGCTGAGAAGCTCTCCTCTTCCTCTCCCAATCATTGGATTATCCTGACAAAAAAAGGCACAATCGCTTCCTAATTGCGAAGCATAATGCAACATTTTTTCAGGCGTTATACCTAGGTTAAAAATAGTGTTGAGGGCCTTTAGAGTAAACACTCCGTCTGAAGAACCACCACCAAGACCTGCTCCAATCGGCACTTCTTTATGTAAGTGTATACTAATATTGGGCAATTGATATTCTTGTTGTAATAACCTGTAAGCCATCACACATATGTTATCCGTTTTGTTGCCGGGTATAGAAAGCCCTGTTAAGGTTACCGAAAAATTTTTAGCAGGCAGAACTTCTAAGAGATCGTGAAACGTAATAGGATAGAAGCACGTGTCGAGTTCATGGTAGCCATCGGCACGTTTGTATAAAACATGCAGGCCAAGATTAATTTTACAATGCGGAAATACAACCATAATAAGAAGGCTAACAGGATCATTACCTGTTAGCCGATCTTGCAAGTTTAGAAATATTTTATTTGGTTAAACGTTCAATTAAATCTTCAGTGATACCTGTTCCTGAAAATCCACCATCGTGCATCAGATTTTGCATGGTAACCATGCGCGTTAAATCGCTGAACATAACAGCAATATAGTTTGCGCAATCTTCTGCCGAAGCGTTGCCAAGCGGAGACATAAGTTGCGCGTAATCAAAAAATACATCAAAGCCAGAAATGCCTGCGCCAGCCGTAGTTTTTGTTGGCGATTGCGAAATGGTATTTACTCTTACTTTTTTAAGACGACCATAACGTGCGCCATAACTACGCGCGATAGATTCTAACATGGCTTTAGCTTGTGCCATATCCGTATAATCGGGATACGATCTTTGTGCAGCAATGTAACTTAAGGCAAGAAAGGATCCCCATTCGTTCATGGCATCTAACTTTTCTGCGGTTTGCATTGTCTTATGAAAAGACAAAGCAGAAATATCAATGGTTTTTAAAAACCAATCGTAGTTCATATCTCCGTAGGGTCTCTCTTTTCTTATGTTAGGACTCATACCTATCGAGTGCAAAACGAAATCAAGTTTACCACCTAAAACCTCAGTGGCTTTTTTAAATAAATTTTCCAGATCTTGTTCCGAAGTGGCATCAGCCGGTATAACTTCTGCATCACAAGCTTTTGCCAATTCATTTATCTTGCCCATGCGCATGGCAATGGGTGCATTGGTTAAAACAAAAGAGCCTCCTTCTTCTTTCACCTTTAACGCGGTTTTCCAGGCTATGGAGTTTTCGTCTAATGCGCCAAAAATAATTCCTCTCTTTCCTTTTAATAAATTATGTGCCATTGTATTCTGTTTAGAACCCAATATTACTTATTCTTTCGGGTAAATGGAAATGGCCATAGGTATGCCCTTTCGTGAATGTCAATAAAAAAAGTCATTTTTGCTTTTGCATTTTCTGTATGATAAGCAACCACACTAACAAACCAATAGGAGTTTTCGACAGTGGTATTGGCGGCCTAACAGTAGCCCATGCTATACAACAACGATTACCCAACGAACAACTCGTTTATTTTGGCGATACTGCTCACTTACCTTATGGCGATAAATCCGAAGCAGCCATACAGGCTTACTCCATAAAAATCGCTGATGTATTATTGGCTTATCAATGCAAGGTAATTGTTATCGCTTGTAACTCGGCAAGTTCGGCTGCCTACGAATTGTTAAAAGCCTATGTAGGTAGCAAAGCACATGTAATTGATGTGATAAACCCTATGGTGCAGGTTGTAAACCGAACAATGGCAAATAAAAAAATAGGGCTTATTGGCACGAAGCGTACCGTTCAATCGGGTGTTTATGCAAGTAAGTTAGCTGCTTTACCCACCCCTGTGGTTGTGCATCAACTTGCCACACCGTTACTGGTACACATGATAGAAGAAGGTTTTTTTGACAACAAAATAAGTTACGATATTATAGACCAATACCTGAGCAACGAAATACTTAGAGATATCGATAGTCTGATTTTAGCGTGCACCCATTTTCCTCTTATTAAAAAAGAAATTGAAGCCTACTACCACCACAAAGTAGCGGTGTTAGATTCTGCCGAAGAAGTAGCCACTTCGCTTGCCCACTATTTAAGTGAAAACAACTTGCTTAGCACCCATACACAACCACCCAACCATACATTTATGGTTTCCGATTATACGGCCTCTTTCGAAGTAAGCACAAAACTATTTTTTGGAGAAGTGGTTAAACTTACTAAACATCCGCTTTGGGAATAACACATACCTTAGTATAAAAATTAAAGTAGCTAACCGTTGACATTCTTCTTTTATCTTCCTCTACTATTACTATATGCGCTATTTGCAATTTATGCAGAGCGTAAAATATCGGCCTTCATACAAAACCGATTAGGCCCCATGCAAACCGGACCATACGGAATAGCCCAAACCATAGCCGACTTTATCAAGCTCATACAAAAAGAAGATATTGTACCTGGTGTAGCCATTTCCTGGTTATTTAAAATATCGCCTATAGCTACATTTGCTGTTGTGTTTGCAGGTTTTAGCTTGTTGCCTGTACACGCAAACTGGCCGGGCGCAGAAATGGCAAGCGGAGTTTTCGTTTTATTAGCAATTGTTTCATTAGATGTTATCGGTCTTTTATTAATTGGTTGGAGTTCCAACAATAAGTACAGCACACTAGGTGCATTCCGGGCGGCAGCACAATTGCTTTCATACGAAATTGCGTTAGGTATTTCGGTATTGGTAGTATGTGTATGGTCTGGCACATTAAACTTGCAAGAAATTTCTTACCGGCAAGGCCAGTATCATACTGAGCCACTTTATTTTCTTGGTATACCAGGCTGGTGGAATGTGCAACCTTTAGGTGGCTTTTTAGCATGGCATGTTTGTACCATGCCGCTTCTGTTTTTTGTATGGTTAATATTTTTTATTGCCTCATTGGCAGAGGCTAACAGAGCCCCATTCGATTTACCCGAGGCAGAATCCGAATTAGTAGGCGGTATACAAACCGAATACTCGGGGTTTAGGTGGGCCGTAATTATGTTTGCAGAATATGGAATGATGTTGCTCGTAAGCTTGGTGGGAGTTATTCTTTTTTTTGGAAGTTGGTACTCACCCATACCAAACATCGGTGGTTTAGAATTTGCCAGTTGGACAAACGGAACTCCTGGCACATGGACTGCCAGTGTTTGGGGAGGTTTCTGGTTGATAAGCAAATCGCTATTAATGGTGTCGCTACAAATATGGGTACGGTGGACATTCCCCAGATTAAGAATTAATCAATTGATGAGTCTTTGTTGGAAATATTTAGTACCTTTTGCATTGATCTTCTTGTTGTTTACCGCATTATGGAAAATATGGTTAACCCTTTAAAATTGTTTGTGCTGTTCCTTGCTTGTTTATGTGCAAGCAACACACTAAGCGCTCAAAGCCTTAATCAGTTAGAAGAGCAGTTAAAGGCTACAGATAACGACTCGCTAAAAATAGAACTATTAGAAAAGTTAATAGAAAGTTACGAGGGCATAGATTATAACAAGAGTAAAGAGTATGCCACCCAACTGCTAACCCTGGCAGAAGAAACCGGGCAAAACTGGGCCTTATTAAAAACATACCGAAGACTAAATCTCTCTTACGTACTCGAAGGCGATTTTTCTACCGCTATGAAATACGGCAACTTGTTTTACCAAAAAGCTGTAGAACTTGCCGATACATCGGCCATTTCCGAAGCCATAAACATGATGGGCGATAACTATTTTGATTTGGGAGAGTTCGATGAAGCATACGATTATTTTACTGATGCCTTTCGCTTTGGTAAACGTGCCAACGACTCTCTCCGGATGACAATCGCCCTGCACAATGTTGGCCGTGTGTTTAAAGTTTTAGGACAGTACGAAACTGCGCTCGATCATTTCAGACTTTCAGAAAAAATAAGTACAACTATAAACGATAAATTAGGTGCACCCTATACGTTTGATGAACTCGGAGATTTGTATCTGCGCCAGGGAAAAGTAGACTCAGCACTTTACTACCTCACAAAATCTCTCGCATTATCGCGCGAGTTAAGCGATGAAATTCTTGAACCCAGAACGATAGACAGAATTGCCAATGCCTACGTATTAAAAAAAGATTATAAAACAGCGTTGGCCTATTACGACACCGCCTTAATGAGAAACCAGATTACAAAAAATAAACTGGGTATAGCTTACAACGAACTAGGAAAAGGAATCATTTTCTTGCAACAAGATAAATTTAAAGATGCCGAGCAGGCTATTGAAAATGCCTTAATTATTGCAGACCAGTTAAATGCTAAAACACTTGGTTTGCGTTGTTATCAGCAACTCTCAGAATTATCCGAAAAGAAAGGAGATTATCAGAAAGCCTTGCTGTATTACAGAACCTATAAAGCAAGGGAAGATTCTTTATTTGGCCAAGGCATGAAAGATAAACTGTTCCGCGATCAACTTCAAAATCAAAACGAAGTGCGCGACAGCAAAATAGCAGCCATGATTCGCGAACAAGAAATTCAAAAGAACGAGATTAAAAAACAAGAATTCATCAGAAACATTTTTGTTGTTTTAGTTGCCCTAACCGGAATTTTGCTCATTACAGTATACAGAAGCGGCCAACGCAGAAGGCATATCAATAAACTTTTACTTGAACATCAGGATGAGATGCGCAAACGAAGTGTAGAATTAGAAAAACTCAATCAGGTAAAAGATAAATTCTTCTCCATCATCTCTCACGATTTACGCTCGCCCATTAATGCACTGGCTGGTTTGTTAGATATTATGGATAGAGGAGGGCTTTCCGAACAAGACATGAAAGCCAACATCAGAGAGTTAAAAGTAAGATTTAACCATACCCGAACGTTACTAAATAATCTGTTAGATTGGACCTTGCTGCAAATGGATAAACTAAGTTTGCAACCAGCAAAAATCTCGTTACATAAAATTGCTTCAGAAAATATTCAGCTACTTAGCGCAGTACAAAACAAAAACATACGTTTCGAAAATCAGATCCCGGAAAATACAATTGCTTTTGCCGACTCTAACACCATAAACCTGGTGATGAGAAATTTACTTACAAATGCAATTAAGTTCACTAACGAAAACGGAAATATAACTTTACAAGCTTCCGAAGAAGAAAAACTTTGGCGCATAGGCATTAAAGATGATGGCGTAGGAATGAATAAATCTGTAGTAAGCATGTTGTTTGATAAAACTGCGCCCTATAGCACACGCGGCACAGCCAACGAGAAAGGAACAGGCCTTGGTTTAATCTTGTGTAAAGAATTTGTAGAAAAAAATGGAGGAACTATTTGGGTAGAAAGTGAAGAAGGGAAAGGCAGCACCTTTACCTTTACCATTCCTAAAGCTAACCAGTAAAGTTTATTGATTTAAATATTTTTCAGTTAGCTCCTTTAAGGTGGCCAACTCATCTTTCCGCATAGAGGCAGCCTTTACATGAAGCATTAAATCAAACATTACTTCTTCGCTATAACCAAGGCGCGAAGCTATCTTAGAACAAAACATAATTTCTTCTTTGTACATGCGTTCGTCTATCTTCATCAATTGTACCAAACTAAAGATGTAATCGAACTTCTGATCATTGTTCAGGTTATCCGGTACAATAAGCTCATGTCGCTGATCAAACAAATCTTCGATCTCCAACGCAGGAAACTGATTAGCTAATCCTATATTTTTAATATAATGTTTTTCTCGTGGGCCAACTTCTCCGTCAATTCTTGCTAAATTGATGAGCAGTTTCATTTGTTGCAACAACGCCATAGTATTTGGTTTTCAACTGATGCTCAACCTAAGAAGGTTTTCACAATTTACCAACTTTGCACAGGCATGAATTTTTTAGCGCACCTTTTTTTATCCGGTCCTGATAGTGAAGTTATGATCGGGAACTTTATGGGTGACTTTGTAAAAGGAAGAAATGCCTTACACCATTTACCACCTAAAGTACAAAAAGGGGTAGAGTTACATCGGTTAATCGATTCATTTACTGATAAACATCCGATTGTAGACCAAAGCAAAAGCAGGCTGAGACAAAAATACAGGCATTACTCCGGAGTTATAGTCGATATTTTTTACGATCATTTTCTGGCGCTTTCGTGGCCAGAATATTCGCCTGAATTTCTACCGGATTTTGCAGATTTCTGTTATGAAACTTTAGAAAAAAACCACCAGACTTTACCCGATGAAGTAAACTACATGTTTCCTTACATGGTAAAAGGAAATTGGCTGGTGAGTTACGCACAAGTAAACGGAATACAGCGTGCCCTAACCGGCATGGCAAGGCGCACGAAATATGCTTCTAAAATGGATGAAGCTGCGGAAGATCTCGTAAAATACCATACAGAATTTAAAGAAGAGTTTGCCTTATTTTTTCCTGAATTAATTTCAGTATGTAATAATTATCTTGTGGAAAACGAACTACCTAAAATTAGGTAGTTGGTCTAAAGTAAAGACCAGTAGATTTTTATGTAGAATCGATTTTAGTTTTTAGTGCTGATTCTTACTTACGTTTCTCTTTGTAGTTGCATAAACTTTAACCAGTAGCAACTTTTACCTTCAACAATAAAAAAAGCATCCTCTTTTATAGAGAATGCTTTTTGTAGAGTATCGAACCAAAAATTATTATTTCACTTCTGCAGTTACTTCTGCGCTGGTTCCGTTAGCTGTAAACTTAATTTTGTATTTTCCTTTTGTAACGTAAGTAGGTTTTTCTGGCGCTTGCTTTCCTTTTACTTTAGGATCTGAAGGTTTAGTTCCTTTTAAATTCCAACGGTAGTAGTGAAAACCACTTTGGGCAGCAACAACATCGCGGTAGATTATATTATTTTTTTCATCAGAAATTTCTATTGTGCACGATGTTTCGTTTGGAACGAAGTAAAATATTGGTAAGGCAGGTATAGATGCTTTCGTCCACTCGTATTGCTTTTCGCCCCAGCGCTCGTTGTAGCGAACGTTTTCCGGTTGAAATACCGTTACAGCTTTCTTATCGGCCCCATCTTTTAATTGTTGCAATGGTTTTACATCAGACACATAAATGCTTCGTCCGTGTGTACCAACAATTAATTCGTTTTCGCGGGGGTGCACCATCATATCGTAAGAAGCTACATTAAGCATGGCATTAAAGAAGTGCCAGGTTTGTCCGCGGGTAAGGCTTATGTATGTTCCGTTATCTAAACCACAATACAGTAGCTGAGCGTTAACGGGGTCTTGTATTAAAACATTCGCAACCGATTCTGGCAAATCTCCTTTTATGGATTTCCATGTTTTACCATACTCTTTACTTTCGAAAACGTAAGTGGTAAATTCATCGTTTCTGTATCCATTGAGGGTAACAAAAACAGTTCCCTCTTCGTGTGGGGATGCAAACAATGAAGCTACCCAACGATTAGCCGGAAGCCCAAAAGAAATTTCTTCCCACGATCCACCGGCATTTTTACTAACCCATACACGGCCATCATCTGTACCGGCATACAATAAACCAAATTTAAGTGGCGATTCGGCCAAAGCAGAAATGGTAGAAAATGGCACATTGCCTTGCTTGGTGTTGTACGTTAGGTCTGGGCTAATTGCTTCGAAACTTTCGCCTTTGTTTAAACTACGGTGTACCATTTGCGATGCCATGTACAAAATATCCGGATTGTGTTTGCTTAAGAATAAAGGTGTTCGCCAATTCCATCGGTAAGGAACTTCGCCAATGTTGTGAGATGGTGTAATGCGTGTGGTTTTTCCATTATCGAGTTTGA
Source organism: Flammeovirgaceae bacterium (assembly GCA_021298355.1). Classification (GTDB taxonomy): domain Bacteria; phylum Bacteroidota; class Bacteroidia; order Cytophagales; family Cyclobacteriaceae; genus Chryseotalea. The sequence goes on from JAJTEH010000015.1 coordinate 44,818, forward strand.
AATAATTTCCGAACTGATACCCTGTGTAAACTAATTTACTGTTACGTGGGTCGGGCGCTACGTGCATTCCATCGCCACCAAAAATAGGCTCCCAATGAGGGGTAATAGTAGGTACCGATTTACTTGAACCCTTTAGCACACCGTTATCTTGTAAACCTCCGTACACATTATAGGGTGTTTCCATATCGGCATGTACAGTATAAAATTGCCCAACGGCCATGTTGTTAATGTGTTTCCAATTTGCGCCTTCGTCATAACTCTGGTATAAGCCACCATCGTTTCCTAACAAAATATGTTGCTCGTCTTTAGGATTTATCCATACGGCATGGTGGTCAACATGTATAGCTTGTTCGCCTTTCAGCGTATCAAGTCTGTGCCAGGTTGCTCCACCATCTGCCGATTTTAGCATGGGCACACCATAAATGTAAATCAGATTGGGGTTAGTAGGGGTAACGCGCATTTCGGCAAAGTAGTAGCCGTAGGTAAAAAATACACCATCCAAATCATATGTGTTGGCTTTTTTCCAGGTTTTGCCACCATCGGCAGAAGAGTAAACTTCGGCACCAATTACTTTTGTATTAAATAAATTAGCGTTTGCATCTGCGCCAAAATATTCGGCCAACGCTTTTGGTTGATAGTTTCCTGCTGTAATTTCTTTCTTTACTAACGCTGATGTATACTTTTTAGGAAACCCGTTTTCCTGCAAAAATTCATCTAGCTTTTTGTTGTCGATTTTAAGAAAGTTATCTACCGACATGTTTCTAAAATCTTCGGCTTTTAACTTACCTTCTGTTTTTTTGGCTGCTTCTATTGCTTTTTTATCTTCTACTTCGGCCTGGTTATCCAAGATGGCATACACCACATTAGGTTGACTAAGGCAAATATCTAAGCCTATACGACCAACGTGTTTACCTTGCGGAAAACCCTGTACGGATTTTATCCATGTTTCGCCACCATCGTCTGACCGATAAATGGCTGAGCCTTCGCCATTACCTTTAAAATGCGATGCCTTGCGCGAGCGCTCCCAACTTGCAGCTAGTAATTCATTAGGATTTTTAGGATTAATAGCAAGATCGATAATGCCTACACTATCAGAAAGGTAAAGTGTTTTCTTCCAGGTTTTGCCACCGTCTGTAGATTTGTAAACTCCGCGATCAGCATTTTTAGAGTAAAGAGAGCCAAGTGAAGCAACGTATACTACCTGATCGTTTTCAGGATGCAGTACGACACGCGAAATATGTTGAGTACCTGCTAACCCCAGATGTTGCCAGCTCTTGCCACCATCGGTTGTTTTGTATACTCCCGTGCCGGCATAGCTCGAACGGCTGCTGTTTTTTTCTCCTGTACCCACATATAAAGTTGATGGGTTTTGCTGAGATAAAACTAAATCGCCAATGCCAAGGGCATCGTTAGCATCAAACACAGACTCAAAAGTTATTCCGTTGTTGGTAGTTTTAAATATGCCACCCGAAGCGTATCCTATATAAAACTCTTTAGGGTTAGCAAGGTTAACATCTATATCAACAATTCTGCCCCCTTGTATGGTTGGGCCAATGTTGCGTGCCGGGTAATTTTTAAACCACGATTTTTGTTCAGCATTTTTTCTGTTTGCAAATGACTGCATCCAGTTTGTGGTTGTGGTAGGCTGCGCATATAATGCGAAATGACCTATTAAAATAAGAAGTAAGATGGTAAATCTCATAAATGTTATTTTCTGTAAAATAGAGAATTATTAGCTTGCTTTCGAATTTAAATAGTGAATCTTTACGCAAGCGGTAAACCTTTTTTAAAATGCACAACGATCCGGAGTTGAATGGAAAATACCTGGGAACCATCTCACAGGATTTCATTAAAGTAGCTGATACTTTAAAAGAAGCCTCTTACCATTTGCGCAAGCAAAATTTTCAATTTCCTATTTTCCCGATTTGTAAAGAAGAGCAACCTATTGGCCAGGTGTTTATTGAAAGCGGTAAAGCCACTAACCAATGGCATTATTATGTTTCTTTTTTAGACGAATTTTTGCAAAGAGGTTTAGTTGAGGAAGAAAAAAAAGAACAATTCATTCAGGCCTATAAAGATCCGGAAGAATTTTGTTGTTTATTCGTGGTAGATAGAAACTTCACCAATTTTGTTTTCATACCCTACCCAGAGGACTAATGAAAAATAAATTCCTTTTTCTTCTAGTGTTTTCCTTTTGTTTCGTTTCTTCTGTTAAGGCACAAAAACGAAATATTTTAATCGATCATATTTCAGTTCCAGGGTTTATTAATTCCACATTTGTAACATCTATTGAACAAGATGAATATGGCATGTTATGGTTTGGTACAAGCAGTGGCTTGTATCGGTACAATGGCCAACGTTTCGAAGTATACACGTATCAGTCTGAAACGAGTTTGCCATTAAGTGCAAGGCAGATCAACCAAATTAAATGGGATAAAAAAACACATCAACTATTAGTTGCAACACGAAACATGGGTTTGCTTGCATTTAATTACAAGAGCAATAGCCTTACGTTAGTGGCGCAACACACAGAACCACTAAATGCAATTACCATTACCGAAGATGGACGCACCTGGGTTGTAGCGCCCGATGGTTTATTTGAATTTGCCGACAGCACATTATTAAAGATAGGAAATGCCAGCGCATTAGGTAATCCATCGGCATTATTAGCCTTGCCAGGAAACGAATTACTTGTGGCAGGAGTAAAACGTGTAACGAAATGGAAAAACGGAATTTTGGTTGATACTGTTTTTATCGACAGGTCGGATAAAACATACAACGACAATACGCGCATTACTTCTCTTTTAATAGACAGACAAAACCAACTTTGGTTAGGCACAGAAAAAGATGGCCTTTTGATTTTGGATTATGCAACTGGCCAATTCATAAAAGAAATTACACCCACACAAAAACCATTCTACAGCCGAATCAATCATTTGCTGGAAGACGCAGATGGTAACATCTGGATACTTACCAAAGCAGAAGGAATAGCCCTATATAACACCGATAACGAGAGTATACAATTTTTAAGAAAGGATATTTTCTCGCAGTCAGCGATTAGCAGCAACAATACCTATACCGCTTTTCAAGACAAACAAAAGGTAATATGGCTAGGCACAACTGCATCGATAGACTATTACGATCCGGTAAAAATCAAGTTTGAACATTATGCACACAATCCATATAACAATAATTCGATAAGCGATAATATGGTGCGTAGCGTATATCCGGTTAGCGATAACGAAATTTGGGTTGGTACAGATGCCGGTTATCTAAACATTCTTAATCGAAGCACCGAAAAGGTAGAGCGCATTCGCATTGAAGTTAAGCAACACAAGATTGAAAATCCTGTAGTTGCGTTTTGTTTCGAGCCAATTTCTGAAAACGAAATATTGGTTGGCACATCCGAAGGATTGTTGGTTATGAACAAGCATGTAAAATCATTTTCTTTTTATGAACCTTTAAAAGAGTACACCAAGGGAAAAAGATTACGCTTACTAAAGCAGAAAAACAATATGTTGTATGGTGTTTGCTATGGAGAATTTTTTATGTATAACATATCAGCAAAAAAGCTGTATAGGCTCGACTTGCAATATTCTCCAAGCGTTACGGCCATACAATTTGATAATCAAGGCGAGTTGTGGATTGCCATACTCGGAAAGTTATTAAAGCTTAATAAAGAAAACGCAGAAATACTGGAAACAAAAAGTTTACAAGACACAACATCCATTTTGGTTTTGGATATCCAACCCATAGATAGTGGCATGCTTGTTTCTACTATGAATCACGGAGTTTTTTCTTTTAACCAAAACAACGGAAAGATAAAGCAGTTTTTAAATGTACAAAACGGACTACCAGACAACACCGTTTATACAACCCTGATAGATAAGGCCGGAAATATTTGGGTGTCATCTAACCGCGGAATAGCCAAGCGCGATCTGCGCGGAAGTTTTATACTGTTCGATGCCACAGAGGGCGTACAATCGGATGAGTTTAACCGTACGGCTTACGCCATTACACCGGGTGGATTATTTGTTATGGCAGGCATAAATGGACTTAATGTTTTTAATCCATCCAGAATTGAAGTAGGCGAGGAACACGTACAACCCTTTATAGAATCCGTTGAATACGATGATATAAACGCAGAAGAAAAACGTAAAAATATCCACATGCTGGTAGGCGAAAGCAAGTTTGAACTTCACGCTAAAAACAACTCGTTTGTTATACAATACGGAGGTTCGGGTTTTCGGAGGCCAATACGGTATCAGCTTTTTTACAAATTAGAAAAGCTAGATAAAAATTGGAAAAGTAATCCGCTTAATCAGGCCGTATACCATAACGTTACTCCTGGCGAATATACATTTTTAGTGAAGTTGGTTGATACAGGCGGAAACGAGAAAATAACATCCGTAGATGTATACGTTAAACCACCTATTTACCTTACCTGGTGGTTTAGGCTGATTCTATCGTTTGTTGTTATTGCTTTGGCTATTGTTACCTATCGGTTACGAATACAATCCGAAAGGCGCGATCGAGCAAAACTAGAAAAACTTTTGGCCGAAAGAACTGCGCAAATTGAGCAATCGAGGCAAGAGTTAGCTATGTTAAATGAAAAGAAAGATTTAATCTTCTCCATCTTATCTCATGATTTACGCTCGCCACTTACTACTTTAAAAGGATTTTTAAGTTTACTAATCGATAACGTACATGAGTTTTCAGCAAGCGATATTAAAAAACATGCCGAGCAAATGCGTGGTGCTGTTTCAAATTCTTTAGATCTGATTGATAATACGTTGTTCTGGTCGTTATCGCAAATGGGCAGTATACAATGGAAACCAGAAAAGATACAGGTAAGCAAATTGATTGATCGTGTAAAAAATCTTTATTTGTTAACAGCTGATAAAAAGAAAATACAGGTAGAAATTTTATCGGATACAAGTATTTATGTGTTTGCAGACGAGAACATGGTATTTATTACTCTTCGTAATCTGTTTTCTAATGCTTTAAAATTTACACCCGAAGGAGGTAGTATAAGTTTACGCAGTTGGGTAGAAAAAGATCGGGTTTTTCTGGAAGTTGCAGATTCGGGTATAGGTATGTCGGCAGAGTATGTGCGAAACCTGAAAGCGCGCAAACAACCCGAACTTAAAAAAGGAACAGCCAACGAAAAAGGAACCGGCCTGGGGTTATTGTTGTGCCAACAATTTTTGGCCGCCAATAATGGCGAGTTGCAAATTAGTTCAATAGAAGGGAAAGGTTCAAATTTTACAATGGTTTTACCTGTGGCAGAATTATAAAAGATCAGAAGTGTGTCCAGCCTTGTGCTTGCACAGCAACAGAATTTCCCTGCTTGGTAACCATTATTCTTTCCTGCGTGTTGGCATGAAAATACCCGATCATGTGTATATCCGGATGAAGTTTAATTTTTTCGATTTCGCTTTGAGGAATAGAAAAAAGCAATTCATAATCTTCTCCACCGTTTAATGCGCAGGTTATCGGATCTATTTTAAACTCGATGGCCGTTTCGTAAGTTTGATTATCTACCGGAATTTTATCTTCATAAATTCTAAAGCCCAGATTGTTTTGTTTGCATATATGAAAAAGTTCTGATGCCAATCCATCCGAAACATCTATCATGGCCGTAGGTAAAATATTTTTTTCGGCCATATCAAAAACAACATCGGTTCTTGCTTCTGGCTTTAATATTCTTCCAACCAGATAATCGTATACCTCAAGGTTAGGTTGCATTTCGGGGTTGGTAAGAAATACTTCTTTTTCGCGTTCTAAAATTTGTAAACCCATGTAGGCAGCGCCTAAATCTCCGGTAACACAAATAACATCGTTTGCTTTTGCGCCTTTGCGCTGCACCAATTTATTTTTAGCTACGCGCCCTATGGCAGTAATAGAAATTACCAAACCGCTTGTACTGCTAGTTGTATCGCCTCCCACCAGATCAATCGCATAATTTGTGCAAGCTGCTGTAACACCTTCGTATACCTGTTCTAATGCTTCTACAGAAAACCGGTTGCTTATGGCAATGCTAATCGTGATTTGTTCGGGTTTGCCATTCATGGCGGCAATGTCAGAAATGTTTACGGCAACAGCTTTATAACCAAGGTGGTGAAGGGGTGTATAGGCTAAATCGAAATGTATACCTTCTACCAGCATATCAGTAGAAACCAACAGATATTCATTGCCTAGGTCGATAACGGCTGCATCATCGCCTACGCCCACATAAGTAGATGGTTGTTGATAAGTAGAAAAAGAGGAGGTGAGGTGATCGATCAGGCCGAATTCTCCTAAATCTTTAATTTCTTTTCGGTTTTTATCCATGGTAACTGCCGTTTATCGGTTGTTGTGGCATTTCGCCCTGCGAAAGTAAGAAAGTATGCGCTTTTGTAAGAATTATACCCAAGCATACCGGTATATATGTAAAATAAATACAAACTGTATGAGAAAGATACTTGGTATGTTGGTTATATCAGCTGTATTGGTGGCATCGTGTGCAACCCCTAAACCATATTACGAAACAAAAAAAGGCCGTAAGAAACAAGAATACTATAACGACTTATACTACGGCAAGCAAAAGCCATTTTTTAAAGATAAAAACCGTTAGGGTTTTTCCTGGCACATTTCTACCAACACCTGGTTAGTTGTTTTAGGATGGAGAAAGGCAATTAGTTTATTATCGGCCCCCGGCTTTGGAGTTTCATGTAGTGCAACAAAGCCGTTTTGCTTAGCCTGGCTAATGCTTTCTGCCAAATGGCTAACGCCAAAAGCCAGGTGGTGCACACCTTCCCCTTTTTTTTCAATAAATTTTGCAATGGGCGAATCGGGCCGGGTGGCCTCTAAAAGTTCTATTTTTACACCGCCTACATCAAAAAAGGAAGTTCTAACTCCTTCGCTTTCAACCGTTTCTATTTTATAATGGGGTTTGCCTAACAACCGGGCAAATAAAGCATTAGCTTCATCTAAGTTTCTTACGGCTATCCCGATGTGTTCCAGTTTTTCCATAAATGTTAATTTTGTAATAAATAACAGAAACTTTTTAGGTAAAGGGAAAGTTTTCAGATAAATAACAACACCATGTTAGAAACCGCAAGCGAGATGCACGTAGAGGCTGCCAGAGTGCAGCAAGAAATAAAAAACTATTTGGGAGTAAAAACTTCTGATCTGGTGTTTGAATTTTCTAACCTGGAGGGTAAAACCAAATTAGATTTAATTACCATAAACCCTCGGCACAACCAGGCATTTTTGTTCCATAGCGTAACCGGAACCGATAAGTTAGATGCCCTGAAGAAACTGTGGGAGTACGTTAAAAATTTCAAAGAGAAAGAATTATCGTATACCATACAGTGGGTGGTTAAAGGCGATAAAGAATTGCATACTTCGTATTTTCGCGCAGGAAATGTGATGGATGCTTTACAGAAATTGTATTATGGCCGCGACATGAATACAATTACTGTTTTTAGTGTAGTATTAAATCCGGTGTCTTAAATAAACAATAAAGCGATGATACAGGTAACAGATAAAGCAAAAGAAAGAATTCAGGTTTTATTGAAAGAAGAAGGCCGAACAACTAACCATAACATACGCGTTTCGGTTAAGGGTGGAGGTTGTTCGGGATTAATGTATGATCTGGATTTTGATGAAAAGATTAACCCATCCGATCAGGTTTTTGAAGATAAAGGCGTGAAGATTTTAGTAGACAAAAAAAGTTTACTGTATTTACTGGGCACAACCTTAGATTTTTCTGACGGACTTAACGGAAAAGGCTTTCAGTTTATTAACCCAAACGCATCCAGAACATGCGGATGTGGCGAGAGTTTCGCAGTTTAGTGAACAACATGCCATACCAAAAAAAGCTGCTTATAAAGGCAGCTTTTTTATTTTAGGTTAATCTGATTGTAAATTTTACTTCGGTCTTTTATACTTTACCGGAGGCGCAGGCTCAGGTTTAATTTCTAAACTGTTGCCCGGTATTCTTTGTAAGGCTTCTTTCACAGCACGTTCCAATTGCGGATCGTTGCCTTTGATAACATCGGCAGGCGTTTGCTGTACTTCTATGTCAGGCGAAATACCAACTCCTTCTACAGCCCATTTACCATCTGTATCGTAAAAACCACCACGTGGTGCTACCATTCTGCCACCATCTACAAATAAAGGTGTATCCCAAGTACCCACTAAGCCACCCCAGGTTTGTGTACCTACTAATGGGCCTAACTTCATTTTATTAAACATGTACGGAAGCAAATCGCCACCCGAACCGGCTCTTTCGTTGATGATCATTACTTTTGGTCCGTATATGCCAGCGTTAGGTGTTAAAAACGGACGGTGGTCGTTAGCCCTGCTATTGAAATAACCTTGTAATTGTCTGGCCATAATATCTACCATATAATCGGCAGCAGAACCTCCACCATTGTTTCTTTCATCAATTACCACAGCTTTCTTTTCTTGCTGGGCAAAATAATACCGGTTGAAATAAGTGTAACCTCCGTTACCTGTATTAGGAACATACACATACGCTACTTGTCCTTTCGAGAGTTCATCAACTTTTCTTCTGTTGCCTTCTACCCAATCCATCATGCGTAGTTGGTTTTCGTTCTCAACAGGAACAACCGTTACCAAACGCGAGCCTTCTAATGTTGGCTTGCTGTTTACTCTTAGCTTAGTTTGTTTATTGGCAGTTGCTTCAAAATAAGTATACAAGTTTCTTGTTGATTCTACCTTTACTCCATTTACTTCCAATAAATAATCTCCTGCCTGAATGTTAACTTCTGTATCTCTCAGAGGCGCTTTCACATCCGGATTCCAGTTTTCGCCTAAGTATAATTTTTTAAAGCGATAGAAATTATTATCTACTTCGTAATCTGCACCTAACAAGCCAACAGGTACATTATCTATATTCGGAAAATCTCCACCACTAACGTAAGAATGGCCAACGGCTATTTCTGCACCCATCATATCTACAATGTAATTCAAATCAGTTCTGTGGCGAACGTGCTCTACTAACGGACTGTACCATTGCCATACTTCTTTCCACGGTGCACCATGTGTGTTGTCAACATACAGAAAATCGCGTTGGTAACGCCATCCTTCTTTCATTATTTGTTTCCATTCTTCTGTTGGTACAATTTTATGTTTGATGGAAGCAATCGCATCAAGTTTTCCATCACCCGATTTTTTTCCAGTATCACTTGTATTTAAAATACCCCATGTAGTACCCGCACGATATAAAGTTGCTTTTCTATCGTGTGAAACAGTAAACTCATTTACACCTGCAAGGTAAACTTCTGTTTTTCTATCTTTAAAATTATACCGATGGATGGTTTGCCCTTGCTGATTGGCAATATTCTCAGCATAAAAAATATACCCCTCCGTTGCCGGATACAACGCAGTATAATTTCTTTGCGGAACATCTACGGCAAAAATACGATTGGCTAAACCATCTGCATCAATTTTTACAACTGGTGTTCCTTCTTTCTTTTCTTCTTTTGTTTTTTCTTTTTCTTCATCGCTTCTTAAACCAATTGGTGTAGGTGTGTCTTTAGCTAAAACTAAAGTATATAAAGCACGGGTAATGGGCCTGTCGTACGAACTCATATCGAGCCAACCTGTGTTGAGGCCATAATTCGTACTGGCTAAGAAGTATAAATATTTTCCGTTGGCATCCCAAACGGGCGAAATGGCATCTGCCAATTGATCCGTCAACTGCAATACTTGATTGGTATCTACATTAAATACTTTTACAACTTTAAAATGATTCTCGTGTAGTTTTACGTAAGCCACCCACTTGCTATCGGGCGACCACACCGGATTTAAAGAACGATTCGGATGTGCATAGCGCTCGGTATCCGCTTTGCGCACGTTTCCCGTTGTAACATCAATAATCAACAAATTATAATCTGTATCGGTACAGGCAATAAATTTTCCATCGGGCGACCATTGTGGTTTAAAATAGAAAGTAGGATTTTTTAGTTCGATGGCTTTTGGTTTTTCTAAACCTTCCTGGTCGCCAATCATCAGTTGGTATTCACCACTGGCATCGCTAAACCAGGCAATCTTTTTTCCATCGGGCGACCACACCGGACTTCTATCGGCAGCTCCGGATGATTTAGTAATGTTTCTCCAATCTCCTTTTTCTTTAGGTACAGTGTATACATCGCCTCTGTATTCAAACAAAGCGCGTTGCCCTGTTGGTGAGAGTGAAGGATTTTGTAATGCCACAGGTCTTACATCTTCCCAACGCTCTCTTGCCCAGGCAAAATCTCCGCGCACATTAATCGCAATTTGTTTCGTTGAATTTGTACCCGCATCCCATACGTGTAAATATCCTGCTTGTTCGTATACCATTTTACCTGAGGCAGCATCTAAACTCTTTACATCAAAATCTTTATGAAAGGTAATTTGTTTTTCTGCGCCAGTGCCAGGATCGTAACTCCAGATGTTTCCGGCAAAATCACGTTCAGATATATGGTATACAATATTATTTAACCACACTGGGTCGGTATGCCGTTCGTTATCGGTTTGTTTGGTTTGCTTTAAAGCATTTGTTTTTAAATCTACTACCCAAATAGGTTTAGCCTGGCCACCCCGGTAGTTGCGCCACTCCGGATCCCAAAATCCGATTTGTTGATAAGCGATGTATTTTCCATCTTCAGAAACTTCGCCAGCCACAGCACGCGGAATACTCCATTCGCGTTCCATACCACCGGTTCTGCTGATGGAGAAAAACTTGCTTTCTTGTGTAGGAACATTTTTGCGAGGAGAGGTAAACAAAATTTCTTTTCCATCTGCTGTCCAGCCGGTAACATTATCAGGCGAAGGATGCCACGTTAAACGTTGTGGTTGCCCGCCCTCAACCGGCATAACATACACATCGGTATTGCCATCGTATTGCGCGGTAAAAGCAATCCATTTTCCATCAGGCGAAAAATGCGGAAAACTCTCTGCGCCTTCGTTGCTGGTAAGTCGGGTGGCATCACCTCCCGCATTACTCACGAGCCACAAATCGTTTGCGTAAACAAAAGCAATGTGTTTGTCGCTAATAGTTGGTTGCCTAAGCAATCGTGTACCTTGCGAAAAGGCAACAAAGCCTATAGAAAGGCATAGTAAAGTTGATAATATTCTTTTCATAGAAATGGAAGTAATAAATTAAAGTTACGTGATAAATACTATCCATCTTTACCAATTGTGTAAATGTTTGAAGAAAGAATAACAAGTAATTGGTAGTATTTCCGCAATGAAGAAGGAACTTTTATGATTTTTTGCCGTACATGTATTAGTGCGCTTTCCTACCTCTATAATTAACTTCATCTTTATTTTTTGGCTCAGCCAAAGTCAGGCGCGCATGCTTGCCGATAAACCATCTCCTGTAATTATCAATACCCTTACTTTAGATTTAACCTTGTTGGGCGATGTTTCGATTACCGACCCTGATGCATTGGTTATTCCTGTAAGAAGAGTAAATAGGTTGATAGTTATCGAAGCGAAAATCGATACCCTCATTGGTAATTTTATACTTGATACAGGAGCACCTGAGTTAATTGTAAACAAAACCTACTTTAGAAATTGGTGGTACAAAACAGACATGGTGGCATCTAGCGCCACAGGAAGTTTAGCTACTGTGCAACGAACCAGAACGAAAGAGTTAACTATACGTTCGTGGCGCATACCCAAAGTAAATGCCAACGTAACAGAGCTTGGCCATATCGAAAACAGATGTGGTTTAAAAATTTTAGGTTTGCTGGGTGTGTCGGTATTTAAAGGAACTTCTATAACCCTCGACTTAAATAACAACGTTTTAATTGTGCATACTAAACCCAAACAAAACGAAACTTTACTCGACCTACAAGATAAAACACCCTTGTTTAAAACATCAATCGATTTATCGAATGGCGCAATTTTATTAAAAGGAAAAATTGCAGATAAGAAACTTACTTTTTGTTTTGATACCGGAGCCGAAACAACCGTAATGCATGCAGGATTATCCGATAAAATACTAAACACATTTGAAGTAAACGGAAGAAAATCCTTACTCGGCACGGGTGGTTCTCGCCTCGAAGTTCTGTATGGAAACTTAACTTCCTTCACAATCGAGAAGTATGAAATTCTCAATGCCGAAACCATCATTACTAATTTAGATGCCCTAAGCCATGGTTATGGCACCAGAATTGATTTAATGATTGGCTATGATTTAATTCGAAAAGGAATTATTCATATCAATTTTTCTGCTAAAACATTTACCTTGTATCCACACGGTTCGCTATCAAAATGAAATTGAAGATTACCATATTGCTGCTTGTATTTTTTTATTGGGCCAATGGTTTTTTACTGGCACAAAGTAATTCGATCAGGATTGATGGTAGTTACATTAAACTATTATTAGATAAAAGAACTTCAGATAAAGATCAGAGAAAAACACTAGAGAAATTTAACATGAATCGTTTATCGCTTGATTCATTATGGAATTTCAATAGTCTAGGCGTTTATCATAAAGAAGGTTGGAAAGTTAAACGTGTTGGAAAAAATCAGATCACAGTTTATAAACCTGTGGTTGATTTATCCGGACAATTAAAAGAAAGCAGTTTGGTTTCGTTGTATCAGGATTTTCAGGCGCGTTTACAACAACAAACAGATGCTAACTTTGGATATAACCTTTTCGGAAAAATTCAATCTGTAAAAACTAAAAAAGATATCACTACATTTTATTTGCCCGGGCATACCGATAGCCACGAAGTTTTTTTATCAGGAACATTTAATGAATGGAGCACATTAAAAACACCTATGACCCCCACAGACAGTGGTTGGGTAGTATCGTTAAAATTAAAACCCGGCAAACATGTGTATAAATACATTGTAAACGGGCATTGGTTAGAAGACCCCCACAACAACAACAAAGAGTTTGATTACGAAGGCGGAAGTAATTCTGTATACTATGTAATCAATAAAAATTTCGAACTGAAAGGATATGAAAACGCTAAGAAAGTTTTCTTAACCGGAAGTTTCATGCATTGGGAAGAAGATAAATTGCCCATGCAAAAAACAAAAACAGGCTGGACAACTTCTGTTTACTTAAAAGAAGGAACTCATCTGTATAAATTTATTGTAGATAAAAACTGGATTACCGATCCACAAAACAAATTAACCCGAACCGATAGAGATGGCCATGTAAATTCTGTTTTCGCTATGGGCGATACGTTAACGTTTCAACTACAAGGTTTTGAACAAGCTAAGCGTGTTTTCGTAGCAGGAAATTTTAATAACTGGAATGATGGAGAATTGCAGATGGTGAAAACGAACGGTGTTTGGACGTATCATCTAATTGCTGCACCCGGCAATTATCATTACAAATTTATTGTAGATGGAAAGTGGATGCGCGACCCAACTAATCCTTTAATAGCCGAAGAAAGTGGCGAACAAAATTCTTTGAAAGTTTTTAAGGCTAATCATACTTTTTACCTGCCCAAAGAAAAAGCCAAACAAGAAGCCAAAGTGGCCGGTAACTTTAATGGTTGGAGTAGCTATACTATGCGCTCTACACCCGAAGGGTATAAACTCGATGTGTATATCTCCAATAAAAAATGCATTTATAAATTTATTACTGATGGCCAATGGATTTTAGATCCGGGAAATTCGTTGTGGGAACAAAATGAATATGGCAATGGTAATTCTGTAGTTTGGATTCAATAATCAATTCTAAAATCTATTTCGGCAACAAAGGTGGACTCGTTAAATCTGTAACAGGGTGTAAATCTTCATTCGAAAATTGAGCCACAAAAGTCCGTATCGCTTTACATCCATCTTTATCAAGAAGTAAGGCAGAAGCTTGCGGTAATTGCAAAGCTTGCGCCACTGTATTTATTTTGCCAGCCGGAATTTTAAGTTCATGTAGTTGAGGTAGAATTTCTGCGGCATCAAACAAAAGAAAAGCATGGCTTAAAAGGCCAAACATTTCTTTTCTGTTAGTTACTCGCTTTTCGTTAGTAACAAAGCGCTCATCCTGTACATAAGTATCTAGCTTTAACAACTTTAACAAGTGTTGAAATTGTTTATCGGAACCTAAGGCTAACAGAATTTCACTTCCATCTTTTGTTTTTACCACTTCGCCATAAGGTGCGATGTTCGGATGTAAAGAACCCTGCTTGCCTGGAGTTTTACCTGCCATTAAAAAATTTGTTGCCTGGTTAGCTAAAGATGCAAGAGCACTGTCGAATAAAGAAACTTCTACCTTACAGCCTATACCAGAACGTTGTCTTTCGAATAACGCCACCAGCACTCCTTCCTTTACCTGATGGCCTGCTAACAAATCAATTAAAGCAACAGGCATTTTAAGCGAATTACCTTCGGGTTCTCCATTCATACTCATAAAACCACTTTCGGCTTGTATCACGGCATCGTATCCCACGCGAGTATCCCTATTACCATATCCGGTTATGGCGGCATAAATTACTTTTTCATTTATGCGTTTACAGGCATCATACGTTACACCTAATTTTTCTGCATCGCCTGGTTTAAAGCTAATCAACAAAACATCGGCATCAGTTAGTAAATCGAAAAACCTAATCTTATCGTTTTCATTTTTTAAATTCAATGAAATACTTTGTTTCCCCCAATTTATAGCCGAGAAGTAGGCAGACCGCGAATCGGTTTTCTCTTGTGCCGATTTCCAACTGCGGGTTACGTCTCCGCCTGTTTCGCTGTTTTCTATTTTAACAACAGTTGCACCTAACTCTGCAAAAAATTGCCCCACGCTGGGTCCTGCTAAAACAGAAGCCAATTCTATTACTTTTAAATCTTTAAAAACTGCCATGCTATTTTACCAAGATGATACACACAAAAATCATTAATTTTAATCGCATCAAAAAATAAGTACATGACAAGAGAAGAAGCAAGACACATAGTTTACACACTAACAGAAAACGCTAGCTTGCGCAGGCACATGCGAACGGTAGAATTGGTAATGGAAGCCTATGCCATAAAGTTAAACGAAAATGTTGAGCGTTGGGCTTGCACGGGTTTATTACACGATGCCGACTACGAAAAATATCCGGAGCAACATCCTACCATCATTGTAAAACAAGTAAAAGAAATGGGGGAAGAAGAAATGGCGCACGCCATAGCAGCCCACTACACCAAATGGAATGTTCCTTATACTAGTTTATTAGATAAAGCATTATTGGCATGCGATGAGTTAACAGGCTTTATTGTGGCTTGTGCACAAGTGCGGCCGGAAGGCATTGCTTCGCTGGAAGTAAAATCTGTGATGAAGAAATTGAAAGATAAAGGTTTTGCTGCAAAAGTAGAGCGCGATGAAATAGCTAAAGGCGTAGAGCTGATGGGTGTCGATTTACAAGAGCACATCACCTTTGTTATTGAAGTATTAAAGAAGAATAAAGAAGAGTTGGGGATTTAAATTGGTTGTTCGTTTTTTGTTGTTTGAAAAAAACATAAGTAGCAAGTAGTAAGATATAAGATGTTAGATTGTCAGTCTTACATTTTAGTTCTTATGTCTTAATTTCAAACAGAAAAAATAACAATGAATTACTTTTTTGATACTACTATCTAAAGTCTAATCAAAAGAAAACCATCAACGCATTAAATAACTAACATCTCCTTCTTGTATAGTTATAACGTTATTTTGGTGTTGATACAATTTAGCTTCACCCTTTCCTTTGAGTAAAAGTTTATCATTATCGCGTTCAAGTAACATGCCTTCGGGTAATCCTAACACGTTTGTTTGCGGATTGAAAGTGATGAACTCTTGTAATCTTTCTATACGGGTTTCTCCACCTTGGCCAGCAATGCTTAACTCGTGGTAATGTGGGTTAATTTGAAAAGGAATAAGATTTAATGCTTGAAAAGATGCTGGTTGTACGATGGGCATATCGTTCGTTGTTCTGATGGTTGGGCAAGCTAGATTGGCCCCGGCACTCCAACCGATATATGGTATTTGGTTGGTAATTTTTTCTTTGATGAGAGAAAATAAACCGGATTGATATAAGCGATGGAGTAAAGCAAATGTATTTCCGCCACCTACCACAATGCATTCTGCTTGTTTGATCAATTCTTCGGGTTGTTTTGCTGTATGGATAGATTTAAAATCAAAACCCATTTCATTAAACGCTTCTTGGGTTATGCTGGCGTATTCGTCCATACTAAAAGAAACGGCTGCAAAGGGAATAAAAACTACGGATTTAACTCCTCTGGAATTTAAAAACTGACTAACATAAGGTTTGGGCCACGAAAAATAGGGCGTATCAGGTAGGGTAGAGTTACTTAATAGAAGCAATTGCATGTATGTATAGGGATTTGGAGTTCTCAAAAATCTGATTTTTACATGATTTTTAAGGATTTGAACACAAAAAATTAATCGTGGGGCTGATTGACTTTCGCCTGAATGCTTTACCTTTGGGCAATAAAAAAAAGCGTTATGTTTCAGCAATACACAGGTGATGGAGTTAGCATTTTTATAGCAATCGTAGCTGTTTTAATCGGATTTGCAACTGCCGTTGGGTATGTTGATTTCCAGAAAACAAAGAAACAAGCAAAGAAAGATTAATCCGATTTCTTTTTCTCTTTACACCCTATATGAACACCCTATACCGCAATAGAACGTGTTCGCCTAACAAGTAAAAATAAATTTACCAATAAGGTAAAGAAACTGTTCTGGCGTTTCGTTGCCTTTTTTTATTTCCCTTTAACTTCTAAAAACTAGTTAAATCATTTATGGCTTTTAGCCGGGTGTTTTTTTAACACAAAAAAACACTACGCCTTGGGCCTTTACAAAAACTGTTTTTATGAAAGTATCCGGGAGATGGGTTGCAATTCTGCTATGCCTTTTGGTTGTACAAATTATTACATATGCAAACGGTGATAAATGCCATAGCATACCTACTTTAAACCAACCTACACAAAAAATTACCCAAACTGCCTGCGACTCTTTTTTATGGCATGGTACAACATATACTGTAAGTGGTGTATACATTTACCAATATCCTAACTCCAACCTTGCCGAAGAGCTAATACTTACCATTAATAAAAGCACAAGCACAACACTTACCCAAACTGCTTGCGATAATTTTGATTGGCACGGCACAACATACACCCAAAGCGGCTCGTATCAGTTTGTAACAACCAATGCAGCGGGTTGCACACATACAGAGATTTTAGAGTTGACTATTACTAAAGAAATTTCTCCTGCATGGTATAAAACCTTAGGTGGAGTAGGTAACGATGGCATATACGCATCTGAGATAGACGATAATGGAAATGTGTACATAATGGGTTTAGTAGAAAACACATTTAACTTTTCTGCGGGTAATCCTGCAACAGAAATTACAAATGGGGGTAGGTTTATTGCTAAATATAATGCACAAGGAAATTTAATATGGGCAAAGCGTATACCACGTGCCAATACAACCAATTCTGATATTGTGCTTGATAAGTACGGAAACATCTATGCCACTTCTGTGTTTTCGGGTACTAATGTGGATTTCGATCCTGATCCTAACAAAACGTTTACGCTATCATCAACCACCAACAATATATATGTAATTAAGTTTTCGCCTGAGGGTGAATTTCTTTGGGCGAAAAACGAATATGGTTTTATCAATACTCAAAGTTTTTTTTACTTTTTAAAAATCAATGTTAACGAAGCAAACGATGTTACCCTGCTATGGAATCAACGTTCGAACAATTCTTTGCTTGGTCGTTTTGTAAGGTTAACTGATAACGGCACAACGGTGTGGACTAAAAAATTTAAACCCCAGGGGCACGTAGGCGCCAATAATTTTACAACCGATGCCAGCGGAAACATTTATTGGGTGTGTTCGTTATCTGCTGCCGTAGATTTTAGTTTCGACTCTCAGCCTTCCAATGTTCTTACTCCACTAGGTACAGTAGATATTGTACTATCTAAAATAAACAACACGGGAGATTTCATTTGGTCGAAGCAGGTTAGTGGCCCGGATGTTGAAGGAGTTTACGATATAAAATTGGATGAATCTGGTTCAATGTTTATTGTCGGCTGGTTTTTCCAAACGGTAACTTTCGGCAATTCTACTTATACTTCGCAAGGATCTTCTGATGCTTTTCTTTCTAAGCTAGATGCTAATGGAAATTTTTTATGGACAAAAACATGGGGGGGAATAAGAGATGACTATGCATTTGGTGTAGCCACAAGCCCTAACGGAACAATATATGTAAACGGTACTTTTGGGAGTACTGTTGATTTTGATCCTGATCCTAACAAAAATTACAGTCTTAACAGTGTTACAAGTGCTGAAGAAAGTTTTGTAGGCGGCTTAGATGATTTTCTGTCTAAATTTACATCGCAAGGCGAGTTTGTAACGGCCAGCCAGAGAGGTATTATTTCCTCAAAAATTAGTAATCCGGTAAAAATCAACCTAAGCGAAGATGTATTAATAAGTGGTGCATTTGCTTCCAAAATTTACCTTATCGGGCCAGATGGACCGTTTTCAGAATCGGAAGATCGATCCGATATGTATTTCATTAAATATAATTCGTGTGTGCCAAAAAGTATTACAAATATAACAGCCTGCGATTCGTACTCGTGGAATGGCACAACCTATAACCAGAGTGGTAACTATTTATTTCTTAATCCGGTAACTAATAGTACCGAAGAATTAAACCTAACCATCAACAAAAGTACAACTACAACTTTAACCCAAACCGCTTGCGATAGTTTTGAGTGGCACGGCACAACATACACCGAAAGCGGCTCGCATCAGTTTGTAACAACTAACGCAGT
>JAJTEH010000043.1 GCA_021298355.1 Flammeovirgaceae bacterium
TTTTAATGTAAGAGGTGGTAGTGCAGATCAAAACCTGATTTTATTAGACGAAGCAACCATTTATAACTCATCGCATTTGTTTGGTTTATACTCTGTAGCAAATCCGGATGCGGTAAAAGATGTAAACTTATACAAAGGCGGTATACCGGCAAGGTATGGCGGAAGATTAAGTTCAGTAATGGATATCAGACAACGAGGAGGAAATAGTAATGAGTTTAGTAGTTTTACAACCTCAACCAAAATTTGACATTGTTATTTCTGCCGAAAAAGTTACCAACTTCAAAAATTGGTTAGATATGTAAAAGGTTATGGTATTCAAAAAATTGTTTTTACTTTATTAGAATATAAAGTCTTTGTGCAATCGCAGACTATTGGCAATGTTAAAAGTCGTTAAATCAATTCACATCAGAAAAAAATCATTTCAAACGAATTTCAAGTGATGTGGCCAATCTAATTTTCTTTACAACTTCATTTTATGGAACTCTGCACTGTTTATCAACACTAAAGAATTCACAAAAAATGAAAAAGGGAATTTTAATTTCAGTATTATTAGCTTTAAGTACTACACAATTTTTAGTCGCACAATCTCCTCAGTTATCTAACGAGTGGCTATCAAACCATGCTCAAGTAATCAATACTGAGTTACCAAGCAATAAAGACATGCAACTTTTAAAAAAAGAAGTTGGTAACAAACGAATAGTTTTTTTGGGAGAGGCTACCCATGAAGATGGTGCTACGTTTAAGGTCAGGACGAAGATTGTGGAGTTTTTAACAGAGGAAATGGATTTTGATGTTGTTCTATTTGAAGCGGGTATGTTTGATCTGTTGCAAGCCAACAAAGAATTTCAAAAAACAGGTAAGTCTGAAAGCATAAAAAAAGCTCTCTGGGGATTTTGGAAAACCCAACAATTGCAATCTTTCTATTCATTTATTGAGCAGCGAAAAGCAGCAGGAAATAACATTGAGTTTGCTGGTTTTGATTGCAAGTTTAGCTCGTCTTACGGTTTTGATAACAATAATTACAGTCGTTTTTGGGAAACTTTTTTTCAGGAGAAAAATTCTGCAATCCTGAAGAATGAAAATTTCACCAACTACATGGCTGTTTGGAAGGATATTGAATCCGGATATCAACAAACCGGTATGAAAGGTGGATTGGCAAAATTGCGCTACAAAATGAGTAATAAAGAAAAGCATTCGTTTCGAAATTTGAGCATTTGGATGGCCGATGAACTCAGGAAATTAGGAGAAAACAAATTGACTCAACTGCTCAGAAGCAATGATGAAGGTATTATTGCTTATTCCAAGACACGTCTGTGGAAATTAATTCTAAACAAGAAATCATTCCTCCCGATTAACAACAGACGTGATGAATTGATGGCTGATAATTTAAGGCACCTGTTAAGCGAAGCATTGGTTTTACTTCTTACGATGGAGAATATGGTTTGCTTAGAGAAGGTAAAAGGGGTGTCGCTGTTATAAAACCTAAGGCAAATAGTGTAGAGCAACAGTTGGTTAATAGAGGTGTAAAGCAAGCATTTGTTTCACTAAGGCAATCTGCAAATGAACCATTCTTCTCTAATGGCACCAGCTTACGTCTATTTGACCATAGCTCTCATGTAACATCTAAAAATTGGTATAAGGTTTTGGATGCCGTATATTTTATAAAAACCATGGAACCTGTAAGGGATTGATTATTGAAGAAGAACACTTAAGATAACAAATGTGTATTTCAACTTAAATAAAGAATAACCTATTTCAGATGATTTATTAAGGAGGTGGTCAATCAAAATATAAATACGATTAAGTTTTATAGAATTTTATACCGTTCATAAACATTTAAAATTAAAAAAATGAAAAGAGTAATTTTAATTACTACAGCTGCTTTGATTTCACTTACAGTAGGTGCTCAAAACAATGTTCAAAACTCACCTAATAATGAGAAAAAGAAATACTCATTTCTATGGGGAATTTTCAAATCTAAAGATTATCCAAAAAACAAATCGCTTATACTTGAAGCAGAGAAACCTGAATTTTCAACATCAGCATTGGCATTCTCTGATTTTGATTCAACAAGGTATGAGCAAAAGAGCATTCTTTGGGGGGCAATCCAATGGACTGAAAAGAAAAAGAATAATCAACCGTTAAAATCTGAAATCAATGAAAGGTAGTTTTATAGAAAATGCTTCACAAGGAAATAACAAGTGGTGGCATTATGCTTCAAGCATATTCTCAGTAGTGGTTGTTATTGCTATATTAAATATTATAATTAGACAAGCCATACCAGATATTAAGAAACTATTTCCTGATAACGACTTTGGTAAAAATCTTTTTACATATATCCTTGTTTTTGTAATAATGGGTGTTGCACTATTGGCCTTTCTAGTCGTGGCAAGCAAACAACATCAAAGGCCCAAAATGTCATTTATCTCTAGTAAAGATACTTTAAGTTTGAGGCAGTATTTCTTGGGCTTTGTGTCGTGGGGAAGTATATTGTTTATTGGTTCTTCCATTTTTGAATATCAGAAATTAGAGTATTTTCTTGCTAACTTTAACCTCTATCAATTCACTGTTTTATTTCTTGTAGGTTTTGTGGCTATTGGAGTACAGTCCTTTTTTGAAGAATTGGTGTTAAGAGGTTATTTACTACAAGGTATGCACTTACTTATCAAAAAAGTAGTACTATTAGTTTTATTGAATAGCCTTGTTTTTGGAGTGTTACATTTTGGATATGGAATAGAAAGCTTTCTATCCTCAGTAACATTTGGAGTTGCTTTTACAACTATTGTTATCGTACAAAACAGAATAGAGTTTGTGTCAGGAGCACACAATGCCAACAATTTAATATTGTCCCTTATATTTCTAGATTTATCAAAAGCCACTAATGAGGCGTTTAGTTGGGAAATTGATTGGAGATATTTTAGTTATCATAGTATTGCATTACTAATACTTGTTGCATTGGTGTACAAATTTTTTAGGAGATAGTAATACCGTTAAGCCTATTGTATGATTTTGCGTTTACAAACTTCTTCACTTCATTATTTCGGATACAAAATCTAACCCCATTGACTATCGGTATCAATATCAATATGGTTTAGTTCATTCGTGTTTAAGATCTTCTTCAAACCGATAGGTTTTTCCTCCTGCTCTCCGTGTAATGTTTTTAAAAAATCTCTTTTTTTGTCATTTATTATTTGAAACACTTTCATGCCTGGAACCATATGTGCAAAAAACTAGTCAGGTTATTGACAAAAATTCCTCACATAAGAAAAAGACAATTTCACACAATTTCCAAGCTGGTTAGTCAATAAAATTTTAGTTGCTGAATTACTTAAAAGAGTTTTGATGCATTGATTAACCTTTAAACTTTTGAAAAATGAAAAAAGCATCAAAATTATTAGCAATAATCTTCATTAGTTCAATCCTTTTTTATTCCTGTGGAATTAAAAAGTACTCAGCCACAATGAAACAAATGACAACTACAGAAATTAAGAATGTTGTCTATACCGAAAAAATGATTTCCCAGGATATCGATTATTTCATCAAATCGGTTGAGGAAGTGACTCCTTTCCCTTATATGAATGCAGATTCACTTGCAATTCAATCCTTAGCGAAAGAGTTAAAGGGAAAAGGTGATCGAATGGGAAACGAATTGTACCTAGATTTTATGCGTTTATCAGCAGCTTTTAATGTAGGTCACATTTACACCTTTCCACCTGAAGCAATGTTGGATGAAGCGATTAAAAATGGGGATCAATTTTTTCCTTTATTTCTAAAAAAGAACCAGGGCAATTGGGAAATCATGGGAATTATCGATAATGCACTTCCAGAAAAAAACATAGGGGATAGAGTGACCAAAATCAATGGAATGGAAATGAATGAAATTATTAAGCAAATTCAACCACTTCTTGCCGATGACGGAAATAGTGAAGAAATGATTGGAAATTCTTTGCCGTTTTTACTTTGGGCGATTAAAATTGGGCATCCTTTTTCTTCAGAGATTATTCAAAAAGAAAACGGTTTATCAGAGGTAGTTCAATTGCAGGGAACAAATGATCTCTCAAAATACAGATCGCAAAGACCAAAGAATGAAAAAGAAAAACTGGATGATTACATAACCTTTGAAATTTTGGATAAAAACATCGGATTTATCGATGCGAAATCCTTTTATTTCGTTCAAAACAAAAAGATAACCCAAACCTTCGAAAAGGAACTGGAAACTTACTTTAGTAAATTGAAGGAAAAAGGAGTATCACATCTAATAATTGATTTAAGAGAGAATGGAGGTGGGTCAAGTTATCCGGCAGATGCAATACTTCAAAAGATAGCCCATAAACCTTATCAGCAAGAAGGAGGATCAACAATGCGCGTAAGTGCTCAGTTCAGAGAATTTATAAATAATTTACCCCGTCCAATTCGCATGATTGCGAAAAAAGGACAAATGAAAAATTTCTACCAACATCCAATTGGAACAAATGTAAAAACAGAAAATAAACCTTCTTTGCCGAAAAAAGTAAAAAATAGTTTTATAGGCCAAGTGTATGTTCTAATCGGACCAAATACTTATTCGGCAGCCATGATGATGGCCAATGCTATTGAAGATTTTGATATCGGCATTTTGATAGGAGAATCGACAAAAAGTATTCCCAGAGAATTAAGTAATGCGCTTCCCTTGAAAACACCTAATGCGAAAATAGCCTTCGTTGTTCCGGCTACCTTGTTTACGCGTGCCAGCGGTGATGTAAACAATTACGAGCCTGTTACTCCGGATGTAATTATTAAAACTAAACCAGATGACATACAGAAAAAGCACGACCCTGTTATACAATATATTTTAGAAAAAATAGAAGCAGGTAAATAGGTAAGAAAATTAGCTATCTTATTAAGCATTTAAATTAGACATGAACATTGGCAAAAAAATAAAGCATATAGCTCCCCACCTGATAGGGTGGGGAGCCTTGTTTCTTGCAATTGCACTGCAAAATGACCTGAGCGAATGGGAATTTGAAGATTATTATAGCATTATTGGTATTTTCAGTTTTATAGCCTTAGCAACCTATATTAATCTTTACCTGCTTATTCCACGTTATTTGTTTTTAAAAAAATACAAGCATTATGCTAGCTTCGTGTCACTGCTCGTACTAGCTACAGCTCTACTCATTGCATTTTGGTTGTCAGAGTTAGACCGTATAGATTGGTTTTCAAGATTTATTGCATCAATCATCAATGTGGTTTTTGTTCTGTTAATGACAAGTGGAGCTAAGTTTCTTTTTGAGTATCTGCAAAAAATAATTAAGCTAAAAGAAATAGAAAACAAGCAACTAAAGGCCGAACTCAATTTACTCAAGGCCCAAGTAAATCCACATTTCCTATTCAACACATTAAACAACCTTTATGGTCTTATCACCCAAAATAATAATCAGAAAGCTGCAGAAATCATTTTTAAACTTGCTGATCTCATGAGGTATTTGTTGGAGAGCAGTAAAGCTGATAAAGTTAGTTTGAACACGGAAATACAATTTTTAGAGGATTATTTAAGTTTAGAAAAAATACGACTAAGCAATAACAACGCCATCAAGTTTGAAGTATCGGGAATTGATTCTGATTTTTTTATAGCCCCATTACTTTTTATTCCTCTGGTTGAAAATACCTTTAAACACGGATTAAATACAATTTCAACTGATAGTTTTGCGCATTTTTTTCTATCTGTTCAAGGTAATGATCTCTTTTTTGAGGCAGTAAATTCAGTGGGTAAATCATTCGA
Source organism: Flammeovirgaceae bacterium (assembly GCA_021298355.1). Lineage (GTDB taxonomy): Bacteria > Bacteroidota > Bacteroidia > Cytophagales > Cyclobacteriaceae > Chryseotalea. The sequence continues at coordinate 5,762 of JAJTEH010000043.1, forward strand.
AATTTCAGAAAGGGTAGGTATTGGTCTAGAAAATTTAAGGAAAAGACTCCACCTAATTTATCCCGATAAACATGAACTTGATATCGAACAAACAACTCATCAGTTTAAGGTCATTTTACATATTCAGCTATGAAATTAAATTGTTTAATCGTAGATGATGAGCCCATCGCTCAACAGATTCTGGAGAAATACATCAAGCAAATAGACGCTTTGCATTTGGTTGGGAAATGCAACGATGCTTTTGAAGCTTTGAATGTTTTGCATCGAGACAATATTGATGTCTTATTTCTCGATATTAAAATGCCTTCATTAACAGGACTGGATATGCTTAAAACTCTGCAACATTCTCCGAAAGTGATTTTAACTACAGCCTTTTCAGAATTTGGTGTGGAAAGTTATGATTATGGAATCACCGATTATTTACTGAAACCCATTCCTTTTGAACGCTTTTTAAAAGCAGTCAATAAAATTTTAATACCAAAAAATGAAGATTTATCTACTGGTGGGATGGAAAGCAAGGCAGAAATAGAGCCCACATTTATATTCTTCAAAGCAGATAAAAAAATCCATAAATATTTTTTTGCTGATATTCTCTTTATTGAAGGGAACGGAAACTATGTGAAAATACACTCGCAACATGAAAAGTCAATAATGGTATTGGATAAGCTAACAGAGCTTCAAGAAAAACTACCTAAAAAGCAATTTATCAGAGTACATAAATCGTTTATCATAAACGTTTCACATATTCAAAAAATTGAAGGTAATATGATTAATATCAAACAAAAAGTAATACCAATATCCGCTACTTTTAAATCAAATCTAGAAGGGTTAATACAGGATAACTATTAATCTTTATTAGTCATAATCAGGAATTGTTGCGCAACTACCCGATAAAAAAATGAAGTATGATTTAATTGCCAGAATATATTTTGTTGATATCTAATTGAAAAACTCAATTAATTTTAATTGTATATCTGGTAGTTAGAGAATCTACTTTTAAGTACATGTTTAACTTTCGTTGAATGTATTCTTTTGCCATGGGTGCAAAAAAATAAATCAGGATAGGAAGTATATTTTTCATGGTATTAAAATTCATTATGTTCAAGAACCCATTTAAATTTTCGTGAAGCGAGTGTAAACTTGCGTTCGTTACGTTGTAGCAATAAAGATACTGAGTCACCTTTCATTTTTCCTAACCAATGAAACCGTTCGGTATCCACTTTGTGATAAATCCAACTGGTGCGAAAGTTACTACCGTGCCCTGCTTGTTAAATTATAAATTTTTATGGCTCGTGCAACTACTTTCAGGTATATGCAAGGAAGGACAGCACACACTCTAATACACAACATCCGAGCTAAGTAGGTTATCTTACCATTATTCCTCAGAGTGCCCTTTGGGTTACTCTGAGGAGGTGAACTCCCTCACCCTCGTTACAAACGAAGGCGAGTTGGAGTAACAGTTCCTTCCAACCTTTGTGCACCTACAACCATCTTTCATACAAATGCTCCATAGTCTATCTATTTCGAATCAAGCTCCGGTAAATGTTTTACTCCCTAAGCTCTTGAACTAAACGAAGTACCTTATCTGATATGGATATAGGACAACCCCAATAATCAAAAATTCCACCGCGGTTTGTGTTTTGGCCGCATACAACAAATACTCCGGTACCAAGTTCTCGTTTTATCTTGCTGGCCAGCCAACCAACAAAACCACTATTGTCGAGCCCATCTTTAAAATGGAAACTAAAAATTTTGAAGTTCTCAGATTCAGAACTTACTGATGGAAGTAAAAAGCTCCAAACTTCTTGATCTCTTACAATTGCCAGAGCATGTTTATTAAATTCGAATTTGCTAATCGGTATCTCATAGAAGAAATAGGGCTCTTGAAAAACTTTTAATTCAGCAGATTTAATTACCTCTTTTAATCTGGCCTCTGTTTGTTCTGGTGTTTCAGTACTTATTTACATATGTTTGCAGTAGTTATAATTTTAATGGAACAAGTGGCGGCTATAAACTTCTCGCTTATGTAGATAAATTTATTACCCTACACGATGATCAGCTGCACCAAAGAATCTGTTTACCCACCTTATTTAGAACGCTTTATGATAAACCCATTCTCTATCTTACTAAATCCGATTTTAGGATAAAATTCCATAGCTGCAGGTGCGGATAGAAGAATTAAAGCAGTTTGATCTCCAATTACAGATTTTGTTAACTCAATAAGTTTTTTTCCGATACCGGAAGTTTGATATTCTTTTCTAACAGCAAGGTCTGACAGGTAGCAACAATAACAAAAATCTGTTAACGAACGGGAAACACCAACCAGCTTACCCATGTGCCAAGCTGTAACTATCAAATTCGAATTTGTATACATTTTCGAAATTCGATCATAGTCATGTGTTGGTCGTACTATTCCGGAGCTTGTATAAACATCGATAACTTGACTACTATCTGGGGTTATGTCGGTCCGATAAACTATTTCCATACTGCCTTTTACAATGTGTAGTTAATTTGATGAAGATGTATTGTTCATGCTTCTACGTGTACATCTTTTTTACGAAAGCTTTGCACGTTAAAACTTGCCTGCCAATATTACCTGTATTGTAAGCCTACTATTTGCGATTTGCTTACGGATGCCACATTCCTATGTTAAACTGGCGAGCAAGAAAAGTAGCAATTTGCATTTTCTCGTTTGTGATTTTTTTATCGCCTACTATTGTAAAGGAAGTAGCAAACTCATTATCCAATGAAACTACCAATACAGGGCAACTTTGATTTTCTTCACCAATCAATTTTATAATTTCAGTTCGAGGTTTAGCAAAGGTAACATATCTAATGTCCAGCTGTTCTTTTACATGAGGATAATACGATAGAATTCCTTCTATCGTGGCGCAACTAGGGCAATAGAATTTTTGAGACTCCTGTATGTTTACATCCGTAAAATCAGGCTTTAAAAGAAAAAGTATTGGCTTCATTGGTTTACTTGTAGTGTGTTGTTTTTCGTTACCATTCTTATTCAGAAATTTTATTTCCGGTTTCTATTACTTACTTGATATGTGTTTTTAGCTAAACGTTTTTACGTATTCAAGATATTTTTCAATCCCCATATTTACACCGCCACAAACAATTACTACTATTTTTTCTCCTTGTTTCACAACATTGTTTCTTGCGAACGACAATGCCGCACCACAAGCAGGTTCAACTAAGGTATGAAACTCTTTAAAGAAATCCTGACATCCCGTAAAGGCTGTTTTATCAGACATCACATAGGGTTCAACTTCAAACCGATTTGCGTACTGTAAGCTTTGTAAAACAACTTGTTTTGCTGCAAGGCTGGTGGCAATTGTGTTTACTTCATTTAATTTTACAAGTCGATTTGCCTCAAAACTTTTAGCAAAAGAGGCTGCACCTTCTGTTTCGGCTGTTATTACTTTAACTTTATTCCATTTATTGCGCAGTAGGCCTTCAAATATACCACATAGCAAACCGCCACCGCCTACCGAAACAACTACCTTATCGGGTTCGCTCATTTGTAAAGCGCACTCATCAATTATTGTTGAATGCCCTTTCCATAACAGTGGATGATCGAAAGGTGGTACATAAGGTAAATTGTATTTTTCAGAAATATCTGTGGCGTATAGGTTCGCATCGTCCCAGTTCTCACCAAAAACATCAACTTGTGCGCCTACTAACTTAATTTTGTTAATCATGTATTCAGATGTTGTTTTAGGCACAACTAAATGTACAGCAATACCTCTTTGCTGGCCAATATAGGCTAAAGAATAACCGGCATTACCACCAGAAGATGCTACTACTTTTTTGTGCCCCTTACCCACCAGATCATTCACTAAAACATCCATCCCTCTTATTTTGAATGATCCTGAGGGCTGATAACATTCCATTTTATAAAAAACCTCTGCATTAGTTTGCTTACTTGTTGCGTACGACTTATATACTGGCGTTGCCGTGTAAAGTGGTTTTGCTATCATTTCTTACGTGTGCTTTTCGCGGTGTGCTGATTCGAACCAAAAATAAAGGTCGTATCCTTTTCTTGCTTCGCAAACATATTTATGTAAAGATAAGATGTATAAAGTTTTTTTTTGTTTGAGGTGTACTCCATGCTCAAATTAACTTTAAAAGTTATCTTCCAGTAAACAGTACCATGCTAAACAAAATAAAGTACGCTACTATAGTTTAGTTCACTTCCGGCCGATGCGTTCGAAACCAGGAAGGCTCATATAACCCAGCGCATTTTTAAAACTTACTCTTTGTTACCGATCATTAACAAAGTAAACTTTTTCAATCAGTCCGGTTTGCAGATTGAAAAGATAAGTGCCAACGCCTATAAATGGATCGGGACCAAAACCAGAAATCGATTCTATAGCTACACATTTATTGCCCAGAATTGTTCGACTAACAACGTGGCAATGCAAATTAGGAACCTGCTTGAACATACTGCCCCATATCTCTCTTATTTGGTTGCTGCCTTTAGCGATCAGCGCTGGTGTACCTGAACCTTCAATCGCGTAAATTTCTGCATCAGGTGCATAGCGTGCCACAAATGCATCGATGTTTCTTGCGTTGTAAGCGTTTACTTCTATTTTGGCTAGTTCATCTACAGTTTTAGGAAGTAGATCAGCAGGTGTGTATCCAAATCCATTGAGGTAAACCGTTTCAATATTTTCCAGCGCTTTTAGGGTTTGCAATGGATTTTCTTGTAACACAATAAAGTTTGCCACTTTACCACGCTCTATACTTCCATATGCATTTGCAACTCCAAAACTTTTAGCTGCATCGAGGGTAGAGGCTTTCAGCACTTGCCCATTGGATAGTCCTGCTTGCTTCATTAATTCCATTTCGCGCAGATAAGAAGCACCGTGTGCTACCCCCGGGTTGCCTGCATCGGTACCGGTTGCTATGGGTATGCCACGGTCTGCTATGCGTTTAAGATTTACCAACATAATGCTATCTGCTTTGGATGGAATACTAACCTGAGCACCAATAACTTTATAATTAAATCCATTTATATCTTTCGGATCCAGGTGTTGAAGATCGAGTAAAGAACTTAACTGTGTAGGATCAGACCAGGCTAACTCATGCGCGGTAAAATCAAATTCTTGCTTGATAATACGATACGCTTGCTGAGATACTTGCAAGGTTGGGATATAGATAATTTTTTTCTCCTTTATTGTTTTCAGGAAAGCATCATCGAGTATATAATCATCAACACTATGCACCAGCAAATCTGCCCCTAACCGAACAGCTTCTTTGGCTGTAAGATATTCGGTAGCGTGTACGGCTACTTTTAAATTATTTTTATGTGCTTCCTCTATGGCTGCACCAACAATTTCACTAAACTTCTTAGCTGTTTGCCCTGGTAAAACTACATACCATATTTTAATGAAGGAAGGTTTATATGGCAATTGCTTGCGCACGAGTGCTCGTGCTTCCTCAGGATTATTTGCTTTAATAATTGGCGGATCTGTTTTATCTAAATTGGGCGGACCATACGTTGAGATAAGTGGGCCAGTAACTATAGTATGGGGCGATTTGATTTTTGGATTAATAGAATCGCGAATAATGAAGTTATAAAGCGGACCGCCAACATCTACCACAGTGGTAATTCCATTTGCGATATAGCGCTTCATCGTAGTGGCATGGTTGTCTTTTATCCATTGCTGATCTTTTTCGTAAGGCATCACTTTTGTAAAATCGAAGCCATCGGGCCGCGTGTAGAGTCCACCACTTTGGAAGAAATGAATATGCGAATCGATAAGGCCAGGCAAAACAAATTTTCCTTTTCCATCAACAACCAGTACATCGGCAGCGAGTACAGTTTTGCTGCTCGGCAAAACAGAGATAATTTTCCCTTCTTTCCACACTATGGTTTGATTTTCTACTACCTTACCCGTGTTTACATCTACCACCGAAACATTCTTTATCGCTTTGGTTTGTGAGAATTCTTTCTTTTCAATTTCTAAATCATCTTTTAAATCATTTATCTTTTCAGTAGCAGAAGTGTTTCCGGATTTGGCCGGCACATATTCAATTATCTTTCTTATATCAAGATTCAATACTATTACTCTGTTTTTAGAAAGTTTAACAAGGCTATCTTTTCTTTCGCTACCACCGGTAACAAGTGTTATCAATTCACTGCCCGAAATTTTCCATGTGCCCGTTTGCTTGCCTTGCATGGAGTTTAATTCGTATACACCATTTTCAGCAAATGTTAATTCAAGTGATCTTACAAGTTGTGTAACTGCATCGGGATATGATTCGAGTTGTTTAGCTTGTTCAGGATTTACTTTGCTTACCCTTCGTATAATAACTTCCGAAAATACCGGAACCGATTTTTCATCTACCTTCCATGTGTTTAGTAAGGGATTTTCTTGTGCTATAGCAGTTCCTAAACTAACTGCAAGAATAAATACCAGAAAAATAGTGCCTGTAATGTGTTTCATAAAATTTTAATTTGACTTAAAGAAACGCATTGCCTTTTAGTTAAGATAAAGCCATCAGCTTTTTCATGATCAAACCCTGTATTTCGATGACGAAAATCTGAAAGACTTGATAAATGCGATGCGTTTGCGTTTACGAGATGATTACCTTTGCTATATGATTGGATTGGTGACATCGCATTTTAAAAAGATACTCGGCCACCTTTTGGTTTGGATGGCTTGGTTTTTTATGCAAATCTATTTTTTGATTATAACCAATACTGAGTTAGATATAAAGACACTTTTTCAATTAGCAGGACATTGTGTAGAATTAGCCTTTCTGATTTATTTTAACTTGTATGTACTTGTGCCCAAGTTACTCGATAAAAAAAAGTATGTGGTGTATACGCTGGCTGTATTGGGTAGTTTGTTAATTGTTTCCTTTATCAGTATTCATATAGATTTAGGCATTACACAAAGCAAAGAGTATCTGTCGCATGTAGTAGGCGCTGGTTTTTACTTTTCGGTAGGCACGTTTATTGGGTTGTTTCACCGGTCGGTTACGCAAAATAAAAAACTGCGCGAGCAACAACTACTAGCAGAAATTGATTTGCTAAAGGCTCAGATAAATCCCCATTTCTTTTTTAATACATTGAATAGTATTTATGCTATTTCACTCGTTAACTCCGAAAAGACAAGTGCTGCCATCTTACAGCTTTCCGAGCTTATGCATTATATGTTTAAGGTAACGAAACTACATACCATTTCATTACAACAGGAAGTAGAATACATAACTCATTACATCGCTTTAGAAAAAGAACGGTTTGGCGATAAGTGCGAAGCCTCTATAAATGTAACGGGTTTAGTGGATCGTGTACAAATTTCGCCTCTGCTGTTGTTGCCGTTTGTAGAAAATGCATTTAAGCATGGTACCGAAGTAGCCACAGTTCATTCTTTTGTTCATATAAATATAGCTGTACAGCAAAATGATTTTTTCTTTCAGGTATCTAATTCCATTGGCGATCAGCAACAACCAAAAGAAGGTTCGGGCACAGGCTTAAAGAATGTAAAGAAGAGATTAGATCTTATTTATAACGATAAATATGATTTGCAATTGGTTTCTGAACATGGGGTATATGTTGCAACTTTACATTTAAAATTGAGTTAACGCTCTCATGGTTGAAACGAAGCCTCCCCTACCTTTTCGATGCGTTGTTATTGATGACGAACCACCCGCCATTGCTATTGTTTCTAACTACATCAAGCGCATACGTGAGGTAGAGTTAATAGCAAGCTTTAACAATGCCATGGATGCGAAGAAATTTATTGAAACGAATAAGCCGGAGATAATTATTTCAGATATAAAAATGCCGGGCAAGTCTGGAATAGACTTGGTAAAGGGATTGGGGTATCAGCCCTCGGTAATTTTTGCTTCAGCTTACGATCAGTATGCCATTCATGGTTACGAGTTGGGTGTTATAGACTTTTTGCGAAAACCATTCTCATTTCAACGATTTAATGATGCCATTCGCAGAATTACTCGCCCGAAAGCACCCTTATTGCCGGAGTTGCAAAAAAATGATCCCTTTATTTTTCTAAAGGCCGATCGCATCATCCATCGGGTAATGCTATCGCAGGTTTTCTATTTTCAAGCCTTTGGTAATTATTGCAAAGCCTATTTTACAGATGGTAGCGTACGAATTTACAATTCTAAAATTTCAACAGTAGAAGAACTTGTAAAACAGCATGGCTTTTTGCGGGTGCACAAATCTTATGCAATAGCTACAGCTCATGTACAATCTATATCGAATCAAACCATTGTGATCAATCGTACTCCGCTACCTATAGGCGAGAGTTATAAAAAGACCGTAGGTAGTTATTTTAAGTCGTATTCGGATGGAACACTCTAATACTAGAATTTTAACCCTTCATCAGCATTTAAAATTAATTCCTTAAAAAAAATACCCATATAGCAAGGACGTTACTTCCACGCCCTGCTTGTTGAAATACATATTTTGTATTGCACATACAACTATATTCAGGTATAACAAGAATGATCTGCACACATTCTAACACACACCATCTGCGCTGGGTAGGTTATCTTACCATTATTCATTATTCCTAAGAGTCCCCTTCGGGTGACTCTGAGGAGTTGAATCAGTGTCTAGTCCTGAAATAGGTTTACATCAAGCGTAAACTTAAAACAGGACAATTATGGAACACCAGATTGAAGTTAGGCAAATGTTTGATGAGTCATTCAAGCGAATGGTTATCGAGGAATATTTGGCCACAAAATGTAGTAAAATGGCATTGTTGAAAAAGTATAATATCCATTTTAAAAGTGCTATTCAAACGTGGATGAAAAAATTGGGGTACGAGGATACACTCAGGCATCAAAGAACTAAATTTGATATAGCGCTTCCATTGACCCTAGCCATGCCAACCAAAAGTGAAAATGTTCAAGAACTCCAGAAGAAAATCCAGGAGCTAGAAGAGAAACTTCAAGACGAGAAGCTTCGCTCAGAAGCTTATTTAAGGATAATTGATAAAGCTGAAAAAGAGCTAAAAGTTTCGATTAAAAAAAAGCACAATACCAAGTGATCCTTGAAATGAAAGGCATATATCCGTGCATCAGCTTGAGCCGGTTATGTCGGTTACTTGGTATTACACGACAAGCCTATTATCAACATTTTTGGGAGGTATCTGATATCACCATTGGCTATCAACTTATCTTAGACCGTGTGATTGAAATTCGCCAAATACATCCTGCTATTGGTGGAAGAAAACTTTTCTATCTGCTTCAGTCTTTCCTACTGGAACATCAGATAAAAATAGGCCGTGATGCATTGTTTGACCTGTTAGCTGCTAATAAATTACTGGTGAGGAAATTATCTTTGCACCATGCAAGGACGAAAAGACCTCTCACCAAAAATCATGTACCAGGTTCATCTGGACATGCTTGTTCCTCAAGACAATTTTTACAGAAAACTAGACGCTGCCCTTAACCTCCATTTTCTCTACAAAGCCACTAGTAAGTACTATGGCTCAGAGGGAAATGAAAGTATAGACCCAGTAGTGTTCTTCAAAATTATCTTG
>JAJTEH010000016.1 GCA_021298355.1 Flammeovirgaceae bacterium
TTACATCGCTAGCTTTCTTTTTTACATCGCTAGCTTTCTTTTTTACATCGCTAGCTTTCTTTTTTACATCGCTAGCTTTCTTTTTTACATAGCTAGCTTTCTTTTTTACATAGCTAGCTTTCTTTTTTACATAGCTAGCTTTCTTTTTTACATAGCTAGCTTTCTTTTCTACATAGCTAACTTTCTTTTTTACATAGCTAGCTTTCTTTTTTACATAGCTAGCTTTCTTTTTTACGGAGTTTCCTTTTTTATAGGTGGTGTGGTGCCTTTACATGACAAAGCCCCTTTTTTGGGAAGGGGCTTTGCTTTTATTTTACAGATGGTGTTTGGTTTATTGTGTTTGTCGTTTGGTGAATTTTAACGCGGTTACTTGTTTGTATTGGGGGCTGCTTGCGCCATAGAGCGACTTTACGTATTGCTTTACATCTTGTGCGATGGCGAGTATGCCTGTGGTTTCATCGTAGAGGGCTTTATCGCGGGCGATGCGTGCGTTGCTTAATGCGGTGGTGGCGCTAATTACGGCTGTGTTTTTGGCTTTAAGATCGGTTAGCAGGGTGTTGAGTGACGTTACTTTTAGCTCGTTTTCGTTGGGGGTGTATTTGGGCTCGGCTGTGAGGGTGGCTACGAGTTGTGCGAAGTGATCGATGAGTTTATCATAGCTCTGTTGTGAGGCTGATATTGTTTTGGGTGTGGGTGCATTGGGATCGGCTGCGTTGGCATCGGGTTTATCTTTTGCTTTGGCGCGCTTGCCCTGGATTTTGTTGTTGGTTGTTTTGGCATCGTCTATCGTTTGCTCGGTGGCCTCGGTAGATGCGAGTGCGTTGATGATTTTTGTTGAGAGGGATTTGAGTTGTTTGAAGGTGATCTCGCGGGCGTTGGTGGCGTTATCGAAATTTGTTTTAGCCACTTTAACGGCTTGCATGGCCGTGTTTGCCGCTGTGTTTTGTGTGTTGAGTGCTGGCAGTTTGAGTGCTGCTCTGCTTGGGTTGTAGGTTGCTCCGTAGCCTGTGCAGAAGGAGATGAGATCTTCGAAGGTTGCTACGTTTTTTGAGTGACCGGTTTCTGATGTGCTCGCCATAGTTTATATAATTTAGTTTTAAAAGTTTTGCACTTTGTGGTTGCATTATCTTTCAGAAGGGAGCACTTACCGGATAACTTCTTATACGAATAACGTTGTTTTGCCTTTGTTTTTGCAAGTATCGAGCAATATTTTTTTACAAATTTTTTTTAAGTATTGATGAAGGTTTGGTGTTTGTTGTATATGGTTTACTATTTTCTAAATAATTTAGCTTTTAAACCATATATTTTGAACGTTATTTTGTAGATGCAGTGTGTTTTTGATGGTTTGCTATGGCAGGTGTTATTAGCTGATAGCACTTTATTTATACTACTGGATTGGTATAAAATAAAACTGCACTGATGTTTGAAACTGAGGACAGTAGATAAATTTTAAATTTATGTTTGGCACAAGCACGCGTGTGGCAGCTTAGGTATAATAAAAATGGTAGATGACAATACTGACCATAGGCAAATACATTCGGTAATTGGCACAGATGAACTACTCACATTCCAACACACAACATCCGCGCCAGTGGAGGGTTGTGTGGCCGGGCAATGTGTGCGCGGATTGGTGGTTTAATCTTTGGTCTCAACAGTTTTAATTTCTCTGTCCGATAGACCGTAAAGAGTGTAAACAAGATTGTCAATTTTGGATTCAAGTGTTTTACTGTCCTTGTCAGTCTGTTTATACTCAATAATAGTATCAACGAGTTTTATTAACTCATTCTGTTGCTTTTCTGTCATTGTCGGGATGGGAAAATTTTGAATGTCATCCACTAAAATTTTTGGAAATGCACCTTTGGTCGCTTTAGGTGAGGAATTGAAATGGTAGAATGTCGCAAGTCTTGAGTTGAGGAGTGCTAATAATACTTTAATGTCCACTGGTCCTTTTTTGTTCTCAAGGATATTAATAATTGCAGGGTCATTATATGCCTCTTCTGTTGTGTAACCTGCATATATTTTTGGATTTGTTATTTCACGAACTAAAATTCTTGACCCTTTAAAATATTTTGGTTCTCTCGGATTGGCAATTCCGTCACAATAGTTAATATACTCCTTTTCATTCCATTTAACTTTGTACGGTGTTACGTCTTCGCCCCATAACCATTTTTTCCATCCTGCTTTTTTTGTTAAGCTGTGATAAACTCTATTTTTAATTGTCTCCTTGTCTTGACCCTGATATTTGTCGTATGCGATAAGACCTTGACTTATCTCTGGGAATAAATCAATTATTGGCTTACTCTTCTTTCTAATTTTTGAGGTTATTCCTAAAATTTCAGAATTCAATTTGAACACCAAAGCCCAATTTTGATTATTGGCTAATAGTATTTCTTTTGTCGTTGATGTAAGCTCTCTACTTGTCAACTCCTCAAATGAATTAGCATTAGCAGTAGGACGATAAAACACCGTATCATCTGATTCTTTGTTGATTAGGACTGTAATTATACACCTAACTGTTGCTGAACCTTCAAAGATGTTGAACTCTGTACAATCTAATATTTCTTGAATTTGCCATTGATTAAATAGTTCTTCTCGGTAAGACTTAGCAAAGACATTAAATAATATCGTGTTCGGAATGATATATGATTTTATGCCATTAGGTTTCAGGATTTTACGTGCAATATTTATAAAGAAATAGTAAATCTCGTAGTCAGGAACTTTATTTAGTGTTTCAACTACAGCTTCTCTTAGAGAACCTTTGATTGAAACACCATAGGGTGGATTTCCAATAACAACGTCAAAGCCTTCAAATTCACCACTATTATTTAGCACTTCAGGGAATTCAAAACGCCATTCGAATGCATTCTTGTAAATGGCATTCGTTCTTATGTCATTTAATACCGTTTCGTATTTTTTTAGTTTCTCACTTGCTTCCTTTACGTCATCGTTAAATTTCTTCTTTTGCTTCGCGTCCATTTCAAAGAAACTGAATTGGGCTGTCAACTTTTCAAGTTTACCTTTTGCAGCAGACCAATTGATATAGTCCTTACTTGATTTTGTAATCTCTGTTTTAAAATCGTTTTTAATTCCGTCAATTATTTTCTGTAAGCCCTTTTTGGTATCCCGATTTTTGGCGTTTTTATATTCATTTACAAAACCTCGATATGCTTCTATGTCGTATTTTATACTCTTCAATGCTTTACTCAAATCAGAGTCCAAAGCAAAGCGACTAATTAAACTATTTCCGCATTTTATGTTTATATCAATGTTCGGAAGAGTCTCTAACTCTGTGTAGTTACCTTCTTTGTAATAAGCATTTTTTAATAGCTCAATCCATAAACGTAATCTGCATATGAGAACCGATTTCGGATTTATGTCAACACCAAACAGACAGTTCTCAATTATGATTTGCTTTTCGTGGAAAAGAGATTTTTGAAGTCTTTGTATTTCTTTATTTATAGGCTTACCGTTTTGAATTTTATATTCAACAGGGTTACCATTTGTATCTGTAATAATTAATTCATCATTTATGATTTCTATTTCATAGCCACTTATAACGTTTCCTTTTTCATCTGATAGTATACCCAACTCCGATTTAATTGCAATTAATTCGTTTAGAGCAGAAACCAAAAAGTGACCGGAACCAACAGCTGGGTCACAAATATGAATTGAGTTTATTATTTCATTTGCCCTTAGTACTTCTTGTGTTTTGAATAGGCGTGAGGTGTAGTTCTTTATATCGTCAAACTTGTCGAATGTCTTTTTTCCTTTTTCAGATAGTGATGCGTTAAACTTATCCACTACAGCCAATCGAATAGATTGTCTGCACATGTACATTGTGATAAATCCGGGAGTAAAAACTGAGCCGTCTTTGTACCCATTGATTTTTTCAAAGACTTTACCTAAAACTGAAGCATTTATAATTTGCTTATTGTCCTCTTGAATGTCTTCAGTACCCTCACTTGCGAAGTCATAAGCATCTAAGAAACGTAACAAGTATTCAAGTGTCGGCAGATTCTTTTTTGATTTCTTAAATGACTCTAATTTGGTTCCATTCCATATTTCGAGTTCGTCACCGTTTCCAAGTGAATTTATCTTAATTGTTTGGTCTTCTAAATCACTTATTTCAAATAATGAACTATTTAAATATGGAACTTTACCATATTTATTTTGTACTGCTTCCGTTCTGTCTGAAATGTTTACCGCAAGAACTTTATGAAACAACTTAAAAAGTTCGTCAAAGTCTTTAATCATCTCGGGATTCAAGAATTTGTATTCCTTTTCATTCCCTTGATGGTAGTTGACCAATTGTCCTTCAAGTAGCTTTAGGAATAGAACTCGATTAATCCAAGTTATTGCAAGTTCTAATGCAATGTTAAATGTTCTTTCTTCTTTATCATCTCCGTAGATACTTATGTCTGGTATCCTGTGAAATGTGTCCTCTGTTTTGAGTGCTTCAATTGTCAATTCAATTAATGAAGCGGCATTTCTCTTTTCCTTTTTCCTTGTTATTATGATTTTCGCTCCGTCCTTTACTTCTTCAAGTCCAATAATATGTAATAACTCCCTGTAAAATCCTGCGTCAAGTCTATTGCTATCATTTGGAGAGGCAAGTTTAAGAAGGTGTTGTGGAGAAAAGATTTTATAAAGAGCAATTAACTCTTTATCATCTTCTTTTTTCGTATTTCTTAAAACAGTTTCAAACTCACGAATATCAAAGTATACACAAGGAATATCTACTTCAATCTTATTTATGATTTTGGTAACCTCTTCGTAGAAGAATGGATTATCTTTTTTGTCGTTTAACTTAGTCTCGTATAGCTTTTTTATTTGAGTGTTTCTATAAATGTGTTTGTCAAAATAATTTGCATCAATTATAAACCACTCGTGGATGTTCGTGATGATAAGTTGTTTTAGCTGATTATTCTCTGATTGATTCCGTTCATCCAAATAGTACAGAATTAGTTCGTGAAGGGCTTTTTTGTTTGGACTGTCAGCAGTGACCATTTCGTTTATGTTTGCTGGTCTTTTTGCTTCGATAATCACTCCAACGTTTGAGTCAGTCCCTTTGTCCAAATGAATAACTAAATCCTTTTTCTGTTTTGTGTTTATGGCATTTGTGTCCTTATAGTACGTGTCTCTCAAAAAATCCCTGATATTATTTTTTAGATGTTCCTCGCTTTCGTCTTTGGGCTGTTTTTCGATGATACTAATCTTATCTAATAGGGTAATGAGGTTGGATTTGAAGCTATCAATTTCACTTCTTAGGGGTTTCTTCTTTAATAATGCCTTTAATGCCTTTTTTGGGGATTGGGGTATGAGTCTCATTATTTGTCCTTAGTCGAAAATTGATGGCTAATTTACATTTTATCGGCTTATCTGTCCCATGTGCGGTGGGTAATTTGGCTCTTTTGCAGGCTTGGGAGTCGCGTGGGTTTGCGCGGCCTGCAAATGTGCCAAATGTGGGCGGGCGATTCTTGGGCTACATTGTCCGCGTAAACTATTAATGATTTTTTTGTCCGCGTGTTGAGTCTTTGTCGGTTGTTGTTATTCGTTAGCTTAGTCGTCTTTGCGCATGGTTGCTAACGTTTGTGTTTCTGCAGTGGTGCCTTTTCGAAGCCGCGTCCTGTCCCACGAAACCAAGCGTTGAACGAAGATAAAACTTTATACCAACACGTCACGGCACCATTGCAGAAACATTTTGTTGTGTGCTCGGGCGCGTCAACCGTTCCCTTTTAATTTATGACTTACCGCAAGTAGTCCGTTACGTTTTGTTGAAGCGTTCGAGTTAAGGTAAATGAAGTTTGCTGTCGAAGTCAAGTCAAAGTCCAGTTTATTTTGTCGTCCAAGCTCTCCGTGGAACGAAATCTTGTCCAGCGGCATCGAGTTGTTCGCGTGGATAGACTAATATTTGTCATATTCATAGTAATCCCAAGAGTCAGGGTCATGGTCTAAATTTATCAAAATGGATTTCTGCCAATATCTAATTCTAAATGTCATTTCCGGAAAATAATTGTCATATCTACGAAGATGCCAAAATTTTTCATTTCTAATTCGATAATCTATTCTATCAGTTGTCGTGGTAACTTGATAGTTTCCCGACATCTCGAGGTTGACAGGTATATTAACAACTCTAATTGAATCTCCATTTGAATAAATTTCAATCCTAGATTTTTCGAATTTCTTAATTTCTGATTCAGGGTAGTGATTTCTTAGTTTTTTTAGAGCATGATTTGTAATTTCGTAAACCCCAACAAGTTCTTCCTTACTAATATTTTGATCCAAATTGTCAGACCCAATGTATTCTCTACTTGGTACTAGCGTGCAGCTCGAAACTAGAACCGCAATTAGATATTTGTATACTATTTTCATCAAATAATCTATGCTTTTATTGAAGTCAATTGTTTATTCGTGTCCATAAAAATAAAGTTGTCTACAAAATTATTTCGATACTGCATCACCGAATGCAACGTCAAAAGTCATTAAACCAAAGTCTTCTAAGTTCTTTGCGGGAACGAAAAGCTATCTTCTGGGTCATCACTGTCCGCGGGGACTTTTAGCGCCTGGCACACAACAATTATGTATCGGTAACTAGTTGCTGATATTTTCTTTAGGAGCCTTAATAAAAGTAACACAGGCCTTTAACTTTTGCAAGTAGCCTATAGGTAGTTTGGTTAGTAAGAAACTTGTGGTGCAACATGCAGCGCATAGGCAAATACTATAGGCTAAAGCTACATATTCGCTGGCTTGGGCTACAATAGAGGTTTAGTTTTTAAACCAAAATTAGTATTTCATCGAATAGTGTAAATATTATTTTATATTTAAAAACTTTTGGGCCAAACGTTGTCAGTTTACTTTTTCTTATTTCACTACTATGATCACAAAGCAAATTTTAAAAGCTAAAAGAAAGTTAACTTTATTTATTATCCTTAATCTTATCTCAACGTGCATTGTATACAGTCAAAAACTAATGCCCTATTTTGGTATAAGCTACACAACTACATCTTTAGATCTAGAGAGTGGGCAATTCCAAAACAACAAGCAAGATTTTCTATATGGTATGGTAGCAGGTATTGGTGTTGAAGTTCCACTAAGCAAAAAAATGTTTATTCATTCTGGTTTACAATATATTCAGAAAGGAAGTTTCGTGTCATTATATTATAATAATGACATTAGGTTAGCAGAATCAAATAGACTCAGAATCAATTATATCGAAATGCCTTTGCTTTTCGGCTATACATTTAAATCCTTTAAAAATAATAGAGTTTATTTACGAACAGGTTTTAATTTTGGATACTTCGCCAACGGTAAATCTAAGATTAGCTATTTCTATGATCCAAAAAATGGTACACCCCCCGTTAATTCCAATGTTGAATTTCCTGTGAAGGTAGAGACCTTATACGAAACAAAAAACAATGAAACATATTACATCCAAAGAAAACGAGATATAGGTTTACATATAGGAGGTGGAATAGCCATAAACGAAAAGTTTAGTATAGATGTAGGATATACCTTCGGACTAACTGAAAACAGAAATATTGGACAAAATGTAAGCAATCGAGTTTTACAATTATCGATTGCTGCACCAATTCAAGTAGTAGATTCTGAGACAGAAAAATTCTTTGTAGCAGAAACCGATGGCAGTAACTTGAAAAAATCCAGAAGAAAAATAGGAGAGATATACGTTGGATTTTCTGCCGGTAAATCAATCACATTATTTTCAGGTTCAGAAGTAGACTTTCAATTAGAATCTAATGGTCAGAAAAAACCTTACTTAGAAAAAAATGAGTTTTACACGTCTGCATTTCATTTTAAGTATGAAGTTTTTAACTATTTATTTGCAAAATCAGGAATCCATTACATAAGGAAAGGTTCCAAAATTGTTAACAACAGTTTCAAGTATCCTTTAGATGCAACGTATGATTACTTAGCCATGCCAATTTTACTAGGCATCCAACCATTTAATTACTCAAATACTAAGTTTTTAAATTTATCTGTTGAAGTTGGCTTTACTGGTAATTTTGAAATTAATAGTAATGACGAGAACCTAACTAAAGGTTTACTCCCTGGTTATCCTGTTACGAAAAGAGATTTCATCCTCTCTAAGCAAATAGGGTATAACGCTGAAGTAAAGATTTATAAGAATTTAGCCTTATACTTTAACTACACAGAGTTTAAAGATTTGCGACCTCTTTTCAGAAGAGTAGATGATGTAAATTTCACGTATACAATTAGTACTTCAGGAGAATTAATGAGTGCTGGCATACTGGTAAATCTATAACCCCCTGGCGTGGAAGTTACTTCCGTGCCTCGAATGTTGAAATAGATATTTCATTTTATTATTCAAACACATTCGGTAATTCGCACGGATGAACTACCCACATTCCAACACACAACATCCGCGCTAGTAGGGGAGGGCTTTTTTATGGCTGAAGAAATTTTTATTTATAAAGGAAAACCATGTGTTATTAAGAAATTTATACATGGCGCAACTAAAGATGAATTAAATGAAATAGATTTTGATTTAGATGTAGAAGAAAACCCTTGGGTTGAGATAGAATATATTGAATGTAAACTTGACGGTGAATTTTATCCTAATATTGTTCAGTTTTGTTCATTAAACAATGGAGATAAATTCTTATTAGAACAACTATGGAAGAGTTAAATCCCACGAATGTTGAAATCGATATTTCATTTTACCATATAAACATATTCGGTAATTCGCACGGATGAACTACCCACATTCCAACACACAACATCCGCGCCAGAGAGGTTAAAAATTTATTTCAAAAATAAAAGAATTTTAGTCCTTCTTGTTTAGAATTACAATTGCTTTAATCCTACTTAGTAGAAATGACTGAATTGAATCTGGGTTGTTTATGATGTTAAAACCCTTTCCCTTTGAAATAACATCATATAATTGATTTTCATCAAGTATTGTATATATACTGTCTCCCTTAATAACTAAAATTTGCTTTGGATAAGCAATTAAAGCCTTTTTTTGAAGGCCTAATTCGTCTTTGTAATAGACATATTTTAGCGTATCCTTCTCAATTTTTTGGCCTGAGGCAATGAGCGAAGTGAGAATAAGAAAGATGGAACCGATTGATTTCAATATGTATTGAATCATGCGTAATAGTAACCACAAAGTGGTGGATTTAATGCAGCATTTATTCCTGAGGCTGGGACAAAGATTGATTGACCGTTATCTCCTTCATATAGGGTGCCCCAAATGTAGCAACCTGAAGATGCAGAGTATCCATAATAACCTGTCTTGATACTCCCCCTAGCATTTTTTAATTCTTTAGATTCCGACTTTAGATAGTAAACATACGTAATTTCTTTAGTTGCTTCATTGATTGCTTCAATCTCACCAATTTCGTTATTATAAGTTGTATACCGACCCAAATAATTATCGTATTCAAATTTCACAGCGATAATTCTGTCATTCGAAGCACTGAACTTCATATCCAGTATATATGGTTTATGAATCAATGATTCTTCAGTTGAACACATTTGGCAGATAGATGCTACAAAGTAATTTTTTCATAGACTTAATTTTTTATTTTAAATGATAAGCTAATTTAATGTAATTACATTGTAACCTCAATATGCTGTGTAAATATTTTTTACTAATCCCTTTTTCAGTTTACACATATCTGTCTACGAAGCCGACCCAATTGTTGCCAACATTTTTATATCAGCAACTAATTACTGCTATTTCTTTGGAGCCCTTTATAAAAGTAATAAGCACTTTTCTCTTTTACAAGTAGCTGAGGGTTGGCTTGGTGAATTCAAAATTTCAAATTCAAAATTTCAGATTCCAAATTTTGAATTTTAAATTTTGAATTTTTACTATCGATTAGGAGTTTGCGGCAGGGATGGTAGGGGCTTGGTGCGCAACAAAGTGAAGCACCGGAGCGAAGCGGAGCCCCGCACAGCCCGGCTGCCGCCCATTTCATTTAGTTGTTCGTTGTTGGTTGTTCGGAAGAGACGTAAGTAGTAAGATGTGCTTTCGTGTAGTTGTTCGTTATTCAAAATTCCAAATTTTGAATTTTGAATAGCGAAACTGCTCACATGCCAACACACAACATCTGTGTTAGTGGGGTCTACCATATCTATACATACTCGGATTAAAAATCCTTTGATAGGGCTTACGAATTAGAAATTCGGAAGAGCTGATTACTTTTATCCTTAAAAAAATTATTAATCAAAAGTAATGCTTTATAGCCGTTGTTGTGGGCAGTATTTCAACTCGGTTTGATTTTCCTTTTAAACTGTCTGGTTTTAAATTGTCTGATAGTCAGTCTTTGAGAAACCTTTTCATTTTCAATCCTAATTGAACACCTGTCCGCGATTAGAATTATTCCATTCCTTATGTCAATTTTACTCGAAGTCTTTATTCCATTTATAAGAAGTTCAAACTCAATTTCCTTTTTGAATTCAATTCGTTCAAGTTTTTTCCTTTTACCGCCAAACGGAAATTCCTCGGCTCTCCAAAAGACAAACAGTCCCTCGTTAGATTGAAGCACTGAGATATTTGCATATCCCGTTGAATCGGTCTTGGCAATGAGTGAGTCGATTACTTGAATTCCATTAATTCTAATTCGAAGAGTGTCTGACTTGTAACAATTTCCAATTAGGAATGCAAAGTCATACTTGACTTTCTTTTGAAACCCACTTGTCAAAAGTAAAGTCGTTAGTAATAGTATAATCAGTCTTCCGTTTATTCTCATTAATTATATTGTCCAGAAATATTGCCCACAACGGTCTAAGCTATTTGGTGTGGCTTTATTGCGCGAAATGCTCTGTCCGTTCGCAGTTTATTTCTTTAAATTTATTAATTCCAATTTCATTTGCCAAAACTAAAAGCCATAACAAATAGCTGTTGTTAGCGGCTGGCTCATTTAATAATTTCGATGCAGGTATCGCCTTCAAATTCTTTAAAATAAAATATCTCAAATACAATTTTTGAAATTATCGTTTTAATCTCAGCTGAAAGTTATTCTTTGCTTCTGTTACGTATAAGGGTTAATGTGCTCTCTCCTTTACTTAACTTAAAACCTAGGGCATAAAAGTGTTGAATGTTCTCATCGGTAATCAAATAGTTTTTCCGAAGCGATTTAATGTTTCTAATAAGAATTTTAACGCCCAAACGATTCCTTCTAACTTCAAGTGAAAAATTTGCCGATTTTTTTAGCACGATTCTAATGCCTCTTTGCTTGCGCGATAGTACTAAGTTTAGGTTTTCACTTAAAATTACACTCTTTCGCACACTAACTTTCTCTCTTTTCTCTAGTTCTTCTAACTCAAGTTTCAGTTTCTCAATCTCTTTTTTAAAATGATCCTTCATTCTATCCGGATATTCTTGTTCTAATTGAAGCTCCGATTGTCTGATCAACTGCGAGATCATTTTCTTGCTATCGTAATTCTTGTCATCTAGATTTCTAAGAGTTTGCAGTTTTCTATTAACTAACCCTATTGCTTCGCTATGATAGTGCGCCATTAAATACTCACCATCTCTAATAGATTGATCAATTAGTCTTTTGAGATTTGTTTGTTCTTTCTCAAGTTCGTGTAGTAAAGTCAATAAATCGTTCAATTGGTAAAATTCATTTATGCGCCAGCCGCCAACAAGTTTATTTCAGCAACTCAATATTCTTATTTTTATTGGAGCCTCACTAAAAGTAACACACGCCTCCCATTTTTACAAGTAGCCGAGGGTTGGGTTGGCGAGAAAGAGAGTAATTCAAAATTTCAGATTCCAAATTTTGAATTTTAAATTTTGAATTTTTACTATCGCTTAGGGGATAGTTAAAAAGAAAATAGTCGGTAACAATACCGGCCATAGGTTAAATCTTTATTTCATGATTCAATAATATTTATAATCTCCTCTCTTAATCTATCAACTCGATTTCTCATTGTAATAACAATAAAAAGCAACGATAGTAATCCAAACAAAATAAAATATACTGCAATATGCCCGTCAGGAAATGAATCTTCATAATATAGCCATCCATAAAACATATAAACAAATGGGATAAACCAAATTAAATAAAACCACCAGTAATGCTCTTGAATTCCTATTTTTCCTTTGATAATCGATTTGTCAGTATTACTCTGAATTGTGCCAATAAACGTTGGGTAAACAGATAGACTTGTAATTCTAAAAGATGGTTTAACCTCTTTCGAAAATGATATTTTTAATTTTGAATTTGAAATGGAATAAACAAATGGAGAGGTAAGCGGAGTGTTGGCATCTAGTGTAAGAGAAAAATAGTTGAGTTTTCTACTATCAAGTCTTCTTGAAAAAGATAACTTTAATTGATCAATTGTTTTGTCAGTTTCAAGATTAACTTGAGAATTAGCGCCTAAGAATAACGTATTTAACATGTAACAAAATAAAATCAGTAAGTAAATTTAGTAAATGACCTACAACCTTTAAGCATAAGAAGTGGTGGGAATTCCAAGGGTGTTACCTTCCCACGTTGAAATGTTAAATTAGTTGATTACAAGTAAGGGCAACACTAAACCCCTCCATGGTATATATATTTTATTGTGCACAGTTATTAGATATAAATAATACATGTTCAAGATCATGATATGTTTGTTAAGAAATTGCTCAATAATTACTCTAATGTTGTTGTCATATTAGAATTTAGAGTTAAAGTGTATTGATCGTTTAATGAACCACTCAGGTCGTTATGATAGAATCCACCTTTTATCAACTTACCACTACAAAATATTGAACCAATTATCGTAATGTCATGAAGATTGGTATCTACGGAATCTCTCAATATCTCATATACTTCTCTTTTGCCTGGACGGATATTTGTGATTTTGTTTTTATACTTGTTTATAGTAAACGTTACACTGTCCACGTGCAAGTCAGATTTGTTCTCAAAAATAAAAGTCGTTTTCTTTTGATATAGAATACATTGAATAAGAAGAAAGCTAGCGATTATGGATGCTAAAAGTTTTATTACCTTCTTCATAATTACTGATTAGTTGGTACAAGTTGGGTCGCGGATGTAATGCCGTGAGTTGAATTAAAAAGTGGGTCACCACCAGGAATTGGATTTCCTACGTGATCAAATGGAGGAGGTAGTGTTGGAGAAAGATATCTAAGTTCACCACGAATTAATGCCTCCATTATAAGTAGACTTAATGATGCTCTGGGCGGGTTGTTAACTGCGTAATCAATTCCTATTTGATTATTAAATAGATCCATTTCTTTCTCAAGTATTAACCCAGCCGGAACCTCAGATTCATGCGCATCCGAAAAGAGTTTTGTAATGGTAGCACCAACTGAACGCGTATTTATTGACTGAAAATAGGAATGTCTAAATGCATCCGACTTATCATTCAATCCATTTCTACCAAATTGTGTCACTGTTTCACTAGTAGCAATATTTACATTCTTTGATATTAAATACGCCTCAGCAGGGTAAATCTTTACTAGATCCCTTTCTGCTTGTGTAAGTCTATTGTAGTCTTGGTCTAATGCTAAGGAAAAATTCATATCTAACCATGAATCATCCTCCCACCACATTTACGGGTAACCGCTTTCACTTCCTGGCCAAGATGATGGGGGAAGTACTCCGATGGGATCACCTCCTTCAAATGGAGGATCATTCGTTGGCGGAGGTGTGCTTCCTGAACTACCACCTGAACTTGACCCACCTCCTCCGCCTCCTCCGACATACGGGTCTGGGACGTAAGTGCCAGGATTAGACCATCCACCTGATGAACCGCCTCCTCCCCCTGATCCCCCAGAACAATCTATAGTAATAACGGTAACCCACTCAAGGCACGGCAATGGTAAACCAGTTGCGGTGGATGTTCCCCCACCGCTAACACACTCAACAGTTACATCTGCAAAGCATGCCATTACCCTTCCGCTCAGATTACTAAGTTTAGCATTATTTAAACGAACTTCTTCGAGCAGTATTCCTTCCAAATCGTATCTTTTTACCATACCTGAAAATGATTGAAAATTAATAATAGGCTCATCTGTTACGTACTCAAGTACAAACGCGAAGAATCCCTTTTGAACTCTCTTAAAAATTAGATTCCTGAATGATTTTTTTGCAACAGGCTCGTCAATAGAGATAGTGTAGGAATAATTAACACTGTCGCCTTGGAGGACTTTTAATATTGAGTCCGTCTTCAATTCAGCAAGTCCAGACATTAGCCTACCTGAACTACTATTTTTTTTATTCAGACCAATTTGTTCAATAGCTCGACTAAGATCCTGTTCCTTGTCAAGAGATGTATACTCAATCTTATTCAATTTCTCCTTTCTAATAAGAAAATCTTGCTCTTGGCAGGCTGTAAAAAGTAATATTATACTAAGCAGAGTCCTTGTTACTATTCTCTCCATATTTGTTGTAATTTAAAATCAAAATTTAGTTCAAAATTGTAAACAACGGTCTGTGTATGTGCAATGGTTATCCATTTTATAAAACTAAAACAATTTTTAAAGCCATAGCGCATACATGTAGTTGCCAGCTGGCGCTATTTTAATTTTATACATTAATTATTATCCAATTCATACACGAGATTTCTCACAACTCTTGAATTACTTTCAACTATTATTTTATTATTTACCAATTTGATGGTAGTTGTCTCTGTTCCAAACCAAACATTAAAAAAATTCCCTATTCGATTTATTAACTCAAGCGTTAATTCGTTTTCCTTTTCCTCTTTTATTTTAAGTCCATTTTTTGTTAGCTTTTCTAGTAACAAACTTTTTATTCTGTGTAAATCATCTAATTCTATTATTGTTAATCTTGATTTACGCAAATAAAGTGTTAAAGCAATTGAAACTAAAATCGATGGAAATATCAACAGCTTTGGTTCAATGAAAAGAGGAGAATAAAAGATACTAGTAATTGCTTTAAGTGATAGTAATATTATCAATGAAAGACTTAAAATTCTAAAGAATGTCGTTAAACTTGGTTTCAAATATGATTTCTCCATTTTCATAGAATTTGAATTTAATAACTATCTTTTATTGAATGTTTAGCGCTTGCTGCCAACATATAGAAATCAGCAACTAATTACAGATATTTTCTTTAGGAGCCACAATAAAAGTAACACACGCTTCTCACTTTTACAAGTAGCTGAGGGTTGGGTTGGTGAATTTAAAATTTCAAATTCAAAATTTCAGATTCCAAATTTTGAATTTCTACTATCGCTTAGGAGTTAGTTAAAAAGAAAATAGTCGGTAACAATACCGACTACAGGCTAATTTTGAATTGGCACTAGCTGCAAGCTAGCGCCAGTGGGGGTTAACTTTATTTTACTGTGAGCCTGTCTGCTTTTTTTCTCTTAATAAAATAAAGGATAAGGCCTAAAACAGGAGCGCCCACGGCCATAATGTAGAGCAGCAATTTTGAGTCGGCATGGAAGGCAGATTTTCTTGTTTGGATTATGGTGTAAAGCATAATAGAAAAGTTTACAACCAAGAGTGGGATAATAACTGGCATGAAGTCCATATACGGTGGGTTATAAGTTTAAATTTAGTTTACTGCGGTAAAGAGTCTGGCTTGGTATAGTTATTCTTTACAGAAACATGTTGCACGTACCTTGTATAAACCAACTGTTGTTTCGTGTAAAGAGTATAACAGAAGCCCATCTCGAATATAAAAATAATGCACAGCCCTGTGTTTTGCAAGTAGCCGAGGGTTGATGATGAGGAAAATTCCAGATTTCAAATTTCAAATTTCAGATTTTGAATTTTAAATTTTTAATATCGATTAAAGGTTTGCGGCAGGGATGGTAGGGGCTTGGTGCGCAACGAAGTGAAGCACCGGAGCGAAGCGAAGCCCCGCACAGCCCGGCTGCCGCCCTATACATGTAGTTGTTCGTTGTTGGTTTTTCGTTATTCGTTGTTCGTAATAGACGTAAAACGTAAGTAGCAAGACGTGCTTTTGTGTAGTTGTTCGTTGTTAGTTATTCGTTGTTCGTAATAGACGAAAGACGTAAGTACTAAGACTTTCAACCTTTACTGGTGTCTTATTATTTATATCTTGCTACTTGCTACTTATGTCTCCCGCGAACAACTACTAACGAAAAACCAACAACGAAAAACGAAAAACCCTCTGCGGATAACCACCAACAGTCAACTATCAACCACGTAGTGTTACATACTTGTAGGGCGTTTTATTCTTTAATCAGCCGGATGCTTACGCCAAAGCTTACATTTAAATCTTCGAAAGTAATTTTACCATTGTTGCTTATCGAAGCAATTTTTCGGGTTGTGTTGGTGGTACTTAACGTGGCAGTGGCAAAGCGGGCTATGGCCGCCTGAAAATCGGGGCTGCCCGTATTGGTTGTGCTGCCGGCCGGGCGCACTTCGAAACCATACAGGTCGGTACCGTTGCCTTGCGAGGCTGCCCATCCTATGGTGCTTTTTAATACGGTGGCTTCGTTGGATGTATGTTGTTGGTTAACTAAAAATTTTTCGAGTTCGAGGAAGTCTTGTTGCGTGGGTATACGCCAACCGTTAATGGGCAATTTTCCGGTTTGTATGGCAAAGTGGTTGTAATAGGCACCGAAGAAATCGAAGGGTAGCTCATCAGGATAAAGATTGTTTAAATCTATGGCGGGCACCCATTGAAAGAGCGTTTGTGGTGTGGTGTTGCTAAACCACGGAAAGGTAGATCGGTTAGGATTAAAATGTTTGTATTCTACCAGAGGCGTGCCATCGTTTAGTTTGGTTGTTTTAAGGTTTTCGGTTATCCAGATTTGGTTGCCGAGCTTAACGGTGTTGTATACATTGCCGTCTATGTCGGTAACGGTTTCGGTATGGGGTTTAATGTTTATGGTTACTGTTTTGCTTACGGTATTGTATTTTGTTGCATCGTTTGGAGTAAACTCAACCGTAAGTTGTTGGTTGTCGCCAATGTTTAGCGCTTTACCTAACTGGGGTGTATATGTAAACGTACCCGGTACGTTGGCAGTGGCATTTAATTGTGTTTCGCTTAGGGCTGTCCAGTTAACGATATCGGAAGAATTGGACCAGGTGATAATTGGGTCTGTTTTCTCTATGATTGGCTCCGACTCGGATGTGTTGCAGGCTTGTGTTGCCAACACCAGTGTGACTAGTAAACAGAACCTGATTTGTTGAAGAAGTTTATACATAAAGGGATTTTTACATGGGTAACGCTAAACAGAAAACTGCTTTTATTCTTGTAACATGTACGTGAGATGTGCAGTGTGTAATTAAATGTATTGTATTTATCAGTAGTATGCAAGGAGGAAGGAGGAGGCTGAGACGTAGGACTTAAGTATTGAGACGTAAGAAATTAGACATAAGTAGTGAGACATAAGTAATGAGACGTAAGATGAAAGTAATGAGACGTAAGTATTAAGACGTAAGTACTAAGACTTTCAACCTTTACTATTACGTCTTACTACTTACTACTTCCTTCTTATGTCTTACTACTTGCTACTTATGTCTACCACGAGGAACGACCACCCTATCGCCCTACTTTCCACGCCCAGTATAGAAGGATGGGATGGATAATAAGTAGGCGCACCCACCCTATGGCAGGATGCACGCACAACGCGCCCACGCAACTTCCTTCAACAATAAAATGTACGTGTGCCGGAATAAACGCAACTAACATAAGCACAGTAACCAGGCTAATGGTTTTGCGCCACGGGGTGTACCAGATTAAAACACCGATGCCGATTTCTGCCAGGCCGCTGATGATGTTGATGCCCTCGTGATAGGGCAACCAATCGGGTATAAGCGGAAGATAAAATGTGGGGTTGATGAAATGATTAAGGCCTGCTATTCCGTAAAAAATGCTGAATATTGCTCTGGAAATTACCTGCGATTTTTTTTGTATTGGTTTTGCCATGTATCCGATTTTAGATGTAGTACCCGACATTATTCATTACCTGAACAAGGCTAACACGCTTATTGTTCAGGCAACGCCCGGTGCGGGTAAATCTACCATACTTCCGTTGCACTTGTTGCAACAGCCTTTCTTAAACAACAAAAAAGTTTTATTGCTTGAGCCGCGCAGGCTGGCCGCCAAAACAGTAGCACAGCGCATGGCCCAACTACAAAACCAAAAGGTAGGAGAGGAGATTGGCTACCGTGTGCGCTTTGAAAGCAAGGTGAGTGCGCAAACGAAATTGGAAGTTATTACGGAAGCTATTTTAAACCGCATGTTGCAGGGCGATCCGTTTCTGGAAGAGGTGGGCATGGTAATGTTCGATGAGTTTCATGAACGCAACCTGGCATCGGATGTGGCGCTGGCCATGTGTTTGCAAGTGCAACAAGTAATGCGGCCCGATTTAAAACTGGTGATTATGTCGGCCACGCTGGATGCCGAAAAACTGAAAAGTGTTTTAGGCGATGTGCCTGTGGTAACGAGCGAAGGAAAAATATTTCCGGTAACTACACACTACAAACCTTTTGCCGAAACAGAGCCATTGCCTTCGACTATTCTACAAACGGTTAAGCAAGTGTTGCAGCAACACGAAGGCGATATGTTGGTTTTCTTACCCGGACAAGCGGAAATACAACGTTCAGCTACATTATTAGAGGAATCAAATATTCCCGCAAAAGTTTTACCACTCTTTGGTGACTTACCTTTCGAAAAGCAAGAAGAAGCTATTTTACCTGATGCAACAGGTCAGCGAAAAATTGTATTAGCTACGAGCATTGCTGAAACCTCGTTAACGATAGAAGGTATCCGTATTGTGATTGACAGCGGCTGGTCGCGTGTTTCTACATTTGATGCGCGCACTTCGTTAAGTAAACTAGAGACTGTGCGGGTAACGCAAGATGCTGCCGACCAACGCAGAGGCAGAGCTGCGCGTACTGGCCCCGGTGTGTGTTACAGGTTGTGGCCGCAACATTTGGCGCTGGTGCCACAACGCAATCCGGAAATTACGGAAGCAGATTTAAGTGCGTTGGTGCTGGAATTAAAACAAGCAGGCATACACCAGCCCGATGAGTTAACGTGGATAACACCACCACCCAAGCAAGCATGGTATATAGCTGAGCGTTTGTTGCATACGTTAGGCGCACTGGATAACAACACGATTACTGCTAAAGGCAAAGCGTTGTTGCAGTTGCCTACGCATCCGCGCTTGGCAAATATGCTTATGGCGTTTGAGGAGGATGCGAACGCAACACAATGGAAAGCCCTGGCGTGTGATGTAGCTGCTGTGCTTGAAGAGCGCGATTTTCTGAACAAAGAAAGTGGGGTAGATCTTTGTATGCGAATAGAAATTTTGCGCAAGTGGAGAAAAGGAGAACGCGTTGCGGCAGAAATTTCTGTTTTAAAACGGGTAGAAAAAGTAGCCGATCAGTGGAGACATATTTTGAAAGGTAAAGTAGATAATGATTTGTTTGTGCACGACCACGTTGGGTTGTTGTTGGCAAAGGCTTTTCCGGAAAGAATTGCATTACAAGAAAGCAAACAAGGCACGCGCTACAAACTAGCGGGCGGCCAGTATGCTACCTTGCCTCAACACGATGATTTGATTCGGGAGAGTTGTATGGTTATTGCCCGCTTGGATGCAGGAAATAAAGAAGGAAGAATTTTTTTAGCTGCACCTTGTAACGAAAAAGACTTGATTAATCTGGCCAAAGAAGAAGAGAGAGTTTTTTGGGATGAGGACAGACACATGGTGGCGGCACAGCTAGAAAAGCGCGTGGGTGCGTTGGTGATGGCGAGTAAGCCGCTGCATAACCTTAGTGCCGATAAAACTGCGGCTGTTCTTACCGAGTTGATAAAAGAAAAGGGCTTGCGCATGTTAGCATGGCAAGAACATGTTTGGCAATGGATAGCG
This sequence comes from Flammeovirgaceae bacterium, assembly GCA_021298355.1. Classification (GTDB taxonomy): domain Bacteria; phylum Bacteroidota; class Bacteroidia; order Cytophagales; family Cyclobacteriaceae; genus Chryseotalea. The sequence continues at coordinate 19,822 of JAJTEH010000016.1, forward strand.
CGCGTAAACAGTTTGCACCAGTGGAGAAAAGAGGAAGGCTGGCCTTTGCTTACAGAAACATTTTTGCTAGAGGAGATGGAAAATTGGTTGCTTCCTTTTTTAACGGATGTGTATAAGCTAAGCGATTTGCAAAAACTGGATGCCTTGGTGATGTTGCAAAATCTATTGCCGTTTGATATGCAAAGTAAAGTGCATGAACTTGCGCCTGCTACACTAGAAGTACCAACAGGTTCGCAAATTACCTTACAATACTTTGATGACGGTAGGCCGCCTGTGTTAGAAGTGCGGTTGCAAGAGATGTTTGGCTTAACGGAAACACCTGTTGTGAATAAAGGCAGAACTAAAGTTATGTTGCATCTGCTTTCGCCAGGTTACAAGCCTGTGCAAGTAACACAAGACTTAAAAAGTTTTTGGCAGAACACCTACCACGAAGTAAGAAAAGAGTTACGCATGCGCTACCCTAAACACCATTGGCCCGAAGACCCGTGGACAGCAGAAGCGGTGCGCGGTGTGAAGCGCAAATAATAATAGGTTGTAATACCTTTTATTCGTGTTATCTTGCCGCAAAAACCTGCCTATGGTAAACGCCCTCATTAAACTCCTAAAGCCATTTCCATGGTTTAAACGCTTCAATGCGAAAATTACATACGAACTTCTAGCTAAACACATTCCGGCACAAGACTGGCAATTCATGAACTATGGATATGTGCCAACACAAGAAGAACCTGAATTGAAGACGACCTGTACTTTTACGAAGCAGGTTTATCCGTTGCAGATGTATCATTACCTGGCCTTGCATACAGATTTAAAAAACAAACAAGTGTTAGAAGTTGGCAGCGGAAGAGGCGGAGGCGCACGTTACCTGGCTGAAAATTTTCAACCTAAACAATACATAGGTTTGGATCTGGCACAATCAGCAGTGGATTTAGCTAATAAAATTCATCAGCTACCCAACTTAAAATACATACAAGGCAGTGCAGAGAAGTTACCTTTCCCGCCTGCTTCGCAAGATGTGGTTATCAATGTTGAGTCGTGTCACTCATATGGAAGAGTAGATATTTTTCTAAGCGAAGTAGAACGAGTGTTGAAACCTGGAGGATATTTGTTGTTGGTTGATTTCAGAAGCGAGTATAAAATGGATGATTTCCGCAAGTTGTTGAAAGAAACTAAACTGACTTTACTGAAGGAAGAAGATATTAGCCAGCGTGTTATTCAATCTATAGAAGCAGTGAACCCAGATAAAGTAAAACGAATTGAAGAACTTATACCCAAGCGTTGGCAAAAACTTTTTTCTGATTTTGCAGGAGTAGTGGGTTCAAGGTTTTACAACACCTTGAAGGATGGCTCGCGCAGCTATTATCGTTTTGTATTGCATAAGCCAAGTTAAATTATTGCAACAACGCTTTTACTTTTTATGACAGTCCACGATTTAAATCGTGGACTGTTTTTTTTACGTATTATTTTTTGAAGATTGAGAATGTTGAACTTGATAATGGATGTAGACATTTCGCGAGCATGCTCAATTAAAAAATAGGAAAAGTATGTTTCTTCTTTTTATAGAATTATTGCAGCAATGCTTTTAACTTTTGTAAAGCCGTTTCGTTGGCTTGTGTGTGAATGTTTTCGGTTACGCCCGCTTTCTCGCGTGCAGTAAGTCGCCAGCTTAAAGATGCACGTGCATTGTTTTGTCTGATACTATCCATCTCATTTAGAATATCAACATACGTTTCGGCCTGGTATTGAAGATCTACTCTTTCAATTTTTCCATTGAACCACGTGGTAGCATACCCCAATAAATTATCGCTGGTTATATCCTGAAAGTTTTCGAAATTATTATACACAGAACTAATAGGTTGCGAAAAATTATCGACAATGGTTTGCCCGGTTTTATCGCTTACCATACTTAGTTTGGGCGAATCGCGAATAGATAAAATCACAATACCATCTGTGTTCTCAGCAATCCAATCTTTAAAAGCAAACAGAAAGCGTACGGCATCGGTTAAACCAAAATTGTCGGAGATACCGGCATCCATAATTTCAATAGCCGGTTCGGTTGGCAAAGTTGTATTGGGAGTGATGTACGGAAAAGTAGCACTCATGCGCAAGGCAGAAAGAAAGCGTAAACTATCGCCTTGGTGTTCTTTAAACAAATGACTGAAATCGGCACCGCTGTATTTTGCATTTTCGTAGCCGGGCATTTGCAAGCGATCGGCATTCATATACGACACCGGTAATGCGCTAATAAAAATTTTTCGTCCATCGTTAACAACAGTGGGAGTGAGAATCAACATGGGTATAACACCTTGTAACTCGTAGGGGCGATAAGCGATAACAGGTTTATCCATTAACTCTTCCGTTATTTTATTTAATTGATCTTCGAAAGTATAACCTCTGTCTTTAGTGTACGATAAACCTCCGTATTCAAATTTGCTAAAGCCAACAAATAAATCGTTAGCGAGTAAACTAAAGATCAAAGGGTTAAGATTATCTGTAGAAATTTTTTGTCGGTGGCGTGCTGCGTAAGGCTGCACAGGCTTACCTAACTTCTCTCGTAGTTTTAATTCTCTAAAGTAACTGGCGCCAATCAATCCTCCCGAAGCTCCGGTTATCAACATAGTTTGTTCTAATAATTTCCCACCACTTAAACTATCGGCTTGTTGCAAAGCATTTAACGACCACAAGGCAGCACGCTTTCCACCACCGGATACACAAACGAAAACCATTTTCGGTTTTTTGCTTGCCGGAAATTTAGCGCGCCAATTATTTAAGGCAGTTAATGTAAGGACTTTATCGTGTTGTTGTACGAGGCTGTCGTTTACGGCAGCTAATGTTTTTACATTGTATGCCACAGGCGTTTTGGTATAATCTAACCCAAAAGCCTGGTAGGTTTTATCAAAGAATTTTTCGCCCGTTAACCAATTGATAAAAATAAAAACAACTAAGCCTGCTGTTAACGACCAGCCACCAAACCAATAGGCAAACGCTCCGGTAAGCATGATGAGGATGGTAAGAAAAATCATGAAGCTGGCACCCACCGGAAGCTGAAAGGCAGCGTAATCTTTAAAGATGCCGAGTATCAAAACAAAAACAAAAATGAGCGATTGAATAACAACGAGATTAAAATGATTTTGGTCGAACACTTGTAAAACAGTAGACTTATCATAGAAAGAAGTTTCTTCTACTTTCTTAAATCGAAAATTAAAACTAAGGTAGTTATCGACACGCACTTGTTTTTTTCTGGCGATGTCTAATTTTTTCATGGCACTTGCGCGCGTCATGTGTACTTTTTGTTTTAGCTTTTCATCGATGCGACAAACGACATACTTAAAAATGTCTTTATTAGTATAGCCAAAGTATAAAAGAAAGGTGGCCGTCATGGCAACAAAGCCAACCAAAAATCCGCTGATGTTCCAAAATACTTGAAGTGTGCTGGTGTACTGATTGTTAATTTGGAAAACAATCATCTCGTACAAGTATATGGATAGAAAAGTAAGCGGCAGAATACTATTGTTTAAACAAAACTTAGTAAAAGGTTTTGGCAAAGTACCCACAAAAGAAAACCGATGGCCATCGCTTATGTAGCACGTAACATGAAAAGCCATGGTAAAACCGGCAGTAGCAATACCTACAAACAAAAAGCTGGTGAAATTTACTTTGTTTAAATATTCAGGATCTAAAAACAAATAGGGAATGCCCATGTATTTACCGAAGGCTCCGGTAATCATGGCAAGCAAAACAAGCCAAAATAAAATTAGAAATTGATTGCGTTTAAAATGATTCAGTAATAACTGAACAGGAAAAGAATACCAAAATGCGTCAACAATATTTTTAAACTTTACCATATCAGACCAACTACAATTATTCAATATATGTAATTTTAACCATAATGATAAAACTATCTATCTTTTTTACCGTCACTGTTTGTCGTAATCCTTAACTTTCTTGCTGATATGAAGGAAGCAGTATTTTCGGTTTATCGCTCATCTGCAGGTTCGGGTAAAACCAGAACTTTGGCAAAGGAATATTTGCTGTTGGCCCTACAAAACCAAGGTGATTATTACAAACACATTTTGGCAGTAACCTTTACGAATAAGGCAACGCAAGAAATGAAAGGTAGAATTGTTGCCTATCTCGTACAATATGCCAATGGAAAGTTCGATGATTTAGCGAATGAGCTGATGCAAGAATTGCAAATCAACGAGCACGAACTCAGAAAAAGATGTCAGGCATTACAAGTTCACATCCTGCATCACTATGGAAACTTTGGAATTTCCACCATCGATACTTTCTTTCAGAAAATCATTCGTTCGTTTACACGAGAGTCGGGCTTGGCTGGAGATTTTACTCTGGAATTGGATACACCACGTGTGATAGAAGATGTAGTAGCGCGCATGATTGCCAATATCGGTCAAGAAGAAACGCTCACCAAAAACATCATCGCCTTTGCAAAAAGTAAATTAGAAGAAGGCAAACCTTGGAACATTCAACAAGAGTTAGCCAATTTTGCAGCAGAAGTTTTTAAAGAAGAATTCAGGTTAATTGAAGATGAAGTTTTTGCAGCAGCCAATCAACCAGATTTTTTTACAAAACTTTCTGAAAAGGTTTTTAGCACGACACAGCTTTTTTTCAGCAACATAAGAAAGCAGGCGAAAGAGATAGAGAAAAAAATCGCACAGCAACATTTACAACAACATACATTTAAATATGGGAAGAGCAGTGCGTATCAGTTCATTAGAAAAATTTCACGAATAAAGAATGATGCCAACCTCACTCAAACCTTTGGTGCACGTTCACAAAAAGAATTTTTGCTTTCCAAAGGGTGGACTGCCGATGAATCCATACAGCATTGGTTGGATGATAACGTAATGCCTGCGTATGAGGAAATCATTCGCTATTTCCAACTGGAAGGACCAAAAGTAGCAGCTTGCCAAATTCTGCTCAAACAATATCACACGTTTAGTTTGTTGTTATACTTTATACAAGAGTTAAAAGCGTATAAAGAAGAACAAAACATTTTATTATTGTCCGATTCTCCTAAACTATTGAATGGTATCATTGCCGGAAGCGATACCCCTTTTATATATGAAAAGGCCGGTTCGTTTTATAAGAATTTTTTAATAGATGAGTTTCAGGACACCTCTTTATTGCAATGGAATAATTTTAAACCCCTTGTTTTAAATAGTATAGATCAAGGTTATCCATGCGCTGTGGTTGGCGATGTAAAGCAATCTATTTATCGTTGGCGAGGAGGTGATTTAGCGTTGTTGCAAAAAAAAGTAATACACGATGCAGGTTCATACAGAACAGCAATCAAGCAACTGAACACCAATTACCGAAGCGCAGAAACGCTTGTGCAGTTTAATAATACTTTTTTTGATTTTATAACCCATCAATTTTTCTCAGGTACAGAAGTAAGCGATATCTATGCTGATGTAAAACAACATGTGTTTCATCATACAAAAGGAGAAGTGCAGGTTCAATTTTTTGCTAAGGATGGAAATAAAAGCGATTGGAAGGAAGACGCGCTGGAAAGCATGGCGAAGTATATCGAACAGTTACAAGAAAAGAAAATCCCTTTAAGTGAAATAGCCATACTGGTAAGAAATAAAAAGGATGGTCAACTCATTGCTAATTTTCTGTTAGCCAAAGCAAAGGAAAGCCCTGCTTATCGGTACGATGTAATATCTAACGAATCTCTATTGGTTGCTCAGGCATTATCTGTTCAGGTAATCGCTGCATGTTTGGCGTATTTGCAAAGACCCGATCATTTACTAGCCAGAACTAATTTATTACTAGCGTGGCAGCAAATCAATAAAAAAGAAATTGATCACGATGCGTTTTCTGTAAGCAATTTAGAAGTATTCGAAAGTTTTTTACCTACAGCGTTTACCAAAAGTAAATCCATCTGGAGAAGATTGCCTTTGTATGAATTAACAGAAAAAATTATCGGAGCTTTTCAATTGTATCACGTAGCGGGTGAGCAATTGCATCTTCAAACTTTTCTCAATCATGTTTTAGATTTTACAGGCAAAGAAAGAAATTCATTGCAAGCCTTTCTGCAAAGTTGGGAGTGGCAAAGTACGCAACTGAGCATTCAGGTGTCGGATCAGGTAAATGCTGTTCGTATTGTTACCATTCATAAATCAAAAGGGTTGCAATACCCAATTGTGCTTATTCCATTTTGCGATTGGAGTTTAGATCACGAAAAATCTCCTTTGTTGTGGGTGAAGGCAAAAAAAGAAGATGTGGGTGTTGATGGATATTTGCCCATTCGTTATGGCAAAGATTTGGAGCAAACCATTTTTGAGCCAGATTATGTGATAGAGAAAAGAAAAGCTTTGTTAGATAACCTAAACTTATTGTACGTAGCCCTTACGCGTGCCGAAAAAGGTTTATGGTTAGGTGCACCAGGAAAGAAAGAAACGAAAGATTGTAAAGATGTAGCCGACTTACTTTTCCTTTCACTCAATCATCAGGAAGAGTGGCAAAGGAATTGGAAGACAAACGGTATACATTGGCAAATGGGTGAAATGGATGTTCATCCGAATGAGCAAGTAGAAGCAACCTCTAAAACACATTTTGTTTATCCGGTGTATGATTGGAGAAAGCGCCTGGTTTTGCGAACCAGTATCGACAACCCTTTTTTACAGCAATCGAAAGTAAAAGATTTGCGTTTGCAGGGTGTTCGTTTGCATAAAGTGTTGCAATACATTTACGACAAAACAGATGTGGCATTAGCAGTAGAAAAGGCCATTAACGATGGTTTATATGGTCTACCCGAAAAAGAAAACCTTACAAAATCCATTCAGCAAATTGTTTATCATCCTCAGCTTGAAAATTGGTTTTCATCTTCCTGGCAAATAAAAACAGAAGCAAGTATTCTGTTGCCCGATGCTGGCGAAAAGCGTTTAGACCGTTTAATGCTTAACGATAAAGAAATTATCATCCTCGATTATAAAAGCGGAGAAGAGAGAAAAGAGGATCAACTACAGATGAAGGAATACATGACCATTGTACGTACCATGTACCAGTTGCCGGTAAAAGGGTTTTTGTATTATCTGGGTTTGGATAAGTTGGTAGAAGTAAAAAACACTGGAGGTAAACATCAAGCACAACTACAATTGAACATGTAATGAAAACATTTTTAGCAGAATTAGCCGCTTCGATTGTACAAACGCATGCATCGTTAGATGATGTTGTTATTGTTTTTCCAAATAGAAGGGCGGTGTTGTATGCCAAACAAAACATCAGCAAACATATCGATCGGCCACAGTTTGCGCCTTCCTTCTTTACGGTTGAGGAGTTTATGAATTTGTTTACAACCAGAAAAGAAGCAGATAAACTTACGTTGGTATATGCCTTGTATGAAGTGTATAAGGAGAAAGTTTGGTTGGCCAATCCGGAAGAAAACTTTTCTGTTCAATCATTTATTGAGTTTTTCTTTTGGGGAGATATGTTGTTGCGCGATTTTGATGAGCTGGATAAATACCTGGTGCAACATCAGCAATTGTTTACCGATTTATCGAATCAAAAAGAATTAGAAACTTTATTCGAGTATTTAAGCGAAGATCAGATTTTTTATATTCAGGAGTTTCTAGGTTCCATCGAAAAGGAAAACACTACTACTCACGAACAGTTTTTACGAATTTGGAAATCCCTTCGAGAAGTGTATCAAACTTTTAATGCCAGATTAATAGAGAAAGGTTTGGCTTATACGGGAGCGTTGCACAAAGAAGTTTGTTACAAAATTGAAAATAGTACTGTTGATGCCCTGCCTATTGAAATCAAAAATAAACAACTAGTATTTGCCGGATTCAATGCCTTAACACTAGCGGAAGAAAAAGTAATTTCATTTTTTATAAAAGAATTTGGAGCTAAAGTTTTTTGGGATGCTGATCAATATTATGTAAAGGATAGCAATCAGGAAGCGGGAACATTTTTAAGAGAATATCAACAACAAAGTATTTTATCCAAAACATTTGAGGGTATTCCGGCTAATTTTAATAAGAAAGCCGAAGATCAACGCATCATTCCCTTATTAGGATTTACACAACCGGTATCGCAAGCGAAACATGTAAGCGTTTTAATTCAAGCTGCATTAGAATCAGGAATTGCCGAAGATCAGATTGTGGTTGTATTGCCCGATGAAAAATTATTGATACCAGTTTTAAATGCTATACCAGATCGGGTGCAACATGTTAACATTACGATGGGATATGGTTTAAGTCAAACACCTGTTTTTTCTTTGTTCGAATGTTTGTTGGATGTACAAGTGAAATCTACAAAGCATGTTGGCAATCACCAGGTTATCACGAACGTTTTGATGCATCCGTACATCATGGCACTTGCTGAAAAAGATTGTCTGCGTATTCAAAGAGAAATAATTAGTCAAAATCAATTACAAATCAATTGGTCGTTTTGGAAAGAGCAAAACGAGTTGTTCAAATTGATATTTGCTAAGAAAGAAATTCATGAATTTCACACGTATGTAACGGATGTTATTTTGTTTATTGCTCAGCACGAGGCAATTGGAAACATTGATAAAGAATTTCTCTATCACTTCTTTACCGTGTGGAATAAGATAAGTAATTTCCTTACACTCGATATTGAGGAGAAGCTAGCAGATAATTCCAAAAATGAAGCCAAGCAATGGAAAGCCTTACATCGATTTATTAAACAATTTATTCAAACGGAAAAAATTCCATTTGCAGGAGAACCTTTAAAAGGTTTGCAAATTATGGGCGTATTGGAAACCCGCAACCTCGATTACCACTATGTAATTATGTTGAGTTTAAACGAAGGTGTTTTGCCTTCGGGAAGCCAGCGCGGAACGTACATTCCTTTTAACATTCGTAAAGCCTATTTGTTACCAACACCAGAGCATCAGGATGCGATGTATGCTTATTTATTTTATCGTATACTACAACGAGCTGAAAAAATAACGCTACTCTATACTACACAAGCCGATAAAGCAGGACAAGGAGAAGTGAGTAGGTTTGTGCAACAGGTACAATTCGAATCGGGCTGGAATATCCAACACACTATTATGGAGACGGAGGTTTTCTTACCCGATAATCCGATTATTGAAATAAAGAAATCTAAAGGAATCATTCAACAACTCAATCAAATTCTGGAAGGAAATCATCCTGGCAGAAAGGGGTTATCGCCTTCCGGTTTTACAACCTATTTAGAATGTTCTTTGAAATTTTATTTCAGACAAATTGCCGGTATCAGGATGCCAAATGAAGTGGAAGAAGAAATTGATAATCGCGTATTGGGAAATTTACTCCATTTAATTATGGAGAAATTTTATAAGAAATTAATGAATGAAACAAAATCGATTCACATCACCGCTCATTCAATTGAAGAGCAACTAAAAACCTTATCCTTCATAATTGACGAAGTTTTTGCTGAATACTATACATTAACCATAGATGAAGCAAAACAATTATCCGGACAACAATTGTTGGTAAAAAATTTAATTGCGCGTTTTGTAACACGCATTGTTGAATTAGATAAACAATATGCACCCTTCGATTTGTTAGCGCTTGAATTAGATTCACTGAAAAAGGAGATTCAATTAGAGAATGGTAAGAAAGTGTATATAGCTGGCGTTATCGACAGGTTAGATGTAAAAGATAACTGTTTGCGCATTGTAGATTATAAAACCGGTTCGGATGAAATTCAATTCGAAAGTGTAGCAACTATGTTTGAAGACATGGGTAAATACAAAGGTGTGTTACAAACTTTTTATTATGCCTTACTGGTTTCATCGAGTGAGTTTTACAAGCCTCAACATAAAGTAAAACCGGGTTTGTTGAACCGAGTGAATATTTTTGATCAAGATTTTCAGTTCGGAATTAGAGTTGAAGAAGATATTCTGGAAGATGTTGTTCCGCTCTTACCTGAGTTTGAATCAAAAGTAAAAAGTAAGATTGAAGAAATTTTAGATGAAGAAAAGGCATTCAGCCAAACGGATGATGTAGCGCAATGCAGAAAATGTGAGTTTAATGTTATTTGTAAAAGAGCGTAGTGTATTTAAAATACGTAGAGAAATTTTCTTCTACTATTTTAAATTGTGTACGAAGCATAGTTAAGCAATAAGATTAGGGTTTGTTTAAATTCCTGAAAGCTAGTTCACCCTGTTTCTGCCTGGCCGGAAGACGTATACCTCCTATACTCTTTTATGTGCGGATGAGGATGAGGTAAAACGTATAGTTTGTTTTCTTTTTTCAGAATTTATACAGATATTCAGAACGGATAGTAAATGTTTATTTAACTTTTCCTTTACCATAAACTGCTCTGCCGGGTAATGCTCCGGTATGTTCACCTTGTTTTAATACAAGCGTTCCATTTACCCAAACATACTCAACTCCTTCGGCATATAGTCTAGGGTTATCAAAAGTTGCTTTGTCGCTGATTTGGTTGGGGTCGAACACCACTACATCCGCATAGTTTCCAATTGTTAAACTTCCACGTTTTTCAATTCCAAGTCTTGATGCCGGTAATTGAGATAAACGATGGATGGCTTCTTCCAAAGAAAATAGTTTCTCTTCGCGTACATATTTTCCTAAAACTCGGGCAAAGGTTCCATACGCACGCGGATGTGTGCCCCAATCAGCGAATGTTTTGGTATTGCCCATAGAGGCACCATCAGAACCAAAGGTTACAAAGGGTAATGCTAACATTTTGCGCATGTTGTTTTCTGAAATCAAAAAATAAACAGCCGCTCCAGGCGATTTATCTCTCACCAATAAATCGAGTAAGGTCTCATCAGCATCTTTGCCATGCAGGCGAGCTACCTCATCTAAACGTTTTCCTCTATACAGTTGATTCAAACTATCCAACCGAAAACCTAAAATCATCACATCTTTAGGATCAGAATTTTTGGATGGTATGCCCATTCGCATTTCATATAAAACTTTTTTACGGGTAGCTGGATTACGCAAACGCTTTCTCATTTCTTTGGCTCCACCTTCTTGCACCCAATCTGGTAAGCGCGCTGTTAAGGCAGTATTACTGGCAGCATACGGATACATGTTCGCTGTAATTTTCAATCCGGCTCGGTTGGCGCTGTCAATCTTATAGAGCACCGTGTCTATTTTATTCCAGTTGCGCTCGTGGTTAATTTTGAGGTGATATATTTCAGCTGGTAGGTTGGCTTCTCTTGCAATCGTAAAAGTTTCATGGAGTGCCTGAAATATAAAATCACTTTCGCTGCGCATGTGGGTGATGTACATGCCTTTATAGCGCGCTGCAATTTTTGCCAATGCAATAAGCTCTTCTGTATCGGAAAAAGAAGCAGGCGGATAAATAAGAGAAGTACCTAAACCCAATGCACCTTCTTGCATGGCTTCTTCTACTAATTTTTCCATCTTCTTTAATTCATCTGCGTTGGCTTTTCTTTTGGCATAGCCCATAGCATAATAACGCACAGTTGTATGGCCAATAAAGGAACCCACGTTCGGGCTCACTCCTTTTTTGGTTAACCACTGTAGGTAACCTCCTAAGGTTGTCCATAAACTATCTACAGGTTTACTAAGATTTCTTTTTACCGGACCGGGCGACCAACCTTCTCCAAATATTTCGAGTGTAACACCTTGTTTAATATTGGACAAAGATTTTCCATCCATCAACAAACTTTTATCGGCCCAACTAAGCATGTTGATAAACCCAGGGCTTACTGCTTTTCCACTTGCATCTATTTCTGTTTTGCCTTGTGTATTAGGTAACGTACCAATATACGCTATCGTATCTTGATTAATACCGATATCAGCAATAAACGGTTTTTGTCCGCTGCCATCGTAAACAGTTCCATTTTTTATGAGTACATCAAATGTTTTTTTCTCTTGGGCACTACATGTTTGTAAAATGAAAATGGCACCAAAAATCAGTAAACTTTTTTTGATGCCATCTATCATGGTAGTGATTGTATTTAATTAAGCATTTCCGTAACCCAACAACTTCAGCATTTCTTCGCTGCTTTGTTCCGGTGCAAACAATTGAGTGGAAATTTCTCCGTCTTCGTTACGATCTATCAATACATGTTTGGCAGCAGGAATCAAACAATGCTGAATGCCACCATACCCACCTAACGATTCCTGGTAAGCTCCGGTGTGAAAAAATCCGACATACAATTGTTCATCATCGTTGCGCATTGGTAAGAACACTTCGCCAGTATGCGCATCGGAGTTATAATAGTCCTGACTATCGCACGTTAAACCACCTAAGTTTACTTTATGATAGGGGTCGTCCCACTTATTCAATGCTAGTAAGATAAACTTTTGATTCATGCCCCATGTATCCGGTAAATGCGTGATGAAGGATCCATCAATCATGTACCAAAGTTCTTTATCGTTTTGTAATTTCTCGTTGATGATTTGGTACAACACCGCGCCACTTTCGCCAACGGTGTAGCTACCGAATTCTGTATAAATGTGCGGAACAGGAACATTATTCTTATCACATATCCATTTGATGTTTTCCACGATTTGTTCAATCATGTATTTATAATCGTATTGGAAAGTGAGAGATGTCTTAATCGGAAAACCACCACCGATGTCAATAGAATCTAAGGAAGGACAAACTTTTTTGAGTTCGCAATATTTAAAAATGAAACGGCTCAACTCACTCCAATAGTAAGCCGTGTCTTTAATACCTGTGTTGATGAAGAAGTGTAAAAGTTTCAATTGAGCTTTTTCACTTTTCTCAATCTTATCTTTATAAAATTGAACAATGTCGCTGTATCGAATGCCCAATCGCGAAGTATAAAATTCGAAGTTGGGTTCTTCGTCTGAAGCCACACGAATGCCTACTTTAAAAGGTTGTGTGGCGTGTTGTTCGTAATAATCAATCTCGTATAAGTTATCTAAAATCGGTACGCAGTTTTTAAAACCATCGTTGATTAATTCAGTAATGTATTGCACATACAACGGGCGCTTAAAACCATTGCACAGAATGTATGTGTCTTTGTTTACTTTTCCTTTCTGATGCAAAGAGCGAATAATCGGAATATCGAAAGAAGATGAAGTTTCTACATGCACGTTTTTGTTCTTCAAGGCTTCTTCTAAAATGAAGGAAAAGTGAGAAGACTTTGTGCAATAACAATACGTGTACGAGCCGTTGTATTTAAACTTTTCGATGGCCGAATTAAAAGTTGCTTGCACGTAGCGAATGTTTTCGCTGATGCGAGGCAGATACGTTAATTTTAACGGAGTTCCGTATTGTTTGATGATGTCCATCACAGGCACATCGTTAAACAAAAGTTCGTGGTCGCGCACTTTGAATTCTTTCTGCGGAAACTCAAAAGTTTGCTCAATCAGCTCGCGGTAACTCTTCATGTTATGGGTTGTGTAATAAGGCCGGAAAGATCTTCTTCGACAGTGACAATCAGCAGGTTAGCAAATTAAACCGCTGTCGGTTCAGATAAGGAGTGCAAAAATCACATAAAATTGCCATCTTTGCAAGGTTCACATTTATATGATCTGTTCAAGCTTCAAATTCTTTTCGGCAGTGCCTTACAAAGGTCTTTACGCCACACCCGATTACTAACGTCAGGGGTTACGAAGAAGCTTTTTTTATTCAGATCAATACAACCAGTATTCATTAAATTTTTTTTCACGTGAAAGAGATTAAAATCATAGAAGTTAAGTCAGAAATCGGTGCCGGAACCCGCGGAGCAAGCTTAGGTGTGGAAGCGATGAAAATCGCCAGCCTGGATTTAAAGTCGGACTTCTTTAAACAATACGATTCCATCGAAGTAGAGAACGTAAACGAAATGTTATACGATGGAGCCGAGCACGCACATGCTAAGTTTATCGATGGTGTGATGATCATGGAAGAAAGAGTTTGTTTAGAAGTTTACGAACAATTATTCGATGAATTTTTTCCGGTGATTATGGCAGGCGATCATTCTACAGCTTACGGTACAATTGCCGGCATAAAGAAAACACATCCCAAGAAAAGATTAGGTGTGGTGTGGATCGATGCGCATGCAGATTTACATTCTCCTTATACAACTCCTTCCGGTAATATGCACGGCATGCCGCTCGCTATGGCGTGTGGTATCGATAATTTAGAATGTAAAGTAAACGATCCGAAAGGCGAAACCATCGAATATTGGGAACAACTTAAAAATGTTGGAGTAGCCGGCCCAAAAATTTATCCGGAAGATATCGTGTTTATCTCTGTACGCGATTTCGAAAAACCCGAGAATTACCTCATTAACAAACACAACATTAATTTTATCGAAACAGAAGATGTAAAGAAACTCGGTGCAGAAAAAATTGCGCAGAAAGCTTTACAAATGCTCGACCATTGCGATCTGATTTATGTTTCTTTTGATGTGGATAGCATGGACAGTCGTATTTCAACCGGTACAGGAACTCCGGTGCCTAATGGTTTAACCGTGGATGAAGCGAAAGTGTTAAATGTTGAGTTAGCTAAAAATCCTAAAGTTTGTGCTTGGGAAATTGTAGAAGTAAACCCAACTTTAGATACCGAAAACAGAATGGCCGAAAGTGCTTTCGAGATTTTAGAAGCCACAACCAAAGCCATTGTAGAAAGACCTGTTTTGGCAGAATAAAATGAACGCAGACGCAAGCTACCTGAGTGATTTTGGAATTGTTTTACTTTTTCTGGTCGGAGGGGCTTCGTTCATCGCACTCAGTTTGTTGGTTTCTAAAATCATCAGACCCAACAAACCCAATCCAGAAAAATTAGCTACTTACGAAAGTGGCGAAGAAGCCATCTCAACAGCCTGGCCGCAATTCAATATTCGGTTTTATGTTATCGCTTTAATGTTTATTCTATTTGAAATCGAATTAGTTTTTCTTTTTCCGTGGGCATTAGTTTTTGCTGATGAAGAAGCCATTGCGCAAACACAAGGCGGGTGGATGTGGTTTACCTTATTAGAAGTAGTTACGTTCATTCTGATTTTATTTGCTGGCTTGGTTTACGCATGGAAAGAAAAACATTTCAATTGGGGTGATACCGCAGAGAAAACAGAAGAAATACCTTCGCCTGTTCCTATGGATTTATATCAAAAAATAAATGAACGCTACCAATAACGCATTCGAGAATTTAACCCAAACGCTAAGCAGCGATCATCCTGTGTATAGCGAACCCATGGGCAATGCAGGCGTGATCATCTCTAACTTAGATTATTTGTTGAATTGGTCGCGAAAGTCGTCTTTGTTTCCGATGACTTTCGGTTTAGCTTGTTGCGCGATAGAGTTTATGAGCACAGGCACAACACCTTATGATATGGATCGCTTCGGCATGGCTCCGCGTTCATCGCCACGCCAGGCCGATGTAATGATTATTGCCGGAACAGTAGTATTTAAAATGGCCGATCGTATTAAAAGATTATACGAACAAATGGCAGAGCCACGCTATGTAATCTCGATGGGTTCGTGTGCCAATTGTGGCGGACCGTATTGGCAGCATGGGTATCATGTTGTAAAAGGTGTAGATAAAATTATTCCGGTAGATGTATATGTACCCGGTTGCCCTCCCAGACCGGAAGCATTGATTGGAGGAATTTTAGAACTACAAAAAAAGATCAGTGGTGAAGCGAAGTTGGGGGAGAAGGTAGCTGATAGAAATAAATAGCTGAATATTTTTTAAATTGACATCTGTGGAAACGAGACATATTGATACAATCAGGCTTACTAACTTTAAGAGATTCGAAAATCTTGAAGTAAGAGAATTAGGTCAGTTTAACTTAATTGTTGGCGATAACAACGTGGGGAAGACTTCTTTATTGGAGGCTTTGTTGTGTGAGAAAGAGGTTAGTGTGACTTTAGGTAGATTTGCAGAATTAGTAAAACAAAGAAAATTTAAATCAAAATCTTTATTTCAGGATTTAGCTTACTTCATGAACGTGAAGATGAGAGCAAATAAAGAAGTAAAAACATTTAACATAGAATATATAACAAATTCAATTGCTACAAATATTTCGCTTAGCATTATTGATATTGATAAAAAAGTAATTTTTGATTCTTTTAGACATCCTGATTCTGCTAAAATTATAAACGAACACTTTGATTTGTTTGCAGAAAATTATTATTCGCAAGTTGATTATCCATTAATTCTAATAACACAAGGTCACGGTTTCGACTTTGCAAATGACTATTCATCCATTCAATCAAATAGAAACTACAAAGTTAAATTGATAGAGAACTTAAAAAGTTTAGTTCCGGATTTAGAAAACATTGAGTTGTCAGTTGCTAATTTTGAAAATATCCCTTTTCTAATTGTTTACACAAAACATCAAGATGAAGCCATACCACTTGCTTTTTACGGGGATGGAACGCTGAAACTCTTTCGCATCTTATCTAAGATAACCCGTTTTGCAGGACAAAGATTGATGATTGACGAAATAGATGCCGGTATTCATTATACCCGTTATAAAACTTTCTGGAAGGTAATTCTACAAGCTGCAAAAGAAAATCAAGTGCAGTTGTTTATGACAACCCATAACGAAGAATGCATCAAATATTACAGAGAAGCAATTGAAGAATTGCAATTTGAAGCAGAGGCAAGAGTGGTGGCGTTAGCAGAAAATCCGAAGACTAAAGAAGTATTTTCAACTACTTTTAACTTTAAACAGTTTGAAGAAGTAGTGGATGCTGGAAATGATATCAGATAATTTGTATGAATGATTTTTTATTGGTTGTAGAAGGCGAGTCTGATAGAAAATTCTTGAAAGATTTAATCATTTATCGATTTGCTAGAACTTTAGATGATAAAGATTTCATACTGTTAGGTGGAAACGAAACAACAATTGAATCAAAAGCAAAATTGTTAAACTCAAGAAGAGGGCTTAATCTTTATTTTATTCTTGATACTGATTCAGATTTATCACAAAAAAGAAAGAATACAAACGAAATAATTAAAGAAAGTAAAATTTCTGTTACTGACTTATTTTTTCTGCCAAATAATAGTGATGCTGGAAATCTGGAAGACTTGTTGTTTTCTATTATTCCAGAAAAAAATAAGGATTTTTTTCAATGCTTAGAAAATTTTAAAGATTGCGTTTTAAAGCTCAAACAAAGTGAATTGCGAACTTTTGATGATAAAGATTTGATGTATATGTATCAGGATTCTTTTTCAGAAGGAAAGGAAGCAAAAGAAACAAAACGAAGTTATCTTAATGACACAATCTGGAATTTAAATTCACCTGCTTTAGATCCTCTCATTCAATTCTTAAAAAATGTATTGAAATGAAATCTGAAGAACTAGCATCTTTCCTGCAACAATATTTTCAACATCAGTTTGAAAAAATTGAGTTGATGAATGGCTCTTGTTTTATCGAGGTTAGCAGTAACAATAGCTTTGAATTACTTTCTAATCTCAAAAATCATCCCCAACTCTATTTCGATTCGTTATCTTGCCTTACCGCTATCGATAATGGTGCGCAAGCAGGAAGCATGGAAGTTATTTATCAATTGTATTCTATTCCTTTTCATCATAGTTTAAGCGCAAAAGTGATTTTGCCTCGCGAGCATCCAACCATTGATTCAGTTGAATCCATTTGGAAAACAGCTAACTGGCACGAGCGCGAAGCCTATGATATGTTTGGCATCTCCTTTAATAATCATCCTGACTTGCGCAGAATTTTAATGCCTGCGGATTGGGAAGGTTTCCCGCTTAGAAAAGATTATCAAACGCAAGAAACGTATCGCAACATTAAAGTTGATTACCAACAACCTTGAAACCAACGTATCACTATACGGAAAATAACCTCATCGATTCTGAACCCAACAAGTTCAAAGAAGAAAACTTGCGTTCAGAGGAAATGATTTTAAACATCGGTCCGCAGCATCCTTCTACTCACGGTGTTTTGCGCTTGGAAGTAATTTCAGATGGTGAAGTAATCAAAGAAGTCGTGCCTCACATTGGTTATCTCCATCGTTGCTTCGAAAAACACGCTGAGAATTTACCATTCAATCAAATCATTCCTTTTGTTGATCGGATAGATTACCTCGCCTCCATGAACAACGAGCATGCCTATGCTTTAGGAGTTGAGAAAATGTTAGGCATAATAGAGCAAATTCCGAGACGAGTGGAATACATCCGCGTGTTGGTGGCAGAGTTAAACCGCATCGCTTCGCATTTTATCGCTATCGGTACGTATGGCATGGATATCGGTGCTTTCACTCCTTTCTTTTGGGTGATGCGCGACCGCGAACACATTTTGCGCCTACTCGAGTGGGCCAGTGGCTCGCGCTTATTATACAATTACATCTGGATTGGCGGATTGTTTTATGATATTCCGGTTGGCTTCGAAGAACAATGCCAGCAATACATCAAATACCTGAAACCAAAATTGCAAGAGCTGGAAGATATTTTAATCAACAATAAAATTTTTATTGAGCGAACAGCTAACGTAGGTGTTTTGCCTTTGCATACTGCTATCAATTATGGCATTACTGGGCCGATGTTGCGTGCTTCTGGTTTGCGTTTCGATTTAAGAAAGGTAGATGCGTATTCTATTTATCCTGAACTCGATTTTCATGTTCCGATTGGCGAAGGTAAAATGGGTAAGCTAGGCGATTGCTGGGATCGCACGTGGGTACGCATGCAAGAAATTTATCAATCAGTTTCTATCATCGAACAATGTGTAGCACGATTAACCAGCGATTTGAAACGCGATGTTACCTTCGATCCGCAAGCACTTGTTCCAAAAAAGATAAGACCGGCTGCTCAAGATTTTTATTGCAGAGCCGAAAATCCGAAAGGTGAACTGGGATTTTTCTTCCGTACTGATGGGCGAAATGATGTGCCTGTACGATGCAAAGTAAGAGGACCAAGCTTTGTAAACCTCAGTGTTTTGCCTGCGCTCGCTAAGGGAGTTTTATTAGCCGATTTAATTGCCATCGTTGGCTCGTTAGATTTGGTTATGGGTGAGGTTGATCGATAACTTTTATGCTTCCCGTTTACAATCGCATACAAATTAAACAGGCTGATGAAGCCACCATCTTGCGCGAGCCTATTTCATCACTTCACTTGATGGAGAGAGCAGCACATCAATTTTGTAAATGGTTTGTGCAGCATGTAGACAACCGTTGCAGAGTAGCCATTGTGTGTGGTACAGGCAATAATGGAGGGGATGGGCTAGCCATTGCCAGGTTATTAGATGGTTGGCAGTATAAGGTTTATGTTTACATAGTTAGTACGCAACAAAAACCATCTCAGGATTTTGAAGAAAACAAAAAGAGATGGAGAGAAGATAAAACAGAAAACTTTACCGAAAGCACCAGTTTACAAGAATTCGATGTCATCATCGATGCTATTTTAGGCACCGGCACGAATAGAAAAGTAGAAGGGATTGTAGCAAAAGCAATTGAGGGTATCAATCGAAGTGAAGCTAATGTTATTGCTGTTGATATTCCTTCCGGCATTATACTCGATCAGGTTGCACCAGAATTAGCTGTACGCGCTACACACACCGTTTCTTTTGAATTTCCTAAACTTCCCTTTTTACTACAGAATTATCAGGCTTTTGTTGGCCAATACCATCTGGTTTCGATTGGCATCAATAAAAAGTTTATCGAAGAGACAAAGGCTGAGTATTACCTTATTGAGAAAAAAGATTTTTCAAAACATATACCACAGCGTGAAATTTTCAGTTATAAAGGAACGTACGGCCGCGCTTTGCTAGTAGCAGGTAGCAAAGGAAAAACAGGAGCGTCTGTACTCGCTGCCAAAGCGTGTGTTAGAAGTGGAGTTGGTTTATTGGAAGTTGCGCTACCTGCCCATGCTTTACTTCCGTTGCAGGTTGCAGTGCCCGAAGCCATGACTATCGTTGATAAACAAAATGATTATGTCAGTCAGTTGCCCAACACCAATTCATTTCAAGCCATAGGAATCGGGCCG
Organism: Flammeovirgaceae bacterium; assembly: GCA_021298355.1. Classification (GTDB taxonomy): domain Bacteria; phylum Bacteroidota; class Bacteroidia; order Cytophagales; family Cyclobacteriaceae; genus Chryseotalea. The sequence goes on from JAJTEH010000016.1 coordinate 39,703, forward strand.
GGTTTGGGTACACATCTGGCAACAAGCAAAGTATTGTTACAAGTGTTAACAGAAACAAATTTACCATTGGTGTTAGATGCTGACGCCATCAACCTTTTAGTAACGTTGCCGGATTGGAAAAATAAATTGAGACAAAACATTATCCTCACACCTCACCCCGGTGAGTTTAAGCGTTTGGTTGGAACTTGGCAAAACGATATTGAAAAGATTGCGCTTGTAAAGAAATTCGTAGACGAAACACAAGCTTGTTTAGTAGTAAAAGGTGCGTACACACTCATTGCTCAACCTAATGCGCCCATTTATTTTAACAGCAGTGGTAACCCCGGTATGGCAACAGGCGGAAGTGGCGATGTGTTAACCGGAATGTTAACCGGGCTGTTAGCGCAAGGTTACGAAATAGGTTTTGCGGCCCGCCTGGGTGTTTTTTGGCATGGTTTGGCTGGCGATTTAGCCGCACAAGACGGCTCGGAAGCCACCCTTATAGCATCAGATATTATTCAAATGATGCCCAAAGCCTGGCGATTGATTACTTAAAATTGGGTATTCGATTAAACTTTTTGGCAGTTCAGGGCATCTAAACGACAGAAATCGGAATTTATTCAAAACAAAAACAAATAAATTTCCGTACTTTGTATATATGAAATACCTTTTCCTGATCGTTGTACTCTTCATCTTGGCCTTTTCGGTTAAAGCGCAGTCTGTTCAGGAGGATGTTACCCTCTCTCAAAATCCAATTTCTAAAGTAGAATTATTCCCCAACCCGACAATCGATTTCTTAACGGTAAGGTTGGAAGGTGTATCTGTCAGAAACTTAAATATTTCATTGCGCAACATCATTGGTAATGAAATGCCTCTCGATGTAGAGTACCTAGCTGAAAATGAATTTAAAGTTCGAGTAAAAGATTTTGGCACCGGTTATTACTTAATCGCCATGCAAGACGAAAAATCGGGTTTCAAAGGAACCTATAAATTCATCAAGCGCTAACCAGGGCTTTTTTTATAGCCTTCGCTAAAGTTTCTATGTCTTCCTCAGTGGTATCAAACGAACACATAAAGCGACATTCGTTTGTTTTATCATTCCACACATAAAAGAAAATTTCTGCTTGTACTTTTTCTATGATGTGTGCAGGCAATAAGGCAAATACACCATTGGCATCTACAGATTGGGTAATTTTTATTTCAGGAAATAGTAACAATGCTTTTTCTAATTTCTTTGCCATCGCATTGGCATGTGTTGCGCTTTTCTTCCACAACTCGTTTTCTAATTGAGCTACAAATTGTGCGCTGATGAAGCGCATCTTCGAATGCAATTGCATGCTTTGCTTGCTGATAAATTTAAATTCTTGTGCAAGGTTGGGCTGTAAAAACACAACGGCTTCTCCGGCTAACAAACCATTTTTTGTACCACCAAAACTGATTACATCTACACCAACATCGCTTGTAAATTCTTTAAAACTTTTCCCTAGGGCAACAGCCGCATTGCTGATGCGGGCACCATCCATGTGCAAATACAATCCATATTGGGTTGCCAATGCTTTAATAGCTTTAATTTCATCTACGGTGTAAACCGTTCCGTATTCTGTGCTCTGCGAAATAGAAATTACTTTCGCTTGTGGATGGTGCTGGTCGTTGATGCGGATAATTTTTTCTTCGATAGCCTGAGGTGTAAGTTTTCCATCAGCGGCCGGAATGCCGATGATTTTACATCCTAAAAATTTTTCGGGTGCAGTTGATTCATCTACGTTGATGTGGGCAAGCTCTGGAGCTAAAATGGAATGGTAACTTTTAGTTAATGCACTTAGAGCAGAAACATTAGCTCCCGTGCCGTTGTACACAAAGAAAACTTCTGCTTGCGCGCCAAATTCTTTTTTAAAAAGGCTGATAGCTTTTTCTGTGTACGAATCGTTACCATAAGAACCAACATGTTGCTCGTTGGCTTGAATAATCGCTTGTAAAATTTCCGGATGAATGCCTGAATAATTATCGCTCGCAAAAGATTTCATGAATAACGGTTAGCTATATTATTTTCTGATGATTTCAAATTCTACTCTTCGGTTTAGTTTCCGATCTTCGTCAGTTACTTCATCAACCAAAGGTCGTTCGCTGCCATACCCTACAGCCGTAATTCTCAAATCATCAATCTTAAATTTATCTAGCAAATATTTTTTAATCGCATCGGCTCGCGCCTGGCTTAGTTTCAGGTTGGCTTCTTCTTTACCTTGCGAATCGGTATGGCCGGAAATGTTAAGGAAAAAGTGAGGGTGATCAATTAAAAAATTTCCTAATCGATCTAAATCAGCGTGCATTTCTGGTAAGATATCGGCTTTACCATTTTCAAATTCCAGTTTCTGAAAAGATATTTTACTCTCAACCGGTTGGGTTTGTGTTTCGATAAAAGTATCGCCTTCTAAGAAAAACGATTTCTCTATTCTGAAAAATTCATCTCCTTGAATGATAAGTAAATAATTTCTTTTATTGATCAAATCGAAATCGTACGTTCCGTCTTCTCTTAAATATTGAGGCGCAACTTCAACTCCGTAATTTATATCGATAATAGAAACAATGCCTTTAACAGGTCTGCCTGCGGGGTCAGTTACAACGCCACTTAAAATAGTAACAGCTCCGGGTTGCGCTTCCATCGGCACAGGGAAAGAAAACAAATCAAGATTTTTATTGTCTTTTTGTTCGGCTCTTGCATAATACAAATAGTGTGATGCCGCATCAATGGTAAAATAATATTCACTGCCTTCGCCATTTACGAGTGGACCGGTGTTTTTTGGCTCGGCCCAACCTTTAGGCGTGCGAATAGATTTGTAGATATCAAACTCTCCGAAGTTTAAAGGATGGCCATCGGAACTAAAGTACAATACATTGTCTTTGTGGTGAAAGAAAGGACTCACTTCACTTTTTCTGCTGTTAATAATAGGGCCGGCATTCAGTACTTTTGTCCACAAACCATTTTTATCTTTAACGCTGTAGTATATGTCCGATAAACCAAAGCCGCCTAATCTGTCGGATGCAAAAAATAAAGAATCTCCCGAATGCGAAAGCGAAGGATGCGAATCCCAGGCTGTAGAGCTCAAAGCTTTTAAATGTTGTATGTTACCCCATGTGCTATCTTTTTGTAAAGAGGCCATGTATAAATCGCAATTGCCTAATCCACTAGGAGCATTGCATCGCGAGAAAATAAGGGTTTTGCCATCCTGACTTAAACATGCTGAACCTTCGTTATACTGTGTATTAATTTTTCTCAAAGGCTCGGCATATTCCCAACGGTCTTGTTGCTTTTTAGAAAAGAATAAATCTTCGTTAACAATTTGTTCTAAACCTGTATTTATAACATTTCGCTTCGATGTAAAAAGCATCAAGTCATCGCTATTGCCGATAGAAGGACCGTAATCGGCTGCTTTAGGAGAATTTACCATACCGCCCATATTCAGTAAAACTCCTTGTGGAGGCATAAGCGTATCAATATCTTTTCTGTAAGCCACTAGCTCGTAATAGTAGGAGAGGGGCACATAATTTTTCTTATTTTTTTTGTTGATAGAATCGTAAGCATTTTTAATAGCCGGTAGTTCGCCTTCTGCCCGATGGTGTTTTAGTAAAAGTTTGTAAAGCAAAAGTGCTTCACCTTTCGGTCCGAAACTTTCTGAGAGTTTAGCCAACTCCCACAACAAAGAAGTATTGCGGTAATAGTTTTGTACGCCAAATTGCTTCACATAACTTTTAGTTAAGCGGTACAAACCCGCATCAGTTTGCGGGTAATCGTGCAACTTTTTTATTGCTTTTGCATCAATATAATAATCGATTTTATTTACGTTAGGAAACTCGAAAATGTCAGATTGGCTGTAGGCTGTCAGGCTATCGTTTAAGGCAATAACATCCGCTTTCTTAAACTTGCTCTTGTTTTTTTGAGCCAGCGAAGAAGGTGCGAGCGCACTCAGTATCAGTATTATTACCAGCGAAAAATGGGTTTTCACCTGCCTGGGGTTTTGTGTAAACAATGTCGTGTAATAAAGTTGATACAATTTAATTGGTTTTACAAGTTGCTTGGCATTACTATTGACATATTAGGCCGCCTGTATAACTATTTGTATTTTTTCATTTTAAAGTGTCAATTTGACATTAAAGCATGTTTAGATTTAATCCGATACAATTGGTGCAAGAAGAAAACGATGATCTGATTCAGATGATTAATCCTGAACAGGAATCGGACTTAAAACCAGAAGACATTCCTCAAGAACTTCCTATACTGGCCATTAAAAATACCGTACTTTTTCCTGGCGTGGTTATTCCTATTACGGTAGGCCGCCAAAAGTCGATTAAGTTGGTGAAAAAGGCTTACCAGGGCAACCGTATTATTGGTGTTGTTCCGCAGAAAAACGCACAGCAAGAAGAGCCAGGCATCGATGATATCTACAAAGTAGGAACCATAGCGCGCATTGTTAAAATGTTGGTTTTGCCCGATGGCAACACAACCATCATCATCCAAGGCAAAAACAGATTCAGCATCAAAGAAGTGGTGCAGGAAGAACCTTATTTAACAGCACGTTTCGAGTTGTTAACAGACGTTACCACCAACGTAAACGGAAAAGAGGCAAAAGCACTTAGCCAATCGTTAAAAGAAACTGCTTTTAAAATTTTAAAACTAAATCCTGAAATTCCGCAAGAAGCACAAGTGGCGTTGGAGAATATCCAAAGCATGTCTTTCTTAATTAATTTCCTTTCGTCTAACCTAAATGTAGAAGTAGCTGATAAACAAAAGATTTTAGAGAAGACAAACATCATAGATCGGGGCACTTTGCTATTGCAATACATGTCGCGCGAAGTGCAGATGTTAGAAATTAAAAATGAGATTCAGAAGAAAGTACATACGGATATCGATCAGCAACAACGCGATTATTATTTGCGTCAGCAAATCCGTGTTTTACAAGATGAGTTAGGACACGATGGTCCTGAAAAAGAAATTGAAACCTTGCGCAAAAAAGGTGAAGTTAAAAAATGGTCGAAAGAAGCCGCGCAACAATTCAACAAAGAATTAGATAAACTTTCACGCGTTAATCCGCAAGCTCCGGAGTTTCCTATTGCCATGAATTATGTAGAATTCATGTTGGACTTACCTTGGCAAGAATACACCGAAGATGATTTCGATTTAAAGAAAGCCAAGAAGATTTTAGATCAGGATCACTCCGGCTTAGAAAAAGTAAAAACCAGAATTTTAGAATACTTAGCTGTATTAAAACTAAAGCGCGACATGAAAGGTCCGATACTTTGTTTGTACGGCCCTCCGGGAGTAGGTAAAACTTCACTGGGAAAATCCATTGCTAAAGCGTTGAATAGAAAATATGTGCGCATGTCTTTAGGAGGCGTACACGATGAAGCTGAAATTCGTGGACACAGAAAAACCTACGTTGGCGCAATGCCCGGTAAAGTATTGCAAAACATTAAGAAAGCACAATCTTCTAATCCTGTTTTTATTTTAGATGAGATTGATAAACTAAAAGCAGATTTCAGAGGAGATCCATCTTCTGCCATGCTAGAAGTGTTGGATCCTGAACAGAACAATGCTTTCGTTGATAATTATTTAGAAACAGATTACGACTTATCAAAAGTCTTGTTCATTGCAACAGCCAATGCCTTGGATACCATTCAACCCGCCTTGCGCGACAGAATGGAAATCATCGAGATTACGGGTTATACACGCGAAGAGAAAGTAGAAATTGCTTCTAAACATTTGGTACCAAAACAAATAAAAGAGCACGGCTTACAACCCAAGCAACTCAAGTTTAGCAAAGCAGCGATAGAAAAGGTGATTGATGCTTACACAAGAGAATCTGGCGTAAGAACACTCGAAAGAAAAATAGGAAGTGTAATCCGAAATGCAGCCAAATCGGTAGCGATGGAAGAAGATTACGATGTTGAGGTTACACCCGAAACTGTTGTTAAAGTTTTAGGCACAGAAATTTTCGATGAAGAGTTATATAGCAACAACGAAGCTGCCGGTGTAGTAACGGGTTTGGCTTGGACACAGGTAGGTGGTGAAATCTTATTTGTAGAATCAAGTTTGAACAAAGGAAAAGGTAGTTTAACAATTTCCGGCCAGTTGGGTGATGTGATGAAAGAATCTGCGATGGCAGCATTGAGTTATTTAAAAAGCCATGCTGATAATTTGCATATAGACCACCGTGTATTTCAGCATTATGATTTGCACATTCACGTACCGGCAGGAGCCGTACCGAAAGATGGACCATCAGCAGGTATTACTATGCTTACATCCCTTGCTTCTATTTACACACAAAGAAAGGTGAAAGATAAATTAGCCATGACGGGCGAAATTACCTTGCGCGGAAAAGTATTGCCAGTAGGCGGTATCAAAGAAAAAATTCTAGCCGCAAAAAGAAGCGGCATCAAAGAGATTATCCTAAGCGAAAGAAACAAACGCGACATCGATGAAATTGAAAAGAACTACATAAAAGGGTTAAAGTTTCATTTTGTAAGCGAAGTATCCGAAGTTTTAAAAATTGCTTTGTTAAAAGAAAAAGTAAGCGAACCATTAACATTCGATTTCCCTGAAAGTAAAACCGAATCGAAATAATTTGTAAATATCACATTGCGATAGCATGAAGCCATTCCGAAGCATCAGTTTGTTACTCATCATTTTTTCGATGGCTACTGTTCGGATGGCATGGGCGCAAAGTGCGTATTCATTTTTAAATAATTCAACCAGTGCTAAGCAAAATGCATTGGGAGGTTATGCACCAGCCTTAGCCGATAACGATTTGGTATTAGGTTTATTCAACCCTGCTTTATCTGGCGATACATTAAATCATCACGCTGCTGTTCATTTGCATTTTTTACCAGCAGGTGCAACCACCAGTGTTTTTTCCTATCAACCTATTGTTGGAAATAGCGGAGCCTGGCAATTTTCTTTGGTACACACCAGCTATGGTTCTATCGATGCATTCGATGCAGCAGGTAATGCATTAGGAAATGCCAATGCAGCAGATACTTACCTCAGTATAGCCAAACGTTGGCAAGTGGGTTTGTTTCGCGTAGGCGTTCAGGCAAAGCCTTTCTTTTCTAATTTGGCTGGTAATCGTTCAAACGGATTGGCTATGGATATAGGAGGAGTGTTTCAACATCCTACACAAGCATTAAGTGTAGGGTTGGTTTTACGTAACATCGGTTTTATCGCTACAGAATATGCAGTAAGCAGCGAAGATAACATACCCTTAGATGTTCAACTCGGCATCACCTTCAAACCGAAATACATGCCGTTTCGTTTTTCTTTAACCGCCATAGACCTTACTGATTTTGATACTCCAACTATCGATGCAGAAAATCCTCCCTCTACAGTAGATAAAGTAGTGAGGCACATCAACATCGGTTCTGAGTTAATACTTAGTAAAAATTTCAATTTCATTTTTGCATACAATTTCAGACGCAGACAAGATTTACAGTTAAGCGAAACAGCCTCCGGTGCAGGTATATCGTATGGCGTTTGGTTTGGTATTAAAGCATTTCAATTTACATTGAGCAGAACAAGTTTGGGTTCAGGTCAGGGTCAGGTTGCATTTGCCCTCTCAACCAATTTAAATCAAGTAATTTTTAGAAGATAGTAAAGTATGATGGAGCAGTATTTAACACCTCAACAAATTGTAGCCGAATTAGATAAATACATTATTGGCCAGCACGAAGCCAAGCGCAACGTAGCTATTGCCTTACGTAACCGGTGGAGAAGAATGAATGTACCGGGCGAAATGCGTTACGAAATTATGCCCAATAACATTTTAATGATTGGCGCCACTGGGGTAGGGAAAACAGAAATAGCAAGACGTTTAGCAAAAATTGCCGATGCTCCGTTTGTAAAAGTAGAAGCATCAAAATTTACAGAAGTAGGCTACGTAGGCCGCGATGTAGAAAGCATGGTGCGCGATTTAGCCGAACAAGCCGTGTTAATGGTTAAAAGCAAAAAGAAAGAAGAGCTAAAAGAAAAGGCATTACAAAGTGTAGAAGAAATTATTTTAGATGCATTAATTCCTCCGGTAAAAGAAAACCAAATGCAAAAGAGCACAGGCTTTAATGTAGGAGAAACAATGGCAAGCTCCGATGCAGAGTTAAATGAAAAAACCAGAAATCATTTTCGCGAGAAAATAAAGAATGGCGATTTAGAAGACAGAAAAATTGAAATCAACATAAAAGGAAGTGCAGGTGCACCCATGGGTATGATTGGCGCAGGCATGATGGACGATACCACCATGATGAACCTGCAAGAAATGCTCAGTGGCATGATGCCTAAAAAACCGAAGAAGAGAAAAGTTACCATTGCCGAAGCAAGACGCATTTTATTAGACGAAGAAGTAAACCGTTTAATGGATATGGACGAGGTGAAAGACGAAGCCATTGCACGCGCGCAAGATGCGGGCATCATCTTCATCGATGAAATCGATAAAATTGCTTCTTCGGGTGGTAAAGGCGGAGGCCCGGATGTAAGCCGCGAAGGTGTACAAAGAGATTTGTTACCGATTGTAGAAGGAAGCAGTGTGAACACAAAGTATGGTGTTATCAAAACCGATCATATTTTGTTTGTGGCTGCAGGTGCTTTTCATGTTTCAAAACCAAGCGATTTAATTCCTGAATTACAAGGTAGATTTCCGATCAGAGTAGAGTTAAACAGTTTATCCAAAGAAGATTTCATCAGCATTTTAAAAGATCCGAAGAATGCGTTAACTAAACAATACGAAGCTTTGTTTGCAGCCGAAGGTGTAAAAATTTCTTTTGCTGATAATGCCTTAGATCGAATTGCAGAAATTGCTTATCTTGTTAATGCCGAAGTAGAAAACATTGGCGCAAGAAGGTTACACACCGTTATGAGCAAACTATTGAATGAGTTTTTATTTGATGTACCTGATAAAATTGGTGCAAATGCCAATATCGTGGTTACAGCTGATATGGTGAGTGAACGCTTGAATAACATCATAAAGCAAAAAGATTTAAGCGAATTTATATTGTGAGAAAACTCCTCCTTCTATGTTTCTTGTTTATCTTCCAATTCTCATTCGCGCAAAGCGATATCGAAATTGTTTGGCAAGATGCAGACGATTCCATCAAACATTATAAAAAACAAGCGCATGATTCAGTGCGCAGAAAGTTTGTAAAAGGATATCCCGATAAATTTTTTATCTGGCCTGTCATAAAAAGAAGAACATTAGAGGTAGAAGCCCGAAGCATAGAAAACAACAAGCACCGAATTTTTCTTAAACCCAATAACGCAGTCTCTTTAGGCGTAGGCGTGTATCTTTTCGAGATTGCGTTAGAGTTGGCCTTTACAGCCCCAGTCGATGAACAATCTAAAGTCAGATTGGGTACTTCCGATGCTTCCGATTTACAAATTAATGCCTTAGGCAAATTCTGGGGTTTCGACTTATACCATCAACGTTACAAAGGATTTTATCTGGAAGATTCGTTCGACCCTGTAGCTAAAACCGATCCCTTCCCACAACGACCGGATATCGTTACGCGCAATTTCGGCTTTTCCGGTATCTATACATTAAACAGAGATAAATTTTCTCTGCGCTCTTCCTTCAACTTTGCCGAGCAACAGTTGTATAGCCGCGGTTCATGGTTTATCACAGGCACACTCAATAATTTTAAAATCGAAGGAGATTCCGTTTTACTTTCCATTAAAGACCGCGAGCAGTTTAGCGAGTTTGCCGATTTCGATAGGTTGCGCTACACAACCTTTGGTTTGGCCCCAGGGTATTCGCACAACTTCATCTACAAAAATTTCTTTCTGAATTTAACGTTAGGCATTGGTCCGGCTCATAATTGGACAACCATACGCAGCATTACAGGTAAAGAAAGAAACAGTGTTTCCATAAATAGCATAAGTGTTTTAAGAATAGGAGTTGGTTATAATGCTGATAATTTTTTTGCAGGAGTTGGCTACGTTAATCAATCCAGAAACCTAAAGATCGAAGATTTTAGATTTACCAACACAACAGCCATGTTTAAGTTACTAATCGGCTGGCGCTTCAAAGAATTTGGTATACTAAAGAAGAGAGCTGTGGATTTAATTCCTTTTCAGATATAGAATAAAAGGTGATAATCAATACGGGTATATTCACTTGAATTTTTCTCTAGAGTTTTCATGGCAGATTTATAAGTCCATAACAAGTTTTCAGTCTTAATACAACCTACCTTCATCTATTCTGTTCAAGCGGATTAAAGTTTTATTTTTTACGTTCGTCTACTAACTTTTCTTCTACAGTAAAGTCATAAGAAAGTACCAAAAAATTAAATAGAAACTCCTTCTGCGAGGTAAGTGTATCAGAATGTAAAAATCGTCCGTAAACAGAAACCCAAAACTTTTCATCAGTATTCTTATTATTCAAATAAGAATCATAATTATCGAATACATAATCCCGCAAATAATCAGAACATGGAACGAGATGAATTTTGTCTTTATTTATTTCGATTTCATCATACCTTTCTAGTAAGATATTCTTCTTAGAATTAACATAAACCGAACCTTTCAGATTTAATAAAGAAGCTTCTTGGTTTTCGGTACAAACAAGTGTGTGTAATTTTTTATTCTTCGTTTTGTTTACATTATCGCAAGAAAGAAACAGTAAGGGAAAGATCAAAAAAATCATCCGCATAAACTAAATCTAAGTGTTTTCTAAGTCTTGATCCACTTAACACATATAAAGTCACCCGAAGGGTACTCTTTGGCAATTCTGCACTTTCCGAAAGGTCATTGTTAATACTAACAACGTACACAACAACCCCACTCGCTCAGATGTTGTGTAGCAAAACACGTCAAAACTTCAACATACTCAAAGCCGTAAGCGCAGCTTCCTCTCCCTTGTTCCCTAATTTACCACCGGCTCTTTCTAACGCTTGTGCTTCCGTTAACACAGTTAACACACCAAACACAACTGGTTTTTTTGTTTTAATAGTTACTTCCGTAATGCCATAACTAACCGCCTGGCATATATAATCAAAATGCGGAGTATCGCCCTGTATCACACAACCAATTGCAATTACAGCATCCACATCCTTTTTCTCAGCCATCCACAAACTTCCTAATGTTAATTCAAAAGTTCCGGGCACCGATTTTTTTAGGATGTTACTTTTCTTCAAGCCATGTGCCAACAAACAATCTTTAGCACCAACATATAAAGCATCCGTTATTGCTTCATTCCATTCAGCTACAACAATGGCAATTTTGGTTTTACTAAAATTAGCTTTTGCTTTTAACTTCCCTGATTTTAATTGTCCTGGCATAGTATAATTATATTTTCATTTAAAACTAGAGATAAAAAAGCTCATGGCACAATCCATTCCTACTAAATCTAGTATTCCCCACACTGGCGCGGATGTTGAGTGTTGGAATGTGGGCAGTTCAACAGTGCCAATTACCGAATGCGTTTTTATGTTAAAAGCGAAATATTTTTTCAACATTCCTCTTCAGTAGAG
>JAJTEH010000075.1:0-636 GCA_021298355.1 Flammeovirgaceae bacterium
TATCTAAATCTTTATTAGTTAATACAAATGTTAAAGGATCGCCCAGTGTACCACTAGTGGTAACGTAATCAATTATTTTTTCAGGAGAAACACAAATAAAATCCTGGTTGTGATGGTATAAATCATCTTTACTAGTGACAGGAATTTTTTGTAAATCGCTTATTGTTTTGATACTAGAAATATCAATATTATTTTCATTGAAACGTGACTTGTAAAATTTAGAATGAGTATTTACATATGATAATAAATTATAAAGTTTTTTTTCTTGAAATTTTTCAATTTCTAAGGATGATTTAGTCTCTATTTCAGGTAACAAGCCACTCATAAAAATCTGTAAATTAGCACGAGTTTACATATAATTTGATAAAACACAAAGCTATTTTAAAATTTACTTATATTTATTTTTTATTGCTTTTTACAATATAAAAATATAATACGTGATTTTATTATTATTATCTAATGGAATCTAGTCGATTTAATATTAAAGATGCTTTATTGCCTGATATTAGGGAATTTAAAGCGCCTGCATTGGCACAGAAAATTATTAATAGTAATCAGATTTCAGAATTAGTTTTGTTAGCATTTGAAAAAGATCATTTATTAAGTAGTAGAGCAATGTGGGTTTTTGGGCATTGT
>JAJTEH010000075.1:682-4060 GCA_021298355.1 Flammeovirgaceae bacterium
GGGTCAGTGATAAAAGTTGGGGATAAGCCTTTTAAGCAAATAATTTATATAGCCTAAAAAGGAAGAATTTAATATCTGTAACACCTCTTAAATTAGCTCTAAAGTTTTTTATTTTTGAGTTAAAAGATTCTGCATTTGCGTTCGTAATTCTATTATTAAAAAAGTTCATAATGTTGTCATAATGATGCTCAATAGAATTAACAACGCTATTAAATTCTTTTATATTCAATTCCAATACTTTGTTTTTCCATTCAATAAATTTGTCAGTTGCTGACTGTTTTGTTAGGCATTTATAAATGTTTCTGAAGCTTATACATAGCTTGTATGCTTGCTCCAATTGTGGATACTTACTGAATATTAACTCTGCTCGTTTTTTTTGATTTATAGTCCAATCATCTTCATATTTATATAACAAGTATTTACTCCTTACTAGTAGTTCTCTTAAAGTGTCGCCATTAGAGAGTATTTCTGCTTTGTATTTTAATCCTTGTTCTTTCGCTTTTTTAATAGCTTCGTTTTCTTCATCAATTACTTTCCATCGTAGCTGTGTTCTTAAATGTTGCATGGCATCGCACACTAATCGTACAACATGAAAACGGTCTATTACTAAACTGCTTTTTGCAAAACAATTTCTACTTGCTAGAGCCATATTTGGAGCCATATCTAAGCTTATTTCTTTTACCTTGTTTCTACTTTCTAATGGTATTTTAAGTAAAACTTTTTCTATCGTTTTTGCCTCTGTACCATTAATAATGGCTATGACTGATTTTTTATTTTTACAACCCGTATTTTTGTTGGTAACAATTGTGTATAGCTCTCCTTTAGAAAGGCTTACTTCGTCTATACTAATAGAATCACTTATGTTTTCTGGAAAAATTAAGTAGTCTTCGGCATGCTGTTTTTGTTCCCACTCGTGATAACCACTTATCTGATGTTTATAATGCTTTTGAAGGGTCTTGCTCTTCACGAAGTAATAACTCGCTATATTGCTTATGGTATCTGGCCTTGTATCCACTTGCATCTTTTAAAAAATCAGAAAGTTCAGCTGTAAATTTTGAACCCTCTGCCATAAATGAATAATCTCTTTTTATAATAGCTCCCGTTTGCTTATGACGCCATCTGCGTTTTATGACTCGCAAATAAACCCCTTTACCACGTATAGGAAAGTCTTGAATAAGTTTTGATGACATAAAATCTTTTGTCTCATATTCATCAAAACTAAAGCCGTTGGGTAAATCATTACGCTCTGTAAAATCTACAATGATATACTCTAATTTATCCTCTACTGAACACAACTCTTGATAGCTTGAAATCTCAAAAAACTCAACTAATTCTACTGGAAAAATCTTTTCTAAAAATTGATTGTCGATAACCATGTTTTTTTTAGCAAATATAGTTTATCCCCAGATATTAGGTGTGATCCGTTAAATTCTCTCTACCTTTTACGGCAAACACAATTTGAATATATATCTGCGAATAAGTATTCGGCATTTTACAGGTCGCTCCTACGGAGCTAATATTATTATTGGTATTTGTTTCTATTAACAGTAAGCCCTTACGGGGCTGTGCATTAAATAACTATTAAAAAAAACAAAATTAACTATTACCTGAAACTACCTTGCTATAAATTGTAGCAATATTGCACACCTAGATTTTTTCCAATAAAAAAGAGGCTGTCTAAAAAGACGGTCTCTTTTTTTTATGCAGCAAATTTTAAAACAGGCCTAAAATGATTTGTTATTTCATTTTTCAACTTAATAAAGTTTAAGCGCTCAAAAAAATGAGTTATAAATGAGCGTATACGATTTTGTAACGTGTTGTTTCCTTTATTTTGTATGATTCTAGCCATTTTTCGTAAATTATGTGCAAGTGCCATCAATCCAAATTCTAAATTTACTTTTTCAAGTCCTCGCAATGTGAACCTTGTAAATTTATTATTGCTTTTTAGCTGACCAAATACTGCTTCTACTTCTATTGGTCTTTTACTTCTATGTGCTAAACCAAGTTCACTATTGAGTAATTTTTTCGCTTTGTCTTTTAGTTCTTGTAATCGATAATTAATTTCAATAACTCTGTTGCCTTTTGCCTTATGACACATGCCCCTTAGTGGGCATCCTTCGCATCTAGCAGCTTGGTATTTAATAACGTTTGCTTCGTATCCATTACTACTTGTGCGTTTTGCCTCTTTAATTTTTTCCATACGTTGTCCCATAGGGCATACATAAAAATCTTTTTCTTGATTGTAAAATAAATTTTGTGGCAAAAATGGATTGTTTTTGATTGCTCTCTTTTGCTCTTTATGAAAATAACTATACTTCACATAGGCATCTATTGCTTTAGCTTACATCATTTCATAGTTCTCTTCACTGCCATACCCAGCATCAGCTATCACATCTTTACTTTGTTTGTTATAGGCACTTTCAAAACCATTTAAGTGCGATTCTAATGTAGTAGTATCTCCTGCGGTTTGATAAATACTGTCATGTGTAATAAATTGCTCTTCTGTACTTATTTGTGCGTTGTAAGCTGGTTTGAGTTGACCGTTTTGCATGTGATCATCTTTTAAACGCATGAAGGTAGCATCTGTATCTGTTTTGCTGTATGAGTTTCTATCACCTAAAATTTCTAATTGCTTCTCATACTTTTCTAATCTTGGTAAATGCTCATTTTGTAAAACCTCTATCTGCTTAGCTACTGCTTTAGGGCTTTGCTTTAGCTTAGTGTTGAGCTCAGCCAACTTTTCTTTTAATAGTGCTGTATCAATATTTTGAAGTGATTCTTGATTCGCTTCTTTATTATCTGTTTTAATTTGCGCATCTATTTCTTGTAATACTGTTTTAATCTTTTCTTCTAATTTAGCTTTATGTTTTTCTGTAGATTTTCTCCATACAAAGCTATAACGGTTAGCTGCTGATTCTATTTTAGTTCCATCAATATACTGCATATCTAAACTTACAAAATCTAATTCTTGTAATAATTTCACAACCTCTGAAAACAATTGATGTATCTGATTTTTTAAACGCTTGCCTCTAAAATAATTAATAGTACGAAAGTCAGGTGTTGAGTTGCCTGCTAGCCACATAAAATAAATATTTTCTTGTAACGCTTTTTCTATTTTTCTACACGAATACACATTACTTAAATAGCTATAAAACAAAACTTTTATCAGCATGCGTGGATGAAAACTACTTGTGCCACCACCTTTATAATTACTCATGATGGAACTAATATCTAACTCATCTACAACTGTTGATACTAATCTAACTGGATGATTTGAAGGAATCCTATCGCCTAAGTTTTCTGGAAACAAAACAACTTGACTACTTGTTAAGGCTTTAAATATAACTGTTTTCATAATACAATTAGTACAATAATCAT
>JAJTEH010000044.1 GCA_021298355.1 Flammeovirgaceae bacterium
CGTTAAGCTAAACTCTTCGAGCATTTCTTCTACTTTATCTTTTCGCTGTTGTTTGGTGTAATCGCGCATTTCTAATACCGAGAGGATGTTTTCTTCAACCGTTAGTTTTCTAAATACAGAGGCTTCTTGTGCCAAATAGCCGATACCTAATTTGGCTCTCTCGAACATGGGTAACGCTGTGATATCTTGTTGATCAAGATAAATATGTCCATCATTAGGTTTAATCAGGCCAACCGTCATGTAAAAGGTGGTGGTTTTACCTGCACCATTCGGCCCTAACAAACCAACTATTTCTCCTTGGTTTACTTCTACCGAAACATGGTTTACAACCGTGCGGCTTTTGTATTTTTTAACAAGATTCTCGGCTCTTAACTTCATACTAATCGCCTGCAAAGGTAGGCAATCGGCACGATAGCAAAAATTAGTCCGAAATGAATAAACAAAGATTAAAACATTGCTATAAAATTTAATGGCTGATCAACCTTGCATGTTTAAAAAGTTAGATGGTCATTTACACTATGAAAAACTGGCAAGCCTTTACACAATTGCCGATGGAAAGCAGAATACAAACGCTGTATGAGCGAGGGGAATTTATTGTGTCGATACGGTATTATCAGTTTAAAGTAAATTTATTTGAGTTCAAGGCTTTCGTTTTATTGTGATCAGATACGATTGTCTGACATGTTATCATAAAAAAAGCCGTTACGAGAACGGCTTTTTATTTGAAATCAGAATTTTCCGAATTTAAAAGCTAACGATGCATTGAATCCGCTAATGTCGTTATTCAGTTTTCCACCATCTTCGAATGCAAAGCGATACGAAACACCTGGGCTAACCCGCATCCACTTAAATAAATTTAATTCTACTTGAATGCCCGGTTCGGTAACATAAAACCATTCGGTGTCGGAGTTTATATCTCTGTAGTTATAATCGTAATCATTATAAAAATTAGGTCTGTTGTATTGCAGTTGAAAACCAGCACCATTAAACCAATGGATTACGGCATGTACAGGAGCGTTAGATCCCAACACATATTCGTTTACCATACCGGCCTGGCCATACATATAACTCATGCGTTCATTTGGGGCAAAACTCTCACTTGCTGGAACTTTAATGAAGTTTGTTGTAGCCCCACCTCCAACGCCTAGCAAAAATCTTTGGTTGATGTACCAGCCACCATATACTTCTACTATGTTGGCAAACTCGCCATGGATCGAAGTAAATTTGTTGTTGATGGCTCCGTATCCTCCCGATTTACCATGGGTAAAAATCGTACGGATGTTGTTTTCTTGTTGTGCCTGTGCACGTACTAGTAGCGATAGAGTAATAAGGATAGAGGTTAAAATAGTTGTTTTCATATTAGTTGATTTGTAACTAAGACAATCAACTTTTTACTTACCCCTATGCCCGAAATAAAAAAAGGAGAATTTTCATTCTCCTTCTTCTATTTTATGCATCGATTTAGCTTTTAAGCCAGTTTAAAGGCTTTTTTAACTGCATCTACATGGTCGAGTTTTTCCCAAGGGAAAAGTTCAACCTTTAGTTTTAATTCGTTTCTTTTTCCTTTATTAAAAACTTTCTCTACCACTTTAGATTCTCTTCCCATGTGGCCGTATGAAGCGGTTTCTGAATAAATGGGTGTTCTTAAATTAAAACGCTGTTCAATAAAGTAAGGACGCATATCGAAGATTTTCTCAATCTTTTTCGCGATTTCTCCATCGGTTAAATTCACGTTAGAAGTTCCGTATGTGTTTACATACAAACCAACTGGTTTAGCTACACCAATCGCGTAAGCAACTTGTACCAATACTTCATTGGCAACGCCTGCTGCTACTAAGTTTTTAGCTATGTGGCGCGTGGCGTATGCGGCAGAGCGATCTACTTTAGAAGGATCTTTACCTGAAAATGCACCACCACCGTGTGCGCCTTTGCCACCGTATGTATCTACAATAATTTTTCTGCCTGTTAAGCCTGTATCGCCATGTGGCCCACCGATTACGAATTTACCGGTTGGGTTAACGTGATATTGTATTTGAGTATCGAAAAGGTTTTGAATGCGTTTTGGTAATTTCTTTTTTACGCGAGGAATTAAGATGTTGATCACATCTTCTTTTATTTGTTTTAACATGATGGCATCTTTTGCGAAATCATCATGTTGTGTAGAAATTACAATGGTATCGATGCGTTGTGGTTTGTTATCATCGCTGTACTCGATGGTTACTTGCGATTTTGCATCGGGGCGAAGGTAGGTCATTTGTTTTCCTTCTTTGCGCAATGCCGATAATTCGCGCAATAGTAAATGAGCTAATTCTAATGGCAATGGCATGTAGCTATCGGTTTCGTTGGTAGCGTAGCCGAACATCATACCCTGGTCGCCAGCGCCTTGGTCTTCTTTTTTCTTTCTTTCTACACCTTGGTTAATATCGGGAGATTGTTCGTGAATGGCCGAAAACACACCGCAAGAGTTGGCCTCGAACATGTATTCGCTTTTGGTATAGCCAATTTTTTTAATCACCTCACGGGTAATTTCCTGAACATCCAGATAAGCTTCAGATTTTACCTCTCCAGCCAAAACAACCTGGCCGGTAGTTACAAGCGTTTCGCAAGCAACCTTAGAGTTGGCATCGTACGCTAAAAAATAATCGATAAGGGCGTCTGAAATTTGGTCGGCTACTTTATCCGGATGACCTTCTGATACAGACTCTGAGGTGAAAAGATATGGCATAATGATAATTTGTATTTCAGGCGGCAAAGATAGTAATTCTGCTCAAAGTTAAAGCGTACGTAAACCTGCTTTGCGTTGCGTTATCTGCATATTAAATCCTTTTAAAAACTAGCGCTATTTCTTTTGTATGGGCAGCTTTGTTTGTTTATTGTAAAAAAATAGTGAGGTGGAAGAACAAACAGCACATACTTCTTCTGGTTGGTACAAAAAGTTTATGCCTGCTTTGGCAGCATTGGGTGCATTTGTTTTGTTTTTACTTGCTATTGAGTTATTGGTTGCCTCGCTTAAAGTGTTGGGCGAAAGTGCAACCGAAACCATTTTACTGGCTACTTCTAATCCGTTTACTGCGTTCTTTATAGGGCTTTTGGTAACGGCCATTATTCAAAGCAGCTCTACTACTACTTCGCTTACTGTAGCCATGGTGGCTTCGGGTTCTCTATCAATAGAAAGCGCTGTGCCTATTGTAATGGGCGCCAACATTGGCACAACTATAACCAGTACACTTATTTCGCTTGGCTTTATTAATAAGAAGAAAGAATTTCAGCGTGCAGTTGCAGCCGGTACCTACCACGATTTTTTTAATATTCTTACTGCTGTTATACTTTTTCCGTTGGAGTATTATTACAATTTTCTTTCGCAACTGGCCATTGTACTTACCTCGTGGATTTACCGGGGTAATCCGGCAACTGCTGTTGGCAAAACAGATGCTTTTTTTTCGGGGTTCGATCCGTTAGTAAATGCTTTAGTGAGCTTAGTTAACAACGGATTTGTTTTGGCCTTACTGGCAATAGCGATGTTGTTTGGTTCTATTCTTCTTTTCAGAAAATTGATTAGTGAATGGATGAAGTTACGATCTCAGGAGTTTTTCGGTACATTCTTTTTTAAAAATCCGGTAAAATCTTTTGCCTGGGGGGTAGGTATAACAGCGGCCATTCGCTCTAGTACAGTTACTACTTCGTTGGTGGTACCTCTGGTAGCTAAAAAAGTAGTTAAACTTAGAAATGCCGCTCCTTTTATTTTAGGAGCAAACGTTGGTACCACTATTACTGCTTTTATCGCGGCCATCTTGTATGCCAATAACGAAAGTGCTATTGTAATTGCAACGTCACATTTCTTATTTAACGCAATTGGTGTTTTGCTTTTTTTACCTTTGCCTTTATTACGAAAAATACCGTTGGATTTAGCCGATAAACTTGGCAAGTTAACGCTCAGATACAGGCTTGCAGGCTTGGTTTATCTGTTGTTAACTTTCTTTTTTATCCCGTTCTCTCTTATTTATTTTAATCGTAATGCTGTAGAAACTATAACCGTAACGTACCAAAAAACCATTTGGCCCGATACTACGCGCATCAGGTATAATTTTGTTGCGCGGTATAACCAAACCACTAAAAGCGGAGATTGGATTAGTTACGACAAAGAAGTAACCAATAATCCGATTACTATTTTGCCATTTTACATTCGTAATAATGCTTTGTTTTATAAAAACGAAATGATTTTGTTTTCGAAACAAGGATTTTGTTGGGATGGAGAGAACTTACATGGTAAATATAAAGCTTGTATTGAAAATACAGTAAACCAATTTGAAGTAGCTAACGGCCTTACATTAGATTCTGTTTTTGTTGTACGGTTTTCTTATTACAACAACCCTGATTTTACAGAGCGAATTTGGATAAGCCGGTACAAACCCCTTATACTTAAACAAGAAAAAACTGATTCGATACGGAGTGTAACCACGTTAAAAATCGTGGAAATTAAACAAGACTAGACGGCACTATTTTGTTGTGGCCCAACTGGCTATTTGCGAACGAAACCACTCGTTTGCACCTTCTGTCCATTTATAATGATCGCGGATATACTCCATAGTATTTTTTTCTACTTCGGTGTAAGTGCCTCCATCAACAACCAGTTTTATGATAGCTTCTGCATCTTTTTTTGATATACGACCATCGCCTGTACCTTGCACAGCCTTATCTGCCATGATTAACAAATAGGCGTCCATCTTTTTCCCATCGATTGTTGTGTAGTATCCCATAATGCCTAATTTTATTATCCTGAAATTATACTCTAAAATACTAATTTGATCCGTTATCTGATATAAAATGTTTCTATACAATGTTACTGTCGGGGTCGACAAAGAAATTGCCAATGAATGGTTGTATTGGATGAAAACCGAGCATATGCCAGATGTGTTAAACACGGGTATGTTTTTTTCTGCGCGTATTTATAAAATTTTACACGAAACCGATGAGGGTACTCTTTCTTTTTCTGTGCAATATTTTGCCGAGAATATTGGCGCTGTAGAAGAATATCTGGAGAAACATGCGCCAAAATTGCGCGAAGAGTCTAACGCCATGTTCAGGACCTTCTGCACCAACGCCATTCACTACTGTAAACCTAAAACCCTGATCGATTAAAAACGCTTGTAGAGTTTGGGTATCTTTTCTAGTGATAATTCTTACAATTACTTTTCCATAGGCAATACGTTCTTCTATTACCATTCCTACTAAGATACCGCAGGCGAAACCCGCTGGATAGGCAATGTAACACAACCAATTGTCGAGGTGTTCGAAAATCTGCCGTATGGCCATTAGCCAGATAAACGATTCGAAGAAGCCGAGTAACGTTGCTGTTATACGTCTTCCACCTAAAACATAAATAATGCGGATGGTGTTAATCGAAACATCAAATATCCTTGCCAAAAAAATAAGTAATGGTAGAATGATGAAACTAAAAACTTCGTTGTTGTAAAGTGTGCTTTCCATATTTATTTTTATCGACAAAAAAGACGCTCGTATTTTAACCCATTAAATCAGAAAACACTTCGCGCAAATTGCTAAAGGATTTTACTTTGATGTTTAATCTTTTCAAGTCAACAGATTTTACACTGAATTTCGAAACATAAATTTCTTCGAAGCCGAGTTTCTCGGCTTCGGATATTCTTTGATCAATTCGGTTTACTGCGCGCAATTCTCCTCCTAAACCTATCTCTGCTGCGAAGCAAACTTTATCCGAAACAACTATTTCTTCTAACGATGAAACAATAGATACACACAAGGCCAAATCAATTGCCGGGTCTTCTACGAAAATTCCTCCGGCCATGTTTACAAATACATCTTGCTGGCCTAAGCGAAAGCCACATCTTTTTTCTAGCACGGCCAACAACATATTTAATCTTTTATGATCGAAACCTGTAGGGGTACGTTGTGGCGTACCATAGGAAGCAGGGCTAACCAACGATTGGATTTCTATTAACAGTGGACGATTACCTTCGATGGTTGCACCAATGGTTGTTCCACTTTGTGGTTGTTCTTTTTGAGGTTCCATCTTTTGTAATATGCCCTACTAGAAAAACCGGAGTGTCTGTTTCCTTAGCAAACTTCATCATCTCACCTGCACATTGGCGCACTTGTGCAATTGAACCTGCTGCCGAATCTAACATCGGAGAATAAAGTGTTTGAATGGAATCTACAATGACCAACTGCGGTTGCAATTGTTCTATGGCTAAGAAAATGTTTTTGGTATTGGTTTCAGTTAATATGTAAAAATCATCTTGCTCAATTCTATTTTGTTCGATGCGTTGTGCACGCATTTTTACTTGTTGCTCGCTTTCCTCACCTGTTACATATAAAATTTTTACTTGCTGTACTTGTAACCCGAGTTGCAACATTAAAGTAGATTTTCCTATGCCCGGTTCGCCACCAATTAAAATTAAAGATCCAGGTACAATGCCGCCTCCTAATACTCTATTCAATTCTTGATTGGGGCTTACCAGACGCCATTCGTTACCACTTTGTACTTCGCTTAAGTTTTTAGGTTTATTTATTTTACTTCTGGTTGTTTCGGTTTTCCAATCGTTTTTGTTTTCAGTTTGGGTTACCTCTTCTACAAAAGTATTCCACTGGTTACACGATGGACATTTACCCAACCATTTGGTAGACTCGTGCCCGCAGTTCTGACAGAAAAAAGACGATTTGGTTTTAGCCATGAAATTTAATTTTCCTTGTAAAGGTAAACGTTAATCAAGACAATGTATGACTCGATTTTTGTTTTTGGTTTTATCTATTGCTTACGAACAAAAAAGCCCCTGCAAGTAGCAGAGGCCTTTAGTTGTACACGTAGCGGTACAGATTACAAAGGTTGTTGAATTACGTTGAAAGAAAATGTTACTTCAATATCTGTATCGCCAATATCGCAGCTACCGGTTTTAATACCGGGTTGGTGTTTTAAAGTTAGTTTAACAGTTGCTGCACCAGGTGTGTTGGCTGTTTGCCACACACTTACTAAACCAACAGGAATTTCGTTGTCGTCTTCATCAAAAGCAACGGCAGATGAAACTGCGCCTGTGCGGGTAAAGCAAATTAGATGATCGTTTTTTTCTTCTATAATTTCTGCCGTTACATCTTCAACTGGTGTTTCTTCTTCGTTTAAAAAAGTAGTTACTGCCGAGTATGTTGTGCTGGTGTAAATTACTCCGTCTGCAAAAGCCACTACACTTAACTTGCTCCAGTTCAGCATTCTCGTTACGTTTTGTACGGGATTCATCTTCATAATTGTTAATTGTTTAGTGTGAATAAAAGTTATAGGAAAGTCTTACGATAAAATTTCTTCCGATATCATCGGCAAAGTATCTCAGGCGATTCATGTAATTTCTGTAGCGTTGGTTAGTAAGGTTTTCGCACGCTAAGGCAAAAGTTATGTCGTGTTCTCCGGTGGGTATGGTAAATCCTGTTTCAAGATTTACTAATGTGTATGCTTGGGGTGCATCCATAAAATCGAAAGTTTCGTTGGGTGGTGGGTTTCCTTCCAGATCAACTGGGTTAATTGTACGTGGTGTTCTTGCTTGTTTTGCAACATGTAATACACGCGCTTTTAAGAATGATTTATAAAGCGATAGGTATGGAATATTCCAACTTAATTCGGTATCCAATTGTGCCGGAGGCATATAGATTAAAGGTTGATTGGCCGTTACATCTTGTCCATACAGATAACTGTATTTTCCTGTAAGCTGAAAATTCTGCAAAAAAGTATAGTTAAGCGTTAAATCGGCACCGGCTAACAATGCTTTGGTTTGTTTATAGGCAAAAACAGGAAAATATCCGCGTATGGTTAACCGTGTTTCTTTAGGTTGGAGAAAAACATAGTTGTCGATCAGATTTGCATATAAGGATGCTTCGAAAGAAAAATTTTTGCTTTGCTTAGCAAAGCTGTTCAACCACTTTATCGATCGTTCATTTTTAAACAGAGATTCATCTATTTTAAGTGTTCCATTTGGCAAAAGCAAACCTTCTTCGATAGTTGCAGTTCCGTGATGTAAACCTTGGCTGAATAATTCGCTTATGTGTGGTGGTCTGTTACTAAAAGAAAGATTGCTGGTTAAACTTGCCTGAGAATTAATGGCGTAACGCATGCCTGCATTGGCCGATAAATAATAAAAATGAAAGTCGGGTTTGATTAGTGTTTCGGTATTTGTAAATGTTAAGGCTTGTAAATATTGATAATCGGCTCGTGCACCGGCCTCGAAAGTGAAAGCCCGCCAGTTTATTTTCTCCAATGCAAATAAACCTGCGGCAACTTGCCGGTAGTCTGGTATCAAGGGTTTAATGCCTGTTGTTTCTGTATCGTTGTTATTGATTTTGATGGTTGTTGTTAAGCCATAACTACCCTGGTGTTTTTCGGCAACATGATCTAGCGAAACATCAAACACCTGACTAAGAAGTTGCATAGCTATGGCGGGTCTATCGCCACGGTTTGCCCGCCTGATATCAAATTCTTTTCTGTTATTTACTTGTAAACCGTAAACTGCTTTTATAAAATTATTGCCGGATAGATTCTTTTTATACGATGTTTTAAAAAGATGATGGTTGATCTCCTGATATGGATTTTGAATATCGAACGAAAAATCTTTTACATACCAGGGCCGTTGGCTAATAATTGAATTGTTTAAGTCTTGCAAATTACCGGCATGTGCTGCTCTTAATATACCGATGCGCGCATTGAAAGAACTCACATAAAATTCTAGTTCACTATTGGCGTTTGCATAGCCTAGTCCGGCAGAAAAATTAAACTCGCGTTGCCCGGTATTGCTTAGTGTATACTCGGGGGTGTTATAATCTCCACCATATTTTCCGGAAGTTTGTATGCGCCACGACCACGAAGGTGTTGGCAATAAACCTTCGGTAGCAATTGATACGGTACTTGTTCGGCTATTGCTTTGGTAGCTTGTGTTTATTGCGCCTCCAAAACCACCTGTGTTATGCAAGGGAGGTGGCGAAATTATAATCACTCCGCCCATAGCATCTGCACCATACCGTACGGCCTCTGCTCCTTTAATTACTTCAATTTGTTTGGCTACAAACGGGTCTATTTCAGGTGCGTGTTCTGTACCCCATTGCTGGCCTTCTTGCCTTATGCCATTGTTTAAAATTAAAATGCGTTGGCTATGCAGGCCGTGTATTACTGGCTTGAAAATAGAAGGACCCGTTTGCAATGCACCTACTCCGGCTATTCTCTGCAACGATTCGCCCAAGGGTTTACCGTGTAACTGGTTTAAGGTTTCTTCTTCTAAAGCAGAAGATAGTTGTGTGGAAGACCGGGCTGTACTGCTGGCCGTAACCAACACTTCGCTCAATTGGGTTTGGTCTTCTTCTAGCGTAATTTTTATTTTTTCTCTGACCGGAACAATTACTTCTTTTTCAATGCTTTTGTACCCTATAAATCTTATTTCAAGAATGTGTTTACCAGCGCATAATCCTGTTAGTACAAAATTGCCTTGTTCGTCTGTGGTGGCGCTTTTGTTTGTTAGCCTATCAAATATAGTTGCACCGGGTAAACGTTCGTTTCCGGCAGTAACCTGGCCCAGAATTTCGAGCTTACAGGTTTGCCCCATCGATAGTTTTCCTACTACAAAAAGCAACAAAAGAAGATGATACTTCATTATTTATGCAACAATGTTGCAAATATATAAGAATAATAAATAGGCAAACGACTAATAATGGTAACGAAAGAAAAGAATGGTATTAATCTTCGATGATATCGGAAGATTTAAAACGCTGAATGATGTAGTATAAAAAATTGAAAGACGAATCGTCTGTTTTTTTCTCGGTGGTTTTATCGCTGGTTTTAGCTTTAATGGCTACTGGCTTTACAAGAGTTGCAATGGAGTCGGGTTTGTTTACTTTTATAAGTATTTCAGAATCAGCCGTGGTTTCGTTGGTTTGGCCTTCTAATGTGCCTCGGTTATGCGAATCGCCCTCTTGAGCCAAAGCAGGAATGGCCAAAAAGAAAAGAGCAACCAGAAAGAAAAAATGTAAACCCTTTCGCATAAGTTGGTTTTAGCTTTTGTAAAACGTTTAACCTTACTGTAATGTTTGGCAAAATTAGGGTATTAACCAATAAAAATTCTATTTTTTGAACTTAAACCAATAATGTTATCAAATTTTAACAATTCATATGGCCATTTCATGGGAGGATTTCGAAAAAATAGAGCTACGCATTGGCACAATAGAAAGGGCACAGGTTTTTGAAGGTGCCAAAAAACCGGCTTATCAGTTATGGATAAATTTTGGTGAATTGGGCATTAAGAAATCCAGTGCCCAAATAACAACCCTTTACAAAGCCGAAGATTTACCCGGTAAGCAAGTTATTGCGGTTACCAACTTTGCCCCTAAGCAAATCGGAAAATTTATGTCGGAAGTTTTGGTAACTGGTTTTGCAGATGCAGATGGAAACATAGCTTTAGCTGTGCCGGATTTACCAGTACCAAATGGCTCGCGGTTAATTTAAAAGGGTAAGCATCGGTATTATAATTCCTTCTGTTTACTTTCGGCAATAAATTTCTGGCATGGTTACTTTAAGTGAACTGCAACACGTTACGCAAGGTAGGTGGCTTACTAAACCTAACGAAAACCTGCACATTCGTTATATTTTTTCTGATAGTAGAAAAACATATGGTGTTGCTCATGGAGCATTTTTTGCCATGCGCGGCACAAAACATAATGCACATGCCCATGTAGATGAAGTGTATGCCAAAGGAATTCGCATTTTTATAGTAGAAGAAGAAATATATGTTAAGGCTAACGATGCTGCTATACTGTTAGTGCCCAACACGTTGTTTGCTCTGCAACAGCTGGCAGCGTATCATAGAAAAAAATTTACTTTGCCTGTGGTTGGCATAACCGGAAGCAACGGAAAAACAATTGTTAAAGAATGGCTTTATCAGGTATTGGCAGATCGGTTTAGTATTGTTAAAAATCCTGGAAGCTATAATTCGCAATTGGGTGTTCCGTTATCGGTTTGGCAAATTCAAGCGCATCATACGTTAGGAATTTTCGAAGCAGGAATTTCTTTACCAGGAGAAATGCAAAAGTTGGAAAAAATTATTCAGCCAACCCTTGGCATTTTCACCAACTTAGGCTCTGCGCATGATGAAGGATTTACATCGAGAGAAGAAAAACTAAAGGAAAAACTCAAACTCTTTGAGCATTGCGATACGCTGGTGTACTGTAATGATGCACCCTTTAATAAAACAGAAATTGATAAGCTTACCTGCAAAAAATTTACCTGGGGAAACGAAACCAACAACGATGTTGTTATCCAAAAAGATAAAAATGGTTTAAGCGTTACTTATGATAAGCAAACTACATTTATTGAATTGCCATTTGCAGATGCTGCTTCTATAGAAAATACCGGGCATGTTATAGCTACTCTACTTTTTTTTCAAACGCCTTTATCATCGTTACAACAGTATATACAACAGCTAAGAACAGTGCCCATGCGCTTACAAGTAAAAGCAGGCATTAACAATAGCATTATAATAGATGATTCGTACAACAACGATTTGGCAGGGTTAGCCATGAGCCTCGATTTTTTGAATCATCAGAATCAACGAAAAACGAAGCATCTTATCTTATCTTCTTTGCTGCAGGCCAGTCGTGAAAAAATACATTGGATACAGGAAGCAATCAGAACTATTCAATCCTTTAAAATTGATTTTGTTACTTTAATTGGTAAAGAGTGGCAAGAAGAAATCAATAGTTTACCCCCACAATGGAAAATTGTTACCTCTACAGAAAGTTTTTTACAAGAGCTTAAAGAAGAGGATTATGCAAACCGTGTTTTGCTAATTAAAGGTGCGAGAAGTTTTCAGTTCGAAAAAATTGTAAAGCATTTCGAACAAAAAATACATGGCACTGTGCTTGAAATAGATTTAAATGCACTGGTTGATAATTACAACTACTTTAAATCGCTACTCAACCCCGGCACTAAAATGATGGTGATGGTAAAAGCATTTGCCTACGGCAGTGGTAGTGTAGAAATCGCCAACATTTTACAGTACCACCGGGTAGATTACCTGGGAGTTGCCTATGCAGATGAGGGCGTACAACTCAGAAAAAACAATATTCAATTACCTATTATGGTTTTAAATCCGGCTGCTGAAAGTTTTCAAACCATGTTGGATTACGCCTTAGAACCAGAAATGTACAGCTTTAAAATTCTGAGCGATTACCTTCAGTTTTTAAACGGAAAAAAAGGAAACATTCATATAAAAATTGATACCGGCATGCATCGCTTGGGTTTTGCACCGAAGGAAATAGATTTGTTAAGTGAAGTTTTAAAAGCACATCCGCACATTAAAGTAATCAGTGTATTCAGTCATTTAGCAGGCTCAGATGAAAGCAAACACGATGCCTTCAGTCACCAACAAGCAAAAACTTTTTTAGATGCAGCCAACCAATTAACCAAACAACTTGGGTATAAACCTTTATATCATTTACTAAACTCACCCGGCCTGTTGCGTTTCCCCGGTTATCAGTTTGATATGATCCGTTTGGGAATAGGTTTATATGGTATCGATCCTACAGAAAATAAAAATCCGAACATACAACCCGTTGCCACTTTAAAAACAGTTGTGTCGCAAATTCATCATTTACAAATTGGTGAAACAGTTGGTTACGGCAGACATGGTAAAATTGAAAAGGAAACTGTAACCGCTACTTTAGCTATAGGATATGCCGATGGATACAGCCGGGCTTTTAGCAAAGGAATTGGCGAAGTTTTAATCAATGGCAAAATGGCCAAGGTAATAGGCAATGTTTGTATGGACATGATGATGGTTGATGTAACCGGCTTGCATGTAAAGGAAGGAGATGAAGTTGAAATTTACGGAAAGCACTATCCTATAGAAGCCGTAGCAAAAAAAATAAACACCATACCTTACGAAATACTAACCAATACAAGCGAACGCGTAAAACGTATTTTTATTTCGGCCGGAATATAAACTGCAAAACCAATCGTAATCTTAAAAAGAAATTCTTATGCTAATAAAAAAAATATTTCTTATCTCGTTTTATTCAACTTTACGTTCGAAGTAGAAAATATAGATCATAACGAAATGGCATTGTTTCCCTTTGTAGAAACTCAGGCCGGAATATCTGGCGCGTTAGCCAAAGGAGAAATTTACAAACCAACAAAAGAGGGTGTGTTGATTTATTTTAAAACAGAAAACATTGAACAAACCTTGCAACTTGCTGTGGATAATGGGGCAAAAATTCTTTATCCTAAAACCAATAATGGTGTTGGTTTAGTGGCCGAGTTCGAAGACACAGAAGGAAACCGGATTGCCTTGTTTCAATCCATTTAATTACCTTATTATCTATTGCTTTAATATGTTTTATCAACATTAAAGTTTATTTCTGATTTCACTAAATTCTGCGCTAAAAACTTAATTGATTTAGCACAGTTAGCTTTCATAAAGCTTAGCGTTAACTAACATATTCAGGCTTTTTAAAAGCACAATTTTCTTACGGGCTTCCTTACCTTTGTTAAAAATCAATCATTAAAAGCTTTCTTTATTATACCATTCTTTATTCATAAAATTCATACCCTTTATATTTAATTTTTTAAGCAAGAACATTCGAAAATAAAAATGAACAAAAACGTTAAAATCATCAACAGCGAAATTCTTTCTAACAATTGGTATACTTTAAAAAAAGTTACTTACGAGTTTCCTAAAAAAGATGGAACAACCAGTATACAAAGCAGAGAAGCCTACGACAGAGGCAATGGCGCAACCATTTTACTTTATAACAAAGAAAAGAAAAGTGTCATACTCACTAAGCAATTTAGATTACCAACCTTTATCAATGGCAACGAGAGTGGAATGCTGATAGAAGCCTGTGCAGGATTGTTAGAAAAAGAAAATGCAGAAGAATGCATACGAAGAGAAACCGAAGAAGAGACAGGCTATCAGCTAAAAAATGTAAAAAAAATATTTGAAGCATATATGTCGCCAGGATCTGTAACTGAAATTTTACATTTCTTTATTGCTGAATATACAGAAGAAATGAAAGTTACCGAAGGCGGTGGTGTTGCACACGAAGAAGAGAATATAGAAGTTTTAGAATTTCAGATAAAGGATGCCATCAATAAGATAGCCACAGGTGAAATAAAAGATGCCAAAACGGTTATGCTTTTACAATATATAAAACTCAATAATATACTTTAAACAAAATACAGTATGATGATACTTATCGCAGGCCCGTATCGTGGCGGCACAAATGACGACCCCGTTTTAATCAAGAAAAATTTAGATAAACTAGAATCTGTTGCATTGCCTTTGTTTAGAAAAGGACATATTCCAATAATAGGAGAATGGGTAGCCTTACCTTTACTTCATCTTGCCGGCTATAAAAAAATAGGAGATAGTATTTGGGATGAAATCCAATATCCAGTAGCGCACAGGCTACTCGAAAAATGCGATGCAGTACTTCGATTAGAAGGAGCCTCGAAAGGAGCTGATGAAGATGTACGCATCGCTAAAGAACGCGGACTCAAAATTTTCTATAGCCTGGATGAAATTCCAATGGCTACGTAATTTATATCGTTCAGCTATACTATTTTATACTTAACCTATTTTCTTATTTATATAAAATTTAGTTAATAAGCCAATAATAGAGTATCGTTATAAGTTGATTTGTAAAAACTGATAATGCTGTGTTATCCTTGTTTATAATATGACTTTACACAACATAAAAAGCATTTTCAATTATATAAATTATTTCATTACAAAATTAGCTTTGTAAAAGCATATATGGATTTAGCTTGTTCCTGGGTTAGCGTAAGGTTAGCCCGGGTTTTTCTTTTTAAATGTTATGTTTATTTAACGTATAAAGTAAATGCTTAGTGAGTAGCATGCAAATCAGAATATGTTGTCAGACAAACTACAGAATAAGTATGAAATTATTGCTGCTAGTTTTTTTGTTAAATACACCAGCGGCTTTCAGCCAGAAGAACAAGAGTAAAGCAAATAACAGGGAAATCACAAACATTGCCGCCTTTGGCAGAGCTTACGGAATAGTAAGATTTTTTTATCCATCAAAAAAGATTCTTCATCAATTTAACTCTAAAATAAGCTTATTCAAATTTGTTAAATCATGAAAAAAGTTATCCTCGCCAATTGGGGGCACGCCCAACAAGGTAAATCCGACACATTAAAAAGAGTGGCGCAGAAAATTCTTACTCAATTTAAAAATGCTGTTTCAGATCCTGTTACAGTAAATTTTAAAAATGATATTACTTTGATCATCACTATTAATAATACAAAAATAGGGATTGAAAGCCATGGAGACCCAGGCAGCATATTACCCAAAAGCCTGAAGTGTTTTTCTGAAAAAAATTGTGATATAATTATTTGCTCTACGCGCACATCAGGAGAAACTGTACACATCGTAAATAAAATAGCCGATGCTCATCAATATTATGTTATTTGGGTCACCAATTATCGATCTGAAAACAAAAATCATCAGGAGTTAAATGATCTTTCTGCTAATCATATTGTAGATATGATACAAAGATTAATGCTGGTTCAACTATAAAATCAACCTCTCAAAGCTTATTTTTTTTACAATGGGTTGCCAGCAAGTATTTTTTTTAATAAATACTTCAGTTGATTTTGAATAGTCAAGAGCAACACCATTTCTTTTCGTAATCAATTTTTATTCGCAGGCAATTATCTGAAATAGCCTTTAATAAAAAAGTCCACGACTTATAACGTGGACTTTTGCGTGCTTGATTCTACGTAAAACGTATTGATACTTCTTTAGTTGTTCTTCTTCTTAAACAAACTCTGAATTTTCTTTGCAGCTTCTTCTTTTACTTTAGTAGCAGGGTCAGCTTTCTTGGTGGTGTCTCCTGGTTTCTTTTCTCCACCTAAAACTTTATCGATTAGTTTTTCTGCTTCTTTGCTCTTCACCAACTCAGTTGCTTTTTTCGCAGCTTCATCTTTAATTGCATTGGTGGCTGCTTCTTTCACTTGTTGTTTTTGTTCGCTCATTAACAATTTTGTTTGTGGGTTGGCATAATTACCACCAATGCCTATGGTAACAGGCACAGGTTTGTTAGGATCGGTATTGCTACCTGTATACTGATTAACAAACCCTGTAAGTTGCGAACTAACTTTATTGGCAGGCACATTCATTTTTAATTGATAATCCAGCGAGCCATCCATACCGGTTGAACCTGCAACCGTTGTTTTATAATTTCCGATGGTTACATCAAATGGTTTAACTGTAAGTTTTCCATCTTTAATAGTAGCCGACATGATTACATCTTTTAGCGTTACTTCGCTGGTGTTATCTAGTTTCGTAAGTGAGGTAACGCCAGCGATAATTTTAGAATCTTTCAAGGCAGCTTGTGCCACTTTAATTAATCCGGCTGCATTAACGGTAGCCATGTTGGGCATCATTTGTTGGGTAAGCTCTCCATTAATTTTAAAATCGGTTGAGAAATTTCCATTTACCAAACCAGCGATAGGTGCATACGTTTTAATAATGCTGAATGAATTGGCTGCTTGC
Organism: Flammeovirgaceae bacterium; assembly: GCA_021298355.1. Lineage (GTDB taxonomy): Bacteria > Bacteroidota > Bacteroidia > Cytophagales > Cyclobacteriaceae > Chryseotalea. The sequence continues at coordinate 16,576 of JAJTEH010000044.1, forward strand.
TGAATGTTTAGTTTATCAATCTTTAAGGCAAGATCATACTTAGGATGTTTGATATCTTTTGCAGAGTAGGAACCATCAACACCAAACTGTCCGCCTAATAAATTAAATCCTACTCCTTTTAAATTGGCCACACCATCTTTCAATACTACATCTCCTTTTGCATTGGTTAAGGTATAGTCCATCATTTTTACTGTTTTTATATCAGAACGTAGAATGAAATCAATATTTTCAGGAATAGGAATAACACCAAATGATGCAGTATCTGTTTCTGCTGTTGTGCCTTCTGTTTCCGTCATAAATTCATTTAAGTCGAGTAAATTCGAATTAAGATCCAGCGAACCTTTAATTACTTCTTTCTCGCTTAGTACATAACCTAGGTAGTTGCTTACATTTCCTTTTACGCTGAAATCACTTTTGCCAATCGTTCCGCTCGTATTGCTTAACTCAATCTGTTTAGGATTAAATGTTAAAGTAGATTGCGCAATAGTAACTTGATAAGGTAAATCTTTAGAAGCAAAACTAAAGTTGGCTAGCGAAGCATTACCAGACGTTGGCAATTTATCGTATCTACCGGCTTCCAAATCGCTCATCTTACCTTGCGTGCGAACATCTGCTTTTACTTTTCCTGCGAGTGTCATGCCTTCTAAAGGAAATATCTTCGTAATCTTTTCTAAGTCGATACCACCTTTTGCAGCTACATCCCACGTATAGTTTTCAAGGTTTTGAAGTAACATGTTGGCAGTAAAAGTTTCACCATCCATTTTTAAATTCAAATCGTTTACTTTAATAGTGGTTTCGGCCATTTTACCTGAGGTATTAACAACACCTGCTTGTAATTTCAAATCTTCAATGGGTATCGGAAATTCGGCCGACTTAACATATCCATTGCTTAGTGCCATTTGCGCCTCGATAGCAGGAATTATATTTTTAACGCTGTCGTATATGCCTTTGGCTTTTAAATTAAGCGAATACAAACCTTTCAATTCTAATCCATCTATCGGAAACATTTTAGTGAGCTCTCCTAGATTTAATTTTGCCGCAACGTTAGCATCAATCGGATAATTGCGTAGGTTTTCAACTAACAAAGTGGCATCGAAAGGATTCGAACCAAAATCCATGTGAAATTTTTTAATGTTGATGAGTGTGTTTTCTATCGCGCCATCTTTGTTATCGACCAACATATCAACATTGATGTTATTCACCGCAGTTGGTAAATCAGGATATTTAAACATGGCGTCTTTTACCAATAAGTTTACTTGGTAGGCCGGCATTTGTGTATCGCTGAAAGTTCCTTTCACAAAACCATTAAACGCTAAATCTCCTTTTGTTTCAATATTCGAGAAGGAAGAAGAATACATACCCGGCACAAGCGACAACAAACTCTTAAATGAGTTATCCGGACTGCTGAATGAAATATCCATTCCGAAATCATTTTCATTCATCTTAAACCAACCATCAAAAGCCATAGCGAAGTCGTTTACTTTCGCTTTGTTTTCTTTGAATGTATATTTCGAATAGCCCTCACTAATCTGGATGATGGCATCGATTTCAACTTGTTTGTTTGTTAAAAACTCCATTCCATCGAATGAAGTTGTTACGGTATCTGCCTTGGTGTAGGTTTTTAAATCAAAAACGTCCTGATTAAAATTTCCGCTTCCGGTGTGGTTTAATCCTTTTAACGTTAAGGTATAAGGCAAAGTAGCATCGTTGTATGTTACTTCTCCATCGGTAATTTCCCAACTATCAATACCAAAAGAAAAAGCGGTGGCTTCTTCCGTTGTTTGCGTTGTGGTATCGGTTGATGGTATGGCGATGTCGTAATTAGCACGGCCATCAGCTAAAACCTGAACATTAACAATTGGATGGAATACGCTGATGCTTTTTACTTTGAGTTGGTCGCCAAAAATTAGGTCGCCTAAGTTAACAGCCACACCAATTTTTTCGGTAGCAAATAAAACAGTTCCGGCAAAAGGCTCGCGGTTGATAACGCCTAATTCGCCCAATTCGACTGTCAGGTTAGGGAAGTTTTTAAATAAGCTGATATTAAGTTGATCGATGTTGTAGGTAACATCGGCATTAACGGCATTGGCTAATTCTTTATCGATAGCAGCTTTAATATCATCTTTAAAAACAATAGGAATAATGATAGCAGCAGCTACGATGAGTGCTAAAAGACTACCCAAAACGATGAGCGTCCATTTGATCATTTTTTTCATGATAGAAATGAATTTTTAGAAATACAAAGTTACAACGTTAAACACTACGAAATTGCATAAATAGGGAAGTGAATTTTACAAAGAAAATCGAATCTATTGGTTTAAATTTTGGGAAAGCTGAAAAAAGGTTGGATAGATAGAAAAATGTCTTAATTTAGCGGACAAATGTCTGAAACTATGCAGGAATACTCTCAAAAAATTGAAGACAAGTTAAATAAGGAAATCGTATCCCTACTAAACAATAGAAGAAAGCAAATCAAGTCACAAAGAAATTCGATGCGTAAAGCAAGCCCTGTTACTTTTAAGCAATTCTTAACAGATAAACTTTTAATTATTTCTGCTATACGATCTGGTATTCCGTTTTCATTGTTTCAATTAATTCAGGTTCATTCTCCCTTCACAGAAAACGAGTGGGCATCATTTTTAGGAATTTCTGTAAAGTCTTTGCAACGCTATAAAGTCAATTCCCGCTATCATTTTAAATCGCTACAAAGTGAAAAAATTATAGAATTAGCCGAAGTAATTCAACTTGGTTTAGAAGTATTTGGCGAAATGGAAAAATTAAAGCTATGGCTCAATACTCCCAATTTTTCGCTGGGAAATGAAAAGCCAGTTTCTCTTTTACATGATTCTTATGGTAAGGAACTTGTAGCGGGTGAGTTGGTAAGAATAAACCACGGGATATTTGTATAAAGTATGCAGGTTTATCGCTTGTCGAGAAAGAAGTTTGCATCGACTTTATCGGGTAAAGGAGCAGCAATAAAAGGAGCTCGTTGGAACTCAATAGGAGTAGAACTTATTTACACAGCAGAAAATCGTTCATTGGCCATGGCCGAAGTAGCTGTGCATCTAACCTTAGCAACACTTCCTTCAGATTTTGTTATGATAGGCATTTTTATCCCCGATTCAGTTCCAATAACAACACTTCGTGAAGAAGATTTACCACCAGATTGGGGGCAGTTTCCGCATGCTGTATCTACTCAGCTAATTGGAGATAAATTCGTACGTGATAATGAATATTTAATTATGAAAGTGCCTTCTGTTGTTACGAAAGGAGACCACAATTATTTAATCAATCCCCATCACAAGGATTTTTTTAAGGTATCCGTTAAGACTATTGATACTTTCCCTTTCGATCAACGATTATTAAAGTAATCGACCTTTTTGTTTAATGTAATCGTAAAAGCCAATTCATAGCTTGTTTCACAAAATTAGTGTAGGGCGGATATAAGGGTTTGATGCTCGTTAACCCATTGCGTTGTTTCATAACAGGCTTAACATGAGAAAATGCCAAAAATCCATAATAGCCATGTGTGCTACCCATGCCCGAATTGTTTACACCTCCAAAAGGTAAATGATTGTTTAAGAAATGCACAGCACTATCGTTTATACAAACTGCACCTGATGATGTTTGCTGTATGATGCTTTTTTGTTCTGCCTTATTTTGTGCATATACATAAAGCGATAATGGTTTGGGTTTAGCATTTACGAAAGCAATGGCTTCCTCTAATTTCGTGAACGTAAAAATGGGAAGAATAGGTCCGAAAATTTCTTCTTTAGCTAGGCGAGCATTTTCGCTAACGTTGGTGATAATGGTTGGTTCGAAGAATAAATCGCTTTCGCGCACGTTGCCACCATAAACAAGTTGTGCCCCCTTATCTAAGGCATCTTGTAACAATTCATTTAAGCGCAGCCAATGTTTTTTACTCACGATGCGCGTGTAGTGTTGGCTTTCTTGTAAACTTTCGTTAGCCGAAGTAAATCTTTTTTTAATTTGATTAGCTAGGGCTTTTGTAAAATCAGCCGTTATTTTTTCATCTGCTAATATGTAATCGGGGGCAATACAGGTTTGGCCGCAGTTGATGAATTTTGCTACCGCGATGCGCTCTGCTGCTTCTTGTAGGCGAGCGTTAGCTGTTACAAACGCTGGAGATTTTCCGCCTAACTCTAGCGTAACCGAAGTAAGATTTTCGGCAGCGGCTTTCATCACTAATTTCCCTACCGTAGGGCTACCGGTAAAAAAGATATGATCGAAAGGTAAACTCGTTAAGTATTGCGAAACGGTGGCATCGCCTTCGGCAACAAAAACTTCATCCGGTGTAAAAAGCGATTCAACCATTTTTTTAAGTAACGCTGAGGTATGTGGCGTAAACTCCGATGGTTTTACAATGGCCGTATTACCGGCAGCCAAAGCCGAAACCAACGGGCCGGCAGCCAGGCTAAAGGGATAATTCCACGGTGAAATAATGAGACAAGTTCCTTTAGGTTCGGCTTTTACATAAGAGCGAGTGCCTAAAAAAGTAATAGGAGCATCTATTTTTTTGGGTGCAGCCCATGTATCTAAATTGGCTAATGCATTTTTAATTTCTGCTAACACATGAAAAATTTCAGTGCCATCTACTTCTCCGGCAGGTTTTTTAAAGTCAGAATAGATGGCTTGTTGTATTGCTTCTCTGTTGGTGTGAATCCAACTTCTTAGTTTTTTAAGATTAGATTTTCTATCGGCTATACTGCTTTTGCGAAGTTTTAATGCTGTGGCTTGTTGCGAAGTAAAGATGGTGACTAAGTCTGTTGCCTGTTTTGTTGCCGTTCCGTTTTCCATGTAAGCAAGGTACGAAAGGTTTGTGCTAAAAACTTAACACAACATTTACTTGACTTGTATTACCGAAATGTTAATTTTGATAACAATAAATTAACATTGGCTTAACAGTGAAGTTGAAAACCGCATTTTTGTTGATTTTTTGGTCTTTTTTAAAGCCTTTAACTGCACAATCTTTAACAGATTTAAGATTGATCTGGTCGGATTTTGCCCAAACTTCCGGCTATTCGGGTGTTCAGATCGGTGAAGTTGATCGATTTCTTAATCGTTTAGAGAAACATCAAAATCGATTACAAGAAAAATCGGAAATCGAGCGTGCAAAGTGGTTGTATGTGCAGGCGAAAGCCAAATTTTTTGTTTCGTATAAAGATGAGGCCAATTTCTCCGGTACTATTCAACACGGAACATTCAATTGTTTAACAGGTACAACTTTGCTAGCCTCACTTTTTCGTTATTTCGAAATTCAACATCAAATCATTGAAACCAACCATCATATTTTTATTTTGATTGATGGCGCTGAAAAAGTGTTAGTTGAAGTTACCGATCCAAACGGTTTTATCGCGAACAAAAAAGAAATCGAAATGCGTTTAGAACGCTACCAACAAAACACACAGTTTGCGGGCGCCACGTACGATGATAAAAAAATGTATCGCTATACGTTTAATCTGTGGGAAAGCATTTCGCTTGAAGATTTAAAAGGAAGATTATTTTACAACGAAGCCGTAAAATCATTTAACAATAAAAAACTGGGTTTATCCATAAATCAATTGGCGCAAGCCGGAGCGTGTAGTTATTCTGAGCGTTACAGCGAGCTTGCTCAGATTTTAAGTTTATCTGTAAAACTCAATGAAACTTTAGAAGAAGAGAAAAAATTTCAACTCTTGCTTCAGCTTAAAAATATTAGCAGAAAGAATGCTGCTTATGCGCTATCTGCTAACTAAATCAACTTAAATTTTTTTTAAAAAATTCGATGGTTCTTTGCCAGGCTAATTTCGCTGCGGCCTCATTATATCGCGTTGGCGCAGTATCGTTATGGAAGGCATGTTGTGCACCGGCATACACATGTTGTTCATATTTTATGCCAGCCTCTTGTAGAGCTTTTTCATAGGCATCTTTTCCGGCATTAACTCTTTCGTCCATTTCGGCATAATGAATGCACAAAGCAGCTTTAATATTTTTAACCATACTCAGATCGGGTTGTCGGCCGTAAAAGGGAACAGATGCTTTTAACTTAGGTTCATAAACCGCTAAATTATTTGCCATTGCGCCACCCCAACAAAAACCGATACAACCGAATTGTTCGTTGCAATCTTTCTCTTTCTCCAAAAAGCGGAAGGCTCCTCTAAAATTTTCGATGGTTTGCTGGGCATCAAGTTTCTGAAACAGCTCACGCGCTTCATCGGCATTAGTGGGTGTACCGCCAACAGGAGATAAACCATCCGGAGCCAAAGCAACAAAACCTTCTAAGGCCATTCTTCGGGTTACGTCTTCGATGTGTGGGTTCAATCCTCTGTTTTCGTGTACAACTACAATACCCGGAAACTTTCCTTTTTTCTTTGGCTTTGCCAGATACCCGCGCATGGTAACCGTGCCAACTTGATATTGGATGTAGGCCGTTTCTAGTCTTTCATCTTGTTGCGGAATAGTTGCTGCGTGCGCATAATTAACTTCCAGAAAAGGCAAGACAGAAAGTGCAGCGGCTGTGCTGCCTGTTAGGACAGCCAGTTTTTTTAAAAATTCCTCGCGGGATAAAGGTTTGTGTGTGTATTCGTCAAAGAGGTTGATGATGCGTTGATCCATGCGGCTAGGTTTTCATCTTGATATTATCAGTATTCTGTTTAAGTATTGTGTATAAAATGATTAGCGGAGAAAAACAGATGTGAAGCTAAGTTTATTGTTTTTGGTTTATTCAATTGGAATCTTATTTTATTCGACATGAATTTGCTCAAGAAAAAGGCTAAGAATTTTATAAACTAATATAGACAGTGAAAAAATTAAGTTGACTTAACTACTTTATTAAAAGAGTTATTAAATTGGACAAATTTTGTCCTGAATGGCAACCATAAAAAAACATACAACATTTGGAGAACAACTCAGACAACTTAGAGAAACAGCTAATTTAACTTTGAAAGAAGTTGCTGCGAATATTGAAATTGACCCTTCTCTACTAGCGAAAGTAGAACGTAACCAGAGGCAACCGACAAAACAATTAATTAAATATATCGCTAACTTTTTTGAAGTTAACGAAAAGCAATTACTTGAAGAATTTTTGAGTGACCAGATTGCTTATAAAATAATAGAGGAAGAAGCAGATTTGAGTATTCTAAAAGTTGCAGAAAAAAAAGTAGCCTACATAAAAACATTGCGAAGTGAGTAAAGAAATTAATATCGAACCGTTCAACATTGGATTTCCGAAATTAACTTGCTTGGAGGTTGATTTAAATAAAAAGTAAAAAAACGATTTTATAAATTTTGATAGACAATAAATTTGTTACTTAAAGTCATCACAACAATGATTAAGAAAGGAATAATAAATCAACTCATACAAACTTACGACTTGAAAAGTCTTGAGCGGCAATTGGTTTATTCTTACCTGACAAACAACAAACTGAATTTTGACAAAAGTCCCATTCTGAAAAGCTATTTCAAGGACTTTGAGCAAAACCCCAAACTTTATTTTGACACTTCTTCGCTGCACATTTCAAGCATTAAAGAACTTGAAAACTATTTGGAGTTAATCATTCCAATGAGCGACAGAAAGTTTAATGGAGCATTTTTCACGCCTGACTATATCATTGACTTTATAATCAATGAAATTCAACCAAAAAAAAACGACATCAATCTTGACCCAAGTTGTGGTTGCGGTGCATTTCTTGTCGGCTTGACTGACTATTACAAGCGGACTTTTGATAAATCCATTCGCAAAATTGTTAAGGAAAATATTTTCGGTTCGGACATACTTGAATACAACATTCACAGAACCAAACTTATCCTGACACTTTATGCCTTACAATTTGGTGAACACTTAAAAGAAACTGATTTCAACCTTTATCATCAAGACAGTCTAAGAGCAGATTGGAAGCAAAACTTTGACAACATTGTAGGCAATCCGCCTTATGTAAAATTTCAGGACTTATCGGATGAAAACAGGAAATACTTAGCAAAGCATTGGACAACAGTTGAAGGCGGAACATTCAACTTATATTTTGCTTTTTTTGAACTTGGTTACAAATTAATCAAACCCACAGGGAAACTTGGCTACATAACGCCCAACAACTATTTCACATCGATTGCAGGAGAAGCATTGCGAAGATATTTTCAACATCAAAAATGCGTTACCCGTATTATTGATTTCAGCCACAAAAAAGTTTTTGATGCACAAACGTATACTGCAATCACTTTTCTAAATAAACAACAAAACGAAGCAATCACTTATGACAGAATAAAAGAAGATTATAGCCCCGAACTGTTTTTGGCAAACGCAAATGGCTCTCCAAATTGTTTAGAGAACTTAAACATAAAGAAATGGCGTTTACTCAAAACTGACGAGCAACAAAACATTAAAACGATTGAAACAATTGGAACTCCAATCGGAAAACTCTTTGATATATGTGTTGGAATTGCAACTTTAAAAGACGATGTATTTTTTGTTGACGGTAGTAAAAAGAAAAACGGCTATTATCTAAAATCAACTGAAAGAGGAACATTTGAAATTGAGAAGGAAGTTGTAAAATCGGTTTACAAAATTTCCGATTTCAAAACGCAAGAAGAAGCCGAGCAAAATACTCGGAAAATTATTTTCCCTTATCAAATTAAAAAAGGTGTTGCGACCCCAATCGCTGAAAATGATTTCAAGAAAAAATTTCCTAAGTGCTATGAGTATTTGCTTTCAGAAAAAGAAATTCTTTTAGCCAGGGATAAGGGAAAAGTAAAATTTGAACCGTTTTATGTTTGGGGCAGAACACAAGGACTTACAAAAACAGGAAAGAAAATCTTAAATCCTACTTTTAGCCAACACCCAAGATTTTTATTGGTTGAAGAAGAAGATGCCTACTTCACTAACGGATACGGATTTTACTTCAAGGAGCAAGAAACAAATGGGCTTTTCTGTGAACTAATAAATCCCATTTGCAAAGTTGAGAATATTGATGTTGTTCAGAAAATTCTGAACTCTGTTGTAATGGACTATTACGTAAGTAGAACGAGTGTAGCGATTGAAGGTGGTTATCCTTGCTATCAGAAAAATTTTATTGAAAAATTTACTATTCCTGAACTTACAGAAAAAGAAATTGAATTAATTCGGAGTTTAACCGACAAGCAAGAAATAAATGATTTATTGATTGAAATTTATCAACTCAATTTACCAGTTCCAAATCTCCTATCATACATTGAAAGCAAATCATCAATGAATCCGGTGTAAATAAGATTTGATAATGAACAATTGGAAGATTGCGGTAATAATCCATCATTCTTTAAATCACTAACCGACTCATAAATCTTTAAAGGGTTTTGGCTAAAATCAACTATTAGAAGAGCAACACGTTCATACTTAAAGAAATCGTCTCCTTGAGTATTTCGTGAATTAAGCGCAGAAAAACCGTAAATATATTCTTCTAACGACTTTGCAATCTTTTGAGATACAGGTTTATAACTGACGTTTTTAAGTTTAACTTTGTTGGAATCTAATTCTCTTGCAGACAAAAGATATACTTCACCTAATACCATTTTTGGTAATCTCCGATGGAGATTTAACGGTTCTGCATATGTCCTTTCAAACATTGTATCTTTATTTTTCGCCAAAGAACTCAATTGACTTCTTAAATTAATAGTTAATACATGCTCTGAGAATAATTCTCCGTAAGGGTCAGGCTTACCAGTATGTAATCCATTAAAATTAATTGTTTCAGGTAGTGGTTGAAGGTGATTTGGAAAAACACAAACATCCTGTGTTTTAAACTTTAAGAAACCTGCAAGTTGAATTTCAGGTGAACTTAATCCCTGTGCAGGCTTAATAAGATTTGAATTAACACCCTTTAAAATTAAATCGGATTTTACAACTTCATGTAAAACATTTATCGTTTGGCTTGAATTTATAACTGCCTTCTTACCAGCTTCACCATTATTAGTAATGGCATCTTCAATCATTTTCTTAATAGATTCAAGACCTTGTTGTATGTTCATTGAATTTGACATCTTTAAAAAAATCTTTAAGGGTTACGCCTAATGCGATGGCGATTTTTTCAATATTGACAATGGAAATATTTCGTTGACCATTTTCAACACTTGCAATGTAACTTCTATCCAAATCGGCAGCATAAGACAAGTCCTTCTGAGACATACCTTGCGCCTCACGAATTTCTTTTATTCTTAGACCAATTTTTTCTTTTACATCCACTCAACAAAACTGATTTAATGTCGACTATAAATCAAAGACTATGAGTAACACAAACGGATTTTTAAATGTTAACTTATTTAATAGTTAATGAATCAAAACGAAAAGTTTACATAATAGCTTTCCCAGATATGACAGAGTTTAAAAAACACTCAAATAATATTGCTTGGGAAACAGAAGTTTGGTTAATGGAAGTGCCCGACCATATGATTCATTTTAATGGAGATAGGTTTATGGGACCGAGATAATTGGATCAAAGTTTAGATATTAATCTAAATTAGATAAGACAACAATACTTTTTGTTTCAAAACTCAATGCCAATAAAGCTTTCTAAACAACCACATTAAGAATTTGATTGCAAAACAAGTATTTGGCTTACCATAGAGTGGCAATTAATAATTTTGTGCAGTATCTAAGCTTCATTTCTTACAGGCAAAATCACGCTCAAGAATAAGTAAATACCCCGTAAAATTTAGGTAGTTCCTATTTATAACTCAAAATAGCGTGTTTACAACTGGAAGAAAATGGTGAAAAACAAAAATCCCTGCCGAGGCAGGGATTTCGGGTGAATGATGGGATTCGAACCCACGACCCTCAGAATCACAATCTGATGTTCTAACCAACTGAACTACATCCACCGTAAACGCGGCATTTACCGCGAAAGGATGGCAAAGGTAGGCACTAGGTAGAAAATTGCCAAATCAAGCTCTGCTAAACTTTAATCTTTGTCCCATTTGTTCGTTTTGCAACATACCATTGGCGTAAGCCAAATATCCAGAAACAAATGTGTGTGTTACTTTGTGCGAAAAGTTTTGTCCTTCGAAAGGCGACCAACCGCATTTGGCTAAAATGTTTTTCTTTTCTAC
>JAJTEH010000017.1 GCA_021298355.1 Flammeovirgaceae bacterium
AAGCAAAACAAAATTGCTTGCCGATGGCCAAATCTTTTAAAGCAAAAACTCTGAACGACTTGAAAAGAAAATATTTCAAAATAAAAACTGAAAGTGATTTTATCTACTCGAATCATCATTGCTTGAAAATTCGAAAAGTTCTAGTTTAAAATTTATTGCGCGATTAGTAACACTCTTTTAAAGCAAACGCCCGATTTGTCTTGAAAATAAATTTTTGCAAAGTTTAAATTGAATTATGTTTTGCCGCGTTTAATTTTTTGCTGCTAACAATTATCTATCAGTATTGGTGATATATTTCTTTTATCCGGAGGCGTGTAATAGTTACACGAATAAACGAAATGTAGATAATGGTTATAGCTGTGTAGTTAAACATCTAAATTTAATCTTTCTATCGGGCTCTTTATCTCACTATAACTCCGCGAGCTTACTTGCGTGTATATCTCCGTTGTTTTGCTCGATCCGTGCCCTAACAAAACTTGTATGTACCTTAGGTCTGTGCCGCTTTCTAACAAGTGGGTAGCAAACGAATGCCGTAACGTATGTGGCGATGCCGGTTTGCTTATTCCAGCTTTTCGTAAACTTTGTTGCAATATGTTTTGTACGCTCTTTGTACTATACATTCCTCCCTGCGGATTCTCGAAAACATACACCTTCGGCCGGTAAGTCACATAGTATTTTCTAAGTAACCTCAATGTAGTGTCTGCAAGCAACGTAGTTCGGTCTTTTTTTCCTTTCCCCTCTCTAATCAATACAAGCCCTTGGTCGCTCAAAATATCACTTATTTTTAAATTTAGCAACTCCGAAATGCGTAATCCGCAACTGTATAGGGTGGCTAATATGGTTTTGTGTTTTATGTTTGTTGTGTAGGCAAGCAAACGTTTAATTTCTTCTTTGCTAAGTGTATGGGGTAGTTTGCGCGGGGTCATGGGCCTGCGCAATTCGTAAAACCTGTGGGGCATATCCAATACTTGCTCGTAATAAAATTTTATCGCATTTATTACCTGGTTTTGATACGAGGCCGATTTACCCGTTTTCACTACCCTGTATAGGTATCCTTTAATGTCTAACTCGTTTACTTCCAGTAGGGGTTTTCCGTTCAGGTATTTCACAAAGTTGGCAAAAAGCCCTGTGTAACTGCGAGCTGTGTTGGCACTGTATCTGCGTGTTTCCAACATTTCTATGTATTCCTTCGGGCAAAGTTTTTCTGTTTCTTCCTGTTCGTTTAAATACTTAGCTCGGATATCGTTCAAGTATACAATACCTCGACTGTTGTCGATCGGTCTGTTTCGGTAAAAAAATCTTCCACTAATCCAGGCTTTACCTTTAAGTGTGGCATATATCTTACTTAAATTTTCTTTTGAATAAGGTGTATAGGCAACCTGATACTGAGAAGACCACCAAACATTTCCCAACGATCGTATCAGTTCATCTACCTTTTTAGAACTTTTATACTCGAACGCAATCTTTCGTTCGCCTTTTATAACTAAATGTTTTAGTGTTACCAAGGGTAAAGAAGATGTTGAAAAATTCATGATTTAAACCTAAACTTGCGCCCGGTTCCTTCCTAAAAAACTTCAGATTATAATCGTGTATACTCGTGTAAAAACGGATATGGAAGAAACTAAATCTTGTTTGCTTTGTAGAAAAAAATTTTATGGCCGAAGTGATAAACGATTTTGCTCGAATGCCTGCAGGTATGAGTTTAACAATCAAAAAAGAGTAACTTATAACGAGCCTCAATCCCTTATTAACACAATACTTCGTAAAAACAGAAACATTCTGGCAAAACTTTGCCCTGGCAATGCAGCAATTGTTACTAAAGAAACAATGATTAACTGTCAGTTCAACTTTGAGTATTTTACTAACATACAGGTAGATGATAATCGTAAAATTTACTACTTCTGCTACGACTTCGTGTATATTCCGTTTTATGAAAACGAATTTCAGAAAGTAAGAATAGTCCGGTTTCTTTTAAGAAAATTAGAGTGGGATCCGTGGAAGTATGTAAAACAAAAACCTGGCGTTCAGCCACATGAAGAATAAAAATGTGAGTTTTCTTCTGCATTGCCCTTTTTAAACAAAGTTAAAATTGCTTTTACCAGTCTTGTCATACATCACTAGGGTGTAACCTAATATGTAAATTTGTATATACGGTCCAGATATAAAATTTCTCCTCCAATATCTTCATTGCTGTATCTGTCCATTTGTATAGGTCTGTTGGCGGCATCGTAAGTTATTTCGTATTCCTTTCCGGTTAAGCTCTCTGCATACTGTACACCGTTTTTGTAACTGGTTATATAACTATAATCACTTACAATGTTATGGTTACCAATTGTTCCTTTTAAGTTCAACAAGGCAGAGTAACCTAAAATACTCTTGTATGGATTGGGCTTATCATCATACTCTAAAACATTCACTATTACATTAAATTCATCTTCTACACCTACAAAAGTAAACTCTGCAACATCTTCTACTATGTTATCATTTGCAAAAGTTATTGTTCCCTCTTTTGTCCAGCTTAAACTTCCGTTAAAACTAAATTCTTCGTAATATTTTACGGTACCGTTTGTTTCGTGCATGTATTGTATGGTGTGTATGTTTCCGGTTTGAAAATCAGCGTTTTTGTATTCCACCAATATATCGTTTTCATACGTATAGGTATGTTCAAACCGTAAGGTACCCGCTTGGTAATATTCCATTTTAGAAATTACATTACCGGAATAAGTAAACACTTTTTTCTGGCTGGAGTTGCAATAAATTTCAACAAGTTTGTTTTCATTATATGTACAGGTGCCCTTTAGTTCGCCAATATTGGAACCGTCTTGGTATAACTCAGAAACAGTTTTCGGTAAACCTAACGGATTAGCTTCTTCCTCGGTATTGTCGTTAGTACAACTTACAAGAATCAGTGTGCACAGAAAAGATGAAAATAAAAAGTAGCGTGTAGCAGTTTGCTTTTGCAGGCCAGTCATAGTACTAAAGAAGGGAGTTTGGTTGGTTATGTAAAATTAGGTATTGCGCTGAGAAAAAGAAATCGAGCCAAACAAAAACTAACATTACTTACTAGTATCAAGTAGCCTATATAACTTTTTAAACTTTGCTTACATTTTAAACGATTATTTAGTAACCTTCAACATGGTTTAAAAAACGAAAAAAAATTTAGTAAAATCCTAAATCCGTTTAATATAACAAGCCCGATAACGCTTACAATTATTTTTATTTCTACACACTACCTCGCAAAAAAGCTAGCTTTCTACACGTTTAATTAGATGTGCCTATTTACATACTTTATCCGGATGATGCCAAAAAACTACTTCGTAAAATAGTTTTCTATTTGTTGCAACTTTATATCTTTATTCCAAAATCTATTCAGCTATACTATCGTTTAACGAATATCTATCGTATGCACCTTTAATATTATCCAACCAATTTCCGTACTAACTTTTATATAATTCTGTAGCAACAGAACTAAACCAAAAAGAAATAAGAGTTAAAAAAAAATTTAAGGTTCTATGAACAATCTTGTATTACCAAGCGAAAAATATAATTTGCTAACAACCATAACGAACGAACTCAAACAACTCAAAGGAATTAAAGCTGTTGTGCTGGGCGGATCGCATGCCACCCACATGGCACATGAAAAATCGGATTTAGACATTGGCATTTACTATCATCCTGACAAACCCTTCGAGATTACCGATATACAAACTCTTGCTAAAAAGATTTCTAACAACAACCAACCTGTAGTAACGGGGTTTTATGAATGGGGCCCTTACGTAAACGGTGGAGCATGGATTGAAACAGATATTTGCCAAGTCGATTTTATTTATAAAAACCTGAATCAGATAAAAGAAGCAATCGATCAGGCTGAAAAAGGAATTTGGGATATAAACTACGAACAACAACCACCATTCGGCTTTTCTACTTTAACTTTTCTGGCCGAAACTTTTTATTGCATTCCACTATTCGAGAATACCAACGAAATAAAAACTTTAAAAGAGCGTGTAAAAAATTATCCGCAAAAACTTAAGCATGCAGTAGTACAACAATGCTTGTGGGCTGCCGAGTTTTCGATTTGGCAAGGCGAAAATTTTGCCGATAAAAACGATTTATATGCTACTTACGGTTGCATAACCAGAGCTTTGCATAAAATTATTTTTGCACTATTCTCTTTAAACGAATTTTACCCCATGGGCGATAAAAATGCATTGCCTATAATAGAGCGTTGTGCCGTTAAACCCACCCATCTTACCAAAAGAGTAAACGAGGTGTTAACGTTTAACTATACCTTACTAAAAGAACGCATGGTGCATCTGAAAAAATTATTTTCAGATGTAACTGAATTAGCCCAAGGGCTGTATACTCCTTATTTTAAACTTTAATTTTTGCTTGTTTGGTTTATTGCAGAATACTCTCGTGTATGGTTTGCTTTATTACGGCCTTCTACACCTGATTTTTTTTAGAAAAGCACATACCATCTTATAAGCAGATTATATTTTTTTACATAAAACTTAAATTTAGCTTAGTAAAATACGTACATCAAATCGGTGCTGCATGTCTTTGTGCTTTATCCCAAACTACACTTTGTGTACCTTTTAGGTAACGCCATAATCCTGCGTATGCTGCGGCATTCATCAGTAAAACATAACCTGCAATAACCATGGGTTTTGCCACTACCGATTTCGATTTCCACACCAACCCTAGTATACCTAAAGCTAGCGCCAAGCTTTCGGCTACCAGCATCGTGCTAAAAAATAATGATTGGGTAGCTAACACAGCCGTTACCAACCACAACACCGGCAATAAAAAGGGCACAACAGCCCAACGCAAAAACCGATGCGATATAAATAACAAACTTAACATGCCATACTTAAACGGATTTAAAATGCCGGGCAAATAAGCAAGCGATTGAAACCCTCCTGCACAAATGCGCACTTTGCGCTTCCATTCATCTGTTAACGATGCCGAAGGTTCTTCTGCCGCATACGCATTGGGCTCGTACACAACTTTATATCCGCGCATGGCAATGCGCATCGAAAGCACAAAATCTTCTATTATGGTGTTGGCCGGTAATTCTTCATACACATTTCTTCTGAACGAAAACAATTCTCCTGCCGCACCAACGGTAGAATATAAGTCGCTATCAATTTTTTTAAGCCACGATTCGTACCGCCAATATAAGCCCTCTCCTTCTCCTGCTTTTGTGCCGCTGTTTCTTACTCGTTTTTCGCCTGCTACCGCTCCTACCTTTTCGTTTTTATAATGGCGTACAATGTTTGCAACAGCCTCCTCATTCAGCATGCAATTTGCATCTGTTAATATAATAATGGGCGAATGTACAAAAGGCATAATGCGCTGCACCGCTGCCAGTTTTCCTTTGCGTGCCGGTGTATGATGATGGTGTATGTACGTGTGTTGCCGGATAACACGTTCGCTGTTGTCTGTAGAGCCATCCGTTACAATGTGTATTTTTAATTTGTTTGCCGGATACGCCAACGCCAACGTATTTTCTATTTTTTCTGGTAATATGTTGGCTTCGTTATACGCAGCAATGATAATGGCTACTTCCGGTTCAACTAATTTTTCCATTTCTATTTTCTTTTAAATCGTGCCAGTAAACCAAAAATAAATCCGTGCCCCAGGTAGGTGTATACCACTGTGGCCGTCATGAACCAAAAAGCAATTTGCAAAACAATCATACTCCTGTGTTTTAGATGGCGCAAGTTGTAGCCGATTGCGTTGCTTTTGGCTTAATTTCGATTAATCGCCTCAATCCTTCGATTAAACCTTTCGTTTTCAAATTTTGTACAATCACCTTTGTTCCCGTAATGCAGCTCCTCCCGCACATGACCGCAAACGATTCAAACACCCGCAAAACATTGCTTCATATTTCTACACGCATTGGCACAACGCTAGATGCAAACGAGGTTACTGTTCTGTTGGCCGATGGCTTATCTACTCTTATTGCTTACGATTTAATGGCCATTTACGAAGCCGACTATGTGCAACACGTTTTTCGTCCTATTATTTTAAAAGGAGATATTGCTAATAAGCAAAATAAAGATTGGTCTATACCTTTTGGTAAAGGCATTGTTGGTTCTATTATTACAAGTGCAAAAGGAGAAAATGTAAGGGATGCACACCTGGACAAACGAGCTGTTTATCCTGCCGGTGTTGAGATAAAGCAAGAGCAAATGATTGCCATTCCTTTGCAAATAGGTTCGCATTGCTGGGGTGCGTTTATGCTCAATCGTTTATCTAATCATTTTTTTACAGAAGATGAATTTGAAACGGCACAATTTCTGGCATCGTATGCATCGTTAGCGCTTAACAACATTCAACTGATCAAACAAATTGGTGAGAAAACCAAAATACTTCGTTCGTTATTAGATGCTGTACCCGACCATCCGATAAAGGTAGATCGTGCCGGAAAAATTATTGAAAGAACATCCTATTACGGAAAACATGTACAGTTTCTTTCCGATATTTTCTCTCCATCCATCACCGATTTGTTTTTAAAAGAACTGGCTCAAGCGTTAACGTCTCAACAATCTATTTCATTCGAGTTTACCCATACAGAAAAAGATACTCTTCAGTTTTTTGAAGCCCGCGTTGTTCCTTTAAACGAAAAACATGCTTTAGTTTTAACACGCGATATAACCCAAACCAAACAAACACAAGCCGAGCTGCGCGATACCCAAGCCTTAAAGCAAGTAATTTTCGATACGTTATCGGATGGTGTAATTACCATTAACGATAAAGGCTTTATCATTTTTAGTAACGAAGTAACCGGAAAAATTTTTGGCTACGACACACACGAGTTAATCGGGCAAAAACTAGAAATCATCATGCCCGATTATTTTAAAACGTTGCACGAAAAAAGTTTTGCACGGTACAACCAAACCGGTGAGAAAAAACTACATAGCTGGACATCTCTCGAACTTCCTGGCTTACACAAACAAGGGCACGAAATTCCGTTAGAGATTAGCTTTGGCGAAACGTTTTCTAACGGAAGAAGAATTTTCAGTGGCATTTTGCGCGATATAAGTTCAAGAAAAAAGAATGAGGAAAATTTAAAATCTACCAGCACTCGCTTACAAAATCTGATTAAAACCATTCAGGCCGGTGTTTTGGTAGAAGACGAAAACCGACACGTTGTATTATGCAACGATCAGTTTTGCCAAATGTTTGGCATTCCGGCCCCAGCCGATTCGTTAATTGGTATGGATTGCTCTAACGCTGCCGAACAATCTAAAAACCTTTTTGCCGACCCCAACTTTTTTGTTACGCGCATACAGGAATTATTAAACACACGCGAAATTGCCGTAAACGAAGAATGCGAACTGGTTAACGGTAAGGTATATGCCCGCGATTATGTGCCTATTTTTATTGATAACGAATACCGCGGCCATTTGTGGTTATACAGAGACGTTACTGAAACCAAACAAATACAAAACGATTTGCTGCGTGCCAAACAATTGGCCGAAGTGTCGATGAATGCCAAACAGGATTTCCTCGCCAAAATGAGCCACGAGTTACGCACGCCTATTAATGGTGTGCTGGGTTTAACCAACCTGATGATCAACTCAGAACTATCGAAAGAAAACCTGGAGTATTTAAATGGTATACGTTTTTCTGGCGAACATTTGCTTTCGATTATTAACGATATCCTCGATCTCTCTAAAATAGAAGCCGGTAAACTCCAAATTGAATCCGTTGCTTTTGATGCCCGCGAAGTGGTTGATCAGCTCGTACAAAATTTAAAAGTACAAGCCGAAGCTAAAAACATTGTTTTAGCCATCGATTGGGAATCAGTAATACCCACTACGTTACTGGGCGATCCGCTACGGCTTAGCCAAGTGTTAATGAATTTACTTTCTAATGCCATTAAATTTACTGCGGAAGGATCGGTACGTATTTCTGGTAAAGCCAACTTAATTAACGAACATACTTGCGAATTACAATTTACCGTGAAAGACAGTGGCATTGGCATTCCGAAAGAAAAGCTCGACATCATCTTCGAAAGTTTTACGCAAGCCGATCAATCCACTGCCGTGCGCTTTGGTGGCACAGGGTTGGGGTTAACCATTGTAAAGCAATTGGTAGAAATGCAAGGCGGAAGAATTTTACTGAATAGTGAAGTAGGCAAAGGCTCGGTGTTTACCATTATTATTCCCTACGGAAGAGCAGAAAAAACTGCACAACCAACAATAAAGGAAACAAAAACTTTAGTGGCGTTTCCGGGTAGTAAAGTTTTGGTGGTAGAAGATAACCTCATTAACCAATTGGTTACCAAACGAACATTAGAAAATTGGCAGATAGAGGTTGTTGTAGCTAACAACGGTGCTGAGGCTTTGGATATTCTTCGTAAACAAAAAGATTTTAATCTTGTCATCATGGATGTGCAAATGCCTGAAATGGATGGCATTGAAGCTACACAACACATCAGAAATAATTTTCAAGAACCTGTTAAGCACATCAATATTTTAGCTATGACGGCCTCCGTATTACACGACCCTCGCGGAAGAGTACTACGTGCAGGTATGCAAGATTATATTTCGAAACCCTTTCAACCGGCCGACTTAAATTTTAAACTCACTCAATTTTTAAAAGTTGGCGATACCACATCCGCACAACACCCAACAAAAGAAAACCGAGGCTATTTGCAAATGGATTACCTCGAAAGCATTTCGCCTGGTAATACTGCTTTTCATCTCGAAATGATAACATTATTCGAAAAGCAATCGAAAGAATTTATGCAGCAAGCAAAAACTGCTTTTATCAAAGAAGATTTTGAACAACTCAAAAAACTGGCGCACAGCTTTAAACCACAAGGCGCTTATGTGGGCATTAACTCGTTAACTGCCATTGTAAACAAAGTAGAAGAAGTCGCCTCTTCGCACGAAGGTGCCGAAACCATTGCCGCGTTATTGGCACAAATACAAATTATACTCGATCATGCCTACATGGAAATAGAATTAATCAAATACAATCACCATACAAACTAATATGAATGCTACATTAAACTTACTCATCGCAGATGATGAACCCAGTCTTCCTGTTTTGTTAAAAGAATTTTTCAGAAAAGAATTTAACAGCACACACGTACCCGATGGCGACTCTTGCCTTCATCATATAACACATGTTTCTGTGCCTGATGTTATCATTTTAGACTTAAACATGCCCGGGTTAGATGGTTTACAAACCGTAAAACGCATCAGGGAAAACCCTGAGTGGAACAACATTGCCATCGTAATGTTATCAGCAACAGAGAACAGCACAGCCCGAATTGAGTGTTTAAAGGCCGGTGCCGATGATTTTATTACAAAGCCTTTCAACCCAGAGGAGATTCGCGTCAGAATTCGTGCTATCTTGAGACGAATTTTGGAAGTTAATCATCCATGGTTGAAAAAATCCGCTGCCTAATTGTAGACGATGACGACATGTCGCGCAAAATGCTCGAGATGTTGGTACAACAAGTTAAAAGCTTACAGCTCGTTGCCTCTTGTAATAATCCTTTACAAGCACGCGAAGTATTAACTACTCAACCGATAGATTTACTTTTTCTGGATATGGAAATGCCAGATCTATCGGGGCTCGAATTATTAAAATCTCTGGCTAATTATCCTGAAGTGATTATTGCTTCTGCTAAAGAACAGTATGCACTTCAGGCTTTCGATTTTGAAGTAACCGATTACTTATTAAAACCCGTTGTGCTCGACAGGTTTTTAAAAGCTGTAGATCGCGTAGAAAAAAGATTAGCCCAAGAAAAAGACAGTTACACTACACCCGAATCTGTTTTCGTAAAAGCCAATAATCAAATTGTTGGCATTCGGCTGGCCGATATTACCTGGATAGAAGCCTATGGCGATTATGTAAACATCTATACAGAGAAAGATCGTTTCATTGTGCACTCTACCATGAAGGGCATCGAAAATAAAATGCCGCGCGATCAGTTTATTCGTGTGCATCGTTCGTTTATTGTTCGCTTCGATCGCATTCAGGCCATAGAAGATACCGTGGTTATCATTGGCAAAAAACTAATTCCCATTGGCGAATCGTATCGGCCGGAGTTAATGCGCAGATTAAATCTTTTATAAAAGCTGTTTCATTTTGGGTAAACCTCATCCCAAAATGGATACAAGAAAAATACCAGACTAGCTAAGTACTTACCTTTTTTCATTCGGTGTTTAGCGTGTACACATCGATCAAATGCTTCCTGCATTCGATTACTGGTTGTTTACTATCGACAAACTTTTTACCAGCAAAAAAGTTGTTTTCTTCTTTGGAACAGGATTTGACCATCTGGCACAAAACCTAATTACCATGAAACAGCAAACATTTCTGTACCTGGATGAGGAGAGGTTGAACGAGCAGTCGCTTAACAACAGACACATGCGCGAAGAATTGGTAAACACTTTCTTGTTGCACTTTCCTAACCTGATAACAAGAGCCGAAAAAGCATTACTACAAAAAGACGGCAACTCTCTGGCCAGGGCTTTTCATAGTTTAAAAGCATCGATGGGTTTGTTTGGTGCTACCGATGTGCAAACACAAACTGCACAAGCCGAAAAAATGGCTATGGATATTTACTCTAACGAATCTCTCTTAACCGTACACATTGCCCTGGCTAAAGCAAAAGAATTAGTAAAAGAAGTAGAAGTACTGAAAGAAAAAACAAAATCGTAATTACACATGGAAAAAATTGCTTTTGTTGTGGATGATGACATGATCTACCAACAGTTTATGAAAGAACACATGAAAAACCTGGGCTATCGTGTACTCTCGTTTTTCTCCGGCCAGGCTTGTATCGCTCAACTTCATCAAAATCCGGATTTAATTATTTTAGATCATCAACTCGATGAAAACGAAAATGGCCTCGATGTTTTACAAAAAATAAAACAAGTAAAACCTAGAATACCGGTAATCTATCTTTCTGCACAAGATGATATGGCCACAGCCGTACAAGCTTTGCATTTTGGCTCTTTCGATTACATCGAAAAAAATTCTGCCGCGTATGTGCGCCTGCGTACTACTGTAGATAAAATTGAAGCGTGGAGAAAAAACAGTTTTCTTACTAAACTCAGAACCTTCTTTTTCAATCTTTATCAAATTCCAAAAAACGGCTAGGGAATGCCAATCGTCTTACAGGGCTTGCGGCTCATCTAAAAAAAAATTCAGGTTTTGGCTAACGCCTAGTTTTGCCCAAAAACTGAAGACGAATGAAAAAAGTATTACTCCTTCTACTCACAAGTTTTATACTAACAGCGTGTGTAGAAGTATTAAACCCCGAAACTACGGCCAGCGAAGATATTTCTGCTCTTGCTATCCCCAATCATTTTAACTATACCACTACACGCGATTTTCAGGTTGATGTAAAGGTGTTAGATAATGGTGGAAAAGGGCTAACACGTGTGCCCATGCAGTATGGTTTTAAAACAGAAAATGGTTTTCTAAACCTCGGTACGTTTCAAACCAATACCAGCGGAGAAGCAAAACTTATCAATACCCTTCCCGATTATATCGATTCGCTTGTTATCCGTACAGAGTATGTAGGTTTACCACAAGAAACAACAGTTGCCGTAAAAGCAGGCAACAACCAAGTAACCATTGGCGGAAATAACCTTACTGCTATACGCAGCAGAGTAGCTTCTTCAACAAGCGCTAGCCGAACAGCCAATGGCAAGTTTACATTCATGGCCACTTTCGATGCACAAGGTGTACCCAACAACCTGGAACCTGTTAACACCTATATTCCGCAAGATTTACTCGATCTGGTTAACAACTCTCTACCCGAAAGAAGACCAGTGCCGCAATTCAACCCAGAGTATATTGCCGAGAACATCAATGCCGATACACGTTTTCAGGAAACAGCAGATGTATGGATAACCTTCGTGCACGAAGGTGCAGGGTGGCGCAATGCATTGGGGTATTACACGTATGATCTCAATAATCCTCCTGCTTCTATTGCTGATATAAAAGTACATAACATCATCTTCCCCAATGTTTCGCTTGCAGGAAGTGGTGGAAATTTAAAATCAGGAAACAAAATTTACTTAGGAAGATTTCCGGCTAACACTGGCATTGGTTGGTTTTTAGTACCCGATGGATGGAATGGCTCTGCTGTTGTGGACAGGCCGCAAATCAAATACTCTAACAAAAGATTAAACACGTTTACAACAGGAACTAACCAACCACACGTGGCCACGTTAAAAGACGACATCCGCGAAATTGTGTTGTTGGGTATAGAAGATACATCGCGCCCCGGAGGTGATAATGATTTTAACGATGCTGTGTTTTTTATCACGGCTAATCCGTATCGCGCTGTAGTTACAGAAAATATGGCTTCTGCCAAAGCTGCCACCGGAACAGATACGGATGGCGATAATGTATTGGATAGAAATGATGTATATCCAAACGATGCTCAGCGCGCTTTTAATGTTTTCTCTCCTGCCGAAAATGTATTTGGTTCTCTTGCCTTCGAAGATATGTGGCCCGATAAAGGCGACTATGATATGAATGATGTGTTTGTGGATTACAACTTTAAGGCCATTACCAATGTGGCTAACGAAGTTGTAGAATTACAAGGCCAGTTTAAAGTACGCGCCTTGGGGGCATCTTATCAAAACGGATTTGCTATTGAGTTGCCTGTTGCTTCCGATAAGGTTGCTTCTGTTACTTACGATAAAGCCCGTTATGGTTCATTGCCTATGTTGGCAAATGGTACAGAAGCCGGACAAGAAAAAGCAGTACTCGTTTTGTTCAACAATAGCCACGATTTATTCGGAAGAGCAGGCCTGGTAAATACACAAAACAACCAAGGAAAAATTTCTCCTGTTTCTTTATCCTTCTCCGTAAAATTTGCAGCGCCCATTAGTTTAACCGAATTAGGCTACGCACCTTTTAATGCTTTTATTTTTGTGAACGAACGTGCTGCCGAAGTACACTTACCCGGTATGCCGCCCACAACAAAAGCAAATCTTACTTTATTAGGAAGCAAAGCAGACAGCAGCAGACCGCAAGAAGGTCGCTTTTATAAATCAGGAGATAACCTGCCCTGGGCCATTAATCTACCTTTAGAATTTAATTACCCGGTAGAAGGACAAGCCATTAATAAAGCACATTTAAAATTTGCCGAATGGGCAAAAAGCGGTGGTAACATAAGCAAAGACTGGTACAAAAACTCTTCGGGCTACCGACAAGCTATTTACATCTATCAATAAAATTTTTGAAGCCCAATTGTTAGATACTCCGGAGGTGGAAACATCTCCGGATTTTTATTTCCAAAAACCACCACAACCTGCTATTAATCGCCTCGTAGCATCCAAACATCTAAAAAGAAAAAATACCGCTTCTTCTCCCTCTAATTTTGAACTATACAAGGCGAAAAAAACAGTAGGAATGAAGCCGAACATAGTGTTGATTACGATTACATTTTGCTTACACGCGTTTGCATGCTTTTCGCAAGAAAATATTGATCCTGCACAAGAGAAAAAATTAATCGAGAGTTTGTTAACAAACGAAGCCCAACTCGATTCTCTTGTTGCACGTGCCTTACAAAACTCGTATTGGATACAAGGCTTTGAAGCCGAGTTAGCCCAGCAACACGAAAACGTGTTGCAAGAAAAAAAACGTTGGGTATCTTCTTTCCGCATGGGCGTAAATTTTTTCTCTCTGAATACGCAAGTAAACAACAACAATGAATCGGTTACCACAGCAGGTATTTTGCCACAACTCGGCTTAACGTTAAGCATAGACCCCGAGCGTTTCATCAGCCGCAGTAGTTACATTCGCGAGGCCAAACTACAAGTTACACGGGCACACAACCAGGTACTGCACCAACGCAGGCAATTGCGTGTAGAAATTGTTCAGTTGTTTTACCACTACCTCGAAACACTTGGCCTTTTGGAGTTGCGCCTACAAGCCCAACAAACACAGCAAGAACAATGCACATTGATAGAAGCAAAATTTAAAAAAGGAGAAGAACAACTCCAAGCTGTGTTGCTTAACCAAAATGCTTTGGTACTTACCAACGAAGCTGTTTTAAAAGCACAATTGCAAGTACGCAAGCTAAAACGCGAAATCGAATTGCTTACTACAGCTACAGAAGAAAGAACCGAACTCGTGCGTAGATAAACCATGGATACCTTAATAGATATACTTAGAACACTTTTGCGTCATCGATATAAACTCGTCATCATGCCGTTGCTTACGATGACGCTGATTTTTTATTTCACACGAAATTTGCCACAACACTATAAAACAGAAGCGAGGCTTTACCTTAATTTGCAAGAAAGCAAAGGATTGAGTTTAGCCGATGAAGATCTGAAGCAATATCAAGTTCATTCTTATTTTCAGAACACGGTTGAGCTGCTCAAATCTAAGCGCACGTTAGAGCGTGTGCGTATGAAGGCCATTGAATTAGCTTTAGCTCCCACTCCTAACTACTTTCATCATGGAAATGAAAAACTACTCGCTAAACGTGCCGAAGTAGAACAAAAACTTATCTCATTACAAGTAGGAGAAACTTTATCGCCAAATGATTCTGCTTCTCAACTCATGATTCAGTTTTTACACTACCATCGCTTACTAGACGATGGCATTCGCAACGCTGTACTTGCTTTCAGAGTGATGGACAGCAATTTTATGAAAGTAGAACTAACTGCCGAACACCCTGAGAAAGCAAAGTTGTTAGCTGAATTATTTATAGAAGCCCTGGTAGAAGAAAACAGATCATTAGCAAAAAATAAAATTAAAGGACATAAAGAAATTATAGAAGGATTAGTACGCCAGGCCAAAGAAGATTTAGATACGAAAATAAAAAAACTGGAACAGTTCAAATCTACTAACACCATTGTTAACCTTGGCGAACACACGAAGGCTATTGTTGTGTACCTTGTGCAATTAGAAGGGCAACGTGCCAACCTGATGGCCCGCGTTGCCGCCAGCAGCAGAGGGAAACAAGAAGTATTGGCAACCGTGCAAAGCGGAAATGAAGTATCGCTCGATTTATCCGGACACGATGAAATATTAAAACTGAAAAATGAACTAAAGGAACTTAACAGATCGGCCTTGGTAAATTCCTTTCGCGATCAAAAAGTGGCAGATCAAAAAACAATAGAATCTAATATAGAAAAAACAAAAGCTGCCATTCAACAAAAATTGTTAGAACTGGCGCGAAAAACGCCTTACGATCCTAGTCAGTTTCAGTTAGACTTAGCCGGGCGTTTCCTGAATTATGATTTAGATGCCGAAACATCTGCTGATATGATTGACATTATCAATTCAGAAATTCAACGCGTTAATCAATACTCAAAACGTTTTGCTCCGTTCGAATCTACCATAGGTGCGTACGAACAAGAAATAAGCACCGCTAATCATGTATACTTAACGTTGCTTAACAAACTAAACTTAACCGAATCCATGGAGTATGGTTCTGGTGAAAATGTAATCGATGTAATTGATACTCCTGTACTTCCCACCAAACCGCAACCTTCTAAACGATGGATTATGATTATAGCCGGTGGACTAGCCGTATTTGTTTTGCTGGCCGCTGTTTTTATTATTCTACACTTGCTAGATGCAACCATTCGCTCAGTAGAAAAATTGAAGATACATACTTCGTTACCGATACTCGGTGCTATACCGCAAACTACAAAACTGAACGATGATATTCTGCAACATGCCTGGTTAGCCATAGAAAACCAACAATGGATGCAAATGGCACAACTTATACTAAACCGTTGCCAAGGCGAAGAAAATGTGTTGCTGATCACTTCTGCTTTTGCAGAACAAGGCCAAAACACCATTGCTCTTAAAATGAAACAATTTTTATGCGAAGCCAATTTGCGTGTAGCACTGGTGCAAGCCAACTGCACGCTCCAACAAAACCTGCCAGAAGCTGATATCAACTTAAACAATTGGTTAGAAAACGAAAAACTAATTGCCAATCGCGAAAAAGTGATCAGCGAAATTAAAAGGCTGAAAAAAGAAAACGATATCGTATTAGTTGTGCCCACACCTATGGACCAACCGGCCACAACTCACTTTTGGATGGAGCAAGCCAATCACCTTCTGCTGGCCTTTAAGGCTAACCGCATTTTTACCAAAATGGATAAACGTGCCGAAGAACTTATCCAACACTCTCCTATTTCTTTTTTAGGAAATGTTCTTTTAGATGTGCATCCGGAAAGCATGGAAGATTTTCTCGGTGGCTTACCCAATAAAAAAAGTAAAATCAGAAAATGGATTAAAAAAATAATGACACGCAACCTACAATGAAAACAGTACTATACATTCTCCTTATTCCTTTCGCTCTTTACTTCTGTTTCTATGCTTTCTATTGGCTGATATTGATTATGGCAGGCAAGGAAAAAACGCAGAAGAAAAAAAGTGTACACGTAAACAACCCCGAAGTATTGCTTATACTTCCGGCCTATAAACCCACTCCTATATTCAAACAAGTACTGGATGCCGTTGCAGTTGCTATAAAAAACAGAAACATAAAAGTATTTGTGTTGTTGCAACAAGCCGAAAAAGAATATGGCTGTTATGCACGCGAAAAAGGATTTTGGGTTGAGTCGCAAAATTTCGATCATCTTCCTGGTAATTCCTATCAACATGCCTTACGCTACATCTGCTCGCAAATTGCAGCACACCAAAACAAAGGCAAAATTAATCCGGAGTTTGTTATGCTGGTGGATAAAGATAATCTGATAGCCTCCGATTTCTTCGAAAAAATTCCAGCTCATGTTTACGATCAATTCGATGTAATTCAAGGCAAACGTTTATCCATTTCTACACACAATGCTATTTCCTTCTTCGATCATATAACCGAACGTTTAAACGATACCATGTTTCGCTTTGCTAAACAAAACCTGGGTTTAATGATCGAGATAAGCGGAAGTGGCGCCCTCATCGAAACGGATTTGTTTATGGATACCATCCATAAACTAGATCCGAAAGCACCCGGTTTCGATAAAAATTTTATGATCAACTTACTCAGCAGCAAACGCGAAGTGCGCAGTATTTTCTGGTCGGACAGCACCCTTACTGAAGAAAAAACAGCATCACAACAAGCACACAATCCGCAACGTGTGCGTTGGTTTGGCGAACAATATTACAATGCCTTGTACCATGGTGGTAAACTTTTAAAAGCTTCCTGGAAATACAAACGCCTGGCTCCGTTCGAGTATTTGCTTACGCTTTATCGTCCGCCACGCTCTGTTCAGTTTTTGCTCATTCATTTTTTTGCTCTTGCAGAATGTGCTTCCTGGTTGATAACAGAAACATGGCCTTTAGATTTTCCTGTATTTACCTTAGCGTTGGCGTTGCAAAACGCGGCTATTCTTATCTTTTTAATTCTGCAAAAAAACATATCCACCACCTTACGCTATGGCGCAAGGCTTCCTCTTTTAGCCTGGCATAATTTCTTTAATGCATTTAAAAGCATCAAAAAAGAAAATCACGGAAAGTTCATCCACACCAACCATCAATTATAAATGGTAAGCTATACCCCCACTACAGGAACACAACTTGCTCGCTTTATAAAAGGCGAAGGCCATATTCCTTCGTGGATGCTTTGGTTAGTATGCTTTTCTGCGGTTCCAACGGTTGCCTATATGGTTTTGCAGTTTGGGTTTTGGGCAGGCATTGGGTTAATAGTTGTAATAATAGCCATGCCCATTAGTATGGCGGCCTTGTGGAATACCGGTATTGGTTTATACATCTTAATACTATTTGCATTTTTTATAAGCATACCCAACAGGCTAGCAGAAGGTATTCCGATGGGTATTGGTATGGATGTGATGATACTTGTTATGCTTGTTGGTTTATTGTATCGCTGCACAGTTAAACGCAATTGGGAAAGTTTTAAAACACCCATCAGCCTGGCTGTATTACTTTGGGCTGGTATGAATGTAATCGAATTATTTAATCCCTGGGCCGGTTCGCGCGCAGCATGGTTTTATGTTATCCGCCCTGCTGTTGGGTATATGATGTTGTTTTTTCTTACGTATGGTTACCTCGACTCAAAACAGAAATTGTTTCGGTTATTGGGTGTTATTTTATTTCTAAGTTTTGTTTCGGCCGTGTGGGGAATTTGGCAAGCTACGGTTGGTTATTTCGCGTGGGAGTATAATTATGTTTTCAGCCACGATTTAGTGCATCTTGTTTTTAATTATGGCAGGTGGCGTGCCATCGGTTCTATTGGCTCTCCGGCACAATTCGGAATTTTAATGGCTTTTATTTCTATGCTATGCCTACCCTTAGTGGGTGTTAGCAAAAGCTATTGGATGAAATTGATTTTACTTAGCGTAAGCGCAACAACGCTTTTAGCGATGGTATACTCCGGCACACGTTCGGCCTTTATTATTATTCCTGTTTTTTATGTGATATGGGTTTTTCTGGCACGCCAACATTGGTTATATAGTTCTTTAGTAGTGGCCGTGTTTGGGTTTATGGTGTTGGCAACTACACCCAGTAACAATTATCATGTACAACGCATTCAATCCGTTTTTAAAGCATCGGAAGATAAATCGTACCAAACCAGAGCAAAAAACAGAGCCATGATTTTCCCCTGGATAGTGGCACATCCTATAGGTGGCGGCTTAGGCTCTACCGGAGTATGGGGCCAGCGATTTACGCCCGGCACATTCTTAGCTTTGTTTGCACCAGACTCGGGCCTTATTCGGGTAGCTGTAGAATTAGGATGGATCGGTTTGTTTTTCTTTCTCTGGCTTTACTTTAAAATAATCAAAGAAGGTGTGGTGGCTTCTACGCGCATGGAAGATAAAACCTTACAAGCCATTGCCTATGGCTTACTTGCTGCCATTACCCCATTGCTACTTGTAGAGTGGGGACAAGAAGTTATCGGTGTTTTCCCGATGAGCGTATTATTCTGGATGTTTGTTGCCATTTTATTTCGCGCTATTAATCTTAGCAGTATAAAAAATAACGCTAGTACTATATGATTACTAATAAAACAAGAGGGTGGGCCTTGGTAAACAACGCTGTAGAATTAAGCACGGGCATGGGAAGCGTTATTTTTATTACCCGTGTTTTTAGCCTGAACGAAACAGGTGCTTGGTTTATGTTTATTGCACTATTCGCTTTAATAAGCAGCTTGCGCGATGCCCTTATTCAGCCCGCGCTTGTAAAAAGAATGGCCGGCAGAACAAACGAAGAAAGTGCCGGAGCTATACACCTTAACTTCCTAGCCATGTTTGCTTTCGAAGCGCTGGCGAATGTTTGCCTTTTACTCGTTGCCATTTTTATAAAAGGTAACGTACAAAACTTGTTGTTTTTGTATGGTGTTTACTCTTTACCTAATGCGTGGTTCAGATGGCAAACGTTTTTTCTTCGGGCAAAATTAAACACACAAACCATTGCTGTAAGCAACTGCGTATTTGCGGCTGTGCAATGGATAGGCTTTGCGCTACTTGCTTATTGGCAATTACCTATTCACTCTCTTATTGTGGTATTAGGTGTTGCCAGCCTGTTGGCAGGATTATACGCTTCGTTTAAAATTCCGTATCAGCAATTTTTACAAAGAAAAAACAGGCAAGAAGAATGGCGCTATCTCTTACAAGTTGGTGGCTATGCCATGCTACGCGAAGCTACCTCGGCAATATCGTCTCGCATCAGTTTGTTTTACGCTTCTGCTTTTATTTCTATCCACCACACTGCGTGGTTGGGTGTATCGCAGCGTTTTGCTCAACTTTTTTTATTACCCAATCAGGCAATGCAATCTATTTTGTTTCCGGGTTTGGTACACCATGTAAACCAAAACCAAACCGCCCAAGCTAAACTTTTATTTCATCAAACTTTATCGCAAGTAATTGCTTTTACTTTGCCACTTGCTTTAGTTGTAATTTGTGCATCCTCGTATTTATTAAGTTTACTCCATGGGCAAGCCTATAGCGAAGCGTGGTATTTGCTATCTATTTATGTTGTAGTGGCTGCTGTAATCACACCTTTTGGTACAGCCTTCGGCAGCGTAGTTACCACCATTGGTAAACCTTATCTGGCTACGCGCATCGTACTGGTTAATAGTGTTATCAATATTGTATTGGGCTACGTATTAATGAAAACCTGGGGCTTACCCGGTGCTCCTGCTGCTATGCTTATTACCGAAATTTTTGGGTTATGTTGGCTAACGCACATGCTTAGAAAAGAAGCAGGTATAGACATACTCGAAACCTGGCAATACGTGATAAAAAATTATGCACATTTACTAAACTCAATTAAAACAAAAACTGAAAAAATTGTTATCGTAAAATAGATATGGAAATAACTGTTATCATTCCTACCTATAACCGGGTAGACTCTTTACACCAAACTTTACAAGCTCTACAAAAGCAAACGCTTGCCGCACATTTATACGAAGTAATTGTAGTAAACGATGGCTCCACAGATGGAACGGAAGCTTATTTAAACAACCTAGCCTTAACCCTTCCTCACTTCCGTTTCTTTACACAGAAAAATGCCGGCCCTGCTGCCGCACGTAACAAAGGTATATATGCTGCCAAAGGAAAAATTATTGCTTTCACCGATGACGATTGTATACCTCAAGACAACTGGTTAGAGGTTATTTATCATACCTTCCGAAAGACTAATTGTGTGGGCGTACAAGGTAGCACGTATACCGATGTACAAGACATCACACCCTTAACCCATCAGATTGATAACGAAAACGGAAATGCCAGTGTACCCACCTGTAACGCTGCCTTTACAAAAGATGCCTTGCTACAAATACATGGTTTTGACGAACACTTTCCTTATCCGCACAACGAAGACGCAGATTTAGCCTGGCGCATAGAAAAAGTAGGATCGA
Organism: Flammeovirgaceae bacterium; assembly: GCA_021298355.1. GTDB lineage: Bacteria > Bacteroidota > Bacteroidia > Cytophagales > Cyclobacteriaceae > Chryseotalea. Next base: position 20,834 of record JAJTEH010000017.1, read on the forward strand.
TTGTATTTGAGAAAAACATGCGTGTATATCATCCACCTCGCTTGGATTCTTTTAAGAAGGTTGCCAAGCGAATGAAGATAATGGAAAGTGAATTCAGACTTTTTTATAGAAATCCTCAGGCATATCAACAAAAACGTGCTGCATCTCCCTGGAAAAATATTTATTGGGAGATTGGTGTAAAAACACAAATGTATTATTTACTGAGTAGATTAAAATATTATAGGCAACCGTTACTTATGCTGCAAGGCTTTGCCTTAACGTTTTTGTGGTGGTTTGATTTAGTTAAAAGATTACCCCGATTTATACACCAGGCAAAAAAAGAGCGGAAGGAATTTCCGCTCAGTTTACAGTAGGTTTTACCCAGGTGTTTTTCTCAAAATCCCAAACGCGCACTACTTTTGCTGGGTTTCCTACAGCTACTGAATAGGGCGGAATATCATTCATAACAACAGCGTTAGCCCCAATGCGCGCATATTTTCCTATAACTAAAGGCTCTCCATTTTTTTTGCCCATAATTACACTACCTGTTCCAACAAAAACATCTTCTTCTAAAATAACCGGAGCCGCCTGTGTGGGCTGATGGTGGTGTGGGCTTAGCACATCGCTTCCGTGGTGCATACCTAAAATACGCACATACTGCGATAGGCCAACGTGCTTATGCAACGTAATGGGGCCAATCAATACACATCCTATTCCGGTGTGTACTTCGTCATGTATAATTACATCGCCCATTCCGTTGTTTATCACCACATTTTTCTCAATACGCGAATACTTACCTAGTATAAACTTATGAAAGGGCACTAAATCTAATCTCGAACTCCAATCTATGCCTCTTCTAAAATAACGGGGAAATATATGCCATACCCAAATGTACCAACGTACTCTTGCCTGGTATGGCTTTCTTCTAAAAATAAAGGATAAAATAATTTTTTTAAGAGCAGGATTATTTTTTAGATATGCTCGTACCGACATGTTGTTTTGCATTTAAAAAGTTAACTATCAATTCGTGCCATTGCTGGGCACGGTGTGTCCATGTGTTTTTTTCGGCTACTCTTTTTCTTTTTTCTACTAGCTGTGCCGATTCTGTTTCCACTACTTGCCTACAAGCATTGGCAAAGTCGTTGGCATTAGTACAAGTGGCTACAACATCCACCAATTCAATTAAAATCTCCGGATTAAAATTGGTAGAAACAACGGGTTTACCTGCTGCTAAGTACTCGAACATTTTTAATGGATAGATGCCCGCACTGGCTTCATCTTTTAAAAAAGGAATAATGGCCACATCGAACCTATTGATAACCGAGGGTGTTTCTTCGTGCGGTACGGGGCCTGTAAAACGCACGCGCGGATGTTGCAAAATAGAATCGGGGATGTATTGCTTTTCTACAGGTCCTGCCAGTAGTAAGGTCCAATCGGGTAGTTGGTTAAGTGCATCTAACAAAAGAGTATAATCCATTCTGCGTTCTATGCTGCCTAAGTATCCCATTACTTTTCCTGAAATATTTTGCACAGTCGGATGAAGCGATAGATTATTGGAAGAAAATAGTTTCACTTGTGCTGCATTTGGTATAAGGTAACTCTGTTGGTTTAAGCCTTCTTTTTTAAATCGTTTTGATAATGACGGAGCCGTGGCAATAACCAAATCAGACTGTTGCGCAGCTTCGGGTTCTAAATAGTGCCCGTGTTTTTTACTGTAGGGTTTAATAATAGGATCGATACAGTGGTATACTTTTAAATGAACCGGATGATGTAAATGCTGATACACATGATGAAAATAAAAATCAAAAGAATTAACGTATAACCAATGTGCCACACTAAAATGGCTGGCCACTTTGTTAATTCTTTTAGCCACCATTTTTTCGTTCCATTTTTTAAAAAAACGATATACTTTTCCCGGAGGCAAAAAATTTATAGGCCAAACAAAAGGAGATGCTACAACTACAATGCCTTCTTGCATCTTATACTTTTTGTTAAAATAGGCTTTCCATCTATGTTGAATAGTTGGCTCATTTATTTTTCTTATTCCTTCCCAAAATGTGTAAGGATGATCGATAAAAAAAACCGGAGTATAAACAGCTAACTCCTTGGCTAATTGCCAGGGAGTTGATGTAAAAGCTGCATCGTGCCGCGGTAAGGATAAAAAAAGATAGGAGGATTTCATGTTTAACTTGCTTTGGCTAAATCAAACTGTAATTTGTTTTCTAAAACCGATAGCATTTCTTTAGCTAAAGCAGGATGTCTATCATATTGATGAACAACTGCTACTTCTTTTCCGTATCTGTTTTTTAATACACCATCTTTCAGATAAAATTCATCTAAGCTGGAGTAATGTAAAGTAGCAATACACCCTTCTCCATTTTTTTCTACTTGCTTTTCTACTCCGGTTAAACCTGTGTACACTAACTTATTGTGTATGGCTTGGTCGGCACCTAACATACCCATTATCTTAGCCAGATTGCTTATGGAATCGTCTGTGATGGCGCGTAAGTAATGTTGCATTACCTCATGCGATCCTAACATTACGCCTGCACATGCAATAGGTTGGTTGCGGATTGCCTCATACATTTTTTTGTTGTATGTTTTTAACAACCAACTGCTGTTTATGGCGCACTCTTGTATGCGTTTTGGTTCTATGCCTGTTACCAGGTTATTCTCTTTCACATATACAAAAGGATTTGCCTGCAACAATACATCGCGCAAATCGGTAAACATCCATTGTTCGTGTGGCTGTTCTTCTACCAATTGTTGCAAAGCAAAAAAACGTTTTACCATAAATTGCACCAATGGCGCAGCTAACCGGCTGGCTGTGGCTTTATTAATTAATCTAATAGTATATAACCCCGTTATAATTGTGGCATATACGCGTGCAAGCAAAGGCAAATTCATAGAAACTTTACCTATTACTTTGGCTACCATGTTTTCCTGGTACGGAATAAACTTCACGTTCGGGAAATCCAGAAACCGTGCGCGCAATTCGAGTGTATTTTTACCTGAATAAATATAGATGTTAGCGTCCGGTACTTGTTTTGTACAACTTGCTACAAATGGTTTTATCTGATGATAGTCGTAGCCCACTCCGAATGTTACTATTGCTTTTCTCATATATATTTTTTTATGGTTCGATTTAGGTTGTTGATTTCGTTTTAAAATTTTTATACCATTGTTTGTTGCGCTGGTGCTGGTAGTTGATCGGTTGTATTTTTTACACGTGCCGGCCCGAATACATATTCCAGTAATCTCCCCGATTCTTTCTTCACTCTTTTAACAAATGCTTGTTGCAACGAACCGTCTTTCAATAATCTTCGGGAGCTCGTCCAGATGCGGGCTTTGTGTGTTCGTATAAGTTTAAGTTTTCCAAGCTCACCTAACTTTCTTCCCATGCGTCCGTCTTCACCATATACAACAAAGTTTTTGCTTCCTTCTGCGTTATCGTACACCCTTGTTACCGGCATTACAAATCCATCTACCGCCAAACCTTGTTCTCTTCTAAATCCGAAGTTGGCCCCGCGCACATTTAAAAATTCTCTTTTCAACCTGCGCATCTCAAATAATGTTTCGGCCAGTATTTCATATAAAGCTAACGTTGTTCGCGAGGTATACCCTGCCGGAATAAAACTGTAGTTGCCGTATACACATGTTACAGCTGAATTTCGCATCATCGGTTCTACCATTGCTTTTATCCAGTCTGGCGGATATAGAGAATCTCCATCTCCGCACAAGTGATACACCCCACGCGAAGCTCTTAAACCTGCTAAACGTGCATGCGCAATACCTTGGCGTTTTTCTACAATGGTTTTCACACCTAGTGCATCGAGTATGGCGGCAGTGTTATCGGTTGAATTGTTGTTAACTACTAGTAATTCTGTATCGAACGGTATGTGCATAGCAGCAAAAGAAGAAAGTGTTCGTACAATATTTTCTTCTTCGTTCCAAACAGGAATAACTATAGAAACAAGGGGTTTATCGCATTGAAAGCGACTGAGTCTTTTTCGCAACACGGCAATATCTTCTATGTTTTGAAGTTTCCATGCGGTGCGCATCATATCGTGTTGCTCCAACCATGTTGGACTAGTAAAACGTTTTATCATACCCGATTTAATTGATTATACTTATAGCCAAGCGTGGTTGAGTTGCTTGACGAAAACATATTCCACACTATACCTGCTATGTGCGCGCGTATGCACAACCATTGGCGCAACATAAAATACTTGCCGATGTGAAAAGGTGTGGCTACCAAAAGATAGTACAGCCAAAAAATAGCAACGGATAACGAATTGAAATTTCTGCGCATAAACAATAATCTATTACGCGACATGAAATAACTTTTCAACTCACTTACTTTTCCTACTGTTTGAGATTCTTTGTGCACGATCGTGCAATTGTGCAATACATGTATGTTGCGGTGTATTCTACCAATGGCAGCCGACCAATCTAATTCTTCGAAATACAAAAAATAGTGTTCGGGCATGTTGCCGATTTGTTTGTACACTTCGCGTGGAATCATAAAAGCGGCACCGTGCACATAGGTACTTTTAATGCGTGGCTCTTTGGTTTTGTTAGGGTTTGTAGTAAGGCATTTGTTGCGACCAGTTAAAGGGTTGATGGATGTAAATCCTGTAAATTGATTTTCACCGTTTGGATAAACCAGTCTTGGGCAAACTGCACCAACCCTTTTATCATGCTTTAACTCTGCTACTAACTTGGAAATTATGGGGGCTGTAAACTCTGTATCGTTATTCACGAAAAAAAAGTAATCGCCTGTGGCAGCGGCAATACCCAGGTTATTTCCTCCGGCAAAACCCAGATTCTTCTCGCTTCTCACACATTTTACCTGAGGAAATAACGCTTGGATGATGGGTAAAGGATTTTCGCGAGAGGCATTATCAACCACTATTACTTCAACATTGGCAGTTTCGTGTTTGTACAGGCTGCTGAGTAACTCCAGCGTTACCTGTGTGTTGTTGTAGTTAACCGTGATAACCGATACCATTTTCTTTTTTTATCAAAAGTAAAATGGCTAAATGCGTTATAGGATTTTATTCGATAATTGGTGTTTCTCAGTCGATTATTGACCGACTTATGCAGATTAAATTTACAGGGTTTTGATGTGGTTCATCAGCACCGGGCGATGGGCGCGCGAAATAGGGATAACTTTATCTTTTATAACCAGATTGGTTTCTTGTATATCTACAATTTTAGATAAGTTAACGATAAACGAACGGTGTACTTTCAGGAACTTTCGGTTGCTTATTTTATCATCAATATTTTTAAGCGTAGAATGAACAATGAATTTCTCTTTCTTTTCGGTATGGAAAATTACATAGTCGCCAATGGATTCGATGTATAATACATCTTGCAAATCGAGTCGCACTAGTTTTCCATCTACGCGCACGTATAATTCGTTGTGGTCGTCTGCAACGCGTTTATGTAAAACTTCGCGCGCGCGTTCTATGGCTTTGATAAGGCGAGGTAACTGAACGGGTTTCTGGATGTAATCTGTTACACGATGCTCGAAGGCTTCTACCGCATATTCTTGTTTAGAAGTAATGAAAATAATTTGCGGTAATTGTTTAACACTCTTTACTAAATCGAGGCCTGTCATCTCAGGCATTTCTACATCTAAAAAAATTAAATCTATTTCTTCTTTCTCTAAATACGGGAGGGCTTGTAAAGCATTTTCGCAGATGCCTACTAATTCAATGCCTTCTATTTGCGCGCACATACCCGCTACTATTTTGCGCGACATTTCTTCATCATCAACGAGCAGGCACCTCATGGTAAATCTTGTTTGTAATGGATGGGTAAGTTACACAATCTTGTTCATAAAACTGAGAAAATTATCTGTATGAAAAGGTGTAGGTGTTTACCCCTATGCGCAATTTACTTTACTGGTTTCTTCTGGTTTTATACGTTTTCCTTTTGTAAAAGAGCAGGAATGGTTTTCAACATTAATTTAATATCGTGGCCAAGCGAATGATCGCGCGCGTAAGCTTTGTCTAACTCAATTCTTTCTTCTTCCGACATCTCTCCTTTTCTGCCACGTTTGGTTACTTGCCATAAACCTGTAATGCCGGCAGGCGCTAGAAAACGCAAGGCTGCTTCATCGGTTGTTAATTGTTCGGCTTCGTATAATGGAAGCGGACGGTTACCCACTAAAGACATATCGCCACGTAAAACATTTATTAATTGCGGGAGTTCATCTAAACTAGTGTTGCGCAAAAATTTACCAACGGGTGTAATGCGCGGATCGTCTTTAATTTTGAAAAATGCTGAAGGTCTTGCTTTGATTTCTTTGAGTTGATACTCGCAAATGTTGTTTCCTTTCTCATCGATCATCATTACGCAGGCGCGGCCAATGGGTGGGCATACTTCGCACGTATTAGAATGTGTTTTGGAGGTTTGGTTGCCATATAAATTTAAGTGAGCTAGGTTTTTCAATTTTTGATCGGCCCCAGCATACATAGTGCGAAATTTTAAAAGTTTAAACCGATGGTACCCTTTGCCTGCCCGGTAGGCACCATATAAAACAGGACCCTTCGATTCTAGTTTAATAATGAGTGCAATCAATGCTAAAACCGGTGAAATTAGGATTAGAGCAGTTCCAGAAACAAGGATGTCTATTAAACGCTTCGTGTTCATAATCGCAGAATAATTTTTTTGCGAAAGTATTGATTAAGCAAGCGTTTAGAAGATGTATTCGATAAAAGCAGGTATTTGTTTCGACAAAACCCGTGTGCCGGCAGACGGAGAAGTTGGTTGGATTTAGCTAAACAGCTTTGAAAAGCTTAAAGGGTAGTTTGATTAAACCGAGTAGCAACGACAATACAAAACCAGCCAAACGAAAAGGCAACGCAATAAGATAGATAATTGGAAAAAGAAACAGCACCAGCAAGGCCAAAGGCCAGCAAAGCGCAGCCAATAAAAACCACAAAACAAGAGCAAGAAATATTTTCATGAAAGTTTTTTTGACGCTAAACGCAAAAATGCGACCAATGCAAAATCACGTTGAAAATAGAATACAGGGAAAATGTTTTGTTCGGGAATGAACAGAAATGACAGCCGAGTGTGCGGTTGTGTTCTGGAAGGAAAAAAATTTTTATCAAAGGAAAAAGATAGTAAGAAACCGAACACAGAAATCTCTTGAAATATAAACAGCAAATCAATACTCTGTTTTACCAACTCAATTTCAATAAATCCATTTTGCACATCCCAATTACTGTGATAAAGAGAACGATCCATACTATACATTCCATTTATCTTTTTATACATCACAACTGTTTGGTTAAACCAATTTGCTTCGTTTTTGTAAGCAGGTAAATGTTTAGATTTCCATATACCATCTTTATCTTGATTGGTAAAAGTTAAAAACTTTATAATTGCAAAATCTTTTGCATTAACAAATATTTCTCCCCAATACTCTTTTGGAGCTAATTGCAATGTATTAAAATGTTTAGGCTTTACACATTTAAAAGCTATACGGTACACTTCATCATCTGCATCCAAATCATTTTTTAAAATTTCAACTAGTTCAAACTGATACGTTCTCCATTTATTTGGGTTAAGAAATGTATTTTTTCTATAATTTAATAAATCCAGAAAGGCAATTCCTGCCACAATTCTTTTATCGCTTTTCTCATACGAGACGGTATCTTGTGAAATACTATCAATTAGAAATGTACTACTCTCGATTAAACTTGTTTCAATTTCATTAAGTCCCGGATAAGGAGAGAAGAAAGTATAACCATTGTTATCTACTTTAGATAAAACATTCACCATTACTTTCGTAGTAGAAGAATTTCTGCTCTTAATTATTCTACTAACTTTAATGGTAGAAGTGTACTTTGTTTGAAGGTAATTATTATTAAAATTCTTAATAACATTTTTTAATATACTTTTTGCATCTAATCTCTCCCCTTTTACAACAACTGAATTGAGGGTTGTTACATCTGCTTCCAGAAACAATTGAAATGGTTTAGCTGTAGACATACTCTTTTTGGTAAGAATCAGTTTCTTGTAACCAATACACGTTATAACTACAGTATCATTATTTAAAGATTCATAGAGTGTAAAATTTCCATTATCATCAGCAACTGTTCCTAAATTAGTATGTAGATAGGTTATATGTGCATATGAAACCGGGTTGCCAGATTTCTTGTCCAGTAATTTTCCTGCAAACTTCTTGTCGGTATTAATACTTCTGATGTACTCATTTTTATCAACTGAATTATTCGAATTACTCTTCTTGTTTTGCAAAGCTATGGTTTCAATTGAATCTTCTTTTATATAAATGTTAGGCACTTTATATGAGCAGTTTACATGATTAGGAGTAATTTCTTTCGTATAGAAAAATGCATCAAAGGTTGTAGACCACTTGTTGTAAATGCTAATGAATTCTAATGGTTTAGCGTTAAAAAAATTATTTGCTTGCGTTAATGGAATAAAAGCAAATTCGAAATTCAGATTGCTAAGGCTGTCTTCTATACTTTTTAAAGAAATTGGAACGGAAGAAGTTTTTGGAAAGAAACCGTATGTGCCCTTCGCTCCGCTAAATGCTATACTTGATAGTGCTGATTTCCCAAGAGAATCTGCTATTATTTTACCCATCGGAGTATATTCTTTTAATTCATCATTATCAACATAATCAAAACCTTTTGCAAAATGCGCTGAAGCTCCCCAACAAATTATTTTCCGATCTGGATATAATGCTTTTAAAAAAAGCAAATTATTAGCCATTTGCCGATCTCTGTTATTCGAGTTTTTAGCTTTCCATTCATTTTGATTAATTGACGATGGATTAAAATAATGATAATCGTGTGCTAAAGCTTTAACACTTTTTAGAATTTGAATCCAGAAGAAAGTGTCTTCCTCTTTCTTACTCTTGTCTAAACTAGATATTAAAAAATCAGAAATGCGATTAAATTTAATGTAGTCGAAATCTGTTGGCACATTAAACTGCTCTGCCATTACTTCACAAATACTTGCCCAATAGGCAAGATCATCAGTATTGATGTCTATTTTCGTTTTTCTTACTATAGATTCAATATCATCCAGCATACTTTCACTTGCGTATTCACCAGAGAATTGAACATCAAATCCCACTACTTTCACATTTTGCTTCAAACTGTCTAGAAGTAAAAACAAAGGAGTCATTTGATCAGAGCAAGACCATACGTTAAACAAACCATCTTTAATGGATTGCAGATAATCTTCACCATTCTTCATATTTTGATTTGCTTTCCACAAATCATATAGACCGCTCTCAAAAGCTATAATCGAAAACCCGTGTTTCTTAACTAATGCCTTAGCCAATTCTGTTTTGATTTTAAAAATGTTACCTTCTCCATGTGTAGGCTCACCTAGCATAACAATGGAATGATCTTTAACTTTATCTGCAATTCTAAATAAAAAAGAATCATCATTTCCCTTATTTGCTAAGATGATGTCGTTTGTAATAAATTGCGCACGCAATACTTTTGAATAAAGTAATAATGAGATTATAAAAAAATTCAAGATAAACTTACTTCCCATCGTTTTTGCTGCCCGTATTAGATTTACTTTGACTCCAAAATAAAAAGTACGAAGTCAGAAAACAAATTTTTAGCTCATTTTACAAAAATTCTATGCTAGAATTTTAACTAATTAGTTTTTAAATAAAATAATATTTGGCTACGTATTTAACTGAGTGTATTATTCTAAAATAAAAAACGCCTCGTTATAGCTGTAGTCAGATAATAGAGTTCTGGAAGGAAAAATAATAGAGTTATGGAAAGCTTACTTTTTGAGGATAATAGAGTTCTGGAAAAGTTATACTTAATGTATAATATGATTAATCCCTTTATAATCTAAAGTTCGTTGTTATTCTTTATGGGGTGTACCTATTGATGTGAACCGCACCAGTTTACCAGGCTTTGGGATTAGTGTAGCAAATAACAACATAATTTTGTGCTAGCAGAATTATCTAAATCAACATTTGATTAAATGCTAGTTGTTTGCACTTAATTTCTCATTTACCTTTTTCAAACCTCTAATAAAGAGATTCAAAATTTTCTTGAAAAAAATATCGAATTTGAAATTGGAAGCAATTTTGCCGACATCAATTTACCTGACACTTCTGGTGTTTACAAAAAGTTAAGTGATTACAAAGGGAATTATATTTTGTTAGATTTCTGGGGCTCGTGGTGCGGTCCTTGCATTAAAGAAAATGTTCAACTTGTTGAACTATACAAAACATATTACAATAAAGGATTCAGAGTTTATGCTGTTGGCGCAGAAAGCAGTAAGAAACAATGGAAGAATGGCATTAAAAAAGGAAAACTACCCTGGACAAATGTTTCTGATATTAGTGGCGGTAAAGGCGAAGTATTTGATGTGTATGGTATTTTTGAATATCCATCTAACTTTCTCATCAATCCCGAAGGAAAAATAACCGCCAAGAATTTGAGAGGTGAAGTACTTAAAGAAACTTTACAAAATATTTTTAATAATTAAAAAGTTAATTAAAGAAAACGCCTGTTCAAACCCTTTACTTAAAAAGTAAAGGGTTTTTTCCGCTATGATCAACTCTGTAATATTTCATTTTATCTATTAATAGTGCTTGCGAATTTCGCGATGGAAAATAACTATATTGATCTTGCGGATGTAATACATCAATTGCAAAAAGTTTACCATTGAATAATCTGTTGACTTCCTCCTGAATGGTATGACCAACAATGATATGATTCACTTCGAATTTATTCAAAATTAAATCAAGTGATTCTTCTTTAAAGTCTGAATCGAAATATCCTCGATACCAACAAACACCGGTCTGATTACTTTTTACTAATTTCACGCTATCAGGTTCAGTACTTTGATATGGAAATACTCGATAAGAATTTTTTACAATTGTATTGATAGCATCTAAGCTAAAATTGTACTTAACTATATCAGGATGCAATCCACCATGAACAAAAAGATTGTCATTTATTTTTACTAAAACATTCTTGCTCTCTAGCCAACGTCCAAGAAATGATTGATTATTATATAATTCAAATTGTTGTCTTCCTAAAATACCAGCAGTTTGCAGATACTTTTGAGATGCTGCATAATAATCTCCATATAAATTTTTTAACTCGTGGTTGCCTAAAATATAATGCACATATCCGCCCTTCTCTCTTGCCTGAACTTCTAATTTGTAGATAAACCAAAGAGTCTGTGTTACAAAAGATCCTCTGTCTACAAAATCGCCTAACAAAACTAAATGGCCGGCTCCGAATGTCCAGTTTAAATTAGAATCAATTACATTATTATTAGTTAAAAGCTTTCTTAAGGTATTAAAGTTTCCTTCCATATCAGAAACAGCAAATATTTTATTATGAGTATTAAATGACAGTGAATCTTCAATCATCAAATTTTGTATTGGAACACTAAAATGAGTTGAATCCAAAGGATAATAACAGTTTACTTCCTTCAATTCATTTGAATGTAATTTCATTCTTTTTACAATGTGTTGGTTCTTTTCTACCTGCTGGATAAAATCAATTTGTAATGTGTCGTTAGTATACCAGGTAATATGCGGGCCTTCATTATGTAAACTTATTGCCATAACATTTCCATTGTAAGCTAAACTAAAGCCAAATATCAACATGTATAAAATTGTAGCAATCCCAAATAAAATAACAGTGAAAGCAATATGCTTAAAGTATAGTTTCATAATATTTTTTTGGCAATGCTAATAAATATGTGAACGATGATTTTTAAAATGTGACAAAACCACATCTTCATGTGACGATCATCTAAATTGTAGTGATGTAAATATTTACTTAATCTAGTTTTAAACTCTTATTATCAATATTTTTGTACAATGAGAGCGCCATACTCTACCAAAAACATAATCATATCGATAACTGTAGTGGTTATCTCAGCCATCGCTTTAACTTTTATTGAACCATACGAACCGCTATTCACCATCGTTGGCGGTATTTACTTATTATTCATAATTCTATTTACGATAAAGTTCATTCGCTTTTTGGCAGATTACCAAAAACAGCAAAAACTTGCTCAGTTACAATTATTACAAAGCCAGATAATGCCGCACTTTTTATTTAATACATTAAATTTAATTTATGGTAATCAGGAAAGTAATCCAGATAAATCTAAGGAAACAATTTTACTATTATCTGATTTACTCCGCGTTGGATTATATGAAACTAAAAAAAATAAATATTCACTAAAAGAAGAGATTTCCTTTATTGAAAACTACATAAAATTATATCAGCACAGGTACCCAGATATGAAAACCGTTTCATTTAATATTAACATCGACAAAAACGATGCACGAATTGTGCCGCTTATTTTATTTCCACTGGTTGAAAATGCTTTTAAACATGGATTAGAAAGAGATGTTGCAAATACAAATATTTCGGTTTGTATTACGTTACGTAATAATGATTTACAATTTTCTATTAACAATGATTTTAAACCTTATACAATGCCACGCCAAAGCGGAATTGGATTATCTAATTTAAAGGAGAGATTGAACATCATATATAAAAACAATTTTAAAATTGAAATTAATGAAGATGCTTCAACATATAAATCGACATTAACTTTAAATCTATCATGAAAGGAATCGTTGTAGATGATGAACCAATCGCACACGAAATAATTTCTGATTATTGTAAAAAATCAGATGATATCCAGATTGTAGGTTGTTTTCAAAATCCTGTTGAAGCTATTAGTTTTTTAAATAATAATTCGGTTGATCTTATTTTTCTTGATATTAATATGCCTGAACTAAATGGCATTGAGTTCAGCAAAGCACTTATTCATCCGTATAAAATTATTGTAACAACGGCACACGAAGATTTTGCACTTGAAAGCTTTAACTTTGGCGCTATCGATTATCTTTTAAAACCCTTTAGCTTTTCTCGCTTTTTAAAAGCAGTCGGCAAAGCAAAACAATACCAACCTAGCGGAATCACATCAAAAACAAATACGAATGAAACAATACATATCAGAGCAAACAGAAAGCATATTCTAATCAAATCTTCTTCAATTGTATATATCAAATCTTATGGGAATTACTGTAAGGTCATAACTGAAAGTGAAATATTAATAACCAGAGAAACTTTAACTCACTTCATTTCTATTTTATCTAATCAAGAATTCATTCAAATACATAAGTCGTTTATAGTAAATAAGCATTTTGTCCGATCCGTCAATCAGGCAAACGTAGCATTAACCACTATCAATTTACCAATAGGAAAAAGTTACAGAGAGAATGTCATGCTGTCATTTAATTTTTAGATTTCTCCATGAATCTATTAATACCATCATCAGTTACTTCTCTTAATAACCAAATTTCTGAAATATGCTTCCGTTTCAGGGCCAATCCAAAGCCCTATCTTTCCATTAAGTTTTTCTCCATGCTTCAAATCTGAAACGATTAAAGTTGGTTCAAGAGCATCATTGATAAATAACTTGGCCATAGCATCGCATATTTCAATTCTCATTTTAATCCATTCACCAGCACCAATATCTACGTAGGACTCATATTTTTCAGGAAACTCTTTTCTTAATTTATGCCACGGATAATGAGGAATTGAAACATATTGTGCAGTATGATTTCTTCTTACCTGATCTAAAGCTCTTCCGTTAGTAGGACGTAAATAGAAGCATTCAAATTGACTATTATCATCGCTTATGCGAAAGGCAATGCCAACAAATCCTCTTGCTGCCTCGGATGCCTGCTTCATGGGTTGTCCGGCTAGGGTTATTTCAATTACGCCATTGTGAAAAATGTAATTAGCAAAGCGGAACGCATACATGGTACATATTAAGGGTAGCTGTTTATCAATCCTCCTGAATCTGTATGTGTTTTTGTTTCAGATAAAGGGTGGGGGTTAGACCTGTAGCATTTTTAAAATTACGATAAAAAGCCGTCTTGGAGTTAAAGCCACATTCAAATGCCAAGCCAAGCAGCGTGTACTTTTGATTTTCGGGCTGGGCTACTAGCCTTTTGAACTCGTCTATTCGCAAGCCGTTGATAAAATCATAAAATGTTTTTGACTCCATTGAGTTAACTGACACAGTTTAATTTACAGACCCTTTGTAAGATCTAACTGCTATCAATCTTTACTGAAGCTTATAAATTTTGTAAATAAAATAAATTTTTAATCACAATACCATTCTCTTTAGTAATGACAAATCCAGAACTATTTTTATGGTATCCAAAACTATTCTGTAACTGTCCAAAACTTTAATCTACAATCACAAGTTTCAAACTTTATTATTTTGGTTTCAAACTTTATTATTTTGGTTTCAAACTTTATTATCTTCTGTCACTAATCATTTATAAGATCTAACTGCTATCAATCTTTACTGAAGCTTATAAATTTTGTAAATAAAACAAATTTTTAATCACAATACCCTTCTCGATCTTTAGTAACGACAAATCCAGAACTCTTTTTATGGTATCCAAAACTATTCTGTGATTGTCCAAAACATTAATCTACAGTCACAGTAGCAAACGTTATTATTTTCTGTCAATTATTTCCAATGTTATTCAAAATCTTTATTGCCTCTAAGCTCAATTCCTTTCTTATTTTTGAATGAATTTTTATTAGTAACTTACTTAAAGTTAATTGCTCCCCTTTCTTTAAAAGTTCATCTTTTATAAAATGAAGTCTTCTTATTCTAAAATTCTGTACTGACTCTTCATTAGAATTTAAAAAATCTCTTTCTATTTTAGAGCAACTGCTATAACTTACATTTGAAAATGCTAATATTTTTGAAACAGAAATTCTAAATGGAGGATTAATGCTTCTTAAATGATTTAAACTCTTGGATAGCTTTAAAAAAATTGCCTTACTATTTGAATCCTTTTTCTCTTCCCTTCTTTTTTTTTGAAATTCCTTTATCTTGTATGATTGCTTCTCATACCAATCTTTATCGTGTCTCCTTAACCATGTTGTAATTACACTAATTTTATTTCTGATAATATAGGTTATTTTTTCTAAAGAATAATAATAAAAAAATAATTCTCTTTGTTGTTTTACGGATTTTTTCCCGCCTTTAATATAAGACTTGAATTCATTTCCTACCCAATTAAAACTCTTTGAATAAGATGAGTTACAAATAGGGCAATCAAAATGACCTATTGTTTTCCCGTTCAATTCTTCATACCTAAAATTTGCTGTCAAAATAACATTGGAATTGTAATGTGTACAAAGTACATTTAAACAATTCCAAGGTCCATTGCCAAATAAGTGCCTATCCCAAAAAGGAGTTCGTTCATTACACACTAATTGGATTGGCTTATAATTTTTAAAAAAATAATCCAATGCTAACTTAGTCATATAAGACTTTTTACCATGACGTCCAGAAATAAAATCACTAGTGATATTCTCTGACTTAAATTCAGGTAATATTCTTAATTCAGAATAGAAAGAATTGAATGCACTTTGTAAATTTAAGTTCTTGACTTTACCTCCTGAAAAAAAATCAGAAAATCTAATTCTATTATTAAAATCTAAATCTATTACGATTCTTTCTTCAAGTAGCTGCTTAACAATTAAATTAATGTTGTAATAATTAGTTGAATGATTTATTCTCGGCCTTCTAGAACTAATTATTTCTAAAGAAGGAAAGTGGCTACTAACTTGTCTAACATACTTTAATTTAGGAATATTCGGCCTCTCTAAAAAACAATTATGTTCAATACACAATTCAACTCCTGGTATCTGATGAATTCTCTTCCAATATGGAGTACTGTACTTTTGTAATGAATCCTCAATACAGATTGGGCAATACTTTATATCATCAGTATTTGTTATATACTTTGAAATAAATGTATCAGTCATAAAATTAGAAAAAATCACCTCTTTCATTCTATTCACCTCGTGATCTGAATAAAAATGAAAATAGAATGGCCAATTAGTAAACTTTTTTAAAACTTCATCTTTTGAAAGTCCAAGAAAATGATAAGTCCTTTTAGAAAACTCATTAATTCCAATTGGATTATTACAATTAATTTTACTAGAAGGCTCACCGAAAAAGGCATTTTTAATCTTTCTTTCAGATTCAACAAGTGTAAGGTCTTTGACTCTACCTATATAACTTAGAAGTGATTCATCAGGTAAAATATCAGGAAGGAAAGTTATCATAATCAGAAGGAACTAAAAACATAAAATCTAGTTAGGAACCAAAATTTCATATTTAAAACTAAAATTGAAGATTACTAGTCCTGTATTAAAATGTAAAAGCCATTTAAAAGAAATCACTATTGGTTAACGAAATTATTGATATCCTGTAAGGCTAAAAATCAAATACAATAAATATTGAACTTAGGCACTTTCCAGAACTCTATTATTTTTTCCAGAACTCTATTATCTTTTTACAATAGCGAGACGTTTTTTGTCTGTAAATTTTTACTTAACTTCTAAAACACTTACTCCACCGTTACTGATTTAGCAAGGTTTCTAGGTTGGTCTACATTACATCCACGCATTACAGCAATGTGATAAGATAATAACTGCAATGGAATAACAGAAACCAACGGCATTAGCGGATCTAAGGTTGGTGGTACTTCAATTACATAGTCCGACATTTTCGGAATTAAATCATCGCCTTTGGTTACTATTGAAATTACTCTTCCTTTTCTGGCTTTCACTTCTTGTATGTTCGATACTACTTTTTCGTAAGAACTGTCCTTCGTAGCAATAAACACAACCGGCATTTCTGCATCTATCAAAGCTATCGGTCCGTGTTTCATTTCAGCAGCCGGATATCCTTCTGCATGTATGTAAGAAATCTCTTTCAGCTTTAACGCCCCTTCTAGAGCTACCGGAAAGTTATAACCACGGCCCAGGTATAAGAAGTTGCGGCTGTCTTTAAACTCAGCAGCTATAGTTTGTATTTGGTCGTTAAGTTTTAATGCTTCCTCTACTTTTCCTGGTATTTGTTCCATCTCAACCAACATCTCGTGGTATTTTTGTTCGCTGATGGTTCCTTTTTTGTGTGCAACAATGAGGGCAATCATGTTTAGCACCGTTAACTGTGCTGTAAATGCTTTGGTGCTGGCTACACCAATTTCAGGCCCTGCGTGTGTATACGCACCAGCATGTGTAGCGCGCGCAATTGATGAGCCTACTACATTACAAACTCCAAAAATAATAGCACCCTTGGATTTCGCTAATTCTATTGCCGCTAATGTATCGGCTGTTTCTCCTGATTGAGAAATAGCTATTACCACATCGCCTTCTCGTATAACTGGATTTCTGTAACGAAACTCCGATGCATATTCTACCTCCACCGGTATACGACAAAATTCTTCGAAGAAATACTCTGCAACCAAACCTGCATGCCAGCTTGTGCCACAGGCTACAATTAAAATTCTATCTGCATTTACCAGTTTATTCAAATATTCGCGCAGGCCACCTAAAATCAATCTGCCCGATGAGGCATCTAATCTGCCACGCATGCAATCGTGTATTGAGCGTGGCTGTTCGAATATTTCTTTGATCATGAAATGATCATACCCACCTTTTTCAATTGCTTCTAATTCTAAATCTACAGTTTGTACATACGGTGTAAGCGGCAGGTTTGCCGTGTTCTTAACAAGTAGCTCACCGTTGTTGATAATCGCGATCTCCTGATCGTTTAAATAAATCACTTCATTGGTGTATTCGATAATTGGCGTAGCATCTGATGCCATAAAAAATTCGTCTTTGCCAACACCAATTACCAAAGGACTTCCCTTACGGGCAGCTATAAGCAGATCCGGGTCTTCTAACGACATTACAACTATGGCGTAAGCACCAACAACTTTTGTTAAAGCTAAACGCACGGCTTCATCTAAAGAGCAACCTTCGTTTTCTTTTATGTCTTCAATAAAATGAATGAATACTTCTGTATCGGTTTCGCTTTCGAAAGTATGGCCTTTGCGGATTAATTCTTTTTTTAGTGTGCTGTAATTCTCTATAATGCCATTGTGTATAATGGCCAATTTTTTTGTTGCAGAATAATGTGGGTGTGCGTTTTCATCGTTGGGCTCTCCATGGGTAGCCCAACGTGTATGGCCCATACCAATGGTTGAGTTCAGGTTTTTATCTTTCAGGTAGGTTTCTAATTCTGCAACTTTACCTTTCTTTTTATAAACATTTAAACCTTTATTTAACAAGGCTATACCTGTGCTATCGTAGCCACGGTATTCTAATCTTTTTAATCCTTTAATAATTACTTCGGCAGCCTGTCTTTGGCCTACGTATGCAACAATGCCACACATAAATGGTTGGTTTAATTAATGGTTGGTTGTGTGTAATAAATTCTGAGTTTCAAGGCTTGTTTATTGAAAACAACTCTGTTGAAACTTTTAGCAGCATAAGGGTCGGAAGGATATAATACAAATTTAGGAAACCTGGTTTTTTGGAAGCCATCAGTTGTAGATTCTTGTTTGGCTAATTCCTGAAAAAACAAAGTTAAATAGCCCACGTATCGTTCATCGTCTTTTATATAGGTTAAACGTGCCAAATCGCGCTGTGTATCTGCAATTGGTGTAAACACACTGCTTAAACTAATGGTAGATGTATTTAAGCCTTGAAGGCCATTGGTAAGCGTTAAACCACTATTGCTGTAGAGCACAAGATCGAGAGAATCTTGCAGGCGTTGGGTGGGTTTATCTGTGCCTGCAAATTGCTTTAGTCTGTTGTTGTTATTTAATATCTGTATAAACAAAGCTTTGGGCACCGGATAATTTTCAGGATCATCTATTTCGTCAATCGAAATTTCTGCTGAGTTAATCACCAGGTTTTCGGTTGTATCTGCAAATTCAAAAAAGCCCGAGAGATCTAAATCAAATTTAGTAGCGATTAGTCCGCCATTTTGTACATAGCGTTTATCGTTTAATGGAACAAAGTCTTGGTATTTGCTTATTCCGTTTAATGCTGTTGTGCTTCTATCGTATTGAAAATGCGAGGCATTAACGGTGCTGTTTACCGGAAAATCAAAAAACAACGAATCCGTTGTTGGTGTTTGATAATGCAAACGTACTTTGGTGGTGTTTCCGGTGGCAATACCAATTATTTGCTGATTGTTGTCACCGGGTACGATAGCCAAACCTTTGAAAAATTTTACAAAGTTTCTAAAATCTTTGTAGGTAGAAGATGCCGGATCCCAAAAGTCGAAAAGTGCATTTCCGTATGTATCGGCTAATCTTATTTGCAATTGCACAAGTGTATCGGCAGCGGTGTAATTTATTAGTGTGTCGAAACTCTCAGGGCTGATAGATAGAGAAGCCTCGCCTAACAACGCTGGGTTATACGCAACATCTTTAAAATTATAGTAATCGTTGTTTCCTCTAAAGGTTAACTCCTCGGTTAACTCGTAAACTTTAAATGTTTCGGTTGTTGGCGCAGTAGCCCCGTAATGGTAATAATCGAATGTTAAAATAAGTGTGATGGAGTCGAACATTGCACCCTCCTCTTTTGCCTTGGTTGTAATTTGTGGCAAAAATTGTGTGTACGTTTCAGAGCGCACCAAGCCAAAGGCGGGGTCTGTGTATTTTCCTACCAACATTCTGCGGATTGGATCGCTAAAGTAGTTTGAGGTACGAAGCGAGTCGAACAACAAAACAGATGATGTCAGCGGTATTTCAACAAAGGATGTTTTAAATTTTCTGTTATCGTTGCGAAAACCAGCAATATTGTCTTCATCTAAGCAAGAAACAAAAAGCACTGCCGCAGCTACACAAAGGCCGCCAGCTATGCGCTTAACCCACAAGTTCATTGTATAAATTATAGTACGATTCGGTGTAGTCTGAGTCTTTTCCAAAAGTTTCAACTTTTTTAGGCTTCATGTCTTTAAATAGGCTGTCAAGTTTTTTGTTTTCGCCTGCAACAATTACGGCATCCGAAAACTCCATACCCATTTTTATAAAGCCTTCGTAATCGGCTGTTTTTAAGTTGCCTAACATTTTATCTTCTATGTCGAGCATCTTTACTTTATCCATGATATCGTCTTTAAACTTATGCGTAAAGCTGTTGTCGTAAATGGTAAATACAGTTTTTGCATTTTTAAATAACGGATCATTCTTGTAAGTAGTTTTTAAATACAAGGGTATAAAGCTGGTTATCCAATCGTTGCAATGCACGATGTCGGGCGACCAACCTAATTTCTTAACGGTTTCTATAGCACCTTTGCAAAAGAAAATCGCACGTTCATCATTATCCGCATAAAAACGATTTTCTTTATCGTGAAATACAGATTTTCTGTGGAAGTAATCTTCGTTATCAATAAAGTATACTTGCAATTTTGCATTGGGTATAGAGGCAACTTTAATAATTAAAGGTTTTTCTTCTTCCCCTACCGGAATGTTAATTCCAGACAAACGCACTACTTCGTGCAACCTGTTTTTTCTTTCGTTGATGATTCCAAAACGGGGAACCAAAATCCGTATTTCCATTCCCTTCTCCTGCATGGCCTGTGGTAATTTTCTTACAAAATCGGCAACTTCCGATGTTTGCAAGAAAGGATTGATTTCACTGGCCACATAAAGGATTCTATACTTCGACATACTACACGGATTATTTAAAAATTTTCTAACGGAAAAAACGCTACAAAAGTACAAAAAAAGCCCCCCGCATTCAACATTGGATTTGAATAAGCCTATATTTGCGGCCTTAAATTCCTTACCCCATGGAGATTTTCCGCGAAATAAAGTCCCTGAAGGCCTTTTTACGGAAAAAAAAACTTGCGCAAATCCAGATTGGGTTTGTTCCAACTATGGGGGCTTTACATGAAGGGCATCTTTCTCTTATTGAAGCTTCCCGAAAACACGGGCTTTTCACGGTTTGTTCCATTTTTGTAAATCCTGCCCAATTCAACAACGCTTCTGATCTGGCCAATTACCCCAGAACCGAAACCACTGACATTGATTTATTAACTCGTGCTGGCTGCGATGTGTTGTTTTCTCCTTCGGCCCAGGAAATTTACCCGCAAAAAGCTGGCTTACGCTTTACTTTTCCTGGTTTAGATACTGTAATGGAAGGCGCCTTCAGGCCCGGACATTTTAGTGGCGTTGGCTTGGTAGTTTCTAAATTGTTTAACATTGTAGAGCCTGATCATGCATTTTTCGGGCAGAAAGATTGGCAACAGTTTACTATTATAAGGCAATTGGTTCATGATTTAAACTTTAACCTTACGTTGCACGCTGTACCTACCATGCGCGAAGAAAATGGGCTGGCTATGTCATCGCGTAATCAGCGCCTATCTGCAGAAGAAAAAATTAAAGCCTTGGTTTTATATCAAACTTTAAAATTGGCCGAAGCCGAATTGTTAAATGGAAAAACCATGCACGAGATCTTTCCTAAGTTAAAGGCGTTGGCCGAAAATGATTCATCCGTTAAAATTGAATATTTAACACTGGCTAACCGCCACACCTTAGAAAGCGTTAATACACTAACACAAAAAAATCAACTTGTACTTTGCATCGCTGGTTTCGTTGGCGAAGTAAGATTAATAGACAACATTCTTATTTGATTGCATGATTATAGAAGTTTTAAAATCTAAAATACATCGCGTAAAACTTACGCAAGCCGAGTTGCATTATGTAGGCAGCATCACTATAGACGAAGCCTTAATGCAAGCCGCTAATTTTATTGAAGGCGAAAAAGTTACCGTTGTGAACGTTAACAATGGTGAACGACTCGAAACCTATGTTATCAAAGGAGAAAAAAACAGCGGAGCCATCTGTTTAAACGGCCCGGCCGCGCGCAGAGCAGCCGTAGGCGATGTGCTGATTATTTTTTCTTTCGCTCAAATGGATTTCGAGAAAGCTAAAACCTTTAAACCTTGGTTGGTTTTTCCAACACCCGATAATAAATTACCTCAATGATGAAAAAATGGAAGTCGGCTCTGCAGTATTTCTTGATGCTGGCTGCCACAGTTTTTCTGGTTTGGTTTTCTTTTAACAGCCTAACCGTTCCCAACTCTAACAATACCTGGGCAGATAAAATTAATTATCTGCAAAAAACCTGGCAACAAGCCGATATGCAATGGTTGTGGTTGATGGCTGCCTTGGCAATGGTAAGCCACTTACTACGAGCGCAACGCTGGAAAATGTTGATTACAGCCAGTGGCAATTCTGTTACTTTACTGTCTTCCTTTCTTTCTTTAATGATTGGATACCTGGTAAACCTGGTAATACCCAGAGGTGGCGAAGTAAGCCGATGTTTAAACCTATTGAAATTACACAAAACCCCGGTAGAAACATCGTTGGGTACAGTGGTAGTAGAACGAATCGCAGATGTTATCTTTTTGCTTATCATTATTGCCTTGGCTTTTTTTATCCAGGCCGACATGCTTCTAGATTTCATGCAAACCTTACCCATTGATACAAGCGGCACAAGCGAAAAAGTTATCGTATTGTTGATCTTCGGTGTAGCCGGAATTCTACTCATTTTTTTGTTGTGGCGTTGGCTCAAATCGCGCCCAACGTTATATGCAAAATGGAAAAAGCTTCTAGGCGGATTTCAGGAAGGTTTGCAGTCCGTCATCAAATTAAAAAGTAAAGGCTGGTTTTTGTTTCATTCCATTGCTATTTGGGCCTTGTACTTTGTAATGACTTACTGCGTTTTACAAGCTTTCGAAAGCACTCAAAATTTAGGAACCGGAGCCATCCTCAGTGTTTTTGCTTTAGGCTCTATTGCAATGGCTTTGCCTTTACCCGGAGGTGCAGGAGCTTACCACACTTTGGTGCCAGCCGGCATCACTTTTTTATATAAAATTCCATCAGCCGATGCTATTGCATTTGTTTTTATTTTTTATGCTTGGCAAACGTTGATTATGATAGTAGGTGGCGCTGTTTCTATGGTGGTTTCCTCTCTTCTTATTTCAACAAAATCGAAATAAAGGGCTGTCTTTTTGTCATACTAAATTTTTTGGAGCGTTGATTGTTTTGTAAGAGATTTACATAAAATAAATTGAAACTATGGGAGCTTTAATAATTGGTCTTTTCTTTATGGCCATTGGTTGGATGGTGAGCAGTCGTTTGAAAAGTAAATTTCAGGAATACTCGCAGATTCAGTTAACCAAAAACTTAACAGGGGCAGAAATTGCCAGATTAATGTTAGCAGATAGCGGTATACAAGATGTAAAAGTAATTTGTGTAGAAGGCCAGTTAACCGACCATTACAACCCAATGGACAAAACAGTTAACCTAAGCCAAGAAGTGTACCACGGCAGAAATGCAGCTGCAACAGCAGTTGCCGCACACGAATGTGGGCACGCAGTACAACACGCTACAGCCTATAGCTTTTTACATTTGCGTTCTGCCATGGTGCCTATTCAAAATATTAGTGGGCAAATACTCAATTTTGTAATGATGGGTATGATGTTCGGAGCTTTCTTCGCCCAAAGCATGTTGCCTTGGAAAACCGCTTTGCTGATTATCATAGCATGTTATAGTGTTTTCGCCTTGTTTGCCTTAATCACATTACCGGTAGAGTTTGATGCCAGCAAACGCGCATTAGCCTGGATTGATGCACGCGGTATTGTAACCAGACAAGAACACGACATGGCAAAAGACGCCCTAAAATGGGCTGCCATGACCTACGTTGTGGCTGCCATAGGAGCTGTAACAACCTTGGTTTATTACATCATGATGTATTTAGGTTCTAACCGCGATGAATAATCTCAACTAGGTAGTTAAATCGTTTGTAACAAAAAATTTGTCAGTATTTTTGCGGGCTCTGGCTTAAACGCTAGAGCCTTTTTCTTGTTATAGCTTCTATAAAAAACAATTGCATGAACTTTACTTTAACCGAAGAACAACTAGCCGTACAACAAGCAGCACGCGATTTTGCCCAAACAGAATTACTACCCGAAGTAATTGAAAGAGATACCCATCAGAAATTTCCTGCTGAACAAGTAAAAAAAATGGGCGAGCTAGGTTTTATGGGCATGATGACAGCCCCACAATACGGAGGGGGTGGAATGGATACCATTTCGTATGCATTGGCTATGGAAGAAATTTCTAAAGTAGATGCCTCAGCCTCTGTTGTGATGTCTGTTAACAATTCTTTGGTTTGTTGGGGTTTAGAAAGATTCGGAACCGAAGAACAGAAAGAAAAATATTTAAAACTATTGGCCTCAGGTAAAGTACATGGTGCGTTTTGTTTATCCGAACCGGAAGCCGGCTCAGACGCCACCAGCCAACGAACAACTGCCGAAGATAAAGGAGATTATTATTTGTTGAATGGAACAAAAAACTGGATCACTAACGGTGGTACTGCTTCTGTTTATATTGTAATTGCACAAACCGATGCGGAGAAAAGGCACAAAGGCATTAATGCCCTTATTGTAGAAAAAGGAATGCCCGGATTTGTTGTGGGAAAGA
This sequence comes from Flammeovirgaceae bacterium, assembly GCA_021298355.1. Lineage (GTDB taxonomy): Bacteria > Bacteroidota > Bacteroidia > Cytophagales > Cyclobacteriaceae > Chryseotalea. Next base: position 45,204 of record JAJTEH010000017.1, read on the forward strand.
AAGAAGACAAAATGGGTATTCGCGGATCTGATACACATTCTTTGATGTTTACAGATGTAAAAGTGCCAAAAGCCAATAGAATAGGTGCAGATGGTTTTGGATTTACATTCGCCATGACAACCCTTAACGGTGGTCGTATAGGAATTGCCGCACAAGCTTTAGGAATTGCCAGTGGAGCTTACGAGCTGGCAGTTAAATATGCGAAAGAAAGAAAAGCTTTTGGAAAAAAATTAACCGAACACCAGGCAATTCAATTTAAGTTAGCTGACATGGCCACTAAAATTGATGCAGCGCGTTTGCTGTTGTTTCAAGCTGCCGTTTTAAAAGATGAAGGTAAAGACTTTGTAAAAGCAGCTTCAATGGCAAAATTATTTGCTTCGCAAATTGCACAAGAAGTAACCACCGAAGCAGTACAAATACATGGTGGGTATGGCTATGTAAAAGAATACCACGTTGAGCGTTTAATGCGCGATGCAAAAATCACGCAGATTTACGAAGGCACAACAGAGATACAAAAGATGGTAATTTCAAGAGAGATTTTGAAGTAAGAATTAAAGTTTCATTTTTATTCAAAGTCCCCGGTTGTTAAAATTCGGGGATTATTTTTTTGTTTAACAACAAATCAATTCTAAAATCTCTACCAAAACTTCTGAACCCTCTTTTCTGTTATTTTTGAGTATAAATAGAAAGCCTATCAAAAAGTTTACTATACCTGCCCACTACGCCTCTACCATTACCGGAAAGATTAAGGAATACAGACGCATGAAAGATTTGCGCAAGCAAGATTTTACCCCCTCGGTAATAGATCTGGATAACGTTCAGTTTATTTTAGCCCGCCATTTTGGTTTTTGTTATGGTGTAGAAAACGCCATCGAAATAAGCTACAAAGCTTTAGAAGAAAACCCCGGCAAGCGTGTTTTCTTGCTTAGCCAAATGATACACAACCCGGAAGTAAATGCCGACTTGCAAGAAAGAGGCATTACCTTTATTATGGATACAGATGGTAGGCAATTAATTCCCTGGGAAGAAATACAACCTAACGATGTGGTTATTATCCCAGCGTTTGGTACAACTATCGAAATAGAAAATGTACTGCTTGATAAAGGTGTAGAAATTCAACAATACAATACTACATGTCCGTTTGTAGAAAAGGTCTGGAACCGTGCCGAAAAACTAGGAAAAGATAACCACACGGTTATCATTCACGGAAAACCAACACACGAAGAAACCCGTGCTACTTTTTCGCACGCTAACGCACATGCAAAATCGGTTGTTATCCGAAACATGGAAGAAGCCGAACAATTAGCTGCTTACATAAGAAAAGAAAAAGATCAGCACGCTTTCGAATACGAATTCGCTAACCGTTTCAGTAAAAATTTTTCTGTTGTTACAGATCTTGTAAAAATTGGCGTAGTAAATCAAACAACCATGCTGGCAAGCGAAACACAAGCTATTGCCGATTACCTGCGTAAAACAATGGAACAAACCTATGGTGCAGCCGAACTAAAAAATCATTTTGCTGATACACGCGATACACTTTGTTACGCCACCAACGACAACCAGGATGCCACCCACGCTTTATTGCAAACCGATGCCGATTTGGCTTTAGTTATTGGCGGCTACAATAGCTCTAACACATCGCACTTGGTAGAATTGTTAGAACAGAAATTTTCTACTTACTTCATTAATGGCGAAAAAGAAATTGTATCGGCACAAGAAATTAACCATTACGATTACCCTTCCAAAACCAAACGCAATACAAAACACTTTTTGCCTGCTAAAGACAAACTAAAAATTATTGTTACCAGTGGCGCATCGTGCCCCGATACTGTTGTAGACAGGGTAATACTTAAACTGGCGAGCCTAGTTCAAGCACAGTTGCCTGTTTCCGCAGCAGTTGCGCAACAGTTTGGTATATAATTGATAAAGGTATTTTAAGAAGCTTTTACCTTCGCTTTTTTAGCGGGAGCTTCTACTTTTTTTCCGTTGCGGTGTTCACCTAAAATCACGATGTCTTTCGTTGCCTGATATTGCCTTACAGCTTGCATCATGGCCTCCTCAGTATCGCGAATAATAATTGTTCCGGTTTTTGCGCCTTTATTTCTGATTTCGAGATAAAATCCGTCTTTTTTCTTTTTAGGTAAAATAGGGGGTCTTCCCATGGTTGAAATTATTAATGTACTTACTCCGTTAACGCGAAATGAACCCAAATCGTGCCGGAGTTATGCAATTTATTGAAAATTAGGTATTTAACCTACTGAAAGAAATGTAAACAAAAGTACTATTGCGTAAAACATTCAATAATCAGAATTTCACAAACACTTATTCTTATTTTAACTAATAAAATAGCAAAACTTCCTAGTTTAGCCCGAATGAAAAATGGCTTGTTTTTTTTAGCATACTGTATGCTATCTCTTGTTTTTGCCTGTTGCCAACAAACCAAATGGCCGCCCTTGCAAGAACCAACGTCTACCCTGTATGTGGCTGCGCTTGCTCCATTTTACCATGGAGTTGCCTCGGGCGATCCTCTCGCAGACCGGGTAATTTTATGGACACGCGTAACTCCTGCTACCTCATTACCAGAAATAAAAGTAAACTGGCAGGTAGCTACAGATAGTACCTTCGTATCTGTTTATACAGCTGGCGAAACCTCCACCGGCCCCGAAAAAGATTATACCGTAAAGGTAGATGCGAGCGGCCTTAAACCCGGACAAACTTATTTCTATCGCTTCCAAGCATTGGGCACATATTCTGCCGTTGGTAAAACTAAAACCTTACCAACAGATAACCCACAAAACATTTCGCTGGCAGTAGTAAGCTGTAGCAATTGGGAGTTTGGCTATTTCAATGCTTATGCTGCCCTGGCAAAAGAACCTATTGATGCCGTAGTACATCTTGGCGATTATATCTACGAATACCAAAAAGGTGGTTATGGCGATACCACCCTAAACAGAAAACATATACCTGAACGTGAAATTGTATCGTTGCAGGATTACCGGTTGCGCTACGCCCAATACCACCTCGATGCCGGCCTTAGAGAAGCCCGCAGCAAAATCCCTTTTATCTGCATCTGGGACGACCACGAAGTAGCCAACAACGTGTACACTACAGGAGCACAGAACCATCAGCCTGATGAAGGCGATTTCGAAAGCCGGAAAAACGCAGCCAGGCAAGCCTACTACGAGTGGCTACCCATTCGCGAAAACAAAGAGCATTACCGATCATTTACGTATGGTAATTTACTGGATCTTATCATGCTGGACGAACGCCTTGCAGGCCGCACCAAACCGGCAGATAGCCTGGCAGACCCAACTCTTATAAGCGAAAGCCAAACCATGCTAGGAACAGAACAATTACAATGGTTAAAGCAAAACTTGATAAATAGTAAAGCCCAATGGAAAATAATCGGAAACCAGGTGATTTTTGCAGAAATAGAACAAAGCAAGGTGTTTCCTAAAGCACCCAAAAATTTAGATAGTTGGGATGGCTACCCCTTCGAACAAAAAAGCATTCGTGATTTTATAAAAAATACTCCCATTCCGAATGTTGTTTTTGTTACAGGCGATACACATGCCAGTTGGGCCATACAAATACGCGAAGAAAATAATAAAAATCTGGCGGTAGAGCTTGGCACAACCAGTATTTCATCTTCTAACTGGAATGAATACGAGAGCGATAGTGCTGTTATTGAAAAAGAAAAAATACTGATCAGTCAAAATCCACAGATTGTGTATGGCAATGCGCGAGATCACGGTTATTTATATGTGCGCATATCCGCAGAAACTCTTGTGGCTGAATGGCGCTATGTAAAAACCAATAAAGAAATTAATCCAGAAACTTTTACGGGTAAAAAAATCTCGATTGCACCGAAAACATTAAGCATTTCGGAATTAGCTGACTAGCCGTTGCGCCTTTTTCTTGTGCTTACTAGGAAGGTATTTCTTTTTTTTCTTGCGCCTACTCTTAACAGAATATACACGCTACTTTGTTTTTTAACTGCTTAGTTTAAATGTAGGGTTAAGGGATTTAAAGAAGATGTTGCCCGTTTCGTGTTTATGGGTGCGGGTTTTCTTTTTACGGAAGCCAACTTTCTTTTTACGGATGCGGGTTTTCTTTTTACGGAAGCCAACTTTCTTTTTACGGACGCGAGTTTACTTTTTACGGAAGCCAACTTTCTTTTTACGGACGCGAGCTT
>JAJTEH010000045.1 GCA_021298355.1 Flammeovirgaceae bacterium
TCGGAACAGTATTTTTATTGAAAGGAGAAGCGATATGCAAAACGAAAACGAACAAACGTTAAAGAGAGCCATGGCTGGCGACATCAATGCTTTTCAAGAATTATTTGCCGTGTTTCAACCCCAACTAAAATCGTACTTATACAGATTGGTTACCGATAGAAACGATGCAGAGGATTTAGCACACGATACGTTTATTCGAGCCTTCGATAAACTATCCGGCTTTAAAGGAAATTCATCTTTTAAAACGTGGGTGTTTCAAATTGCTACTAACCTGGCGTTAGATCATCAACGAAAATTTAAGCGGTGGTCTGTAGACACTAAACAAATTGCAAAAGAATTGGTGTTGAATAATAAAACCGTTCGCGATACACTTTGGCAAGCGGGGCAATCTTCTCCGGAAGGAACTTTTGATATTACCGACCACATCGACCATTGCTTTACCTGTATGGGCAAAACCTTGGCAATAGAAAAACAAGTTGTGTTGATATTAAAAGACATGTACGATTTTTCTATAAAAGAAATTGCCATCATCATCGATAAATCGCAAGATGTATGTAAACACCTGTTGCAAGATGCACGAAACACGATGGTAACTATTTTCGATCATCGGTGTGCGCTCATCAACAAAAATGGCATTTGCAATCAGTGTTCAGAGTTAAATGGCATCTTCAACCCGAAACAAAATCAGCAAGAAGTAATGAACCAACTCGATTTGGTGAAAGGTTCTAAAAAGTACAACCGCGAAGAATTATTTGAGTTGCGTACTAAACTGATTAAAGCGGTAGATCCTGTGCGTGGTAAAGGAGCAGATTTGCAAGACTTACTGATGAAATGCGACCGCATGGGCATGGGTGAGCTGCCCATACCCCTCAATTAAACTAAAGCGGATACTACGTGTTTTAATAAAAAGATGCAGTTTGGTGCTAACTGCTAAAAGCATGAGGTGTATGAGTAAGGTAATCTTATTATGGTTAGTAGCAACATGCATAACCACTCAGGCATTCGGTATGGGCGATTCAACCCGAAAGAGTTCGTGGTGGTTTGTTTACAAATACGGTTCTGCACGCGGTAATTTATCGCAGTATAAAAATTGGGCAACAGCGGAAGGATTAAATAACATTTCATCCTTTAGCAACAGCAGAATGATTAGTATTGATATTATACACAACAGAAATAAAATGGTGTATGGTTTAAATACCGATTTTGAATTACGATCGTTCGGAACATCAGAGCCTTATTTCTTTTCTTTTACCTTTAGAAGTGGCTATACTTTTTTTGATAATAATCACGTTCAGGTAAAGGCATTGGGCGGGGTAGGTTTGGGCTATGTGTTTATCAGATTTGAAAACGGTGTGCCAACTTCCTTACAAGATATTGCAACTAACTATACCGATCCGTTTGCAAGAGCTGCATTGTTTGTGTCGAGGTTTGAAGTATTGACTTCTTATCGCTTAGCAAAACTAAATCGACAGAATAGAAACTTTGGAATAGAAATCAATACGATGTTGAATGCAGGCGTACAACCTGTTCTTTCCCATGGCGGTTGGAATTTCGGAGAGAATGAACCGGATATTGATGGCTCCAGGTTTGTTGGTCAGCGAGTAGGCATTCCTAAATTTTATAAAGCAAACGCATTTATAAACATTGGCCTCGCCATTGTTTTTGATTAACAACAGAAATCGTAAGGCTGATAATTATAATTGTGAAATTAACCCTAATTATAGGATGCATTACGCATTCAACTCGTAAATGTGTTTCAATTGTTTTAATTCTTTTGTGGTTAATGTAAACAGATTCTCATTAACGCATAATTGTTTTAAATTTTTTAATGCAAAAATCCATTTAGGTAACCTAGTAATTTTATTTTTCGAAATATCTAACACTTGTAAAGTAGTTAATTTACCTAGTGAGTGAGGTAGAGCAGTTAAACGATTATCGTGTACACATAGGTATTTTAGTTTTTTTAAATTGCCTATCGAAGTTGGTATTTCTGTTACTCTATTTCCATCAATATCTAAATGCGTAAGGTTTTTCAATTTTCCAATTTCTTTAGGAAGTTTGGTAAGTTGTTGGTGGTTTTCAAAATCTATAGAGTTGTAAATTTCTAATCGCTTAAGTGTTTGGCATAAACCAATTTCGGGTGGTAAAAACTTTACCGATAGTTTTAACTCTTGTAGGTTAGGCAGTGCGGCAATTTTAATACATGCATCGTGCCAGTTTGAAAATGTATTTCCAAGTAGGGTAAGCTTTTTTAAGTTTCGTAATGCACTAAAATTATCTGGTAGCTTTGGTATGTTGCAATCGGTAATGCTTAGCTCAGTAAGGGTATTCAATTGCCCAAAAGTTTCAGGCAGAATTAAATCCGAAGCTTCAATACGTAAGATTCTTAGTTTTTTTAGTGCTGAAAATTCAGTTGGTAAAATTATTTTGCCTTTTGTGGCCAAACGTAATAGTGTTAAATTCTTCATACCATAAATAGTAGAGGGAATTTTATATTCTTTTTTGTGCAATAACTCTAGTATTAAATTTTGGAGGTTTTTTAGTTGGCCAATTTCAACCGGAATTTGTTTTGTAGTTTGCACATACAACTCACTTACTTTTGGGCAATGTTTTATTGTATTGCATATATCCGTAAAGTTAATTGATGCAGTATAATCTGTTTTCAGAGTTTCTAATTTATGCAAATACTGTAATGATGATGGTAGTTTTTTAATCGATGTTCTTTTTAAAGAAAGATGTTTTAGGTTTTTTAGTTTTCCTAGATCGTTTGGTAAGGTGGTTAATGGGTTATCGTCTACTACTAATGTTTCGAGTTGGGTAAGTTGGCCAATCCACGCGGGTAGTGCTGTAAGGCCGGTATCGTTCAGGTATAATTCTTTTAATTGCGTTAGTTTGCTAAGGTTTTTGTGCAGTGTTAGTTTATTTTTACCATACGCGCGCAATAGGGCTAGGGAAGTAATGTATTTAAGAGAATTTATCTGCGGTGGTATTTTTTTAGCATGAAACCGTAAGGTTTTTAGTTTGGGTAGTTTGCCCAGCACAGGTAGGGTGCGCTCAAGATTAAGTGCAGAACAATAGGCAATAGATAAATTTTGTAATTGAGTAAGTTTTGAAAAAGATACAGGTAAATGTGTAAGAGATGTGTTCCAATACAACGATAACTTTTTAAGTTTTTGCAGTTTACCTATAGTAGATGGTAGGGTGATTATGTTTTGATCAGAGAGTTCAAGTATTTCTAAATTTTTTAAGTTCGCTATTGAGTTAGGTAATATTTTAAGGTTACCCCCATTAAATTTAAAAACAGTGAGTTTTTGTAGCAAGCCAATAGAATCTGGTAAAAAAGATAGAGAATAATTTCTGGAAAGATTCAGTTCCTTTACGTTAACGCAATAACCTAAAGCGTGTATGTTCGTTTTATTTTGCCAATCCTGTTGTTCGTCTTCCAGATTTAGCGCTGTAATATTTTCGTACATACCCTCTGTAAACAATGTTTTAGAAGAAGGTAGGAGCTGATCATCCAACATTTTTTCTACCCATTCTAAAAAAGAAAAAGTTTTAAAAGATGTACCTGATGCTTTATAATAAGGATGGTACATATCGGCTACATGCCAAATGCGACCACGTTCGGTGCCATTTAAAACGAGTGCCGTAAAACTGGATCCCCAACCTTCATAATTTAAAAACAAGCAACCCGAAATAGTTGAGGAGCCACTTTCCTGCATGATAGCATGTACATCATTTGCCGGATAAGAATTATAAATGGATTCTTTAATTATCCGATTACCTGTTTTAGTATCAAACGGAAAAGATTTTGCCAGCTCTAATTCTACATCATCTAAATAATGAAAGCGCGTTGTTTCACGCAATGGGCGAATATGCCGATAGTTGTTTTCACAATTTCCGTTTCCCAAAAAACGCAAAAACATTTTGTATTCGCTCGGAAGCGTAATGCCATGTTTGTGCTCAAATTTTTTAATCTCACTATTAGATACTGTATCGTTTAACGTGTAAGGTTCAACACCATTTTCTTTGCGTAGCAAATTCAGCGCTGTAATTTTCTTTTCAATTCTTGAAATGTTTTCTCGTAAGCCCATAATACCTAAGTTTAATTAGAAGCAGGATTAGTTTTTACAGAAGCTAAAAGAGAGGGGTAAGGTACACTTTGTTAATTAGTACAATTAATTTTAAAAATTCTAATTATCTAGCATACAGCCTTCGGGCTAAGAGGTAGCCAGCTTGCAAGACGTGAAATGTAAATGCTGAAATTTTATAAACAGATTTTGTAATGTGCTTTTTAGCAGATAACTGAAAGTCAATCTGTCATCCTCACACCCAAAGAAGTAAACGCTCTGCCGTGAATAATTTGGTTGAGTTCTTTTTGGGTTTTCATGATCTCGTCCAGCGAGAGCTTTAATTCGGTGTGGTAAATTTTATAGATCAATACCCACTCATCTTTGGCCATAAACCCATCTGCGTTGGCAATTACACACATCCACGCTATGCATCGTATTTGCCACTTTAATTCAAGCTTTTTAATTTCAGTTACTACTTGTTTTAGCGTGGTGGAGTGGTCTGTTATCGATTGTAAGTTTTCTAACTGTTGATTAAACTCAGCTTCATTAATATTTTCAGCCTCCATCATTTTTCTGCCCAGTATCAACTCGCGCTCGTTAATTTTCCCATCAGCTAACATTAATAGATAATACAGATTAACCAGAGTTGATTTGTAGTTCATAGACAGATGTAATAATCAATCGAAAATTACAAAAAAAATGAACTATTCATTCTTAAAAAGCCGATAAATATGTTTTTAGAATCTTTTTCAGCAAAAACTAAATGTACCAAAAGAGAAAAAATACAAGATTAATCTATCGGGTAACTTGGTTTTACTTTTAAACCAAAAGCAAATACAAAGCTTATTCTATTTCTTCTGTTACCGATTGTTTTTCGAAAAGTTCGCGATAGTGTCCGTTTTTTTCCAACAGCGAATCGTGCGTGCCGCTTTCTACTATTTCGCCATCTACTAAAACCAATATTTTATTTGCCAGCTTAGCCGATGATACCCTATGCGAAATAATGATTGTGGTTCGGCCTTGCATGATTCGTTTTAAGTTATTTAAAATATTGTTTTCTGTTTTGGTATCAACAGCACTTAAGGCATCATCCAACATTAATATTTTTGGCTCGCGCACAATGGCACGGGCAATGGAAACCCTTTGTTTTTGTCCGCCCGATAAGGTAATGCCTCGCTCGCCCACACGGGTTTCAAAACTTTGCGGAAAAGAAACAATGTTTTCGTATACATCGGCATCTTTGGCGGCTTGCCAAACTTTTTGTTCGCCAGGGTTGTGCATACCAAAGCGTATGTTGTTGTAGATGCTGTCGCTAAACAGAAAAACATCTTGTGGTACATAGCCGATTTGCGAACGCAAGTTTTGCAAATGATAATCTTGTATGGGTACGTTATCGATCAAAATTTTTCCTTCGCGTACATCGTACATGCGGCTAATTAAATTGGCTACTGTACTTTTTCCGCTTCCTGTGGTGCCAATAATGGCTAACGATTCGCCTGGATTAACTACAAAAGAAATATTTTTTAACGCGTTTATGCCGGTATCAGGGTAAGTGAAATACACCTGCTTGAATTCGATTTTTCCTTCTATCGTTTTTTCGCTGTTTTTTTCTGATACCAGAGTACTGGATGTTTTTAAAAACTCATTGATTCTTTTTTGCGATGCTTCTGCCCGTTGCACAAGAGAGCTTGTCCATCCTAACGATGTAACAGGCCATGTTAATAAGTTTACATAAATAATAAACTCAGCAATGTTACCAAATGTAAGCGTACCCTGTAAAACTTCAGTACTGCCTGCGTAAATGGTAAGTAAGGTACTTGCGCCTATAAGCCCCATAATAAGTGGGTAAAAAAGCGATTGTACTTTGGTTAACTTCAATGATTCTTTTCTGTATTGGTCGCTGGCTTCAGAAAAGTTTTGCATCGATTCGTTTTCGCGGTTAAACGATTTTATTACACGAATGCCACTAAAGGCTTCTTGTACAAATGTAGATAAGCCCGATTGGTGTTTTTGTATGGCTTCGCTTCGTCTTTCAATTTTATTGTTAACAAAGAAAATACTTATCGATAACAACGGTAGCGGGCTTAACGCATACCATGTTAACGAAGGGCTGATGCTAAACATAATCGGAATCAACATCACAAAAAGTGTAACGAGTTGTAGGCCATACATAATGGCCGGGCCTAAATACATGCGAACGCGCCCAACATCTTCGCTAATGCGATTCATTAAATCGCCTGTGTTGTTTCTTCGGTAGAAACTTAAAGGCAACGTTTGGTAATGATCGTAGATTTCGTTTTTCAGATCATACTCTACCAGGCGCGACATAACAATGATGGTTTGCCTGACAAAATACAAGAACACTCCACGTAAAAAAGCCATTAACACAATCAAGCCGGCATACAGAAGAATACCACTGGCAAAAACAGAAAAGAATTTTTCTTGTGCAGAAAGAGAATTCAACGCTTGATACAACAAAACATTATCCACTACTAAATCAAGCGAGCTGCGTACCAACTGAGCCGGAATGATCTGGAAAAGGTTAGAGATGATCACAAACACCATTCCCAGCACCAAATGCCATTTGTATTTATACAGGTATTTATTGAGGTATTTAAGTTCTTTCATGTAAGAAAATTCGGGACACCCCGATTAGAACGAAATATTGTTTTTAAAGTTCGCGCAAACGTTTGAAATGCTCTAACTTTGCAGTGTATTCGAGTTTATCGAGTGCACAAACTTAAGTAAAAACAAACGCAAAATTTCCATGCAGGTAAAAGAACTTGAACGAGTTGAAACGGGAATCTTCGGATCACTCTATCAGATGGGCCATGAACAAGTAGTTTTTTGTCATGACGAAGCTACCGGCCTTAAAGCCATCATCGGCATTCACAATACGGTGTTAGGCCCCGCGTTGGGCGGCACCCGCATGTGGCATTATACAAACGAACAAGAAGCCATTACGGATGTTTTGCGTTTATCGCGTGGGATGACTTTTAAAGCAGCCATTAGTGGTTTAAACTTAGGTGGAGGTAAAGCTGTGATTATTGGCGATGCCAGAAAATTAAAATCAGAAGCCTTCATGAGACGCTTCGGTAAATTTGTAAACAGCCTTAATGGAAAATACATTACTGCCGAAGATGTAAACATGAAAACACAAGACATGGAATACATTTCTATGGAAACCAAACATGTTACCGGCTTACCCGAAAGCATGGGCGGTAGTGGCGATCCATCTCCTGTAACAGCATACGGGGTTTATTTAGGTATGAAATCCACAGCTAAGAAAGTGTTTGGATCTGATTCATTGGTTGGTAAAAAAGTTGCTGTGCAAGGTGTAGGCCAGGTGGGCATGCATTTGGTTGAACATTTAGTGAAGGAGGGAGCGAAAGTAACCATCAACGATATTTCAGAAGAAAAAGTAAAAATGTTGGTAGAGAAGTTTGGTGTAGCAACAGTTGGTGCAGAAGAAATTTTTGATTTGGATATGGACATTTACGCGCCATGTGCATTAGGTGCAACCTTAAACGACAATACCATTCCGAGATTAAAATGTGCGATTGTAGCAGGTGCAGCCAATAACCAATTGAAAGACGAAGTAAAACACGGCTACATGTTACGCGATAAAAGCATTACTTACGCACCAGATTTTCTTATAAATGCCGGAGGTTTAATTAATGTATATAACGAGTTTTTAGGCAATTACAACCGTAAACGCGCGTTAGAACAAGCTGAGAAAATTTATCAAACCAATTTATCGATTTTAAATTTGGCCGATGATGAAAAAATATCGAGCCAGGAAGCAGCCATACAATTGGCAGAAAAAAGAATTTTAGAAGTAGGAAGAGTAAGAATACCTCGCTAAACCTTCTTTTTAAACTATCGTTAACGTTATTTCGGAATAAACCCCGGAATAACGTTTCTTTTTTTAATTTTGCACTATACAAGTCGTTCTTAACACATGCTTAATCGTCATAGCCTCAGAGTAAAAACCATGCAAAGCCTATTTGCCTTGCACCAATGCAAAGAAGCCAACCATGGTCTTTGCCATACCATTATCTCTCAACGATTTTCTCCAGACCTGAACTCGATGGAAGTTCAGAACAAAGAATTACTCAAAGAACAAAAACAAGTAGCCGTAAAATTTTTCGATGAATCTTTCGCAGCAGGACTCGGAAAAATTACTCACGCAGATGCTAAAATAGAAAAAGTAGTAAACGAATCGTTAGACTACTACGCCAAACAAAGTAAGAAAGACACCGAACACATGCGTAAAAATCTCGTGCAAAATGCCGAGCAGATTTACGAATACTATATTCTTGTTTTAAGCTTAGGCAGTGCCATTGCCGATGCAGCAGCAGCCGACAAAAAGTTATCGCATACCAGTTTTCTAAATAACGCCTGGGTAAAAGGCTTACAAAACAGCGAAGCACTAAAAAAAGATTCGCTTAAACTAAACCGACATTGGAACGACAAAGCAGACCGCGTACGCGTTTGGTTTAAAGATGTAATCCGCCAAGACGATGTGTACCTCGAATCACTCGATAGAAAATCTCCAACTTTAGAAGATCAGAAAAAACTGATTATTCATATTTTTAAAAAATTAGTTTTAGGACAAACCATCATCAACGATTTCTTCGAAGAAGAAGTATTGCATTGGGCAGAAGATAAAGACATCGTAAAAGGAATGGTGGAGAAGACATTGAAGAACTTTGATCCTTCTAAGCAAGACCAACTCGGTTTAATGACACTTTCTGTGGATTGGGAAGACGATAAAAACTTTATCGTTAAGCTATACGATTACGCAGCCGATTTACCTGCTAATTTCAAACAATTGATTGCTGACAATACCCGCAATTGGGAAGTAGAACGTTTGCCGTTAACCGATCGCGTAATTTTAGAAATGGCTATTGCCGAACTTATTTGTTTTCCGGGTATTCCGGTTAAAGTAACCATTAACGAATACATCGAATTAGCAAAAGGCTACAGCACACCCAAGAGTCGTCAGTTTATCAATGGTATTTTAGATGTAATCGCCAAAGCCTTGCAAGACACAGGCGCGGTTAAAAAATCGGGAAGAGGATTGATTGATAACAAATAGTAAAGATTTTTTTAGTCAGCCTGAGGTTTCAATCTCAGGCTGATTTAAATTGAAACTACTTAACTGAGCTCAATTATTTCCTCCGCTTTTTTATCAGATAAATAAATATTCACCAAATTTTGGATAGTAGGTGTTTCTGCTCCTCGTTGGATGTAAGGATAGGTATCCAGTAAATTTTTAACAGCAAAATCTTCCGGTAAAAATCCATGCCCTACATATACGCCTGCGTTAACTACAACAACACTTTTTTCGCCCATGTTTCTTCCTTTACCAACAATAGCAAAAGCTTGCTGAGGAGGTTTTAACTCTTTTAGCATTTTTTGTATACGCTTATTGTATTTGGCAGGCGATTCTATTTCCATACACGCGCCTTTGCATTCGCCCGTTTGATGATGAAAACACAAACCCTTTGTTTGTTGCAAACCACAAAGCTTAGGGCATAAAGAAAAAGCATTTACTTTCTCCCAAAGCAAATTCCATACATCGCCTTTGGTACTCAGTTTTACCAAAGGCCTTGATCCTTTTAACACAATGTTTACAGAAAAACGGATGTAACCGTTTCTATCTTCGTACATGTAAATGCCCCATTCTTCTGTTTTATATTTTTGAGCCTGATTATACTTAGGCCACAGCCTTCTTATCTCTTGCGATTCTACAATAAGCGCGAGTAAATCGTTACCGGTTAATTGATAGTGGATGTGATGAATTTCATTTCTGATATTGAGTTTACTCCACTCACGCGCTTCACCGGAAAAATGCCCGGCAATTCTTTTTTTAATATTAGTTGCTTTGCCTACATAAATCACTTGCTTGCGCGCATTCAAAAAATAATAAACACCAGGTTTAGCCGGCAGTCTATCGAACTCACTTTTTTCTAAGTTCGGTGGCAAAATGGTTTCGCCACTGTTGCGTTTTAATGCTTTTACAATAACACCTTGCTGATCGCGCCTTAACAGCGTGTCGAAAACTTTTACAGTTGCCAGCGCATCACCTTCGGCCCGATGCCGGTTATTAATCGCTATGCCAAGGCTTTCGGCTAAGTTGCCTAAACTATACGAACGCAAACCCGGAATAATTTTTCGGCTTAGGCGAACGGTACATAACTTTTTAGTCTGCCAACGAATGCCAACTTGTTCTAACTCTTTTTTTAAAAAAGAATAATCGAAATGCGCGTTGTGCGCGACAAAAATCTTGTCTTTTAACCGATTAAAAATTTCATCAGCTACATCAGCAAATCGAGGAGCCGTGGCTACCATCTCGTTGGTAATACCCGTTAAACCCGTGATATAAGATGGTATATTTCGCTCCGGATTAATCAACGTTCTATACACCTCTCCTGCTTGTATGCCATCGTGCCAGGCAATGGCAATTTCTGTAATGCGATGGTTCTCCGCATAGCCACCGGTAGTTTCTATATCTACTATCGCATACATGTTGCTAATTTATAGCAAAACAAACGAAGCAATTGCACTTCCCGACAAAAAGTTGAACTTTACCGGATGAATTCAATTATCCGATTTTTATTAACCGGTTTAGCAGTTGTGTTAACGGCTTATCTACTGCCGGGTGTGCATGTTACAGGGTATGTAGATGCGCTTTGGGTAGCCCTGGTATTAACGTTGGTTAATGTGTTGGTAAAACCTGTGCTGATTATTTTTACCATTCCTATCACCTTTATGACATTGGGCTTATTCTTACTCGTAATAAATGCCTTGATGATTTTGTTAACAGATTACTTTGTTGATGGGTTTGAAGTAGATGGATTTTGGTATGCCTTATTTTCTAGTCTGATATTATCTTTATTCACCAGCATGTTATTTGATATTACCGGGGTGAATAAAAAGAAAGACCAACGGTAATTTTATTCTTTGGTATCCTCATTTAATATTGTGCATTTGATAAAAAAAAGTCCACGATGTACATCGTGGACTTTTTTACATAATGATTAATTAATTAATGGCTTTTAATCCTCCTTCTGTTCACAGGGCTCAACAAAGCGAACTTTGTGTTGTTTGGTGCCATCGTAGTTTACAATGGCCATACACTGTACACCATTAGAATTAAAATTTTCCGGATCAATTTCTACATACGCATTTTCTTTGTTACCAGCATCAGCAGATGCATCAGTTGGTTTCACTTCGAGGTAAGCAAAAAAAACATTTTGTTCATCGCCAACATTTTCTCCTAAATGATAGAATGCAGGATCTTTAATTTGCAACACGGCTGTACCGCAAATGCTGCGTAATACGCTTACGTTTACACACGTGCCATTAGATTTGTTTATCACTTCTTGCTGGCATGTAAAGGCAAAGAGGAAAACACTTAAAAAAAGAACAGATGAGGTGGTTTTCATACGAATTAATTTTTCAGTTAGACACAGGCAGTGCGTAATGGGTTGTAACCAGAAAAATTATTTTTAAATAATTAAGAATTATTCCACTCGTAAATTTTATCTGCGATCTCGCTCAACAAGGCTGGATCTTTTTCTAAAGCATTGCCAATAACAATGCAATCTGCTCCGGCTTCTAACGCAGTTAATGCCTTATGTGCAGAATTAATACCGCCTCCCACCAATAACGGACATTCAATAGATTTGCGCACGCTGTTTATCATTTTAGCGGATATCGGACGCTCGGCACCACTGCCGGCATCCAGGTACATCATGCGCAAGCCTAACATTTCTCCGGCCATTGCCGTGCAGGCAGCTAACGAATATTTTTCTTCTGGTAAAGGAGTAGTGTTGCTCATATAGGCAACAGAAGTAATTTTACCGGAATTTATCAGCATGTAACCCGTTGGGATTACTTCTAACTTTGTATTTTTTAGGATTGGTGCTGCAATAACATGTTGTCCGATTAACAATTCAGGATTTCTACCTGAGATTAACGACAAAAATAAAATACCATCGGCACTAGGTTCTATTTGCATGGTATTGCCCGGAAACAACACCACAGGAATGTTTACACTTTGCTTAATCTGTTTTACAACTTCGTGCAAATTAGTGGTGGTAATTAAACTTCCACCTACAAAAAAATAATCGACTAAATTTTCGCTGGCTAAGTTTATTAAATGTTGCAAACGCAAACCATCTTCAACCTTATCGGGGTCGATAAGTACGGCAACTGACTTGTGCCCTTTGGCTTTTTTTTCCTGAAACGACTTATAGATCATCGTTAGGTTTGTTTTCTTTCTTCGCTAAATATTCGCCAACTTTTTCTTTTGCTATTGCTAAAAGAAAAACGGCAGCCTGGCTTGCCAACACCGTTCCAATTTTTGTTATGGTTTGACTAATGGCCGATGGCTCTTCTGCTTCTACTTCGTTTTCTTCGCCTTCACCTTTTGCTTTGCTTATTTTTTTCTTCTTTCCTTTCTTATCCGAAACTAAAGTATAAATTAAATAGGTGGCTGCTAACACTCCCCCTACAATCAATGCTGTTTTAATAATTTTTTCTGTGCGCTCCGACACAACTTTTACTTCTCCCTGCAAAGCTTCCTTTTGTTGTGCGGCTTTGCGGAGCAACTGCGTTTTAGGATCTGTTTCTTCTAATAATTCCATATCAATCGTTGAGCTTTTCTTTTAACTTTTCTTCGAGGGCTGCACTAACAGGTTGGCGCAAGGCCAACACAATTATCAACATTAAAAAATAAAACAAGGCTACTGCGCCAAATCCCATCATATAACCCCAAAATGTAGCTAACCACAAGGCTAATGTTATGCTGATAAAAATGATGAACAGACTAAAGGCCATAAGCACAACTAGCATAATAGTTATGCGGGCAATGGCTTTGGCTATTTCTTCCTTCACTTCGAGTTTTACTAACTCGAGGCGCGTTTCAACGTAATCTGTTAAATTGTTTACCAGATTATCAAGGCGAAGTAATTTTAAAATGGATTCTTTCCACATATTGGCAAGATAGAAAATTTGTTCCATCTGTTGAAGCAAAATAAATGCCTAAACGCGCGTAACCCATTTAGCAATTACACGCGGATAGTGCTCGTGTTCTAATTGCAATACTTTTCCCCCTAAAGTTTCAGGGGTATCGGTTTTATCAACTTCACATTTTACTTGTAAAAGAATTTCTCCATCATCGAAATGTTCATTTACCAGATGGATGGTTAAACCACTTTCCTTTTCTGCAGAAGCAATAACTGCTTTGTGAACATGCATTCCATACATTCCTTTACCTCCAAATTTGGGTAAAAGAGATGGATGAATATTGATGATTTTCTCAGAATAGGCTTTGATTAAATAATCGGGAACCAATAACAAAAATCCGGCTAACACAATATGCGAAACGCCATGGCTTTGCAAGGTTTGCAATACTGTTCTGCTAGTATAAAATTCTTCTTTATTAATGAGTATGGATTTAACACCAAACTGGTTTGCTTTTTCTAACACACCGGCATTTTCTTTATTGCATACAACTAAGGCCACTTCTATGGCTGCATGATTGGCTAAATAATGCATGATGGCTTCTGCATTACTGCCCGAACCAGATGCGAAAATAGCTATGCGAAATGGCTTCATACTTGTGCCGGCAAAAATAACATGCTGATGATGCCCAGTAACATAATGATTTTACTGAGGTTGCTCAACCACCTGAAATCTTTAACGGTATCCGCTCTGTGCAAACGCAAGGCAAACCAAGCCAATGGCAAAAACAAAAACGACATAAAATACACAGATGGAAGAATGGTAAAGTAACTGTCTAAGATCAGCACAAGAAGCACAAACACAACCAACACACTATATAAAAAATATTTTGTTTTTCTAATGCCCCACAAAATTGGTAAGGTTTTACATCCGAACGTAATGTCGCCTTTTAAATCTTCCATATCTTTTACAACTTCGCGCACCAACGAAATAAAGAAAGCGAAT
>JAJTEH010000006.1 GCA_021298355.1 Flammeovirgaceae bacterium
CTCATCCCTAAATCCCTTCTCCGAAGGAGAAGGGACTTTTATGTTTTTTTCTTGGTTAAGAGATTTCTTTTCACGGAAGCTACCTTTATTTTTACGGTCACGAGTTTTCTTTTTACGGACGCGGGTTTTCTTTTTACGGAAGCTAACTTTCTTTTTACGGACGCGGGTTTTCTTTTTACGGAAGCTAACTTTCTTTTTTAGGATGCGAGTTTTCCTTTTACGGATGCGAGTTTTCTTTTTACGGAAGCTAACTTTCTTTTTACGGACGCTAACTTTCTCTTTTACATAGCCAGCTTTCTTTTTACCATAGCTAACTTTCTTTTTTACATAGCCAGCTTTCTTTTTACCGTAGCTAACTTTCTTTTTTACATAGCCAGCTTTCTTTTTACCATAGCTAACTTTCTTTTTTACATAGCCAGCTTTCTTTTTACCATAGCTAACTTTCTTTTTTACATAGCCAGCTTTCTTTTTGCAGGAGCTGGCCTCATCCCTATATCCCTTCTCCGAAGGAGAAGGGACTTTTATATTTTCTTTTTAGTTAAGTGATTTCTTTTTACCGGAGAGAACCTTATCCCTATATCCCTTCTACGAAAGAGAAGGGACTTTTATATTTTCTTTTTAGGTAAGAGATTTCTTTTTACCGGAGAGAACCTTATCCCTACATCCCTTCTCGGAATGAGAAGGGACTTTTGTATGGCTTAAGTTTTTTTGATTGTTTTTCTTTTAAGAGTTGAATTTCTTTTACCGAAAGTTTCATGATAATAGACCTTCTGCTGACGTGAAAAAAATGCAGGATGTTTTTTAAAACAACTTACCATTAGCATGCTTTAGTAAAAAGCAGATCTAAAGAAAGTTAAAGTTATTCATTTCTAGATTGGGTGATTTTTAACTCCATTTGTGTTTTACAGCATGGATGTGTGTTTGTGTATCATCTGTATATTTTCTTCTTGAAGATACCTCGCCCTAGCCCCTCTCTGAATGAAAGAAGAGCTTATTGAGGAAGGTTATTGTTTCTTGAAGGTTTGTATTTTCTTAAAAGAAGTAGGTTACTCTAAGCCTGGCAAAGAAAGGAATGCCGGGTGTATAGTGTATTTCAGACACCGGTTCGGTTTCGTTTTGCAGGCGGCTTTCGGTATCGAATTGTGCTTCTTCCCACTCTTGATTAAAAAGGTTTTCGATAGAGATGCCGGCTTCCCAATTTTTCTTTTTGTAGTTAACGATGGCATCGGCCAACAGGTAGCCTTGTGCTACTACTGTGTTGGTTTCGTTGGCGGGCCTGTCTGTCATATACCGGTACCGTAGGCTGGCACTCCACACTTTATTGTTGTAGGTAATGCCCCCGATGCTTGTGAACGTTGGTGCCAGCGGAATTCTGTTTTCGGATTCGGCAACATCTTTAGCTTTGGGATTGGCAAAAGATAAATCGATATCGGCAAACCATGTATCGGTAATTCCGTAGCGGGCGGTAAGGTCTATACCCTGGCGTTGTGTACGGCCGCTTGGTTCTACAATGCCGGCATCGCCTACGTACACAAATTCCTGCTCCATATCTAAACGCCACACGGCCGCTTGCAGGAGAAGTTTATCGGCAAGTTTTGTAAGAATGCCCACATCTGCCCCAATGGCTCTGGGCAAAATATCGCGGCCTGTTTGTTCTAATACCACGCGGGAATCGTTCGAGTGAAAGCCTGTGCCCGACTTGATGTATACACTTGTTTTATCGTTTACTTTATAGGTAATGTTAAGCTTTGGGCTTACGATGGAAGCATTTGCTTTTTTGGTAGTTTGGTTAAGTTGGTTGTTGTATTGGAAGGTGAAGTAATCGTACCGCACGGCTGCGTTTACCGACAGTTTATCTGTTAGCTGAAGTGTTTCGTTTGCATATAGGTGAAAGTTACCTTCGTTTACATCGCCACGTTGTATGGGCGAACGAAATCTTCGAACTATTGTGTTTGACAGCGCTATATCGTTTACCTGATCTAAGCGTAGGCCACCTCCTATTTCGCCTGTTGCCGCTATTGTACCGATGGTATGTTGGGCAGTATAGAGGCCTCGGTAGCCGTAAATCCAGCGAGATTCTTCTTGTTGTATCTGATCTCCATTTATAGGATCGTTAAGAAAAAAAGTAAAGTTAGAGTATAAGTTAAAGGTGTATTGGCTTGCGTAGGCTTGTTGCTCAAATACATTGCCCTTAGCAAATGTGTGTGCATGCTTAACGAATACATTGGTACGGCTGGTGTTTCCGCCTTCGGTATCGTCTATGGCGCCAAATCGTGTGATGAGGTTATTATCTACAGCACGTTGTGGAATTTGGCCGGAGGCATACCAATTACTTGTAAAATACGTGCCGCCTATGGTGAAGAGGTCGTTGGCTTTTCTGATGGAGTATTTGGTTTGGATGTTTAGTCTTTTAAAATCTTGCGGACTTTCAAAGTATCCGTCTGAACGGAACAACTCTGTAGCGATGTAGCCATTGTTGTTGCTTTTTGCTTTGGCGTTCTTAACGTTAACGCCTGCTACTAAACGACCATGCCCAAACTGACCGCCTTCTAGTTTTACAAAGTTTTGTTCCAACACATTTTTAGTTTGAAAAGAGGCGTACCCAGCTGTAGTGAAATTTCCTTTATCGGCATAGTAAGGGCCTTTATCGAAATCTACCAACTGAATAAGTTCGGGAATTACAAAATGTAAATCGGAATAACCCTGGCCATGAGCATGCGAAACCATGTTAACAGGCAGGCCATCGACTTCGAGGTTGATATCGGTACCGTGGTCGATATCAAATCCTCTTAAAAAAATCTGTTCGGCTTTGCCACCACCGGCATGTTGAGCGATGAAAAGGCCGGGAATCATGCGCAGCACATCTTGAGACGTATTGATAGGGCGAAGTTTTATATCTACCGGTGCAAGTGTATGGATAGCGCGCGATGCCCTTCCATTGATTTCTACATTACTAAGTTGAACGGTTGCTTCTTCCAGGTAAAATTGAATGGGTGCGTTTTGCTCGACAGGAACTACAACATTTTGTTGAAGCGTAGAAAACCCAACATACGAAACAACCACGTTGTGCGATCCGGCAGGTAATGCTGTTAAACAAAAGAAGCCATTTTGATCGGTAAAAATATTCTTCTTTACCTCTGGTATACTTATGTGTGCACCTGCAATGCCTTGGTTGGTTCGTATATCTAACACATAGCCTATTATTGTGTTCGTTTGGCTAAAGACTTTGATCGTGCTGCTGCACACAAGTAGCGCGAAACATAGAAATTTGATGTTCATGAATTAAGTATACTGGGTTGGTTAGTGGGCGAAAACTATAACCGGAATAATTAGAAAAAAAATACTAAACGCATACTACTCAGATAAAAACACGAAAACGAGTTTTAGAAATTATTTTCTAAACTTAAAGTTGTTAGTCTACTTTAAATTCGTTTACCTTGTAGAGTGTGAAAAAATGAAACCCACTATGCCATACCTTTTTTTATTCTTCTTCTTACTATTTTTTACGAGCTTACAAGCGCAGGTAGACCACGAGAAACATCCTAGATCTGTTTTTAGAGATGGATATGCTGATAGTGTGAACAGTGGCCTTATTAAAACCGATGCTTACAAAAGTAGCGTGCGTAGAGAAACGCATGGTGAAATTGGAGAGACACATATTGTAATCAATTACGGTTCGCCCGGTGTAAGAGGCAGAAACATTTGGGGTGGCCTTGTTGGGTATGATGAAGTATGGGTTTCTGGCGCGCATACTGCTACCAGTATTACCTTTGAACGCGATGTGTTAATTAAGGATACTAAAGTGGCAGCCGGCACCTACGCTTTTTTTAGTATACCGGGTAAAAAAGAATGGACGCTTATCTTAAACAAAAATTACAACCAGCACCTTGCCGATGATTATACTGAAAAGGAAGATGTAGTACGCGTTGTTGTAAAAGCGCAAACCGTAAAGAACGCAATACAACGCTTAACCTACACGATTGATGTGAAAGAAGGAAGTGCCAGTGGTAGTATTTCTTTGATGTGGGAAAAAGTAAAAGTTTCGCTACCCGTTAAATCGCTATAACGCTATGCACGAAATCTCCCTAGTACGCAATATATTTAGAACGATAGAAGAACAATTTCCGGAATCGGCACCTGAAACGATTACCTGCATTTACTTACGGGCCGGAGAGCTATCTAACGTTCAGCCTATATTAATGCAAAATGCCTTTGAAGCTGTTGTGCAAGACGACCCCCGTTACAAACGAGCTAAATTAGAAGTAGAAATAACCCCGATACTGGTGTATTGCGAAACGTGTAAGAAAACATCGGAAGTAAAGCAATACAAATTTGTGTGTGCGTGCGGCTTGCCAACCAAGAACGTAATACAAGGAGATGAATTGTTGATAACAAAAGTAGAATTTTTAAACTGAGCCTAATGATACCGTTAAAACCAAAATCGAACCGAGCGCCTGTTGGCAACATACCCTGCGATAACACCACTCTTAATTTATTAAAGGCAAACGACTTTGTGGCGAAAGCCATACGCGATCGATTGCCGGATATGTTGGTGGTGAATGTGTGCTCATCGCCAGGAAGTGGTAAAACAACCTTGATGCAAGAAACAGGCAAACGCCTGGCAGGCAAACTAAACATGGCCGTATTAGTAGGCGACCCAGAAACCGAACGCGATGCCATACGAATGCGTGATGTTGGCATAAATGCTTTGCAAATTGTTACCGGTGGCATGTGCCACATAGAAGCGCAAATGATTTTGCAGGCACTAGATCATATTGATTTGAACCATGTTGATTTGCTTTTTATTGAAAATGTAGGCAACCTGGTTTGCCCTGCTGCCTTTGATTTAGGCGAAGACTACAGAGTAACGGTATTAGCTTCGACAGAAGGAGATGATAAGCCAAAGAAATACCCGAGGATGTTTCATACCAGCGAATTGTTGTTGGTATCGAAATCGGATTTGCTACCGTACGTACCTTTTTCTGTAGAAGCTGTTACAAAAGATGCACGCGATGTTAACCCAGATATAGAGGTGATGACTATATCGAGCATTAAAGGCGATGGGTTAGATGCGTGGTGCGATTGGTTATTGGAAAAAGTAAATCAAAAAAAGCAAAGCAAACTTACCACGCAGAAGGCGTATTGAGTTTACCTCATGACCTACCAAATACACCTTAGCGGTATTGTACAAGGCGTTGGATTTAGGCCGATGGTCTATGCCTTGGCTGTTGACTATGGTTTATGCGGAACGGTTACGAATTCGAGCCAAGGTGTTGTTATCCGGTTTAATGCAACGGAAGAGCAAGCAGAAAAATTTTATCAGGAAGTATTAGCATCTGCCCCACCCCATAGTGTAGTGGTTGCACACAGCCTTACACCAATAGAAACCATTCGCTTTACAACTTTTACTATTGAAGACTCTGTTGATGAAGATTTAACACGTGTTTTGCTTTCGCCCGATTTTGCGATGTGCGAAACGTGTAGAGCAGAAATGCGCACCGCAACCAACAGAAGATTTCTTTATCCGTTTATTACCTGCGCGCAATGCGGACCCCGTTACTCGATTATTCAGAGATTACCTTACGACCGCGCCAACACCAGCATGCACACATTTACTATGTGCGAAGCGTGTGCAAAAGAATATACTGATGTTGCCGACAGAAGATTTTATGCGCAAACAAATAGTTGCCCTGTGTGTGGTATACGTATGCGTTTGTATGCAGGAGGAGATTTGCTTATAGAGGAAGGTGATATTCTTGCGCGTGCAATTAGCTTATTGCGCGAAGGAAAGGTTGTTGCTGTAAAAGGTATTGGTGGGTATTTACTTTTATGCGATGCTACTAACCCACACGCACTTTCTTTATTACGAAAAAGAAAACACAGACCTACAAAACCTTTTGCCTTATTATACCCTACACTAGAGAGAATTAAAAAAGATGCTTCACTACGTGCTGATGAGGAAGCCGCTTTACAAAGTGTAGCAGCACCTATTGTACTTGTTTCGTTGAAAAAAGAACATACTGTACACGCCAACCTGGTTGCACCCGGTTTGCGAACCGTTGGTGTGATGTTGCCTTATGCTCCGTTGCTGGCTTGCCTAGCCGATGAATTTGAGAAACCTTTAGTAGCTACGAGTGCTAATGTTAGCAACTCGCCTATTGTGTATACAGATGATGATGCCCTGACAACACTTGCCCATATTGCGGATGCAATTTTGGTACACAACCGAGAAATAGTAATTCCACAAGATGATTCGGTAATTCGGTTTACCGAAGCTAACAGAAAAATATTGTTGCGGAGATCGCGCGGTTTAGCACCATCGTTTCTTACGCGTTACCAAAGTGGCGCTAATACTATGGTGGCCATGGGCGCGCATTTGAAAAGTACTGTAGCCTTGCAGCATGCTAATCAGATTTTTGTATCGCACTATTTGGGCGATCTGGAAAGTGCCAACACCATAAACAAACACACTCTTGTTACCCAGCATTTACTAGATGTGTGCAAAGCCAAGCCAGCGAAGGTGATACGAGATGTACATCCGGAGTATGCCTCGACTAGACTTGCAGAAGAATATGCTACGAAATATGCATTACCGGTTGCCCACGTGCAACACCATTGTGCCCATTTAGCAGCAGTGCTTGCCGAAAACAATTTGTTAGATAGCGAAGAAAATGTTTTAGGTGTTGTGTGGGATGGAAGTGGTTTAGGAATAGATAATGCTATTTGGGGAGGAGAATTTTTTACCTACTACAAAGGAAACATTTTGCGCACGAAGCATTTTGCTTATTTCCCCTTGCTACTTGGCGATAAGATGGCGCATGAACCACGCCTTGCAGCGCTTGCCCTTGCCGGAGAAAATAAGGAAATGCTTTCTGCTTTTTTTACAGAACAAGAATGGAAAATTTACACACAGCTCTTGCACACTGAGTACTTGCCCACCAGCAGTGTGGGCAGGGTGTTTGATGCTGTAGCCTGTGTATGCGGTTTAAGCCAAACACTTTCGTATGAAGGCGAAGCTGCCTTGTTATTAGAAGAAAAAGCCAGGCAGTTTTATCGTGCTTCGAAAAATTATGTACACCACTACCCTATTGCGTTTGCTGGCGAGCAGGTAGATACACAGGCCTTGTTTAAAGCCGTATTATATGACGTAAAAGCGAAAGTATCTGTAGAAGAAATTGCTTTTCGCTTTCATCTTACTTTAGTAAAACTAATGGAAGCGATTGCGCATCAACAAGCCGTGCAAAAGATTGCTTTTAGTGGTGGTGTATTTCAGAATGCCCTTTTACTCGATTTACTCGATCAACATCTTGGTACTGCGTATCAGCTTTTCTTTCATGAACAACTATCGCCAAACGATGAGAATGTTTCGTTTGGACAACTTGTGTATGTAAACGAAGGCATGCGACTGGTAAACGAAGAAGAGTTTTTACTCCTTGAACAAGAAAAAAACAAAGACATAACCAAAGACAACTATGTGTTTAGCAATTCCAGGTAAAATTCAATCTATCGAAAGCATGTATAATGGCACTGTGCAAATGGCCAAAGTACTTTTTGGTGGTATTACAAAAGAAGCCAGTTTAGAAATGGTACCCGATGTCAAAGTAGGCGATTATGTGTTGGTGCATGTAGGTGTAGCCATAAGTAAAGTAAATGAAGACGAAGCGCAAAAAATATTTGGCTACTTGCGCGAAGCCGGTGAATTAGACGAACTAGAGCAAACCTCCTAACTATGAAATACCTGAGTGAATACAGAGACCCTGCGCTGGTAGAGAAATTGCTGAAGGATATTGAACGCACAACCACGAAGCCGTGGACAATAATGGAAGTGTGTGGCGGACAAACCCATAGCCTGGTAAAAAACGGTTTGCTTACTTTGCTGCCCGACAAGGTGCGCATGGTGCACGGCCCCGGTTGCCCGGTGTGCGTAACGCCTATACACTTAATCGATAAAGCCGTTTACCTAGCAGAGGAAAAAAAAGTAATTCTTTGTTCGTATGGGGATATGATACGCGTACCCGGCTCGAGTAAGAGTTTGCTCGATGCAAAAGCTAACGGTGCAGATATACGTATTTTATACTCCCCTCTGGAAGCCGTGAAAATAGCTGCTGAAAATCCGGACAAGGAAGTTGTGTTTTTTGCTGTAGGTTTTGAAACTACCGCTCCGGCTAATGCGCTATCGGTATTGCATGCGCAACGGCAAGGCATACAAAATTACTCTATCCTTACCTCGCATGTGTTGGTGCCACCTGCTATGGAGGCGATTATTAATGATGAAGAAAACATTGTGCAAGGATTTTTAGCAGCCGGACATGTTTGCACCATTATGGGATTAGATGAGTATTACCCAATTGTAGAGAAATATAAAATACCTATGGTTGTAACAGGATTTGAACCTGTGGATTTGCTACAAGGCATTGCCATGTTGATTAAGCAATTAGAGCAAGGAGACTATAAGCTTGAAAACCAATATAGCAGAGTTGTTGAACCCAATGGAAACCCTGAGGCGCGAAAAGTGATTGAAAAAGTGTTTGAACCATCGGATCGGGAATGGAGAGGCATTGGAACTATACCCGGCAGTGGTTTTGAAATACGCCCATCTTATGCTGCGTATGATGCTAATAAAAAATTTGAGGTGAACATTAGCAAAGCAGCAGAAAACAAAGAGTGCATAGCCGGCCAGGTATTACGCGGTTTAAAAAAGCCACACGAGTGCAGCCAGTTCGGAAAGAAATGCACACCTGCCAACCCGCTTGGTGCGCCCATGGTTTCGTCTGAAGGTGCCTGCGCAGCCTACTACCATTATGCACAAGTAGAATAAGCCCATATGCCAACCCTTATCAATAAAAAAATACAGGCGTAAACTTTTGTTTACGATAGCCCACCGAACATGGAAAAGAATGTTTTAAAAATGAATTTGCAATGCCCTATGCCCCAATTGGATTTCGATAAGATAACCTTGGGACATGGCAGTGGCGGCACGCTTACCCAAAAATTGTTAGACAGCGGTGTGTTTACTGTTTTAGCTAACCCCTATTTAAACCAAAAGCACGATGGAGCCACGCTTACTATACAAGGACCATTGGCGTTTAGTACCGATAGTTACGTGATTTCTCCTGTGTTTTTTCCGGGAGGTAATATTGGTGAACTCGCTGTTAACGGTACGGTAAATGATTTGGCGATGTGTGGAGCCTTGCCTCAGTTTTTATCTCTCTCGTTTATACTGGAAGAAGGATTGTTGCTAACAGAATTTTGGGAGATTTTAACCAGCATTAAGCAAGCCTGCGATAAGGCAGGTGTGTATGTAGTAACCGGTGATACTAAAGTGGTAGAGCGCGGTAAAGGAGACAAAATTTTTATTACTACCTCGGGTATTGGAACTATCCATCCGCGCGCTACTATTTCGACTGCGGCAATTGAGGCCGGAGATAAAGTTATAGTAAGCCATAGTATAGCAGCACACGGAATGGCCATTATGTCGGTAAGGAAAGGATTAGAGTTTGATTCGACCATCATGAGCGATACAAGGCCACTTAATGGTAGTGTAAAAAAGCTGTTGGATGAGTTTGGTGATGCGATTCATTTCTTGCGCGACCCAACGCGTGGTGGTGTAGCCTCTGTGCTTAATGAAATTGCCAGCGATGCATCGGTAGGTATCGATATTTATCAAAAAGATATACCTATTGAAGAATCGGTAGCCAGTGCATGCGAAATATTAGGGCTTGATCCGCTGTATGTAGCCAACGAAGGTGTGTTTATTGCAATAGTAAAAGCTTCGCAAGCAGAAGCAGTAGTTACCCGGTTACGCGAAAGTAGTGAAACAGCGCACGCTTCTTGTATTGGTGAAATAACTACAAGCCATCCGCGACAAGTACTTTTAACAAGTGCGATTGGTGGAAAAAGAGTAGTAAACCGATTAACGGGCGAACAGCTTCCAAGAATTTGCTGATGGATACGCAAAAGAGTTTATCGTGTGTTTATCCGGTACGAGATAAGCGCATATTTAAAGGAGATGAAAAAAGTCCGTTTCTGGCACCGCGCGGAGTATTTATCCACGAGAACCTATTGCTTGTAGCCGACACAGGACAGAACCGCGTTTTTATTTGGAAGGAATTTCCGAAGGGTACACATCAAGCAGCAGATCTTGTTCTGGGGCAAGATGAACAGCATGAAACCGGAAGAAATAAAAATAAGTTTGTTACGGGTGCATCGCTTCAATATCCTTCGGGTATATGGAGTGATGGCAAACGGTTAGTTGTTGCTGATGCGTGGAACCACAGGGTGTTGATCTGGCATACTTTTCCAACCCATAACGGACAACAGGCTGATGTTGTACTAGGCCAACCTGATTTTACCAGTAACGAGCCCAATGTATATGGATTAGGAAAAGCACCCAGCGCTAAAAGTTTGTATTGGTGTTACGGAGTTTTTGTACATAACGAAAAGCTATTTATAGCCGATACAGGCAACCGAAGAGTTTTGGTTTACCATACCCTGCCGAAAGAAAATTATGCTGCAGCAGATGCTGTGATAGGTGCTACCTCTTTTACCGAAAAAGAGTATGACCCACAGTCAGCTATATGGCCTTACTCGATTAAACTAAGTGAACAAGGTGAAGTAGCCATAACCGATACACAATACTTCCGGGTTTTGTATTGGGCGAATGTGGAAGATGCCTTACACAAATCTGCGGCAGTAGTTTTTGGCCAGCCGGATTTGGTAAGCAACGGCCAGAATCAATATCTATTAAAGCCTGATGCTCATACGCTAAACTGGTGCTATGATAGTCAGTTTTTTAACGGTGGTCTATGGATTGCCGACACGGGCAATAGCCGGTTGTTGTGGCATCCGGAAATTGCGAAGCAAAATAGTGCCAAAGCCCTTCAGCTTATAGGCCATGGTGATTTTGTAACCGGAAGTGAAAACATGGAAACAGTTTTAACAACGGAACATTCGTTGTATTGGCCCTTCTCCCTTTCTTGTAACCAACACGAAATGGCGGTAGCCGATACGGGTAATCATAGAATTATTTTATATAAACTAATATGACAACATTGTTCTCCATTTTATTTGCAGCGGTTGTAGGATTTGGACATGCCTTTGAGGCAGACCATTTAGTAGCCGTGAGCAACCTAGTTACCAAACGCTCGAAGTTAAGATTGGCGCTGCGCGATGGTGTTTACTGGGGATTAGGACATACTTCTACTATCTTGCTAGTAGGTTTAGTTATCATAGCCGGAAAACTTGCCATCGATGAGATTTACTTTAGCTATCTGGAAGCCTGTGTTGGCGTTATGTTAGTTGTAATTGGATTGGTGCGGTTGAGAACGTTGATAAAGATTAATCAGCACGAACACCTGCATTTGTTTCAAGACGATAATCACCATCACCATGTAGCGTATGGTATTGGGGCAGTACATGGTTTAGCCGGTAGTGGTGTGATGGTGCTTTTAGTGATGACAGAAATAAAGGAAACATTACCCAGTTTGTTGTATTTGTTGGTATTTGGGGTTGGCTCAGTATTAGGCATGGTGGTTGCCTCGGGGTTGTTTAGTCTTCCGTTTTCGAAACTCTTTACACAAAATAGAAAAATGCAGATGGTGCTAATTTTGGTTTCATCTGCGTTATGTATTTTTCTGGGCGGTAAAATAATATATGAAAACCTAATGGGGTAACTATGGCAAGACTACATGAAGTTGGAAAAGAAAATTTATTGCGCGCCCTGGCAGCATACGAAATTGCTATTGTGAAAGATGACGGTAACCATGTATATACAGAGGCGGAATATTGTGTTGAAATAGAGAGCGACAGTTTGTATAGGCTAAGTCAGGATGGGTACGTAATTGCACCATACGACAACTTAGATGAATTATGCAGCATGATAAAAATGGGATGATGCAGAAGAAAGAATTGATAGTAGTAGGACTTTCGGCTAGTGCCTCGCAAGATGGAAAAAACTATTCGCTGATTTTGCAAGACACCACAAGCGAACGTAAAATACCCATTTTGATTGGTGTGAACGAAGGGCAATCTATTGCGTTGGTGATGGAGAAGTTGAAAACCAACAGGCCCATTACACATGAGTTATTCAAAAACACGTTAGAAGCGTTAGGCGCTACCTTGCAAGAAGTGCTGATAAAAGATATTGATAACGGAATATTTTATGCATCAATCTTTGTGGTGAATGAAACTAAACAAAAGATAGAAATCGATGCGCGGCCTTCGGATGCGATAGCGTTAGCAGTTCGTTTTGGTTGTCCGATTTTTACGTATGAGTTTGTGATAAACGAAGCTGCCGTGATTGAAGACTCGGGTAAGCTAAACTTAAAGCGTGGATCGTTTGCAGAATATACCTTAGAAGAACTCGAAGAATTGTTAGCGAGTATATTGGCTAAAGAAGATTACGAAAGTGCAGCCCGCGTGCGCGATGTAATTGAAAGAAGAAAATCGGTTGGCTAGCTTATTGATGAAATTCTTGTACTTACAATTTCTTTTCTAAACGAAGTACACTAGCTGGTGCTAAAGGTACTATCACGATTTGATTGTTGACGTATTAATTTAGCATGGCTTGTGCAAGTACTTTCAGGTATATGCAAAGCTGGAGGGTACACATACCAACACACACCATCCGCGCTAGGTAGGTTAACTTAACATTATTCCTCAGAGTCCCCTGCGAGTGATTCTGAGGAAGTGAAGAGATTAATTTAAAAATTACTTAACGATCTATCGTGTGCATCGAAGGCGGCTAACTTTATTCCGAAAAGTATTTCGTGTGTGGTAAACTGAGTACCTACAGAATTATTGCTAGGCAATTCAAATACATATCCGAAACGGATTTCTTCTTTCAATAACGTTTGTACCAATACTCCATAATTGTTGAAGTTTCTTGTAAACACACCGATTGTATGAATGGCATTGATGTTAACGTTGCAGGCCACATCCACAGAGGCGGGTGCGCCACGTACGCCTTTTACCAGAACAGTTGGTTTTAACCGAATACGTTCGTTAAAATAATGCACGTAACCCGCCATCAGATACGCGTGTTGATTATACAATTGAAATTCTTGTCCTCCATTTTTAAAAGTAGAAGGCAACAACCGTGGTACAGAAAAGCCGATAAAGAACTTTTCACTTTTTACAATAGCACCGGCACCGATGTTTAAACGAGTTCCGCGATCTCCACCTATAAAAGCATTATCACCCGGATCGAATAAATTAAGTTCTGTATAATCTGTTTTAAAATTTTGAACACCGGCCTGCATACCAAAACTAAACACAGCTTCTTTAAATTGAATTTTATAAGATGCCGAAGCGTTTATTTCTGTGTTCGAGATGTTTCCGATTTTATCATTTAAAAGCACAAGTCCTACTCCTATTTTATTTTTTAGCAACGAAGTATGTCCGCTTACATTAATTGTTTTCGGACTACCTTCCAGGCCAGTCCATTGCGTGCGGTAGCTAGCCGTTAAATTTAAATTGTTGTTTAATCCAGCATAAGCAGGATTTATTACCAAAGGATTGAGCATGTATTGCGCATAGAGGGGATCTTGCTGTGCCTTTGCATTGTAGAAAATGATACACGCAATAAGTAGGAAAAGTTTTTTCATGTATTTTATTTTTTTATCACCAAGTATCCTGTTTCAGATTTTCTTCCTGAACTAAATTGTATTTTGTAGAAATAAGTGCCGGAAGGTAATTCTTGCCCATTTTTATTCTTTCCGGTAAACACAACTGTTTGGTTGTTGTAGTTTATCCCTTCCCAAACCACATCGCCCCATCTGTTAAAGATGCTTACTTTGTTGTTTTGTGTTTCGGGTAAAACATCGATGTATTGAATGATAAATTTTTCGTTTTGTAAATCGTTATTCGGTGAAATACCATTGTATACTTCAATATTTCCGATTACTTCAATTTCAAAAAGTTGAGTGGCACAATTAGCGTCTGTATCGCAGGCACGAATGGTAATGTTTTCTCTGCCGGAAAAAGAAATATCCGTATAGTCTACCGTTAGTACACCATCTACTACTTCGGCCAATGCTCCGCTAGGTGGTGGCACAGAAACCGTAATAGAGTTTACATCTAAATTATTGTTTAGTGTTGTAATTAGATCTACCAGGTTGAGAGATGCTGTGCCTCCTATATTCGTTGCCAGCGTTTCGGGTGTTATAGTTACTTCACCTCCTGGTGTTGTTACTGTAAAATCGCTGGCACTGGTGGCAGTGTTGCCTGCTACGGTAACCAAAATTTTTCCTGTAGTTGCACCTATAGGTACAGATGTAGTAATAGAGGTTGCTGTGCTTGCTGTAACAACTGCTGTTGTTCCATTGAAAGCAGCAACATTGTTAGCAGGCGTTGTACTGAAATTGGTTCCTGTGATGGTGACAGTTGTGCCCACAGTACCACTTAGTGGGGTGAAAGATGTTATTGTAGGTGGTTGAATAACGGTAAAGTCAGACGCGCTAGTTGCAGAATTTCCGGCAACGGTAACTGAAATCTTTCCTGTAGTTGCACCTGTAGGTACAGCTGTAGTAATAGAGGTTGCTGTGCTTGCTGTAACAACTGCTGCTGTTCCATTGAAAACAACAACATTGTTAGCAGGCGTTGTGCTGAAGTTTGCACCATTAATTATAACCGATGTGCCAACTGCACCACTAGTTGGTGTGAAATTTGTAATTACCGGAATCAAAGGTGCGCCTACCAAAGCATCTCCTGTTATTGTCCACGCGCGTGTTATGTCTAAAGAAGTTCTGAATACTTGTCCGGCTGTAGTATAAAAAAGTCCGCCTGCGCCAAGCGAAACATTTGTTGGAATTTTTGTTTCACCCGTTGTTAACGTTGCCCAACCTTCCAGAATGGAATCGTAATTTGCAATAGAAATAGCCGTACCGTTTAACATGCCAGTCATATTTGTTACGTTACTTATATTCCAACTGCTAAGGTTTTGATTGAAAGCGATAGCATTATTAAACATATTAGCCATATTTATTACTTTACCTACATTCCATACAGAGATGTCTTGGTTGAATGAAGTAGCATTGTTAAACATAGAACTTGCAACTGTAACGTTACTAATGTTCCAAGAACTGATGTCGCTATTAAAGGAAGATGCCCCGTTAAACATGCTAGTCATATTGGTAACTTTGCTCACATTCCATCCACTAAGGTTTTGGTTAAAAGCCAATGCACCTAAGAAAGCACTATTCATATTTGTTACGTTACCCACATTCCAACTGCTTATGTCTCCATTAAATATATCAGCATTTTGAAACATACCGGTCATACTAGTAACCTTACCAACATTCCAGCTATTTAAATTTTGATTGAAGGCATCCGCTTCTTGAAACATGGCATCTAACTTTGTAACGTTAGCTACATTCCAACTGCCTATGTTTCCGTTAAAGGCGCGTGTATATTCGAACATAAAACTCATGTCAGTAACTAGTCCAACATTCCATGTGCTTATGTCTCCATTAAAGGCCCAAGCATCGCTAAACATGTAGTGCATCGTGGTTACTTTGCTAACATCCCACGTGCTTAAATTTTGATTCAACGAACGCGCATCGCGGAACATAAAAGACATATCTGTTACTTTTGATACATTCCAATTGCTCAAGCTTTGATTGAATACAAACGCTTGGTCAAACATGTATTTCATGCTGGTAACGTTGCTTACATTCCATGTATTCAAGGGTTGATTGAATACTGAAGATGCGAACATGCTTTCCATTAAAGTTACGTTACTCACGTTCCACATGCTTATATCCTGATTAAAGGCTTTCGCTTGGATAAACATGAACCTCATATCTGTTACGTTTCCCACGTTCCAACTACTTAAGTCTCCATTAAATGTTGATGTGCTACCAAACATTGCGTACATGTTAGTAACCTTACTAACATTCCAATTGCTAACATCACCATTAAATGGTGTTTGGTTAAACATATTTGCCATACTGGTAACGTTGCCTACATTCCAATTACTCAAATCACCATTAAAAGCAATAGCTTGATTAAACATACCGCCCATGTCGGTTACTTTGCTCACATCCCAGGCGTTTAGGTTTTGGTTAAAAAAATCTGTTCGGGCAAACATACCCGACATATCAGTAACCTTACTTACATTCCATCCACTAATGTTTCTGTTAAACACATCAGCTTGTGAAAACATACCAGACATATTGGTAACATTTCCAACGTTCCAATTGCTAATATTTCCGTTAAAGGCACGCGCTTTATCAAACATGCCCGACATGGTGATAACTTTGCTTACATCCCAATTATTTAAATCTTGATTAAACACACTGGCTGATGTGAACATGCCGGACATGTTGGTAACATTACTCACATTCCAGTTACCAATGTTTTGATTAAATGCTGAAGCGAATGTGAACATCTGCGACATATTGGTTACACTCACCGTATTCCAATTACTAATATTGCCATTAAACAATTCCGCACGCCAGAACATGTAACTCATGTTAAGCACTTTACTTACGTCCCAATTATTCAAATCCTGATTGAAGGAAGAAGCATCTTCAAACATCCTCGTCATGGTATTCACCTTGCTTACATTCCACGTGCCGATATTGCCATTGAAGTCTCTGGCACGATAAAACATATAGTCCATAGTGGTTACATTGCTTGTATTCCATCCGCTTAAGTCGGCATTGAATAGTCGAGCTTCTCTAAACGCATAATCCATTCTAGTAACTTGACTTACATCGGGTGCATCTGTAGCATTACAAACAAGGAGGTCGCATCCATAAAAAGAAGAGGACATGGAAGTCCACACCGGGCTTCCCCATCGTTCTATACTAAGAATTTTTCTTCTCTCAGAACCATTAAAGAAAAAAAGTCCTGGGAAATTACCTGTAATTTCAATCTGGTAAATGTTGCCGTTTGTTAGTCCGGTAATGGTATAGTTGCCAACATGCCCAGTTACAGAGCCATTGCCAACTCCAGTATTAGTAAGATTGGTCCAAGTAACGTTATAAGCATAGGTTGGACCTATATTCGTAACCGGTATTGTAATCGTTCCGGTTGTTGTAGACCATCTCGTTAAAAAACTTCCTGTACCACCAAATACAGAATTATACTTAAGCAAAATAATGCATAGAATAAAAAAAAGTTTTTTGAAGTAAAATCTTTTTTGGAATACAACCACTTGACTACTTGTTTGCATATAAAAGATAAGTGATATAAAATTTAAATGACACTTGCAGAACTGTCATTCAAAATTGCAAGTAGAATTTTTGGTATGAAATAGCATAATGATGTGATAGCCATCCGTTGCTATTGGTACGATTGATACGAGCAGCTAAACTAATTTTTCGTGGATGGCTTAACTCACAGCTTCGGTTTGTGAGTGTACGTGTAACTTCTCGTATATTTTTTTGATGTGCGAGCGCACTGTATCTATGCTAATGGCGTGCTCCACTCCTATCATTTTATAACTGTTGCCTTTGCTAAGGGAAGTTAATACTTCTTTTTCTTTAGGAGTAAGCTGGTACGGGTTATCGTTTATTTTCTTTTGCTGCATAGCCTGTAAAACCATACGTGCAATGCTCGGACTCATGGGTGCGCCTCCTTCCATTACTTCATCGATAGCAGAAAAAAGTTTAGCCGAAATATGTTTCTTTAATAAATACCCGGAAGCTCCAGCGCAAATGGCATCAAACACATGTTGGTTGTCATCGAAAACAGTAAGCATCAGAATAGGTATATTTCTATCTATTGTTCTCACTTTGGCAACAGCTTCGATGCCCGACATACCGGGCATATCGATATCCATCAGTAACAAATCTGGATCATATTCTTTTACATGATTGATTACCTCTAGGGGATTTTCAAAAGCTCCGAGTAATTTTATGCCATCATGTAGCAGAAGCATAGACTGAATACTATCTCTTAACAATGGGTTATCCTCGTATAATATCAAAGTATGCATTATGTGCTAAAAGTTGAATAGTAAAAATGAGTGAAACTTTTCATACTTGCCATCGCATAATCATGTTACAGGAGCAAGCTTATTAAACATATCTTACAATCTATTTCTTCGTTTTTTATTTTTTACACTTGATTAACCGAAAGTTTAAAGTCAATAACTGTTCCGCTACCTACCCTACTTTTTTGTATTAACTCTCCTCCTATTTCTTTGGCTCGTGTTTGTAAATTGCGCAATCCGTTTCCTGCTTTACTTTGTGCTATGTCAAATCCTATTCCATCATCTGAAACTTTCATATACAATTGGTTCTGGCTATACGATAAGGTTACTTTTACATTTTTTGCCTGGCTGTATTTTGCTGCGTTGTTGATAGCTTCTTTAAAAATGAGAAAAATATTTTTTCGTTTTTCTGCGTCTAAAACAATTCTTTCAGGAATAGTTTCTGTTAGCTCAAATTCTATATGTTGACTATCCAGTACTTCGATAGCAAACTCGCGCATGCGCACGATTACCTGCTCTAAAGAATCGTTTCCTGGATTGATGCTCCACACCATATCACTCATGGTTTCCATTATTCGAGCAGAGTAAGTTGATATTTTTTGAAGATACAATGCATTATCGGATTCATTCATCGCTACTTTACTCATGATGTTGATGCTGGAAAGGGTTGAACCCATATCATCGTGTAAATCCTTTGCAATGTTCTGGCGCATACGTTCTAATTCTTCTTGTCGCTTTAACCGATTGATTACTCTGTACCGATTGATTAGTAATGTACCAATAATGACAACAGAAATTAAAACGATAATGATGATGCTTGTTTGTGAGCGTTGTCTTTCCAGTTCTAGCTTTTTAAGTTCCTGGTCTTTCTTTAACAATTCTATTTCGCGTTCTTTCTTTTCACTATTATACTTCTCTTCTAATTCTTTAACTTGTAGTAGTACAGCTTTACCTTCAATACTATCCGTTAGGGCTTGATGCTTCTTTATGTAGTAAAATGCTTTTTCAAAGTTTTTGTTTGAAGCATAAAATTCGCTAAGCCGCGCATATTCTATTCCTTCTTGTTGCTGGTCGCCCACACGAATAAGTGTTTGGAGTGCATCGAGCATTTCTTTTTCGGTCTTTACCATTTTTTCTTTTGAATGCTCAAGATTTCTTAACTCCGATTTTGATTTAATCAACGAGATGCTGTCGCCTGCTTGTTTATAAAGATGCATGCTCTTTAAAAAAAAAACACGGGCCAATTCGGTTTCCTTCATTCTTACATAGAGTAACCCGCTCTGGTGCAAAACCCGTGCTTCTTCTGTTACTAAATTCATACTTCTAGCTGCTTGTAAAGCTTTTTGATACTGGCTTTCTGCTTCCTGAAACCGGTTTATATCTTTATATACATCTCCAAGACTAATGGTAGAATTAATTGCTCCACGTTTATCTCCAAGTTTCTCTTTTAAATTAAGTGAGCGACTAAAATACTCCTGTGCACGCGAAAATTGATTAAGACTATAAAAATCGTTGCCTAAACTTTGTAAACAAAATGACTGCCCACGTAAATTCTTCACTTGCTCAAATAACTCTAACGATTGCAAATGGTATTCAGTGGCTTTTTTATAATTACCTACACTAATGTACAGATTACCTAAGTTTAACAATAACCCAGCCTTGTTTTCATCTTCCTTTTGCCATACTTATAGATTGTTTAGCATATAGGGCAATGCTCTGTTATACTCTCCCATGTTCTTATAAAATAAGCCAGCAGTCTGATTGAAATTATACTGAATGAGTAAATTATCAGTGTTCTGTTTTGCTATTACTTCACTTAAAGCAAGAAAATGTTTTGCACTATCGGTCTTACCCATTTGCTGATTTATAGTGACTTGATAATTGTAAGCACCAGCTAACCATTTGGCTTCTTCTTTTGCCTTGGCTAAAGAAATGATTTTAAAGCTATACCGTTTAGTCTGTGTTAAATCTTTTCGAAGAAATTCGTTCGACAATTGAAGTAGTGCATCTAACTCTACTGTATCGTGTTTTTCGAGCGAAACAATTTTCTTTAAACTATCTATGCGTGGCGATTGAGCAGCCACATAAGATACATCGGTAAAATACATTGCCAAAGCAATGAGCACATAGTGCATAAGGGATTTGATAAGGCAAGGGATTAGAAATTGAATATAGCCATATTTTAAAGAAAAAAGCAAATAGATCCGGTATAAAGCAGTGTATTTTATAAACCTGATACCCTGCACACTTAGGCTTTACTGCTGCGCGTAGCTCCTTAAAAATGTTACTTGTTTATGTATACCCTTACTTTACAACAGAATTAACTATCGATTAACAACTTTGCACACGGAATTTCCGTAAGGAAATAAGGCATTTAATAAACGTGAACTTCCTAACTTTCTAGTATGAATTCTTTAACCAAACTTGTTTTCCTTTCTTTATCGTGCAAAAAAGTAGTACACTATTTCTGTATTTCTTTTGCTTGCACATTACTTTATTTTACTTCGTATGCACAGGTAAAACTGAAAAAAGAAAATGTAAAGACCAATCAGCTTAAACCAGCTATTTTATATTGGGAGTTTGGATCGCCAGAATTTGTTACCATCGAAACTATTTATCCTAGTAAAGATTCGGTGGCAACATATTGGAATGTAACACACAGAAGCCCTACACTAAATGATGCTGAAAACAATGGTTTCGATTATTATTTGATTAAAGAGAAAACATTGCAACCCGTAATAAGCCATATGTACCATCTTGGTTTTACTAACTACCAAATATCTGTTAAGAAAGACTCAGCATGGTTTACGATTAAGTCTATGCACGACACCGTTTCGTATGCGCTTCCTGTACCTGAATTTATCATTCCTGATGGCCCTGGACTTCCGGTGTTTATCGGAAGCTTACCACTAACGAAGGGCTATAGTATAGAATACCCCGAACTAAGCCGTTGGTCGGGCAAAGCACCTTATATTGGCGAAGTTGTTACAACAAAATTAGAAGTAGTAGGCACCGATAACCTGGAAATTGAAGGAAAACGATATGCCACTTATAAACTTACTATTTCAAGTGATCAAGGTAGATTTACCGAGTTATGGGTTCTGAAGAATAAGCCACATTACCCTGTAAAAATAAATCATAAAATAGATTCGAATAGAATGATGAAATCTAACGTAGTAAAACTCATTTTATTTACTACCTGATGTTTCTGTATGATTTTTCTTTACAAGCTTTGTATGCTATTCTTCTGTTGTATGCGATACCTATTCCGTATAACGCACAGCTAGAGTTATACTTTGATAAACCTTTATTGATTTCTTTTTCGGATCAACAGCTCT
Source organism: Flammeovirgaceae bacterium (assembly GCA_021298355.1). GTDB lineage: Bacteria > Bacteroidota > Bacteroidia > Cytophagales > Cyclobacteriaceae > Chryseotalea. The sequence continues at coordinate 21,277 of JAJTEH010000006.1, forward strand.
TCAACAGAATCTACTTTAAAGCTAAGCCAGAATAAATACGCTGTTAGGGTTTGGATACACAAGTAATTTATTTATAAAAACATTTATCTGATTAAATGTCTATACAACTAAATTAAGGTTAAACACTTCGGAAATAAGCGTTAGTTCGTACATCAAACCGAACTTGATCAAGTTCTTTATTTAACTACAAACAAAAAATCGCTGCCAATAGCATTATCTCCAAACTCTCCCATCTTCGGTGGATTTTTAAGTTTTTCAACGTACGAAAAAATTTCCTGTAATGTTAAAACACCATCGCGACCACCCTGCGATTGTAAGGCTTCTAAAAAACTTTTCGCAAAAGGCGAATGTTTACCCGGTATACCATCAGACACGTAAACCTTGCCACCAGAAGTAAGATACCTGCGTGTTTTAAAAGACAACTTTCTGGTTAGAAATTGTACTTGCGATTGCTCTTGGTACACATCATCGTCTGTTCCGCGTGCCGATGCAAGTGTTTCATCGAAGGTTCCTCCAAAGCATACATCCATTGCCAGAAAAATGTGTTCGCAAGGAATGTTGTTTAATATAGATCTCAATCGGTTATGCGACAAGTAAGATATCTTTCCTTCATCTGCAAGCATGGATTCTTTTGTAACAACAAAGCCCTCGCCTAGAGATTGATCATATGTTCCATGTCCGGCAAAAAAAACAAACAACTGATCTAAAGGCTTATATTGCTTTTCTGCATATTCTCTCAATTTTTTTAAGATATCCGCTTGTACTGCATTCTCTATAACTTCTACCTTAAACTTGTATCTGTTTTGCAATTCTTCGGCTATCGATCTGGAATCATAAATCGGATTAACGAGATCGCTCCAATTATCATAACTATCAGTTGCAAATATCAATGCATAATCGGTGCGGCCCAACTTAGACATATCTGTTAATGCCGAAGTTCCTACTTGTATTTGGCGATAGCTGGATGTTTTTAATCCTTCCTTTGTTTCTGCTTCAATTACTACTACGTTGGCGCCATCAAATAAATTTATGGTACGGTCTATCGCTATAGAATTTACTGTTTCGGGAATACGCACATTTAGTGTTGCCCTTGCCGATGACTCTACGCTTTCTTTTATGTAAACAGTAACCGCTTTTAAATTTCCATTGGCTACTACTTCGGCACTGATATCAAAACGGGGCACATCTATGTAACTGGTTTCAGGTATAGGAACCATCCAGTTAATAATAGGAACAACCGTGTTTACTAGTTTATCGGTACGGGTATAATCTACTGTGAACTCGTTGGAGCGTGTTGTTACTGTTTGTGCCTGTAAACCAAGCATTAAAAAATTTAACATAACAACCAGGTATGCTTGTATTGTTTTCATTTGTATGGCTAGTTTAATTTTTAACAAGTAATCTGGAATTCACAAATTCATTATTACCGTATTGTATTCTGCATCTTACAGTATATAAACCATGTGTAAGATGGGTAGCATCGTATTGTTCAGTATAAAATCCTGGTGCATATACGCCTTGCTTTAGTATGGAGATTTTTCGCCCCATCATGTCTATTACTTCCAGCGATACATGTGCCGGACCTAATTTATCGGGTAACATAAACTGTATGCGTGTACTGCCTTGTGTTGGATTTGGCGTAAGTGCCGATAAAAATATCTTTTCGGGTAAAATGTCTTTTTCAATATCTGTTCCGTAATAAATTCGGAAGCTATTGTTCTTTTCAGCAAGGAATGTATAGTTGTTTTCTTGTGTCATGTTAACAAGTTCTTGCTTGTTTACATCTAGTAGAAATAGTTGCTTACCGGGTATCGTTAACAAAGACGTATTCCAGGTTAACTCTGCTGTTACACCTTCTTGTGCATGTGCTGTAAACTCCCATGTTTTCGTACTGGCCGTAGATACTACATCTCTAGCAAACACTTGCATAAAATGTTCGGGATGTTGAAAACTTAAATGCAATGGCGAGCCTATACCTGGAGGGTTAAAGTCGTCTAATTCATCGAACAAGGTGTTGCTTTGTTTGTGCATACCCACCCCACCGATATCGTTTACTCTTTGTCCTTGTTTTAATGTAATTGGCAATAGCCAATCTCCATCAGAGAAGGTAACAGAACTAATTCTGTTTACCGAATTTGTTTGACCTTGAAATGAAAACTTTACATTATTAATTGCTTCGTTAGCAAATACAAATGCACCTCGTAAAGGTAAAAGTTCGTTTGCATTTGTATAGGTACCGTTGGTATATACTTTTAGCTGTCCTACTTTATCGGTTATGTTGTTGTAAGTTCTAATGTCGTCCCAAGATATGGTTAGTGCATACGGATTGCCTATCATGTTCCACCCTTTTACCAAGTTCATTTCGAATAAATTGCTTTGCGAATTTGCCGGTGTAACCGAATTTGTTAGTTGTATATCTTTTTGCTGGAATGCATTTACGAAGTACCCTTGCCCTCTGGTAATCGATTGAAACGCGGAAGGATATTCTTTCCATCTTTCTTGTATCGGTGTAACATTTGTATTGGCTTCGTATTGTAGCATACGCCATGTTGCAGCACCGGCAGTACCTAAGGAAGAAAATATTTCACTTACCTGGTTTGTTGATAATTCATACGGTATGGAAATTATGCGCCACGATTCTGCCGTTCCACCACCTGGAATTCGTATCACAGGCTGATTGATTCCGGTCAAGCTTATTTGTGTTTGATAATAGGTAGAATTATCAAGTGGCAATCTTCCGATGTTGCCGCTTGGATCTGTAGCCGACAGATAGTATTCCATTCCCATATCGTCTACAAATGAATTTAATACGTTGCCTGTCCAGGTAGTTGTATTCAACGAGGATTTGGTAAGTTCTATAGATACAAAATTTTCGTCATTGCTTTTTCTGTAAGTAAAGAAAACTTTATCAACCTGCCGGTTATCTGTTACGGTAACAGAAATAGCAACCGGTGCAAAACCTTTTTCAAGAATAGCAAGTGCTGCCGGCTGAAATACCAACGTTGGCTTTATAATATCTGGTTCGATTATAGTGGTAAATTGATACTCATTCGTATGTAGCCCACTGAAAATATTATCCACATCATCTTTAATGGCTCCTTCATCTAGCAATATTCGTATTGTTTTTAAGTATGGAAGATTTTGAGGTGGATCAAAAACAAGTTTGTTTCCGCCAACAACAGGAAGCGTTGCCACATCAGCTTCGAATAGTGTAACCTCAGCATCCATTACTCTAATTTTTTTACCAGCAACAGTAGTAATTGTACGGTCGAATGTTATTTCTATGTTGGTATTATCAGCAACGTTTACGTCTGTATGAGACGGTAACCGATTTGTAACTAAGGGGCCAGTGCCAACGGTAAATGTCCAGTCGTTGCCAGTAAATGCCGGAGTAGGATTTTCAAAATTATCGATAAAGGCACCTTCTTCTATTTCAACTCGTATTAATTTACCCTGCGGTAGTTTAGCTGGTAATGTAAACGTGTACACATTGTTGTTCGCCACAGCATCACCTGCCTGTAACGTAACTAAAGGTGTAGCCGTACCTTCTGCAAATAATCTTATTTTTTTGTCGGCCACTACTGTTTGCGTACCATCTAAGGTAAGCCTTATTGTTGTGGCAGAGGTAACGTTCACAGCGGCTTTTGCCGGAAAGAGTTGCAAAATTGAAGGTGGATCGGTTTCCTCTACTACTTCTATAGTTCTGTTAACTGCCACATTGCGAATAACCTGAGCGCGACCATTTGGCCAGATAACGCGTACGGTTACAGATGTTGCTGTGCCTAAACCGAAGTGTTGTACTAAACTGTTCTGCCCTACTATAGTTCCATTACCGGTTACAGAAAGTTGTCTTTGCATAGTAGCCGCCCCCGTTATTACTTGTATGCGCGAGCCTATAGCTGAGCGGTTAGATTTTGTTCCTTGTAATTTTACTTTTAACCAATTACCGTTAGAAAATTTTCCGTTTGTATAAAACTGAAAGAATGGATCTGCGCTGCTCATAAAAACATCCGTATATCCATCGTTATTAATATCAGACGAAACCATTCCGGACTTAGGTTGAGAGGCAATGCTGGGTAACTCTCCTCCTACCAACGTTGCTCCACCTCCTTCATTAATATACAATTGTGTGGTTCCGTTGGATGCTTGTGAATGTACAAGTAGATCAGCATCTCCATCGTTTTCAATATCTAGAGACAATATACCGGTAGGTGTACCACCGCCAGTGCTTACGGATAACACAGGGCCTGCACTAAAACTTCCATCGCCATTGTTAATAAAAAGAACGCGAGAACTTGGTCCAGTGGTGGCGAACATCATGGCTATATCCAATTTGCCATCGTTGTTCCAGTCTAACCATTGGCTACCTACCGATTGAGTGGAAATAACTTGATCTAACAAGGGCACAGAAATTTTTGTATAGGTTCCGTTTCCATTGTTACGATGCAAACGGTATGATGCAACGCCATTATCAAAGCTACCCGCTTGCAACAAATCCAAATCACCGTCATCGTCATAATCGCCAAAGTCTAAATCTGTAGGAACGGATGCTACTTCTTCCTGGAAAGGAAATAGTTCTGTATAGTTTCCATTTTTATCGTTGATGAAAACAACAAGTTTGTATGTACGGTTTAAAGAAGCTTCTTGCTGAAAAGCTATGTTGGCGAGAAAATCAAGAAAACCATCTTGATTAAAATCGATAACTGAAATTTGAGTTGTTATGGTTGGAAATTGTTTTGAATATGATTTAGAAAAGTTACCTGTACCATCGCCAAGGTAAACTTCAAGAAAGGCTTTACCTTTTGCAATTTCTATTGTACGAGATACCATGTCGATGTTGCCATCGTTATTCATGTCTGCAAATTTGGCTCTGTAATTTGCAATGTTCGGTGTACCAAAGTTTCTGAATGTATAAGAACCATTCTGATTAAAAAATGTAAAACCGCTTCGCGCCTGCAAGGTGGTGGATATGGTTTGAAAAAGTTCATCTACTCCATCGTTGTTGATATCAATAAAGGATGGCTGTGCTCTGGTAGGATCGATGTTGTTATCCGGTGGGACTACATCTATTCCTGTTAAATAACTTTTTGAAAAAACTATAGAAGTTGTGGAAGAAGATAACGGAGCCTCACCTGCTGCATTAACTGCTTTGGTTTTGTAATGGTAGGTTATACCTTGTTGCAAGTTGGTGCGATCTATAAAATAACTTTGAGTAGAACTTATACTGCCAATTTCGTTTGTCCATGGCCCGTTTACAGAGGTAGATCTATATAGTATAATTTCGCTGGCACGTTGTACTGTACTTCCTAAAAGTTGTACGTAAATTCCTGTAGCATCGAAAACTGCCGCTCTGGTAGAAGGACTTGTAGTGGGTGGTGGAGCTGTTGCATTTAAGGTTAATTCAGTTGTTTCTTTAAAGTATTGCCTTGTATTAGTAGATGATACATTTACTGCCCACTTTAAGGTAATTTTATTCGCAACAGGATCCCACGTACCCATAGCCTCGCCATAATAGGTGTTATTAGAAACAGATAAACTTATTTTACCACAATTTTCTACTAAAGTAGCTGTAATCGTATTTAAAGAAGGATCAATCGCATTCCACGATGGCGAATTTCCAGCGAGGGAAGAAAACGAGTAAAAAGAGTTTACGTTTCTGGATAACCAAACATCGCTTTGTGTTCTTATGCCTAAGCCGCTTTCGTTAAGTGTTGTTAAAGACCACGTTCGGTTTGTTGGAATAGTAGGCGCACAATAAATAGGTGTGGTTATCATTACCTCATTAGAGTATTTCGATTCCCCAGCTTTGTTAACAGCCTTTACTCTGTAGTAGTACGTTTTATTACTTTCTACACTATAGGTTTGCACCACACGAGAAAATTCGTTGGCTCCAAACCAATTTAAACTGTCATAATTCTGATTATTATCTTCTGATCGCTCGATTACGAAATAATCTTCATTATCGGAGTTGTCGTTCCATCCTATGCGAACTGTAAGAGGCAACACAGAGTGCGATACCAGTTCGGTAGGTGGTTGTGGTTTTACAATTGGTTGTGTTGATCTGTACAAACCGTATTGATCTACCAGTACATGTAGATAGCCATCGGATGTAGTTTCGATTACTTTTGCAGATGTAAATGCACTGCTGCTAATACCTAGATTTGCTTCTACCCATTGTTCGCCCTGATCGTACGAAATAAAAATTCTACCTGTTGATGTACTGTATGCAGGATACCCAGAGGAAGTATAATAAAAATTTAAAACAGTATTAGGAATTGTATAGTTAACCCATGTGTTGCCTAAATCGCGCGATACAGAAAGCAAAGTCTGGTTACCGTTTTTAGAGTAGATCATCAAGTTGTTATTTTTTCCGAATAATGCGTTTTCCGTAATAGTTGTACCTGCGGTGTATCCGGTTATTTTTGTAGCAACAGGATTTACCTCCGTTATCGGAATTTTGTAAAAACATACCTCACCGTTATTGATACCTCCTGCATACAAAATTTTGTCTATGATAAAGAATGAACTTCTGCTCCAAAAACTAAAGGTGCTTGGTATGCCCGTTACCGAAATCTCAGTTAAATTTTCCGGAGAATTTTCTGAGGCACTGAAAAAAAATCTGCTTGCACCTACGTAAAGAGTTGAGCCTATGTTTGCAATACCGGCTGGCGGACCACCGGCTGGCAAGGGTAGCGTTGTCCAAGTTTCACCGTTGTTGGTTGATGTAAAAAAACCAGATGTTGTCGTCCCTCCCAAATTAACAGAACCCGATACGAGCAATCGGCCGTTGTTTGTTCTAGCTATGTAATTTGATGTAATAAGCGGAGCCGACAACACACTCCAACGCCACGTTTCCGGGTTGATTAAGAATATTGGACTAAAGGCAGCCAACAATCCGTTTGATGTTAACACTAAGGGTTGATTAGCCGGATTATTTCCACTCCAACCGGAATAGGTAGATCTGTTTATTCCTTCGCTCGATGGAGTCCAAACGTCTCCTAAAGAAGAAAATACACCATATGAACCAATACCATAGAACTCAGAAAAATTTACTGCCACCATGCTAGTTAACATGTAAACACCCGGAGAGTTAAATGAATTTCTCCTAGACCATGTTCCGCTGGATTCGCGTAGATAAATACCCGAAAAATCTCCTCGTACCAAGGCATACAAACTTGTTCCGGCAGAAGCAAACGTTACACCTGTTAAATTCTGCCAGCTAACCACTTGCGAAAAACTACTTTCTATTTCCCACGTTACGCCAAAATCGGAAGAGCGGTATATACCTTGCCCCGGCCACGCCAAATATGCCATGTTACCAAACCAAACGATACTATTTTGCGAGAAATCGAGAAACCCACTTATCGTTGGCAGCCCATTGGTTACCTGCGAAAACGTACCAGCCAAACCTGAAGCACTTCTTACTACACCCAAATTACTATCCAATAGTATAACCGTTCCATTCGGATGAGACGCAACGGCCTTTGTATCTACCGTACTAAAACGCTGGTACACTTCTGTCCAAGTGGCTCCACCGTTTACAGAACGAAACAAAGCAGACTTACTTAACTGCGAGGAATACGTTGTATAAACATATATAGGTGAGTTAGCATCCGTTCCGGTTCTGTTGATTAGAGTAGGCGCCCACGTTGCGCTGTTTAAAAAAGGATTTGTAGCTGTATTTACTTTTACCCATGTTACACCATTATCTTCTGATTTAAAAATGCTAGAAGTTGTATTACCTGTGTTCGAGAATGCAACCCAAATGGTACCTCCATTATCTACATCAACCTCTAGATTACCGGCAAATGGAAAGAAATCAACTTTCGCCCAAGAAATACCTTTGTTAACCGATCGATAAAGCTCTGACCCCGATATACTTTCTATTACCACATACAAAGAGCCAGACGGATGCAGCTCAATATCTTTTGCCAAACCTCCGGAAACAGAACTCTTTCTTTCCATGGATATAGGTTGTGAAGAAAGGGTAGAAATAAGTGTGATAGAAAATACGATAATTAATAAAGTATTCTTTACTGAAATCGTTAACATGCTTTTTATTTTTGAAGTATAAGGATTGCGATAACATTAATTTCCTGAAGGAAACTCAGGATCTGGAATGGTAGCTTTTGGAGTTTCGCCAGAGCCACCACCACCAAGCGTGGCAAGTAATGCACCTACTGCAACCACCGGAATAACTTTTACTACTAACGGAAATTTAGGCTTTACCTGAAAATATTCAGAGTAAATTATATCGTCTGGCTTTCTGGAATCTGTAATCTTTAAACGGTAGTCTTTACCCGGTTTGGCCTTAGATGGTATCGACAACGAGTACACTCCATTATTAGGATAATTTAACTCGCCACCTACCCTGTCTGAGCCTTTGTATAATTCAATATGTATAGGGTTGGTGTTGCCCGGGCGCCAATTTATAGAATACGCTTTACCTCTTTTAAACTTTGTACCACTTTCTAAATCTTTTATCCGAACGAAAGGAATAAAAACAATACCACGTAATTCTAAAGAAATAGAACCGGTATATGCGCCATACTCCTGAATTACATTCCATTCAATTTTTCTTCCTACACCCGGATTAACTTCTGCGCCAACATCTCCTTTTACTTTTGTTAGCGGAGCAGAAAATTTATCCTTAGAAGAATAAAGGGAAATTTTGTATTGATTGTTCGGATTACTATCCTCTAAATCATAGGTAACAATAATCTTTTCCTGAACTAATTCGATTTTTCGAATAAATATTTTTTGAGCCTGACCAACCACGCAAATGCATGTGGCTAGGATTACCAACATAGACTTTTTCACGATTAAAGGTAAATAGTTTGTTTAAAAATAGTAAACTCAAGTAAAAGATAAAAGCCCATTCAATACAATTTATAGATCAGTTGAATTTTGTCTGAAAAATCAAGAATTATTTCAGAAAACAAGGTTATCTCACGCTTGCTGTTACCTCTGTTTATAGCAAAAATAAACTGTGTTTAATCAAAAATAAAACACATCATTAACTATAATAAACCGCTATACTTCTATTGGGTATGTATACCATCAGCCTATAACATTTCTAAAAAAAAGATAATAGATCAGTAAACCGTACCATGCAGGTTAAGAAATAATGGTTTACCCTTACTGTGTGCGTGAAAATAACCAGAAAGTATACGTAGTTATCCTGATTTTCTGATGCCTGATTAAATCAGACTTTTATTAAAAAAAAGGATATGATTTATTTCAACGTTGTAAGCACTTTTTTAAATCAGGATTTTTATATCGCCCTTCTATCTGCTCCTATTCTTTTTGTTTTAACAAGTGTAGTACTTTAAAAAACTACACCACAACATCCATCAATACAAGAAGATGATAAACCAATACTCAACAAACAAATTTCTGTAAGCGAATCGAAATTAATTGAAGCGATAAGCAAACATACAGACGATTACACCGAAAGCGAGGCTCAAAACTTCCCCGAAACCATCAATCAGATTTTTTACTTACCAAAGCCAGCACAAGAAATTTTTACGAAATGTTTACACGTATTGTGCCGTAAAACTTCTTGCTTTCAATCTATTCTTTATGCGTGCGATAATCAAACAGAAGAAATTACTTCTCTTGCTAATTATGGTTTAGGTTTATCTCACGCTTTAACCATTAGCTACGGACAAGGGCAAGTAGGACAAGTTGCCTTAAACAAAGAAGTTACCGTATTGGAAAACATCCCTTCGTTCTATTCTAAAATTAAATCGGGTTTGGGAGAATCAGCGCCCAAGACCATCCTCATCATTCCTATACTATTTCGAAAGCAACTGCAAGGAATTTTGGAAATGTCTTTTCTCCATCAAGGTAGTGTGGCTGCGCTACAAGAAATTATTAAGATATCAGAAATAATTGGTGGGCACATGTTTAATATGGCCGTGTTGGAAAAACAACGCAAACAAGTAGAACAACTAATTAAACAAGAAGAAGAATTAAAAGAAACGCAGAAAAAGCAACAGCTGGCTATGCAAAAAGTAGAAAGCACACTAGAGAAGATTAAGTTAGAAAAAATAAAAAATGAAATTATTCTCGAAGCCTGCCAGGATGGTGTAATCAGTTTTAATAGCGCGGGTATAATTGACTTTTGCAATAAATCCGCTTCAGAAATTCTTGCTACGGGTAAACACGATATCGTTAATAAAAATATTTCTTCCTTACTCAACCTCAGTATTCAGGTAAAAGAAAATCATGAACCTACCCTTATACATTGTATACACCAGCAAACCATTAAAGAAAAAACAGAAATCAGCTTTACAAATTGTAAAGGCGAAGATGTATCTGTATTAGCCACTGTGGCCATTAGCGAAATTGAAAATGGATATCAATTCACACTGTTTTTACAAAAGATATCCGTAGATCTTTTCTAGCATGAAACCACACAGCGAACATTATCGGCTTAAAAATGAAATCTGTTCGGGGTTAAAGGTTTCATTACATGTAGTAAATCGTGTAGTAACAGATTTGCAAAACACCGTATTAGAGGCTATTAAAAAATCTAATTCAGAAACAAAGAAAATAAATAACACTAAACTAATTGAGCATCTGCAAGGATACGATGCATGGAATCAAATTGTATCGCACCAGGTACTTATACTGCAAGCGGAAAACATGCGTGCAGATGTTGATCAACCATCTGCGACAGCCACCCGTGCTACTCACTTTCTCATTTATCGGTTATCCGAACAGCAAATAGAAACTGCCTTTACTGAATTAATAAAAAACATAGAAAATATTGAAGCTGCCGTAACTGAAAACGAAGGCTTATCGATACAGCTAAAATCTCCGTTGCAGAACGCACGTAAAGCTATTAACCTGGAACGCATAAATAAACTGTGGGCTTACCGAAAATACGGATGGCATGTAGCACCCTCCTTTACACCAAAACATGAAAATGAAAAAGAGGTAGACAAGCTAACGCACTATTATACTACCGAGCAAGAAAGAAAAGTACACGCCAATTTCTTCAATAGAATTGCTGCTGTAGATAAGCAAGAGACAAATACACAAACAGAAATCTTTACTTAATACGCTATGATAGAATTTAACAAAGAAAACAACACACTACTGGTTACCTGTTCAGGACATTTAGCTTTAGCCGAACTTAACCAATATACCATACTGCTGAAACAAACACTACCCTCTTTCTCCGGAAATAGCATTAGAATAACCCTAACTGCCTATACCAAAATTGATTTTAGTTTTTTTCAGTTTGTGGTTTTTCTAAAAGCATACGCTAAACAAGTTAAGAAAGATTTTTTCTGCGAACTGCACCTGAACGAAAGTGATCAGGCTTTATTAACTCAATCAAAATTACTACATCAAATTCAATCAATATGAAAGTTCTGGTCGTGGATGATTCCGAAAGCATTAGAGAATTGCTTGCCATTACATTAGAAGGCGCGGGCTATCAGGTAATTAAATCTACCGATGGCGAAGATGCCTTGCAAAAACTTACCGATCAACCGGTTAATCTCGTTATCACAGATTTAAACATGCCTAAGGTAGATGGTATCGAGCTGGTTAAAAACATTCGCAAACAAGGTGAATATGCAGGCTTACCCATTTTGCTTTTAACTACAGAGTCGCAGGTAAACAAAAAAGAAGAGGCCAAACTGGCCGGAGCAACAGGATGGATAATTAAGCCCTTTGCCCAGGATAAATTACTAGCCGTTGTACAAAAAGTAATGCGGTAAGATGGATGCACTCCAACACATATTTAAACAAGAATGTACCGAACTTTTAGAGAAGTTCGAGCAAGGACTAGTGCAAGCTTCTAATGGAAACATACACAACGAGCTTATTGCCGAACTTTTCCGTTCGTTGCATACTATAAAGGGCTCTGCTGCTATGTTTGGCTTTCAAAAAATTAATGAGCTTACACACGAGCTTGAATTTATATTTGACGCCATCCGAAACCAACAACTTAACCTAAGCAAAAATTTAATTGACCTTTCGTTCGACTATATAGACATAACCCGAACGATCATTCTCTCCGGAGATGAAAACAAGACAGAACAAATCTATCTGGCGGATACCTTACTGGCTAAAATAAAAAGTTTACCAATATCCTCTACACAAAATTTTACCCCTGCAAAATCGTCTGCCCTTTACTATATACATCTTGTGCCACAAGAAAGTTTGTTTCTATCGGGTAACAATCTTTTATATGTATTAGAAGATTTACTAACCGTTGGAAACACCGTTTGTAAAGCTTTTCTGCTTATGCCTGCAGACATAGACTCGTTTGCCTTTAACAGGCCATTAGTTGGCTTTGAAATTTTGTTGCAAACCCATGCGTCTCTGGAAAAAGTTCATGAACAATTTATTTTCATACAAGACCATTGCCAGATTCAGGTAGAAGAAATACCATCTTACACAGGAAATATTTCTTCTATCGATACAAAACACTTTTCTGACTACTCCGCATCTACAAGTTTAAGAAATGCCATTTATACCATAGCCACACACAACATAGAAAATACTGTAGCCAACCAGAAGAATCACACTACAGAAAAGCACCATCACTCCATAAGAGTAGCCTCTTACAAACTAGACGACCTCATGAGTTTAGTTAGCGAACTTATCACTACGCAAGCACAACTTGAAGTTACAGCAGAAAAAACCAATAACAATCAACTCAACAATGTTGTGGAAGCGCTTCAAAAAATTTCGAGACGCATGCGCGATACTGTTTTCTCGGTTTGTTTAATTCCGCTTGATAGTGTGCTGGTGCGTTTTCAGCGTATGGTAGCCGACTTATCTAAAGAACTTTATAAAGAAATAAAATTTGAGGCTGTCGGAACGGATATTGAACTAGACAAATATGTAATCGAAAATCTTGTTGATCCGCTTTTGCATTTAATTCGAAACTGTGCTGATCATGGTATTGAGGAGAAAGAAATTCGTTTACAAAAGGGAAAAAATGCAGCAGGTAAGGTACAGCTTAAAGCTTATACCTCGGGCACACATGCCATACTAGAAATTTCGGATGATGGCGCAGGAATCGATCAACATAAAATACTACACAAGGCCATTCAACTCGGATTGGCAAACGAAAACGAAACGTATCAGGAAGAAGAAATTATTCACTTTATTTTTCATCCCGGATTTTCTACGGCACAAACTGTAACCGCTGTAAGTGGCCGTGGCGTAGGTATGGATGTGGTAAAGAAAAATATTGAAAAGCTTAAAGGAACAATAAAGATAAATACTACCCTGCATAAAGGAAGTGTGTTTACTATTAAACTCCCTCTAACATTATCGATTACCGAAGGTTTGCTAGTAAAAATTGGAAATAGCCTATATGTTATTCCTTTAGAACATGTTGTTAAGTGCATTACCCTTTCAACCGAAAACATACAAAAAACGTGGAGTTATACAGAGTATACAAATACGCAACTGCCTATACTGGCTTTGCAAAAAGTATTCTATGCTAAACAAACTGGCGCCTATCCTAAAGCAGTACTTGTTGAGTATCAAAATCAGTTAGTAGGCTTAGCTGTTGATGAAGTAGTAGGAGAACATCAAATCGTTTTAAAATCGCTAGGAGAATTTTATAAGAATAGTCCGGAGTATGGAGGGGCCACTATTTTAGGTAACGGACAAGTTTCGCTTGTTATAGATGTAGCACATATTATTGAAAACAATATCAACCCCGAAACAAAATTTATGTATGGAAACACAAAGTAATCAAGCTTACCTAACCTTTACATTAGGTAAAGAAACGTTTGGCGCACATGTTGGCTCCGTGTTAGAAATAGTAGAAGTACCTGCTATTACCACTGTGCCGCAAGCTGCAAGCTATATGCGTGGTGTAATTAATTTAAGAGGAAGTGTTTTGCCTGTAGTAGATACCCGAATAAAAATGGGCTTACCTACACAAGACGACTCCATCAATACATGTATTGTTGTAATACAGGTAGAACAAAACGATCAGCTAACTCCATTAGGCATTGTGGTAGATGCCATACAAGAAGTAATAGACATACAAGAAAATACCATTTTACCTGCACCAAGCCTGGGCAATTTTGCCAACACACTATTAACGGGCATGGTAAAACACCAGGATAAGTTTGTGCTCTTAGTGAACATTCAGAAATTATTTAGTACCGAAGAAATTTTTGAACTAACCGAAACAGAACAATTACACTAAATCAATCACCTAAATACAAAATAAAATGAAACTACTTATCCGAACACGGCTTATGTTGGGCTTTGCCTTACTGGTTGTTATTACCACATTGGTTTACTTTTTGGGTAAATCTAACTTATCTACGTTACAAGGAAATTTAAATCAATTGGTTGAGCGTGAAATGAACCGCATCATTTTTGCGCAGAAAAGTGCAGAACTGGTTCAACTGATTACTAAACGCGAAAAAGATTTTTTACTTGAGAATACGTTAGCCGGAAAACAGAATTACATTAAAGAAATAGAAACACGAAGCGGAGAATTACAAGAAAACATCGATAAAATTAAAACCCTCTCGGATGAAAGAGGTTTGCAAATACTTCAGGAGTTTGACGAAAACTGGTTAGACTATTTACAAAACTTCGATAAAATAAAATCGCTTGGGTTGGTTAATTCCGATTCTGCCAACACAGCCGCAGAAGTAATTTCTACCACCGATGCACGAAATGCCGCTAAAAAAGCAATCGCCAGTTTAGCACAACTTGTTACTAAAAATACAACAGCTCTGGAAGATGCCAAACTCGCAGCCGATATTCAAACACAAAATGCATCTGCCAATATGTTATACTTGTTATTGGCTTCTATTGCTATTTCTATTGCTGTTTCGTATTGGATTATCCAATCTATTTCCAACTCAATCAACAATGCACGCAACGTTGTTAAGTCTGTATCGCAAGGCGATTTAACCATTACTATCGAAAATAAATCGAAAGATGAAATAGGCGAATTAATCGATATGCTTGGTGCAATGGTAAACAAACTGAAAGAGGTAATATCAACTGTTAGTTCATCGGCCGATAACATTGCTGCTGCCAGTATGCAGATGAGTACAACATCACAATCGATGTCGCAAGGCTCGCAAGAACAAGCTGCATCGGCAGAAGAAATTTCTTCTTCAATGGAAGAAATGGTTAGCAACATTCAGCAAAATACCGACAACGCACAGCAAACAGAAAAAATAGCATTAAAAGCAGCTGATGATATGAAAGAAGGTAGTCAGGCAGTTGTTTTAACGGTAGACTCGATGAAGAAAATTGCAGATAAAATTTCTATTATCGGAGAAATTGCCCGACAAACCAATTTGCTTGCGCTTAATGCTGCCGTTGAAGCTGCACGAGCAGGAGATCATGGAAAAGGTTTTGCTGTTGTAGCCAGTGAAGTTAGAAAGTTAGCCGGGCGAAGCCAAGCTGCAGCATCAGAAATAAACGACCTATCCAGCGCCAGTGTATCTATTGCAGATAAATCAGGAAGATTACTGGAACAAATTGTACCGAACATTCAAAACACAGCCAAGTTGGTACAAGAAATTGCAGCAGCCAGTATGGAACAAAACGCTGGTGCCAATCAGGTAAACAGTGCTATTCAACAATTTAATCAAATCATTCAGCAAAACGCGGCCGGCTCAGAAGAGTTAGCGGCAAGCTCAGAAGAGCTGTCTTCACAAGCAGAAAATCTGAGAACTACTATTTCATTCTTTAAAGTGGATGTACTTCGGAAATCATCGCATTACCAATACATGGAGTGTGCATACAGAATATCAGTTTCGAAGAGCAGACTTCGCAGCCTCGTGGCAGCAATCGTTAACCCGAATTGGAATTGATTACCGAATACACGATAACATCATCCTTACAGCAGGTTATGGGTTTATTCGTACATTTCCGTATGGCGAACAACCCATTGCCGAAACATTTGATGAACATAGAATCTGGCAAACACTAACCCTTACTCAACCCGGAAAATTTGTAAACATCCAACACAGATACCGGCTGGAACAACGATGGCTAGAAAGATTTAGCACCGAAGAAAACAATGGTTACCTGTACTTAAACCGCATCCGATACAGGCTGTTACTAAACAAACCCATCTCCATAGGGCAAAAGCCTACTAAATGGTTTGTTACGGTATCAAACGAGGTGTTTATCGGCTTTGGAAAAAATGTAGCTAAGAATATAGTAGATCAAAATCGTTTGGCAGTAACGCTTGGCTATACGTATAAAACTCATGGCAACATTCAACTAGGGTATATGAACCAAACCGTTATCAAAAGAGATGGTGTAAAGCAAGAACAAAACAGCACCATTACCCTTGCCTTAACGTATAACATAGATTTCAGAAAATAAATGTGAACCTTACCGTAAACAAACATGAGCAAACGTGCAAATAAACTCGGCAGATTAACGATCATATTGTTCATGATATTTTTAAGTCATGTTAGTACCATTGTTGTACTCTTGTTCTATTGGCTACAAAAAGACCTATCTACGTTAAAAGAAAATTTACTTGTTTTTGCTTTTGTACCGCTGTTGATCAGTATCGTATTGCTTACCGTGCTGTTTATGCAGGTAAAAAGAAAATACGTTCCGTATATACACACGCTTACATTCTTTCTACAAAAATTGATTAAAGGCGAAGTACCCAAGTGGATTCCACACGCTACAAAAGATACACGCGAACTAAACTACATGCTTAATAAACTTATTCTGCAAAAGAAACAAGAAATAGCCTTTGCCGAAGGAATAGGAAAAGGTGATTACTCCATACCCTTTTTGCCTTTAAGCAAATACGATCAGATGGGAAATGCGTTAATAAAGATGCGAAACGCACTAAAAGATGCAGAAATTAAAAAAGAACAAAAACATTACCGCCTGCGCCAGGAAGAACTGGCAAAAGTAAACCATCAACTAGAAAGATTTTTGTATGCTACCTCGCACGATATGCGCGCACCGCTAACTACGTTATTAGGATTAATTTCACTAGCGAAACGAGAAACAGATGCAGATAACATAAGGTCTTTGGCCGGCATGATGGAAATACCTATTCAAAAATTAGATTGTGTATTAAAGCAAGCTTCTGTATTTTCCAGAAACATACACGAGCAAATATGGATAGAACCCATATTTATCTCTGAGTTTATTGAACAAATCTGGCAAGATTTAAAAGACCATAAAAACTTTTCTAAAGTATCTTTTGGTATAGAAACTCCAAACGAAATCATTCTTTATTCAGATCCGGTAAGGGTAAGCCATGCCATCAAGCAAATTTTAAAAAATGCGTTAGATTTTATCGACAACACAAAATCTTTTTCTTACCTGAAAGTACAAACACATCTTTCGCATGATGTTGTAATCATAGAATTTAAAGACAACGGCATGGGCATCGACAAAAATTATATCGATAAAATATTCAGCATGTTTTACAGAGCATCAGAAAAAAGTATTGGTCCGGGGTTAGGGTTGTATATAGCAAAAGAAATCTTAAATAAACTAAATAGCCACATACAGCTCGACTCAGAACTTGGAATGGGCACAAATGTAATTATTGAAATAAAAAACGAGAAAAATGTTTTTTTATTTAATAAATCAGTAGTAGCTTCCAATGGATTTGAAAATCATAGTAAGCAAATAGCTCGTTGAAATATCTGAACTAAAATTTGGAATTTCTGTTACTCTACCTATTAACATAGAAAAATAAAAGTATTTTTCTTAAATAGCGGATAGTAAAAAAAGCAAATAAATTTATTTGCGATTAAAAATTCGTTGTGCAAAAATTCGATGGTTGAAAACAAATAAGTATTCTCAATCCGAATCATGCAATAGCCCATAATGCTAAAAGTAAATTCGCGTTAGCCCAGCTAAAATTGAATGTAGTAGATAATTGCCTTTTAGTAAAAGCGAAACAAATTTAAAATGAAAGGGATCTTTACCATTTTCTAAATGAAGAATTTTTACTCGAACATCGCAAAAGAAACCATGATTTCCATGTTGGATGCTTCGGATCATGCTTATTTACTTTTCGATAAAAATTTTTCAATTCTTGGGCTTAACAAAAATTCGTTTGAAAGCATTCTGAAAATTTACCAAACCGAAACTCAAATTGGAGACAACATTCTGGTTACGCTAAACATTAAAGAAACAAGCGATTTCAGAAACAAAATTTCAGCATGTTTTAATGGCCATAAACAAAATATAAAAACGCCTATTAAAGATGTATCTGGCAACTTGTTTTATTTTACGGTAACTCTTGTACCTTTAATGGAACAAGAAAATGTTGCGGCAATTTTAATTGCTGCAAAAGATGTTACGAAAGAAGAACAAGTAGCCAAAAAATACAAACAGCAAATTCAATATACTAACTCCATCATTAACTCTAATACAAGTGTTTTAATCCGAACCGATTTACAAGGAAATTATACCTATTCGAATAGAAAATTTTATGAATACTTTGGTGGCACACCCGAAGATCTTATAGGTAAACCGTTTTTTTCTACCGTTATTCCAGAAGATATTGAAGTTTGCAACCTTGCTGCTTATAAATGCATAACCACTCCTGGCCATATAGAACTTGTTATTATCAGAAAACCCAGAAAGGATGGCGGTGTTTATTGGACAGAGTGGGAATTTGTATGCATCCGAGACGAAGACGGAAACCCAATAGAAATCCAAGCGGTTGGCCGAGATATTTCCGAACGAAAACTAGCAGAGCTTGCCTTGCAAAAATCTGAGGCTAACCTAAAAGCTATATTTAAACATGCCGAAACTGCTTACATTTTATACGACAAAAATTTGATCGTGCAAACGTATAACGAACAGGCCAATACATTCTTTGTGCAACATTTCGGAACTGAATTAACAAAAGGAATTTCCGGAGTAGACGTTATACCAGACACCAATAAAGATTTCCTCAGAAATGCACTTACACAAGCCTTAACAGGAGAAACAACACGTTACGAAACATCCTTTATAACACACCATACAAATTATTGGCTCGAGGGTTTTGCCTTTCCGATTACTGACGATGAAAATAATATTATTGGTGTTTGCCTTTCGTTGTTGGATATTACCCTTAAAAAAAATGCAGCCATCAATCTCGAAAAACGAGAAAGAATACTATCGAACATGAGTAGCCTGGCCAAAATTGGTGGCTACGAAATAGATTTTATGAAAGAAGAAGTAGTGTGGTCTGAAATGACAAAACAATTACATGGTTTAGCCCCGCATGAACAACCCAATTTAACCGAAGCTATACAATACTATAAAGAAGGTGAAGAACGAGAACTAGTAAGAAGAAAAGTAGAAAGCGCAATTACCAATGGAGAAGCCTTTGAGTTTGAATCTATAATTGTTACGAAACAAAATCAGGAAAAATGGGTGCGTGCCATAGGTGTGCCGGAAATGAAAGATGGAAAATGCATCAGACTTTCAGGTGCATTTATGGATATACAACAAGAAGTAAACATCAGAAAATTACTAGAAGTTGAAAAAGATAAATACCAACGGTTTATAGAAACATTGCCATTGGTAACACTAACCATCGACACCAAAAATTTACAGGTTTTATATGTTAGTCCGCAAATAGAAGAATTACTGGGTTATACACCCGAAGAGTTTATCGATAGCACATTAACCAATCCGCTTGGCATGATAGCCCCTGAGTTTAAAGAACAAATGATAAGCACAGTAGATATGGCCTTGGTAAACAAAGAAAGGTTTAGTGTAGAATATAAAGCCATTAAAAAAAATGGAGAAACCATTTGGGTGCGTAGTATAGGAAAAGTAGTAGCCAGAGAAGAAGGAGAAGTTTTTCAGTTAATTATGAAAAACATAAACGAAGACAAACGAAACAGGCAACTCCTTCAAGAAAGTGAACTTCGCTTTAGAAACATTGCAGAAACTGCACCGGTATTAATTTGGATGTGCGATGAATACAGAAAATATTCTTATGTAAATAAATTATGGTCGGACTTTCTGAATAAACCGCGCTATACCTTATTGGGAAGTTTCTGGGGAGAATTGATTGACGAGTTAGATAAAGAACAAACACAATTAACATTTGAAGATGCATTCAGACAAAGGAAAGAATTTATAGTACTGTACAGAATTAAAAGCAAAGGAACCTATAAATGGATTTTAGATAAGGGCGTACCCCGCTACGATGAAGCCAAAGAATTTATCGGCTTTATGGGATCAGCCATTGAAGTTACCGTACAAATAGAATCGAATCAGAAACTTAGAGAAAGAGAAATACAATTAACCCAAGCCATAGCCGAAAGAAATTTGTTGATAAAAGAAATTCATCATAGAGTTAAAAACAACTTACAGGTTATTGCCGGAATTCTTTTCTTAAAAGGAAATTCCATTAAAGATCCTACCGTAAGTAAAATCTTAACCGATTTAAGAACAAGACTTAGATCTATTTCTCTCATACACGAAAAACTACTATACAAAGATCCATTAGAAAAAGTAAACATTGGCATTTACCTCGAAACCTTACTTCGCGAGATTAAACAAGTATCCGGTGTACACCCTGATTTTCTTGATATCAAAATAGATATCGATGACTATGAAATGAATTTAGATCCGCTAACAAATCTAGGCTTTATACTAAACGAATTGTTTACCAACACCATTAAACATGCTTTTCCGAATGGAGAAAAAGGAATTATTACGCTGAAATTTAAAATTGAAAGCGAAGTAAGAACTTTATATTATGCCGATAATGGCGTTGGGCTTCCGGAAAATGTAAACCTGAACAACAGCAATTTATTTGGCCTTCAATTAATCAAAATATTTGCATCGCATATACATGCTAAGGTTGAGCTAAAAAGTATAAACGGTACGCAATGGAAATTTACTTTCTGATATGAAAACCCTCACCCTTGTAATTGTAGAAGATCAGGCTATTGTAGCAAACTACATTAAAGCGATATTAGAAAATGTAGGGTATAAAGTTATTGGCACCTTTGCAACAGCCGAAGATGCGCTTCTGTTTTTGCAAAACAATAAAACAGATCTTGTGCTGATGGATATAATGTTGGAAGGAAAACTAACCGGTATAGATGCTGCAAACATATTGATAAAAACCAATGATCTGCCAATTATTTTTCTTACGGCCCTCTCCGATCCTGCCACATTAGAATTAGCGAAACGCACAAGCCCGTATGCATATATTGTAAAACCCTTTGAAGAAAATGATTTAGTACACCGCGTTGCCTTTGCTATACAAAAACATAAATCGGATGCTAAAGTAACCCGCACAAGACTTCAAGCCATCTTCGAAGGACAGGAAATTGAAAAGAGAAGAATTAGTAAAGAACTACACGATGGCCTAGGGCAATTGCTTAACCGAATAATGTTCGAAATAGAAACATTAACTCCTGCGCAAGACCTTTTACCTAAAAAACAAATTCTTTCTAAACTATGTAAAAAAGCAATCGAAGATATGCGTGGAGTAATTACAGAATTAATGCCTATGCACGTTATCGACTTCGATATCGTAACCTCACTTAAAGAACTAAGTGCACAATACCAAAGCGATTTACTTGAAGTACAATTTTATACGAACGAAGAAAAAATACAGGTAAAAGAAAATATACGCTTTACCATTTACCGGATTTGCCAGGAAATTTTAAACAACGTAGGCAAACATAGTAAAGCCAGTAAATTAACGGTGCAAATAAACAAAGAAGAAACATGGCTATCTGTTACCATAGAAGATAACGGTGTAGGATTTCATACAGACACGTTAAAACCAGGCAATGGTCTCCGGAACATCAAAGAAAGAGCCATATCCATACAGGCAGAATTAACCATCCATAGCGAATTACAAAAAGGAACACTTATATATTTTCAACTTCCCTTATAATATGCTAACGCTTTTACTGATAGACGACCACGAAATTTTCAGAGATGGAATTAAATCTTATTTAACACAACAACATGTGTTTGATGCCATGTACGAAGCTGGCGACATTCATTCTGCAAAAAGCATTATTGAACAAAAACAACCGACCTTACTTTTACTCGATTTAAGTTTAGGAAATAAATCGGGAATTGAAATTATAAAGTTTGTTAAAGAAAAAAAATTACCATCGAAATGCATTGTGCTTAGCATGCACGATGACAGCGCCTATATCAATCAATGCCTGGCCTTACAAGCTGCAGGTTACATTCTAAAAAATGAAAGTGGCGCAGAGTTATTAAAAGCCATTCAGTTTGTTTTAAAAGGAGAAACATATCTTTCGCATGGCGTTTCGAAAATTTTACTAAAAAATTATAACCCCAAAGGAAACGCAAAGCAACTTCTAACGGATCAAAATAAACTAACCTCGCGCGAATTAGAAATTGTTTTACTGATAGAAAAAGGTTTAAAAACCCAACAAATCGCTAATAAACTTTTTATCAGCATTAAAACGGTGGAAACCCACAGAAGTAATCTGTTTAAAAAGCTTAATGTTACCAACGCCATCGAACTAATTAATAAAGTAAGAACACTAAAATTGATTGAGTAGTTGTTTGGGTAAAGAGTTGAACTTTACACACGTTCTACTACAATTCTACTTACACGTTGTACTTTAAAATCGCTAATTCTTTTCTTCCCATATAATCTTTTCAGATGTATGCCACTCTTTCACGGGTATACGATCAAACGTTTCTTTAGTTAGATAATGGCGTAAAGGGTGGTACTCTTTCAGAAATCCTCTTTCATTACTTCCTACTAACTTTCTGTTATACTTTGTACCCGACCAAGTAGCATTTGCCCAAGGTAAATTTTCTTCGTTAGGGGTTAATTCAAAACTCCACTCCGGGCTAACCGATATCCAACGTAATGTAAATGCTTGTGTGCAAGTATTGCCCCAATCTACCCACGTTACTCCGTTCTCCCGCGTAGCATTTTTTGGTCTGTCTTCTTTTCTGGAATACACAAGTATATACTTTCTGTTTTCATCTAAAACAATTTCATCATCCATAACCGAAGTGTTCTCTAAACCTTTTACAGCAGAAAAAGGAAATTCGGCATCGTATGTTGTAACAGACCAATATCTGCACTGTGCACCTTTCATAACAAGCGAACCATTTCGGGTGTCAGGAAAAGTTGGCATTTTTCCTGTTAAAATAAATACGCTTCCTTTTTTAATTGAAATACCCGATGTAAGATAACCAGTATAGTTGCATCCTGTTGCATGTGCTTCCAGCGAAGCGGGTAACGGTTGGTTTTCTCCTCGTCCGTTAACACCTAAATCTAATTGCCTTACATATGCTTTATCTTTTGCAGTTTCTTTATACAACGCCATAGCGCCCCCCGTTGCTATTTGTAAAAATATTCCGAATTGTTTATCCCATCCAATGTGTTTTCCATTATAAGAAGATGGATGTCTGTTTCCTTTATTTCGATTAGGCATGGTTTGCTCAGACGCTTTAATGAATTCTTTCAAATCGGCCACGATAAAAAATTGTTCGCCAGTAGGAAGTTGAAAATACAGATTAGGTAATGGCACGCCTGCATCGGGGTAATGGGCATTATCTATTGCATAATATCGTATCCATACATCTCCGAAATCCCATATACCTCTACCGTGCCCGCTTTTTTTATCATTTCCCCAAGGCCCCTGTAGTTGTATTGCACTTCCAAATCTTACGTTGCTTTTGTCGCGGTATGGATACCGATGTGCTACATTAAGTTCCGATGGATTTCCTAAAGCCATAACATACTTTACTTCATACTTTCTGTTTTTGCTCAAGCGGTTACCACCAACTCTAAATGGATTAACATGCCCATCCATAGGTTCAATATCAGCATCTACTATGGCTACCTCTCCTTTACCAGACCATTTATCGTAACGATATTCGCGCGTATCTAAGGCTGGTGTAACCTGAATATTAAAAAAACGGCAATACGGAAATTCACCTTGTACTATAAGCGTAGAACCAAAAGGTGCATATAAAACAGGAGCTAATAAATACGTGCAATGCGGATCTGGAAAACTTCCGTATAATGTAGAAAAATTAATTTCGTGTGCAGGCCGCTTAACCCAAACCATTTCGGGTGTTAAGTCTTTTGGTTTTACCAATCTGAAATTTGTATATCGGGTAACATCGTAACCCGATGGAAGCAAATGCAAAGGCAATTCCGCACTAGCCTCTCCTTTATGCCACTTCTTTATATACTCTTCCAGATTAGAAGATATCCGGTTGGCTTGTTCATCTAGTTTTCCTTTTTCGGCCATCGGATATGGTGGAACCGGAGGTAAACAGCTTTGCACCAGTAAAAACAAAAAAATACATAAACCTGTACGGTATACTTTAGTTGTATTAAACTTATATATCATATAATACTTAAGAATAAATGTACATTACATCAATTACATGTATAAAATATAAAGTTTACCAAAATTACTATATGATGATATGTTTTTATACCAGTATCATTTATTCAATTTAATTAATCGCAAAAAACTTTTTCACCTGAAATATTTTTCTGTAAACAATACGTTAGTTTGAAATTGCCCAATCTTATTACAGGTAGAATGTATTCCTTAAAAAAATAAATCTCTTTTTTGATCTATATCAATTTCTTTTTGTTATCGTATTTCGACTTTGCATAAAATTCAACAAAAGGATGACACGACAAACACGCATTGTTGGCTTCGATCTGGCGAGAGCCTATGCCATATTCGGTATGTACATTGTAAACTTTAACATGGTATTTGGCAATTACCACGATGCAAGTTTGATGGCTCAATTTTTATCTCTCTTCAGCGGAAACTCCAGTACTGTGTTTGTAATGCTGGCCGGAATGGGCATTACCTTACTGGTAAACAATTACACACATACGAAAGAAGGAAAACAAACCATTAGGCTGATCCTTATAAAACGCGCTTTGTTTCTCTTTATTCTGGGTATGATTCTATCTACCTGGTGGCCGGCTGATATTTTGCACTTTTATGCTGTGTATATTCTAATCGCTACTCTTTTTTTATTTAACAATAAAAGGGTGTACATATACGTGAGCATTTTAGTTACTACCCTATTTTACGTTTTGTTGTTGCTTATTCCGTATGAAACATCTTGGGACTTCAACACACTATCGTATGCTGATTTCTGGACCATACAAGGATTTATCAGAAACACTTTCTATAACGGATGGAATTCGGTTTTTCCCTGGCTATCTTATTTTTTCGTAGGCATGTATCTGGGAAAAATTGATTGGTCTAACCCAATCATGCTTAGAAAAACATTTTGGATAGGCTTTGCCTTATACTTAACCGTTATTATAGTTCAAGCCTCATCGGTTTTTTTGCCGAAAGACAGTATGTTGTATTTCTTTCTTACATCAGATTATCTGCCTCCCATGTTACCATTTATTGCTAGTACTACCGGTTTTGGCCTGATACTTATACCATCTTTTATATTTATCTCGAATCGATTTCCGGAAAACAAAATAATTAAACAAGTAGCTAAAACCGGACAGTTTACTCTTACACACTATATACTGCATTTAACACTAGGCATTATTATTTTTGAAATTCTTACAGGAAGAAACGCGACTGATTGGGGCCATACAACTACTATTGTAGAACCTGCCTTTATCTTACTCTATTCTATTTGCTTTTTTGTTGCAAGCTATTTATTCACAAAACTTTGGCTTAGCAAATATAAAACCGGCCCCTTGGAATTGTTGATGAGGAAGTTCTCTGACTAAACAACGTTTTATAAGATCGAATAAAAAATAGCATTGAGTCAAACCTAAAACAACCTGTATCCTGCAAGTACAGAAATACCTTGGTGAGTAGATCTCCAGTAAACTACATTTCCTAAAATATTTCTGGGTGTGGAATACCGTAATTCAACACTAAATTTGTTAGCCCAGTTATATCCGGCACCTACCATGAAATTAGTTCTTCCAGCAATTTCTAAATCGTCTACTACATTGTTGCTTGCATCATAAAAATTTATCGTAGAATTAAAAGGTAAATCGTATGCAAACAACGCATTTACAAAAAACGAATTGGTAGTGTTAATGTAAAATAAGTGACGTAACCCAACTGGCATTTAGATAGAATTATATTTTACTTCTGCTACTCTATTTAAATTTACTTCATTATCATCGGCTTTATAGTTCCTCAAAGTTGGCTCAAATAAAATGCGCCATTTATTTTTATTATATGGCAGTACAAACTCCATCTCTAAACCTAGTCGGAAGCCAACTTGCGAACTGAAAGATGTACTCTTATTTACATTTACGCTGTTATTTACTTTGAAACTCTGATAACTTAAGCCCGGCCTGACAGAGAAATGCAACCAATCTTTCTTTTTTGTGGGTGTGTATAATAGTAAAGAAGATTGAACACATTTATTATACTGAATGAAGATGTTTTCCAAGTCTTTTTTACGGTATTGTATGTTCTCAAATTTCCCTTGTGAAATGCCTGAGCAAGACAAAGCATTATACAATTGCTGTTTATACGAATCATTTTCGAGGACATGTCCACCACTATAAAACTTCTTGTATATCAATGGTTCAAATAGTTTAGTATCCAAAGAGTAATAAAAGCGAAGTTCGTTTCCAAAAGAATATTCATATAATGAAGCTTTTCCCTCTACAAGTACCTTTAAAAAAATCGTCTCAATTTTAAAATCAGGAGTTCGGCTGGCAGATAAATAAGCCATGTCTCCTGACGACTGATCTACTTTTATGGAGGCTTTTACATATTTTATACGCGCTGAAAAAATCCCAAACTCCTGTATAGTTTCTAAAGTTCCTGTTAAAGTTTCTCCATCAGACGTTGCTTTGTACTTGAACTCTGGGGGGTTATATTTCCATTCCAGGTTCCTAATCAAGCAATTTACTCGTGCTCCATTTCTATCTATAAAATAGCCAGCCTCGAAATCTATTTGTGCGTAAAGATTATTCAGTGGAATAACACTCATCAAAACGAGAAGGCAATATGCATGAACTGTACAGAGTTTAAATTTCTTAAATGTGAATTTATTAACGTTTAAATACTGGTAATTCTTTTTTGAATACAACATATCATGTAAAACTAAAAGCATAAGTTAGTAGTGAAAGCGCACGTATACGAGCAGGTTCGTTTGTTATCCCGAAACTACAGTATATTTTCAAACTTATCAATGTTTGTTCTGAAACCTTTGCAATCAAAAAAATGTAAAATCATTTTTTTTACGGGTTATTTTGAGCATAAGAATCAGTATCCAGTTGCTTACTCCCTTCTTTTATTACCGCATCTAGTTTAAGCGAACTGGTATGTAAATGCTTTAGCAACTCATCTTTGGTTGTTTCGTCTGACGTAATCAAAATTAAATTGATTAGTCCTAACATCGTAGCTACAGGTCCGCGTATTTTATGTGCATTTACAAAGGGTGTGTTGGATTTCATGCTATCTCTGCAAAATACAAATTAAAAGATAACAGTAACATGTTACTACATAGCAGGTAAATAAATCTAAAGAAAGTTACTTTAAGGTATACCCATGAGGTAAGGTTACTTCTTTTTTAACCACGATAATCCCTCCGGATACTACCAGTAAATCGTTTTCCTGATTGGGTAAATGAGTACCACCTATAAGGGTAACGTTATTTCCAATGCAACAGTTCTTATCGATAATCGCATTTTCTATATGGCAGTTCTCTCCTACTCCCATTAAAATTTTATCTTTATTTATTTCAATTTCTTTTAAACTCTGATAAGCATCGCTACCCATCATATAGGTTCGTTTCAAAATACTTCCTTTACCTATACGCGAGCGTATACCCACAACGGAATGTTCAATTTTTTCGGCATGTATAATGCAACCATCGGCAATTACAGAATCGCTTATACGGCTATCTGTTATTTTCGAGGTTGGTAAAATACGTGCGTTGGTGTAAATTTTTTTCTTGTTATCAAATAAATTAAAATCAGGCAGCGGATCAGTAAATCCTAAATTAGCTTCATAAAAAGAACGAATGTTTCCAATGTCTGTCCAATATCCTTCGAACGGATAACTTAACACCGGATATTTGCCTATGGATTGAGGAATAATTTCTTTTCCGAAATCGTTTGTTGATTCATCGCTCATTAATTCTACTAATAAATCGCGATCGAAAACATATATGCCCATCGATGCAAGATAAAATCTTTTCTCAGCTTGCATGGCCTCACTTACATCCGATTTCCAATTTAAAATTTCCTGTGCGTTTGGTTTCTCGATAAAACTGGTAATGAAGCTGTTCTCATCTGTTTTTAAAATTCCAAATTCAACTCCTTCTTCTGCTCGTACAGGCAAGGTTGCTATTGTTATTCGCGCTTTATTTTCTTCATGCTTTTGTATAAGCTGATTGAAGTCCATCTGGTAGAGTTGATCGCCTGATAGAATTAACGCATATTTAAAATCATGATTTAAGAAATGATGCATGCTTTGCCTTACAGCATCGGCTGTTCCCTGAAACCAACTTTTGTTTGTCATGGTTTGTTCGGCTGCTAAAAGATCTACAAATGCACGCGAAAACAAACTAAAGTTATACGTGTTTTTTACGTGCCTGTTTAACGATGCGGAGTTAAACTGCGTAAGAACGAACATGCGATTTATGTTAGAGTTTATGCAGTTTGATAAAGGAATATCCACCAACCTATATTTACCTGCAATAGGCACAGCAGGTTTAGAACGTTTGGCTGTTAACGGATACAAGCGCGAGCCCTGGCCACCACCAAGAATAATCGCAATTACGTTGTCGGCATACATATCACTTCATCATGTTTTGGTATAGTGTTTTGGTTTGTTGGGCAATGGCTTGCCAATCGAAAAATTGTTCTACCCGCTGCCTTCCTTTCTTTCCCATTTCTTTTCTAAGCGCTTTATTTTCTATTAAAGTATTAATGGCCTTTGCCAGGTCTTCGGCATATTGTTGTGGGTTGGTGGCTTCGAATGGTGGCCCCTCTTCTTGTTTTACCGGAACGAGTAGTCCGGTTTGGCCATGTAAAACAATTTCCGGAATTCCTCCTACTTTACTTGCTACCACAGGAACATGGCAGGCCATTGCTTCTACATTTATAATGCCGAAGGGTTCGTAAATAGATGGGCAACAAAAAACTGCCGCATGCGAATACATTTGTATAATGTCTTTTTTACTAAGCATTTCGGCAATCCAAATTACATTCTTTCTTTTTTGTTGAACTTTGCTAACACTTTCTTTCATTTCGCGTTCTATCTCCTTGGTATCGGGTGCACCCGCACATAAAACAATTTGCACATCGGGGTGTATATGTTCTATTGCATGTACTAAATGTATTATTCCTTTTTGCCTTGTAATGCGCCCAACAAAAAGTACGTAGGGTATTTCCGGATTTACGCCATACTTATACAAAGCCGTTGTTTCTGTTGTAGGATTATATTCGTGCAGATCTATACCGTTATAAATTACCTTTATCTTCTCTTCCGGAATGTTGAAGTGTTTTAGTATATCTTGCTTCGTTCCTTCCGATACTGCAACAACAGCATCGGCCATTTCTATGGCGGTTTTCTCTATCCACGATGATAGGTCGTATCCTCTTCCTAATTGTTCTCTTTTCCAAGGGCGAAGCGGCTCAAGCGAATGGGTTGTAAGTACTAATGGTTTGCCATAACATAATTTTGCAACAATACCTGCAAATTGCCCATACCAGGTGTGGCAATGAATGATATCTGCATCTATTGTGCCGCCATTCATTTGCAAACAAGTTTGCATAATTTTTAACACACCGGCTATTTCTGGTTTTGTTGCCGGCAGAAATGCAAAGTCTGATGGAAACCCGATAACATTTAGTTGATCGGCAGCCACTACCTGGTCGCCAAAACAACGTACTTCTATAGGCATTAATTTCGCCAATTCTCGCGACAGGTAATCTACATGTACGCCAGCCCCTCCATAGATATAAGGCGGATACTCACGGGTGTAGAAAAGTACTTTCATGCAGATTTTTTTTTAGGTTACAGCACTTTCATTCATTAATATTCTAAGATAAACTTGGCCAGATTTTGCTGTGTTTCCAAATTAAATTTCTTTCGTAATCTGTATCGCGATACTTCCACACCTCTTAGTGAAATGCCCATCAGGTTAGCAATTTCTTTAGAGTCCATATTCAGGCGTAAAAACGCACATAATTTCTGTTCGCCTGGCGTTAGGTCGGTAAACTCGGTAGTTAAACGCTTCAGAAAATCGCCATGTACGCGGTCGAAGTTATATTCAAATTGTTTCCAGTCTTCTTGTACTTTTAAAGTTGTATCTATTTCTTTGATAATGCGCTCTAATGCTTTTTGTTTTTCTTCTGGTTTATCGGTAGATAATGCTTCGCGTATTTCTTCTTTAACGTTTTCCATAAACTCATTTTTCACTACGAGGTTCATGGTAGAAGCTGCCAGCAAACTGTTTACATGGCTTAACTCGCTTTTTATCTGATCTTCTTTTAAGGCTTGGAGTTCTTTTTGTTTTAATGCCAGTTCTTGTTGCTTGGCTTGTTCGAGTTTAGCTTGTTTTGCTTTGTAATACCTGCGTTGAATTCGATAGAATATATACAAACCAATTAGCACGAGAATAAAATAAATAAAACGAGCCCATGTTGTTTTATAAAAGAAAGGATTTACGCGTATAACAAGTGGTTTACTTTTAATAATTTCTCCAGACGAATTATAAGCTTCTACCCAAAATGTATAAGTACCTGGTTTAAGGTTGGTATACTCTTTTACATTGGTGGTTGTCCATGTGCTGTAGGTTTCATCAAAGCCTTGTAAGTAATACCGGAATTGCTGGTGGCTAATATCCCTATATTTGAAAGACTCTACCGTAAATTGTAATACTTTAGTTCCTTCTGAAATTACTATAGGTGAAACTTTAGTGGGTTTTTCGGTAAAGGGCATTCTGCGGTATAGCGTACTGTCTTCTGCTACACTGTACACCCGGCTGATTATTGGTTCTTCTTGCAGAGTTACACTATTTTCTAACTCGGGAATATATTGTATAAACCCCTCGTTTGCGTTAAACAACACCCCGTTTTTTACTTGCCGCGAAACACTTAGCAAATCATTATTAAACAATTGTCGTAACTGAAAAATCGATGAAGGCACATACACATAATTTCCGGTGCTTACTTGTTTAAAATGACCTACGTGGTTTTCGGCATATACATATACATTCTTGTTTTTATCTTGTTGTAAAAGATATATCCAGGAAGAACCAACTATTTTACTAAACTCTTTATCCTCTACAATTTTATCGCTTGCCTGATCTAAAACAAAAATACCTTTAGGTGTGCCAATGTATATTTGTTCATCAATGCGTGTTAAGAAAATATATTGCTGAATGGGTAAAGAAGATGTATCCGATACTTTTACTACGTTGGCTTGGCGCAATTTATCGGATAACGTTATTCTATATAATCCTTTGTAGTATTGCCCAACCCAAATTCTTCCGCGATTATCTTCTTCAAAAAATCTGCTCGACTCTGCAAAGCCACTAATCTTTTGTATCTCCTTTAAATTACCATCTGTATCTGTTTCAAATAATAAAATACCTGAATACATACCACCTATTGCATAGCCTGGATTATTTTGCAGTGGCTTTATTTGCCATAGGCCGTCACATGTTGCGCGTCTAATGGCTTTTCCATTCTCTAATAAAAATAAACCTGTGTGATGTCCTGCATATAACTTCTTATTAATCACTTGCATCCCATAAGCGGGGCCTTCGGTTCCCTCTAAAAATTCGCATAATGCAGTACTTGCGTTACCCCTTAAAAAGTAAATACCGTTGGAAGTAGTATAGTATGTTCCTTCTTCGCGTTCAAAGGCTTCGTAGCCACTTCCTTGTATACCGATATTCTGATTTATTAAACGTAAAGGAGAATTAATGTCGATTAATGACATACCATTTTGCATACCCACCCATAATGAACCGCTATGATCTTGAAAAACCCGCAAACATGCATTAGACATAAGACCATCTGCTTTGGAAATATTTTCTATCTCATTGTTAATCTCGTTAAAAATAAAAAGTCCTTCGCGCTGGGTAGAAATTACCAATCTTCCATCCGAAATCTGAGTTACATGATTCACGTATTTTCCTTCTAAAACCTTGATGAGTTTTGAGTACGAATCTGGCAAGTTTACCGAATTGAGAAATTTTATTTTTCCTGAATTATAAAACACAGCGTAGCCGGTTTCATTCCGAATTATACCAACAACAACATGGGCGCGATCACTGGTATCATCTATACTATGGATTTTCCCTTCTTTAACTTCAACCAATTCTCCCGATTGAATTTGCGTGAATAATCTGTTTCCGGCCAGAAACGTTCGGTTAAAACCTTTTTCGTGTTTAATTACATGTACTGTGTCACTTTCGTATTCAAAAATTCCCTGAAAAGTGCAGAAGTAAACTTTAGAATCGTACAGATGTACATCCCATACTTCATCAAAATCTTTATGCTCAGGTGCAATCTTATCTAAAAGAGATTTGTATATCCAGTTTCCTTCGAAATACCCAAACTCGCCTTGCGAGCCTACATACAAGCGATTTTCGTTTTCGCTAAATGCGAGCGATCGTTGTTTTTTACCAGTTTGTAAGGCGTATTTACCCCAATTAACTCCATTAAAAGATAACACGCCTAAATTATTAGCCACAAAAACTGTCAGATCGCGGTTTTGGGCAAAGTCTATATTCTGAATTCCGGCACCATAATCTTCGGGTGCAAAGTTTTTAATGGGGTATTTGCCTGTTTGGGTCTTTCCCGAAATCGAATGAAATAATGCTACCGAAAAAAGAACGATTAACCTTAATTTCTGTAATCTATACATAGTATACTGAGCTTGTATAGGTACAATATGGCGAAATCTTTTAAAAAATGCGGATTTATTTATCGGTGATGAAGTTTTGTAGTAGTGCAAAAACAGGATTGACGTAGGTATTTTTTTTACTATGCCGACTTTACTACTGATATTTCAAACGTTTTCTGATAAACTCAGAAGGCAAACGTTTGCTGGTTTTATAAATTAAACAACCTAAAAACCTATGAGGAATCTATACACAGTGTTTTTCATTCTCATATCTACAACTATTGCTATAGGCCAAACGGCTAATGTGGCAGTAGTTCAAGATCAAACCGGAATGAAACTTCAGGTAAATGGCCGCAACTACATTGTAAACGGTATGAACTGGGATTATTTCCCAATTGGTACCAATTACTCGTACAGTTTGTGGAAACAACCAGACGACATTATCCATGCGGCACTAGACGCTGAAATGTCGTTGCTAAAAAACATGGGCGTAAATACCATACGCCAATATACCGGAGTTCCTGCCCGGTGGGTCAAATACATCTACGAAAAGTATGGCATTTACACCATGCTAAACCACTCTTTCGGGCGCTATGGCTTAACGCTGGATGGTGCGTGGGTGCCTAACACAGAGTATTCCGATCCGCGTGTGCGCGAACTATTACTGGCAGAAGTAACCCAAATGGTAAACGAATACAAAGACACACCGGGGCTTCTCCTCTATTTATTAGGTAACGAAAACAACTACGGACTTTTTTGGGAGGGTGCAGAAACAGAAAACATTCCGGTGCAAGACAGAAAGTCTACCAAGCGCGCTACCGCTATGTATAAGTTGTTTAACGAAGCAACTGTAGCCATGAAAGCTGCCGACAAAAGCCACCCCGTAGCCATATGCAATGGCGATCTTTTATTCTTAGAAATAATCAAAACCGAATGCAAAGACATCGACATTCTTGGTACCAATATGTATCGTGGTGTTTCTTTTGACGATGCTTTCGAACGCGTAAAAAATGAATTAAATAAGCCCATACTCTTTACAGAATTTGGTGCCGATGCTTTTAATGCCAGAGATAATGCCGAAGACCAACAATCTCAGGCCTATTATATGGTAGGTAATTGGAAAGAAATTTACGAAAACGCTGCAGGTCTCGGAAAGGCAGGAAATTCATTAGGAGGTTTCACCTTTCAGTTTAGCGATGGCTGGTGGAAATTCGGACAAACCTCTAACCTATCTGTGCATGATGATAATGCCTCGTGGTCTAACGGTGGCTACCAGTACGATTATGACGCAGGAGAAAATAACATGAACGAAGAATGGTTTGGCATTTGTGCCAAAGGGCCAACTTCGCCTAGAGGTTTATATAGCCTATACCCACGTGCCGCGTACTACGCGTTAAAAGAAGTTCACACGTTAAATCCGTATAATAACGGATCGCTACAAGGAGTAGAAAGCCATTTTGCAAGCATACAATTAATGGATGCTGTAATCAGAGCACGTGGAGACAAAGCAGCTCTAGCTGGTGAACAAACTTCTAAAGTTCGGGTAAGTGAGTTGCGTGCCGATTTCTATACTTTTTTAACAGGAGGAAGATTAACAACAACACCTGAAAATCCGGATCCAAATAATTCAGTATTTCCCAACAAAAGAGGTTTCGATCACATGGAATCTTACTTTGTTGGTGTAGAAGCAAATCCGGCATCCAATGTACAAGCCAACATTACGTTTAACATTTTAGGTAACGTTGCTCAAAATCCTATCAACGAAATCTTCTACGAAAATCGCGGTCGTGTACAAACTTTGGTAACACCAAACGGAACCATTACCACTAACCCGGAACGAGTGCAAGTTTACCGAGGCGAATACAAGTGGAACCACAAATGGTTCGATCTGCAAGGCTTTTACCGAACAGGCCATTACCATTGGGGCTACGAAGGCGACTTCTTCGGCTTATATCCGGAAGCTAACTACGGACCTAACATTGATATATACAATGGCCTTGCTCCACAAGGAATGGAAATTACAGGTAAGAAAACCCTGAAAGGACTTAAAGTAGCTTACGGCCGCGAATTATGGTGGGCAGCTAACCCTGCAATATTGGTAAAGTATACCCGCGAAGTGGGCAAGTTTAACGTTACAGGTATATTCCACGAAGATTTAGACGATCCGGATGCTGCCATCAGTTCTATTGCTATTCCGCAACCTCGCACACGCAGGTTAACCTTCCAGGTTGCACGCAAGTTTTTCGATAAACTTAAAGTAGAAGCAGGTGGTATTTGGGGTGGCCAGCCACTTGTTGACAGAAACTTTCAGGTAGTACGTGGCGAAGAAGGCAACTATCAGGTATATGACGACAAAGTGCAACTTACCGATACCTGGGGCGGAAAAGTTAAATTCACCTACTCCTCGGGCCGGTTTAACTGGTACGGACAAGCAGCAGCCATGGGCCTTGTTGCCAACGGTGGTTACGATAACACCATAACCTTTACAGGCTGGAAACTAAAAGACAGTGGTAGTGGAAATCAGCACAACTTTTTAACAGGTTTTACTTACACACTAGGTAAAATTCAGTTCGCTCCTAACTTCTTATGGCAGAAACCACTCGTAGATCCTATTCCGCTAAACGCAGGCGGCCCGGCACGCTTAAGAAACATTTTGGTAGATCCGTTTGTAGTTCGCGCTAACCGCGAAACGGTAGGTGGAGAACTTTTACTTACCTACGATCCTACCCCCGGAACATGGATGTACGATTGGGATAGCGATCGTTCAGAAGATGCACCCTTTGCCGCAAGTGTAGGTTTTGTTTACAGACATTTGCCAACCTCGCAAGATGCAGCCATTGTATTTCCTGGAACAGGCCGTGTGCCTAGCGCAGCCGCAGGTGCACCTCCCGCACTCGACTTATGGGAAGTAAATGCCAGACTTGTTTCAAAAGTAAATCCTGAGCTGGGTATTATCGCTAACCTATACGGAGGTAATGGCCAGGCCAATGGCCCCGATGCAAGAACGGTTAAACGTTTTGGTGGCGATGTGCGCGTTATTTATAAGAAGATAAAATTGGCTTCACACCTTAAGTTTAACGATTGGGGTCCTTTCGACTACCACCGCGACTTTAACTTAACATTCCCGGTGCAGTTTATGGCCGATATATCCACTACAGTTGGCAAACCCGATTGGTTTATCTTACCAAGCACATCTATTGGTTTGCAAGCCATCTGGAGATCACTTAACGAATACTCACCCCGATACTTACCTAACCTGGCCGAAGAATTTGCTCCGGCACCCATCATTAGCCCGGTTGGTTTTCCTAATGGAAATGAGTGGGAACTTAGAACGTATGTACGCATTAGTGTGGGTAAATAAAATCGCAACAACATGAAAAATTTAACCATAAAACATATAGCCATCGTTATTCTAAGCGGAACAATGATGTGCACAACAACCAGTTGCGAAAGAGGTCTTTCTGAAGATGCCGAATTTGCAACCTTTCCTAAAAATCCGGATGTATTTATCGATGGATTTAGCGGTGGTTTACAGTATTTACCGTTTGGAGGCTCTAAACTAGATGCCTTTAAGGTAGATACACAAACTAAATATTCAGGCACGTCCTCTATGCGCTTCGATGTGCCCAACGTAAACAATCCGGGTGGAGCTTTTGCCGGTGCTATTTTTCCTGATATGGCAGGGCGTGATCTAACCGGGTTCGATGCTCTAACGTTTTGGGCCAAAGCCACAACAGCGGCTACTATAAATGAAATCGGTTTTGGTAACGATTTTGGAGAAAATAAATTTCAGACCACATTAACAAACATGCGCATAAGCACTGAATGGACAAAGTACATCATTCCTCTACCCGACCCTTCGCAACTTGTAGCTGAGCGTGGTATGTTCTGGTATGCCGAAGGTCCGGAAAACGGAAATGGATATACATTCTGGATTGATGAATTAAAGTTTGAAAAATTAGGCACAATAGCTCAGCCCCGCCCTGCTATGTTTGCAGGCGTAGACAGAGACGAGCAAACTTTTATCGGATCCGTAATTCCTATAACTGGGTTAACACAAACTTTTAATCTTGCCAGCGGAGTAAACCAAACCGTAACAGCAGCACCATCTTATTTCGCTTTTAAGTCTTCAGACACCGATGTTGCCCTTGTTAATGGAAACGGAGTAGTTACGGTAGTTGGCGAAGGCACTGCAGAAATAACAGCCACACTAAATGGTATAAGAGCCAGAGGTTCATTAACGATTGAATCGTTAGGTGAATTTTTACAAGCTCCTACTCCACCAGTAAGAAATCCTGCTAACGTTATTTCAGTATTCAGCGATGCTTACACCAATATTCCGGTAGATTTCTACAATGGCTTCTTCGGTTTTCAAACAACATTAGGCGGAGCCATAACACTTAACGGGCAAAATATTATCCAGTACATCAACTTAAACTTTGTAGCAACCGAGTTTAAAAATCCTACGATTAATATTTCGCAGATGACCCACTTCCATGTTGATATATTCATAAGTGAACCCATAACAACCGGAGATTTTATCTCCATTGAATTAGGTGACTTTGGCCCTAATAATGTTTTTGGCGGTGGAGACGACTCAGCTAAACGCATTCAGTTTGCAAGCACCAGCCTTACCCGAAACCAATGGATAAGTTTAGATATACCAATTGCTGATTTTGCTTTAGCTAGTCGTAATAACCTGGCACAGATATTTTTTATATCTGATGGTACAATCTCTACAATCCTTGTCGACAACATGTATTTCTATCGTTAACACTAAACGCAACCCGAACATGAATAATCAAAATTTATTTTCAACAAAAGGGCTGCTGCTGGTAGCGAAGCGTGCAGTACTTTTTACTCTTCTATTTTCTTATATGAATTGTACAGATGATAAGCAGAAGGTTGTAAACTTTACCAACCTTGTGTTAGCTGAAGAGTTCGATGTAAACGGTCCTCCAAACCCCGAAGTATGGAGTTACAATATTGGCACAGGCCAAAACGGTTGGGGCAATAACGAATTACAATACTACACCGATAGGCCCGAAAATGTAACCGTACAAAACGGATACATGATTATTACTGCGCGCAAAGAATCTTTTAACGGTTCGCAGTATACCTCAGCGAGATTGGTAACCAAAGGTAAATTCGAGCAGCAATATGGCCGTTTCGAAGCTCGTATGCGTTTACCCTGGGGGCAAGGTTTATGGCCTGCCTTCTGGATGTTGGGAGCAGATATAGATGATAATCCCTGGCCAGGGGCAGGTGAAATCGATATCATGGAGTTACGTGGACAAAACCCTAACATATTATTAGGCACTGTGCATGGCCCTGGCTATAGTGGCGGCCAGTCTATCTCTAAAAGCTATACTTTACCAAACGATCGCTTCGATACAGGCTTTCATGTTTTCGGTATTGAATGGGGCCCTAACTACATCAACTTTTATGTAGATGATGTTTTATACAATCAGATAACACCAGCCGATGTACCGGGCGAATGGGTATTCAATAAACCCTTCTATATCCTGATGAACGTGGCCGTAGGCGGAAACTTTGTTGGAGCACCCAACACAGAAACTGTTTTCCCTCAAACCATGCTGGTAGACTACGTACGTGTATACAATTAACCAATAAACTTAATCATAGAAACTCATGAACAAATTTGTAAAACATATTCGCCTCATCATCGCCTTTGCAGCGTTGGTTATGGCAACTGGCTGTATCGAAGATGCAGACGATCTTCCGAAAGTAGAAGCCGGATTTACGTACACTGTAAGCGAAACCGGAACAGTAACGTTCATCAACACATCTAATCTGGCCACAAAATACCTATGGGATTTTGGAGACGATGAAACAAGCACGGAAGTAAACCCTGTTAAATCATATACACCTGGCGAATACATTGTTAATCTACGCGCTTCCAATGTTGCAGGAGCTTTTGATGTTTTTACCGACACTTTAAACATCGTTGTAAAAGATAAAGTTTCTTTACCTATCACATGGGATAACACCAATGTAGATTACGAAGTAACAACCTTTAACGGTGCATCCTTCGCAATTGTAAATAATCCGAGTGTAAGCGGTACAAACAATAAAGAAACAAAAGTGGGTGCCATCACCAATATTGGCGCAGCCTTCGAAGGTATCTTTATTGATCTGGAAACACAGATTGATTTAGCAACCAATAAAACAATCGCCATGAACGTTCGCTCTACAGTAGCAGTACCTATTTTAGTAAAGTTAGAAGAAGGAACAAGCGGCCCTGTTGAAGTTAGTGTAAACCACGGTGGCACAGGTTGGGAAAACCTCAAATTTAACTTTACCTCGTCTGCAAAATACTCGCGCATAACCATGTTTGTAGATGGCCCCGGCACAACAGCGGGTACATTCTTTGTTGATGATATCGTACAAGAAGCAACAGTAGCTCCTACCGCACCAACAACTGCAGCTCCAACACCTCCGGCACGTGCAGCAGGCGATGTGGTTTCTTTATTTAGTGGCGCTTACACAAACGTAACGGTTGATACATGGCGCACGGGCTGGTCTGCCGGAACATTAGAAGATGTAAACATTGCAGGTAACCCAACTAAAAAATACTCTGGGCTAGACTTTGTTGGCGTAGAAACCTTTAACCCTAAAGTTAATGTAGCGAATATGACCCACGTACACATAGACGTATGGTCTGCAGATTTCAATCAGTTCTCGCTTAAGCTTGTAAATTTTGGTGCAACAACAACTGAACATCAGGTAGATTATGCCAACCCGGCAAAAGGCGAATGGATTTCTTACGACATACCACTTACCGCATTTACGGGTCTTGCTGCCAGAAATGAACTTGCGCAATACATTTTCGTTGGCCGTCCGATCGGAAACAATACCATTTTCATAGATAACTTTTATTTCTACAGAAACCCTGTTGTTACGGCACCTAACACTGCCGCACCAACACCACCTGCACGCGCAGCCGGAGATGTTATCTCAATCTTTAGTGGAAGTTATACTAACCTTTCCGGTATAGATTATAACCCTAATTGGGGACAGAGTGGTTTTGGTTCTGTTAATCCTGCGTTCAATCCTGGTAACGGAAACCTTGTGCTGGCTTATCCTAACTTTAACTACCAAGGCACACAATTAGCAAGTAATGTAGATGCCTCTGCCATGCAGTTTTTACATGTAGATATTTGGGTAGCAGCCGGAACAGACAGGCAAGTAAAAGTAAGCCCTATAAATGCAGGAACAGGTGCTGCCGAATTTCTGGTTAATGTTCCGCTTACGCCCGGCCAATGGAATAGTGTGGATTTACCAAAGAGCAGTTTTACCGGCATGACATGGAATGCCATAAATCAATTAAAGTTCGATGGCCAGTTTAATGGAAACGGTACCGCCAACACAACTCCATTTAATATTTACCTCGACAATATTTACTTCTACAAAGCCGCAGCAGGTGGTGGCGGAGGATCAACCAGTTTTATTACAAATGGAGGTTTTGAATTAGGCGATTCTAATTGGCTATTGATTAATAATAACGGAGCAACGTCTATCAGTAGCACCGAAAACAATGGTGGAACAAAATCTGCAAAAATTGAAAGTGGCAAATTTGATAATCCAGGAGTTAAACAAGAAAGATTTGCTGTTGGAACAGTCTTACCAAATACTCAGTATGAAGTAAAGTTTGATGTTAAACAACAAACTTTAGTAGATGGAGCTGTTGTTAATGCATTTGTGTTTTCTGAAACAAACACAACTAATCCAGCTGTTCAACATATCCTTACACCCATTACTTTATCTCAAGGCAATTGGAGTTCAAACACCCTTACCTTCACAACCGCAGCTGATGTTACGGGAGGTATTTCTTTATTGATCGAAGTTGTTTGTGGTGGTGCTGATTCTTGTAATGGAGTGGTATTTATTGACAACGTTTCGCTCGTAAAAAAGTAATTTCTTGAAATTTAATGCATAGGTCGGGAGTAAATAACCCGACCTATTTCGAAGTAATTGAAATCTGTATAAAACTTGGTACAAGGTGAAGTCTTTTGATTCGCAGTTAAAAAGTATTGTAATAGAAAATGAAGTCTATTTTAAAATTGAAGATGTAGACTCATTTCGGCCTTTCTTTATGAGTATCGTTAGCCAGGCCGACCATTGGTTGTTTATTGGCAGTAACGGTGGTATAAGTGCAGGACGCAAAAATGCCGAACAAGCCTTGTTCCCTTACTATACAGATGATAAAATTATTGAATCTGCAGAAAACACCGGTTCTAAAACGATCATCCGAACAAGTATAGACAACAAGCTATTTGTGTGGGAACCCTTTTCTATACACTACGCGTATCAATACACGCTTAAAAGAAATCTGTATAAAAACACTATTGGCAATAAAATTCTTTTCGAAGAAGTTAATGAGCAGCTTGGCTTAACTTTTCATTATCAATGGAGCACAAGCGAACGTTTCGGGTTTGTTAAATCAAGCAGGTTAATAAACCATTCTAACCAACCCAAAACGGTTGTAGTGTTAGATGGCATACAAAACATAATGCCCCATGGGGTTGGAAGCATGCTGCAAAATTCGCGGAGCAACTTAGTAGATGCTTATAAGAGAAACGAATTACATTCTTCTAGTGGTGTTGCCACATTTGCGTTAAGTTCTATAATTGTAGATAAAGCCGAACCCAGCGAAGCCCTAAAAGCTACCACTGTTTGGGCAGCAGGGATAAAGCCCAACAACATCTTGGTATCAACGTTGCAAATACATGCTTTTCGTAAAGGAATACCCCTACAAACCGAAACGGATTGTAAAGCAGAAAGAGGCGCATATTTAATCGAGGCAGATCTTGTATTGCAACCCAATCAGCAAAAAGAGTGGATAGTAGTTGCCGATGTAAACCAAAGTGTAACCAAAACTATTGCGTTACAAAACCTGTTAGAAAGTAACACCCCTATTTTAAAAACCGTAGAAGCCGATGTACAAGCAGGTACAGAACACTTGCTGGCTTTGTGTGCATCTGCAGACGGATTGCAAAAAACAGCAGACTTGCTACGCGACACACGCCATTTTGCCAACACCATGTTTAACATTATGCGTGGTGGTATTTTCGACAATCACTACCTACTGGAAAAATCAGACCTGCTAACTTATTTCTCTAAGGCCAATCCCATTGTTTACCAAAACCATAAAGAAAAAATAAACGCCTTACCAGATGTTTGCTTGCACCATCAGGTGAATCAAGTAGCTGCGCAAACTAAAGATGCAGATTTTATACGGCTTTCGTTAGAATATCTACCGTTAAAATTTAGCAGACGACACGGAGACCCAAGCCGCCCTTGGAATCAGTTTTCTATAAACATTCGAAGCGAAAAAGATAGTAGCAAAGTATTAGATTACGAAGGCAACTGGCGCGATATATTTCAAAATTGGGAAGCCTTAGCGCACGCATATCCTTATTTTATCGAAGGAATGATCGCTAAATTTTTAAATGCCTCTACCTTTGACGGATACAACCCCTATCGCATTACTAAAAGCGGAATAGATTGGGAAAAAATTGAAGCTGATGATCCGTGGTCGTATATTGGCTACTGGGGCGATCATCAAATTATTTATCTTCTTAAGTTTTTGGAGTTTGCCGAAAATCACCAGCCGGGTAAACTTGAAAAATATTTTTCTGAAGAAATATTTGTGTACGCTAACGTACCCTATAAGATTAAGCCGTATGATGAAATACTCCTTAACCCCAAAGACACTATCGATTTCGACCATGCGCTAGATCATGCCATTGCAAAACGTAGAGAAACACTAGGTGCCGATAGCGCACTAGTGCAAAATCAACTTACAGAAATACACCGCGTAAATTTCCTCGAAAAAATATTGGCTTCTTTGTTAGCCAAACTTTCTAACTTCATTCCTGAAGGCGGTATCTGGATGAACACCCAACGCCCCGAGTGGAACGATGCCAACAATGCTTTAGTAGGAAATGGCGTTTCTGTAGTAACCCTTTGTTATGTGCGTAGATTTTTATCCTTCTTTCAAACCTTACTACATAACTCTCACATACAGGAAGTAAAACTCTCTACAGAAATGGTTGAGTTTTTCCAAACCATGCACAAGGCTTTTAAACAACACGAGTTTCTTTTATCTAAAAAAATAGACAATCAATCCAGAAAAAAGATTGTTGATGCTTTAGGGAAATCTGCTAGTGAGTATCGAAATAAAATATATACCCAATTCTTTACAGGACAAAAAGAAAAAATAAGCGTTACTGAATTACATGATTTTTTTACCCTTGCATTACGCTTTATAGACCATAGTATTAAAGCAAACGAACGAAACGATAAATTATACCATGCCTATAATTTGCTTACAATAGAGAACAACAACAGCATGGCCATCTCCTATTTGCCCGAAATGTTAGAAGGGCAAGTAGCCGTGCTTAGCTCCGGATTTCTTTCTGCCAAACAGCAGGTAGATACACTCAATGCTTTACGCAAGAGCGATCTTTACAGACACGATCAGAACAGCTACTTATTATACCCTAACAAAGAACTAAAAGGATTTATCCATAAAAATAATATTCCGAAAGAAACGGTAAGTCAATCGCCATTTCTTAGCCTGCTACATGAAAAGGCCAACAATCATATCTTAGAAAAAGATGTAAACGGAAATTTTCATTTTAACGGAGATTTTAAAAACGCGAATGATCTTCTATCAGCTCTGCAAGAATTACCCATACACGTAACAGAAGAAAACCGAAAAGAAATACTAAATACATTCGAAAGCATTTTTAACCATAAAGCCTTTACAGGAAGATCGGGTACATTTTATGGCTACGAAGGGTTAGGTTCTATTTACTGGCACATGGTTTCTAAGTTAGCACTGGCCGTACAAGAGTGTTGTGCACATGCAAAACAAAATAAGGAAGATGCAAAAACTATAGATGCATTAATTAAACATTTCAGAGAAATTAACGAAGGAATAGGTGTACACAAACAACCAAGTGTATATGGAGCTTTTCCCACAGATCCGTACTCGCATACGCCTGCAAACAAAGGCACCCAACAACCGGGTATGACTGGCCAGGTAAAAGAAGACATCATTGCCAGAATTGGCGAATTAGGTGTAGATGTAAAAGAAGGAAAGATTTCCTTCCATCCTTTTATGCTAAACAAAAATGAATTTATCAAAAGCAAAAGTGAGTTTAGCTTTATCGATACCGGTGGACAACCGAACCAGATACAAATGCCAGAAAATTCACTCTGCTTTACCTATTGCCAAATACCGGTAATCTATACGCTTACTAATTATGAAGGTGTTACGTTAACTTTTGATGATGATACAACACGAACCAACTCCGCATTAGAAATAGACAAAGAAACAAGCGCCAAAATTTGGAACCGCAACCGACATATTAAAAAAATAGAAGTAAACATTAAAGCCGATACCATACGGTAATGAAGTGTATTTTAAGAATTGTATGTATAATAATAATTAGTGTTAG
This sequence comes from Flammeovirgaceae bacterium, assembly GCA_021298355.1. Classification (GTDB taxonomy): domain Bacteria; phylum Bacteroidota; class Bacteroidia; order Cytophagales; family Cyclobacteriaceae; genus Chryseotalea. The sequence continues at coordinate 65,579 of JAJTEH010000006.1, forward strand.
CCTATTACCTTCTTGCCAGATGAACAAGCAAACACAAATGAGCAAAAATCAAGAAATAGAACAAAGAATAGATTCGCTACTATCTGTAATGACGTTGGAAGAAAAAATTGGCCAGATGACACAAGTGCGCCATTTCGATGACATTACAGAAGAAGAAATCACAACTCGCCATATAGGCTCTGTTATCCATACACAAGGCCCTGTGCCCGGTAAAAGCGCAAAAGAATGGCAAGAAAAATTCGAACGTTTTCAAAAACATGCCCTTTCATCCCGATTAAAAATTCCTTTGCTTTTTGGGGTAGATGCCGTGCACGGACAAAATACATTTGAAGGAGCAACTATCTTCCCGCATAACATTGGTTTAGGCGCAACACAAAACGAAACTCTGGTAGAACAAGCCGCAGCCATTACAGCTCTAGAATCTAAAGCAACAGGATTTACGTGGGTGTTTTCTCCATGTGCCGCTATACCCTATAATGAAAAATGGGGACGTGTATACGAAGCCTTCTCAGAAAATACACAACTCACAACCAAATTAGTGGAAGCATCTGTTCGTGGTCATCAGAAAGAAAATTATGTGTTGGCAACTGCCAAACATTTTATCGGAGATGGCGCCACCGATTATGGTAAAGAAGGAGGCGAAACTACTCTTACAAGAAAGGAAGTTATAGAAAGATTATTGCCTCCCTATCAGGCTGCAATACGAGCTGGTGTTTCTAGTATTATGGCTTCTTTTAACACGTTAGATGGTTTGCCCATGCATGCCCACCGCGAATTAATTACAGAATTACTAAAAGACTCTTTACAATTTGATGGTATTGTGGTTTCAGATTGGAAAGCCTACTCTCGTTTTGGTGGTAACAACATTATTAATGCAGGAATTGATGTTGTAATGGCAGTTGATGGAGATTTAGCCCAGTTTCAGGAGGGTGTTCGTAACGGTGTGCTACAAGGCGAAATACCTGAAGCGCGCATTAATGATGCCGTGCGAAGAATTTTAAGACAGAAATTTAAACTAGGACTTTTCGAAAATCCTTTTCCTGATTCGTCCTTACTTTCAAAAATAGGAACGAACGAACACAGACAAATTGCAAAACAAGCTGTGCGCGAGTCTTTAGTACTATTAAAAAATGAAAACGAAACACTTCCTATTAAAAATGTTAATCGCATAGTGCTAGTTGGCGAATTTGCCAATAACGCTGGGCTACAATCAGGCGGGTGGACCATCCATTGGCAAGGCACAAATGAAAACTATGCCGGAGCTACAACTATTTTACAAGGATTTAAAAACAATACCAATGCAGAAATTTTATACGATCCTACTGGTGAAGGTATAAAAGCTGATTTAGCTATATTAGTTGTTGGCGAAACTCCCTATGCCGAATTCTTTGGAGATATAGGTGGAGAGATGAATCGCTATCAACTAACCTTATCTCCCGAGCATCAGGCTTACGTTAACAAATACAAAAGTATGGGAATGAAAACAGTTGTACTCCTTATTTCTGGAAGACCACTGGTAGTTACCGAGCAAATACAAAACGTAAATGCATTTGTTGCAGCCTGGTTGCCGGGCTCAGAAGGCGAAGGAATTGCCGAAGTTCTGTTAGGCAAATACAACTTTGTGGGTAAACTGCCACACAGTTGGCCCGAATCAGAAAAAGATTTTACAGGTAAGTATGGCCCCAACTATTGGGACTCTTCGCATAAACCGCTATTTCCTATCGGCTTCGGACTTTCTTATCCTACTGTTAAAACAAATTAATGGCTAAAGTAACCCACCTGTATATGAAATCGATTGTGAAATTCTCTTTGTTTAGTTTCATCTTCCTTTTTTATATCTCTTGTGGATTTAAAAACAATACCAACCCATCCAATTCAACTTCAGCAAACTTAAAAACTGTGACAGCGAAAGACATTTTAGGAAACCCTGCCTATCAGGCAATTTGTTACGAAGGATACCGCGAAAAATCAAGATCCATTCAGCCTACAGTTGCCCAGTTGCAGGAAGACCTGCGAATATTGCATGCCATGGATATTCGTATCGTAAGAACCTATAACGTGCAACTAGCACACGCCTCTACATTGCTAAAAGCCATACAAGAACTAAAGCAACAAGATCCAACGTTCGAGATGTATGTTATGCTAGGCGCATGGATAGATTGCCAAAACGCCTGGACAGACAAAGCACCTAACCACGATGTGGAAAGCGAACAAAACGAAGGAGAAATTGAGCGCGCAGTTGCTTTGGCTAATCAATATCCTGATATCGTTAAAATAATAGCAGTTGGTAATGAGGCTATGGTAAAATGGGCAACAAGCTACTATGTGCAACCTGCGGTAATTCTAAAGTGGGTAAAACATTTACAGAATTTAAAAGCTGAAGGAAAATTATCGAAAGATCTTTGGATAACTAATTCAGACGATTTCGCCTCTTGGGGAGGTGGAGATTCATCGTATCATACACAAGACTTAGCAGAGTTAATGAAAGCTGTAGATTATATTTCGATACACACCTACCCTTACCACAATACACATTACAATCCTGATTTCTGGAAAGTACCCGCAACAGAAACTGCTTTACCTGAAATAGAAAAAGTTGATGCTGCCATGTTGCGTGCACGCGATTTTGCTAAAACACAATATGAAAATGTGAAAAAATATATGACAAGCGTTGGCGTAAATAAACCTATTCACATTGGTGAAACGGGTTGGGCCAGTACATCCGATGGATTTTATGGCGCGGAAGGTTCGCGTGCCACAGACGAATACAAACAAGGAAAATATTACCAGCTTATGCGCGAGTGGACTAACGCAGCAGGTATAAGTTGTTTTTATTTCGAAGCCTTTGACGAACAATGGAAAGATGCTGCCAATCCGATGGGATCTGAAAACCATTTTGGTTTATTTAATTTAAAAGGAGAAGCCAAATACGGATTATGGAATTTAGTAGATGAAAAAATATTTGAAAAGCTGAGTCGCGGTGGTAACCCCATACAAAAAACCGAAAACGGAAATAAAGAGAAAATTATGAAAACAGTTTTACCACCACCCAATAAGTGAACATGAAATTGATTTAAAAAAATCACAAACATAACGCTAAACTATATGACAAGCGCACATTCACAAGTTCCCATGACCCAGAAAATAGCCTTTGGAATTGGCATGTTAGCCAACCAGATGTTTCCGGCTGTGTTGGGTATTTTTATGGTAGTGTTAGTACAAGACCTTGGATTTCCGGGGTGGATGTGGGGCATCATCTTTTTTCTTCCACGCGTGTTCGATGCCATTACAGATCCTATTATGGGATACATATCAGATAACACCAAATCGCGTTGGGGCAGACGAAGGCATTATGTTTTATTTGGTGCTATCATTATGGGAATTTCGTTTGTTATAATGTGGCAGTTATACCGCGAAAATGGAATTGTCTATAATTTTTATTTTTTCATTTTCTGGTCTTTCATTTTCTATTTAGGCTTAACAATTTTCAGTGTGCCTTATGTTGCTATGGGGTACGAAATGAGTAACGATTTTCACGAGCGTACCAGCATCATGGCCATTGCCCAATGGATTGGCCAATGGGCATGGATAATTGCTCCGTGGTTTTGGGTTTTTATGTACGATAAAAGTTGGTTTGAATCTGCCGATGTGGCCACGCGCACACTCGCTGTTTGGGTAGGTGTTGTATGCATGCTATTCGCCATTGTACCGGCATTATTTATTCCGGGCAAATCGACATTAAACGAAAATTATGCCCCGCTAACTTTGCGTTCGATTGGTGGCAGTTTAAAAGAAATTTTAATGGGTTTTAAAGAAGCTTTCGCATCGGTTCCATTTAGAAAATTATGTATTGCCACGTTTTTCATCTTTAATGCTTTTAATACCATAGCAAGTTTTTCATTCTTCATCGTTGTTTATTATTTATTTAATGGCGATACACAAGCCTCGGGTATATGGCCCACGCTATTTGGTAGTTTAGGCGCTGTGTTTACAACCTTTCTCGTTATCCCAATAGTAGCACGTATGTCTAAACACCTGGGTAAGAAAAAAGCATTTATTGTGTCGCAGGGAATTTCTATTTTCGGGTACATCATGCTTTGGTTTCTGTTTGTACCCGGAAAACCATACCTCTTTATTTTTGCTTTACCCTTTTTCTCTTTTGGTATTGGTAGTTTGTTTACCTTAATGATGTCGATGACAGCAGATGTAATTGACTTAGATGAATTACAAACAGGTAAAAGACGCGAAGGTATTTTCGGGGCTATTTACTGGTGGATGGTTAAAGTAGGTTTTGCGGTTGCCGGATTGTTAAGTGGTGCTATTATGACATTAGTTAAGTTCGATCCAAGTTCTGCCCTACAACCCGAAGGAGCTATTACCGGACTTAGGCTTTTTTATTCCGGTATTCCTATACTCGGAACGTTAACCGCCATGTACATAATGCGCGACTATGATGTAACCGAAGAAAAATCTAAATCGATAAGAGCACAAATAGATGCCCGCCAAACCAAACCGGAAATTCCAACTTCTTCTTACTACACACGCAGAAGTTTTACCTTGGCTTCTTCCCTATCTGTATTGCCAACCGATGTTTCAGAAACCAATAAATCTGCATCTGCTTTAAAATCAATCTTTAAAACTACACTGCAAGAAGGCTTACACGGCATTTGTTTTACTCCATACGAAGAAGGGCAAAACCTTGGCGATAAACTTTCTTATACACAGATAAACAGGCGCATGAGTATTATTAAACCCTACACAAAATGGATTCGCTCTTTTTCGTGTACCGATGGAAACGAATTAATACCGCAAGTAGCCCGCGAGTATGGATTAAAAACAATGGCAGGTGCGTGGATCGATAAAAATAAATTTAACAACGAAGTAGAAATACATGCACTGGTTGATCTTGCCAAAAAAGGATTTGTAGATATTGCCGTTGTTGGTAACGAAGTACTTATGCGAGATGAATTATCGGTTGCTGCTATACTTGCGTATATAAAACGAGTAAAACAGGCTGTTCCTCATATTCCTGTTGCGTATGTAGATGCTTATTATCAGTTTGTAGAACATCCGGAATTAGTAGATGCTTGTGATGTAATATTGGCAAATTGTTATCCTTTCTGGGAAGGTTGCGAAATAGAAAAAGCAACAGCGTACTTAAACCAAATGCATCAAACAACCCTACAGGTAAGCAAAGGTAAACCTGTAATTGTTAGCGAAACAGGTTGGCCAAACGAAGGTTCGGCTGTACAAGGTGCAGTGCCATCTGCAGAAAATGCAATGACTTATTTTGTAAACGTGCAGGCATGGGCCAAAAAAGAGAAGGCTGATTTGTTTTACTTCTCTTCCTTCGATGAATCGTGGAAAGTAAAACACGAAGGCGATGTAGGCCAGGCGTGGGGATTGTGGAATAAAAATGAAAAACTAAAATTTTAAACGATCATGTCGTATAATGCAGAAGCGGTAATGTCGCTTGCGGGGCGAAATTATCAGGGTGTAACAACCGAACAACTTAAAACTTTGTTTCATCAGGTATTACAAAGTGGTATGCACGGTTTATGTTTTAGTCCGTACGAAGAAGGACAAAACCCCGGAGATATGTTAAGCGAAAAGCAAATTCGCAGGCGCATGGAGATTATCAGACCCTACATAAAATGGATACGTTCTTTTTCTTGCACCGAAGGCAACGAACTGATTCCTAAAATTGCCAAAGAGTATGGTATAAAAACAATGGTGGGTGCCTGGTTAGGTAAAGACAATAAAGTAAACCAGCAAGAAGTTAAAAACTTAATTGAACTAGCTAAAGAAGGGTATGTAGACATAGCCGCAGTGGGCAACGAAGTTTTGTACAGAAAAGATTTAACAGAAGATGAATTACTACGGTTCATTGACAAGGCAAAAAAAGAAATAAACCATATACCTGTGGGTTATGTTGATGCCTATTACGAATTTGACATTAAGCCACGTATTACCGATGCTTGCGATGTAATACTAGCCAATTGTTACCCGTATTGGGAAGGTTGCCATTGCGATTATTCTTTATTGTACATTAAAGATATGTTTGCGAGAGCCACACGCGCAGCAAAAGGAAAGAAAGTAATTATTTCTGAAACAGGTTGGCCTAGCCAAGGTACAAACTTACATGCAGCTATGCCATCTTACGAAAATTTCATGAAGTATTTTATCAATATACAAACCTGGTCGAAACAGGAGAATATAGAGATACATTACTTTTCATCCTTCGATGAATCGTGGAAAGTAGGTGCCGAAGGCGATGTTGGGGCTTACTGGGGAATTTGGGATAAAGACGAAACTATTAAATTCTAAAAATAGTATTCACTAGAGAAAGCATAATTCAAATTTCTTCCGATTTAATAAGCGTGTACTAGTGTATAACTTGTACTAAACAATATACCCTTGCTAGTGCTAGCTATCTAAATCAAAATAGCAGTCACTATCCATTTAACCGTAGGGTAAGCTATACGTATAAAAATAGCACGAACCTAAATTCTTTAAAATAAGCAAGTGCGTTAAGTATCCATCACAGGTGGATTAATAAAGATTACACTTAATTAACATGTATTACATTGAAAATGAAATTCCATTTTCGAATGATAAAGAAAAAAGGTACATCAGCCATTAAGCTAACCGATCTATTTTATTCTGCTTACTTTATAAAACATATCCATGCTAATTACATGAGGCATACTCAGGCAAGATAAAAGAATAAAAAACAAACCCCAGTTAGGTTGATCTGCAAAAAAAATAAAGGATATAATAAAGAGTGAACCAGCCAAACTAAACGGAAGTGCTTTTAAGATAAATTGCTTAGTAGAAATATTAAGTTGATTTTTTAAAAAAGTAAATCCGTGTTGGCTATGTTGAAAAATAAAAAATAATCCGAAACTTATCAGCAAGGGTAAATAGATAAATAGAAATAAGTTGAACAAGGATAGTAAAATATACACGTTTCGTGTATAAACGGATAACGCTAATCCTATGCAGTATAAAAAAACTTGAATGAATAAAAGAGAATCAGTCGGTAAGTTTTTTAAACTATTTACTGAAATTAAACCCGGTAGAAACTCTACTATTGTTATTGTTTCTTCGTAATGGCTCATCAATAAAAATCCTAAAATAAATGTGCCCCACAGAAAAGAGAAAAAACTTGAAGGCAATTTCCAGGCTTCAAAATCTGCCTGGCCGAAATGCCATGCAGAAAAAATTAGAAAAGCTAATAATGCAAAATCGGGTTGCCAATACCAAAGCAAACCTAATAGTATACCCTTGCCTACGTAACTTACAATGAACTTTAAAAGATCTACATTATTTCGAATATTCTGATGCGTTACATGATCGATAGCGCCATGTGCTATCCCTATGGTAAAAAAACCCAACCCGATTAAAAGCCAAATTGCTTGTTGAATTTGAAGGTTATTAAACAAAATACAAAATAATGTTAAAAATAACGTTTGAACTCCAGGTGAAATACGGAATAGAGAAAACCATACATCTTTAAAAGCCGTTTTTAAAAACAATAAGATTGGTAAAACAGAAAATATTCTAAGTTCATCAGAAATAGAAGATTTTTCTTTTAAAAAAGTTAAAACTTCTTTCGTTTGATTTTTTTTAAATAAGGATTGAAAAATATCTTTTCCACGCTCTGGCTGTTGTTCAATAATTTTCAACAATAAGCGATCATAAAATTGAAATCGAGCACTAACTTTTTCTCTTTTATACGTAGTAAGGGATTTACTTTCCACATGCCTTGAAAGATGAGTAGCATCTTCTGCCATTTTTAAAAAAGCATAGCCGGTAGAAGGTTTAATCAAATTTGCACGCGAACCAGTGTTAATGTAGTTTTTATTTAGGCTTTGCTTCAGCTGCATAGACGCAGAAGACATAGGAATACACCCTTCCTCTTCCTCTTTAATTATGTACTTTTCAGTTTTACTATAATCTCGAAGAATTAATTTTGCTTCTTCCCTATCTATTTTAGTTTTACCAAACTTAGTTACTTCAACTAAAGCTTCGTTTTCTGAAAAGGGCAAAACATAAACAAACTGACAATTACCTTGTTGCGGAATATCAAAATCCATTAAAGTAGCAGTGGAAGTATCGAACTTCTTTTCTTCCATTATAATTCTCCAACCATAAAAGGATTGGAGTAAATGACTTTCATTTTTCTTGGGTTGATTGTATAAGGGTGGTCGATTATCGAATACTCTATTAACTAAAAACGTATCATTTTCAATGGCTACTTCAATTCTATCTTTATCAATTTGGATAAAATCTTCAGAAAATGTATTCGAATAAAATATAGGGTTATGATAATCAATTACTTTTTTCGCCTGTTGATATAGCGTATTTCCTTCTACACAATAGTATTGATAAGGATAAACATTTTGTGATTCGTGATTGCTAAATTGAAGCTTCGGCCATTGGTAGTTGATAAGCGATTGTAAATCGTACGTATCTATTTCGCTTTGCTCTGCCCAGAAACAAAAAGTCTTGTTCTGAAGACTTTCGAAAGAAGGATCTATTACAACAAAGTTACGTTGGTTTAACAAACCCAATCTTTCAAACGCTAATAGAAGCAAACTATTGGCTGCACCTAAACCGATAAACAAATAATCTATCGAATGTTGTTTATTTGTTTTTTCAGCTAACCCCATACTTTAAACTAATTTATGGCTAATTAACAAGTAATCTATCAGTTTGTTTCTGTAACTACCATTTTACAAAATGAGGTAAAATTAAATTTCGTATTACTTCCTGTTGTTTTACTTTTGCTTTAGGTGACAAAGGTTACAAACAGGTTATTAATTAACCTATAGATTTGTTTCATTATATAGTATATGAAAGTAAAATTCATCACTAAATTCTTTTTTACCCTTATAGGCGCTTTAGCTGGCTATGCCTATTTCCGCATGTGGGGCTGCGATGGTTCTTGTGCCATTACCTCATCGCCCGTTAACAGCAGTGTATATGGTGCCGTAATGGGATTTTTACTTTCGCAGGTTTTTGAAAAAGAAAAAACAAAAGAAAAAGCCGATAGCAAAAAGTAGCGAAAAAATTAAATGGCGGATAACCATAAAGTAAGAAACTTACATTTACATTTCGCTTTCGTTTTTTTCAAGTATGTGTTATCAGAAATAAACTAATCTGTTAATTCGAAAAGATACCTAAACTAAAATTGTTTTAATTATTGGATTAAAAGAAGTATGGAATACGTGAAGTAGTTGATTACTAGATTGGTTATAAATTTTATTGGTAAGATTGCGGAATAATACATAAACTTTGACCTATTCGTTTATTTAAAAGTATATCTCAATCCGATAAAACCTCTGATACCTTGATTAGGTGCAAACATATAGGTGGGATCAAAAGTTAGCGCATTAGGATTTTCTGCTGTAGGAATAACATTACCAGTTGGATCGAACACAACTTGTTTATCAAACGGATCAAAAGACCGTGCGATGCTATTAGCCGGAGGTGTGTAATTCAATATATTTTTTATTCCCCAGTAAATTTCCCAATTCGTACGAACTTTTTTCGTAAACTGAATATTTTGTAAGCTCCACATGGGCGAGTATTCATTGCGGTTATCTAATTCTCCTAGCAACGGCAGGCGCATGGGGCCTATAACATTCCCCGTATAGTCTACCGTTATGCCCACTGAATTAAACGTGTATCCAATACTCCAAACACCCTGAAAACGTTCAATAAGCACAGGTCTGAATTTCTTACCATTTTCTGTTGCTGTTACATTCATAAAGGTAGTACCAACCAATATTTTTAATCCGTTTTCCAAAGCCAGATCAACATTAAACGAAACACCACGCGATTCTGATACACCATTTAAATTGCTATATATTATTTTATTGGGATCGGTATCATAGTCTGGCAATATCCGATTAGAGAAATACGTATAAAATGCGCTGGCATCCAAACCTATGTAGTGCCCATTTCCGGTATAAATTTTTTTCACAAAATTCATATTGCCATTCCACGATGTTTCTGGCCTTAATTCTTCTTCAAACTCTACTATTCTTGCTCCGGTTAAGGCAGCATGATCTTCTGTAAACACATTGGCTATTCTATAACCATTACCTACGCTAAACCGAAAAATATTTTGCTTATTGGGCGATGTCCATTTATAATTTAAACGTGGGCTCAGAATGTTTCCATGTACATTGTTGTAGTCGTATCGTGCACCCAACATTACTTTATTTTGCTCGTTTAGTGCTAATTCGTTTTGAATAAAAACACCGGGTAAATGTGTAACAGATGGGGAATTACCTATGGCATTAGCCGTGGCTGGTGTATTATCATCATAATAATTATAACGATAAGCAAACCCTGAAAGAAACTCGTGTTTGCCAACCGTTTTATTCCATGTGAGTTGTGCGAAACCAATGTATTGATCGGCAAGATATAAAGTAGTACCGTACACTGAGTTCTGCGTGTGCCCGTTGGCACTAAACTGAAAATTAATATTCTCACTTGTTGGCAACTGATATAAACCAAAGGTTTCCCATCTGCGTGTATAAATACTTTCTCCATAAACCTCATCTCCGCCACGGTATTTCTTTTCCCAATTCATTTCTCCTCCCCATCTGTCTTCATAAACATAACGTCCTCCTATAGAAAAAACTCTGTTTTCCTTTCTTTTCATATTAAACTTATTAAATATAGAAATCCTGTTTTGAAGGGTAGCATCTGTTATGCCATCTTTATTGTTATCTATTGGGTTTTGATAGTTAAAGTAATGTAACCCCAACAAGGCTTGTACATTTTTATTCACCTTGTATTTAACGCCCAAATCGGTATTTACTTCTCCCCAGGTTGTACTAAAAAAATCAGTTGAAAATAACGGAGCCTTATCGGGATTTTTTGTGATCAGATTGATTAATCCTCCTACTGCTTCTGATCCATACAATGTGGAAGCCGGTCCTTTTACAATTTCTACACGCTCGATAAGCGACTGCGGAATTCCCATCAAACCATACACGGTAGATAAACCACCTACTATTGGCATTCCGTCTATCAATACCATAGTGTAAGGTCCTTCAAGGCCGTTAATTTGAATATCACCTGTATTGCAAACGTTGCAGTTTAGTTGTGGCCTTACACCGTTTACATTCTGCAAAGATTCAAAAACAGAAGGTGTAGGATTAGCTTTAAAAAACTCAGCTCTATATACATCTACAGGTACGGTGCTTTCCAGTTTAGAAACTTCTTTCATCGTTCCGGATATAACCACTTCATCTAATAAAGCATCGGCTTCCACTAACTCGAAGTTAAGTATAACAGCATCGTTTTCTTTTAGCGTAATAGTTTTCTCTTCTTTAGTAAAACCAAGAGAGTATGCCACTATGGTATAAGTACCGGGTGGAATATTTTCAAGGATATACGTACCATTCTCTAAGCTGGAAGTGCCTATTGATGATCCTGTTACAAAAACGTGGGCAAAAGCTACGGGTGTTGCACCAGAAACTACATGGCCTTTTACAGATGATGTTTGTGCCCACGAAGTATAGGCATACAAAATTGTTGCCAGAATAAAAAAAAGACTAAAACAAAACTTTTCTGCTTTCATAGCATGAGGTTACCGCTGATTTTAGGGGCAAAACTAATATGTTAGATTTATCTAACAATTATAGTAGAAGATTATAATTTTATTAATTTGCAGGATGAATTCTTTAGCAGAAGAAAACTACCTGAAAGCACTGTTTACACTAGCCGCTAAAAACAACGGAGAAGTTAGCGTTAATGATCTTTCTAGGCATTTAGATATAAAAATGCCTACGGTTAATAGTATGATGAAGAAGCTTACAACAAAAAAACTTGTTTATTACGAAAGTTATAAACCGCTTAAACTAACTGAAAAAGGTAAAAAGGAAGCTGCCCTGATTATACGAAAACACCGGCTAACAGAAATGTACCTGGTAGAAAAAATGAACTTTGGATGGGAACAGGTACACGAAATTGCAGAACAGATTGAACACATTAAATCGCCAGAATTTTTTGCTAAAATGGATGAGTTATTGGGCTATCCGCAAATAGATCCGCACGGCTCTCCTATACCCGACAAAAACGGGAAAATGATATGGAAAGAATATAAAAAATTAAGCGAGTGCACGAAAGGATCTCTGGTGAAAATCGCAGCTGTTATTAACACATCAAATGATTTTCTTAAATTTTTAAACGAAAAGGAAATACATTTAGGATTAAAAATGAAAATTAAGTCTATTGAACCGTTTGATAAATCGGTTATAGTAAGTTACCCTAAACACGCATCCGAAACATTAAGCCCCACTGTAAGCGAAAGATTATTAGTAGAGAAAGTATAGTTTTATAGTCTGCTTTCTGTATTAAATACATGAAACCCATGTTGAGAATTGCTTTTAGCATGTATCTGATCTATTTTTACCTAAACAAAAAAAACTAAAGCGTTAAAATCTTGTTTAAACAATTGTGAATTCGCAAGAATACCCAAATCAAAAAAAAAGATTTTTACCTAAGAATACCCTCTGTTTCTCATTCGATACTTAAGCATGAATACAGGACTCAGGTTTTAGAGTAACATAAGCAACACAGATAAAGTAAGTAATGTAAATTGAATTGTATGAAATATTGGCTATTGTTTATATGTTTTATTTCATTTTCTGCTTTTGCACAAAATGCAACTATAAAAAATCCGTTTTACTCCAGAACCGATACCACCAAACTTCGTGTGCCCAATTCGCAATGGAAGAAAGTTTTATCGCCCGATGTATATGCTGTTGCACGCCAAGCCGATACAGAACGCGCCTTTACCGGTAAGTACTGGAATTACTTTGCTAAAGGCACATACCATTGTGCAGCTTGTGGTAATGCCTTGTTTCGCTCCGATTCAAAATTTGAAAGTGAATGTGGCTGGCCCAGTTTTTTCGAAGCTATTCGTAAAAATTCTGTGTTGTATAAAGCAGACTATAGCTACAACATGGAACGCATCGAGGTTTTATGCGGCCGATGCGATAGTCATTTAGGGCACATTTTCGATGATGGCCCTGCCCCTACTTATAAGCGTTTCTGTATGAATTCAATCGTGTTAGATTTTGTTCCGCAGTTGAAATAAAGGAATACTATAAACCATTCTGATTTTAACTATTTATTCTTAAATTATTAAATTCAGATATTCTAAAAACAAATCTTACTCTTCAAGACTTATTACTTCATAAACACGCCATTTACCTGATTCCACTTGTAAATAAGCAAAGGTATAGCTGCTGCAAAAGGTACCACACGTAAATACATACTTTAGCAAACACTTCGTTGAATTCTCTAAAAAAATGGGTGGAGAGAATTGCCAAAAACCTTGTTCGTAAATCTCTTTACTTAACTTTTTCTTCTCAAGTATATTGATTTCTTCTGTAATCCCTGTAAAATCAAATTTTTTTGTGCGATTTCTAGCGTATAATTCGATCAACTGTACATACCTATCTTTTTCATCTGAGTTAATTAGAGAGTCCAGTACCTCAGAATTTTTAATTATATCTGCATCATGTTCGCGCCATGGTAAAGCGAAAGCATTAAGAATAAATGGGGAACGATAGCCACGCGAATCGTTTAGATAAAGTATAGCTTTAATAGGCTCCAGATTATCAACTGTAATAGTTTTTTTTCGTTGTGCTACAGAATCAGGTAATGCAGTAAGCATAACTAAAAGTACAATGTAGTATTTCATGAGATTTAAGTAAGAAAACTTGATTTTAACTATTCAATACCGTTATGTAAGTTAATCCTATATGATTTAGAAGTTACTTTCGCGCCACGAATGTTAAAGTAAATATTTATCTTTTTTATACAAAAACATGATGCTATAAGCCTTTGATATGCGCTAACAAATAGTTAAAAATTTCACTAGATACCTTCATTAATGTATTTCAGCTTTAGAATTCGGAGTTTAATAAGCCACAGGCATTTTTTTGATTTATCTCATAACAATCATTTCTCTGAATTACTTCATATAAGTTTCCAAAGTTTGCATTAATCATGAAAACTCTATTCGATCCAAAATCATTACTATATAGAAAAGTATATCCTTTTTTTCGAAATGAATTTTCAAATGTAGAATCAGAAGATTGAAAAGGAATAAAAATTGACTTTGTAACTGCAAATCTATTACTATCCAAACCAATTATATAAGAAGTATCACCTTTAGATTTATGAAGCATATTTAATTCATCCCACCTTAAAAAACCATTTTCAAGAAATACTTCTTCAGGAATTTTGCAATCAAATTTCTCTTTTTTATTACAAGCAAATAAAAAATAAATCAATACTAAATAAGTTATTAACTTCATTAATCAATTAGTTTAGATTTCATAAACCTACTCAGAGTCACCGGTAGGGAATTCTGAGTTTTCTGCCTTACTTTCTACTTCTTTATTATTCAACGTATAGCAATGCACCACATATGGTGGGGAAGTAAATTTCGCGCCACGAATGTTAAAGTAAACATTTCGCTTTTTTCATACTAACGCATTTAGATATATGCACGGATGAAGTGTACACATTCCAACACACAATATCCGCACTAGTTAGAGATTTTTACCTTACCTACTTTGGTGTGCTCTATTCAGCATTATCGTATTTATAACTATTTCACTATTTACTAGCCATTTCAAAAGTTAACTTTCCTCCTTTCATGATATCCGTATAGCTAACCGTTACTTTATTGGTTTGCTGTCCGTTTAACAATCTTTTTTTTGTATAGATTTTGGCGTTAGTAATTTTGGCGGCTTCTATATTAAATACCTTTTTATCTGGCAAAAGAATGGTTGCCCTTTTTACCTGCGGACTCCCCAATACAAATTCGCCACTGGCTGCATTTACCGGATAAAATCCTAGGGTAGACAGCATGTACCAGGCGCTCATTTGGCCGCAATCGTCATTGCCAATCATACCATCGGGTGTGTTGTTATGAAATTCGTTTATTACTTTGTGTATATACCGTTGTGCTTCTTTTGGTTTATTAGAAAATGCATACAAATAGATAATGTGATGACTAGGCTCGTTGCCATGTGCGTATTGTCCAATCATGGCTTCTTGCCCTAAGTATTTATCGGGTTGTAAAGCAGGTGTTGTAAAAAACTCATCCAGTTTTTTTGTAAAAGCCTCTTTCCCTCCTAGTAGTTGTATCATTCCTTCCACATCGTGTTGTGCGGGTGTCCACATATATTGCCAGGCATTGGCTTCGGTATAATCGCCCGGATTATTCAGAGGCGATGTTGCTTTAAGCGGATCGAAAGGGGTGCGCCAATTTCCATTCGTATCTTTACCTCTGAAAAACTGGGTAGAAGAATCGTATATATTTTTATAATAGTTGGCGCGTGTATAGAAAGTTTTTGCAGTTGCCGTATCGCCTAACAACCTTGCCATTTCTGCCACGCACCAATCGTCATAACCGCTTTCTAATGTTCGGGATACTGCCTCATTGTCTACCTTATCGAAAGGATAATAGCCATACTGATTGTATAGTTCCCAGTTAGAATTAATGTGCGATTGTGTAGACGTTTCTACCATAGCGCGAAGGGCATCTTGTGCATCGAACTTTGTAAAACCATTTTTATAGGCACTCAAAATCATGGGGATGGCGTGGTTGCCTATCATGCAATAATTATCTTGCCCCCAAACCGTCCAGATGGGTAAAAAACCCGCTGCCTTATGGTGCAGCAACATCGAATTAATAATTCCATCTATTTTTTCAGGTGCCACAATTTGAAGAAGTGGAAACGCGCCTCTGTAAACATCCCAAATAGAAAGTGTTGAATAATATTCTTTACTTGGTGCTAAAGCTATTTTATTGTTTGGTCCGCGGTATTGCCCATCTACATCGGCAATATTAGAAGGTTGCAACAGCAAATGATAAAACGAGGTGTAAAAAATTTCTTTTTGTTTATCTGTTGCTTCGATTGTTATTCTACTCAAATACTTTTCCCATGCTAGTTGGTTATTACTTCGGGTTTGTTCGAAATTCCAATGGGGTAATTCTGTTTTTAAGTTAAGCATGGCACCATCTGCCGAAACAGTAGATAAGGCCACTTTAACTTTCAGCGTTTTTTCTTCTTGTAAAGAAAAAGAAAATGTGAAAGCAGGTGCTTTAGCAGTGGCTGCCTCTCCTGCGCTTTCAATATCAACAAAGGGCTGATCGAACGTAAGCACAAAATAGTAGGTTCGTTTTACCCAATTGTTGGTGCTTACAAAACCTGTAACGGTTTTGGAATCGATAACTTTTACATCGCTGGTTACAACATACTCCGGTTGGTTTTTTTCATCAAAAACAAAACGCAAACCATGTTTAAAATCGATAAACAACCGCGCGTTTTTATCAGGAAAAGTATAGTGATGAAATGCAACACGTTCGGTACACGTAAGTTCTACTTTTACATCATCCTTTTTTACAACCGTGTAATATCCGGGGCTTGCCGATTCTGTATTCTTGTGGTACCTGTTTTTCAATTTTTCTTTAGCGGGATTGTAGGGCAACAACAAAACATCGCCCAACTCATTAATACCCGTACCACTTAAACGCGACTGCGAGAAACCAAGCAAAAGAGTATCGGCATACTGATATCCGCTTGTGTGTGCCCAGCCATAATTTCGGTTATCGGGGCCTGGTTGCACCATACCAAAAGGCATAGAGGGCCCCGGAAAGGTGTGCCCTGTTCCATCCGTTCCGATAAATGCGTTTACATACGTTGTGTTTTGTGCATGTGCTGTAAAACCTATACCTGCTGATACGATAATAAAGAAGAATATACGCACAAATTGTGTAGGAGAAAATAAAACCATACTCTTAGGAGATAAACGTATAAGAATAACCGATAATTCTGATAAAGTTTTTAAAGATAAAAATTAGAAAAGAAAGAATGGTATAAAACTTATCAATAATTGTATAAACAAAAAGTGAAAAACAGACCGTAAACTTGCAAAAAAATAAAATGGTATCGGGTAAAAAAATGGAGCAAAAAGATTTTCCTGTATTGGAGATGTCGTGTGCAGCCTGTGCCATAAGCGTTGCTACTGTGCTGAAAGAAATACCGGGTGTAAGCGAGGCAGATGTAAACTATGCCAACCAAAGTGCCCGTGTAGTTTTCGATGCTTCGCTAATAAAGCCCGAACAATTACAATTGGCTGTGCGTAAGGCAGGATATGATCTGGTTATCGAGCCATCAGCCGAAGAACAACAAGCTATACAGAAACAGGCTCAACTAAAAACAAGCAAAGAATTAAGAGAGAAAACCTTGCTATCCATTTTGTTTACCATACCGGTAGTTGTATTGGGCATGTTGATGATGGATTGGTACTGGGGAAAAATTATTTCGTTGTTGTTAACAACACCCGTTATTTTTTACTTCGGAAGAAATTACTTTATACATGCCTACAAACAAGCCCTATTAAAAAGAGCTTCGATGGATACCCTCGTGGCCTTATCAACCGGAATAGCGTATGGGTTTAGTGTATTCAATACTTTTTATCCGCAGTTCTGGCACAGCCGTGGTTTGCATGCGCATGTATATTTCGAAGCAGCAGCCGTAGTTATAACTTTTATTTCGTTAGGAAAATGGCTGGAAGAAAACGCCAAACAGAAAACCGGAACTGCACTACAAAAACTTATGGAACTACAACCCAACATGGTGCGGGTGTTGCGCAATAATGAAGAAAAAGATATTGCTATAAAAGAAATACAAATAGAAGAAAAAATAGTAGTAAGACCAGGCGAAAAAATTGCGGTAGATGGAACCGTTATCAGCGGTCATTCTTTTGTAAACGAAAGCACCATTACAGGCGAGCCCATACCTGCCGAAAAAACAACTAACAGCAAAGTATATGCAGGCACCGTAAACCAACAAGGTAGTTTTATAATGGTGGCGCAAAAAATCGGAAGCAATACATTGCTTGCCCATATTATTCAAGCAGTAAAACAAGCGCAAGGAAGCAGAGCTGATGTACAAAAACTTGCCGATAAAGTGGCCGGTATATTTGTGCCTGTTGTGATAGGAATAGCCACTGTAACATTTCTGATTTGGTTTATGTTTGGGGGCGATCTGGGTTTCTCGCATGGTTTATTAGCAGCTGTTACAGTTTTGGTAATAGCATGCCCATGCGCGTTGGGGCTGGCCACCCCCACTGCCATTATGGTAGGCATTGGCAAAGGAGCCGAAAACAACATCTTAATAAAAGATGCCGGCAGTTTAGAACTAGCATATGCTATTGATACACTCGTGCTCGATAAAACCGGAACTTTAACCGAAGGCAAACCAATTGTTACAAACATACATTGGGTAAATGAGGCAACAGCTCAACACCACGCTGTGCTATATGCCATAGAAAAACATTCGGAACATCCGTTGGCGCAAGCCATTACCACAGCACTTGAAACCAACAACGATAAAAGCCTGATTGTTACCGACTTTAAAAGCCTACCCGGAATGGGTGCCGAAGCCCGGATAAACACTGAAAATTATGCTGTAGGCAATTACAAACTTATCGAAAGTAAAAACCTACACCTGCCTGAACCTGCACAACAACTGGCCAATAAATGGCAAAGCGAAGCAAAAACAATTGTGTTTTTTGCTAACAATAAACAAGTGCTTGCCGTGTTTGCCATAACTGATACCCTAAAGCCTTATGCCAAAGAAGCCATCCAAACTTTACAACAGCAAGGCATTGCCATACACATGCTAACGGGCGATCAGCCCGCAGTTGCACAGGCTGTTGCCCAACTACTAAACATTAAACACGTTAAGGCGGGTGTATTACCAACCGAAAAAGCCGATTATATACAACGCCTGCAACAAGAAGGAAAACAAGTAGCCATGGTGGGCGATGGCATAAACGACTCGCAAGCCTTAGCATTGGCCAACGTAAGCATTGCCATGGGAAAGGGCTCAGACATTGCCATAGATGTGGCTAAAATCACGCTTATCACCTCCGACTTACGAGCCATACCAAAAGCCATACGATTGTCGCGTAAAACAGTGGCGGGTATCAGGCAAAATTTATTCTGGGCATTTATCTACAACGTTATTGGTATACCCATCGCGGCAGGCATACTCTATCCGGTAAACGGATTTTTACTTAACCCCATGCTGGCCGGGGCTGCTATGGCGCTAAGTTCGGTAAGTGTGGTTGCCAACAGCTTACGTTTAAAGTGGATGAAGTTGTAACCTATTTACTTCACCAACGGAAGAAAACGATCTCTATCGAAACAACAATCAGAGGTTACAACTTACACGCACTATCTGCTTCTGAGTTTATGCCCGACTAAAAACTTGAAAAGACTAGGTGTTTACCTGCAAAAACTATTTTTCCTTCAGTAAAAGAATAATAGAAGTTTAAAAACCTTTCTACATTCTGTTTTACATTACTTTATCTTACTTAATTTATTGATAATCATATTTTTATATTTTCAAAGTAAACTAATATAAATAGTAATAATAAAGATTTATAAACTATTTTATTTAGTTCATTTGTGGTATGGATCGCAACATCATTCACATGGACCTCGATGCATTCTTTGTATCGGTAGAATGCAAACTCAACCCGAAATTAAAAGGTAAACCGCTTATCGTAGGTGGCCACGGCAGACGCGGTGTAGTGGCGGCCTGTAGCTACGAGGCGCGGCACTTTGGCGTACACTCTGCCATGCCCATGTATTTGGCCATGCAGCTCTGCCCCGATGCCACTGTTATCTCTGGCGATATGGAAGCGTATAGCCAACACTCTCACTTGGTAACAGCCATCATTGCAGATAACGCTCCTCTATATGAAAAATCGTCTATCGATGAATTTTACATCGATGCCTCAGGCATGGATAAATTCTTTGGCGCTTTTAAATGGTCGCTCGAGTTGCAACAAAAAATTGTGAAAGAAACAGGTCTGCCCATCTCTATGGCCATGTCTGCGAATAAAACGGTTTCTAAAATTGCTACAAAAGAATTTAAGCCACGGGCACACCACCGCATCGCACCGGGAGAAGAACAACCTTTTCTTGATCCGCTTCCGGTAGATCGTATTCCGATGTTGGGCAAACAAACAGCTTTGTTTTTAAAAGACATGGGCGTGCGCAAAGTAAAAACACTGCGTGAAATGCCGCTGAAATTATTAATCGGTGCTTTCGGAAAAAATGGTATCAGTTTGTGGAACAAAGCTCAAGGCATTGATAATACTCCTGTTGTACCTTACTCCGAACAAAAATCTATTTCTACGGAATGTACATTTGAAGAAGATAGCATCGACATCAAGCGCATGAAAACCATTCTTACCGCTATGGTAGAAAAAATTGCTTTTAAACTGCGCGAAGAAAAAAAGCTAACGAGTTGCATCACGGTAAAAATTCGCTACGCCAACTTCGATACCGAAACCAAACAAATACACATTCCTTACACTTCGGCCGATAGTGTTATCCTCAAAACCGTAATGGCTTTGTTCGATAAGTTGTATAACCGCAGAATGTTAATTAGGTTGATTGGTGTGCGTTTCAGCAACCTCGTGCATGGCAATCATCAAATTGATTTGTTTCAGGATACCACTGAATCTATTAACCTGTACGATCGCATAGATTACATCAAGCATCGCTTCGGAACAGATAAGCTGATGCGTGCCAGCACACTCAACATCGATAAACGCGTGAAGATGAACATGAATGCTTTTAAAGGATAATGTATCTGAATTGTCATACCTGGTATAGTTTTAAATATGGCACTTTATCTGTGCAACAGTTACTGAGCGAAGTAAAGCGTTGTGGTGTGCACAAATTTGCATTAACAGAAATCAACAACACTGCTTCGTATATCGAACTGTTGCGCTTATGCAGCGAAATGCCTGAAGAGAATAAACCTGAACTTACTTTGGGCATCGAGTTTAAGCAAGACAATAATTTTTGTTTTATCGCCTTGGCTAAAAACAATACAGGCTTTGCTAACATCAACCGCTATCTCTCTGCCTTAAACAAACAAGGCAAAGAAAAACCTTTGCGTGCGCCTTTAATCGAAGATGTGTTTATCATCTATCCCTTAGGTCGTTACGAACCCGAAACACTTTTAGAACATGAGTTTATCGGAGTGAAAATAAACCAGGTAAACCAACTCATCACCAGCAAAACATACCCATCTTATCCGCATAAATATGTGGTGTGGCATCCGGTAACTTTTGCCGACAAACATGGCTACAACGTGCATCGCTTGCTCAGAGCAATCGATAATAATATTGTATTAAGTAAAATATCGAAATCACTTACCGCGCAAGAAAATGAGGTGATGCTGAGCGAGGCCGAGCTGAGCCAACATTTCAGTCGCTTGCCCGCTATTCTTGACAATACAAAACGATTACTCGATGCCTGCTCCATCTCTTTCGAATTGCATCAGGATAAAAATAAAAAAACATTAACTGGAAGCGAAACTTCCGATTGGGATATGCTTGTAACAGAAGCCTGGGAAGGTTTTCAACAACGTTACGATGCTTCCGACCCAGTGATGCGCGAACGCTTTCAGCGCGAACTGAACATCATCCGCGAGAAAAATTTTTGCGCCTATTATCTTATCGCTTATGATTTAATACAGTTTGCCAATGCCAGTGGTTTCGATCATGTAGGGCGAGGCAGTGGCGCCAACAGCATGGTTGCCTATTGCCTGGGTATTACTAACGTTGATCCTATAGAATTAGATTTATACTTCGAACGTTTCTTAAATTCAGAACGCACTTCCCCACCCGACTTCGATCTCGATTTTTCGTGGACCGACCGCAACGCCATCTACGATTATCTCTTTCAAAAGTATGGACCCGATCATATTTGCTTGCTCGGTACACACGTTACCTATCAATCGCGTTCGGTATTGCGCGAATTGGGTAAAGTATTTGGTTTGCCTAAAGAAGAAATTGACGATATCGTAGAAAACCCACGCGATAACCTCAAGCGCGATCACATCCGCGAACTTATTTTTCGTTATGCCGCCAAAATGGTAGAAATGCCCGCCAACGTATCCATACATGCAGGTGGCGTACTTATCACCGAAAAACCCATCTATCAATACACTGCGCTGGAACTTCCGCCTAAAGGGTATCCTGTATCGCAATTTGATATGCACAATGCCGAAGACATCGGTATTTATAAATTCGATATTTTAAGTCAGCGTGGTCTGGGCCACATCAAAGAAAGTGTGCGCATCATCAGAAAAAATAAAAAGGAAGATGTAAACATTTACCGTTTCGATGATTTTAAGAAAGATGAAAAAGTAAGAGAACTTTTGCGCAGCAGCCGTGCTATGGGATGTTTTTATGTGGAGTCGCCTGCCATGCGCCAGCTCTTAGGCAAATTGCAATGCGAAGATTACCTCACACTCGTTGCGGCTAGTTCCATCATCAGGCCGGGTGTGGCACAAAGTGGCATGATGCGCGCCTACATCGAACGCTTTCATACTGTACGCAACGGTGGTACATACGAATCCATCCACCCAAAAATGGATGAGTTGATGAAAGAAACATATGGTGTGATGGTGTATCAGGAAGATGTGATTAAAGTAGCGCACCATTTCGCAGGACTTACCTTAACCCAAGCCGATGTATTGCGTAGAGGCATGTCGGGTAAGTATCGCTCGCGCAAAGAGTTTGATAAAGTACGCGAAAGTTTTTTTGAAAACTGCAAACAGCGTGGGTATGCCGATGCCGTTACCGACAGGGTTTGGTTTGAGATAGAAAGTTTTTCGGGCTACTCTTTTGCCAAAGGCCATTCTGCCAGTTTTGCCGTAGAGAGTTACCAAAGTTTATATTTGAAAGCGCATTACCCATTAGAATTTATGGTGGGTGTTATCAATAATTTTGGAGGATTTTACAGCACAGAGTTTTATGTACACGAAGCCCGCATGAGTGGCGCTGCTATACAAGCACCTTGTGTGAACAAAAGCGTATACCTCACCGATATTGAAGGCACTAACATCTACCTCGGTTTTATTCATGTAAAAGGTTTGGAAAGCAAACTGGCCAAAAGCATTGAACAAGACAGAAATGCATACGGACCATTTGCCGGTATGGGCGATTTTTTAAGACGCTTGCAACCTAGCCTGGAGCAAGCGCGTATTTTAATTCGCATTGGTGCTTTTCGCTTTACACAAAAAACAAAACAACAATTGTTGTGGGAAGCCATGCTCTACTTTAGCGAAACAAAAAATAAAATGCCTGTGCATGGCGAATTATTTGTTTTACCCGAAGGCAACTCGCAACTGCCAACGTTGGAGTATAACCCGATAGAAGATGCTTTCGATGAAATTGAATTATTGGGTTTTCCGCTGTGCGATCCGTTTACTTTATTGAAAACAACGTATCGTGGCGATACTGTGGCCAATGAACTAATGCAGAAGTTAGGCAAAGAAGTAGCCCTGGTTGGTTATTTGGTTACCACTAAAGATACACGCACCAAAAACAAAGACTTGATGCACTTCGGTACTTTTTACGATTGCCAAGGTTTGGTTTTTGATACGGTTCATTTTCCGAATACTGCGCGGCAACATCCTTTTCGTGGGCGAGGTTTTTATGGCATACGCGGCAAAGTAGTGGAAGATTTTGGTGTACCTATTGTGGAAGTACTCAGCATGAAAAAATTACCACTGATAAAGAAAGCAGAATTGAGTGAGTTGGAAAGATGATGTTGGTTGTTCGTTGTTGGTTAATCGTTTTTCGAGTAGTGCGTTAGATTACGCCCCCGCCTTGGTTCGTGTCCCCACGAACCAACACAATAATTCAAAACTCACCTCTTAAATCCCCGCCTTGGTTCGTGTCCCCACGAACCAACACAATAATTCAAAACTCACCTCTTAAATCTTTTATGAATGAAAAATCTTTAATGCCCCCCCGCCTTGGTTCGTGTCCCCACGAACCAACACAATAATTCAAAACTCATCTCTTAAATCTTTTATGAATGAAAAATCTTTAATGCCCATTTCATAATACCTGGCAGTTGAATATTTATACGCACAAGGGTCTTTTACTAATTGCCAATGTTCTGCCAATGGGTTTAAGTGTATATATTCTAGTTTTTGATAAGCGACCACTGGCGTGTACAAATGAATGGCCAATGAATCTCTTTGCCAAAATTCATAATTCTTGTTACTGGCGTCAACAGCATAGTCTGATAATTCAGCTTCACCCAACCCACTTTTCAACATCTTTTTAAACTCATGCGCAGTGTACTTCAGAAATGATCCTTGTGCTGTTTCCTTTCCATTGTATTCATTTATTCTCCAAATGACATGGATATGATTGGGCATGATGACAAACGCAAAAACGTCCATTTTACCTGCCTCACTTAAATACGTTAGCGAATTAACAATTACATTTTTAAATTCATCTCGTTCCAACAAGCGTTGCCACTTATTAATGGTGGCTGTCCAAAAATAGAGTTCACCATTTTTAATGTATGACTTTCGCTTATGTTCAAATATATCTTTACACATTACTTATCAAATATTTATGTTGGTTCGTGCGGACACGAACCAAGGCTTTGGGCTTTACTTTGTGCAAGCATAAAAAAAGGTCTTAGCGAAAGGCTAAGACCTGATTTAGATTGATGAGGTTACGATGGAATCAATACATTAACTTAAAATATTTTTTTATACTTCCCATCAAAACGCAATTCTACTTTATAATTCTCAGTTCCGGTGCTTTGGGGAATGTTGATATAAAGAGGACCTTCTATATCGAATACTCCGTTGTTATTTTGCTTATAGTTAAATAAAACTTTAGGTGTACCTGTATATTGTTCTGTTGATAATATAAATTTGGTTCCAGCATTTATCAAATAACCAACAGCCCACTTACCGGGCTTTGCTTCTGCCCCATTAAAGGAAGTTATTTCACAAGTATTTTGTATGCTATAATCTGTTCCTTTTGCCGGATAAACATACAATGTCACTTTATAAGTGTAGCCATTGGGAAAATCTTGTTGATCATTTCCAATGTAATTATTTCCTGAGAATACTCCATCGGTGATTAGTAGAATATGTCTTTCATGTGTTTGCGAATGACCACTGTTTCCACCTGTCCAATAAAGATTTGCATTACTGAGATCATAAGTTAGATTATTTACTACAAGTTCATTAAATGAATCTTTTAAATTGACAGTAATATTAATAGTCTTTTCAACACTGCCATTTTTTACAGTTACTATGGCCGTAATTTTTTTTGTGGTCTCAAAATCAAATTTGCTTTTGTCTTTTACTTTTAGTTCTCCTTTTTCTGCATCTACTTCAAATGCTCCTTCCACACTTTCACTGGTAAGCGTAAAGGTTAATGTTCCTTTGTCTGTAGTGGCTTCTAATTTTCCCAATACAAATCCATTTGCAGGGTTTTCATCTATCGTAACTTCAAAATCTTTTACCTGAACTACTGGCGGTGCATCTTCTTCATCGCACGAGTTTAGAAAGGTAAGAGTGGTTAAGGCAACCAGGGCTAAATACTTTTTCATACGTCAAATTTTTAAATGATTGCTCAAAAGTACTTAGCGGTAGGAAGAACAGATGTTCAATAAAGTTCAATTTACTTTACCTGCGAGAAAACTTATATCATGGACTGGTAGTGGCTGTTCGTTATAAACTTTAGATGTAAGTAGCCTTACATTAGACTTTACATGGACAAAAGGTATCAGACAGTCTATGGCATGGTGGTAGCACATTGCTGTATGTTAGTTATCCATTGTTTTCAAATTCATGCAATTGCTTTACGAAACAACAAACCCATACTCTTTCATTAATTCATTATCTTGCACCATGTCTCTTCAACCTACTATCGTATCATCACAGCCTTTGCTAGTAGCAGGTCTTAATACCCAACTTAGTTTAACACAGTATACTATTGCTTCGCTTTGGCAAGCATTTATGCCTATAAAAAATTCTATTCCGAATACAATCAGTAAAGATTTATTTTCTGTATCTGTTTATCCTGATTCTTTTTTTCAACAGGTTAATCCTGCAACACCTTATACTAAATGGGCTGCCGTACAGGTTACTTCATTCGATGCTATTCCTCAGGCCTTTCAAACCTTGGTCATTCCTGAAGGTTTATATGCTGTGTTTCATTACAAAGGATTGAGCAGCGATATGTCCATCTTTTCATACATTTTTAAAGAGTGGTTGCCGAATTCTGGCTATGCATTAGATAATCGACCGCATCTTGAAGTGTTAGGAGAAAAGTATAAAAATAATTCCCCCGATTCGGAAGAAGATATTTGGATTCCGGTTATTAAAAAGTGATCTCTTATCTGCTTGATTTTTTGCTTTTACCTGCATTGCGCTTATTTTAGCAGTTCAACTGCCTTTACAACGCTATGCATTCTCCATCTCCTATTAAAGCTTTTACTACAAGCAAACCTTTTCAATCTTTTGTAAGCCTCATGATTATTCTATGTTCCATCACCTTAGGTGTTGAAACATTTTATCCTCAACAAACAGTAATTTTTATTTTACTCGATTTCTTCTTTACGGTTTTCTTTGCTTTCGAAATTGTACTCCGAATTTTTGCAGCTTCTCCTCCTCTGCAATTTTTCAAGTTCTTTTCTTTTAAGAATAAAAAGATTGTAGTAACCGATGAAGGCTTTTGGAATTGGTTTGATTTTATAATTGTTTCGGTTTCTGTAGCCAGTTTATTCGGGCATTTTTTCGAACATCCGGAGTTTTTAGTGGTGAGCCGTTTGTTCCGTGTATTGCGTGTATTACGGTTATTAGAAGTAAGCAGCGAGTTAAAAGCAGTAGAACAAAAAATTGTTTCCATCATCCCTACTATATTTTCATTTGCATTATTGTTGGGTATTTTGTTGTATATCTACTCCATCATTGGTATTTATTTATTCAGCCACCATCAATACGAAAGTGCAGATTTTTCTACGCTTGGTGATGCCTTCCTTTCCTTATTTCAACTGATGACGCTAGATGGCTGGAGCGATATGATGCACGCTGCCAGCAAACATTACGATAACAGTTGGTGGATAAAAGGTTACTTTGTAAGTTTTGTTATTCTTACGGCTATCATTAGTTTTAATGTTTTTGTGGCTGTACTTACTTCTCAGGTACATGAAAAAGTAATCGAAGATCAGAAAATAAATAAGAAACAACTCAAAGATATTAAAGGAGAATTAGCCGAAACCGAACAAGAAGTTCAGCAAGGATTTAAGCAAGTGTTAGAAGAAATTAAATTATTGCGAATAGAAATCGATAAACTAAAGAATCAGAAAGAATGATTGCTACTAAAGATTATCGACATGAATTAAGAGTACTGGATGAATTGCTTATTACTTTCTTAGAAACATTACCACAAGAAGATTGGAATAAAAAAACTGTTGCCGGCAACTGGACAATTAAAGATGTAGCTGCGCATTTATTGGATGGCAACTTGCGTATCCTTTCTTCTCTGCGCGATCAACATGCAGAAGAGAAAGTAAATATTACTAGTTATCAGGATTTAGTTGCTTACCTCAATCGGTTAAATGCCGATTGGGTACACGCCATGAAGCGCATTAGCCCACAAGTTTTACTTGAACTCTTGCGCATCTCCGGTAAAGAGTATTGCGATTATTATGATACACTGAACTTACAAAACTTTGCTTCGTTCTCTGTTGCGTGGGCGGGTGAAGAAAAGAGTTACAATTCCTTTCACATCGCGCGCGAGTTCACCGAGAAGTTTCACCATCAACAACAAATACGCGATGCTGTTGGCGACCAAACACTTTTAAAGCATAGCTATTATCACGATTTTCTTTCTATCCTAGTTTTGGGTATGCCACATGCTTTGCGAGCCGTTAATGTGCCCGAACAAACAGTTTTACGATTGAATATAAAGGGCTTTCAAACTTTTGGTATAGACTTTAGATACTCCGGTGGTTCTTGGCATATACTGGAACAAACAGGTACTGCATTTGCCGGCTCGGTCACCATACCCGATACGCTTGCCTGGAAACTTTTTACGAAAAGCATTCGTCCTGAAGGTATTGTAAACAACGTAGTTATAGAAGGCGATAAAAATCTGGCGATCAACTTATTAAATTTAATTGCTGTGATGGCTTAGGCATTTTATTTTTCTTTTTTATATTGAAGAAATTATTTGCACTCGTGATACCCGTAGTTAAGCCTAATCCTAACCAACCCGAAAAGCAGTTTGCTTTCGGCCAGCATGCGCTGGGTAAGTTAGTGGCGTGCTCACCTAACACGTTAGCCGATCTATCTTCGTTTCAACTTTTTATTGAAAAAGAAATTAATCGTCTTCAGCTAAACCCACTCGGAAACGTATACCATCAGTTTCCGCAAGGTGGTTTTACGGCTGTAGTATGTTTGGCAGAGTCGCACCTTTCTGTACACACCTGGCCGGAATATAATTTTGTTACGTTCGATGTTTTTCTTTCTAACTACCAACGAAACAACGAAGATAAAACACATCAACTGAAAGAGGCTCTTCATGCATTCTTTGGTGGTACGCTAACCGATTATTCATTTATTTACAGATAACACAAATGGTTAGCAACTCTTTTACTGATGATGTAGCTGTTTGCCCAGAGTGTAAACACGTTAATGCGCTTCACTTAAAATCTTTATCGTATACACTTACGTGCACTAAGTGTTCAACCTATTTTTCTACCGACCCCGATAACGAGATCAATGTAAAATTTAATTTACCCTTTGCGCCTGCTCTTCCTATTGGTAAAAGTGGAACGTTTAAGGGCGAAACTTTTACTGTGATCAACTGTTCTGTTAAGCGTCATAAAAAATATTATTTTGATTGGCACGAATACCAACTGATCAGCCCCAGTAAAAGAGTGTTGTACCTAAGCGAGTACAGTGGAAATTGGAATTGCTTCGAAAGAATTCAAGAAGAAGAAGCGCTTAAAAAAGTAAAACTGAACTTTGAATACAAAGGAAACAAATACCATTTATACCAGCGTTATTCGGCCAACATGCTGTACGGGCGTGGCGAATATTTTACCGATATGTTTACCGAATCGCCCGACACGCAGGTGGAAGAATTTATCTCCCCTCCTTACATTATGATTCGCGAAGAGTACCGAAAAAACACATATTGGTATTTTGGTGCTTATCTCGATAGAAATGAATTGATCACCGCATTTAATCTTACACCTAATCAATTGCCTAAAAAAGAAGGGCGCGGCTACACGCAACCTTTCATCAGCAGTTTTAAAAAAGATACTTTAATTGGTGTAACCTTAACCTTGGTTGCATTACTTATTACCTTTCAGATTTTCTTTGCGTCTACTGCCAAAAAAGAAATTGTATTTACTAAGCGATTCAATGGAAACGAATTGGCCAACGGACAATCGTATTTTATTACCGAGCCCTTCGATCTTAAAAACGGCACCAAAAGTTTAGTGCTGGAAGTAAATGCACCCGTTGCCAACAATTGGTTTTTTGGAGATTTCGTTTTGGTTAATGAACAAACGCGCGCTGAAATGGAATTCTCGAAAGAAGTTTCGTATTACTATGGTGTGGACGGAGGCGAGTCGTGGTCGGAAGGCTCTACCAGCGGAAAAGCTTTTCTGTCTAAAATTCCGGAAGGAAAATACCATCTCGTTATTTATCCGGAGTTTAGTTTCAGCAATAAAGAATTTACCATACGCGTAATACGAGACGATTGGAACATGAGTAACTTTTGGTCGGCCTTGATTTTGATTTTAATCTTCCCGACATATTATTTTATCCGATCGCATTATATTGAAGAACAGCGTTGGGCCGACAGCGACTACTCACCTTATTGATAATGAAAGAAGAATTTAAAGCCTTACGCTATTACTTTGTTTTCGCAGGTCTTGTGTTTGCGTTCTTTCTCTATTCCGGCTTTATCGGGTGGAAATGGATTGGAAGCACTACTACCGAAAAGCGAACGGAGAAATCAACTTCTAACTCAGGTTATCGATATCGTTATTTTCACAAATAAATTTTAATCTAAACCTCAACTATATGGAATGGAAATATGTACTCGCTTCTTTGGTTTATTCTTTAGTGGGCATCATTATACTCGGTGTATGCTTTTGGATTTGGGAAAAGATTACACCCGAAGATTTATGGAAAGAAATACTTGAAAAGCAAAACTTAGCGCTTGCTATTGTTGCTGCTGCATTCATGATTTCACTGGCCATTATTATTTCTTCGGCTATACATAGCTAACTTTTCTTGTGCCTACCTCTGCTCATTCTAACCAGCGCTTTCAGGTAATCTTACTCCTGTCGGTATTTGTGGTGGCCACGTGTGGCCTTGTGTACGAGTTAATTGCCGGCACACTTGCCAGTTATTTATTGGGCGATTCTATTACGCAGTTTTCTACCATTATCGGCACGTATTTGTTTTCGATGGGTATTGGCTCGTATATCTCGCGTTATTTCGAGCATAATTTAATGCGTTGGTTTATCCAGATAGAAATGCTGGTTGGCCTGGTGGGTGGTTTTAGTTCTACCTTGTTGTATGTTTTGTTTAATCAGGTTGAGTTTTTCCGCTTACTCTTATACGGATCTGTTGTTTTAACAGGTACACTTGTTGGTTTAGAGTTGCCCTTGCTGATGCGCATTTTAAAAGATAAGATTGAGTTTAATGATCTTGTTTCTAAAATTTTTACGTTCGATTATATCGGAGCGTTATTAGCCTCGTTGGTTTTTCCTTTAGTGTGTGTGCCTTACCTCGGTATTTTAAAAACGTCTTTCTTTTTTGGTTTGCTGAATGTAGGTGTTGCCTTGTGGGTTTGTTTATTGTTTAAATCTGAAATACCCGGCTATAAAGTAACATTCACTTCCGGTGTTTTCTTTGTTATTCTGCTGGCTACCGGTTTTGTGTTATCCGATCGCATTATTTCTTTTTCAGAATCATTAAGTTACTCAGGCAAAATTATTGTTTCTACTTCCAGTCCGTATCAGCGCATTATTCTTACTAAGCAAAAAGACGATTTACGCCTTTTCTTAAACGGCAACTTGCAATTCAGCTCTAAAGACGAATATCGTTACCACGAAGCTTTGGTGCACCCGGCAGCTGTGCGCACTAAAAATCTGAACAAAGTATTAGTGCTTGGCGGTGGCGATGGTTTAGCCGTGCGCGAATTACATAAGTATAAAGAAGTAAACGAAATTGTGTTGGTAGATTTAGATGCCGCTGTGGTAAAACTTTTTACTACGCATCAGGCATTAATTAAATTGAATGATAATGCTTTACGTAAAGAAAACGTAAGCGTTATACATAATGATGCTTTTACCTGGATGAAGGAAAATAAAACGTTGTTCGATTTGATTATCATTGATTTTCCTGATCCTTCTAATTTTTCGTTGGGCAAATTATACAGCCAGACTTTTTATCGCGAGATGAGGCGGTCGCTTCACCCGGATGGGTTGTGCGTGGTGCAATCTACTTCGCCTTATTTTGCGCGTCAGTCTTTTTGGATGATCAACCAAACCATTGCTTCTTGTGATTATAACACACAAGCTTATCATTGCTATTTACCTTCTTTTGGTGAATGGGGTTTTATCATGGCCGGAGCTTCTGTTCCAAAGAGTCCGGTTCGCTCCTACCCTAATAATGTTAAATTCATTAACGAAGAAACTTTTCAACAACTCCATCATTTTCCTCCTGATATGAGTAAAGTTGAAACAGGTGTGAACAAGCTAAACGACCAGTTGCTTGTGCATGTTTTCGAAAAAGAATGGAGTGCATACTTGCATGATTAAGCGCAGAGATTTTATCAAACAAAGTTTACAAGCTACGGGTGCATTGGCATTAGGTGTAGCGTGGAGCTCGTGTGCGCAACCTAAGAAAATAAGCGGCACCATCGGCACACCTAATTATAAAATTGGGCACATGCTGCGCAACTTTTCGCTGCCACAAACAAACGAGATTATAAAAACAGATTGTGTGGTAATTGGTGGTGGTGTAAGTGGATTGGCTGCTTCCAGAAAGTTGAAGCAACTCAACATAGACCATGTATTGCTTGAATTAGAAAACAAAGCCGGTGGCAATGCGCAAGCTGGTAGCACTTCAGTTGGCGCTTATCCTTTTGGCGCACATTATGTTACTGTGCCTACTTTACACGATAAAGAGTATCTGGATTTCTTACAATCGTGTAAGTTGATAACCTCTTTCGAAAAGGGTTTGCCTGTGCTTAACGATTACCATGTATGTTTTGATTTAAAGGAAAGGTTATACATACACGGCCAATGGCAAGAAGGATTGTTGCCTTTACAAGGCCTTTCGAAACAGGAGTTAGCGGGCATACAACGTTTTGAAGAACAAACGCATTATTACAAAAACTATACAGGCAAAGATGGTTTGCCTGCTTTTACATTGCCTCTTGCTTACTCTTCGCGCGATCCGGAGCTGTTGCAATTAGATGCAGTTTCTTTTGCGGCATGGTTGCAAAGCAAAAACATACACGGCAAAGCATTGTACTGGTATTTGAATTATTGCATGGCCGATGATTATGGCGGAACTATCGATACCGTTTCTGCGTGGGCCGGTTTGCATTACTTTGCCAGCCACCAGGCTAAAGCCTTTAATGTAGATGAAGATGCAGTACTTACCTGGCCTGAAGGCAACAATTGGTTGGTACAACACTTGAAACAACAAGCGGGTGCTAATATTAAAACGGGTCAACTCGTGTATCAAGTAGAAGAAAAGAGTAATGCCTTGCACCTGCGCGT
The DNA here is from genome assembly GCA_021298355.1 of Flammeovirgaceae bacterium. Taxonomy (GTDB): domain Bacteria; phylum Bacteroidota; class Bacteroidia; order Cytophagales; family Cyclobacteriaceae; genus Chryseotalea. The sequence continues at coordinate 98,298 of JAJTEH010000006.1, forward strand.
GTTTGATATAGAAGCAGCTAACTGGGTACTATACGAAACGCAACACATTATTTCGTGTGTGCCGCAATTTGTGAATCAGCACATGTTGCAAGGCATCGATAGAAAAGTAAACACACAGGCCTACACGTACGCACCGTGGGTAGTGGCTAATGCTGTTGTTGATACCGATGCTATGCATGGATTTGGTGTGGAGCTGGCGTGGGACAATGTAATTTATGATAACGATTCTTTAGGTTATGTGCATGCTAAACATCAACAGCTTGCTCAACGCAGCGTTAATGGAAAAAGTAATATTACGTATTACAAACCATTGGTGAAGCAAGAAGCGAAAGCAGCACGCGAAAGCACGATGAAAACTACGTATCAACAATGGTACGATACCATTGTGGCAGATTTAAAGATTCCGCATCCACAAATAGAAAGCAACTTGCACCAACTCGATGTTTGGTTGTGGGGGCATGGTATGATTCGGCCTTCCGTTGGTTTTATCAATCGACCTACCGCTAAACTCGACAAACAATCCTATCGCCATAGAATACATTTTGCACATACCGATTTAGTTGGCATTTCTGTTTTTGAAGAAGGTTTTTATTCCGGCACGCAAGCGGCCTTACAGGTTTTACAAGCATGAAGCAGTTTTGGATTATCAACAGAACACAAGATATAGCGTGGATTATACTACCGGGTATTCTTCCGCTTTTTTTGTTGTTGTTTTTTCCTGCTTATTTTCAACAACAGCAAGAAGTAAATTTGTTGTGGTGGCTGTTGCTTGTTGTGTTTGTTGATGTTGCCCACGTGTACAGCACCGTTTTTCGCTTTGTTTGGGAGAAAGATACGTGGCAGCAATACCGCCAACATCTTGTTTGGATTCCACTAATCAGTTTTGCATTTGGCTTTGTTCTCTTTCAATACGATGCTTTTGTTTTTTGGCGTGTGTTGGCTTATGTGGCGGTGTTTCATTTTGTAAGGCAACAATTCGGCATCTTCCGTTTGTATGGGCGGAAGGAAAAACAATCCTCTTCCCTTTTGCGCCTGGTAGAAAGTGCAGCAATTTATGCTACTACACTTTACCCGCTTGTTTATTGGCATGCGTATAAAACACAAAGCTTGCAGTGGTTTGTAGCACATGATTTTATTGCGCTGCCAACGTGGATAGAAGCAATAGCTCGTTATGCTTATTTCGTCATCCTTGTTTTGTACTGTATTTTGCACATTCAGGTTTATCGAAGAGAAAAGATCTTCAACTTACCGAAACATTTGTTTTTAGTTGCCTCTGGTGTTTCGTGGTATGCCGGTATTGTATGGTTGGAGGGTGACTTGCTGTTTACCTTATTTAATGTGTTGGCGCATGGTATTCCGTATATGGCGCTGGTGTACCACACAAGCACAACTAAGAATACTGTTATTAAGCATAAACAATTCGCTGTGGGTATTTTTATACTTAGTATTTTGTGTTTGGCTTATTTCGAAGAAGGTTTATGGGATTGGTTTGTGTGGCAAGAGCACGGTGCTGTGTTCTTTCAGCAGGCTAATTTTTCTTTTCACACTTCTGATGCCCTGTTGAGTTTTTTGGTACCCTTACTTGTTGTGCCACAACTTACGCATTATATACTCGATGGTTATATCTGGAGAAAGCGGAGTTAGTGGTTGGTTGTTCGCATTTGGTTGTTGGTTTTTCGAAAGAGACGTAAGTAGTACGTATGTAAATCGCTACCCCCATCTTGCGCGGATGTTACTTACGTGCCATGAATGTGTTTTCGTTGTTGGTTGTTGGTTGTTCGTAAACCTACTCAGAGTCACCCGAAGGGGACGCTGAACTTTTTATCAATCACGCCCAGTTATATGGTATTACCAGCCAGGAAATGATTTATAAATTATCATTGGCACGCGTGCGCCAGCGAGGGATCGAAACGGTTAGCTGTTACGGCTTTATTTAATTATTGTCCCACTTAACAAATTGACTTTCTCAGAAAAAGGATTTCCTGACAATCTGCGAAATGATACAATCTGCCCCGTGTGCCACAAGCAGTCAGAAATTGGTCCATTGATATGATTCCAAAATGGATACTCAATCAATATTTCTCCCTGCTTAAATTTTAATGTATACTTGGTCAAATCGTCATCACTACTTTTTTTCAAAATGTTACTTGCCAATTTAAAATTTTCCAGTGTCTTTTTTCGCATTTCGTTAAATGGAAGTCGTGGACTTTGATCGGAAGTATTTATAGTTTCAGTTGCCGCATTCCTAATCATTACAGACATTTCATAAATGTGTTCAATAGTTTCGATTGTCGATCGTGTGTCTTTGTCTGGCTTATATGTCAAATCCTCGTCTCTCAGTCCAGCGGTCGCCCAATAAAAGCGAAACCCAAGGCCATCGATAAGTCGAGAAGCAACATTGCCTGCTGTATAATTTTCTGGATTAGCAGGAATTTCTGAATAGGGTAATTTGTTGTCTAAAGGTTCCTTATTTTTTTGGTCTTGTCCCTTTACCGAATTAATGGTCAAAATTGCCGTTAGAAGTAAAATTGATTTCATTGTCTGAGTTGATAAAATTTATCATCTAGTTCTGCCTTTTTTCGTCAGCACGCGGCTTGCGCCCAACGTGAGTGCATAAGGCGTGGCGGTTTTCGAAGCCGCGTCCTGTGCAACGAAACCAAACGTTGAACGAAGATAAAACTTTAAATTAACTCGTCACGGCACCATTGCAGAAACATGTAGTTGTGCATTCGCTTTTTAATGTCACACTTTAAATGTTCTGTTTTAAAAAGTCCGTTGTTACAACAGTTGCAAACTCACCGTTCAAACTTGCTAAAGCAGTATCGTGAATTATTTCTGCTGAAAATATTTATCCATCCATTCCTATTTTGTTAAAAGTAGCTGTTGCGTCAGAAACCAGAAAAGTGTCAAAACCAAAAATTCCTGCCATTCTGGTTGTCGTAGAAACGCAATGGTCGGTTGTTAAACCAACAATTACAAGTTTTGTTATCTTCTCGTTGTCAAGTCGCTCTTTTAAGTCTGTACCAATAAATGCACTATTTACATTCTTTTTGATAATCGGCTCTCCAGCAATTGGTTTTACAATATCTTTAAACTCGTTCCCTTCATTTGTTTCATTTAGCAAAGAGGTCGGTGTTGAAGAACAATGTTTGATATGAAAAATTGGAAGTTGATTCTTTCTCCAAAGTTCCAAAAGTTCTCCTGCTTTATTCTCTGCATCAAGATTGTTTCTTTGTCCACCCCAGAATTCTAAATTATCAAAACCTTTTTTTGGATGTCAATTAAAATTAGTGCTGGGTTGTCTGATTTTGAAATGCTCATTTTATACTTTTTCTAGTTATTCTGTGTATACATTGGCAGTCTAAAGTGACGCACAACGTTCGTGCATAAGTAGTGGCGGGAAATCGAAGCACAAAAGCTGATATTATTACTAAAGTTTAATTGAAAAACTGCCATTGATTTATGCACTTCAGCCCGCCTGACGCAAAACCCGTGTTAACGGCTGTTTTTTCTATTTGTAATGTTCGTAAAATTTGTTGTTAAATATTTCGTCTGGGTCATATTTTAGTTTTAGTTCAAAAAATTTGTATGCGTTTGGATAAGATTTTCCCATTTTGTCTTTGCCAATGTGTAAGCGATAAGGCAAGTAAAACGTACCTTCGTTTTTTAATGCAATGTCAACAAGTTGATTTGTCAAGATTTTCATTTCTTTTTCTTGTTCGTCTGTTTTCTTTTGATTGAACAATAATACAAAACCAAAAACATTTTCTCGTGCATAAGTTAAAAAGCTGTCGTTATCTTTTCGAACGCCACGAATAGTAATGTTTAATAAATCTATTTTTGAGTTTTTTAAAATAGGTTTTATATCGTTGATGAATTGGGTGAAATTCTTTTCAGGAATAAAATATTCGTGAAGTAAGTCAGTTGAAGAAGTGTCTTTGTTTTCAATTAGTGAAACGTGGTCGTTTAAAAGTTCGTTTCTTGAATAAATTTCGTTTTTAGAAACTTTGTTCATTCCCGTTTCTAAATCCCAACGAAGTCGTTTTCCATACTCGCTGTTTACACTTCCCCTAAAAACTAATCTTTGAGCTTCGGTGCTTTTTTCGTTTTGTAAAGGTGGAATTGCAGCTTCAACTTTTTCAAAGAAGTTTAATGTAGCCTCTTCTAAAAAATGCTTGTCGGAAATTCGTAACCTTCCAAATACAAGATTTACATCAGGATTGTCTGAAACATATTTTTTATAATAGTCAACATAGTTGTCAGGACTTAAACGAATGTATTTGTATTGTAAAGAAATATTCTCTACAACTTTAAGTTTCACGTCTAAAATAACGCCAAACAAGCCGTAACCACCAATTACCAAATTAAAAAGTTCTTGGTTTTCATGTCTGCTGCAATTTATGACTTCTCCGTTTTGTGTCAGCAAAGAAAACGAAATTACGCTTGCAGAAATTGGAGGTAAGTCTTTTTGCCAACCGTGTCCGTTCACACTAATTGAACCGCCAACTGAAAACGAACTAAATGCTTGCATTATCGCAATGGATTTTCCGTATTTGTCTACATATTTCAGTGCGTCTTCCCATAAAGCACCTGAACCAATTGTCAAAACATTGTTTACTGTGTCTAGCTCCATTTGTTTGTATGGAAGCATATTTAAAACAATTCCGTTTGGATAAATGGTGTGTCCACCCATAGTATGTTTTGCACCTGCAATAGAAATTTTCAAGCCCTTTTCTTTTGCATATTTCAAGATGTATCTGAGTTGATTTTCAATTTCTTTTTTGTTGTTTGGGACTTGAATTATTGTATCAACTTTGGTTAAGTTTAATTGGCTTGCATCATTTATATAGCCGTGTGGTATTGCCTGTGTTCTGTTGTTTTCAGTCCATTTTGTTTTTAGGATATGGAATGTCGGAACAGACAGAAATATTATTACTGTTAAAAGTCCGATTAACCAAAGATATTTTTTCTTCATGCTTTATTATCGTAGTGGTCGTCTGCAAAACAGCCGCCAGCGGTCTGTGTATGCAGTTGGATGTTTTTTAATTGAGTACATTTCTTCTTTCAAATTAAATTATCTCATAAATTAATCGAGTGTAATATTAATATCTTCGTCCTCAATCTTTTGTTTATTTTTCATTATCATATCTACTAATTTATTCTTTAAATCTATTGAATTCTCCCAAAATTCTGCCCTCGAATTCACTACAGAAAGTAATAAGTCACCTTTATAAAAATCTCCTTCTGCTAGTATATTCTCTTCCAATTTTTCAAGTGCGAGTGGAATCAAATAATTCAAACTTTCGTTTTGTCCAATCATAAGTCTTAAGTCTTCAATTGTGAAATCTTCTAAAGGTAATTTACGTAATACTTTTATTCTCTTTAGGAGTCTGCTATCAGAATCAAAACTTAGCCATTCATGTTTTTCAAGATTTTCTAATGTCTTTTGTTTCCAATTGTTTTCTAGTTTTATCATAATAACAACTTTGAATTATTATAATGCAGTTCATAAGTTTTTATGTTATTTCAATTGCATGCAACGTTTGTGTTTCTGCAGTGGTGCCTTTTCGAAGCCGTGTCTTTAGTCCTCCGTTAAATTAATTAACTTTTTTTGTCAGTAGTGCGGTGGAGCATTTTTCCTTTACTTCATTGTCCGCTTACACTAAACTAAGCACACTTATTGGCTGGCTTTGGATGACGGCAGGATGTGTGGCCAGGCAATGTGTGTGCGAACGCTCTCAACTATTTCTGATTTTGTATTCGTTCAATGTTTTGTACAACGTCATCAGCAATTAATTCAGCAAACGCTTCAGTTACTTGTTCAAGGTCTTCTTCTGTCCAAGGCTGGTCATACAATCGCTCAGTTAAAAGCAGTTCTTGTGAGGTTGATACTTTTATGTGATAGAAGTATTGGTAAAGTTCGAATTTCAGGTCTTTCCAGATGTTAAATGTTTTTGTCCCTGATTTTACATGTCCTTGTAAGTTTACGTGTATTCCAAGTCGATGTACACTCTCTTTTAGTAGCTTTGCTTCTAAATCAACTTCTGTCGTATAATTATACTGCTCATTAATAATTCTTGAAATGGTGTTAGTTTTAAAATCGTCAATAAGTGAGGCTAGTCGTTTTTTTAGTCGTTCTATCAAATTGGGAAGCGTCTCACTAAAGAGAATAGTAGTAATCTCCTTATCCCTTTCTTTTAAAGACTTGCCCTTCATCTGCTTGGTGAGTTCCTTTATTCGGTCGAGCTTGGCATCAAGAGGCCGTTTTGGAGTTTTCAGTTCTTTTTCCAACTCTGCTTCCAGTTCCTCGACTGTTGGCATTTGGCCTTTCAATTGCTTTGGTAACGTATTAATTAATTCATACTCTGCTACACCAATTGGGGATTGAATTCCGGTCAATGCAAATTTGACCACAGTCTCGTTAGGTGTCTTACATAAGAGCACGCCAATAGTTGGTTTGTCGTCAGCACCTTTTATTTGTTGGTCAATGGTATTGATATAAAAATTTAACTTCCCCGCATATTCAGGCATGAAATCACCGACTTTTAATTCAAACACGATAAAGCAATGAAGGTGATAATTGTAAAAGAGTAAGTCTAGAAAGAAGTCGTCACCGTTTACAACTAAATTTCGCTGGTTGCCCACAAATGCAAAGCCTCTTCCTAATTCTAATAAGAACTTTTTGATGTGCTGGATAAGCGCCTTTTCTAATTCGCGTTCATGTACCTCTTCTTCAATGCCAAGAAAATCAAATACATAAGGGTTCTTAAAAGTTTCGCGTGCTAGATCGGATTGGTATTTCGGAAGTGTTTGCTCAAAATTGGTAATTGCCTTGCCTTGCCGATTGTACAAATCACTTTCAATCTGGTGAACAAGTAACGTTTTGCTCCATCCGTTTTGAATGCACTTCTGGGCATAGAAAAGTCGTTCTTCAACTGTGGGTAACTTGTCTAGCAACACTATATTATGTGTCCATGGAAGCTGCCCAACTAGTTTTTCCAATTGTGCAGCCATTGGTTGCACAATTTCATTCCCTTGGCTTTCAGCGCTTTGTAATTGTGCAATTGAAGACTGCACAAATTGAGGGTACGAATCAGCAAACGCTCTCATGTACTTTAGATTTCGAATAGAAAGCCCCTTCATGTCCTCGAACTCAATTTTCAAATCAGCAGCTAGTCGGTCAATAATCTTGGCTCCCCAACCCAGTTTTTTTTGCTGCTCTAAAATGGTTTGTCCAATCTCCCAATACACCTGAAGAAGCTGCGCATTCACCACTACCGAAGCACGAAGACGTGCCTGCCTAATTTTTTCCTTAAGGTTCTGCAGAATTTGTCCGTAACTTTTATCTAGCTCAGAACTCATATTCGATCTTTTTAAATTTCTACTTGCTGACAAAATACGGAATTTGAGACTCAAAACCGCTCCTTCGCTTAGGATGGGTGGAGTTTGGCTCTTGCCATAGCTTTGGTGTCGAATGGGTTTGAGCGGCTATGGCATGTGCCAAATGCGTGGGGCAACTCGAAGCACAATCTTCTTAAAAATGCGAAGGGTCGGCTGTATTATTTTTAGGTCCGTCCCGCGTTCTAATTTTTTCAAAGTCCAAGTTTTCCGAAGCCGTTCACTTGGTCCCTGTGTGAAATCTTGTTAGTAGAGTGTCCCCCGTTAGATGACCAAATTGTCCGGGGCCCTGTTACTGCCAACGGTCTGTGTATGCGCTGTGGCTATCCTATCTTATAAAGTTAAAACTATTTTCAAAGCCATAGCGCATACATGTTGTTGCCAGCTGTTTGCTAATGCACAACTGACCTTATCCATTTTCTATCTTTGTCACTAAGTCTAAGACCTGTTGTTGCATCTATATAAACTAAGTCACCTTTATCTGGTCCTTTTGTTAAATGGTTCTTAATTATCCATTGAAAGGAATTAGCATCATTGTCATAGATTAACCCTTCATTATAAACACCAAATCCCTTATCAAGTCCTGATTTAATTGCAATGTCAATAGCCATTAAACTGTCTACCGTTATCTCACATGCTTTTGTGTTTCTACAGTCTGGAAGTTTTATTTTTTCTTTTAGGTCTTGATTTCTATCAACCCGTACTTCAAAGTCATATTTTGAATTCTGATTTAAAGTCAAGTGATATTTAAGGACATAAAACATTGGATTCAATTCTGTCCGACCTTTCTTTTTTTTCATTTGTCTTCCCTTTGATTTATATGTCGGACACGCGTTTAAAATTAAATGTTCTGTTATATAAATATGACTAATCTCGCAGTCAAAGATTGTCTTTTCAAAGTATTGATTCCCAAGAGTCAATTCGATTAGTGAATCAGCTGTATGCTTAATCTTCGAAGGAATATGTCCGAGGTAATTTTGCCCATTTGAACAAAAGCAAGTCAGCATTATCAAAAATATCAATATCGTCTTAGTGCTATTCATCTTTCAGCAAATTGCTGGCAACATATTTATATGAGTAACTCATTGCTGATATATTTTTGTATCAGCTGTTTAATGCTGTTATCTTCTTTAAGAGCCTTGCTAAAAATAATACATGCCTTTTACTTTTGCAAGTAGCTGAGGGTTGGCTTGACGAGAATGAAAATTCAAAATTCCAAATTCCAGATTCCAAATTTTTAATTTTTAATATCGATTAGGGGTTTGCGGCAGGGATGGTAGGGGCTTGGTGTGCAACGAAGTGGAACACCGTAGCGAAGCGAAGCCCCGAACAGCCCGGCTGCCGCCCTTGTGTTATTGTTGTTGGTTATTCGTTGTTGGTTATTCGTGATTGAGGTAAGTAGTACGTATAGAAATCGCTACCCTTGCAATCTGGCGCGGATGTTACTTGCGTGCCATGAATGTGTTTTCGTTGTTGGTTGTTCGAAAAAGAAGTAAGACGTAAGTAGTGAGACGTAGGCAGCACGTAGTACGTATGTAAATGGCTACCCCCTGCCACTTATTGAATGAGAGAGAAATTTGTACTTATTTTTACATATACCTGAGCGTTGGCGTAGTGTTTTATGTGCACTTTGCTTAGGTAAACCTTTATTCGTCCCGTGTTTGTGATTTGATTGTTACTTCTGTTGCCAGAGGTTATTAGCGTGCAGTATTTGTTTTTATTCTTGCGTTTAGGGCTGTTTGCCTGCGGATTGGCCTATTGGTTAAATTCTACTACATCGGCTGTTACCGTGCACGTTACTTTTCTGGCAAAGCCCATTAGAATAAAAGTGTATTTAAAGTTAACTGTTTGGTTTGCCAGGGCCTGATTGTTTTTTAGCGGGAAAGATGCAAGCATTTTTTCTTTGGCATCGTGTACTAATGTTTCTTTTCCGAGCCCACCAAATAGTACAAAATAAGTTGCTTCTGCTTGCCCTTTAATATTTTGATTAACGTATGTGAAGTTTGCTGAGTTTAAGGCTGCGGAATTGGATAAGTAGCCACTATGAAACGCTATGCAACTACCGAGTAAGGGTGTAAGTAAGAAAATAAGGCTTAGTTTGTATAGCGTTTTCATATTCATAAAGTTTAAATTTTTCTGTTCTTTTGGGTTTGAGGGTATGGCTGTTTTTAAGAGTTGGTTTCTATTTGTTTGTACTGTTTATTACTTATAATTACAACGTGGTTTGACTATTCTTTTAACAAGAATAGTGCCATTACTTGAATTGTATTTTAAACAGCTTGGTTATAATTTCTTTTTCATTTTCTGATAATCTAATAATAAACAACTGATCATCGGTTCCGTGTAGTACCTCGAACTTTTGTCCACTTGAATGGATGATTGAATTGAAACTTTCGAGAATTGATTTCATGTCGACCCAGCCATCATTAAATTTTGGGGTAATTTTAATTTCTTTACCTAGATTGTTAAATGTTACGATGATGGGGCCATCTTCGCTTTCCCAGTATTCTTTACAATTTTCTGGGTTTAGTAAGGGGGCCATGTTTTTAAACTCAGCAATCAGTTGCTCATAAACCTTCTCTTCTCTATATGCGTATTCTATTCCAATAAAACGAACTCTGCGCTTATCGTGTTTCGCTATGTTAATGAATGTCCACTTAAGATCGTTTTTAGGAAACTCATCTTCATAAAAATCCCCATTATAGTTGATCTCAAGTTCAATTATCTTTTGTGTGAGTTGATCAATAGTTAGAGAGGAGTATTCTTCGAAAAGGCCAACGTTTCGCAAATACTTTACGTTGTTTTTTAAGTATTCCTTTACATTGTTTTTTTGCCCAAACAGATTATTAAATAGCCCCATCGCCAATAAAATAATAACGGTTATTTTCATTTGTTGTATTTCCTACAATGGTTTGCTTACACCCTGTAGGTTTTTAATTTTTTAAAGTTAAAACTTTTTTGGAAGCCTTGTATATGCGCTGTGGCCTGTCTGTTTCCAATATTGTTTTAACTATGTCTTACATAATGCACTAAGGATTGAAATTTATCGGTATTACAAATTTTTGCTTAACTGGCTTGTTATTTATTGTTGCCGGTATCCAATTTGGGCATTCTTTTATTACTCTAATTGCTTCGTTATTGCAAGATTCGTTCAGGCCTTGTACAACTTTAACTGTGCTATCGTCAATTGAACCGTCTTTGTTAATTACAAATTCAACAAATACTTTACCCTTTATTCCTTCTCGTCTTGCATCTTTTGGATATTTTAATTTTCTATCGATATAATTCGTATACAATTTCGTTATTCCTCCTGGGAATTCAGCGGTTTTTTCTACTGGAATGAAAACTTCTACATTGGTTTTACTTGTATCGTTTGTTTGTTCTTGTGCGTTTAAGCTAAGTATTGTTAACGTGATCAAGAGCAAGGTGATTTTAATTTTAGTCATACGTTAGTCTGTTTTTATGTAGTGACGATAACTTTTGTGTTTGTGGTTTGTCTTTACTTTTTTATAAAGTTATATTTTTTTTGCAAGATTTAGTGCATTGATTTTAGTGTGTGTAAAAAGTATATTCTTTTGTATACATCTTTATTTTTAAGTCACTTGTTAAACAACTGAACATACCTGTTAGTGAGTTTTTATTTGTTTTTAATTCAACTTTTCAGCAGTTGTTGGTCTGTGTTGCTGATGTTGTTTCTTTGAAAACTGCATGACAACCCAAAATTAGATTTCCACCTTTTTCGATTACGATTCTTTTAATAGTTCTTGTCTGCCAAAAAATGGAGAATGAGATAAAAGATAATAGAATAAGTACTAGCGTTAAGTTTAATATTTTTGTTTATTCTTTGTGTGCACAACGTTAGGCTATAGAAGTGGTGGCTTTTGAAAACGTATCTGTCCACCGTGAATATACTTAACAACGAAGATAAAACGTTTTATTCACACTTCACCTAGCCATTGTAAATAGCTTTTGTTGTGTGTAGTGCCGCATCAACCCCCTCACTGGCGCGGATGTTATGTGTTAGAATGTGGGCAGTTCATCTGTGCCATTTATCAAATGTGTTTGTATGGTAAAAGTGAAATATCTATTTCAACATTCGTGGCACGGAAATAACTTCCGCGCCAGATGGGGAGAAAGAAAATTCCAAATTTCAAATTCCAGATTTTGAATTTTGAATTTTGAATTTTGAATTTTGAACAACGAACAACCATCAACCAACAACTAATAAGCCAGCAACTTCATCAGTTCTTGTTGTACTTTCTCTGCATTGGGTAGCATTTGCTTTTCGAGTTCTACGTTTAAGGGTATAGCCGGAAGGTTGGCGGCTCCGTAGGTATGCACGGGTGCATCTAAATGTTGAAAGCAGTGTTTGCTTATTCTTCCTGCTAAGGATTCGGCAAAAGAGTTGAGTAAGGGTTCTTCTGTTAACACTAACACTCTGCCTTGTGTTTTGGATTGCGCTTCAATTAATTCCCAATCAATCGGGTTTAAGGTGCGCAAATCCAGAATGCTTACTTTCTCTTTTATGTTTTTGCTTGCTTCTAATGCCCAGTACACGCCCATGCCATAGGTTACAATTAATGCGACTTCGCCTGATTCAACATTATCGGTTGTTGCTTGTTGTACCATTCTGCCTTTGCCTAACGGTACGATATACTTTTCATCTGGCTCAGCTGTTTTGGCTTCGCTTGTACCGGGCACTTTAGACCAGTATAAACCTTTGTGCTCTAACATCACCACGGGATTAGGATCATAGAAAGCAGCTTTCATCAGGCCTTTCATATCGGCAGCATTAGAAGGATAAACTACTTTAATCCCTCTTATAGTAAGGAGGGCACTTTCTACACTTCCACTGTGGTATGGACCACCACCACCATAGGCACCAATAGGTACGCGAATGACAGATTGAATTGGAAACTTACCTTTGGATAGATAACAACTTTTGGATAACTCTTCAACCAATTGGTTGATGCCCGGCCAAATGTAATCGGCAAACTGTATTTCAACGATGGGCTTTGCTCCTACTGCCGACATGCCTGCCGTGCTTCCAACGATGTATGCTTCTTGTATAGGTGTGTTAAATACGCGATCATCACTATACTTAGCGGCTAGCGTAGCTGCTTCGCGAAATACACCTCCTAATCGCTTGCCTACATCCTGGCCGTAGAACAAAGCTTCTGGATGTTGTTTTAAAATTTCATCTACTGCGTGCAGGGCAGCATCTACCATCACTACTTTTTCGGCACCGGCTGGTTGCCGCTCGCCTGCTTCTTCTGTGATGGGTGTTTGTGCAAACTCGTGTGTATCAAAATCGGTTGGCTCTGGATTGGCTGCGGCTACTGCTTGTTGAAAATCTTGTTCAACTGATGTGTGTGCTTGTTGTTGCAAGTGTGCAAGTGTTTCTTCTGCTTCGCCTTTATCGAGTAAGTAATGATGCAATTTATCTATGGGGTCGTGTTGTTGGTGTTGAGCGAGATCTTCGCGGTACCATTCTTTTCTCACTCCTGAAGTATGATGCCCCAACAAAGGACAGATGGCATGCACCAAAATAGGTGCACGTTTTTTGCGCACGTAGTCGATGGCTTTTTTCATGCCTAAGAAAGAATCTTCGAAATCAGAACCATCTACGGCCATTCTTTCTAAGCCTTTAAACCCAGCGGCATATTCGTATGCATCCATAGCGCGCATTTCTTCGCCTGTGGCAGAAATGCCCCAGTTGTTGTCTTGCACGAGATAGATGATCGGTAATTTTTTGAGCACGGCCATTTGAAAGGCTTCAGCTACTTCGCCCTCGGTAACGGAGCCATCGCCTAGGGAACAGAGTACAACCGGTGGCTCTTCTGCATTTAATAAGTTTCTTTTTTCTAAATAAGATATGCCATGTGCCATGCCTGTAGCGGGTATGGCTTGCATACCGGTGGCCGAACTTTGGTGCGGAATGGTAGGGAAACCTTCGCGCTTTAAGGATGGATGCCCATAGTAGGTTCTTCCTCCACTGAAAGGATCATCTTCTTTCGCCATTAACTGCAACATAAGTTCGTAAGGACGCAAACCCATGCCTAATAACATGGATTCATCGCGGTAATACAGCGAGGCGTAATCGTAAGGTTTTAGTTGTAAGCCTGCGGCTAGTTGTATGGCTTCGTGGCCGCGCGAGGTGCTATGCACGTACTTGCTACAGATTTCGCGTTGCTCATCGTATAAGGCCGCCATTCTTTTGGCTGTGTGCATGAGGCGGTATGCCTGGTGCAAAATAGATTGATCGATAGGTGATTTTAAAGGTTTCTGTTTCTGCTTTGTTGTTGATGCCTCCATCCTTTTCGTATTTAACTCAAAACCGGCTCAATATAAACAAAATAGGTTATTTCAATCGGTTGAAAGATGATCGTTGTTGGTTGATCGTTGATGGTTTTTTGATGTTCGTTATTGGTTATTCGATAAATGATGTTGGCTATTAGTTGTTCGTTGGAGGTTTTTGGTTGTTTGTTTTTCGGTTTTGATCAAATATTTTAAAATCTGAAGATTAATTAAAATGATTTTTCATCTTGATGCAGTTTCCAATGCTGATAATCCAAAAATAGACAACAATTATCGAACTGCTGCTGTAGAAAAACCAACAAAGATTTGCTAAAACCAACAACGAAATTCGAACAACCAAAAACGAAAAACTATCAACGAAATACGAACAACCAACAACGAACAACCAAAAGTGAATAATCAACACGAATATTGCGGAAAGATTTCTTTTACATTTGTGAGTTAATGAAAGTAGACATGGAGCCTGGAAAGGAAACAATTGAAAGTTGGTTTAAAACCCTGCAAGCCGACATCTGTAGAGAATTAGAAATTGCCGATGGAAAAGGGAAATTTGAAAGTGATGCATGGCAGCGGCCCGGTGGTGGCGGTGGTATTTCGCGTGTGTTGCAACATGGCCACATTATAGAAAAAGGTGGCGTTAATTTTTCGGCTGTGTGGGGTGATGCTCCTGCTCATATTTTGCATTCACTAGATTTGAAAGATACACAAGCACAGTTTTTTGCTACGGGTGTTTCTATTGTTATCCATCCGCATAATCCGTGGGTGCCTATCATCCACATGAATGTTCGCTATTTCGAAATTGTTCCGGCTGACAAACAAAGTGCTGCCAAAAACTGGTGGTTTGGTGGTGGCATAGATCTTACTCCGCATTACATTGTAAAAGAAGATGCGCAATTTTTTCATCAAGCTTTAAAACAGACTTGTGATCGACACCATGTTGAATTCTACCCAAAGTTTAAGCAATGGGCGGATGATTATTTCTTTTTAAAACACAGGAAGGAAACACGCGGTGTGGGCGGCATTTTTTTCGACTACCTGAAGGATACGGATGGTTTTACCAAGCAAGATCGGTTTACGTTTGTGCAAGATGTTGGCAGAACCTTCGCCCCTGTGTATACTGCCTTGATGCAGCGCAATAAAGAGAAAGCCTTTACAGCAGACAATAAGAATTGGCAAATGTTAAGACGAGGCCGCTATGTAGAGTTTAACTTGGTGTGGGACAGAGGCACGAAGTTTGGGTTAGAAACAGATGGCAGAACAGAATCTATTTTGATGAGTCTGCCACCTATTGCCCATTGGCAGTATAACCATCAGCCTACGCCAGACTCTGCCGAAGGACAAACACAAGCCTTGCTTAAAAAAGGAATAGACTGGATTTAAGAAAAAAAATTCTTTAATTCGCTATACCCAATGACCCTCTGGCAAAAAATAAGCAACATCGGTGTTAGTCCGGCTATGGACCACGACAAGAAACGCGTGGTTGTTTTGGGTAACCGAGCTACCATATTGTTGTGCGTGTTTATTTTTATGCTCACAATTGTTTCTTTTATATTCTTTGGAACCATTCGCACAACCATTATTTCTTTTGTTTGCTGTTTCATTTTCCTCACTCCTGTTTTATTAAATTATGTTGGCCAGGTTAATGCAGCCCGTATAACGCTCTCTGTTTTGGTTGGCACTATTTCGCTTGCTGTTTCTATAGCAGATAAATTCGAATACATCTTGCTTGAAGAGATGCAATACTTCGAGTTTAGGCTTACCATGATAGCCTCAACTATTTTTCCCTTTGTGATTTTTAATTTAAAGGAAAAGAAACTTTGGATATCGGCACAGGTATATAACTTTTTATGTATTGTATTATACGATCCTATACACGATTTCTTCGGTGTGGGGTATTATCAGTTAGGATTTACCGGTCCGAATTATTATTTCATTAATTACATGGTTGGTGCTGCCTTTTTGGTAATTGCCGCCAGCACGTACTTTTTAAAATATAGTTTCGAGAAATACGAAACAGAAAACGTAAAGCTGATTAAGCAATTATCTCTCAAGCAAAAAGAGTTATTGTATGCTAACCAGGTAATTGACGATCAGCGTAAAATGCTATCGATAGAAAACGAAAAACTTAACGAAGACCTGATAAAGAAAAACGAACAATTGCAGGCAACCAATCAGGAGTTAATTAGCCACAACAATAATTTACAACATTTTTCTTATACCATCAGCCATAATTTACGCGGCCCTGTAGCCAGTTTAAAAGGATTGTTTAGTTTAATCAATGAAAATGAATTAGGGGAAGACAACAAGCATCTGGTAGAACACTTGAATAAGTCTGTGATTGCTTTAGACAATACCATTCGCGACTTGAATCATATTATGGAGATGCGAAAGGATGTAAACAGCAGCAAAGAAACTGTTAAGGTAAGTGAGATTATTAAAGACATTAAGCAACTTTTAGAAAACGAAATGGCAGAACACGATGTGTGGCTTACTACACAACTAGATGCCAACGAAATGGTAACCGTTCGTGCCATGCTGCAAAGCATTGTGTATAATTTAGTGAGCAATGCCATTAAATACCGCTCTCCGGATAAGCAAGTTATCATAAACATACGCAGCAAATGGATTGGCGATAAAATGCAAATAGAAGTACAAGACAACGGATTAGGTATAGATTTAGACAGATTTAAAAGCAATTTGTTTGGTTTGTATAAACGCTTTCATAACCATACCGAAGGAAAAGGCCTGGGTTTGTTTTTAGTAAAACTTCAAACAGAAATGTTAGGCGGAACCATTCAGGTAGAAAGCAAACCTGGTGTGGGTAGTACTTTTAGGGTTGTGGTTTAGCAAATAGCGATTGGTATATTTTTTTGGTTTGATCATGACCAAATCTTACCTTGATTAAGGATCTGTTTTTTTCGGGTTGATGTATGTTGGTATTCGCCAGATCTTCTACTTTATAGCAAGTAAAACCCATGCTTACCAAAGATTGATAGGCCGCATTCTGAGGATTAAAGTATACTGGCACACCCATATTCATAAGGGCAAATACATTACCCATACCTTGTGGCCGAATGGCATTCATGATAAAGGCATCTGCATTGGCTAGTAAATTATTGTATTGATTAATGGGCATAAACTCTTCTGCCCATTGAATAGTAAGATTGGAAAATTTTTTCGTGTATACCTTTAATTTTGATACATACTCTTTGTTACCATAAGAAGCAGGAATTACAATCTTCTTTTTAAAGTTAATGTCATTTAAAAATTTTAATACATCAGCATGGTTATTCTGCGGACTTCCGGAGTTACCCACAATAACATAAGGTTCGGCTTTACTTTGGGTAACAACTACTTCGTGGTCATACGGAACTTCTCCTTCGTAGTAAAAAAAAGTGTGTGTAGCTTGATTAGCATACTTAGATTTTGTGAATAGAAATTCTTCTTCCATCCAGGTATAAACTTCGTTTACTTTTAACCAGGCTTTTGTTTTGTAGGGAGAATAAAAAAGTGAAACCTTCAGATTGAAAACGGATTCCTCCCACGAAAATGTTTTTTTTGAAAGAGCAGAAGTGATGGGTTCGAAATTGTTACTCTTTTTCCACGGTAAATTATACACATCTCCACCCCACACGCACCAACAAAGTTTTTTAAAGGTATGCTTGGCTACCCAGCGATAGAGAGCTGGAGTGAAATAATGTATAAACACTGCATCATACTGTTCGGTTGATTTTACTACTTGAGAAAACGAAGATGAATTTAAAGAAGCACAAACTATTCCATCTACAGCATGTTTAGCATTTTCTTTACTGATGATAACCTGATTGTTCTCTGTTAACGAAAAGGATTGTAGGTTGCGATAAAAGGCCTTGGCAAAAACGCTGTCCGGAAAGATGTGTACATTCATACACTAAGCGTATTGTTGAGCACGTAAAATAATTCTAGCGATCATTTGCACTTCCTTCTCCGTTAAATCATAGTACAAAGGCAAACATAAAATTCTACTGGCTATGTTTTCGCTTATGGGGCAAGGTGTTTTCTCTTCAAGATAATCGATTGTATTTAAAGAAGGATAAAAATAACGTCTCGGATAGATCCAATTTTTATTTAACTCGGCTATCGTTGCTAATACCTTCTGCTCACTTTCGAATAACAAGGGATAGTAGGCATAATTGTAGGTTACACCTCCTTTTATTGATTGCTTGCTTCCCTTAAAGTTAACAAGCATGTCGTTGTAAATGGCTGTGAGTTGTTCGCGTCTGGTAACAATTTTATCGAAGTCTGGTAAAATGCTTAATCCCATAGCGGCATGAAACTCAGAGTTTTTTCCATTTATACCAACAGCATCAAATTTTTCCGGACCGTTATGGCCAAAGTTTCTGTGCAAAGAAAGTAGTCGCAAGGTTTCACTTTCGTTCGTAGTAACCATCCCTCCTTCCACAGTATGGAAAAGTTTAGTACTATGAAAACTACACGTAGCAATATCTCCATATTCGAAAATTGATTTCCCGTTTACTTTTACACCAAAAGCATGAGCACCATCGTAAATTAATTTTAGTTGATGTTTTTTACATATTGCTTCTAACGCAACAACATCGCAAGGATTACCAAATACATGCGTAGCTAATACAGCTTTGGTTTCTTTCGTAATGGCTTTCTCTACTTTATTTACATCGATGTTAAAAGTATGCGCATCGATATCTGCAAAAACAGGTTTACATCCTTCCCAAATAATGCTGGATGTTGTTGCCACATACGAAAAAGGTGTTGTGATGATCTCTCCTTTTAAGCGTAATGCTTTTAAAGCCATTTGTATGGCAATGGTTCCGTTGCTTACAAATAATACATGTTTAAGACCTAGCTTTTCTTTTAATTCAAGTTCTAACTCATTAACCAATGGTCCGTTGTTGGTTAGCCA
Organism: Flammeovirgaceae bacterium; assembly: GCA_021298355.1. Taxonomy (GTDB): domain Bacteria; phylum Bacteroidota; class Bacteroidia; order Cytophagales; family Cyclobacteriaceae; genus Chryseotalea. The sequence continues at coordinate 116,932 of JAJTEH010000006.1, forward strand.
ATTGCGTTGCCAAACTTCATCTAACAACTTCAGGTACGTTTCTTTAGCGGGCAAGTATGGTTTGGTTACAGGAATCATGAGAATTTTTTACTAGTTGTTTGATAAAGTTGCGTCAATTCTTTTCTATAGACAAATAGCAACATCGTTATTGTAAAAGCAAAAAGAAAAAGATTGGATATTTTATCTGCAAAAAAGTTTGTGTACTTAATTGTTACTATAAACAGAATAAGAGCTAATGGAGACCATAGCAGTTTACTTGCATTCATTTTAATTTTAAATTTCTTATGAATGAAGATAAACAATAAAATAATTTCAGCAACGTAGGATACAATAGTTGCGAATACTGCACCTTCAATACCTATAATAGGAATTAAAAAGAAAAGCAAAGAAATTTTTAGTACAGCAACAAATAGGTAAATAACAGGTAAAGGTTTTGAATATTTAATGGCAGCAAAAGGCATGGCCAAATATAAACGCAAAGGTCGAATAACATACATAATAGATAACAACGGAATTAACCCAATTGCCGGCAAATAACTTTTTGGGAAAAAGAAATCGATCAGGTATGGAAAAACAAAAATACTTGTTGCTACCAATAGCATTGCTATAGCTGTTAAGCCATGATAATACCGGTTTATTTCAATTGTGCTTGATTTAACTTCTTGTTGCTTTACAATGCCTAATACCTTTGGAAAAAAAGTTGTGTTTAAGCCTGCTAGAATAAAATCAATTGCCAGCAAACATTTAGCAGCTAAATCATAATACCCAACGGTAGCTTTAGATAGTAAGATCAGTATAATTATTCTATCGTAATAATTGATAAACCATTGTTGAATTTGATAGATTAATGATGGATGATTAAAACTGAATGTCTCTTTTATTAACGTCCAGTTAAATTGAATTCCATACTTTTTAACTATACCATACAGCACCCAACTGAAGGAAATGAATGCACCTATTACCTTACCGCCAATAGGGCCCCATAAAGAATCTGGGTATAAAAACAGCCCGGCAATGGTTAAGCCTGCTATCAAAGAAAATGAAAACAAATTGGTTTTGAGAAACTGAGTAGCTTTCTCAGAAGTTTGAAGCAAGCTATTATTAACCTTAAACACGGCTTGCAATACACCTGTGGCTACCGATAAAATTCCGAAAGGATAAAAGGATACATCTTCTTTATCGAAGATAAATTCAAATAGCCAATAACCGGTAAGTGAAAGTAAAACGGAAACAATGACACTTACTCCCAGAATAAAAATGAAAACACTGCTGATGAATGCGGCCAGTTTTTGTTTGTCATGCTTATGTTCGTGGTAAAATACATATACTGATGCATCGAAACTATAGGTAACAAAGATTTGAACCAATAAAGCAACTGCAAAATAAACGGATAACAAACCAAATACTTCAGCAGTAAGAAAATACCCATAAAATGGCATGAGCAAAATAGCACTTGCCATTGGCAAAGATCCGGCTAGCGTGTATATAAACGAATGCTTAATAAAGCGGCCTGAGATCATGAACGTGTGCTTTTGTAAATGCGTTTTCTGAAATATATTTTCTGCATTTCTTTATACCCTCAATCGTCAAGAGAAAATACGTATACAATCGTTCAAAAATAGTATTATTCGGGTTAAATCACTACTGTGCGTGGTATCGGTAAATAATGTTTATTTTGCCTTTCTTTTGCATGAAAAAAAGTATCCTTATCCTCGTTTTCTCCGATTTAACACGCGATGCACGGGTTAGCCGACAAATCAGTTTCTTACAAAAAGAATTTGAGCTTACAGTGGCAGCGTTGCAAGCTCCACCACAAACACCCTATCGGTTTGTTAAATTGCCAAAACCTAATCTAACCTTATTTGTAAAAAGTAAAATTGCTTTTTATACGCTTACCGGCCAATACAAAAAAGCCTTGTATCTCTTACATGGCAGCAACATTTTAACCGAGGTTGCTACGAAGCCTTTCGATCTGATTATTGCTAATGATATTGAGACGTTGCCTTTTGCATTTCTAAACAAACATGCAAAAGTGTTTTTTGATGCGCACGAATATGCACCCCGGCAATTTGAAGATAGATTGTACTGGAGAATTTTCTTTAAACGTTTTGTTGTGTGGATGTGTAAAACGTATATCCACAAAGTGGATGGCATGTCTACAGTAGGCAAAGGGTTAGCCAATGAATATTTGAAAAATTTCGGGGTTGATCCGTTGGTTATCACAAACGCACCTGCTTTGCAGCAGCTTACTGTAAAGCGCGTTTCTGGTAACACCATCAAAATGGTGCACCATGGTATTTTTAATATCTCGCGCCAGCCCGAATTAATGTTGGATGTTATGGATTTGTTGGATGACCGTTTTACGCTTGATCTTTTCTTTGTGTTGCCCCCATCGGCCTCCAAAAAAACTGAACGGTTTTTTAAAGCGTTTAAAGAAAGAGCAGCTACCGATAAACGCGTACGTGTTTTGCCCGCGATAGCTACTTCAGAAATCGTAAGCACCCTTCATGCACAGTACGATCTCGGCTTGATCTTAATCCCTCCTATCAACTTCAACTACGAAAATGGAATGCCCAATAAACTATTTGATTTTATACAGGCCAGGCTTGGACTTGTGCTGGGGCCATTAAAGGAAATGTCGCTTATATGCACAGAATATAAGCTTGGCGTAGTGTCTGATTCTTTTACTGCGCAATCTGTTGCTGAAAAACTAAATGCGCTCAAGATAAACGATGTAAATCAGTTTAAACTAAATGCTGATGCTGCCTCGGAAATACTTTGTGCCGAAAAAAACGAGCAGTTGTTTACTGAAAGGGTTAAGTCTATTCTTTCTTCCCGCGTGTAAGTTCTTTGGCAGGATTACCAACCATTATTTGTCCGTCTGTTACATTTTTTAATACAACAGCACCCATTCCTATTACTACATTGTTTCCTACTTCTACTTTGTTTAGAATAGAAGATGAGGGTGCCACCCATACGTTGTCGCCAATAACCGTACTGCCCGCCACCATTGCGTTAGCGATGATCAAAGAATTTTCGCCAATGGTAACACCGTGGGCAATGTGTACCAGGTTATCTACTTTGGCATTTCGTTTTAACAAAGTACTGCCCATCACAGCTCTATCTATGGTTGTATTGTTTCCAATTTCTACATCATCTTCTAACACAACGTTACCAATATGCGGTATTAAATCGTAGGCACCTGTTTCGTTTCTTTCGTACCCGAAACCTACTCCACCTATGGTGTTGTTTGCTCCAATTTTAACACGGTTTCCTATACACGTGTTTGCCATAATAACTGTATTGGCTCCTATATGAACATTATTGCCTATTGTGCAATTTTTTTCGATTACCACACCGGCAGCAATAAAACAATTCTCTCCGGTTTTTACGGTGTTGTGTATAGTAGCTGTTTTGTGTATACCTGGCGATTCTTTCTCAACAAAAAATTGGTTTACCAATTTTAAAAAGTACAAGCGAGGCGATTCTGTTAGTAAATATGTGCACGCGCTGTTGAATAAAGAGCGATCTGTTTTTACAGAACAAATAATTACGCCTTGTGTAACTAATCTGAGTTGCTCTGTATTTTTATCCGATACCCAACACATGTCTGTATGTTGTTTGTCGGGTGTTGTTAGTTGTACAACTCTTTTAATGGTTCGCTGTTTGTTTCCTATTACTTCAGTAACAGGCAACTTACCTACAATATCTGTTAGTAAAATCTCCATGTTTATAAAATCATGCGTATAACTTCAAATGCTTCGGCATATTCGCAACCTATTTGCACACCTCTTGTTTTTGCCAGCGAGAAAATAAATTCTTCAGAAAGATAATCTCTGTGTTTTTGAGATGCATATTGCTGTAGTGCGTTTACTTTAGTTTGGATATGTTGCTTGTTCAATTTCACAAAACTTGTTGTATCAAATTTCAGGTTATTCCAGATGAGTTCGTAACCTAAAATTGTGCGTTGTTTAAATGCGCGTAAACCTTCTTGCGATACTGTTACATGATCCTGATGTATATCGTGTAAAGAAGGAAGTAAGATTAGATCCGGGTTTATGCGGCTTCGCAGTTTCACTAAGTCTTCCAGTAATTCTTGCCGCATGTAATTGAGCTTACGAACTTCGTAATTGTATATAAACAGGTTTTCTGGTTTTATACCCAGGGTTAGCGTTGCTTTTTTTACTTCGGTTTTAAGTATGTCTTTGGGAAATCCTTCGGGTACCGATTGCTCTGCTGTTGAGAAAGCAGCATAGTACACTTCTACACCGGCTTCTATCATTTTTGCAAGTGTACCTCCTGCACCCAGTTCGCCATCATCGGTATGTGGGGCTAATACAAGCGCTCGTTTAAAGTGGGTAATATCCATGTCGATTAAATTATGGGGAAGATAGCAGTTCTGTTAGTTGGCCGGTTATTGCTTTTCTGGAATACTGTTCGGTGTGCGTATGAAGCTCAGTAACTCCGGAAGCCCACGTATTAAAGTATTGCAGTATAGCTTTTTCCATTTTTTCGCTTTCCTTTTCGCTTACCATTATGCCGCATTTTAATGAGTTGATTAGTTGTGCGGCATCGCCAGCTTCGGGCCCAACTCCTAAAATAGGTAAACCAGTTGCGCAATATTCGAACAACTTGCCGGGCATGTAGCCTTCTGCATCTTTATATCCAGACAGTATTAACAATAAAACATTGCTTTGCGCATACAAACCAATTACCTCTTTATGCGAGACCATAGGAGTAAATGTTACAACCGATTGTAAAACCTGATGCTGACGAACATATTCTTTAAAAGGTTCGTTTACCTGACCCACAAAATCGATACGAATTGCGCGCTGTAACGCATTGTTGCTTTTACAGAGTGCAGCCACTGCTTCCATAAAGGGAAGCGGATCGCATTCTTCTACCACTTTACCTACATGCCTGATGATAAATTTTTCAGTTGGCATGTATGTAAAGTCTTCAAAATCTTCTTCGTCATATCCGTTTGTTAACAACGAAACAGCGCGGTTGCCCAACCGTTGAAAATGCCGAACATAAAAAGGTGTAACTGTTGTAATTCGATCGGCAGATTGTAATACTGTTCTCTCCAAATGCTTATGAATTTTTCTAGCAAGCCATCCAACCTGTAAGGTATCCAGCAGAAACCACTCACTCCACGGATCTCTGAAATCGGCTATCCATCTTAAAGAAGGATTTCTTTTTTTGAGTGATCGGCCTATTAAGTGCACACTGTGTGGCGGCCCCGTGGTAATAATGGTTCTTATTTTTTTCTCGCGAATAAAATCTTGCAGGAATTGAACTGATGGTCTTACCCAAAAAATGCGCGGATCCGGAATGAAGATATTTCCCCGAATCCAGATGCTTACTTTTTTAAACAACGAATCGGGCTTTGGCACTGTAATGTTTTTGTCTCCAGGTTTTTTGCCCGCAAGTTTGGTAAACAAATGATACGGTTCCCATATCGGAAAGTGCAATACTTCTGCCTGCGGAGGAACATCTTTCACTAACGATTCGTCTTTAATTTCGAAAGCAGGATTTTCGGGTGTAAACACATAAGGGGTATAGCCAAAAGTGGGCAGGTATTTCACAAATTTTAGCCAACGCTGCACGCCACTTCCGCCACTGGGGGGCCAATAATAGGTAATGATTAAAACTGATTTTTCGGTTTCGTCCGACATACAAACTCAAAGTTGAAGCATTCAAATTGAATTATCAAAGACTGCTGTTATTTAATATTTTTGTCCATGAATTTCAGCGAAGCTACATTCTATAATAAACTAGCGCAAACTACTCCTTTTCCTTATAAGATTTCGATAGAGCGGGCTGAAGGTGTTTTTCTGTACAGCCCGGAAGGAAAGCGATACTTCGATATGATTTCCGGAATCGGAGTTAGCAATGTTGGGCATCGGCATCCTGTTATTATTGGCGCTATTCAACAACAGTTGGATAAACATTTGCATGTGATGGTCTATGGCGAGTTTATCCAAGATGCATCTAACACGTTAGCCGAGAAACTAACTGCAAAGCTTCCTGCTAGTTTAAATTGTGTATATCTCGTTAACTCCGGCACAGAGGCCAATGAAGGTGCATTGAAGTTAGCCAAACGTGTTACAGGCAGAACTGAAATCATCTCCATGCAGAAATCGTATCATGGCAGTACACATGGTTCATTAAGTGTTTCGGGTAATGAATATAAGAAACAGGCTTACAGACCTTTATTGCCTGATGTACGGCATATTCGCTTAAACCATTTTGAAGACTTGCAATTTATCAGTTCGCGAACTGCGTGTGTTATTGTTGAACCGATACAAGGCGATGCCGGTGTAAGAATTGCCACACAAGAATGGTTACAAGCGTTAAGAAAAAAATGCGATGACCATTGTGTGTTGCTGATTTTTGATGAGATACAATGTGGCATGGGACGCACCGGAAAACTTTTTGCCTTTGAGCATTATGGTGTTGTTCCTGATATCCTAACTATAGGAAAAGCATTTGGAGGTGGTTTACCCATTGGTGCCTTTGTGGCTGACCAACGATTGATGAAGACGTTAACGTACGATCCTCCGCTTGGGCATATTACAACTTTTGGTGGCAATCCTGTTTGTGCCGCAGCTGCCGGTGCAGTGTTAGATGTGCTAACGCAACCAGGCTTATTAGAAGCAGTAGAAGCAAAAGGAAAACTGATGGAATCGCTCTTGCAACATCCGGAGATTATAGAGATCAGAAGAATAGGTTTGATGTTTGCTATTGATTTCGCCAACGCAGAGCGTGTTAACCGCATCGTAGAAAAAGGAAAAGAAAAAGGTGTAATTTGTTATTGGTTTTTATCGCATCCGCATAGTTTTAGGTTAGCACCTCCGCTTACTATTACCGAAGAAGAAATTAAAGAAGCATGTGCTTTGATTGTAGAAGCCATCAATGAAACTGCCTGATATGGAAAAAATAAACTTTAACCGCCTCGATTATATTTTCAAAACCTTATTGATACTATGTATTGTTGGTTTTTTAATTATCTGGGCGAAAGACATCATCATCCCATTTGCTTTTGCTGGTTTCTTTGCTGTTATCATTTTGCCTATTGTAAAATGGTTAGAAAGCAAAAAGTTTAGCACGATATGGGCAACGATAGTAGTGCTTGTAGTTTTTACAGGATTTTTGATTTTATCGGTTTGGCTGGTTGTCGAACAATTGATTGCCTTGGTAAATGATTTACCCGGCCTACAAACTAAGTTTGATGCCTTTGTATTACGAAGCAGTGGTTTCTTGCAAGAGATAGGTTTAAGTGTATCTGACCAGAATAAAATGTTAAAGGAAGCTACTACATCTTTAAGTACGTATGCAGCTAATGTTTTAGTTTCAACTTCAAATGTAGTTTCATTGGTAATTCAGGTACCGATTTACATTTTCTTATTTCTGATTTACCGCGATAAGTTTAAACTCTTCTTCCAAGCTCTTCTCAATTCTAACCAAGAAATGGTTTGGAAGAAGGAGGTAGAATCAGTATTAAAAGGCTACGTAAGTGGCCTGGCGATGGTCACCATCATAATTGCTATTTTAAATTCTGTCGGACTGGCAATATTAGGCATTGAACACGCTATCTTCTTTGGAGTGATATCAGGCGTGCTTACTGTTATACCTTACGTTGGTATTTTTATCGGGGCGGCCTTTCCGGTGATTGTTGCCTTAATTACCAAAGACAGCGCCTGGTATGCATTAGGTGTAATCATCATATTTTCGGTAGTTCAATTTCTAGAGGGAAATTTCATTACCCCGAAAATTACGGGTTCGAAAGTAAGTATTAATGCCTTAGCAGCAATTCTGGCATTATTAATTGGAAGCAAACTGATGGGCATTGCCGGGATGATATTGGCAGTTCCTGCTATTGGCGTTATCAAGATTTTAATTCAATATAGTGAACACCTCAAGCCTTGGGCTATTTTATTGGATGATAGCCACGGACAGAGTACAACAACTGAAGATGAGCCTAAGCCAGCATCAACTATTAAGACTGAAAAGAAAGATTAATCTTAACGCCCTACCTGAAAACAAGTATTCTTTCTTCACAAAAGAAAGAACTTTTAAATTCTTTGTTGTTTCAAAAGATTTCCTTTTACAGATGCTTACTTTCTTTTTACCTATACGAGAATACTACTCACAGTCGCTTATTTTCTTTTTACAGCCGCGAGAATACTGACTAACGGTGCTTACTTTCTTTTTGCGGATGCGAGAATACTAAATGCGCATGCTTACTTTCTTTAGCACGGTTCAAAAATACTGGCCAATGCCTTGGTAAGTGCGCACGTACCAAGTTTATTTGAAATCTAAATTTTGATTTATTAAGAATAGTATAATGGTTCGTGAGACACGAACCATTGCTTAGATTTAATTAATCAACTTTTATACTACTAAAGGGATGAATTTTTCATTGTTATCTTTTTTTATAATTTCTTAGGTACAAATATGAATATATTTACAAGTAGCTTACACAATGGTAAGTGCTTATGTTACTTATGAAGTAAAACAAAAAATACACTGCGATGATAAAGAACCGTAATTGCTATTTTTAAATTATTAAAGGAAAAAGTAATACATCACTAGAAAAGTGTTTTCATTAAAGTTAGTTTATCATCAAGATTTTAAATGTTGATGTTTTCATTTCAATAGGTTTTGGTTATAGGTATGATTGTGGATATTCGCATTAGCTAAAAAGAAAATGATTAGTTTAGAGAGTTTAGTAATTGGAATCCTGCTTTTCTCGCCATCATTTTTAAATATAGTATAGATAACAACTTGCATTTGTTAAAGCACCAGCCATGACTTCTTTTAATTCATCCTTGCGAGTAAATAAACGAATTGTAATTTTCTCACCAATCCTGATCATCATTGTCAATTTTGCTATTGCATTTGCCGCCAAGTATCTTATTGGCAAATGGGCATTTATTCCCATGATCTTAAGTGGCTGGATTTTGTGGTTATTTTTTATTCTCAAATTTGGTGGTTGGGAATCAATAAAAGTATGGTTGCAAAAGTCTGAAGGATCGTTTTTTTGGCCTTTACTTAGTGTATTAATAGGGTTTATTCCTTTGCCTCTTTTTATTTTTCATTACACCAGCTTATCTGTTTGGACTATATGGTTGCCATGGCTCACGATCGCGATTGTGAACCCTTGGATCGAAGAATTTTACTGGCGAGGTTTGTTACTCGATTTTACAAAGGGATGGTCGAAAACAATGTCTGTATTATATAGCAGTTTTCTATTTGCAATTAATCACGCAGCATTTGGTATAAACTCTGAGTTAAATAGTGGACTTGAAATAATTATATCTACACTTTTTATGGGGGTAATATGGAGTGTAGTTTATGTTAAAACTAAAAGTTTAAGGTGGACAATATTCGCTCACTTTTTAGTTGACTTTCTTGGTTTGTCTTCTGCAGCATTTTTAGATTTATGGGAAAAAGGAAACTGGTAATTAGTAGTAATCGCCAGTAAATAGGTTATTCTCTTCTGCTTGTTGCTAACTGAAGGGCTTTGTCTAAGCAGAGTTTTCTGCTATGTACTCTGTGGATAAGAAATAAGAAATCTTAGCCTATCTTTTCTATTACCAGATTATGATTGGTATAAATGCAGATATCGGCTGCTATGTGTAAGGATTCTTTTACGATTTCTTCGGCTGTTAAATGAGATGCGTGTTTCTTCAAAGCTAAAGCTGCGGATTGTGCATACATGGCACCTGAACCAATGGCTGCAATCTGATTATCGGGTTCTATAACATCGCCAGTGCCAGAAAGAATCAATAACTCTTCGTGGTTGGCGGCAATTAGCATGGATTCTAACCGTCTTAAGTATCGGTCGGTGCGCCAATCTTTAGCTAGCTCAATAGCTGCACGTTTCATGTTGCCGCGGTATACGTTTAGCTTGTCTTCGAAGCGTTCTAAAAGTGTAAACGCATCAGCCGTAGAACCGGCAAAACCTGTAATTACTTTACCCTCTAATAACTTTCTGATTTTCTTAACATTACTCTTAGCTATAGTATTGCCCATTGTAGCTTGTCCATCGGCACCAATGGCTACCATTCCGTTGTGAACTACTGCAAGAACTGTTGTGGCGTGTATTTTAGTCATTGAGCCTATTTAGCTTAGTGTTAGTATAAATAATAGAAAGAGGAATAGAAATCTCTAGTGCCGAAATGTATAAGTTGTCTGTTACTGCTTTGTACTCTTCCAACTCCCAGTGGTTGGTTGCATTCAATCTGAAAACTTCTACACTTATACTTTCTGTATCAACAAGTATTAACTCTTTTAATGTAGGGATATCCCGATATAGTTTAAACTTACCTCCTCTATCGTAATGCTGTGTTGATGGCGAAAGTATTTCGAAAATAACCGTTGGGCCAACTGAATAATCTTCTTCCTTAATCTGGATATCGCTGTTACAAAAAACCGATATATCAGGATAAGTGAACAAAGTATTTTCTGGAATATGAATTCTCATGTCGCTCCCAAAAGGAATGCAGGGTTTACCTTTTAGCTTATTGCCTAATTCGATAAATAGATTAGAAAAAACGATGTTATGCCTTGTGCTTGCGCCAGACATAGCAAAAATTTCGCCTTTGTAGTATTCATGTTTTAATCCGGACTCGCGCTCGAAGCTTAGATACTCTTCTATTGTGAGTTTCTTCTTGCCATATACCGATACGGGTTCGCGTGTTTCCGTCATTCATCCAATTATTTTCGGAATTCAGAAGATTAAATCAATATCCTAACCGGATCTTCTAACAATCCTTTCAACGTTTTTAAGAAGGCAGAACCTACTGCGCCATCTACTGCGCGGTGGTCGCACGACATGGTAACTTTCATAACGTTGCCTGGCACTAACGTTCCGTTCTTAACAACTGCTGTTTCTTTGATGCCGCCTACTGCTAGTATACAAGCATCGGGTGGGTTGATGATGGCCGTGAATTCTTCGATGCCAAACATACCTAAGTTAGAAATGGTAAAGGTGCTTCCTTCCCAATCGGCAGGTTGTAATTTTTTATCGTGTGCTTTTTGGGCGAGGTCTTTTACTTCGGTGGCAATGTGCGAAAGTGACTTGCTATCGGCAAAGCGAACAACCGGTACGAGTAAGCCATCTTTTACGGCTACGGCTACGCCAATGTTAACATGATGATTCTTTCTGATCTTATCGCCTAACCAACTCACATTTACATCGGGATGCTGCTTTAGCGCGGCAGCCACGGCTTTGATAACCATGTCGTTGAAGGATATTTTAACAGGGCTGATCTCGTTGATGCTTTTGCGCGCTTCGATGGCTTTATCCATATTAATTTCCATCGTGAGATAGAAATGTGGAGCTGTGTACATGCTTTCGCTCAGGCGCTTAGCAATGGTTTTACGCATTTGCGATACCGGCACATCTTCGAAGCTTTCTTTACCAAGTACGGAAGGCAATACTAGGCCTGATCCTTTGGCTTGTAACGTTTGAGCAGGTGCTGCAGAGCCTTTGAAGTTTTCTACATCTACCTTTGTAATTCTACCATTATCGCCACTTCCTTGAATCTGGCTTATGTCGATTCCTTTCTCTTTAGCCAAACGTTTTGCTAAAGGCGATGCCTTTACCCTACCGTTACTGTGTTGAGCAGTAACAACCTGATTAACAACAGGTGATGTTGCTGCTTCTGACTTAGGGGCAGAAGGAGTTGAAGAAGCTGAACCGCTGTTGTTTTGATGTGCTTTTAAAAGTGTTGCCCAATCTGCTCCGGCTTCGCCTACTATGGCTAAAACACCATTTACCGGAACGGCCTTACCTGCTTCTGCACCTATGTATAATACTGTACCGTTGTGGTAAGATTCATATTCCATGGTGGCTTTATCCGTTTCTATTTCGGCCATTAATTCGCCCGACTTAACGGTATCGCCTACTTTTTTGTGCCAGGCTGCGATTACGCCTTCTAGCATGGTATCGCTCATTTTAGGCATTAGCACTATTTCGGCTTTAATGCCTTTTGCATCGATGGTTTGAGCCGGTGTGGATGGTGAAGCAACACTTGCTTCTGTTTTTGTAACCGATTGTTGGCCAACGGTTTGTGCTGCATTACCTGCACCTTGTAAGAGGGCTTGGTAATCTTCTCCTTTTTTACCTACTATAGCCAGTACCTCGTTTACTTTTACGGCCTGGCCTTCGGTTGCGCCTATGTATAAAATGGTTCCTTCGTTGAAGGATTCGTAGTCCATTGTTGCCTTATCCGTTTCTATTTCGGCCATCAGCTCGCCAGACTTTACAGTATCTCCTACTTTTTTATGCCATTTAGCGATTACCCCTTCTGTCATGGTATCGCTCATTTTGGGCATGCGAATAATCTCTGCCATGTATCGATTTTTGAGAATTCTTAAACGGTCAAAATTAAGGTAAGAAATGCGATTTTCAAGTCTTTTAGAAATTAATCGTGCCCAATAAAAATTCAAACGTTGTTGTAGCGGGCGATAGCCCTTTTGAGATACGAAAGCCGAGGTCTAGCTGTGGGAGAAAACGCATAACGTTTACATCGAATGTGTATTCGATACCAACCGTAGAATAGCTTTGGTTTATGCGGTTGATGGGCGAATTGCCAAAGCCGTAATCAAAAAAGAGATTAGCTCTAACCCGTTGTATATTAAGAAGCGGCCCGAGGGCGAGATCAGGATACAACAATGGCAGGGCATAATTTACGGAAGCACTAAAGAAGTTTTGAGATCTGAAAACAGATTGACCGCGTGGTACAGGCACTCGATTTTCGAAGATATAATTAGTTAGAAAGTTATTGGTAAACAGTGTTCCTTGAAAGGCCATGTATCCGTTTAGTGAATGGTGCCTGTCGAAGCCGGGAAGATAAGCATGCAGATAGCCTGAAAACTGGCTGCCGTTAAGGTTGCTGTTGCCAACGGTGTTAAACGCTTCTGCATTGAGATAAATACCTTTTGGGGGTAAGAAATCTCTGGGGCTTTGTTTGTGGTAAACATAAAGCGTGGCACGTGTTCTGTTAAATACAAGATTGTTGTTGCCTACAAAACTTCGAAGTGTGTACACATTGCGTGCTGTATCATTTATAATTAGTGCAGGAACAAAACGGGAGGTTTCAAAATTTGTGTTCCTGAATTCGGGAATGGTGTTTCTGAAGTTACTGACTGTGCGGTAGTTTAGTGTACTGCTTAAAGTTAGGCCCGACAAGTATTTCGATCGGGTGAATATAAAAGGAAGTCTTATGCCACCCTCTACAGTTTGTTCGTGCCATTTGAGGGTAAGGTTGCGTGTAACGGTAACATCGCTGGTTACATTTTGAGGAGAATTTCTTTCGATAAAGCGAATTGTAATATCTCCTTCGTTTACACTTCTATCGCCTACGGAGAAGCCAAGGTCTACTATCGGGTAAAAGCCCTGGTAGCTAAACCGGGCACCCCATGCGCCAGATCTTTCGGCCACGTTGTAGTTATAGCCGAGTAACCATGCGGTGGTACTTAGTACATCGCGCGATACCAAACCTAACGTTGCGCCAGATAAGTCGCTGTTGAAATATGCGCCCCAGTTGTAGGGGTTAATTGTTCCAGCAATTTTTCTGTAGCGTTTAGGTGTATAGTTTTGAGGAGTAACTGATTGTAAAAAGTTTTTGCTTCCCTCCTGTTGCTCTAACCAACCAAAATAACGCGCATCTTCGGTTTGGTGATTGAACTTTTTCCACGTGGCCGGATTAAATTCTATTTCTGCAATAGCTAATCCATTTTCGGTTTGTTCATTATACAAAATACTTGATGTGCTTTTTCTAACGCTTGGGTTATAGGCTCCGAACTTGCTTGTTGTGATTTGAAATACTTCGCCAGTATTGATAGCTACTGCGAAGATGTTGTCGATTCCCTCTTTATTTCCGCTTACTAAAATGTAATCTCCGGCAAAGTATGGGTGGCCAAAGTGCCAGTTTGTTTGGGCGAGTATAGTTTTTTCGCTGCCGTCTTCGATGTTTATGATTACCAGTTCTTTTGTTTTCGAATTTGTTTTAAGTGCTACTAAGTTTTTGCCGGTTTCATCGAAACGCATCATAGCGTAATACTGATTTGAAGGGTTAGGCAACCTACGTATTTCTTTGCCAGTGAACACATCTGCCACTACAATTGTATGTGTATAGTTTTGGTCTGTTTCTATGTAGGCTACCTGGTAACCATCTGGCGAGAGTGTTGGCCCTGCGCATCTGCTTTGCTTTTTTAATCTCCAAAATGATTGGGTGCCTAAATCATAAAACTTAATTACCGAATACGTTTTCATGCGCCAACGTGGGTCGTACTCGTATTCCGTCCAGACTATGCGTGAGTTCGTAGCGCTTAAAAATCCGCCATCGTTTATTATGCCGGGCACGTAATGCACCTGTTCTACTTTATCTTTTAAGGTAACGAGTTGTTCGAAATCTGCCAGGCCAGATTTTAAGGCAACTATTCTGCCTCCTTCTAGTTCTACTGGATAGCTGTAGTTTGTAAAACTACTAACTCCAGGACTAACCTTTTTGTATGGTGTTAGTTGTAACGTATCGATTTGGTTTTGCCAACGTTGGGCTAATGTATCGGCCATTTCTTTGTAAACATCTACTACGTACTTACCCGTATGTTTTTTTATAGAAGATGAAAACCTGAAAGGGATAAATGGAACGCGCCAGGATGTGGTAGCGATTTTTCCCCATATCATCGGATCGTTTGTTTTCTCGCGCAGGTAGCTGGTAAACTGATAGCTGCTGTTTCGGTTAACACGGCATCGCCTTCCCAAAACCATTGTGGTGCGGCTGCACTTGCCATAGCGGCCATTGTGCCCGTACCAAATGCATAGTTAAACACTTTATTAAAACCTGTGATGGCGTTTTGGTATTGTACGATATGCCTGTACTCGTGTATGGCCAACAGGTTTAGCCAATCGTTGCTGCCTGTAAAATTATAGTCTTGTGTGGGCATGGCGAAGAATTCGCTTCTGCGCGGATACATAGAAACAAAACCATTTGAAACAGCCGACTGACTTTGCAGAAGAATGGATATTCTGCGTGGCGATTTGCCTAAAGATCTGGCTCCGGGTTGGTAAATTGCTTCTAGTGTAGCTGCTACGCGTTGGGCTGCCTCGCGTGCATTGTTTTGATACATTACATTGAAGTGTGTTGTTTTAAGTTTGTACCACTTTATGGAGGCCGGAGCATTTTCGAGCACATCGCTTTGTGCTTTGGCTATAAGAGCCAAGGCACAAAGCAATATGGTTAAGTAGTATCTCATATATCGGTAACAGGTAAGATAACCGAAATATAAGCAAGGAGTTTTATTATTTAGGGAAGTCTTTTACTTCGGTAGTTGATTTATACTTTCTGCCGAAACCTGAAACCGCAGCCACATTAAAAAAGCCTACGGCTTTTGTTCCGTTTGGATTGGTGTTTTTAATGTTGGTTGAAACGTTGGCGAGAGGTGTAGCGAACAACTCTCCGAAACCACCGGGGCGATCGGTTTGGATTTTTAACTCGGTTAGAAAATCGAAAGCATCTTCTGATAGTGAATTGATTTCTACGTATAAAGAATCTCCTAAAACAAGAGGAGGTAATACTTTGGTGTCATCGTTAGGGTCTTCATCGAAAGAATTAATGGCTCTGCGAATGGGAACGATAAACGGAACACCATTAAAATTAGAGCCGCGCGAAAAACCGGCATCGTAAGCCAAATTTATATCAACCGGTTTATTTAGTAGTTGACCATTTTTATATGTTTTAATCCAATAGGCATCGCCAGATTCATCTGGATCGGTAGACCAGAATTCTGCCAGTACGAAATCGGATGTAAACTGATCGCCCGGATCGAAGAAGAATGTTAAGCTATCTATTTCAGGTACGCGCGACATATCGGCCAGTGCTTCGTATGTTTCACCGTTGGTTTCTATTTCTAAGGTGTATTGAAGGCCTACTTCACCAAATGTTTCGTTGGCAGCGGGTGTCCATGTATAATTACCGGGTGTTGTTTCTGTGAAGGTATATACTCTGCCTTCGCTGTCGGTTACGGTTACGGTTGCTCCGGATAATGTGGGAGGTAATTCAGTTGCGAAGTAGGGTTGTGTGCGCATGAGCTTAATTACTTGTGGCTCGGACCTATTGGTGATAAACGCATCTACAACTAACAGAGGCTCTGCATTTTCTAATTTTACATCAACGGTGTCTTCGCAAGCGAAGAGTGATGTAAGGATAGCGAAAGCGAAAAGTGATTTTATAACTATATTCTTCATACTAATCAAAAATTAAAATTGTAAGAAATAGAAGGAATAGGTGCACCTATAATGGCTAACTGATTGGCCTGGCTAGGAATGTATTGCCCCGGCTGGTATCTTCCTTCTTTTTGCGAGAAGTTAACCGAGAACTGATTTCTTCTTCCATACAAATTATAAATGCCAAATACCCAATAGTCGGTGTTCTTTCTGGGTGTTCCGTCTGCCTTTGTTTTTCGTCCTTCTAACCGGAAGGAGATATCTAAACGATGATAATTTTCTAAGCGAACATTATTTCTGGATTCGTTATTGTTATGCGGAACCAAAACGCCTTGAACAATATATCTGGACGTTGGGAAAGTGGTTGGCGTACCTGTGTTAAATGTAAAGCTTGCTGATGCCGACCATCTTTTGTTGATTTCGTAGAAACCTGTTAGTTTTAAATTATGGCGTTGATCGAAACGGGTTGGATACCAATTACCTTTATTGATGTCATCTATTTTTAATTCTGTTTTTCCTACTGTGTAGGCTGCCCAACCTGTGAAACGGCCTGTCTTTTTCTGCAAATAGAATTCTAAGCCGTAAGCTCTACCCTCTCCGCTTAGTAAGTCGGCCTCCAAAAAGTCATTGATAAGAATATCTGCCCCATCTATGTAATCTATTTGATTTTGGGTTTTGCGGTAATACCCTTCTACGCTAAACTCAAAGTCTTCTTTTTCTCCTAGGGTTCTGAAGTAGCCTAATGTAAACTGATCGCCCAATTCCGGCTTAATGTTGTTGGATGTTGGAGTCCAAACATCTAACGGGTTAGAGGCTACCGTATTTGATATGAGGTGCAGGTATTGCACCATTCGGTTATAACTGGCTTTGATGGAACTGGATGGTGTTACCTGAGCCTTGATGCTGAACCGTGGCTCGAAGTTATCGTAGGTTGACATTCTCTGGCCACGGCCGAATTGTCTTTCCTCTAAAATTTCTTTTCTCTTTCCGGGTTCAGGTGCTTCGCCCAGTGTGTATTGTGTTCCTCTTCCAAACCCATCGAATCTGGAATAGCGCAAACCATATTGCAACGAAAAAACATCGTTTACTTTTTGGTCGTTGCCTATGTAAATGGCAGTTTCCAGGTTAAACTTTTTGGGAAGGCTTATGTCGATTACATCTCCGTTGGATGCACCCGAAGCGTTTGCGGGCTCAAAGTCGTAGTAGTTTACTTCGGCACCAAAAGAGATTTCGTTGTTGCTGTTGAGGAAATAACTGAAAGATGGTTTGAATGTAAAGTTAGAAATGGCAGAGTTCCATCGGAAAAAATCGCGCTCGTCTTCGCCAAACTGTAATTTATAGTCGTAGTTACTATATATCATTGAGAAGTTTGCGAATAGTCTATCGTTAAAAATTTTATTGTACCGTAAGGTAGCGGTGTTGTTTCCCCACGAGAAGCCTTGATTTTTATCGAAGAAGAAAACATCTCTTCCTAAATAAGCCGACAAGTAGATTTTGTTTTTGTCGTTAAGGTTATAGTTTGCTTTGGCGGTTAAATCGTAAAAGTTCAGGGCTCCGCCATCTTGTAAAAGTTGCACGAAAGGTCTGGCCAGAATATCTGCGTATGATCTTCTTCCGGCAATGATAAAAGAACCTTTGTCTTTAACAATAGGGCCTTCGAAAGAAAGGCGGCTAAAGATTGTTCCGATGCCACCGTTGGTTTCGTATTTTTGGTTGTTCCCATCTTTCATGCGAACATCTAATAATGAAGCAAGACGACCTCCGAATTGAGGTGGCACAGCGCCTTTGTACAGTTTAGTATCTTTTACGGCATCGGGATTGAACACAGAAAAGAAACCGAGTAAGTGCGAGGAGTTGTATACGGTTGCCTCGTCTAACAACACAAGATTCTGGCCAACGTTACCACCGCGTACGTTAAAGCCTGAAGCCCCCTCGCCTACGGTAGAAACACCGGGCAATTGTTGCAAACTTCGGATAACATCTACCTCGCCTAAAAAGGCAGGTATTTTAGAAATGGTTTTAATGTCTAGTTTATTTACACTCATTTCTATTGATTGTACGAGTGTTTCTTCTTTATCGGCACTGATTACAATCTCTTGCAATTCTTCGCCTTCGGGTTCCATGTTTACATCGAACCTTATGTTTTTTGTGAGGTCAATAGGCTTTACTTGTTTTGCATACCCTACGTAAGTAAAATCGAAGGTGTAATTTCCTGCAGGAAGTGTGATGGAATAAAACCCGTAAACGTTTGTTACGGTACCGGCATTTAAAGATTTTACATAAACCGTTGCACCAATTAATGCTTCACCATTTGTTGCATCTTTTATGTACCCGTTAACGGTAAATTTTTCTTGCGCCCAAACATGGTTAAGCACAAACATTAGAAGAATAAGGAATAGATTTTTTTTCATACCAAGGGTATATGTCGGATTCGAGGCAGATTTATTACAAATTTGTGATGAACTAAATTTGTGTAAAAGTATACGGGCATTAGTTGAGTTGAAAACGCTTCGGTGCTAAAAACAAATGCTTCACCCTACTAAATATACCTTTCAGATGATCCGGAAATTAGTGGCACTCTATAGGCAATATAAAAGTTACATTCAAACCGATTTACTGGTCTATGCACTTTTACTGTTTATGATATTCGTATATGTATTGTTTATGGTACTTGGTTAAGTGTATGTTACCTTACTGTTACGCCAAAAGAATTTCGCGAACGTTTTCTTTAATTTTAACAGCAAGCTCATCTGTAGGCAAATCGTTAACATCCTTTCCGAAAGGGTCTTCGATTTCTTCGGCAATTAACTCAATACTGAGTAATACAAAAGTTATGATGGCTACGATAATGAGCGTGAAATAACTATAGGTTGTTACAAACGCAAACGGTAAAGTAATTACGTAGATGAAAATAAATTTTTTAATATACATGGAATACGAATATGGTATTGGTGTGTATTTTATTCTTTCGCATGCACCAACGATATCCATAAAATCTTTTAACTCTTTGTCTAATACCAGTAGCTGATCGCCCGAAAGTTTTCCTTGCTTATACAATGCATTTACTTTTTTAAAAAGAAGACCGGCTAAGTAATTGGGTTTATGTGAATATTTTTTTAACGTTTCTTTAAAGCCCTCTTCCATTTCGGTTAACTCGTGCATGTTAACGCCTCTGCGCAAATGTTCTTTAGAAGCAAAAACAAAATTTGAGATGCTAGCAGAGAACCACTCGCGCAATTCAAGTTCTTCGGCAGAAACATATGCATTTAATTTTATGGCAAGGTTTCTGGTAGAATTTACCATTGAACCCCATAGTTTTCTGCCTTCCCACCACCTGTCGTAAGCAGAGTTTGTTCTAAAAACCAGAAATAAACCCAACACAATACCTAGCAATGAGTGCATGCCAATGGTAGCCGGAAATTGCGCATTATCTATTGCAAAAAAATGAAAGACAAAGGCCACCAACCCAGAGAATAACACAGTAAGCAAAAGTGCAGGCATAAGCGTGCGCATTACCTGCTTGCTGTAACTATGAAATATAAGTGAAACCCATACTTTAGGATTATATTTTATCATTTACCTTTTATTTAGATTGCTAAATTAGATGAATTGTTATTTTTACGACAAAGTATTTTATGAGTATGGCTATTCGTTTGAGTTTTCTATTTTTATTGATGGTGAGCGTGCAGGTAGTAGTTCGTGCACAAGATTACCTCATTACCACTAAAGGAGATTCTGTTGTTGGAAAAATTAAAATTGAAAAAATAGGGATCGAAAAAAAACTTTTCTTAACTACCCCCGAAAAAAAGAAGTTGAATTACAACATGTTTCAATTCAGATATGCGGTAGTTAATAATATCCAATATGTTGCCATAAAGCGTGGCGATGTATATGATATTGTCCAAGTACAAAAAAAAGGATACTTAACACTTTACGGATTTCAACTGGATAATCAATTCGCATACGATGGCTTATACCTTGGCAAAGCCGATGGTAAATCAATAGAAGTAGGGAACCTAACTTTCAAAAAACAGATAATGCGTTTTCTAGAAGATTGCCCATCTGTTGTAAGCCGATTAGAGAATGGAGAGTTTAAACGATCGAATATACACGATTTAGTAGAGGCCTATAATAATTGTATCGACCAAAACACTAAAGGGTTATATGCTTCAAACACCAAAACAACCACAAACACTATTGTTACTAATGAACAACAATGGAACGAGCTGAAAGAAAAACTAACCAACAGTACACTCGAAAACAAAGAAGCATTATTAGAAATGCTTGAAGAAATAAAAAGTAAAAAAGCCAAAGGCGAAAAAATCCCGAATTTCCTTCTAAGTAGTTTTACAACTGGAGTGGCGGCAGATACAGCTATTTCCGGACTTTTTGAAAATTTACTAAAAAATTAAATCTTATGAAGAAAATTGGAGTTATTGGTGCTACAGGGCACCTTGGAAAACACGTGACCATTGCTTTAGCCGCACAGACAAACTTCGAAGTTTACGCGCTTGTGCGCAACAAAAATAAAGCACAAACTATTTTACCAAAAGAAGTTAAACTAGTAGAAGGCGATATTTTAGACAGAAGATCGATCAAAAACTTTTTAACTCAGGTAGATTATCTGTACATCAACTTAAGTGTTTTGCATAACCAAAAGAAAACTGATTTATTAACCGAACGCGAAGGATTGATTTTACTTTTGGAGGAAGCCAAATTAGCAGGTATAAAACAAGTAGGATACATTAGCTCGTTGGTAATGCGCTACAACGGAATGAACAATTTTAGCTGGTGGGTTTTTGATGTAAAGCAAAAAGCGGTTGAGCATATAAAAAATTCGGGCATACCCTATCTTATTTTTTATCCATCAAACTTCATGGATAACTTTCATCATGTGTACAGAGATGGTCATAAAATTCTGTTAGCTGGCACATCGTATCATAAAATGTATTTTATAGCTGCACAGGATTTTGCTAAACAGGTTGTTCAAGCATTCGAAAAATTTGATGTGCAATCCAAGGATTTCGTTATTCAAGGCCCGGAAGGTTTTACTGCCGATGAGGCCGCAGCATTATTTGTAAGAGAATACAAAAAAGAAAAACTAACAATCTCAAAGGCACCATTAGGTTTACTTACATTTTTGGGATACTTCGTACAAAAGATAAACTATGGCGCACACATAGTTGAAGCTTTAAATAATTATCCCGAAAAATTTGAAGCAGAAGAAACGTGGCAGGCGTTAGGCAAACCCGAAATTACTTTGGCACAGTTTGCTCGATCTTAGCTTTTTGCTGGTTAATCCATTTTTCTCTTACGTTATCGTTGGTTAGCATAACAATTATGGCTACTACTATACCTAAAACAAAGAATGAGAAGAAAGAAAGAAAGAATAAAACCAAAAATGGATTTAATCAATACCTTAAACCAGTGTTGGTGAGTATAAAAATTTACATATGAATAAAACTGAAAACCTATTGCCAACCAAAAACTAAAAACTCCATTAACAACGTTGCCTGTAAAAACATAAATAAGCAGAAATAAAATACTGAACCAAATCACATGTCCATTAGAATAAAAAACTATAGCACTTGTTTCTACAATGTTGTAGCCACTTTTTCTAAAGAATAACCAGGCATAAAAAATATTAAAAAGAGCAATAAAAAAGGATATCAATCTGAAATTTTCTATAACCCAATTGTTGATATCGTTATTGATTGCATTTTTTCCTTGAGCCGGATCAACCCCAAAAGGATTGCTTTTTAGCGTATAGTCAATCATGTCTACACCTAGTATCGAAGCGAGTAAAAGATATACAGTAATCATTAAAAAGAAATACCCTATTGGCCCGTAATACCGAACTCTGTTTCCTTCTATGTAAGCTTTTGCAGCTGTACCAGGCCTTATGGTTAAGTCAGTAATTGTTCGGGGAAACATTCCATCAAAACCGTACGTTCTGGAAACAAAATCGCTCCATACGTTTCTAATAGATATTTTTTTAGGTGGATTAGGTTGCCCGCAAGCGGGGCAATAGGCAGTGGTTACTTCAGCATTACAATTAATACAAGAGGGCATAGTGTTATGAGGGTTGAAAGGTTAGGTCATCGAAATTCCAGGGTTGTTGAGGAAAACTTTTCAGAATTCCTTTTTCCACTAACAGCGGACCGGGAATATTGTTATCATACAATTTTCCTGTTCCTAGGCCCTGGGGTAAGGTTATTTTTTTATTAGCCGTAAATTGTGCAATTGCATATAACCCTACGTTAGATTCTAATGCGGAGGTCATCCACCATCCTATATTTTTCTTTTCAGCGATCGTTATCCATTCCTCGCTTCCGATAAAACCACCATGTAAACTGGGTTTAAGTATGATGTAGTGTGGGTTAAGTTCAGTAAGTAGTGCCTCTTTCTGTTGATCATGATAAATTCCGATCAACTCTTCATCTAAAGCAATTGGTATTGGCGAATGCCGAATAACTTCTTTCATTAGTTCTACTTGCCCGGATTTAACGGGCTGCTCAATAGAATGAATGTTATACTTGGCCAGTTCATTCAACTTGTACAATACATCATCTGGTTTAAAGGCACCGTTAGCATCTAAACGAATAGTAATACTCTCTCGATAATATTTTCTTCTGATGTAACTGATCACATCGCATTCTTTTTCGAAGTTTAAACTCCCAACTTTCATTTTAATGCACGTGAACCCATCGTAAATTTTAATGGCAATTTGTTGCAACATCAAATCCATGTCGGCCATCCAGATTAACCCATTAATATCAATTGTTTTTCCTCTCTCAAATTCTCCCGGGAAGTATTGTCTTTCTCCTTTGTTTTCCAGATCGGCAAAAGCCATCTCCAATGCCATAACAACACTAGAAGGTAAACGAGTATGCTCTTCTTTTAATTTAGAAATTGCCTCTTGCAAGCTAAGCTTTGAAAAAGCATGAAGATGTTGACGCAGATTTTGCTCAAATGATTCGGTTAATTCTGAGCTTAAGCCGGGTAAAGGTGCGCACTCACCTAAACCAAATACTGATGGGTTGGCACTATCAAACACTTTAATAAACCAAACGATTCTTTCGCGCATGGCACCCCGCGAGGTTCGTGCTTCAAAATTGAAGACTAAATTGTGTTTTGCTACAGAGAAATGAATCGCCATAGTTACCAATATAGCATGTCATCGTCTATTTTTGCAAACTATGATTGCGATAGATGATTTTAAATACAATTTGCCAGAGCATAGAATTGCTAAATATCCGTTAGCCAAGCGAGACAATGCCCAACTTCTTATTTATAAAGAAGGGAACATTAAACAAGATCATTTTTTTAATTTATCTGATTACATTGATGCACACTCAACATTGGTTTTTAACAATACCAAAGTTATACCCGCCCGCTTGTTTTTTACAAAAGATACTGGGGCTTTACTCGAAATCTTTTTGTTGCACCCCATTAGCCCATCTGAACTTGTACTAGAAGCAATGCAAGCAGCAGGAAGTTCGGTTTGGGCTTGCACTATTGGCAATGTAAAACGATGGACGGCCAACGCTACACTCACGTTGTCTTTTGAGGGTGTAACCTTACAGGCCACGTTGGTAAACAAAGAAAAAGGACATGTTTTATTTCAATGGCCCACTCACCTATCGTTTGCTGAAGTTATCTCGCTAACCGGTAATACGCCTTTGCCTCCATACCTTAACCGAGAGGCCACGCAAGAAGATAAGGAACGATACCAAACCATTTATTCGCAACACGATGGCGCAGTGGCCGCTCCTACTGCCGGGCTTCATTTTACAGACCATGTTTTCGAAAAACTAAAAACAAAAAGTATAAACAGTGAATTTGTAACCCTTCATGTAAGTGCAGGAACTTTCATGCCTGTAAAAACAGCTAATGCATTAGATCATACCATGCATAGCGAACAAATAATTGTAGCCACAGACGTTATCAAAAGTTTAATTGAAACTCAAAACCAAGTTATTGTAGTTGGCACAACCTCTATGCGCACGCTAGAATCTTTGTATTGGATGGGCGTTAGGTGTATCCACTCCAAAACAGATTATCAGCAAGTAACGCAACACGAGCCCTACTTACCTGAACAACATAAAAAAATTAAACCTAAAGAAGCATTAGAGGCTTTGTATAACCAACTGTTGAAAGATGATAAAGAGTTGTTGATTGGAGAAACATCGATCTACATCCACCCCGGGTACGATTTTAAGGTATGCGATGGGTTGATCACTAACTTTCACCAGCCAGGTTCAACCCTAATGTTATTGGTTGCTGCTTTTGTAGGTAACGATTGGAAGAAAATTTACCAACACGCTCTTGATAACAATTTTCGTTTTTTAAGTTTTGGCGATTCTTCTTTGCTATGGAAAAGCAAAACATAAAAAGGGAGAAAATTTTCTCCCTATCACAATTTTGTATTTTACTATTTCACCTACTTTAATTCCACCAACCTTACCTCCACTCGTCTTCCTTCTTCTTTTGCAGCCGTTGTTGCTACTTTACTAGCTCCATATCCTTTTGCCACTACTCTTCTTCTTACTATGCCTTTGTGGTTAAAATATTCCAACACGGTAATAGCTCTTTTATTAGAAAGTTCTCTGTTTAATTCTTCGCTACCTTCTGCAGAGGCAAATCCAGAAATCTCTACGCCTAAATCAGGGTTTTTCTGCAACTCTGCCAACAAACCATCCAAGGCAGGCAGGTAATTGCTCTTTACTTCGCTTTTACCCGCATCAAAATAAACTTTAACCAATTTGGCTAACGCAGCTTTGTCGGCTACTTGTTTTTTAACAGGAGTTTCTTTTTGTTTCTTGGCTTCGTCTGCAACCATAAAGGTTGGTAAAGAAAGTATAGTTTGGCCATCTATTTCTTTTTTCTCGAATTTACTTTCATCGCTTTCATCGTAGTAATATGTGCGCGAAGCTACTTCTAACTTCGAATTTGTTTTTTCATCAAAGTTAATTTCGTTTACAGAATGATCTAGCTGAATTAAGTCTACCAGGTAATCAATTCCTTCTTTATCGGATGCAGCCACCAGGTCTAACATCAGATCGTATACATCTACCGTGCCCGACTGCACTAATTTAGATTCGTGTGTTTTTCTAATATCTGTTTTAGCATCCTGGTTGGTGTCGTAAAAAGCGTTTTTAACAATTACTTCTTGCCCTACTACTACATCAAATTGTTTTATGGTTTTCAGGTAAATCATCTGAAACAACTCGTAAAAATAAGTTTGGTTAGGAACGTTGATATTGAGTGTGTATGGTAAAAAGCCTTCGCTTTCTATCACCATATCGTAATTTTTTGCAGGAGGTAAAATAACCAGATAAGCTCCGGTTTCCGGATCGGGGTGATAGACGAAATCTAACTTTTTATCTGTTTCATTATCAATAATATAAATTTTAGTTGGAATGGGTTTGCCTGTTTCGGCATCCACTATTTTTCCTTTAATCATCGTTAAGGGAATATTGGCTGCCTCTGCTGGCATGTCTACATAGTAGATGTCCTGCGCACCTAATCCACCTTTTCTATCGCTCGAAAAATAAGCTCTTCTTCCATCGGCCAGTAAGGTAAAATAATTGTCGTTAGCTGTTGTGTTAATGGGGTACCCCATGTTTTCGGGGTTCGACCATTGGTTATTAAGTAAGGTTGATTTAAAAATATCTCTACCCCCCATTGTATTATGCCCATCGGAAGTAAAAAATAAGGTTCGCTGATCCGGATGAATAAAAGGAGCATCTTCGTTGGCTTCGGTATTTACAGGAGCACCTAAATTTATTGGGGCACTCCATGTACCGTTGGGTTGCAAGGTTGTTTTGTAGATATCAAGTCCTCCTTTTCCACCTTTGCGGTCGCTGGCAAAATAAATGGTTTTGCCATCGGGCGTAATGGATGCCGTTGTTTCTACACTTGGGGAGTTTAAACTTGCCGAAACGATAGATGGTTTGCTCCAGGTGCTGCCTGCTTTTGTTATTTGAAAAATTCCTCCGGGATCAGTCGCGCCTCCCATAAAGATGAGCATCTTTTGGCCATCGGGCGAAATACCCGCTGTACCAACGTTATAATCTGATGCCACCGGAATTACTTGTGGTATAGACCATGTACCTGCTGAGTTGGTAGAAACCAGAATTTCTTCGATAAATTTTTCGTTAGTTCTGGTTTTACCCGTGTTTGGCCGTAAGGCGGTAAAGGCTAAAACACTTTCATCGGCAGAAACTACCGGGTTATATTCTGTGTAAGGTGAGTTAACGCTTTCGCCCATGCTATGTACCTGAAAATTCTGAGGCACCGACATAAATGTTTGGGCAACCATAGCTGTTGAGATCGATTTATCTGCTAAGGCTTGAGCTTTTTTATCGGCTTTGGTTAAGGCTTTATATTTTTCGTAAGCGGCAATAGCAAGCGTAAACTTTTCATCTTTCAACAAAACATCGCCATAGTCGAGGTAAGTAGTTACCGGAATAGTAGAGAGCTTACTTACTGCATACTCGTAGAAAGGAATTGCCTTTACCTGCTCGTTTAAATTTTGAGACTTTTGGTAACAAATGGCAACTTTATAATGCGCGTTACCGTCTTTGGCGCCCTCTTCTATTGCCTTTATAAAAAGCGGTAATGCTTCTGTGTAGTTTCTGATAGAAAAAAATCGTTCAGCATCGGTTAATGATTTTTGAGCCCATGCCTGGTGTGCAAACAACAGAAACGTGGCACAAAATGCGAGCGAAAAAATGGTGCGCTTGAACATAACTTCTAAATTTTGAGCGATCTTAAAACAATATATATAGACTTCCAACTATATGTAATTTTAAGATCATTTTCCAACAAAACGAAATTTTGCCAACTATAGGTTTTTTTAAACTTTATACCGAATTTTAGGCATATTGGTCGGAATATATGCTTGCAAAACTGTTCAGCTTATTAGGTATCGAGCCCCAGGAAAGAGGCCGCATGTCTATTTTACTAATTATGGGCTTTTTTATGGGTATGTTTATTGCCTGTATTTCTGTTGCTGCCCAATCTCTCTTTCTCGAACGTTTTCCGAACCAGGAGCAACTCGCAACAGCATTTGTAATTTCCGGGGCCTTGGCCCTGTTTTCTACTTTTGTCTATAACTTTTTGCAGAGCCGGATTCCCTTCATTTTACTAGGAGGCCTTAGTTTGTTAACCATAACGGCCTTAACTGCCTTAATTGAATTTGGTGGTGGATACTTCGAAAATCCGAATACAATAAATTACGTTGGTTTTACGCAAATTTTACCATTTACCTTTATATCGCTGTTGGTTTTTTGGGGGTCTTTTGGCCGTTTGTTTAACCTACGCGAAGCTAAGCGCCTTTTAGGAAGTGTGGATGCCGGGTTTTTGATTGCAAGCATTATCGCATTCTTTTCCATTCCGCAAATTTTAAACTTACCCGGAGTAAAGTTAGAAAGCCTTTACACCATTGCACTAGGCAGTATCATTATCTACTTTTTACTTTTTGCATTGCTCTCAGCACGTTTTTTATCTCAAGGCGAAACTTTAAAACAAGAAAAACTTAAACATCAAAAGATAAGCCTTGTTGAAATATTTAAAATCAGGTATATCTTTTACATGTCGCTTTTTGTCATCATTACGATGGTGGCATTACGTTTTATAGACTTCTCTTTTTTACAAACAACCCAAATTTATTTTGAAAAAGAGTATGTTCCTGTTTTCTTAAGCTACTACGAAGCGTCTATTGTTATTTTCAGTTTCCTTTTCCAAATATTAGCGGCCGACAGAATAGTTGCCATGTATGGTATGCGGGTGGCATCTATCATCAACCCAATTTTAACGTTAGGATTTACCATTGTGGCGCTAATTGTGGGTGTTGCTTTTGGTTATGATGCCAGCGCAGGTTCATCCTTTGTAATATTCTTCATTATGATTGCCCTCAGCAAACTTATTATGCAGGCAACCCGCGAAGCAATAGATGAACCGGTAATGAAATTATACATGCTACCGGTAGATAACCACCTGCGTTTAGATGTACAAACCAAACTAGAAGGCACCGTTTTGGCATTGGGTAATCTTATAGCCGGTGGATTGATTTTGTTAACATTAAAGTTACAGTTAACCGAGCTTATCTACTTTACCATTTTTGCTATCCCCATGTTTCTGATCTGGTATTTTGTAGCCAACAAGTTAAATTTTAACTACAGACAAACATTACAAAACGCCTTAGCAAAAGGTAAATCTAAAAAAGCAGAGAATACAAAAGAAAAAACATTTACTATTCAAACTGCCTTAGAGCAAGAAGTAAACAGTACAGTAGAAGATAAAATTGTATACGGATTAAAACTTACAGAAAAACTAGAACCTGCATTATTCGAATCGTCCATAATTAAACTTGCAGATTCTCACCTTCCTAAAGTAAAAGAGTTTGCACAAAGCAAAGCCAAAGAATTAGGCATCGATCAGGATTTATCAGCTAACAAAGACATAAAAGCACTTGCATTTCAAGCCTTGGGCGAATCGCAAGATTCAGACTTACTTTCAATTTCTCCGGATAATTTGCTTAAACTAAGTAAATCCAACAAAAGTTCTGATCGCATTTTAGCAGCCAGATTATTGCGTAAGTTAGTTTCGCAACGTACAATTTTTATCCTGCTTGAATTATTGCGCGATATAGATCCTAAAGTTCGCTACGAAGCTATGGCTACTGCGCGAAAAGTAAGAAGACCCGAAACCTGGACTCTACTGCTTGATATGCTGGCTTCTCCCTTATATGGCCACCACGCTGCAGCCGCTTTAGTATCCGCAGGAAACGATGTGCTTCCTGCCTTAGAAGCAGCTTTCCATAAATCATCACAGTCTGATATTATCATGCTGCGTGTTGTACAAATTATCGGAAGAATTGGCGGAGACCAGGCCATGGATTTATTGTGGCGAAAAGCCGATTACCCCGACAAACGAATTGTAAAGCAAATATTATATACGCTACGTTATTCTAACTTCCGCGCAAAAGGCAGAGAAGTACAAGAAGTAATGTTATTGATAGACGATGAAATTGCAAAAACCATGTGGAATCTGGCGGCTATAGTAGAACTACCAAAAGAACCCCATCTGGCCTATTTACGCGATGCCCTTAAAGAAGAAGTAGCACAAAATTTCGATCAGCTTACTTTACTGCTATCGTTATTGTACGATCCGCAAAGTATACAACTCGTACGCGAAAATATTGACTCAGGAGACCCCGATAATATTACCTACGCTCTGGAATTGATGGATATATTCGTAGACAATGAACTTAAACCAAAATTATTTCCATTGTTCGATGACAAAACAGTTGCAGAAAAATTAAAAGAACTTCAAATATTCTTCCCACGAGAAAACTACAACCCAATACAAGTAATCAATTATATTTTAAACCGAGACTTCAACCAAAACAACCGGTACACTAAAGTTTGTGCTATTTATGCTTCAGCGTACATGCCCGACTTTCGCGTAAGCAGAGGGCTTATTGCTCAACTTTTTAACCGCGACAAACTATTGCAAGAAACCGCAGCCTGGGTAATTTTTAATAAAGACAAAAGTGCCTACCAAAACATAGTTAACCGCTTACCCGCCCGAGACAAAAAATTTTTAGACCACTCGATAGAGTTAAACCAATTGATTGACGGATTAGACGATGGCTTTTTCTTAGGCGTTGAAACCATTATGTATTTAAAACAACTTCCGTACTTTCTAAAAATACATGGCTCTATGTTATGCGATCTGGTGGATAAAATTACACCCATAGAAATGCGTGCCGGAGATAAATACACTATCGCAATGCAAGCCGGAGATATGCCAATTTTAATTGCAGCACATGGAGATGTAACATTAAAAAACAACGACACTGTAATAGACACAATTAGCAAGGGCGATTTATTCGGAGATATATTTCAAGATGCACCCGCCCCTACGATAACACACTTAGAAGCAAAAACAAAAAGCGTAGTATTCAAGATCAATCAATCCGACTTCTACTTTGTAATGGCCACACACCACGACCTAGTAAAACACTTGGCCGAAAATGTAAATTCTAACACAACTAAGCTCACCAACTAACCATGCAAAACGAAATAGATGTACTCATTTTATTTGCTGATGCAGATAACGAAACCGAATCGAAAAAAAATAACGGTTGGGTATCTGATTTTAAAAAGTTTCTGGAACTAATGCTTACACAAGTTTTAGGCGATAAACCTAAAATACTTTTGAAAGCTGAATTCGATACCATTACCGCCCCCGATTTGTCTAACGTCAATGTTATAATTCCAGTATTGTCAAAATCATTTATACAATCTGGCAGATGTTTAGATCATCTCGAATCCTTTCATAAGATTACGCAACAAGGCGATAAAAAATTAAGCAGAATTTTTAAAGTGTTTAAATCTCCACTGGCTGTACAACAACAACCTGCTAAAATCAGAGAACTAATAGGGTACGAAATGTACCTTATCGATAGCGAAAGCGGAGAAACTAAAGAGTACACCGATTATTTTTCGGAAGATGCCGAAAAACAATATTGGATGAAAATGGTAGACCTTGCCTACGATGTTTACGACTCGCTTATTAACCTCAAGGCTGTTCAGAAAAATCCTGAAGTCCGTAATCTCTTTAAACGAAAAAGCATTTATCTGGCAGAAACCGGGCATGATTTATCCGTACAACGTAACATCATCAAGCGCGAACTTATACGCCACGGTTATTTGGTTCTACCCTTTCAAACTTTACCCGGCAATGCAACTGAACTAGAAAAAGTTGTGCGAAAAGATCTGGAAGATTGCACGTTCTCCATACACCTAATTGGTAGTTCGTATGGCGAAATTCCCGATGGCACAGAAAAATCAGTGGTAGATATTCAAAACAAACTGGCAGCGGAAAAAGCAAGTAAAGCCAGAGAAGCAAAAGGAGAATTCACACGTTTAATCTGGATTTCACCAGTACTGATAAACATAAGCGAAAAGCAAAAATCATTTATCGAATCGCTAAAACGAGATGCCGATATACAAGATGGGGCCGAAATACTTCAAACACCACTCGAAGATTTTAAGAATATTATGCGCGAAGAACTGGCCGACTCTATTGATAAGAAAACAATCAACAACGAACTAGAAAAAACCATCTATCTCGTTCATGATAAAGTTGATCAGACAGAAATTAAACCACTAGCAGATCTTATTGAGAAATCAGGCTTTAAAGTATTGCTTCCGGAGTTTGAGGGCGACCTCCTCGACTTACGTAAAAAACACATCAGCAACTTAAAGCAATTTGATGCTGCCATTATTTATAAAGGAAAAGTAAACGAACAATGGGTTCGAATGAAAGTATTAGATCTTTTAAAAGCACCCGGATTTGGCCGGTTAAAACCTATTAAAGGAAAAGCAATTTTTAATGGAGTAGGTTCGAGACTTAATGCCGAAAATTTTAAAAGTCAGAATATTGTAGTGTTCCAAGGAGAAAATATCCATGCCTTAGAAAACGTAAAATCATTTCTTAAC
Source organism: Flammeovirgaceae bacterium (assembly GCA_021298355.1). Lineage (GTDB taxonomy): Bacteria > Bacteroidota > Bacteroidia > Cytophagales > Cyclobacteriaceae > Chryseotalea. The sequence continues at coordinate 148,690 of JAJTEH010000006.1, forward strand.
GAATTTTAAACAGGAAGTATGAGCACCATCATTACCGACAAACTCGCAGCTAACCCATTTCCGGGTTTGCGTCCCTTCCAAATAGACGAAAGCCACTTGTTCTTTGGCCGCGAAGGGCAAAGCGATGAAGTACTATTGAAATTATCAAAGAGTAGATTTGTAGGTGTTATCGGTCCATCAGGTGCCGGTAAATCATCCTTTATCTATTGCGGAGTATTACCCATTTTGTATGGCGGTTTTTTAACCGAAGCCAGCCCCAATTGGGAAGTAGTTGTAAGCAGACCGGGTGGTGGCCCTATAGATAATCTGGCTGAAGCTCTGATAAAAAATAACCCTGAATACATCTCAGCCGATGCTGAAGAAAAGAAAATAAAGCGCACCATTTTTTCTACCCTTTTAAGAAGCAGCTCGCTTGGGTTGGTAGAAGCAATTCAACAATTAAGAAGAGCATCAGACATCAATTACCTTGTTTTGATCGATCAGTTCGAAGAACTCTTCAGGTTTAAAGATAGCACCGATCCAAACTCTGTAAACGAATCGTTGGCCTTCATTAATTTATTAATGGAAGCCGTAAACTACCCCGACTCTCCTATTTACGTGGCCATAACCATGCGCTCAGATTTTATTGGAGAGTGCGCTCAGTTTCCTGAACTTACCCGCAAACTAAACGATAGCCACTACCTTATTCCGCAAATGACGCGCGACCAGAAAAGACGCGCCATAGAAGGACCAGTAGCAGTTGGTGGTGCGCATATATCACCACGGTTAACACAACAATTATTAAACGATTTAGGCGATAACCCCGACCAACTACCCATTCTGCAACACGCCTTAATGCGTACATGGTCGTATTGGGCAAAATACCGCGATTACGAAGACGAACTACTCGACTTAAAACATTATGAAGCTATCGGAACAATGGCCGAGGCTTTATCGATGCACGCCAACGAAGCCTACGATGAATTAGATGACGAGCAAAAAAGAGTTTGCGAAATACTTTTTAAAGCCATCACAGAAAAACGTGGAGAAAATTTTGGTATAAGACGCCCAACTCGATTAAACGAAATCGCAGCTATTGCAGATTGTTCTGAGGAAGACGTGAAGGCAGTGATCGAGAAATTCCGCGAGCCAGGACGTTCCTTGCTAACTCCGGGTTTTGGAATTCCTTTACAGGGTAAATCCATGGTAGATATCTCGCACGAATCGCTTATGCGTATTTGGGTAAGATTAAAGAACTGGGTAGATGATGAAGCCGATGCCGTGCAAATGTATACACGTTTGGCCGAAGCCGCAGCCATGTACCAATTAGGCAAATCAGCCTTATGGAGGCCACCCGATTTACAATTGGCTTTAAACTGGCAAGCCAAACACAAACCCACATTAGTGTGGGGCCAACGCTACAACCCAGCATTTGAGCGAACCATGATCTTCCTCGAATATTCTAAGAAAGAATTCGAGACAGAACAACGTATAAAAGAATTAGAGCAAAAGCGCAAACTACAACGAGCAAGATTAATTGCGTTAGTATTGGCAACAGCTACTATCGTAAGTTTGGCTTTTCTGGTGTACGCCTTCATACAAAAAACAGCCGCAGAAAAAGCAGAGAAAGATGCAGTAGCTAATGCCCAAGAAGCAGAGAAGCAACGTAAACAAGCTGTAACTAACTTGGAAATTGCCGATCGGGAAAGAGAAAGAGCTAAAGCAGAGCAGAAAAAAGCCGAAGAAGCCAAAGCATTAGCAGAGATTAAAGAGAAAGAGGCTATCGATCAAAGAAATCTGGCAGAAATTGCTCGTAAAGAGGCAATGGAAAATGAGAAAAGAGCCAAATTCGAAAAACTAAGAGCGGAAGAAGAAGAGAAAAAAGCTCAGGCAAATGAAAGGGAGGCTAGAATAGCTCAGGCCGATGCATTAAACAGACGGTACCTCGCTATTGCTAAATCCATGGCCATCAAATCAAAAGAATTGGAAAGTAATCCGGAACAAGAAGCATTGTTAGCACAGCAAGCCTATTTGTTTAATAAAAAATACAAAGGGTATGAGTACGACAACGACATTTACAATGGCCTATTCTATGCATTACGCACATATAAAGATCCGTTAACGTTAAGTTTGGAAGGTCACGTAAAAGGAGGTGCAAGAGCGCTGGAATCCCGCAAAAATGGTAAACACATTTACTCTGGCGGCTCAGAAGGTAAAATCATACAATGGTCGCATCAAGAAGATGGTTGGAAACCAACTGTACTAGTGCCCGAAAGAAATGGAAAAGAACCGCGATTAAACTACTCTGTATATTCATTGGATATTAGTCCGGACGAAAAGTACTTAGTAGCAGGTGGTTTGTATCCGTTCGACAGGCAAAACAATTTTGCCGAACTCTACACAATTAACAACCTTACTGCGCCCGCAAAAAAGATAACCGGCTTTAATTCAGAAATTCGCGATATTCATTTTAGTAAAGACAGCAAAGGTTTCTACGCCAGAGATAATTCCGGTTTCAGTATTAAGTATGCCGACCTTGCAAGCTTAACGGCTAAGGAAGTTATCAAACCAAAAGTTAAAATCTTCTCATTAAGTTATAGCCCCGATGGTACCAAACTTGCCGGTGGCGGTGCAGACGGTAATCTTTACATCTGGGATTTAACCGATAACAATAAAGAAACTGTTGTAAAAGTATCGGGCAATAAATCCTTTGCACTTTCAGCAGTATGCTTTGCACCCGACAGCAAAACAATTGTGGTGGGTAATTTTGATGGTGCTGTAAAACTCATTCTAAATGGGTTGGTTATTCGCGAACTTACAGGCCATACTTCGGTAATTGAGGCAATAAAGTTCAACTTCAGCGGAAACTTTATGGCAACAGCAAGCAAAGATTACACGGTGCGTTTATGGAAGTATAACGAACTAACTCAGCAACCAATAGTATTATCAGAACACGACTGGGTGTGGAATTTAGCTTTCACACCAGACGATGAACAACTCGTTGCCGGCATTCAACAAGTGAAAGAAAGTATTAAAGGTGGCGTATCTCGCACCGACCAAACGATACATGCCTGGCCAACAAAAATAGAAACCATGTCGAGTATATTATGTGGAAAAATAACAAGAAACATGACGCCCGATGAGTGGAAAACCTATGTGGCCGAAGATTTGAAAAGAGAAAATACTTGTGCCGATTTACCAGATGGTAGTAAATAAAAATTGACCATTAATGAAAAGACTTTATATCGTTATCATTTTCGCAATAGCTTTTTTTAGTAATTCGAAAAAAGCTGTAAGTCAAAGTTCATCATCTTGTGCTCAAACACTTCGTTTGGCACAATCAGTTTACGAACAAGGCCGTTTGCAAGAGATACAAACCATTTTAAAATCTTGCGTAGAAGGCTCCGGCATGACTGTAGAAGAAAGAGTTGCAGCGTACAAGCTATTATGCTTAACTAAAATTTATTTAGAAGAGCCAGAAGAAGCAGATGTATACATGCTTAAAATTTTGCAAACTAATCATGAATTTAAAGCCAATGAAACTGCCGACCCTGCTGAGTTTGTTGCGCTCTATAAAACGTTTAGAACAGATCCTATATATCGTTTAGGCGGTAGGCTCGGTACCTTAGTTACACAGCCTAATGTAGTTTCCTCAGATATTGTAAACGATGGAAGTAGCGAATACGCATTTAGGCTTGGATATGCGATACAGTTTGCAGCCGAAATTCCTTTGCCCGGACGATTAAAGAGATTTACCATTAATCCGGAACTTGCCTTTCAAGCCAAAGGCTTTACCCACACCAACACACTGGGTAATTTTGAATCTGAAGGTATAGAGCGTCAATCTTGGATTAGTTTGCCAGTAATTCTTCAATACAGATTCTATCAAAACAAAGACGACAATCTAAGAATATATGGTGGACTCGGTTTTGCCGTAGATTATTTATTGGCCGCAGAAATAACGGCAAGTAAAATTAGGGGTGAAAATGCCTCCTCACTTCCCGAGAAAGCACTTGATATAAAAAAGGATAGAAATAGCTTTAATTATTCAATTGTTGCCGCTGCCGGTTTAAAAAAGAAAGTTGGTAAGGGTTACCTAACTGGCGAAATCAGGTTTCAATATGGGTTAAAAGAAGTAACAAGAGTTGACGGTACTTTTTCTAACCCCACATTAACTTGGGAATATGGCTTGGTAGATTCTATTTACAAACTAAATAGTATGCAAATTCAAATTGGTTATCTTATCAATATTTACAATCCTAAAAAACTCAACCGATAATGAAGCACTTTTACTTTATATTTCTATCTATTATATTCTTTAGCGCATGTACAAATATAGATGATGCTACCCCTACCTCTCGTTCAAGTTTTGTTCGATATTACGGCACTGGAATAAACCATTCGGGGGTAATGGCTAAGTCTGTAAATGGTGGATACATATTAGTCGGAAACTTAATTACAGGAGATCAAACGGATATTACAGTTATACGAACCGATGCTATTGGTAATACGCTTGGGCAAATACGCATTAAAGATGGTTCGGCAAAATCATTAGTAGTTGGTGGGGATGGGAAATACTACATAGTTGGCGATCGCATATTACTGGATAGAGGTAATGAGGATCTAGTTGAAATAGTAAATACTCAAGCACATATTTTTGTTGTAGAAGAAAACGATATCGTTGGTAAATTTGATTTACAGGATTTTACCCCGGTTGAAGAATTAGTAATTCGAGATACGACAGATTCTAATCCGAACGATCTAACTGTAGACTTTAAAGGCTATTCAGCTTCTGTCACACAAGATTCTATCTATGTGTTAGGGTCTTTTAAGTTTCCTCAAAGTGAGGCAAACGAAATTGCATTTATTGCTGCTTATAAACTTGATGAAATATCTCCAACCAGCGAAGCAAGTTGGTTTAAAACATATCAGGCGTTTGATAGAAACTTTGTAAATACCAACAAATTGCACTTAGTAAATAATAAAAATTTCATCTGGGGAAACACCTACAGAAAAGAATTTAATGAAAATGCAACAAGCGAGGCCAATATATTTGTAGTTCCGAAAAACTCTATTAATACCGATAACGATCAAATAAAATTCTCAGACCGCTCGTATATAATCAACGATTTAGAGGTATCACCTTTCGGTGTTGGGGCAGTTGGAACATTCTCTCAACCTGATGGTTCTAACGCAAATGTATTTTTTGCTCGATATGAACTCTATGGAGATGTCGGAGAAATCAGTAGAGTAAGTTATTTCGATGGAGTGTCTAAAAATCTTTCTGAAACTGATCGGGAAAATTCCTCAAGTCAGGATGAAGGCAAGGCTATAACCCCAACAAAAGACGGAGGTTTTGTAATTGCCTGTGTGTTTAATAGTACACTTACTATAGGTAATGGAGGAAAAGATATTATGCTGATCCGTTTAAATGCATTTGGTGAATATCAATGGTCTGAGATATTGGGTGGTAATGGTGACGAAGAAGTAGAATCTATTATTGAAACTGAAGATGGATCCTTACTCCTTTGTGGAACGGTAAACGTAAACGGACTTTCATCCTTATTCTTAGTTAAAACTAACGCTGCAGGTAAATTAAATAATTAATCGTGCCGATTATGAATTACAACTCTACACGCATAACCTTACTACTTGTTTTCTTACTTTTATTTTGCAAAACAAGCTGGGCACAACAAATAACAATTGACGCTCAATTGAATTCAGGAATTGTTGCCTCTCCTATTCTGGGTGGATCCTCTGATCAAAGAGTGTTTGGATTTAGACTTCAAAAAGCAGCAAACACAGCAAACACTATTACACAAATTGTAATAACAACAAATGTTGCCGATGCTACAACAACAATTCTAGAAGCAAAACTTTTTAATGTCACATCTGGTTCTTATGTATCATCTGGAGCAAACGCAACCATTTCTGGTAATACAATAACCTTTGTTCCCAATGGCCCAGCAACTAATCTAACAGATTTTGGCGGTGGTACCGGTAATGTAGATCGAGAGTTTTATGTTGATATAACCTTAAAAGCATCTGCAACTGTTTTAGTGGCACCTGGTATAAATTTTAGTTTGGCTGCAAGCGGAATTACTGATACAGATCCCACTACCCCTACCGGAAGTACTATAACCAGCTCAAATTTTAATATCGATCCATTAACCGCAGATTTTACACAGAATGCAGATGATGCCACAGCAGTGGGTGGCGAGCAAAACGTTACCCTTTTGGCATTCTCAGCAAACTCTAACGGAACACAATCCATTACAACACCAATAACAATAACTTTCGATACCGATGTAAACAACATTCTTGAAAACTTTGAACTATTAGTAGGTGGCGTAAATGTCGCAGGATCAGAAACCTATTCATTAAATGTAGCTGGAACTACGCTTACCATTGCTGCATTTACGAATATCGATGTGACAAACAGCACCAACTTTGAGTTGCAGGCTGATATAAAACCAGGAGTTACCAATGCAAACGATTTTGTTGTTAGTGTTACTCCATCTGATTTTCAAATCAATCAGGGATTTGTAGAAGCCTTTTCTACTTTTTCTAATTCAGTTAATGTTTCTGCACTTGTTGCAGATTTTACTCAAAACGCAGATGCAAGCTCTGCTATTGGAGGACAATCTGGTATAAATCTTTTATCCTTTGATGTTCTTTCTAACGGAACACAAAGCATACATCCTAGCCTCGTTTTTACATTTAATACCGATGTTACTACCATTTTAGAAAACTTCGATTTACGAGTAGGTGGAGTAAACATTGCCGGATCAGAAAACTATGCATTAACCAGTGGCGGAACGATCTTAACCATAAGCGGATTTACACCAGAAAGTGTTTCAAGTAACAAAACCTTTAGCTTGTTGGCGGATGTTAAAGCAGGAGCTACATCCAGTAACGATTTTAGTATTTCTTTAGTACCCGCTAACGTATCAGTAAATGCTATTGGAAGTGTAGAGGCGTTTGGCACATTTTCTAATGCTATAGATGTCTCTGCTCTAGTTGCAGATTTTACGCAAAACGCAGATGCTGCCTCTGCTCTTTCAGGTCAAGCAGATGTTAACCTACTATCTTTCGATGTGCTTTCTAACGGAACGCAAAGTATACATCCTAACCTCGTTTTTACTTTTAATACCGATGTCACCAACATTTTAGAAAACTTCGACCTACAAGTGGGTGGAGTAAACATTGCCGGATCAGAAAACTATGCATTAACCAGTGGCGGAACGATCTTAACCATAAGCGGATTTACACCAGAAAGTGTTTCAAGCAACAAAACCTTTAGCTTGTTGGCTGATGTTAAAGCAGGAGCTACATCCAGTAACGATTTTACTATTTCTTTAGTACCCGCTAACGTATCAGTAAATGCTATTGGAAGTGTAGAGGCGTTTGGCACATTTTCGAACGCAGTAGATATTACTACACTAGCTGCAACATTAAATGCTGTAGCTACAACTCCGGTAATTGCAGGCACAGTTTTAGAAGCAGGTTCTGTTGGAACAACCAACGTATTAGCTGGTATCTCTATGGCTTCTAATGGTTCTCAGGTTGTAAACACCATCAACTTTAATATTACCGGACAAACAACTCAGTTTACTAATTTCAGATTGTACCGATCTACCACAGGTGCAACACTTGGAAGCCAAATAATTGCAACAGATAGTGATGGTAATTTCGATTTAAGCCCACTTGGAGCACCTGACAAAACATTAAATGCCACTACAACTTATTATTATTTGGTAGGTGAAGTTTCTAATGCAGTTACTACATTATCTACATCTGTTAGAATTAACCCAACCGAAACCAATGTTACCCTTGTAAGTGGTGATAAAACAAGTTTTGCATTTGATAAAACATACACATTTAATACCTCCCAAACTTCTGCCGTAAGTGTTCAATTCGATGGGCAAGTTAGTATTGACTTAAATGAGTATGATGACGACACTGATCCTTCCGGAAGCGCACTTACCGATGTTAATACACAACAGATTTTTTCTTTTACCATAACCGATGCTGATACAGATAACAAACAAACTATTATCAACTCAATAACGCTAGAACTAAGTAATTTCGATAATTTGGATGGTATCGCGCTGTTTGATGGAACTACTAAAATTGCAGGAACAGAGCTGTTGGTTAGTGGTGTAATCGATGTTGATAATCGCATCACTTTCACAGGGCTTTCTATTGCGGTTAACGATGGAAGTACTGGAACTCCATCCACAAAAACAATTTCAGTAAAAGTAACCTTCGCAGATAATGTAACTGACAACGAAAAAATTGGTGTAATTCTTTTTGCAATGGCCGATGATAACATTAACTCAGGCCTTACAACATTTTCTAATATACAAACCAATGCAGCCAGAAATAACATCAATGTTGTTTCAACAGAGATGCAGTTTAATGCACTTGTGTTGCCCATTTTGCAAGCAACAGATTTTGGATTAACTATTCGTGCTACAGACAATAGAGGTAACCGAGATTTAGACAGAACGGGTAATGTTACATTAAATCTTCAATCAGGAAGCGGTGCATTATCCTCTACTGATGCGGGCGCATTGGTTCGAGCATTGGCCAATCAATCTTTCTGTATTGGTGGTGATTTTCAGGTTCTCAATTCGATTGTAATTGATGAAAGTGATAATGGAGATTTTGCAGTTGGCACAAACGTTTCTTATACAATTATTCTCCCAGTTGATTTTGTTTTTAGAACGGATGCCGCAGGAATAGCTGCAGCCAACATAGCAGAAACAGGAACTAACATAAACGTTGGTGGTACAACAAAATCATTTCCTGCGAATAACATCTTCAGGTTTACCTATACCTGTTCGGGAACTGACTCAGATGACCAGATAACTGTTTCTGGCTTACAAGTACGTTACACGGGTACTGTTGCAAAGAGTGCCTCAGAAATTTTAAGAATTGGTGGAACAGCCGTGCAAATAGGTAACTCAGTAGACGATGCAAAACCCCATGGAACAATCTCCGCCAATACAACTTCTTTACCTTTAGATTTTACGGTATCAGCCGGACCCAATGAACCTGCTTTATCGCCAGGCGAAACACGTTTTAGTATCAACACAAACTCCGTAATTTTAAACCCAACTGTTAACGGTGTTTCAGTTAATACTGGAACATTTACAGGACCCGGTGTAGAGAGTAGATTTTTCGGAAGTCCTATTTTTGGAAATCGCTTTGCCTTTAGCCCGACTTCGGTAGGTCAAGGAAATGGGTATCAGGTAACTTACCAGTATAATGATCCGGGAAACAATAATTGCTTGTCTACCTTTACCAAATCGTTCGATGTTTACTCATCATCCATCACTAATCTTCAAACACAGTATTGTAAAAACGATAATTCAGCTGATAATATTAGTGTAAGTACTTCTGTTTATCCCAACGCTTCTTACGATTTTTATGATTTTGTTTATTACGACAGATCTATTGATAATTATTTTCAAACTAGAGCCTTCCCTACTTTTTCTAGCGCGGTTGCTATAACACCAACAATTATTAGGATTACACTAAACAGCCACGGGTTTCAATCCGGTGATATCATTTACATCTATCAATTAGGAGGTTTTAATGGTGGTGCATTAAGTTTTCGCCAATATCAAATTATCAATTCATCCCTTGACACTTTCGATATTGATGCTTCTCCTTACACAGTATCAATAACTGGTGCGTTTGACGGTAACGGCTCATACTATAGGTATTCAATTGCCGCCATTAGCAATCTTGGAGATCGGCTTAGAATAAGGATACCTAATCATGGCTTTCAGCCAGGAATTACCGTATCCTTACAAGACTTATCTGGATTTACACCAGCTATCACACGCAGAAACTGGATAATCAACTCTGTAATAAATGCTAATGTCTTTGAAATATTAGCTCCTCCTGCAACTATATACACTGGTAGCTGGATTCCAGGTTTAAGCTTTGTAGATTATTATTTAAATTCGTATCGAGTACTTAACGGTCCGCTATCTGATCTTACTCGCCCAGGCTTCAATAGTTTGGCGCCACTTGCTGTACCTGCAAACAATAACGAGTTTGTACCGCAAAACTACGGCTCCGAGAACGACATCTACGTTGGTTACAGGTTACTTGACAAAGCTTGTGGTGGAGTAGCTGATTTAAATAACCCAAATTGCACGCCTTTTGTTTGGCAATTTGAATTCGTGAGGTTTGTAAGCCCTCCAACGGTAGATTTTACTGGTATTTCTGCCACAGCCAATTATTGCCGAGATGGCTCCGCTGTATTGCTTACTGGTTCTGTGTTGAATGAAAGTAATCCTGATGGTGTTTTTAGCGGTGCTGGTATTGCCGATGGTGGTGTTGGTGTAAATACTGCATCATTCGATCCAACAGCGGGTGGTTTACCTATTTCTGCAATTGGTGCACCAAACAATATTCCTATTACTTACACTTTCACAAATTCTTTTGGTTGCACAGCAGCTATAACTAAATCCGTTCGTGTATTTAATACTCCTACTGTAAATCCTGGTGCAAACAGAGACATCTGTGAAGGAACAAGTACAGTGCTGGGCAGTTTACCAAGTGCAATAGGTAATGGTCCTTTCAACTTTTCATGGAACAATACAAGTTCATTAAGTTCTGGTACAACTGCCAACCCGACAGCCAATCCTATTTCGAATACTACCTATACCTTAACTATTACAGATGCCATTGGGTGTGTCGGTTCTAACAACGTGGTTGTAACCGTAAGACAGTCTGCTGGAGTAGAGGCTGGTGTTGCTCCTGTTGTTTGCGGAGATGGTTTTATTAATTTAACTGGTTTTAGTCCGGCTGCAAGTTTCTCGGGGTCAGCCACAACTGCCAACTGGACTTTAAATAGTCCAGGGTCTGGTTTTTTCGCAGATTCGGACGGAGATCCGGTCTCCGCACCATATTCTATCTCAACAGCAGTTCGATACTATCCTAGCCCAGCAGAGATTGCCAGCGGTAGTGTTTCATTCAAACTTACAACAGATGATCCGCCAACAGTTTGTGATGCAGTATCAGATGATGTGACAGTTACCATAAATGGCGTTGCAATTGCTGAGGCAGGACCTGCAACCATAGAATATTGCTCTGGAAGCCCTATAGTATTAAACGGATTTGTAGGTGGATCTGCCACCTCTCTTACATGGACAGAAAACGGAGCCGGAACTGTTGAATCTCCAACTATAGGAAGTACATTTTACTTGCCTAGTGCAACAGAACTTCAGAATGGGGCAACTATCCGATTTACAATAACTTCAAACGATCCTCCAGGGCCATGTAATCCTGTAACTGATTTCATTGATATAACCATTAATCAACGAGCAATAATAGATGCGGGTCCAGATATTACAGTTTGTTCTGGAGATGTAATTGCATTAAATGGATTTATTAATCCGGCATTAAGTTCAGCTACTTCATCTGCATGGAGTATAGCCTCAGTAGGAACAGGAAACATTGTAACTCCAACCAACTTGATTACAGATTATTTACCTGCACCAAACGAATTAACAAATGGTGTAGACAGAATTATCTTTAGAATTACGAGTAACGATCCTCCAGGACCATGTAAAGAAGAGTTTGATGATGTTAATGTTAGGATATATCCCATTCCTCAATTACCATTTGCTCCGCAGCCTAATGAGTATTGTGTAAACGATGCTATTTTACCATTAACTGCATCAGGTGATGTTGTGAGTGCTATTATCAGTTGGTATGCAGCTGATCCAACCTTATCCCCAGCACCTCCTTTAAATACAAGTTCTCCGTTTGCAACCGGTATTTCTTCTATAAATCCGATAACCGAAGATTTTTTTGTTACACAAACCTTATATAAAACTGCTAGCTTCGATGGATGCGAAAGCCCAGCCCGGCAATTGTTTATAGTAGTTAATCCATTGCCTCAACCTTCTTTTACTGCGAGTAATTTTTGCATAGGAGATTTTATGCAGTTTGATGCATCCTCCTCTTCTATCGCAACAGGAAGTATTACCCAATGGGAATGGAATTTCAGAGACTTCGGGGCTTTAACTATCGGGCCTGGTGGCACCGGAGTTACAATAACAGGCGATGATACACAAGGAGGTATAACAGGCGGTACCTATAATCAGCCAACTCACAAATACAACTCAGTTGGTAATTATGATGTTATCTTAAAGACGACATCCAATAAAGGTTGTGTGAATACCGTTTCTGCTTCTACACTTCCGGCTTTCAATAATATTCCAATAGAAGTAGGGGCATATCCAGTAGCAGACTTTACTTGGAATAAGGTTTGCGAAGACCAGGTAACAATGTTCTCCTATACAACTCCACCAGTCGGACCAAACATGCTAAGAGAATGGGATTTTGGAGATCCGAAAAGTGGAATAGCAAATTTGAAAAATGAAACAACTTTAGCACCAATTACACATGATTTCAAAATAGCTGGAAGTTATCTGGTAAAGCTAACCCTCACAACCAATAGAGGATGTGAAGATGATACAGTTAAAACAGTAAACATCGCACCTCATATTTTTGCTGAACTAAATGATTTAACGCCAAGTCTTAACGATTCAATCTCAGAATATCCTTACCAGGCTGATTTTAATATTGATAGCCAAGGTTGGTATACACGTGCTTTTTCAAAAGTATCGGGAACAATTCCCAATAGCTGGTCATTTTATAATTCTTCTTTACCTGCAGTATTTGGTACTCCATTAAATGGAACTGGTGGATGGGCTATACGTGACACTAACTTGCAATCATACTTTAACTTAGAACGATCGGCACTTTACTCTCCTTGTTTTAGTCTAAACAGTGATTCACTTCAAAGGCCAGTTATATCTTTGGATTACATAAGTCTCCTGGATAACCTGGATGGCGTATATGTTGAATTTTCTGCTAATGATGGAGCTACGTGGAATACTCTGGGTAACTTAAATGAAGGACTAAATTGGTATAACCGAATTGGTATTAACGGATTAAGTCAAATATCAGGCGTTGGGCAACAAGTTGGGCAACAAGGTTGGACAGGCGCAAGTGATTCCTGGAAATCTGCCAAGTTAAGTTTAGATAATCTTGTAAATGCGATAAATCTTAATGGCCAGGATATTGAACACGTCCAATTCAGGATAGTATTTGGTTCTAATAACGACAACCCAATACCTGCGCCAGTTGGTTTTGCACTTAACAATTTTACTATTAAGTCAAGAAACAGAACATTACTGTTAGAAAACTTTACCAATTCAAATTCTACTAATTTCGTAGCAAATAACAACAGCTTTAGGAATTTTAAGCAAGCCACTTCGGAGTTAGTTCGAATTCAATACCATACAGAAATAGGTGGTGAAGATGCTATCAATCAGTTAAACCCCTCCGACCCCAATGCACGTGCAGCTTTCTATGGTGTTACGCAATCGCTTAGAAGTTATCTCGATGGTAAAACCGACAACTTATCAGCTGGAGATTTTACAAATTTGGTGTGGGAAAATAACGAATATGATTCCAGAACATTAGCTGAATCTCCAATATTGATTTCTATTGACACTATCAAGTTTGTTAAAACTGTTGATCCGTTAGGTATTGCAAAGTTTGTTGTGAAGGTAGAAGTGCTAGAAAACATTAATCCAAATTCAGAATATTCTATAATCACAGCACTTGTTCAAAAAAATCTTAACGGAGAATCATTTGTATTAAGAAAGTTTTTGCCAAATGCTGCAGGATTAAAGCTTAAAAAATTCATGAATGGCGATATTCAAGCAGATACATTTAAAATCGATTTATTTCAATTTGATTCGCTAGATATAACTAAGATGGCTATAATTTCTTTTGTTCAAGAAATTCGAGGTAACAAAGAGATTCTGCAAAGTTCGATCAGTGATAAGGGGTTTGATCAAATTGCCAAAAAGAAAGAAAACCTTATAACTAGCATTGAAGATTTTGAAGGTTTATCGATAAATGTTTACCCTAATCCGACTAGTAAAAACATCAACATCGAATTCGCAAAACCAATTGTTAGAAATGTTGAACTGAAACTTATAGATAATCTTGGAAGAGAGATAAAATCTTTAAAACTTAAATCTGGACAAAACAAAACCAGTCTTTCTGTTGAGAGTTATCCAGAAGGGCTATACTATATAAAAATTCCTGAAACAAAGTTCGTTCACAAAATAATGGTGGTTCATTAGCCATAAACGGGGATAAAATTTATCCCCGTTTTTTTTATCAAGGCACTTGCAAATAAAATTCTGAATATTACCTTTGCACCTCCAATTACAAGACGGTCCGTTCGTCTAGGGGTTAGGACACCAGATTTTCATTCTGGTAACACGGGTTCGATTCCCGTACGGACTACCAGACAGGAAAGAGCGAGTTTTACTCGCTCTTTCCTTCTTAAAATTCCGCTCAAATCCTCTCAAAACGCAGATTACAGCGTTCTCTTTAGCGGTTCGACACTTGCCATTTTCTATGGTAAAATTTTCAGGGAAGATTGAACCGACTAGCTTCTGTTTGTTGGGTATACTAGCTGCCTCGTAATACTGTCTGAGATTCTGTAACAGGTTGACTCCTGAGTTCAGGTACTTTGTATAATTCGTTTCTTTCGATTCAAGCTCAGACAACTTCTCTTTCAGCTTCGTAATTTCTTGTTTGAATCTTGGCTTCATAAAAGCGTAACTATCACGTTCGATTTCGTTAAGCACATACTTCTCTTCGAGTGATGCTAGTTTCTTCTCAGCACTCACGAGATTTTCTTTGAGCTTGCTGATATCCTGGTCACGACTGGATTCGTTCGCCTGAAAGATAGTCTTCATCACTTCGAGATATAATTTCTCGATCTCTGGCTTAACAGCAACTTCGTCAAAGTAATTCAGCAATGCTTCGTGAGCGTGGTCTGCCGGAATTCTTTCCGGACATCCGTTACGACAATGGTAGTATGTGTAGTAACGACTCCGTCCTTTCGATGCACTACTGGTAAGTTTGCCACCACACTTGCTGCAAGTAATTAATGCCCGCAAGGGAGTATCATCATTTTCCTTTTCGTACAGCTTACGTTGAGGCTGGCTTGGTCTTAGTAAGTTCTGAACTTTGTTGAATAGATCTTCCGGTACTATGGGTTCATGTAAACCTTGTACTACTTGCGCTTCTTCTCCTTTGAATTCGGGTACGAAGATTCTTCCAACATAGAGTACGTTCTCCAGCATTTTTGGAAACTGACTTTTACTCAACGTCAATCCCTTCTTGTTCATCATTCTTCGAAGTTCTTCTTTGTCGTAAAGTCCGGACGAGAACAATTCGAAGGCTTCCAGGACTAACTCAGCTTTGTCATTCGGAACCAGGATTGGTTTCCTGAGATGATCGCGTTCATTCTTATAACCGAAAGGCGCACCGCCCGTCCATCTACCTTCTTTCAAACTTCTACGCATTCCCATTCGCGTGTTGATGCCACGCACATCGTTGTCAATCTCCGGAATGGTGAGATAGATGGATAACATCATTTTGTTATGCGGAATGGAAAAGTCAATCCATTGCTCGGCTGCGTTGACTTCAATCCCTAAATCGCTAAAGGATTTTATCTCTTGAAGCGCATCACGCTGGTTACGCGAGAAGCGATCCCACTTCGTGATCAATACTTGGTCTATTTCCTTTTTGTGCGTTTTGCAGAATTTGAAAAGCTTTTTGTATTCTGGCCGATTGAAGTTTTTTGCTGAATGATCCTCTTTAAAAATCTTGATCACTTCAAAATCCTTCAATTCTGCGAATCGTTTCAACACCGCTTCCTGGTGACCAAGACTATAACCCAATTTAGCTTGTTCATCTGTTGATACACGAACATATAATACCACCTTCTTCATATACCGGAATTAAGGATTCTAACATCAATAATGCAAATACTATGCTGCTTTACTTTGATCATTAGTAGTTTGGACTGTAAATAAATTGATTTCATTACTAATCATGTAATCCAATTCCCCCAACTTGTAGAGGAGATCCCTGATCATTTCCGTTTCCTCATCCGAATATTTCTTGCCTTCAGACTCAAGTATTTTCTTACAATACGAGATTGATAATTTCTTCACTCTTTCCATGCTCCCCTCAAATCAGTCTTCCCTTAAAAAAAGAAACACCTGCTGTTAACAGGTGCTTCTATGAAAAACAGCGTTAAAATTTAATCCTCATCTTCGTCATCATCATCATCATCCTCATCATAGTTGTGTTCATCGATCATATCTTGAAGTTCATTGACCACCTTTCGTTGATCGGTGTCATAGTCGATGCTGATTTCGATTTCATTCTCCGCGGTTGTACCTACTATGTGATTGGTGAAATCATTCTCTTCAATCGCTTCTACAAATTCGTAGATCAAATCCTTTGGTACTAAAAAGTTTCTTGTACGCATATTAATTGTATTTTACTTGTTAATAATTTTGTTCTTGCCCTCTGATTTGATCGATCTCTCCCAATCCATTTCAAATCTTCCCTCTGAAGGCGAGAGCTTCAGTTACCTCACATGCTGTTTCTTTTTTGTAAATGTAGATCGGGCTTCAGCGGAGGGTTAACGGTTGTGAAGGGTTATGAAGGATTGTTAAGGTTTATGAATGATTCTAAAGGATTATTTTGGATTTTAAATGAATTGGCTTTTCGTGCCGGAAAAAAGAAGGACACTGCAAAGCATGTTCACATTGAGTTGACTTAATGTTGACGGGGAGTCGGATTAGCGTTCAGGGAGTTAAGAAAGTTGGTTTATGGTGATTGAGGGATCAAATTTTCGGCACTTTTGGGCATTTAGTGCCGATTTATAGGAGTTTGGATAATCTGCTCATCATAATGAGTATAATTACTCATTATGATGAGTAATTTGTAATAGTTTGAAAAGTGGATGTTTTTGTGACTATATCTTGGTTTTAGTCACAAAATATTATAACTTTTGTGACAATGGTCGCTCGAAACTTTTCTGTTAAGGATAAGATAATCAACCGCATCCAGCAGTTGTTGCCAGGAACCATCCTGTTCATTCAGGATTTTCTGGGTGACGGAAGTAGTGAAGCTGTACGACAGCAATTAACGAGGCTTGTTAAGTCTGGCGATTTACAACGGCTTTCTCAGGGAGTGTACCTCATTCCTAAGAAACTTGATCAACATGGACAACTCTTGCCAACTGCTGATGAGCTGGCAGCGGCATTGGCGAGGAGAGATAAAACCCGGATCATTGCTACTGGAGAAGTTGCGCTTTGGAAACTTGGATTAACAACGCAAGTACCTTTAAATCATGTGTATCTTACGGATGGTCCATCACGAGTTATTAAAATTGAAAACGCAGAAGGTGAGACGAGTTACTCGATAATGTTTAAACATGCCTCGCCAAAGAATTTCGCACTTCAAGGTAAAATTAGTAGTCAGGTTGTGCAGGCATTAAAAACTATTGGTGAGAGAAACCTTTCAGAGAAACTGTTGGACAAGATTACTGCACTTATTGTGCGCGAGGATATGGCAGATTTAAACCATGATTTAACGGTTGCTCCTGCATGGATCTCGAAACTGATCAGGGATTCGTTTAAAAGTTATACGTAATAAGCATTTAGAACATAGGGATGAGTTTAGAGAGAGTAAAAAAATTATTGAAGCAAAAGGAAGGCATTCGACTCGAATTCAAAGAGTCGCGAACTGACTTGCCTGGTAATCTCTTTGAGACGATTTGTTCTATGCTTAACCGTGAAGGTGGAGATATATTGTTAGGCGTAGCGGATGATGGCACGATCAAGGGTATTGATCCTGCACGAATTGACATCATTAAAAATAATCTTGTAACGCTCTCTAATAATCCCAACAAACTTGAGCCTCCCTTCATTTTATTTCCTAAAGTGTACGAGATTAAAGGGAACTCCATCATTCATCTTCAGGTTCCCGAAAGTTCCCAGTTACATCGGAGTGCTTCAGTTGTGTATGACCGTAGCAGTGACGGTGATTTTAAGGTGACACAACCACAGCTGATAGCGGAGATATTCAATAGGAAACGAACTCATTACACGGAAGGTATTGTGTATGCAGGCTTACGGTTCGAGGATTTTAAACCAGAACTGTTTTCAAAAGTGCGTAATCTTATTCGAAGTAATAATCCTTCGCACCCTTGGCTTTCCGTTGATGACGAAACCATGTTGAAAATGGCAGGGCTCTGGAAGCGCGACCTTCAAACCAATCAGGAAGGCTATACACTTGCAGCTGCATTGCTCTTTGGCAAAGATGAAGTGATCCAAAGTGTTTTACCGCATTATAAAATCGATGCCTTGGTGCGTAAAGTGAATATGCTGAGATACGATGATCGTGAATATATCCTGACAAACCTTATAGATGCTTACGACTTACTGATGAATTTTGTAAGTAAACACCTCCCGGATAAATTCTATATGGAAGGAGATCAACGTGTGAGCTTACGCTCCAAAATATTCAGGGAAGTTGCTGCCAATCTTATTGTTCACCGGGAATACACGAACGCGCATCCGGCAACATTCATTATTTACAAGGACCGGGTTGAAACCGAAAACGCCAATAACCCGCATGGAGAAGGGCCGATTGATCCCGATAATTTCGCGCCATTTCCGAAGAACCCGGCAATAGCTAAATTTTTTATGCAATTGGGAAGAGTGGAGGAATTGGGATCGGGTGTGCTGAATGTAAATAGATTTATCAAAGAATATTCCGGAACGGATAGTCCTCAATTTATTGAAGGACCTATCTTTAAAATGGTTATTCCGATAAGTGAGGGAGTAAACGCTTTAAATGAGGGAATAAATGGTGAAAATGAGGGATTAAATGAGGGATTAAATGAGGGATTAAAATCGTTGCTGGAAGCGATCCAGTCAAACCCCGGTATCAAAGCAAAGGATTTGGTCACTCTGCTGGATAACAGGCCACTCAAAACAATTGAAAGGCAAATAAAGGAATTGGTGATAAAAGAACATATCGAAAGACGGGGCAGCAAGAAAATCGGAGGGTACTTTGTGACTGAAGGTTTTAAGCAAAGAATTCCAACTAGGGCGAACAAAGGATCTTAAGAAGAAATGAAATTCAACGAAGACTCACGCGTAAAAATCCCAACCATTCTGCATCTGTGCAGATTAGGTTACACCTACCTTTCGTTGAACAAGGCCAAATGGGATGAGACCAACAATATTTTCCCAGACATTTTTAAGGAGAGTATTACGAGAATCAATTCAGATCTCAACTTAACAGAGAGTGATCTTACCCGACTTTACGATGAAATCGCTCTTTCATTAGAGAACGAAGACCTGGGCAAAGTCTTCCATGAAAAACTGATGGATCAATCCAGTGTACGCCTGATAGACTTTAAAAACTTTGATAACAACTCCTTCCATGTTGTTACCGAATTGCCTTGCAAAAAAGATGACGAAGAATTTCGTCCAGATATTACCCTGCTGATTAATGGAATGCCATTGGTTTTCATTGAAGTAAAGAAGCCGAACGATCAGGATGGCATACAGGCCGAGGTTAGCAGAATGCAGAAGCGTTCTCAAAACAAGAAGTTCCGAAACTTTGTGAACATCACGCAGCTCATGATATTCTCTAACAATATGGAATATCGTGATGACTCACTTCAGCAATTGGAGGGAGCCTTCTATGCTACTTCTTCTTATGGGAAAATTGTACTTAACTATTTCCGTGAAGACAAAGAAAACAAGATTGATCTAAACAAAATTTTAAAACCTGCTGATGAGGATACAGAAAATCTTGTGTTGAAGGATACCAACTATGTAGGTATTAAAAATTCGCAAGAGTTTATCACGAATAAAAATCCTGATAGCCCAACTAATAGAATCTGTACTTCTTTGCTTCAACGCGAACGCCTTGCCTTTTTACTTCAATACGCATTCGCGTATGTGAAGGAAAACACAGGCCTTCAAAAACACATTATGCGTTATCCGCAAATGTTTGCAACGAAGGCCATTCAAACAAAACTTGATGGAGGTGTTAGAAAGGGAATTATCTGGCACACCCAGGGTAGCGGTAAAACGGCATTGACCTATTATAATGTAAAATGCCTAACGGATTACTTTCAGAGTAAGAACATAATTCCCAAGTTCTATTTTATTGTGGACAGGCTTGACTTGTTGATACAAGCAGGAAAAGAATTTAGAAGTCGTGGGTTAGTAGTACATGAAATCAATTCACGGAATGATTTTGTAAAAGACATTAAAACTACAAGTGTCATCCATAATGATTCAGGTAAGCGGGAAATTACCGTAGTCAATATTCAAAAATTTAAAGACGATCCGGATGTAGTCCGCAACACCGATTACAATCTGAATATTCAACGCGTGTATTTCCTCGATGAAGTACACAGAAGCTATAATCCGAAAGGCAGCTTTCTGGCGAACCTGAGTGAATCAGACCCAAACGCTATTAAAATTGGTTTGACCGGTACACCATTACTAGGATCCGATTATAACTCGCGTGCCTTGTTTGGAAACTACATTCACAAGTATTATTACAACGCATCTATTGCCGATGGCTACACGCTTCGGCTAATTCGTGAAGAGATTGAAACCAAGTACAAACTCTCCATGCAAAAGGCATTAGAGGAGATTGACATTCTGAAAGGTGAAGGCGATAAGAAAGCGGTGTATGCTCATCCGCGATTTGTTGAACCGATGCTCGATTACATTGTGGAGGATTTTGAGAAAGCCCGAACCACCCATGACGATCCCAGCATTGGCGGTATGGTGATTTGCGATTCATCCGAGCAAGCAGAAAAGCTCTATGAAATTTTTCAGTTTAAGTATGCCAGAAAAGAAGTGCATCAGGAGTTGCCATTGGCAGCAGAGCCTTCATTGAGTTACGTGGGTGATCGCAAGAAAAAATATAACACTACTTCTGCGTCCATTATCCTGCACGACATTGGAACCAAGCAAGAACGAGAAGGTGAGATAGAGGCTTTTAAAGATGGCAAGACAGATTTACTTTTCGTCTATAATATGCTGCTTACAGGTTTCGATGCTCCACGATTAAAGAAATTATACCTCGGCAGGTTAATCAAGAAACATAATTTGCTTCAGGCGCTCACGCGTGTAAATCGAACCTATAGAAACTTCCGCTATGGGTATGTGGTAGACTTTGCCGATATCGAAGAGGAATTCAAGAAAACCAATCAGGATTACTTCAACGAATTGCAGGAAGAGTTAGGTGATGAAATGGAGCATTACTCCAATTTGTTCAAAACTCCGGCAGAAATAGAAATAGATATTCAGAATATTGAAGAAGTACTTTTTCATTTCGATACTGAGAATGCAGAAGTCTTTTCGCAACAAGTATCGCAAATTACTGACCGGGCAGAAATGCTCAAGATTACCCGCGCCTTGAATACCGCCCGTGAGCTTTACAACCTCATCCGGCTTTCTGGTAATTATGACTTACTTGATAAACTGGACTTTCAAAAGCTTGCTGTGTTAGCTCGTGAAGCCAATAATCACTTGGCGCTCATAAACGCACGGGAAGCATTGGAGAGCAGCGATGAAACCACCAACCTGTTAAACCTCGCCCTGGAAGATGTAATCTTTGCTTTTACTAAAGTGAAAGAAGAGGAGATGGTACTGGCTGATCAACTGCGCAATACCTTGCAGCGTACACGTGAAAAGTTGGGTGGCAATTTCGATCAGAAAGATCCGGTCTTTATAAGTCTTAAGGAAGAGTTGGAAAGACTGTTTAAGAAAAAGAATCTTTCTGAAGTGACTAAAGAAGAAATGGAGGCCAACATAAAAGCGCTTAGCGAAATTTATGATAAGGCACGCGAGCTGGAGCGCAAGAATCAGTTGTTGCGTGCTAAATATCAAAACGATGAAAAGTATGCGCGCATCCATAAGCGGTTGATGGAAAAAGACCCGCTCACACCAAGTGAAGCTAAACTATTTGAAGTGCTAAGCGCATTGAAGCAGGAAGTAGATAACCAGATCCTGCAAAACTCCAACATACTGGAGAATGAAAGCTTTGTGGAGAAAATGATCTTGCGCCTGGTAATTGACCAGATTAAAAATAAACATCAAATGCCACTGGATGCTGCCACCTCCAAACGCATTAACCAATTGATTGTAAAAGAGTACATGAATGAATTTTTAGGCAAAGCTGCCTGATACGAAGATAGGATCTATGACAAAGACAATTGAATTTGAAAAGAAGACCAAAGAGCTAATCGATAACCTGAAAAGCGTGTGCGCTAATTATGGACTAGGCAACGATGGCAACGAGTTTAAAATCATTACGCAGGTTTTCTTGTATAAATTTTTGAACGACAAGTTTATTCATGAAATAAAGCAGACGGATAAAAAGTTGGCCAAGCTGGAACTTAAAGAACTGGATGCCGCGTTAAACAAACTGAAAGCAGATGATTATGAGATGCTCACCATGCAGCTCAACGAAAACACGGCTCGACTGGCACCGAAGCAATTTATTTCCAGCTTATTTGCTAACCAGAATAAGCCCAAGTTTGCAGAACTTTTTGATAAAACGCTGCTCGACATTGCGAAAGAGAACAGCGACATCTTTTCTGTAGTAACCGAAGGTGGCGAAAAGGTGGTGTTGTTCGAAAACATCAGCAAGTATGTCACCGATAAGCGTGATGAATTCTGTAAGGCCATCATCAACAAGCTGGTGAACTTCAGTTTTGAGAATATCTTTCACGAGAAGTTTGATTTCTACGCTACCATTTTTGAATACCTCATTAAAGATTACAATACCAACAGTGGCGGCAAGTATGCCGAGTATTTTACACCCCATGCGGTAGCCAAAATTATGGCTAAGTGCCTTGTGCAGGGTAAAGTAAAAAATGTAACCTGTTACGACCCCAGTGCGGGTTCGGGGACCTTGCTCATGAATCTGGCGCACGAAATTGGTGAAGACAAGTGCACCATTTACTCGCAGGATATTTCACAGAAATCATCTAACCTATTGCGATTGAATTTAATCTTGAACAACCTGGTGCACTCCATCCCTAATGTGGTAAAAGGAAACACCTTACTTGATCCCTATCACAAAGACAAAAAAGGCAAGCTGCAAAAGTTTGATTTTGTGGTGAGCAACCCTCCGTTTAAGCTCGACTTCTCTGATTACAGCGCACAGCTAAACAGCAAAGAAAACCATCACCGATTTTTTGCCGGTTTGCCCAATATACCTAAAACCAAGAAAGAGAGCATGGCTATTTATCTGATGTTTTTGCAGCACATCATTTACTCATTAAATGACAATGGAAAGGCTGCTATTGTAGTGCCCACCGGTTTTATTACTGCACAAAGCGGTATTGAAAGAAAGATTCGCGAAAAACTGGTGGACGGCAAAATGTTGCGCGGGGTAATCTCCATGCCCAGCAACATTTTTGCAACCACGGGTACCAACGTATCTATTTTGTTTTTGGATAAGGCCAACGCCAAAGGTGATATTGTATTGATGGACGCCTCTAAACTGGGTGAAACCGTGAAGGAGGGAAAGAACCAGAAGACATTGTTAAGACCTAATGAAGAGCAACTGATTATTGAAACATTTAATGCGCACAAGGCTGTTGATGACTTTGCAGTAGTAGTGAGTTATGAGCAGATCAAAGAAAAGAATTATTCATTGAGTGCCGGACAGTACTTCGAGGTGAAGCTTAATTATTCTGATATTTCAAAAAAGGATTTTGATAGTAAATTGAATCAGTATAAGACCAACTTGGATAGACTGTTTTCAGAATCAAAGAAAATTGAAGAGTCTATTCAAAGTAACTTAGAAAGCCTTGAGTATGCTTAAGAGAGTAAAACTAAAGGATATCTCTAAAGCTATTGGTAGCGGAATAACTCCACTTAGGAGTAACCCGCTTTATTGGGAAAATGGCACTATACCTTGGCTAAAAACTGAGCAACTAGGTGAAAGCGAAATCTATGACACATCAGAAAAGATAACGCAGTTTGCAATTGATGACACTTCAATAAAAATATTTCCTGTAAACACTCTTTCCATTGCAATGTATGGGGAAGGGAGAACCAGAGGTAACGTGTCAATTCTCAAAGCTGAGATGGCAACAAATCAGGCTTGCTGCAATATCATTGTGGACGAAGAGAAGGCATATTATAAATATGTCTATTACTTTTTAAAGACTCAGTATGAAAATCTTCGTAGTCTTTCCTCTGGAGTCCGAAAGAATTTGAATTCGAATGATATAAAGGAGTTTGGTATTTTGTTGCCAGACGATTTAAGGACTCAAAAAAGAATTGCATCTATACTTTCCTCGTTAGACGCTAAAATCTCCCTCAACAACCGCATCAATGCCGAGTTAGAGGCCATGGCCAAAACTATTTACGATTATTGGTTTGTGCAGTTTGATTTTCCTGATAAGAAAGGCAAACCCTACAAAGCCAGCGGAGGCAAAATGGTGTGGAGCGAAGAGTTGAAGAGAGAGATACCGGAGGGGTGGGAGGTGAAAACATTGGATTCAATTTGTTCAAGAATTCAGTCAGGGGGAACACCTGCTTCAACAAACAAAGAATATTATTCAGGTTCAATAAATTGGTTTACAACAAAGGAATTGCAAGATGATTTTGTTTTATCGAGTGAAAGCAGGATTACAGAAAAGGCAATTGAGGAAAGCTCTGCTAAGTTATTTCCGAGTGGTACTGTGGTAATTGCAATTTATGCTGCACCAACCGTAGGCCGTTTAGGAATATTAACAACTGACAGTGCATTTAATCAGGCTTGCTGTGGATTAATAGCTAATGAAATGTATTGTTCACTTGAATTTATTTTTATGACATTAGTTAGCTACAGGAGAAAGCTAAATATTATTGCATCGGGGACTACACAAAAGAATTTAAGTGTTGGAGCAATAAAGGAGCTATTCGTAGTTACACCACCTCTGGAAATTATGTCATCATTTACAAATGTTCTGAATCCTCTATTTAATAAAAAGGAACTTTTATTAAAGGAGAACCAAAAACTCACCGAACTCCGCGATTGGCTCTTGCCCATGCTCATGAACGGGCAAATAAAAATTAAGGATGCAGAGGTAGAGTTGGCAATGGCTGCGGAGCCGGAGGTTTCTTATAGCAAAAAGAAGAAGTAAGAAAAATTTATGGTGTCACTCAAACTCATAGATGATTTAAAAATATATCTAAAAAAAGCCGAAGAGGTTTGGGTTGCAGTAGCGCTAATGAAAGATGCTGGATTGGAAGAATTGTTATTGCACATCCCCAAAAACGCAAAACAGAACTACTTAATAGGTATTGATTTACCGACAAGCCCCTCGGCTTTACGTGTGCTTCAAGAAATGAACGTTAGAGCTGGGCTGATCGATCAAGCTGAAACGTTTCATCCCAAATTATACATAATTGAAACAAGTGATGAGTTAGTATCATTTGTTGGATCAGCCAATCTGACAAAAGGCGGATTAATCAATAACATAGAATTGAGTATTAAGTCTCTTGACGCGCAAGTGAATTCCAGTCTTATTGCCAAATTTGAGCAATGGTTTTGTATTGCATATCCACTCACTGATGACAATATCAATCAGTACGAGATCCGTTATAAGAAGCTTAGCGAGGCGAATGAAAAACTCAGAAAAGAAACTCCAAAAATAAAACTGACACGTCCATCATCAACTATTGATCCACTTGCTGGGATTGATTTTACAACGAGATTTTTTAAGAAGGAACATCACCTTGCCTTTAGAGGGGAGCTTTGGGAGAAAAGAACTAATGCAGCAAATATAGAAAGGTCAAGGGTTTATGATCGTTTTATTGAATTACACAATGTTATCCATCCACAGTTCGATAATTATGGATTGGATAACCTTTATCACCACAATAATCCGGATAACATTGTTTCTCATTACTATCATGTAGATGGATTCACATCTAAACAGTTGGATTCAATGTGGTTGAGCTATGGTAAAAGCGAAAACGCAATTCTAAATTATCAATCTCTATATGAACCTGACTTGAAGAAGACTAAGGATAAACAGAGAAGTGTTCAAACTTTTAGCCATCACGCCCGACTCCAAATAAGAGTAGAATTAAAATTCATTTGTATCTGGTTGTTCTTTGGTAAGAAAAATGGAAGTGCGATTGATAGAAGTTTTTTCCAGAAAAACATGAAGAGTCCAGCGTATCGCGACAGCATTTATTCCATGATAGCCGGGTTGCCAGAGGGATACTACATATCACTATCTCGTGATAACAGTAAATATGTTAATGAGTTTACTGATGCAATTGATTTATATAACTTCATAAAGAAGGACAGGCCTGAAAATCATTTTTATATCGGCAAAGATTATGAAATAAGTGAACCAGAAATGTCTGATGTTAATTTGCCGACAACAGTTTTAACAGAATTTAAGAGACTGTATCAGCTTTATAATTTGATGAGGGATACACAATTCGGATAGCGATTATTTCTAATTGACTCGAATGGCAACAAGAAAGGAAAGGATAAATGCAAAAAATGAGGCAACTGGCATGCGGCTAGTCTCACAGTTTGTTCAAGAATTTTGGGAATGCGGGTGGCAGCCATTTGATCATAGAAATGACCGTGGCATCGATGGTCTGATAATAATGAAAAAGCGAGGCAACGAATTGGGTGTGCGTGTAAATGTTCAGGTAAAGTGTGGGGATAGTTATATTTCGAGTCATGACGAGGACTTCATTAAATTTAAATTCAAGAGCAAAAGCAATTTAAAAAATCACATCAACTATTGGCGACATCAGCTTGAACCTGCTATTCTTGTTCTTGTTAACCCTTCCAAAAAATTAGGTGGAAACTCAAAAGGTGAGGAGATTGACATTGATTTCAATTCATTCGAAGGTCGATTAAATCCTGAAGCTTGGTGGGTTGATCTGAAGGATCAGAACATTGAATTAAGTACTGCAGAAACTTTGATTAAGATTCCCAAAAGTCAACAATTTAACGCTCATTCTAAGGGAGCAATAGTCAAGATATGTAAGAATCTCATTCCTAATCCAAACTATTCAACATTGTCGCTTAAATCTGAAAATCTAAAATTGATTCATGGAAAAATAAAAGCAAGAGAATTTTATAACTCATGGAAAAAAGAGTGTTCTGGTATAGTCTATTGCCCAGCAATTGACGACAATGTTATCATCTCTAATACTGGATGGAAACACATAACCTCAAAACATCGTGGGGCTGAACGAATTGATTTTTCGAAGCGCTACTTGGGTGCTGCTAAACAAATTATCGAACAGGTAGGCGGATTTATAAATCACCCTCAAAAACGCTTGAAGGGTGAATTTAATGAATTCAAGATTGGGCTTATTGCTTATGTTGAAACGAAGGAAACAGCTCCACTATTAGTCCAGGTTATTTTGGCTGGGAGGGAGGATGTAACGACAAGGTTGAGGAAATATTGGTTCTATTCAATTCATCCCATAAAAGCGAAAATCAGTTAGTCCACCCTTACTTACAACTGACGAAGCAGCGATTTAGCGAGTTGGTAGACAGTACTGATTTTCTTTATAAATGTAGTAATTAAAGTCATGAACTCGATATTTCATTGGCTTGAGAAAATATTAGACCTACTCTTAAATAATTTAATGCCACTAAGCCTCGAACAGCTCGTTAACGATTATGATAAAACCGAATCACTTCGCGCAATTGCTGCACTCCAGCTTTTGCCAGAGAACCACGGCAAGAATTTAAGGTTTGAATTGCTCCTGAAAAAAATCGTAGCAGAAGGCCAAAGCAGTAAAAAGAGAATTTCGCGGAATAAACTTCAACAGTTTTTTAAAGCCAACTTCCGTTCATACTATATGGAAGACCCGGTAAGCGCTTTTTTTACAGAGAACATTATCTTCTTTGGCGGAGATTTTACCGTCTTTCCGGGCATCAATAGTCATGGTACCGTTCTTGTCAGTGCCTATCTTGAAGCAATTTTCACTTTTGATAACGATATACCTACCAACTTTAAAGACATAATTTACGATGGCGTACAGTGCATGTTGTCCCTGAGCAATGAGGTGGCTACAAAAGCTTCATTGAAAAGATATATTTTTCAACGTCCAACCAAAAACGCGATCAAAGTTCCTGATAGGAAACTCTATGATCGGCTGCGTGAATCTGTATTCATTGACCAGAAAACAATTGAAGTACTTTCTGAACGACACCGTTTCAACGTCAACGCTTTGGAGTATTTTACAGTTGATCCAACGAAAGATGATCTCTCTGATGATGATCCTGACAATAATCCCGTTGCTGTCAAGCCACTTGTTAAACATGAAAATGGCGTTATCCTTATAAATCCGGGAGCCTCGCTTAACGCGATCACCGAATTTATCCTGGCGCAGTCAAGGCAGTTAAACTATTTTAGTCAGCTACTGAACGTTCTTTATCAAAGGCAATGGCACAGGGTCAAACACCTATTGCACGACATACACTGGCACGAAACAAACATTACACTTCCCGTTGCAAATAACTTACTGGCAGAAGAAGCTGTTTACAGGTTTGACAACAACAAGCTGGCTTACGTGTGTTTTGTAAAGCCGTCTTCCGTTCCTCTATCCAGTTCTCTTCAATCTGTTAATGATCGTGAACAACAAGTCATAAAATACCTCAAAGAGCTGAACGGTGAGATCAAGTACCGGTATCTTACATTATTTATTCTCGGTGAATATGGCGGCACCACCTTTTTCGCCTTCAACAAACCTTCCGAAGACAACGCTACAGTCACTTTCAGCTTCACGGACTTCAAAACACTTGTCGATTCCGGTGACCTCGATGCGCTTACGATATGGAAGTTTGCTAAGATTTATAAAATCACCAGTGAGAAAACAGATATATCCTCGTTTGGTGGAATGCTCGATTCTTATGTAATCTTTCATGAAAACAGCGGATCACTCTTGCACAGTGATCACGCACGACCGGATTTCCTGCAATTCCCAATCGGAAATTCCGATGATTTCAGAAGGGAAGTTTACAGAAAGAGAGACGAACATTCCGTACTGAAGTTTTCAACACAAGGCACATTACATGCCCCTGTCAAACGGTTAAGAAAATATGGTCCGGTATATATCGAACTACAGCCTATTGACGGACACAGCATTTTACTGGAGTCATTTGTGCCTCCTGTGTGGGTGATCAACCGGCAGGTTAGCTCCGAGGAAATGAAGGAAGCGGCCAACCCTTTCCTTGAAGCAGTTGCGTTCTGGTTATTTCGAATGGCAAATGAACTAAGTCCTTTCATGAATCAATTCGGAATGCTGCCCGTGCAAATTCAAATTAATCTGCATGAATCTTACTTTCAAATGGGAGCAGTGTCCAAGGAAGTTAAGAATGAAGCTGATATTTTGATCGAGACTTTGATCAATGGCCGCACAGCCATTGTATCCCTTCCTGAAGATTTAATGCCGCTTTTAATGCTACCGAGCAATAACGGTGAAAAGCTCATCATGAGATTTGTGCTGTCAGCCTTACGACAGCTTCAAGAGGCGCACGATCATCCGCTAAAATTTTCTGAAGATGCCATCGTTGCCTGGATTGAAAATTTCATGCAACCTTCTAATGCCAAAATGATTCTCTTTTTTGATACCAGCGAAAACTTACGGCTTGATAATCGTTGGCTTCTGCCTTACCGGCCAATACAGGAAAGTGAAGTGTCGCTGATCCTGGATAACATTGTTGCCATGCTAAATTATGGTCAACCCATTCCTGAAAAAATTGAATCCGATAAAGACAAAATAAAATTGTGTAATGACATCGTATTTAGATTGGTCAACCAAATCATTGAAAAGTTAAAACTGTTCAATTCTGAAGAACTCATAAGATGGTTGATAAAGTATCACGAAAGAACCGTTCATAAGCGTGAGTTCAGAGAAATCCACATCCCCGCAAAAATCGCCTGCTTTAGTTCCTTCACTGAAGAAGTTGAAAAACTTCATGCGGAAGAACCGGAGTTGGTTGCAACTTCGTTGTCACTCCGCTGCCTGATTGAGTTTGTTGTGGCAGGGCCGTCAGAGGGTAGCCTATGGCCAAACGTTGATGATATTGATGAGTTAATCGCCTTGATGGATCAGGTAATACAATGGGCTGTTCTATCCGACACGATAAACTTTAAGTTCGATGATCCGGAAATGGGCCTCCTTCCTTCGGGACGAATCGGAACAAATAAAAAATTTGCAACTGAAAAACTCGCCCCATTCTACAGGCTTAAAGTCGAGGCGATCGTAAACGAGTATTTGGAGAATTTCGATGTTGCCCCCCAAACGCATCAGCCTTTGATTAAACCGGATGATGCCGATGCGGTAGAAAAAGCTATTGAAGCTGAATGGCAAATCAATCTTACCAAGCTACTTTGGCTGCATGGTGAATTAGTTCGCATTGCCATAGAAGGAAATGATTCGATGGGCAAGGCATATTATGACGATCTTTTAAAGCTTTTGAAAGAAAGGCTTCCTGAACTGAATGATGCTGAACTATTGGCGGGTATTAATTTACTGACGCTCACACAACGTCCCTCGATCCTAAAGGCTCCGACAGGTTATGATAAAACTGACATTTACCCCTGGATATACAGCAGAGCCCTTTCATACTTACGAAAACCGTTGTTGCTATTTCAGCGCAAAGATGGACAAAAGATATTCTATTGGGGATTCAGGCACATGCTCAGCGCGGCCGAAAACCTAAAGTATTTGTTGTATACAGGTAGACTTACGGCCAAGAGTTCCGCCCTTGATGATTTACTCAGTGAAATCAATCGGAGAAAAGGAAAAATCTTCCGAAACAAAGTGGCAAAATGGCTGTGTGAAAACACAGAATTAAATGTCGTTGAATATGAAGTTGATATTGATTTAAAAGGTCATTTAGTCGCTGACAAGAATTATGGTGATATTGATATTCTCGCGATTGATGAATCACGCAAAAAGATTTTGTCCATAGAGTGTAAGGATACGGTGAGCGCAAGAATAATCCATGAAATGAAAACGGAACTTGATAAGTATCTCGGTCGCCCAGGGAGTACCGGGAAAATTCAGAAACATATCGATAGAGATACGTGGTTAAAAGTTTACGTTGACCAGCTCTCAAAATATGTGGCGAACCCAAGGACCTATGAAATTCAGTCAGTAGTAATTTCTTCAGAAGAACTACCTTTATCCTACATTTCAAAATCAAGTATTCCAATTCCTATCATTTCTTTCTCACGAGTTAAGTCATACGGGCCATACGCCTATGAAATATAGCGGGTCAGTGAATAGTAATCTCCGATTGATCTGAGGTAAGTTCCCTTCAATAATTCATTATTGACTAAATTGTGTGTATGTCGGATAACATAAATTTGAAAAAGGAAATAAACGAAATGCCTCTATTCCAAAACTTCAATCGCACTCATGCCGGCAGGGCCAATCACAATCATTCTGCTTACGAATTTCTGAATGTGTCTGCCTGGAGGGCAGCCGAGTACGTACGTAATAAAGTAATCGAGTGGTCGGTTGACTTTCCCATGGATAAGGATTTTGTTAAACGATTTACTCACAAAAGCAATTCGGAACACCATGCTGCTTTCTTCGAAATGGTAACATACCAATTGCTAAAAAGACAAAAATTCGAAATCGAGGTTCATAGGATTGCCGCGGAAGGTTCCGCCAGACGTCCGGATTTTACAATTCTGAAAGGTAACAATCCGATGTTCTTTGCTGAATGCGCAATGTCAGCTTTACCTGATCATGACCCTGGCATTGAAACACTACAGAACAGAATTTGCGACATAGTTGAAAACATTCATTGTCCAAAGTATTTTATTAATGTCGATTTTGAAAATTGCTCTACTGAGACCATTCCGACAAAAAAACTTACTTCATTTATTGAATCACTCATTCGGGAAGGGCAGGAAGAGGTTACTTCTTATTCGGATATAAGGAGATGGAACTTTGAGGAAAGAGGATGGAAGATAAGGTTCTCTTTAATGCCAAAAACTGATGGTATTCAACGAACTCTTGGCATTACTGGCCACGGAGCCGCTCAGATTATCTTCTCTGAAAAGCCATTGCGATCAACTCTTGACCGGAAGCGTGGAAAAAACTATGGTGAGTTGCAACACCCGTACATTATTTGTGTCAACTCATCGGACTTTTACTTAGATGACATTTCAATTGAACAAACATTGTTTGGGACCCTATCAGAGGAAGGCTTCTTTATTTGCAATAACAAGCCACAAAATACCTCTGTCTCTGGAATCCTATTGATAAAGGGCCTTGTACCATGGAATCTACATGTCGTGTCATCCAGCCTTTGGCATAATCCGTGGGCGAAATATCCACTTCCGAAAGACACGTTACTGACTGACCAGCATTTCTATGAGGTAAGCAGCAGCCGACCTCAAAAGAATTTTCTCCCAGGCAAAAGTCTTGGTGAAATCCTAGGAATTAATAGAGATTATATGAGTTCGGAAGTTGAATGACCTAGAGTTTATACTTGTATGGATAAAGATATTCTCGATGAAATGCACTTACCATTAGCAAACCCTAATGAGGAGTTGGAAGATATTTCTAACAATCACTTTATCCCACTCTTTGATGTGTCAAAAGTTGAAGTCAGAAAAGAGCCTGGAAGAGATAAGGGAATTGATTTTCGGATGGATGTGAAGGCGAAGGGAAAAATAACCGGATTTAGATTCCTCGTTCAATTGAAAGCGACTGAGAAAATGGATTCTAACAAGGATGGAAGCGTCAGCCTGACTGTTTACACATATAATATTAACTACTTACTCAACGCTGGAATACCGGCCTATTATGTATTGTATTTTCAAAAGGAAAATCTATTTCTTTATCGTGACTTGCATGAATATGTAAAGGAACTCGCCAAAGAAGATAATGACTGGGCTAAGCAGGCTTCCCATGCAATGCGTCTTACCACTAGGCTTGATTTTCATGGGGTGAATAGGATGTATGATCGTGCAATCGATCACGGAAAATTTTCGCGTAGGCTCACTGAGCGATTGGCACTAAGCTCTTCATTACTACCCGAAAGAGTTGTAATCGCCCCAGATTTAGATGTCAAAAGTGATTCGGAGATTAGGGCACTTGTCGAGGGCTTTGGTTTTTATTTGATTAATGAGTCTCGATGGAAGGAAATCCTGAATGCGCATCAATTAGGTTCACAGCACATAGCTTCTACTGCAAAATACAGTCTGATCATTGGCATCGCTTGGTATTATTCAGGGGAATTGATAAAAGCACTAAGCTATTTCAAGACTGCTCTGAAACTCAAGTCTGAATTATCCCAGGATTTACAGGAACATCTTCTGCTCTTTGACAGCACAGTTCGATTTGCATTAGGTCTAATCGAAAAGAACGATTACAAAGACAAGTTGAAGACTCTGGGATCGGCTAGTCATATTCGATATTACGTTAAAATTGATACGATAAAGGAAGAGTATTTAAGTGGCGTGGAAAGAGATATTGAGAAACAATATGTAAAGTTTGTGGAGCAAATGAATACCATCCTGGAAGCAGAGGATGCAAATGTGAATATTAAACTTTTGGTTCGCTGTGAAATGGTGTTATATGAGGGGTCTAAGATCAATCTTGACTTAGTTAGAGAACTGAACAAAATAAATACGTTTGAATTGCTGATAGGTGCGAATAGAAAGCTAAGGCAGGATATCGCGAGCAACCTCATACAACGCAAGATGGCGTGGGCCGAGAAAGCGAGAGGAATTAGAGACAAGGTTATCAAAGCGAAAAACTATTTTGTTTTCTATCATGTATTGCTGAATGAGACCAAAGTGGATTACGAATTTGAGGCTTACACCGATCTTATCAACAACGGCACAAATTCAGTGAATACTCAGGCTGGTGAACGAAATGAAAACTTGAATTCGATGTTAAAAAATCTTAATCAAACGATTCAGTACTTCCAGCATATTACCTATGTTGAAAATGTATGTGTCGCGTTGTCGATTAAGTATGAGATTCTTCATTACATGAAAGACATGGAAGCAGCAAATACAGTATTGACAGAATTATCAGGCTTAATTGAGACGTATGACCTAAAAGAATTGCAACGCAAATTCGAGGCACTGAAAAATCACGGCACAACTCACGAGAAAATTGCGCAATTCAAGGAACAGCTAGCTGCCGAATCTCTGGAGAAGCAAAGAGAGCATCAATACATGGTAAAGGAAATGGAGAAGATGGATAACATGGATACTCAACGAAAGATTGTGATAGAGAATCCAGATACTATAGAGCTTTATCCAATTCACCACTTTCAATTCTCCAAGAAGGAACGGAAAAGGGTGTATGAGATCCTCGATATATCAGAACAGGCTCAGGTTATGTTTGACCGTATGTTGGACGTTGATCAGGTTATACCCATTGCAAATATTTACCACAACCCAATTTTGCAGGAGGGAAATGCCGATGGCATGGTGTTCAATAATAGCATTGAAGCATGGAGAAATATTTTCCGAATTCGAAAAGCTTTTTTTGATAACGGTTTTCCACGGGTCGTGTTAAAAGTTCCTGGTATCACGACAGTTTCTAATCATTGATAATGCTTAAGAGAAGGTGACCCCTCTGGCCCCTTTATGACCCATTTATCAAAATTCACAACTTGCTGATAATCAAGTAAATTTCATGCAATTTCTTCAAATCCTTTATAAAGTTAGGTTCGACACTTTGGTTATCGGGGCTACAAAAAATAAAGCCCACTTTCGTGGGCTTTTTTATTTTTCTCATCTTCCATCTTCCTACTTCATCCATTTAATTTATTCACACTAAGTACTCAGCTTTATAGCAACCGGGCAATGATCTGATCCATAGCATTCATTGTAAATCAATCCTTCGCTTACCCTATCCATCAATCTATTGCTCGCCAAAAAATAGTCTATTCTCCAACCTACGTTTTTCTCGCGTGCATTAAACATGTAATTCCAATACGTGTACTTTACTTCATCTGCATGAAAATGCCTGAAGGTATCAACAAACCCTGCCTGTAACAAATTGCCAAATCCATCAATCTCTGTTTGAGTATAACCTGCTGACTTGTTGTAATTCTCTTTTGGTCTGGCGATGTCTATGGCTTGGTGTGCCACATTCAAATCTCCACAAACTACTACTGGCTTGCGCTTATCCAACCAACTCACATACTCTCTAAAAGCAATATCCCATTTCTGGCGATAGTCTAATCTTTTCAATCCTTCTCCCGAATTGGGTGTGTATACCGTTACCAAAAAGAAAGTTTCAAATTCTGCAGTAATCACCCTACCCTCCTGGTCGTGTTCTTCTTCGCCTATATCATAGGTTACACGAATGGGCTCCTCTTTTGTAATGATAGCTGTTCCGCTATATCCTTTCCTTGCTTTTGATTCGTTAGCATATACTTTGTACTCAGGTAAAGATTCAAAAATGCTTTTTACATCATTTACAGTCGCTTTGTGTTCTTGTAAACAAAGCACATCCGGATTCAATTTTTTGATATCCTGAAAGAAGTCTTTTTTGATAATGGACCGTAAACCGTTAACATTCCAGTTTACCAAGTGTAGGTTTGCCATGCGGATAGATAAATTTTTGGTAATGATAACCAATAAAAAAAGCCCCGCATATGCGAGGCTTCTCTTTATTGCTAAGAAACTTAGGATTAAGCTTTCTTCTTAAACTCTTCTTTTATGGCTTCAACATCCACATTCTTAATAACGGGTTTGAAACCTTGTATTTTTAAAGACTGACGTCTAACTGCTGATATAGACTTGTCTTTGCGATTCTTTCTCTTCAAACGGGTAACAGCCATGACTTTATTATTTTAAAGGAGCGCAAAAGTAACAAAGCCTGCTAAATTGTCAAACATTAAAGCCTAAATTTCTCGAAAAAAGTAAGGGATTCGTTAATTTGGCACCATTTCTCTATGGCAAACATTAGCATTCCTAAAGGTACGCGCGACTTCGGCCCGGCAATTATGGGCAAAAGACAATTTATTCTGAACAACATTAAAAGTGTTTACCAACAATATGGCTTTCTACCACTCGAAACGCCTGCTATGGAAAACCTTTCTGTGCTCACCGGAAAGTATGGAGAAGAGGGAGATCAACTATTGTTTAAGATTTTAAACTCAGGAGATTTTTTAAAAGATGCTGATGCTGAATTGCTCAATGAAAAGGCTTCTAAAAAAGTTACACAACAGATTGCAGAAAAAGGTCTTCGCTACGATTTAACCGTTCCCTTTGCGCGTTATGTGGTGATGAACAGGCACGAGATTACGTTGCCATTTAAACGATATCAAATACAACCGGTTTGGAGAGCTGATAGACCGCAGAAAGGTCGTTACCGCGAGTTCTACCAATGCGATGCCGATGTTGTGGGCACTACTTCCCTCCTATGTGAAGCAGAAATTATCTGCATGATTAAAAGCGTTATGCATCGCTTAAACATTACAGATTATACCATAAAAATAAACCATAGAGGCGTACTCGCTGGTTTGGCTGATATAGCAGATGCAAAAGGAAAAGAAGTTGCACTATACACAGCCATTGATAAGTTAGATAAGATAGGCGAAGAAAAAGTAAAGGAAGAATTGATGGATTCTGATTTTACAGCAGAACAATGCAATAACATATTCAACTTATTGAATTACAAAGGATCGAACCAAGAAAAATTTCAATACTTAAAACAAACTTTTGAACACTCAACAAGTGGAACAAAAGGAATTAATGATTTGCTACAAGTATTTTCAATACTTGATAGTTTACAAGAAAGTGATGCACACGTTGAGTTTGATGTTGCGCTAGCAAGAGGATTAAGCTATTACACGGGATGCATTTTCGAAGTAAAAGTAAACAACGTAAAAATCGGAAGCATTAGCGGTGGTGGCCGTTACGATAATCTTACACAAAGTTTCGATTCGAAGGAAAATTTATCCGGTGTAGGTATATCGTTTGGAGTAGATCGGATATTCGATGTAATGGAAGAACTAAATCTTTTTCCTAAAGAAACTACACAATCGAGCAAAGTATTGGTAGCATTTTTAGATGAAGAAAGCATGCACTATGCGTATGGTATTGTGGCTAATATCCGAAAGCATGGCATTGCTGCCGAATTGTATCCTGACTTTGCCAAAATTAAAAAGCAATTGGATTACGCAAACAAAAAGCAAATACCATTTGCTGTTATCATAGGAGAAGAAGAACGCAAGCTAAATAAACTAGCCTTGAAAAACCTGGAAAGTGGGGAACAATCTATTGTGGATATGGCCGGTTTGATTCAACTGTTTAAACATTCTTAATGTTGATTATGCACCATACCATCAGCAAAGAAATTCTAACCCTTTCTGTTCTCAGCGAAATTGCATTTACCAAAAATGTAAAACTTAGTTTATCCAACGATTCCAAACAAGCTATTGAGACTTGCCGAAACTATTTAAATGAAAAAGTAAAAACTACGTCCGAACCCATCTATGGTATCAACACAGGTTTTGGTTCATTATACAATAGAAATATTTCAGCTAACCAATTAGAGCAATTACAAGAAAACCTGGTAAAATCACATGCTTGTGGCACAGGCGAAGAAGTGCCACATGAAATAGTTAGGTTGATGCTTTTCCTTAAAATTCAATCTTTATCGTATGGTAACTCTGGTGTGCAAAGCGATACTGTAGAAAGATTAATTGCATTCTTCAATCAACAAGTTTACCCGGTTGTTTATCAGCAAGGCTCGTTAGGAGCATCAGGAGATTTAGCTCCTTTAGCACATTTATCGCTACCGTTAATTAACGAAGGATTAGTTTATCATCAGCATAAAATAAAAACAGCTAAAGAAGTTAACACCCAATTTAACTGGCAACCCTTGCACTTACAATCTAAAGAAGGGTTGGCACTTTTAAACGGCACTCAGTTTATGAGTGCCTACGGACTTTACGCTGTTCTACACGCAAAACGTTTACTTTCTTTAGCTAATTTAATTGGCGCACTTTCACTAGATGCCTTCGATGGGCGAATTGAAGCTTTTGATGATAAACTGCAACAAGCACGGCCACATAACGGCCAGATACATGTTGCCAAAACTATTCGCGAAATTTTACAAGGGAGCGAATTGATTAAGCAGAAGAAAAAGCATGTGCAAGACCCTTACTCTTTCCGCTGCATACCTCAGGTGCATGGCGCTAGCATGCAGGCGATAGAACATGTTTGCGATGTAATTTTACAAGAATGCAACGCAGTTACCGACAACCCTATTATTTTTCCGAAAGAAGATGAAATTATTTCGGGAGGTAATTTTCACGGTCAGCTACTAGCTTTACCGATGGATTACCTTGCTTTGGCGTTATCCGAATTAGGAAATATTTCTGAAAGAAGAACCTATCAACTCATATCAGGATCGCGCGATTTGCCACATTATCTCGTTGCAAACCCGGGTATAAACTCAGGCATGATGATTCCGCAATACACAGCCGCATCGATTGTAAGCCAAAACAAGCAATTGTGTACGCCTGCCTCTGCCGATTCTATTGTTTCGAGCAATGGGCAAGAAGACCACGTAAGCATGGGCGCTAATGCTGCTACAAAATTGTTTAGAGTAGTAGAAAATGTTTATACGATTTTGGCTATTGAATTACTAACTTCGGCACAGGCCATGCAATTTAGAAGGCCTCTGAAAACTTCTCCACTTTTAGAAGATTGGTTAAGCAATTTCAGAGAAAAGGTTACGTTTCTACAAGATGACAGATTATTACATAACGACATCATAAAAAGCATAGCGTTTTTAAAAAATTCGAAACTCCCCGAGTTATGAAATGTACTTCCCTTCTATGTATGCTTTGTTTTGCTTTTGGGGCAATGGCTCAATCTAAAATTAGTAATCGTGGTTTTTTTAGAGTTGATGAATTAAAAGGTTGTGCTCCCTTAACAATTATTTTTACAGGTATTGCTCCCGGTTATTGTCAGGATGGAGTTGCACCATGCGTAATCGATAAAGATGGCGACAAAATTAATGATTTTACATCGAGTAATATTCCGGATCCGCTCAACTTCCCGATAACCTATACCACACCCGGCACTTTTAAACTAATTGTTGGCGTACAATCGGGTGTAGGTAACGATACCCTAACTATTACTGTTTTCCCAAATAACCAACCTGCTTTTGATTTATATAGTTGCAACAACAACGGAGTGCAGGTTAGAGTAACCGATACACAGTACGACCGGTATCAAATTCAATATAGCGATGGCACCATTACCACAGTTCCTAAAGGTTCTCTGGGCCGGCACACACATTCATTCGGATCTTCCGGTAATTTCACTGTGGCCGTTCGTGGCTTAGTGTTAAACAACAACGGTACAATAGCAAAAAACAATTGTACCGATGCCGTTAGGAATTTTAATGCAATACCTGCACTTGTTGCTCCTTTTATTACTCAAGTTGAAGCGATTAACGAAACAGATATTTCTATAGACTACACATTGGCCACGAATACACTAGCCAGATTAGAAATTGCAACGAATAACAACACAGGATTTCAACCTTTACGCAACATCTATAACGATGCACAAGTAACTGCCACTGGTCTTACAAACGAAACTAATTTCTATTGCTTCCGCACTACCTTGATAGATGCCTGCACCAATACACTTGCCAATTCTCAGTCGGTTTGTTCTATTGTACATAGGGCACAAGCCAACGATGGGGCAAATGTATTAAACTGGGTTACTAATGCAGCGGGGGTAGCCTCCTACTCCCTTAACAAAGAAAACTCAGTTGCCATAAATGGTCTTTCTTCATCTCTTACCACATACTCAGACGTTGATATTATTTGTAAAGAAACCTATACATATTCCGTTATTGCTAATTATTCGCAAGCCGTTTCCGTTTCTTTACCAAAAACAGTAACAAGTTTTAATACGCAACCACCTCCGGCTATCAATAATATTACGGCTTCTTTTGAAGGTTCAGTTTTTCCAACGCTTACGTGGCCATCTTCCAGCGCACCGGTTTACACACTTTTTAAATCGGTTAATAATAATCCTTCATCGTTTCTTTTAGAAACCAACGGAACTTCAATAGCAGACAATTCATTCGATTTATCGAATCCGGCTTGTTATTTTGTCCGGTATCAAAACGATTGTGATGTACTCTCACCCCTTACAACAAAAGCTTGTCCTATTGTGTTAAGCGGAAATCAAAACAATGAAAATGTTGTAACCTTAACATGGACAGCCTACAGCGGTTATAACAACGGACTTACCGGGTATAGAATTGAAAAGTACGATAACAACGGTGGGCTATTGGATCAGTTTAATGTTGGCATAGCTCAAACATTTACCGATCCGGACGACAATATTTCGCAAGTCAACGTTTATCGTGTTTTTGGTATACCGGCCGATGCAGGCTTAACAAACGTTACATCTAATGATTTTCGGGTGGTTAAATCTCCAAACATTTACTATCCGCGAGCTTTCACTCCAAACAACGACAACCTAAACGATACTTTTCGTGTGTACGGAAAATACATTCGAGAATTCCGTATGAAGATTTTTAATCGATGGGGAGAACTCTTGTTTACGGCCTCTAACATCGATGATGAGTGGGATGGGACATTCAAAGGAAAAACCCAACCGGAAGGAACATATGTTTTTTCTGCTGAAATTGTAGATGAAGCCGGGAGAACTTCTACCCGATCCGGATCAATTGTGTTACTTTCGCGAGACTAAAAACGATGAGTATGTTTGATATGATGAACATGTTGGGTAAGATGAAAGACATTCAGGCCCGGCTTAAACAAGCGCAAGACAATTTAGTACATCTAAAGATTTCTGCTGAATCTGGTGCAGGAATGGTAAAGGCAACAGTAAATGGAAAAAAACACCTTGTATCCATCGAAATTGATCCATCTTTATTAAAAGAAACAGATAAACAAATTCTTCAAGATTTAATTGTGGCCGCTATTAACAAAGCGAATGAAGAGGCTGAAGTTCAAGCGAAAGAACAACTCAAGAAAAGCACAGAAGGACTATTGCCGAATATTCCGGGTATGGATTTATCCAATTTATTTGGTTAATGAATCAAAACATAACGACAAAGAATATTGCAATTGCCATATTAAATTATAATGGTGCGCATTTCCTTCGGCAGTTTCTTCCTTCCGTTATTCACCATTCCGATCATGCTGAAATCATCGTTATCGATAATGCTTCTACAGATGATTCGGTTCAATGTTTAGAACGAGAGTTTCCTTCTGTTAAGTTAATTAAACTAGAAGAGAATTTTGGATTTTGTGGTGGTTATAACAGAGGATTAAAACACATTGATAAACCATGGGTTGTTTTACTCAACTCGGATGTGGAGGTTACAAAAGATTGGTTACTGCCACTGGTTAATCAGATAAACTTAGACACTAAGTTAGCTGCACTACAACCGAAAATTCTATCTCATCAGCATAAAAATAAATTTGATTACGCAGGAGCAGCCGGAGGATTTATAGATGTGTTGGGTTATCCTTTTTGTAGAGGGCGTGTATTTGAAACAATTGAAGAAGATAATAGCCAATATAATTTTGCCATCAATTGCTTTTGGGCAAGTGGTGCTTGTTTATTGATCAGAAAGGATTTGTATGAGAGCACAGGTGGATTAGACGAAGATTTTTTCGCTCACATGGAAGAAATCGATTTATGCTGGCGATTGCAAAGAATGGGCTATACCATTGCCATACAACCACAAAGTGTAGTATATCATGTTGGAGGCGGAACACTCTCTAAAATAAATCCACGTAAAACCTATCTCAACTTTAGAAATGGTTTAGAGTTACTGGTTAAAAATCTAAGTCGATGGGAACTTTTGATGATATTACCCATTAGGATCGTGCTTGATTGGGTAGCCGCTGTAAAATTTTTGGGTAGTAATCAGGCTAACCATGCAAAAGCAATTATTCTATCTCATTTAGATTTTATAAAAAGATTAGATAAAACAATCGAAAAAAGAAAAAGCAATTTATCAAACTACCTTCCCTTCTTCTCGAGAAAACCATTCTCTATTGTTTTCTCCTACTACTTGTTAGGCAAAAAGAAATTCAATTCAGTTTTTTAGAAATCCCAAATCGGTCCACGCTTACGCTGGTACTTTCTAAAGTTCATGATCGAGGCCAAAATCAGGTAAACAATGATTGGCGAGCCATAG
Source organism: Flammeovirgaceae bacterium (assembly GCA_021298355.1). Lineage (GTDB taxonomy): Bacteria > Bacteroidota > Bacteroidia > Cytophagales > Cyclobacteriaceae > Chryseotalea. Next base: position 190,812 of record JAJTEH010000006.1, read on the forward strand.
GCTACGAAAGAAGCATAGATAAAAAACAATCGGATACTCCATGTAGCCACACCTAATTTTTCTCCCAATCTATGGCAAACTCCAAAAAAATTAGCTTCCCATAAAAATTGCATCCTTTCTATTAGGCGATTCATAAGCGTATTGGTTGGTTTTGTCTTATATAAATGCATTTTAACGGTAAAATGTTATCAACCCATTAAACTTAATCGTATTAGGCGGTAAAAAACCGCAAAATCACATTTTTTTAACTAATATTGCACCAAAATTACATCAAACAAGTATTTGATACCTGAAAAAACAAACCAAAAACAAAACAAATGAGAAAACTAGTTTACTCACTATTGATTTTGGCTTCCTTGAGCATTGCAGGCTGTACCCTGCCACAAATGATAAAGAAGGCTAAAGAACAGCAATTAACAGTAACTCCAAATCCGTTGGAAGTACACAAAGACACTGTAGCTTTCGATATGGCTGCAAACTTACCTGTTAAAATGCTTAAGAAAGGAACCACCTATACTGTAAATCCTTTCTACAAATACAACGAACAAGAATTAGCTTTAACGCCAGTTGTTTTAAAGGCAGAAGATTATCCTAATGCTAAAACAGAACAACCAAAAGTTTCAAAATCTTTCTCTTTCCCTTACCAGCCTGCTATGAAGTCTGGTTTAGTTGAAATTGAAGGTGTTGCTGCTAAAGGCACTAAGTCTAAAACTACTCCGCGCATGCAAGTTGCAACGGGTATTATCACTACTTCAAAATTAGTGAAACCTGTTTACCACGCTGCTTACGCTGCACACGGCTACAACAATCAGGAAGAAATCATCCCAGTTGTTATCCCTGATTTCAATTTCGAGCAAGGTCGCTCTGAATTGCGTAAGTCAGAATTGAAAGCCGAAAAAGGAAAACAGTTAGATGCATTCATCGCTTCTAAAAATGTTACTAAAACAGTAACCATTACCGGTACTCACTCACCTGAAGGTGCTGAAAGAATCAATAAGAAATTATCGGAAGAGCGCGCTCAGGCAATAGAAAAATTCTATCGCGCTCAAATGAAAAAATACGACTACAAAGGCAAAGCTGATTCTATTCAGTTTATCTTAAAGCCGGTTGTTGAAGATTGGTCAGAATTTAAAAACGCGTTAGCTTCGTATGAAGGTATTTCTTCCGAAGAGAAATCTGCATACTTGAACATCCTTAACAATGGTGGTTCTTTCGAAGACCAAGAAAAACAATTGAAGAAGTTAGCTTCTTACAAAAAAGTATTTAAAGATGTTTACCCTGGTTTACGTGCAGCTAAAACTGAAATCTTAACCATTAAGGATAAGAAAACAGATGCAGAGATTTCTGTACTTGCTAAGCAAATTACACAAGGTACTATGAAAGCTGATACACTTTCTTTCGAAGAAATGATGTATGCTGCAACCTTAACACCTTCTTTAGATGAAAAAGCAGCAATCTACGAGGCTGCTACCAAGAAAGGTACCAATTGGAATGCCCACAACAACTTAGCTGCTGTATACATTGCACAAGCTATTGAAAACCCAAGCCGCGCAAGCGAACTTGGTAATAAAGCCAAAGCACAATTAGACATTGCCGCTAAAATTAACGATGCCGGTGAAGTACATGCTAACTTAGCTTCTACGCATATGCTGTTAGGAAATGCGTACGCTGCTTACAACCACGCTGTAAAAGCTTTAGGCAAGCGTTTAGCAACAGACGATAGCCGTGGTGTAAATGGTGTTAAAGGTGCTGCCGAGATCGTTAAAGCACAGTATGCACAAGCTGTAAGCTCAACTTCTTCTGCTACTGCATCTGCCGATAACTTGTTTAACAAAGGCTTAGCTCAGATCTTAAACAAAGATTACCAAAACGCTGTAACGTCATTAAACGAAGCAACAGCGAAGAATGGTAACCTGGCAATTGCCTACTACGCAGCAGCTGTTGCTCATGCTCGTTTAGGAAATGCCGACAACGTAGTTAGCAGCCTTGCTAGCGCTGTAAAAGTTGACCCTGCTTTGAAAGCCGCAGCTCTTAGCGATTTAGAATTCTCTAAGTATTTTGCAAATGAAGCTTTCCGCAACGCATTGAAATAATTTTCAATCAATCTTAACAGAAAAACCCACTTCAACGAGTGGGTTTTTTGTTTGTATAATTTTAAAACATGCTTTTTTACTCCGCTAACGAATACTATTTTTACACCTTTCAGAATACAAAATGAGAGAAATACAATTTCGTGAAGCACTTCGGGAAGCCATGAGCGAAGAAATGCGCAGAGACCCTAGCGTGTTTTTAATGGGTGAAGAAGTAGCCGAATACAATGGCGCCTATAAAGTGAGCCAGGGAATGTTAGATGAATTTGGACCAAAGCGAATTATCGATACACCAATAGCAGAATTAGGCTTTGCAGGAATAGGCGTAGGCGCAGCCATGAACGGTTTAAGACCTATAATCGAGTTTATGACCTTCAACTTCTCTTTAGTTGCCATAGACCCGGTAATAAGCTCTGCTGCTAAGATGCTTTCAATGTCTGGCGGACAAATTAACGTTCCCATTGTGTTTCGAGGACCAACCGGAAACGCAGGCCAGTTAGGAGCACAACACTCACAGAATTTCGAAAACTGGTATGCCAACACGCCTGGTTTAAAGGTAGTTGTTCCTTCTAACCCTTATGATGCCAAAGGACTTTTAAAAAGTTCGATACGCGATAACGATCCCGTCATCTTCATGGAATCGGAATTGATGTATGGCGATAAAATGGATGTACCTGCTGAAGAATATTTAATTCCACTAGGAAAAGCAGATGTTAAAAAACCAGGTTCTGACGTTACTATTGTTTCTTTTGGTAAAATCATGAAAGTAGCTCTAGCTGCTGCCGCTGAATTAGAAAAAGACAACATCTCCTGTGAAGTAATTGACTTGCGCACAGTACGTCCTATTGATTATGCCTCAGTAGTAGAATCTGTTAAGAAAACAAATAGACTAGTTATTGTAGAGGAAGCCTGGCCATTATCTTCTATTGCAACTGAAATAACCTACCACGTACAAAAGCATGCATTCGATTATTTGGATGCGCCTATTCAACGTGTAAATAGTTATGATGTACCTCTGCCCTACGCACCTACTTTGATTCAAGCTATTTTACCCAATGTAGAAAAAACAATCAAAGCGGTTAAAGCAGTTATGTACCGAGATTAACGAAAGCCCCACAAGGGGCTTTTTCATTAAAGGCTGATGTTTCTCATTAAAATATTCTTGTCAAATCTTTAGGTTTGTTATTGTATGTCACAATCTCTGATTTTAAAAAACTTATGGTATTTCGTCATGCATAGTTCTTTTCTTAAAAAAGGAAAATTACAAGGCAAAGAAATAGCGGGCGAAAAAATTGTATTTGGCAGAAATGAAAAAGGAGAAGTCTTTGCCTTAAAAGATAATTGCCCGCATAGAGGTGTTCCGCTATCTGAAGGTTGGTTTGATGGAAAAGAATTGCAATGTTGTTACCACGGTTGGCAATTCGATTGCACAGGAAAGTGCACCAACATTCCGGCAATGGCTGATAAAACATTTGATACAAGTAAAATCAAAGTATTTCAATACCCGGTTAAAGAAGTTAACGATACCATCTGGATTTACATTCCACAAAACAAATTGCAAATTCAAGGTGCCGAAGAAAGCTTTCCTGATTTATTGATTCCGAAAGAAGAAAAATTTCTGTTTGTTGAAAAGGTAACGATGCCAACAGATATCGACCATGCTGTGATTGGTTTGATTGATCCGGCACATGTTACGTTCGTCCATCAATCCTGGTATTGGCGATCAGCAAAAAAATTAAAATTGAAAGAGAAAAACTTCGCTCCATTCGAGAAAGGGTTTAAAATGGTGCGGCACAAACCTTCTTCTAACTCGAAAGGATACAGTGTGCTGGGCGAAAGTTCTACAGAAATCAACTTTCAATTACCCGGCAATCGTTTTGAACATATACAGGTAGGTAAGCATGTCATTGTCTCTATTACTTGCCTCACTCCTATTAACGAAAACGAAACAGAACTCAATCATATTTTTTATTCTACTATTGGACTGGTGCATTATTTATGGTGGCCTTTGCGCTACTTAGGCAAACAATTTATCCATCAAGATTTAGGCGTTTTCCGAAAATTAAAACGTGGCCTCGCTTCCAAACCGACATTAATGTTAATTGGCGAACCCGATATGCAAGCGCGTTGGTATCACGAACTCAAGCGCCAATGGGATTTATCGCAACAAAATAAAACACCCTTCGAAAATCCTGTGAAGCCACAAACTTTACATTGGGTAACGTAAACATTATTCTGAAAAAATCGTGACCATCACGCGCTCCACAGGTTTGTTTGGATCATTCGTGTATAACGTTATAAACTTTTGTAACGTGCCTTTTCTATGTTCTCCGGAAAAAGTGAAATTTATTTGAACAGATTTTCCCGCTTCTATCTTTTCTGGTAGGGAATCGAATTGAATGCAAGTACAATTCGGCTGCACGGCCAATAATTTCAAAGGACTTTTACCTGCATTGGTTATTGTAAATCGTGATTTTATATTTTGTCCGTTGTAATTTCCTAAATCAATTTTGTTATCTGCGTAAATTCTTGGTGCTTTTACTTTATCATCAGGCGTTAAGCCTTCAAAGTTTTCTTCTACAGTTGCAAAAAAAGTTAATGCTTTAACCGCTTCTTCTTTTTCACTTGTTTCTATTGAAATACTCTCCTGTAAAAATCCATACTGATTTTTTTTCTTCGGATTAAAACCTACACGCAACACCGCTTGTGTTTGCGCGGGTATCTGCTTGGGGAAGAAATCAATCGTAATGTAGTGTGGCAGGCTGGAATACTTTAGCATCAACACTTCTTTACTTGCATTTCTTATTTCAAAATCTTTGTACAACCAATCGTTGCTCATCTTTACTCTACCCATGTTTATAGCTGTTGAAATAAACTGTAACGATCCTATCGATTCCTTAAATCTTTCAGCATCAGCGTTAGTTGAAACTGTACCTTTAATTGTTAAAACATACACATTGGCATCGGCATCCGTTTTCACCTCTATAGTTTTACTGAAATAACCAGGGCGACCGCGCGGATCGAAACTAGCCGTAATGCTTCCTGTTTTACCGGGTTCTATTATCTCTTTAGTCCAATCTGGCGATGTGCAACCACAGCTAGCTGTAACGGTTAAAATCTTAACCGGAAACAAAGAAAAATTAGTAAACTCGAAACGATGAACAGCCAACCCACCTGTTTCTTTTATAATACCAAAATCGTGTTCTTTACTATCGAATTGAATGGTTTCTTTTCTTTGTGCTACAACGCTAACAGAAATCATCCAACCTAAAAAAATCAATGCTTGCCATTTCATAGTGCGCTAATTAGCATGAATTACGATAAAAGCCAAACGATACACATCAACACAAATTATAAATTCACTGGCGGTGGTTAAAAAGAATTTTCATTTCTTTGCGTTCTTATGGCGAGAATTCTTACAGGTATACAAAGCAGTGGCCGTCCACATTTAGGCAATTTATTAGGTGCCATCATTCCTGCAATTAGGTTATCCGAACAATCGGGCAATGAATCTCTTTTCTTTATTGCTGATTTACATTCGTTAACTACTATAAAAGATGCCGAAACACGCATCAACAATGTAAATGCAGTTGCTGCTGCGTGGTTGGCCTTCGGTTTTGATGTGAAAAAAAATTTATTGTACAGACAATCGCGTATTCCTGAAGTATGTGAATTAACATGGTACTTAAATTGTTTTACGCCATTTCCTATGTTGGCCAATGCACATTCTTTTAAAGATAAATCCGAAAAACTTTCTGATGTAAATGCCGGTTTGTTTACTTATCCTGTTTTAATGACAGCCGACATTATTCTATACGATGCTCATCTTGTACCTGTTGGTAAAGACCAAAAACAACACTTAGAAATGGCACGCGACATTGCCACATCTTTTAACAATCTATATGGTGAAACATTTGTTGTGCCAGAAGCAAAAATTGAAGAACAAGTGATGACCATACCCGGAACTGACGGGCAGAAAATGAGCAAGTCGTATGGCAACATCATCGACATATTTTTACCTGAAAAAGAATTGAAGAAACAAATCATGTCGATTGTTACTGATAGTAAAGCTTTGGAAGAACCAAAAGATCCGGATACCGATAATGTGTTTGCCATTTATAACTTGTTAGCTGATGACAATCAGAGAAAAGAAATGCGCAACCATTATCTCGCAGGTAACTATGGATATGGCCACGCGAAGCAAGCTTTATTAGGTTTGATCTTGGATAACTTTAAAAATGAGAGAGAACGCTTTAATCTGTACATGAACGATCTTACAACTCTAAATAAAGAATTAGAAACAGGAGAAGAAAAAGCCCGCGTTATTGCTCATCAAACTTTGAAAAAGGTAAGAAGTAAATTGGGTTTCTAGTATACCCGTAAACATCTCTTCGTTTCCATTCTCCAAATTTGATTAAAGGAAATAGAACTAGATAAAAGAAAGTGATATAAGAAAGAGTATACACGAAAAAGCCCACGAACTAATTCGTGGGCTTTTCATTTTATTTAAAAATTTCTGTTGAGTGATTAAGCTAATTCTTTTTCCTGACCAATAATAATTTCAAGTGGTTCGCCTGCAATTACCTTAATATCAGTTTGCTCACGACTTACATTTACACCAATTACTCTACCTCTGAATTCAACTCGGAATGAATAGGCATTCCATTGGTCAGGCAAAAATGGATTGAAATATAACTTACCATCTTTTACACGCATACCACCAAATCCTTTGATTACACTCATCCACGTGCCAGCCATTGATGTAATATGACAACCATCTTCTGTATCGTTGTTGTAATCATCTAAATCGAGGCGAGACGTACGCAAATACATTTCGTAAGCTTTTTCTTTATACCCTAACACAGAGGCTAATATAACGTGCACGCAAGGAGAAAGAGATGATTCGTGTACTGTCATGGGTTCATAGAAATCAAAATTGCGTTTGATTTCATCGAAACTAAACCGATCTTCTAAGAAGTAGATGCCTTGTAAAACATCTGCTTGTTTAATAAAACAAGAACGAAGAATTCTATCCCACGACCATTTCTGGTTGATAGGTCTGTCTTCTTTTTTTAATTGATTAACTGTTAACAATTCTTTGTCGAGGAAACCATCTTGTTGTAAGAAAACTTCTTTGGTTTCATCAAAAGGAAAATACATTTTCTCTCTAATGTCTGCCCAACGTTTAGTTTCTTCTGTTTCATTAAATTTTATTTTACTTGATAAGGCTTCGTATTTCGCTTTATCCTGTTGCTTTACATACGCAATGGCGTATTGTGTGTATTCGAGTGTCCACGTAGCCATTAAATTGGTGTACCAATTATTGTTTACGTTGTTTTCGTATTCGTTCGGCCCTGTTACACCCAACATCACATACTTTTGTTTGTCAGCAGACCAATTCACACGCTGCGACCAGAATCTTGAAATAGCGATTAATACTTCGAGGCCGTATTCAGTCAGATAATTTTCTTCACCTGTATAGCGGATGTAATCAAAAATAGCATAAGCGATTGCACCGTTGCGATGTATTTCTTCGAACGTAATTTCCCATTCGTTGTGGCATTCTTCGCCATTCATAGTAACCATGGGGTATAAGGCAGCGCCATTGGTAAAACCCAGTTTTGCTGCATTCTCAATTGCTTTTTGCAATTGCTTATACCGGTACACTAAAAGATTACGTGCTACTTTTTGATCGGCCGTTCCTAAGTAAAATGGCAAGCAGTAAGCCTCTGTATCCCAATAGGTACTTCCACCGTATTTTTCTCCGGTAAAACCTTTCGGACCGATGTTTAATCTTTCATCTTCACCGGTATACGTTTGCATCAATTGAAAAATATTGAAGCGAATGCCTTGCTGTGCGGCTACATCGCCATCAATGGTAATATCGGCACCTTCCCAACGTTGTTTCCAATTAGAACGATGAGCATTCTCTAACTTATCATACCCGGCTTCGCGAACGAACGCTAATTTATCCTCACAAATTCTTGCAATGCTTTCTTTCTTATGATTTTCGCTTGACAAAACAACAGCAAACTTTTCTATGCTTAATGTTTCACCTTGTTTTGCATTTACCTGAACCGGAATGGCTGCATACTTCTCTTTTAAAATGGGCGAAGAAGCTTTACCAACTTCTAGTCCACCAACGTTTACTTTATACGTAATGCCAGTAGCAACATGGAAAAATGTTTTTCTGGTTTCGGCTACAACTATTGCTTTCTTTTCGTCTGCATATTTTGAAACCTCCGTCCAGAATTTCTCATCGTAGTTAGAATCTTTATTAACTACATCAGCATCAACTGGTAAAAGTATATCGAACGATGCATCAAAATTAAGTGGTTTAATTTGATACCGTATTGCTCCTACTTCGCCATCGGCCATACTGCAAAAACGAGTAGATACAACACTTACTTTTTTTCCGTCTGCTACCGTGGCTTCGAAGCTACGCGTTAAAATACCATGTTGCATATCTAACACCCGCTTGAAATTTGCAACACTTGCTTTAGCTAAATCCAGCGTTGTGCCATTGATTTTTATTTTGATATCAATCCACGCTGGTGCATTTAACACTTTAGCAAAATATTCCGGATATCCGTTCTTCCACCATCCTACTCTTGTTTTATCCGGATAATAAACACCGGCCACGTAAGAACCTTGGTGTGTATCACCTGAGTAATCTTCTTCGAAGGTGGCACGCTGTCCCATCCGGCCGTTTCCTAAACTGAAAATACTTTCGGAAATTCTATTGTACTCCGGCTTAAAACCTTCTTCGATGATGAGCCAAGGATCGTGTTTGATATAATTCTTCATACTATAATCGAGCGTTATGCAGGCTGAATTGCATTTAATTTGAATTCAAAATTTTCGAGCGTAGGTACAACCTGATGGGCTTTATGTAAACTTGTATACGAACCAATGCCAACGCAAAACATGCCGGCTGCAAGGGCAGCTTCAACACCAGCCTCTGCATCTTCAAACACTACGCAATGCTCCGGTTTGGTTTGAAGTAAGTTTGCTGCTATAAAAAATATTTCAGGATCAGGTTTGCTTTTCGTGATCATGGTTCCATCGGCAATGGCATCGAATAAATGTTCGATGTTTAGCAAGCGCAAAACTGTTTTTGCATTTTTGCTGCTTGATCCTAAAGAAATCTTAATGCCTTGGTCTCTTAAGGCCATCAACAATTCTTTTGCGCCAGGTAAAATTTCTGATGGAGAAATTTGGTTTACATAGTCCATAAACCAAGTGTTTTTCTTATCGGCTAATTTTTCTTTTTCTTGTTGGGAAAGAGAAACATTACCCATGGCTAAAATTATGTCAAGAGAATCCATCCGGCTTACACCTTTTAGTTTCTCGTTGTCTTCGTGGGTAAGGTTTATAGAAAATTCCTGAGCCAGTCTTTTCCATGCGAGATAATGGTACTTAGCAGTATCTACAATTACTCCGTCCAGATCAAATATTGCTGCCTTAACCAATGAATGCGATAGTAAAGTCATAGAAAAAACAAATGTAAATATTGAGGCAATGCCTTAAACAAAATATAAGTTGAAAAATCCCGCAAACGTTCGTTCATACGATAGCAATTATTTAATCATGATTTTCATCATAACTTTCTTACCATCTTTTACTCCTTTAATCAAATACAAACCTGGAACAGCTTCAAGATTTACTCTATTATTTTCTGTAAAGGTGAAGTTTATCTTTTGGCCTGCCATGTTTAGAATTTCAATTTGCTGTGTGTTCTGTAATCCTTCAACAGTAAACTCGCCTTGTGATGGATTAGGATAAATTGTAATTGTTTTTTCGTTGGCTAATTCCTCATCGATACTTGTGATAATAGAGCTTGATGGAAGCTTAAAGTCAGTATACATTTTATACTCTCCACGCGCTAATGAGATACTGAAACTAGAACCTAAAACAGCAATCTCATTTTCAGTATTATATTCATACCAAGTTCCGGTATGAGGAAATTCTGCTAACACACTTTTAGTTGAAAGATCAAAGTTCGCTACAATTACAACATTTGTTTGCTCTGCATTTACAGGACTTGCTGTATATGGGTTATTCCTGATACTTATTGATTTTATTAAAGCCGTAGATTCATTTATTGTAGCAGTTCCAGTTTGAAAAACAGGATATGTCTTTTTCAAATTTATTAAGTCGCTAACAGTTAAGCTTAACACTTTTCTATCAAAATCATCAAGATACTCCCAACGAACAGGTTTAGGATCTAGTCTGCAATTTCCCACAGTACCATTTACACAAAGATTTATAGATTCATCATATCCTAACTCTCCAAACTGCCAAATCATTTTAGGTCCCGGTAGCGGAATTAGTGTAGCAAAAGCAGCTGCAGTTCTCTTTAAAGCAATATCAGTATCCTTAGTTGAATAACTACCTAAAGAATTTCCAAAAGTTTTATTCTTATACATTATTCTTTCTTCATCGTGACTTTCCATATAAGCTACTAAACCGTTAGTGTTCATTCCACGTGCTGAAGAAAGTGCTCTTGAAATATTTGAATTAGACGCAAAGCCCATGGTGTTTTGATTATACTCGTCTGTCATTTTACCCCAAAGTAACATCCCTTTGCCTTCATTGGCCCTGTATTCAGCTAATACCTTTTCTTCAGACTCAGAGCCTAAATGTTCGAGCATAACGATTGCATTTGGGAAACGTTCCCAAATTTTATCTGCCATTCGCCTTAAGATATTTACACGTGACTGATCATATGCCGACCATGCCCCCACATCGCTAGGATTATTTGTTTGGGTAAAACCTTTCGATAAATCGAAACGATAACCATCAACTTTAAACTCGTTTAACCAATAATAATTTATTGTATCCAGATAATTTTTTGTGTACGAACTTTCGTGATTCATATCATAAAAAACGTTAAACGGGTGTTTCGCATCAGTATTAAACCATGGATTTTGTTCTGTAGGTTTACCTTGAGTATGGTTGAAATACATTAAAGCGTACGGATTGGGTAAATCTTGATGATTTAACGCAATATCGAGTATAACTGCAATCCCATTTTGGTGACAAATATCTACAAATTCTTTTAACTTATTTTTTGTGCCATAATACTTATCTGGTGCAAACATAAAAGTGGGATTATAACCCCAACCTTCATTACCATTAAATTCCATTACAGGCATTAATTCTATTGCATTAATTCCCAGCTTTTTAAAATAACCAAGAGTGTCAATAAGGTTTTGGTAATTTCTATTATCGCTATCAAATAGATCTCTAATTAATGCTTCATAGATTACTAGTTTGTTTTTGTCTGGAGGAATAAAATTTGTCGTTTGCCAATTATAATGAGTTTGGTTTGTTTGAAGCACAGAAACACGATTAAAATACCATTCCTCTTTTAAAGCTAATTCTGGAAAATCCTTTAGATTCGGATAAGTACTTTCCGGTAAAAATCTATCCTCTGGGTCCAAAATTTTATCGGAATAAGGATCAGCAACCCAAATTGTTTCATCAACTAAGTATTGAAAACCATACTCTTGCTGAGGTGTAAGGTTGGATAATTCAATCCAAAAATATTCGCCAGATTTTTTCATTTGGAAGTTAGACTGGATCTTCCAATTTGTGAAATCACCTACTACATAAACTGATGATTTTAATGGTGCCCATAAACACAGTGTTGCTTTAGTGTGGTCTGCATTATAATTTATGCCTGGAATTATACCTTGAGGTTTAGTTTGATTTATTGTTACTGATCTTATGGTGAAAGAAAATTCTTTTTCTTTTACCAGTGTTCCATTATTTGCACTGCATGTTACAATACTCGTACCTGAAGCCTGATTTATTATGTAGTTGAATGAAAATGAATTGATTCCAGAGGAAGAAGTTGTGACTGTAACATTATTCACTTTAATTGTAAAAGTAGAAGCCTGATTCGAATTAAGAACAATCGGAATCGTCTCACCATTATTCACAAAAAATGAGTTTGAATTTGGTGAGGAAATAGACAACGAAAAATCTAATGATAAATCAAAATATCTATCGTTATCAGTTTGCTTGTTATCATTCCAATTTCTTGTTTTTAGCTTTAGTCCAATTCGTGATATCTCAGATGCTGGACGGTTAAAAAAAGTTGTTGGTGTAAATGTAATTTGATAAATATCTGGATTAGTACCAATTCTAGTGCATTTTGCAGCATCTTGTGAAGGAGTAGCAGGATTAACATTTGTTGGTGCATCAATATCAACTGCTCCTTTTTCTAGCCAGGCCCAAATCCATACAGGTGCTGTATCATTATTCCAGGGGTGCCCAGCTAGAGAAGTTCCTGCTACATTTATGGTTATGGTTACAGGTTGATTAGGGCTTGGAATTGCTGGATTTGTTGTAACTATTTGACCTTTTGCATCGAGAATTTTTAACAATATAATGCAGAACAATATTATATACCTTTTCATTTTTTATGTTTTCAACTTCATTAATCACACAACTACAAAAAAAAAGAAGCTGATCGTTTTGATCAGCTTCTTCAATCAAATCAAAAATCAAATTGGTGCCGCTACAACTGTTACAACTTTCGTTTTAAGATTTACAGTAATTTTATAAGCCCCATTAGTTCCATTTAACTGGAAGTTTTTGTCTCCATCGTTAGCATTTTTAAGAAGGCTGCCTACTGTGGTGAAATAAAGATAGTTATATGAAGTAGGACCCCAATCTGCTTGTGCAAAAAATCTAAAGGATCCACCATCATTTAGGTTGGTAGTTGCCTCAAAAACTCCATCTTTAACAAAAGTCATTTTAACTTCTTTGTCGTTCCATGGACCCCAGCCATTTACACCTGCACCCATCATAAATAAAGTAGGCTCTGGCACACCAACAGCAGTTACAGTTTTTAATTTTAAATTAACTGTTACTTTAACAAAACCTGTTGGCCCGATATATCTTAAATTTTTATCTCCATCATTTCCGTTTTCAAACAAATTACTTACCGATGAGAAGAAGAGATAATTGTAAGAATCTGGTCCCCAGTCAGCTTGCTTAAACCACCTGAAAGTTTCACCATTTGTAAATCGGGCTGTTGTCTCGTAAACATTTGGAGCTACACTAGGAAATTCTACCTCCTTAGAATTCCAAGGGCCCCAACCATTAAGAGCTGCTCCCATTCCAAAAATAGGTGGGAATGTTGTTGCAAATGGAGTAGCTTGAATAACTACACTTTGAGAAAAGGCTGGCGCAATTGAACTGTTATTGACTTTGGCCTGAATTCTCGCCTCAACTTGATATTCTTCATCTGGTTCTAGTTCTAGTTCTAAAAGTTTGGCATTAAATTGACCTTTGGTAAGCAAAACTGTAGTTGCATTTGACACCGATATTATATTAACTGCGTCAGCAAAGTCGTTTCCTTCTACGTCAATTTGTAACGTGTAAGTAACCGCTGCCTGAAAGCCAAAATCAACTGCAGACCACTCAAAAGTTTGAAATGTTTCAGACTGTGTTTCAAAAGTACCACTAAAAGTAGTAGTACTTAGTTCAGCTAACTCCGGACTTTCCGGGTTGGCCATTAGCGTAGCTTTATCACCAGTTTCATCGCAAGACATTATAAATAATGCACCTACAAGAAAAGCGACAGCCGTTTTTAATGTTGACTTTATCATATTTAGTTTGTTAATGAAATTAGTATCCTTCGTTTTGTTCTAAAGTAGGATTCGCTCCCAGATCTGCTGAAGGGATTGGAAATAAGTTTCTGAACTCAGGAGTTGCTGCACCCGCTGCTACATTTCCTTTCCAAGGCCATAAATATGTCCCACCTGTAAATTGACCAAAACGAATAAGATCAGTTCTTCTGTGACCTTCCCAGAACAATTCCCTTGCTCTTTCATCTAGGATGAAACTTAGAGTTAACTGGCCAGAAGTAATGTTACCAGTTGTATTTCCATAAGCTCTCTCTCTGATTTGATTTACGTATGTTAGAGCTTGAGTAGCATTTCCATTGCTTGCTCCTCTTAGGGTAGCTTCAGCATACATTAATAAAGCATCGGCATAACGGAACATCGGGTAATCTATATCTACAAAGTCAGGGTGTGGGTTAGCTGGAGGATCGTTGTTCAACTTTCTATTTCTGAATTTCGTAATTGCATAACCCTCTGTAAATCTACCAACATCAACTATATCTAAGCTTTGTCCATCTGTCCAGAAAAGTGCTCTTTCGTCAGTGGCACCTGATACATCAGTAAATTTATTTACGAATGCAGAAGTTGTTCTAATACCTCCCCATCCTGAACCTGTTCCGAACATTCCTGAAGCATCCATACTACCACCAATAGGTGCATGAATTAGATATACCATTCCACCAAAAGATTGTGTAAACCTCGCATCATAGTTAATAGAGAAAATCATTTCAGAGCTAAGGTGATTATCAGCTACAAAGCTTGCACGATACTGGGCAGGTAATGTATATCCTGCGCCTATAATCTTATTAACCGCAGTAATAACGTCATCATAACGTTCTTCTTGAACATATACTTCAGCGTTTAAATACAATTTTGCTTGTAGCATCCAAAGAGCAGCTTTATCAGCTCGGCCATATTCAAAGCGAGGGTTGCCAAGTTGGTCTTCAATAGCGATTAACTCGTTTTCAATATATTCAAATAAATCCGCACGATTAGTTTGACGTGGGAAAAACGAACCTGGCTTGTCTGCCTCAGTCACAAATGGAGGATTCCCGAATAAATCTAGTGCATGATAATAAGCTAATGCTCTGATAAATCTGGCTTCAGCGTTGTAACGAGATATTTCTGCATCTGCATTTCCTGCCGTTGCTCTAATATATTCGTTAGTTAGGGTAACTGTGTACATTATTCTAGAATAAATTGCCCCTATGAATACATCAGTGGCTGTCCATGTATGCCAATGAAAATCTTTAATGGTTGCATCATTCCATGCTATAATTGCTTCATCTGTTGTAAGTTCTTGGCAATTCCAGTATTGCCTTAGATAGTTACCAAAGCCTTCATCCATACCTGCTATATCAGGTTGACCTGATGGACCTTGTTGGCCACTCAATGCAAAAGTTGCATATAATTTAGCTAAGCCTTGCTTGTAAGCTTCAGGGCTATCGTAAACTGTTGCAGAGTTCTTTACCTGATCACCGAGCGACTGTGGGTCTAGTTCACTGAAACATGAGGTTAGCATTAAGCTTACCATCACCCCACACACAATTTGTTTAATTCTCATTTTCATACATCTTAGTAAGTTAAGTTAACACCTATTAAAAAGTTTGTTGGTCTTGGGTAAATGTTATTATCTATACCACCAGCAACCTCTGGATCAATTCCGCTGTAATCAGTAATAATTAAAGCGTTCTGCACAGTTAAACTAAATCTAGCTTTCAATTTACCATTAACCAAGGAATTTAATGTATAACCTAATGCAACGTTGTCAAGCTTGAAGAACGAAGCATTTTCTACATAGTAATCTGAAAACAATTGTTGGTTAAAAAAGTTAGTATTTCTCACTGCAGTTGGAACATTGCTAAAATATCCTGATTGGTTGTAAAGCTGGCTTGTTACTGCGTTCGATGAAAATACGTTGTTGTATACATAGTTACCCAAGCTTAGACGACTAGAAAATGAAAAATCGAAATTTCCGTAATTCACTCTAGAGTTAATACCTATTAGATAGTCAGGTGCCGGGTTTCGGTAGCGATATTTGTTATTTTCATTGCTAGATACTTGGCCTCCATTTCCTGTTCTGTCAACATAAACACCTTCAAGAGGTAAGCCATTTGCTCCATACACCTGTTGATAAACAAAAAATGAATTGGCTGGGTAACCAACCTGATGGTTTTGAATATTATTACCAACTCCACCAGCAATTCCACCTGTTGCAATACCTTGATAATTTGGGTCATCGGTTGCCAATAACTTCGTAATTTCATTTCTATTTCGTGTGAAATTCATTCCAAAGTTCCACTCTAATTTATCAGTTTTTACAGCCAAAGCATTTAGGGTTAACTCAATACCTTTGTTGGTAAGGTTACCTACGTTTGTTGTAAGGAAATTAGAAAAATTACTTCCAGCGGGAATTGGAATTGTGCTGATCAAATCTCGAGTTTCGCGATTATAAATCTCAAGTGAACCGTTTACTCTTCCTTCAAAAAATCCGAAATCTAAACCAAGGTTAAGAGTACTAGTTTCTTCCCATTTAATTCCAGCATCATAGGCTCCTGGTCTAAGAGTAGGGTACCATACCCCTCCAAATTCGTATTGAGCAGTAGGAGTACTTTGTAAATAGGTTGGTAAATATGGGTAAGCATTTCCAACTATATCTTGTTGGCCAGTAACACCATAACCGGCTCTTAATTTCAGATCTGAAATAAAGCTTTGATTATCCATAAAATTTTCAGCATCAATTCTCCAGCCTAATGAAACAGCTGGGAAAATACCAGATCTATTTTCTTCTGCGAAGCGTGAAGAATAGTCATTCCTAACAGTAACGGTTGCTAAATACTTTTCTTTAAAAGAATAATTTACGCGCCCAAAGAAAGAAAGTAAGTTGTTTGGATCAGGTATAAGTTGTCTTGGTGCATCGTTTAAACCGTCATCATCGGTATCTATTCCATCGATTACATTTCCATTACCGATTCTTGTGATAGTTTGACCTTCACGGGTAAATTCTTGATATGAATAACCACCTGTTAAGTCTATTTTATTTTCACCAATTCTTTTAACATAATTTAGGTAGAAATCTAAAATAGAGGATCTGTTTTCATTACTGTAATTTTGAAATCTACCTGGTCCTTCTCTAAACGTAAAAGCTGCATTGGCAGGAGAATTATTAAAACCATCTGCTTTTTGAATGTCGAAGCCTAAATTGAGGTTTGCACGTAAGTCAGGTAAGAAATGAAATTTATAGTCTAATTGTAAATTACCTATATAGCGAGAAACATCAGATTTATTATTTGTTTGGTTTATTAAAGCTACTGGGTTTGCGCTTGCAATCAAAATAGGGTCACCATTAGGATTCATAACACCACCAGGTAAATTATCAGAAAGTTCTGTCCATGTATAATAGCCTCCAAATATGTCGTTACCATTTCTTATCGGTTGAGTAGGGTCGAATACAACGGCAGCCCCAACTGCTCCTTGATTACCAAAGTTATTTTTTGTCCATGCTGATTTCAAACTTGCATTAACTTTTAAATGATCGTTGAAAAAAGATGGATTCAAGTTAATGTTCAAAGAGTTTCTTTGAAGGTCAGTGTTTTTCAAAATACCTTGTTGATCAGTAAAACCATAGGAAATTCTATATGGCAAATTCTTATACGTTCCTCCTACGCTAATATTTTGATCTATTGATACTGCATTTCTATAAATTTCATTTTGCCAATCTGTATTTGCACTTCCCAATCTTACTAATGAAGCCGGGTTTAAACCACTTACGGTGCCCGCATTGGCTAGACCTGTTACAAAATCACGATATTCATCACCCGACATTACATCGACTTGATTAGCAATTCTACTGATAGAAAATGTTGAGTTAAACTGCACCTGAGGTTTTCCTGCAGAACCTTTTTTTGTTGTAATTATGATTACACCATTTGATGCACGTAATCCGTATATAGCAGTTGCGGAAGCATCTTTTAGTACAGTAAAAGATTCAATATCATTTGGATTAATACTAGCAAGAATATTAGCAGAGCCACCTATTTGCCTGCTATCTACCGGAAAACCGTCAATAATTATAAGTGGGTCATTGCTGGCTGTTAAAGAAGATCCACCCCTAATTCTGATTTCAGCACCCGCACCCGGAGCACCACCAGAACTGATTACAGATACACCAGCTACACGTCCCACCAATAAATCTTGTGGTGAAGTTAACACTCCTTTATTGAAATCTTTCGTGCTGATTGCGGCAACCGCCCCAGTTACATCTTTCTTTTCTTGTTGACCGTAACCAACAACAACGATTTCTTCTAAGGCTAAAACATCAACTTCTAATTGAATGTCGAGATTTGTTCTAGATCCAACTTGAACTTCTTGTGTTTTGTAACCAATGAATGAGAAAATTAGTGTTGCTTCATCAGATGTTTTTATTGAAAAATTTCCATCAGAATCCGTAACTGTTCCATTTAGGGTGCCTTTTTCTGAGATATTTACACCAGGCAATGGTGAATTATCATCCTTTGAAACGACTCTACCGGTTACTGTTTTGGATTGTGCCCATGATGATAATGGGAGTACAATCAAAATAAACAGAAGCAGGTGAAGTTTTCTTAACGCTTCGTATTTGTTTGACATAGATTGTAGGTTTAGAATTTAGTTTTGGTTTAAACTTACTTCAATGTAAAGACTTAAAAACCTTATTTGCAACGATATCTTACTAAATTATCAGTCAAAAAAAACGGAATCGGAATCGCAATCGTTTTCTATTAAAATGATTTTTTTACATGTAGATAAAACGTTTTTATACTAATCAAAACTTTTGGGCTTTAACTAATACATATTAACTATTTTCAAATACTTATATCCCTTTACTTTTTTTATTGATTCTGTAACATAATTGTTTAATAAGGATATTGATAGATTCTAAAAAGAAAACATTCTATTAAACAAACTCAATTTTTAACTTTTTGGATAATGATACATTTTCGAGCAATTTCAATCGGTTGTGCAACTTATTGCATAAAATTTGTTTAATTAAGGGCATGAATTACAATCAGGTAACCATTAAAGACATCGCCCGCGAGTTAGGTATCTCCCCTTCTACTGTTTCGCGCGCGCTTAAAGACCATCCGGATATTAGCCCCGAAACCAAAAAAGCAGTAAACGAATTGGCCGAAAAACTTAATTATCAGCCAAATGTTGTAGCGCTTAGTTTACGCTCCAGTAAAACCAATACAATTGGCGTTATCATACCAGAAATTGTACACTTTTTCTTTAGTACCGTCATTTCCGGTATCGAAGATGTAGCCTACAGTGCCGGTTACAACATCATTATTACTCAATCGAACGAATCGCTATCGCGCGAGAAAAGCGATTTAAAAGCTCTTTTTAATAGCCGGGTAGATGGCATGCTCATGTCTATCAGCAGAGAAACTACCGACTTCGATCATATTGAAAATATACTTTCGAAAGGAATGCCCATCGTTTTTTTCGATCGCATTTATGATACACCCAACAGCAGCAAAGTAATTGTAGACGATTTAACAGGAGCCAAAGAAGCCACCCTCCATTTAATAGAACAAGGTTGCAAGCGTATAGCCCATTTGGTTGGGCCACCTAATCTGGCTATCAGCCAGCAACGTTTAGAAGGATACCGACAAGCTTTACGCGAAAAAGGACTACCACAAGACGATGCCCTGCTGATACAATGCCCACAAGGTACAACCGAAGAAGGCCGTGCCGCAGGCGAACTACTGATGAGTTTAAAAGAAAGACCTGATGGCATTTTTGCCACTAACGATCAATCCGCCATGGGAGCCATGCAGGCCATCAAACAAAAAGGCTATAAAATTCCGCAAGATGTGGCCATTGTTGGATTTAGCAATTGGGCCTTAAGTGCCTTAATGGAACCACCGCTATCATCCGTTGATCAGCCCGGCTTTGAAATGGGCCAGGAAGCTGCTCGAATTTTAATTCGCCACATCGAGATGAAAGTAAAGAAGAAAGAAGAGCCACAACCAGAAGTTAAAGTATTTAAAACAAGACTTGTTGTACGCGATTCTTCTTTGAAAAAAGGAAAATAGAAAAAGCCGCAGGTTAACTTCCCGCGGCCTTATTTTTTTACTCATTTATTTTTTTCAAGGTTCCGATTTTTTCCCAAGTGGGATCTGCCTGTAATACAACACCAATTTGAAGTCGATCATCTTGGTTTCTATGAATGGAAGCAGTGGTACGGTTTAATTGTACATTAATTTGATTTGGAGTAAGACGATACATAGAACCATTCGAAGCATCTATTATAATACCGATTATCCCTCCGAAAATAATATTTCCAAATAACCATCCATCTAAATCTCTTTTAATCTTTACATCATACGGATAATAACCCTCCATCTGGATACTCACGTTATATTCCCTTTTATTCGTTGGTTCCCCCACTTCTCTACCTTTTCTGCGCAAAGAAATTGAATTTGGTGTTGTACCATAATCTTTGCCATCGATTAAAATTCTTGCACCCGTTGGCTGGCTGTTAAAATCAACCTTTTGCCTTGACCCATGTATGATGGAAGCACAATTAGTTAACCCGGATAGCAACATGAGAAGGAGAATAGATGATGTAATTTTTTTGATCATAGATTTTTACTATTTGTTTGTTAATTTTTTACTATTGAACACATGTATTTCAATTGATATATGCACAACAGATTTTTTCTAAAAGTAAAAAAAAGAATAATCTGAAACGATAAAATATACATCAGTATTCGTTCAATTAATATAGCTATTTCTAAGAAATACACCTGTTCATACTTTTTCCTAACGTACTCAGCTATTACATATCATTGGTATCATTTACCATATGATTGAATCCTTCATTCCGATTATTAAATCTGTTTTCATTAACGAATTTAGGAACGTAATAATCAGTTCGAGAACCTATCGGTTTTTTATGCCTGCCCTTCAAAAGTTAATCTGCTTTTATGTGTAAGGAATATCGTAAATCATTTATCGCAATCGTTTTCTGTTTTTTTTTAGTGTAAATTCATCATTACACAGAATTATCGCCCTATCTTAAAACTTTTATCGTTACACATGGGGCATATTAACCAAACAACAATCCATAAACTGCAGAACATTCTGCAAACAGAACCTCTTCCACAGGGCATTCTTGCTACCGATACCGAGCACAAAAAAATTCGTATTCAGTTTATTTCTGATACAGCAGTACGCATAACAGCAACACACAAGCAAACCTTCGAAGAGTTTTCTTATACGGTAATTCAAACTCCTAAAACTGTTTCGTCTTTTAACGTGGTTAGTGATGCCGATTTAATAACCGTATCATCGAATTCATTATCTATCACGCTTCAAAAAAAAACAGGAGCGTTGCAATTCCATAATCAACATAAACAAGAATTAGCCTCAACCGATCCACTCGGTATTTGTTGGAACGAAAACCAAATTACAGCTTACCATCGTTTACAAGAGGGAGAACGCTTTATCGGGCTGGGCGAAAAAACCGGACCGCTAGATCGTAAAGGGCAGGGGTACGTAAACTGGAACACCGATAATTTTGCCTACCACAGTGGGGCCGATCCGCTGTATTGCTCTACACCGTTTTATATCGGGGTACATAACGGTTTGGTATATGGCGTTTTCTTAGATAATACCTTCAAATCATATTTTAATTTTGGCGCCTCTAACAACCGCTTCTCCAGCATGATGGTAGAAGGAGGAGATTTAAACTATTATTTCTTTAGTGGAAATTCTGTAGCCGATATCATTGAACAATATACAGCGTTAACCGGCCGCATGCCTTTGCCTCCACTATGGAGTATAGGCTACCAACAATGCCGATATAGTTATTTCCCCGATAAAGAAGTAATTAGCATTGCTGATACCTTTCGCGAAAAAGATATACCTGCCGATGTAATTGTGCTCGACATCCATTATATGGATGCGTACAAAATTTTTACTTGGCACAAACAACATTTTACCAACCCTGCCCACCTGATACAAGAATTACAAGCACGTGGTTTTGAGGTTGTAGTAATGTGCGACCCCGGTATTAAAACCGAAGCCGGTTACGAACCTTACGAAGATGGACTAAAACAAAACATCTTTATAAAATATCCGGATAACGAACCCTATACGGCACAAGTGTGGCCGGGGTGGTGCCATTTCCCCGACTTTACCAAACCCGAAGCCCGCAAATGGTGGGGAAGTAAATTTGTAGACTACATTTCGCTAGGCATAAAAGGATTTTGGAATGATATGAACGAAATTGCCACGTGGGGAAATCAGCTGCCTGAAAATTTAATTATGGATTTTGAAGGCCAGCCTGATACCATGCGAAGAGGTAGAAATTTATATGGTTTTCAGATGGCACGCGCCACCTACGAAGGCACCAAAGCACTCTTACAAAATAAACGACCTTTTAATTTAACACGCGCAGGTTTTAGCGGCATACAACGCTACTCTGCCGTATGGACGGGCGATAACGTAGCCAGCGATGAACACATGATACTGGGCGCACGCATGTTAAATTCTATGGGCCTTGCCGGCATTGCTTACTGCGGATACGATGTAGGCGGTTTCGTTGGCGATGCCAATCCGAAACTATTCGCTCGCTGGATTGCTCTCGGAGCCTTCTCTCCTTTTTTCAGAGGCCACAGCATGGTAAACAGCCGCGATTCTGAACCCTGGAGTTTTGGCGAAGAGGTAGAAGAAATTTCGCGTAATTATATAAAACTGCGGTATCGCCTACTACCTTACTTATACAGCGCGTTTTATCAGGCGCATAAAACAGGATTACCGGTAAACAGAAGTTTAGCTATCGCCTATACATTCGATAACCAAGTATATACTGGTTTATACCAAAATCAATATATGTTTGGCGATGCACTGCTCGTTGCCCCCGTTGAAAGTTATAAAGACTTGGTAAAAGTATACTTGCCCGTTAGTACGTGGTATTCATTATATACCGATACACGCTACCAACCAGGCGAAAATATAGTTGAATGCCCTTCGGATAAACTTCCGGTGTTTGTTAAAGCTTCTTCTATTCTTTGCATGACGGAAGGTTCACCTTCCAACACAAAAGAGTTTGGCAATGTTTTAGAAATACACGTGTATAAAGGAGAAGAAAATACAACCTTTATTCGTTACGAAGATGATGGCGTAAGTTTCGATTACGAACAAGGTAAATTTGCAACGCAAAAAATAGAATATCTTCCAAGTCAAAATAAAATAGTGATACACACTCCAACAGGAGATTACAAAAGTGTATTTACAAGCTATAAAGTTTTTCTTCATGGTTTTGGAGATAAAAAAGAAGTACGTAGCAATCAACAACCACATACACTTCAAACCATGAACTATCGTTTTCTCGAACCACTCCGCAGTTTCGATCCGGTTGGCCATGTAAACGAAGGTTATAAAATTGATTCTCTCCCATACCTAACTATACCTGCAAGTCATGAAGAAATTACAATTACCTTATAATTGGCTTTTACCACTTTCGTTAATCTTGATTGTTGCCTGTTCTCCTGAAAAAAAATTTACCGATAATGGGCTTATTGATGGATTAGCCAGTGTAATAACATTACAACCTGATACAACAGTTGTTTATTTAGATGATTTTGTAAACGACATTACTAAGGTAGATACCATCTACCCCCCTGCGGGAATGGTAGCAACGCGGAAAGAAAATAAGGTATACTTAACCGGTATAGCCGAAAATAAAATCGATCATCTGCAAATCGTAAGCGAACAAAGTACTTTTGCTATTCCTGTAAAAAAAGCAGATAAAAAGAAAGTTGTATTTACGTACAATAAACCAGCAAATAAAGTACACGTTAAAGGAGAGTTTAACGCCTGGAATGTAGAAGCCGGAAGATTTAATAAAAATGAAAATGGTTTTGAAATAAGTTTTGCAGTTCAACCCGGAAACTACCAATATGTATATGTTGTAGATGGTAAAGAAATCCGCGACCCGCTTAACCCCGATTCTGTAGAAAATGGTTTAGGCGGATTTAATTCCTTACTGCGCATTACCAAGCCAAACCCAGATTCGCTACCAAAACTATCTACAAAATCTTTTACTGATTTTAATGTAGTATTAGCAGTAAGTTTGCCCATTAATAACGTTCGGGTATATTGGCAAAACTTTTTAGTAGATGTAAACAATACTGTAAAGAGCGAAATCAGATTTACTATTCCTAAAGAGGCTTTAACTCTTCAACGTTCTTATATACGCGCGTGGGTAAGTAACAAACAGGGTATTTCAAACGAAATTCTGATACCCCTTGCCAACGGCAAAGTTGTTTCTACGGCAAGCCAACTAACCCGCCAGGATAAACACGCACAGATTTTATATTTTATGATGATCGATCGTTTTAAAAACGGCAATCCATCAAACGATAAACCTGTTGCCGACAAAAGCATTCATCCTAAAGCCAATTATTTTGGTGGCGATATTGCCGGTGTTACTCAAAAAGTTAAAGATGGTTATTTCGAACAATTAGGAATTAATACACTTTGGCTTTCGCCTATTACGCAAAATCCTGAGGGTGCCTATGGAAAATATACCAACCCGAATACAACGTTCTCTGGCTATCATGGGTATTGGCCTGTATCGCTACGCAAAATTGATTATCGCTTTGGTAACGAAAACGAATTAAAAGAATTATTAATTGAAGCACACAGCCGCAACATGAATGTTATTTTGGATTATGTTGCACACCATGTACATAACGAACACCCTTTAGTTAAACAAAAACCAGAATGGTTTACTCCTCTGTATTTACCCGATGGCACCATAAACACAGAACGCTGGGACGACCAACGCTTAACTACATGGTTCGATGTCTTTTTACCTACACTAGATTTACGTAAGCCTGAAGTTGTAAACCCTATGACAGACACCGCCATGTATTGGGTACAACAATACGAGCTGGATGGTTTCAGACACGATGCATCTAAACACATCGATTTACTTTTTTGGCGAACTTTAACTAAAAAAGTAAAAGACCAGTTAAGAAAACAAACCGATCGTAGCCTCTACCAAATTGGCGAAACGTATGGAAGCCGAGAGTTAGTTGCTTCGTATGTTAACAGTGGCATGTTAGATGGGCAATTCGATTTTAATTTATACGATGATG
Organism: Flammeovirgaceae bacterium; assembly: GCA_021298355.1. GTDB lineage: Bacteria > Bacteroidota > Bacteroidia > Cytophagales > Cyclobacteriaceae > Chryseotalea. The sequence continues at coordinate 215,694 of JAJTEH010000006.1, forward strand.
CCGTTGCTACATTTGCCCGAAACGATGTTTCGTTTAGTCGACTGCTTACTTCAATGGATGAAAGCCTTTCTTATTTTGGCGACCATCACCTGATGGGCAATGTAACCGGTAATCAGGACAGAGCCCGATTTATTTCGTATGCCGATGGCTCGGTGCGTTTCGATGAAGATGCCAAACGAGCCGGCTGGACCAGAACCATTAGCGTTACTGATACAATCGCTTACAAAAAACTACAATTGCTTACCGCATTTATGCTTGTAAGCCCCGGAGTACCGGTTATCTATTATGGCGATGAAATTGGCGATGCCGGAGGTAACGACCCCGATAACCGAAGGCAAATGCGTTTCGATAATTTAAACACACACGAAAATGCAACGCGGCAATCTGCCTCTTACTTTATCAACTTACGTAAAAAACACCTTGCCCTTATCTATGGCGATTGGCAAGTGCTTTACCAAACCAACAACCAGGTTGTTATCAGCAGAAAGTATTTCGATGATCAGGTAATCATCGCTTTTAACAAAGCTGCTGATCCGGCAACAATAAACATTGAAAAAAATCCGGTGCTGAACAAAGAAATATCCGGTTTTGTATCAGGTAATTCTCTTTCTTTATCACCTTATTCAGTTCAGGTATTCACATCAGATAAATAACCTATGCCCACACCAACCTTACCTTCAGAAAATAAAACTGGTACTACAGGCAGATCGAAACTAAACTTCTGGCAAATCTGGAACATGAGTTTCGGATTCTTCGGTATTCAGTTTGGTTTTGCTTTACAAAACGGAAATGCATCGAGAATTTTACAAACGTTTGGTGCCGATGTAGAACATCTTTCATGGTTTTGGTTAGCCGCACCGCTTACCGGCATGATCGTTCAACCTATTATCGGATATTATAGTGATAGAACCTGGACATCGTTAGGAAGGAGGCGCCCTTACTTTTTAGCAGGAGCTATCATTGCATCGACAGCCTTAATGCTTATGCCTAATGCGCAATTTTTAGCAACTGTTTTACCTCCTCTTTACATAGGTGCCGGTATTTTAATGGTAATGGACGCATCGTTTAATATTGCTATGGAGCCCTTCCGCGCATTAGTTGCCGATTTACTTCCATCTGACCAACGTACATTGGGCTTTTCAATTCAAACCTTTTTAATAGGGCTTGGTGCTGTTATTGGAAGTTGGCTTCCATACATTTTTGCAGAATGGTGGGGCGTATCCAAGATGAGTGTAAATGGAGAAGTGCCGTATAATGTAACGTTATCTTTTTACATTGGTGCAGTTGTCTTTCTGATATCGATTTTAGTTACGGTTATCACCACGCGCGAGTTTCCACCGGATGAATACCGCAAAGAAGATTATAAAAAAACACCTTCCGGTAAAAAAGGATTAAGCCAGATTATAAGCGATTTTGCCGGCATGCCAAAAACGATGAAGCAATTAGGCTTGGTTCAATTTTTTTCCTGGTTCGCGTTATTTTCTATGTGGGTGTTTACTACACCTGCTGTGGCAACTCACGTATATGGTTTACCGCTTGGCGACACATCATCAGAAACGTATCAGGATGCCGGTAATTGGGTGGGCATTATTTTTGGTGTATATAATGGCGTATCGGCCATTTACGCTTTGTTCTTGCCGGCTATCGCTCTTAAAATAGGTCGAAAAATGACGCATGCCATTTCGTTACTGGCAGGAGGCATCGGTTTGATATCCATCTACTTTATTCACGATCCTACTCTTTTAATTTTTTCGATGATTGGTGTAGGTATGGCATGGGCTAGTATTTTAGCTATGCCTTACGCTATGCTGGCAGGTGCTATACCCTCTAACAAAATGGGTATTTACATGGGTGTGTTTAACTTTTTTATCACCCTACCTCAAATTATTAATGGTTTAGTAGGCGGGCCTATAGTAAAACATGTTTACCAGTCGCAAGCTATTTACAGCATTATTATTGCTGGAGTATTTATGCTTATTGCTGCATTTTGTGTTAAATTCGTAGACGACCAGGATGATGTTGTGCAAGCATGAAAAACTTTAGCGCTTTATTGTTTTTTTTCGGCATACTGTCTTCATTAGCGAAGGCGCAAGAAATCAACTTAGCGTTTATTAATGCATCGTTAACCGATTCGGCAAAAGCAGAGAATGTATATGCCCAATTGGTAAGCCAACACCGTATACCGTTTACTGAAAACGATTCTGTTGTTTTTTTCTATAAAGGAAATGCCGAACAAGTAAGCTGGATGGGCGACTTTAACGGATGGGGTCGTGATTTCAAATTAAACACAAGCGGAAAAAAGATAACCAGAACCAACATTTGGTATTGGAAAGCTCAATTTCCAAAAAATGCAAGACTCGATTACAAAATTGTTATTAATAGCAATAACTGGATTTTAGATCCGGTTAACAACCAGCAACAATGGTCGGGCGTTGGCGGTGGCTCGCCCAATTCTGAAATTCGGATGCCAGACTATTTACCCGATCCGATTTTTTCTCAATCCGTAAAACAAAAAGGTTCGATAAAAAAAGATCTATTGTTTAACTCTACTCAATTAGGATATCAAACAACGTATAGTCTATATCTTCCATTTGGTTATCAATCAACTGGTGTTTATCCTGTGTTGTATGTAACAGACGGATATGAGTACCTGCACGAAAACATGGGCAACATGCAGGCCACGTTAGATTTTTTGATAGAGACAAAAAAGATTAAGCCCATTATCGTTGTTTTTGCCGACCACCGCGAACCCGTAAACCGAGGCAACAACCGAAGAATGCAGGAGTTAGCCATGAATGAGAAATACCTGAATTACTTCGTATCCGAATTAATTCCTGAAATAGAAAAACAATACGCAGTAAGCAAACAAGCCAACCAGCGTGGTATTCTCGGAACCTCTATGGGCGGATTAACCGCTGCTTACTTTGCCTTTTCTAAACCAGAGGTATTTGGTTTATGTGCGATACAATCTCCGGCATTCTGGTTTAAACCAGAGATTTATACTTTGTGCAGCAACCAGGATAATCCACCTGTAAAAATAATGATGACCACCGGAAACATTAACGATACCAAAGAGGGCACCGACAAGATGAAAGCCATTTTAGAAAAAAACACCTGTACCTATCAATTAAAAGAAGTGCCCGAAGGGCACTCGTGGGGAAATTGGCGTAACCTTTTAGACGATATTCTGGTTTATTTCTTCTCGGTTAACCCTTAACTTGGGCATTTATTTTGCAAAGTGTACGGTATTCATTAACGTCTATGAAACGACTTTTATCCTATTCTCTTATTCTGCTTGTAATGGCCTGCGCATCGGGCAAAAAAGCATTCGAACGTGGCGACTACACCCTGGCGGTAAACCAGGCAATTGAAAGGCTTAGGCAAAAGCCCGATCATACAAAATCGCAAGAAGCCCTACGCCTAGCCTATCCGCTGGCTGTAGAATACCTGGAAAGTTTAGCCACCAGCACAATTGCTTCGGATGCCCCCTTTAAATGGAAAACAGCCATGGGGTATTACAACCAAATAAATGCGTTGCACGACCAGGTAAAAACTTCTCCGGCAGCATTGCGCATTATTAAAACCCCGGTAAGCAAGTTTACCGAAATTGCAGAACTTAAAAAGAAAGCAGCAGACGAAAGTTACGAAGCTGGCATACAAGCCATGATGCGCAACACACGCTCAGATGCAATTCGTGCATTTTACCTCTTTCAGGAAGCAAACTCTTTCGAACCAGGCTATAAAGATGTTGTAGAATTACAATATCAGGCAGAATACAATGCCACTTTGCGCATTCAGTATAAAGAAATTTCTTACCGCAACCGCGAAGACTGGGTAGCAGTAGAACCTATTCTGAACAATATGCGCTTACCGTTCACAAAGTTTTATACAGCAGAACAAGCAGAAAACGAAAAAGCACCTATCCACCACACCATGCTGATAGAAATATTAGGTTACGCTGAAGGTAATCCAAACATTACCCGAAATGAGAGAAATTTTGTGGATAGTGTTCAAGTAGATAGAACAGTAGGTGGTAAAAAAGTAAAGGTCTACGAAAAAGTAACAGGCCGCGCTACCATGTTCGAGAAACGTGCTCAATCCAGAGGTATGGTTCAAATTACCATTAAAGAACTAAGCACAGAGAAACAACTATTGGTAAATGAATTTGTTGGCAACGGCACATGGACGGGTTCGTGGTCGCGTTGTGCCGGAGACCAGCGCGCTTTACCCGAAAACGTTCGTAATGCGTGCGGCCGATCTGAACCACAGCCAGATGGCGAGGGCATGCTGCGCATGGCCAGGCAAGATGTGCAACGGCAAATTGAGAGATCATTAACACAATTCTATCGCATTTAACCGAACCTCTGGTAGCATTAATTGGTTTAAGTAACATGAAAGTAAAAGGGTTACTAGCGTTATGTTTGGTTGTTACACAAGCAGCATGCGCACAAAACAATAATGCAAATAACAAACCAGACAGAAACATGAATAAAACAATGGAAACAGCCACTTTTGCAAGTGGATGCTTTTGGTGTACCGAGGCGATATTTTTAAATGTACATGGTGTTTCATCGGTAGTATCGGGCTACATTGGCGGCCAAGTTAAAAACCCCACCTATCGAGAAGTATGCAGTGGCCTAACCGGGCATGCAGAAGCCATCCAGTTAACGTATGATCCAAGTGTAATTTCTTATAAAGAATTGTTAGAGATTTTCTGGCAAACTCATGATCCCACTACTTTAAACAGACAAGGTGCCGATGTGGGTACACAATACCGTTCAGCTATTTTTTACCATACTGATGAACAAAAAAAACAGGCTGAATATTATAAAAAAGAATTAGACGCCTCTGGCGCATTCGATAAACCGATTGTTACTGAAATAACTGCTTCTTCAGTTTTTTATAAGGCAGAAGATTACCATCAGAATTACTATAACCTGAATGGCTCTGCTCCATATTGCTCTTATGTTATAGCACCTAAATTGGAAAAATTTAAAAAAGCATTTAAACACAAACTAAAAAAGTAAAGGCTAAAGAGCTTTCATAACCATTCGGCATTTTCTACTACTTTTTAGAAACCTTGTGCAACTAAATATGAACCGAACCGTTAAACTGTGTGAGTAGAGAAATTCTTCTCATAGGTTTAGGTTTAGGTAACAAAAAAGCTCCGGGACGCGGAGCTTTTTTGCATTTAATTAATCAATACTCTATCGGTTTGTCTGAGATTTTAATTCGCTTATTTGCTTTAGCATATCTTTTTCTTTTCTGGCCATTTCTTCTTGTGTGGCCTGTAGCTCTTCCATGTTCTGGCGCATTTCCTCTTCCTGTGCACGCATTTGTTCGGTCATTTCCTGCGACTCTTCTAGCAAACGTTGTGTACGTGCATTTACTTTTACAGAACTTATTGTTGACGCTATAGATTCGGCAATTTTCTTCACAAATTCAACCTCGAAATCTTTTAATATATTAAAGGATGCGAGTTCTACAACTCCAAAAACCTGATCATTTACTTTTAATGGAGTTATAAGTACACACGATGGGTTGGCATCTCCTAAACCCGAAGTAATTTTTATATAATTCTGAGGAACATCGGTGAGGTATATGCTGTCGCCTTCTTGCCAGGCTTGGCCTGCTAAACCTTCTCCTTTAAAAATCTTTTGATTTAAATACTTCTTTTTATCCCAGGCATAGCATGCCTTCATCGAAATGGTTTGCTCTCCATCGGCTTCATCATCAATTATATAAATAGCTCCCTGGTTTGCCTTTATATACTTTACAAGATTAAAAATAATTTCTTCCGAAAGTTTTTGAATATCGGTATTGTTGCTGCGTAGTATTTCGCCAAATTTAGCGAGGCCTTCGGTTGCCCAATTTCGTTTCTTATCGTCTTCTGCAACTTTCTCTAAGTTGTTGCGCATGTTAATTAGTGCATTACCCAAAACATCATGTTCGGATAATGGCTGAAACTCGGATTGATAATTACCATTTCCGATATTTTCTGCAAATAATGTTGTGGCCTTTAACCCGCTAACGAGGTTATCCATAGCAAGCGACATCTCTCCTATTTCATCGTTGCTTACTTTGGTTTGTTTATCTTCTACCAATTCGCCTCTGCCTAATTTAATTACAATGTTTTTAAGGAAGTTAATAGGAACTGTTATGTTACGCATTAACAAAAACGCACTCACTAATCCTATAACTACGGTTATCGCGGCCAGTAATAAAGTTATGTTGGTTAACTTAACAACAGAGTTAATTACTTCTTCATCTGCTTTATTGCTTATTTCTGTTTGTGCTTTGGCTACGTTGTTTAATAATGAAATAATGTTGTTTGTTCGTGGGTTTACCTGGCTTTCTATGGCATCTTCGGCTAAAAGTTTGGTTAGGCCATCTTCGTAATTTTCGAACGACTGTAGATTAGCCATGATCGATTCTTTCTGTATAGCAATGAGCGTATCGAACTCATAAAAAATGGTATCCATGATCATGCGTTGGCTATCGCTCTCCCAGTTTACCATTAGCTTTTGAATCTTACTTTTCAGTGCAGGGTATTCGAAATCTTGTAATTCGAGCAGCGCTTTTTTATCGTCTTGGTTGGTTTGCAAATACACCCAGTTTGTAACCAACATGCGCGAGCGGGTTACTGTTAAGATAAATTCATTTACTGCATCTTTGGAAGGACGATACGTTTCTGCAGATTGTTTAGCTAATCGATTAATTATATTGCCTATCGAAAAAATGATAGCAGCATTAATTACAAACAAGGCGATAAGAACGATAAAGCCGCCTAAGATTTTTTGTCCGATACCAATTCGAAATCCTTTTTTCTTCATGTTACAAGGTAAAAAAAATTATATAATGATTGCCAAACGTGTAAGTTCGTTGGCTGCTTTAAGATTTTGTTTTGCTAATGTAGCTTGGTTTAGTTCGAAGGCCAATTTTCCATCTTTAACGACAAAGTTTATGTTACTTCCTTTTTGTGCTAAACCTGCTTCTTCAGTAATTACTAAAACTGATTGAGAACCTACCTTGCCTAGAATTTCTGCCAGGCTTTTAGATTTTGCTGCTGGTATAAACAATACTTGACTTTTACCTATTTCCGAAACCGATTCTATCTTCTTTATTTTTATGGTTCGGTTATCGTAGGTTTTCTTTAAGCTGGCCATAGTGTTAAGTTCTTTGATGATGGGCGAATCGCCCAACACAGCAATTTCGAAATCACCAGTTTTAGATGCATCCGGCCAGATAACATATTTGGTAAATGAATAAATGTAAACCGGATGGAGTTTATAATCCTGCGCATAAGCAGATAATGCAGCGCAAAACAGGAACAGGATTAAAAGTGGCCTTTTCATACGTAGAACTTCAAAACTTTATCTAACAAAAGTAAGTGGGTTTGTGTACAAATCCCTAACTTTTTTGAGGGGTATCTCATGAAAGTACCAAATTTGTCGGATTTTAAAAAAATGGCTGACGCGAAAGATCAAAGATTTAATTGCTGGCATATTACTTAGTTATAAGCTATGAGGTTAATCTATTTGCCAATACAATGCCGTTGAATTTAAAACGAAATAATCTTTGGTGTTTGTGATATACTACCCTATTGATCTATTGACTAACTCTTAAAAAATTATGGCCTAACCAGAATACCGACTATCCAGGCATTAGATCATGCCACAAAATCAGGTAGCAAACAGGTATAAAACACACAATAAGTTTTTTGGTAAAACATGGTAAAAGCAACTCCGGTAAAACAAAGAAAACCCGCATGCGCAATACCAAAACCAAAACCGATTTCATGAAACTTTTAAGTAAGTTTGCCAGCAAAACATTTCAAACAAAAGGTTACGTGAAATACGATTGTATTATTGTGGGTGGTGGAATAGTAGGCCTAGCTACAGCCTTAGAATTGAGCAGTGCTCCTCACCATAAAAAAGTATTGGTTATTGAAAAAGAAAATGAAGTTGCCAAACACCAAACAGGCAATAATAGTGGCGTAATACATTCTGGCATTTATTACAAGCCCGGCAGCTTAAAGGCGCATAATTGTATAGATGGGTATAAAAGACTCGTTGATTTCTGCAGAACTTACGAAGTGCCATTTGAGCTTTGCGGAAAGATTATTGTGGCCACTGAAGAGAAAGAATTGCAAGCCTTACAAAATATAGCAGATAGAGGCGTGGCCAATGGTTTGGGCGGATTAAAACATTTGCGCAAGGAAGAGCTAAAAGAATATGAACCACATGTGGCAGGCATTGCCGGTATATTTGTTCCACAAACAGGAATTGTTGATTATAAAGTAGTGGCTGAAAAATATGCGTTTTTGATTCAGGACCAGGGAAGTATTTTACAATTATCAGAGAAAGTAATGGACATTAAAAAAGGAACAAATGGCTATGAAGTAATTACCAACAAGCAAACACATGTGGGAGAGTTGGTCATCAATTGTGCCGGTTTATATTCTGATAAAGTTGCCAAACTTACAAGTGATGATGTAGACGTAAAAATTATACCGTTCAGAGGAGAATACTATAAACTAAAAAAAGAAAAAGAATATTTAGTAAAGAACCTTATTTACCCTGTGCCCGATCCTAACTTTCCATTTTTAGGTGTGCATTTTACACGCATGAAAAAAGGTGGCGTGGAAGCCGGACCCAATGCGGTATTAGCATTTAGAAGAGAAGGCTATAAAAAAACCGATATACATGTAGGTGAACTTGCCGAGAGTTTAGCCTGGCCGGGGTTTCAGAAAGTGATGGGTAAATATTGGCGCACTGGTTTATCGGAAATGTATCGCTCTTTTTCTAAGACGGCCTTCACGAAAGCATTACAAAAGTTGATTCCTGAAATTCAGGAAGAAGATTTAGTAGAAGGTGGCGCAGGCGTACGCGCACAAGCCTGCGACCGCACCGGAGGTTTGGTTGATGATTTCTTGATTCTTGAAAAAGAAAAAGCGATTAACGTTTGCAACGCACCCTCTCCTGCTGCTACCTCATCTCTTTCTATCGGACATACTGTAGCGCATAAAGCATTGCAACAATTAAGCTGATTACTTTTTACTACTTCTTATTGCGCTCGCTTCAATTTCAACCAGGTAATCCGGTTCAATCAAAGCTTTTACTTCGAGTAAGGTAGTGCAAGGTTTAATGGTTTTAAAAAATGAACTATGCGCGCGAGCTACATCTTCCCACCGTTTAATATCCGTTACGAAAATGCGTGTTCGCACCACATCTTCTAATGAAAAGCCCGCTTCGGAAATTACTTTGGCAATTTTTTCTAAAGCAAAAAATGTTTGCTGGTACATATCGCCTTTTCCAACAACGCCCTGTTCATTGGCTGCAACTGTTCCAGTTACCTCCAAAAAATCACCTACTTGTACGGCACGGGAATAACCTACTATATCTTCCCACTTGGCTCCGCTACTATAATTTTTTCTTACCATTATTACTCTTTTTTACGAATGATTATTGTTACGTGTTTAAAATTAATATCTTTCAACACTTAACCTTAATAACCACTCAATAAATAAAATAATGAGCAACACCAGTAAAACAGAAAGCACGAAACTCCTTCCCTTTCTTACCCTCATTTCCGTTTTTTTCTTTTGGGGATTCGTAGCCGCCAGTAACGATATTTTAATTCCTGTTTTCAAAGAAAACCTGAATTTAGAACAGTGGCAATCACAAATGATTTCTTTTGCCTTTTATGTGGCTTACACTGTTGGTTCACTTATTTACTTTTTCTTATCGAAAGCAACCGGTGGCGATATCTTAAATAGAATTGGTTATAAAAATGGAATCGCTATTGGTTTAGTTATTTCAGCATTAGGCACGCTTCTATTTTATCCGGCTGCTGAGAGTGCTTCTTTCAATTTATTAATTGCCGGTTTGTTTATTGTTGGGCTGGGTTTTTCGTTGCAACAAACTGCTGCCAATCCGCTTGCCATTGTAATGGGTAATCCGCAGAAAGGCGCGCAACGATTAAGTCTTGCAGGAGGTATTAACAACATGGGAACAACCATTGGACCACTTATAGTAAGCTTCGCGATTTTTGGTAGTGTAGTTGGTGGAACTGAGTCTGTTGCTGATATAGACAGTGTAAAAACTCCTTACCTTATTTTAGGATTAGCCTTCATTTTATTTGCCGTTATCTTCAAATTTTCTTCTCTCCCAAATCAGGTAGAAACAGTTGCCGATAGTGAACATAACGCAACCGGAAAAGATAAACCATCTGTTTTTCAATATCCGCAGTTGTTATTAGGCATGGTTGCTATTTTCTTATATGTTGGTGTTGAAGTGGCCACTGCTTCGAACTTACCGGAATTTATGAAACAAGACCTTAATACACCTACTGATAAAATTGCGCCTTTTGTTTCTTTATTCTGGGCAAGTATGATGATTGGACGCTGGACTTCTTCTGTTGGGGCATTTGGAGTAAGTGACGGCACAGCAAAAATTTTACGCTTTGTAATGCCTTATGTTGCTTTCGGTTTCTTTCTTTTGGTAAACGTTATTGCGCAACACGATATAACTCCTTTCTACATATATGGCTTCGTTATTTTGGCCATGATAGTAGGCGATTATTTAAGTAAAGGAAATCCTGCACGTCAGTTGCTGATTTTTTCTTCCATGGGCATCGTAGCCTTATTCTTAGGTATGTTGGCCGATGGTATGGTAAGTGTTTACGCTTTTATCAGTGTTGGTTTATTCTGTGCAACCCTCTGGCCTTGTATTTTTACGTTAGCCATTGCAGGCCTTGGTAAACATACCAACGAAGGTGCCAGTTTGTTAATTATGATGATTATGGGCGGTGGTGTAATTAGTTTAATACAAGGTGTTGTTGCCGATGATAGTTTGTTGGGCATACAATGGAGTTACTTAGTTGGCGTAGCCTGCTTTGCTTATCTCGCTTTCTACGCCTATAAGGTACAAGGTATTTTAAAAACACAAGGAATTGATTACGACAAACCAGTAAGCGGAGGACATTAACATGAAACTTAATCTTAAAAATCCCCTGTGCTTTTTCGATTTAGAAACAACAGGCATAAACATTACGCACGACCGCATCATTGAAATTGCAGTAATAAAAGTAATGCCTAACGGAGAAGTGATTAAAAAATCGAATTTACTCAATCCTACTATTCCCATTCCTGCGGAGTCGTCTGCCATACATGGCATTTTCGATAAAGATGTTGCCGATAAACAAACCTTTAAAGATGTAGCCAAAGAGTATGCAAAATTTTTTGAAGGAAGTGATTTAGCAGGCTTCAATATTTTAAAGTTTGATTCAACCAGGAAATGAAAGATTCGCATTCTGCCGAGGCGGATACTGAAGCAACCTTGCAAGTTTTACTCGCGCAAGTTGCCAGATACGATGGTATGGATGTAACCGATGGCATGGGTAAAAAAATTGGAGAAATAAGAAACGATATGGATGTGCTGCATCAGTTGTCGGGAGGAGAAATGGTTGACCTTGCAGGGAGAATGGTTTTGAACAACAAAGGCGAAGAAACATTTAACTTCGGCAAACACAAAGGCAAACCTGTTACTCAGGTTTTACGCGAAGAACCATCTTACTACGATTGGATGATGAACGGAGATTTCGCGCTTGATACTAAAAGAAAACTCACTGAAATTAAGCTCAGAAATTTTAATAAGAAGTAAGTTCTCTCTGCCTAAACAAATTAAAAAGTCCACAATTAAAATTGTGGACTTTTATTTTGAATGATTTTTAATTTCTAATCACCAACTATTTCTTATAATATTTCAATGCCTCGGGCATGGCTGCTTGTAAATCTTTAATACGCGTTTCATCCGATGGGTGCGTGCTTAAAAATTCAGGTGGTTTTTGTCCGCCACTTAAAGCCGACATGCGTTGCCAAAACTTTGGCGCCTCTTGCGGATCATATCCGGCCATTGCCATAAAGATCAATCCAATTTTATCAGCTTCAGATTCGTGCTTGCGCGAGAAACTTAACATACCCAATTCAGAACCATACCCAACGGCTTGCGCAAAAATCTGAGTTGTTAAACCTGGGTTTTGCCCCATAGCCACACTTAACGTACTCAATCCAAATTGTTGTATCAAACCATTGCTCATTCTTTCTCTTCCGTGGTTGGCAATGGCGTGTGCCACTTCGTGGCCCATTACAACAGCAACGCCAACTTCATCTTTACAAATAGGCAGTATAGCTGTATAAAACGCTACCTTACCTCCGGGCATACACCAGGCATTTACAGTTTTGTCATCCTCAATTAAATTAAACTCCCAGGCAAAACCATCCAGCTGACTGCTCAGGCCTTGTTGTGCCATGTATTGCTCTACCGCCTTTTGAATTTTTACTCCAACACGTTTTACCAAATCAGTTTGCTCCTTATTATTGGATAACGGACCTTTCTTTATTACTTCTCCGTATTGTTGTGCTGCCATTGGAATAATCTCGCTGTTAGAAACTAAACTCAATTGGCTGCGACCTGTAACCGGTACTGTAGCGCAACCATTATACAACAACATGGCTGTTGCAAACAATAATATCCTTTTAATCATGATTCATTAATTTCTGTTGAACAAATCTACTAAATTTGAAACTTACCATCATGCACAAATGAAAATCAATATTCGTTTCTTTAGCTTAATCGTTTGTTTGCTCAGTTTATTGTCGGCCAACGCACAGAAAAAAAAGCAAATCGATATAAAGCGCATCGAACCCGCTTTCTGGTGGACAGGCCTGCAACAAAAAGAAATTCAATTGTTGGTATACGGAACCGAAATAAGCGGTGCCAATGTAGAAATCAATTATCCGGGTGTTGTAATCAGTAAAATTGAACAAGTAGAAAATCCAAACTATCAATTTATCTACTTAAAACTCGATGAAAATGTAAAGCCGGGCGTTGTTACAATTAATTTCAAAGAAGGAAAATTAAAAAAAACTATTCCATTCGAATTAAAAAGCAGAAGCAAAACTACGTATAAAGGTTTCAATGCCAGCGATGCTATTTATTTAATTACACCCGATCGTTTTGCTAATGGAAACACCGCTAACGATTCAATTAAAAGCTTATACCAAGGTGTAAACCGAAATAAACCTTTTAGCAGACATGGTGGCGATATACAAGGCATCATCAACCAATTAGATTACATCCAAAATTTAGGTATGACCGCCCTGTGGATTAATCCATTAACAGAAAACAATCAGCCTGAATTTTCTTATCATGGTTATGCCATCACAGATTTTTATAAAGTAGATGCGCGCTTTGGCAGCAACGAAGATTTTAAAAAACTAACCGACCTTTGCCATCAACGCAACATGAAAATGATAATCGATTTAGTTTTCAATCATTGCGGTAACGAACATTGGTTCATCAAAGATCTACCGGAGAAAAACTGGATTCATCAGTTTGATACTTTCACCCAATCGAATTATCGACTGGCTACAACAGCCGATCCACACGCATCTCAATTCGATAAAGAAAAAATGGAGAAAGGTTGGTTCGACAGGCACATGCCCGATTTGAACCAGGAAAATCCAAGACTCGCAACTTATCTCATTCAAAATACCATTTGGTGGATTGAATATTTAGGGTTAGATGGCATTCGGGTAGATACACATCCGTATCCTGAGAAAAACTTTATGTCGCGATGGACCAAAACCATCATGGATCAATATCCAGATTTTAATATTGTTGGCGAAGTGTGGGAAGAACATGTTTTGCTTACCTCCTATTACCAAACCAACGCAACAAACACCGATGGCTATCAAGGATACCTACCATCCATTACTGATTTCCCTTTGTGTTTTGCTATTAACACAGGTTTAATGCAAAACGATGGTTGGGCAGAAGGCATGGCAAAAATTTATTACGCCTTAGCACAAGATTTTGCTTATACACAACCTAACAACAATGTTATCTTTTTAGATAACCACGACATCACACGATTTGCCACCAACATGAAAGGCGATATCGCCAAACAAAAAATAGGATTTGCTTTACTCGCTACGTTACGAGGCATACCACAAGTTTATTATGGAATGGAGATTGGTATGCTCGGCAGTGGCGATAACCATGGAACTTTACGAGCCGATTTTCCGGGAGGTTGGAAAGAAGATAAACGCAATGCTTTTGCACAAACAGGAAGAACACAAGAAGAAAATGAATTAGTAAATTACTTAAGCAAAGTTTTTACCTGGAGAAAAAACGCTAACGCTATTCACAATGGAAAGTTAATGCATTTCGTGCCCGAAAATGGTACGTATGTTTATTTCAGATATACCGATACAGAAAGTGTAATGGTTGTTACCAATAACACAACACAAGAAAAAACACTTGCGCTTGATCGCTTTAAAGAAAGAGTATCAGGTTACCAACTTGGTAAAGAAGTAGTAAGTGAAAAAACATTTAATCTGAATCAATCCATCACGATTCCAGCAAACACAACGTATATTATCGAATTAAAAAAATAATAGCTATGAGAATTTTTGCCGTTGGCCGTAATTATGCCGAACACATTCAAGAATTGAATAACGAACGCCCAACAGAACCTGTTATCTTTACTAAACCCGATACGGCCATCTTGCGCAACAACGCACCCTTCTATCATCCAGAATTTTCGAAAGACATTCACCACGAAGTAGAATTAGTGTTGCGTGTTTGTAAAGAAGGAAAAAACATTGAAGAAAAATTTGCACACAAATATTACGATGCCATTGGTTTAGGAGTTGATTTTACCGCCAGAGATTTGCAACAAAAAGCAAAAGAAAAAGGATTGCCTTGGGATATTGCCAAAGGATTTAATGGCTCTGCTCCAATTAGTGATGTGTTTAAACCAGTGAGTGAATTTTCAGATTTGAAAAACATTAGTTTTAGCTTACAAGTAAATGGTGTTACCAAACAAGAAGGCAACACCAGTATGATGTTGTTCAGCTTCGATTATATCATCGCTTATCTATCCACCTTTTTTACATTGCGTACAGGCGATTTAATTTTTACCGGAACCCCTAAAGGCGTAAGCGCTGTAAAACCCGGAGATGTTTTAACCGGTTTTCTGGAGAAAGAAAAAATGTTTGAATTCTCGGTTAAATAATTTTAGAATAAAAATTTCGTTATCCTTTTGTTATAGCTATATCATCATGCGCAGTAGATTTTTGTGGAGTGCTTTTTTCATACTCATTTTTTTTATCTCTTCCTTTTCACAATCAACGGAGAAATATCTTTTTCCTATTCAGCCTGGTAAAACTGCATCATTAGCCGGAACCATGGGGGAATTACGAACCAATCATTTTCACAGTGGTATCGACATACGCACCAACAACCAAGAAGGTTGGCCTGTGCATGCTACAAGCGATGGATACATCAGCAGAATTGCCATGAGTGGCGGTGGGTATGGCAATGTGTTGTATTTGCACCATACAGATGGTAACGTTTCAGTATATGCTCATTTACAAAGATTTCATCCGAAAGTAGCAGCCTACATCAAGAAAGAACAATACACAAAAAAAACATTTGAGATTGATCTGGCCATACCTGAAAATCTATTTGTTTTTAAAAAAGGCGATACTATTGCTTATGCCGGCAACACAGGTTCTTCGTCTGGTCCGCATTTACATTTCGATATACGCAATGCCAACAACGAAGCAACCGATCCTTTTACCTATCACTTTCCTGAAGTAATTGATACCCTACCTCCTTACACAGAAAAAGTAGCCTTGCTAACGTTAAACCACGAAGCAAGAGTAAACGAACGCTTTGGCAGAACAGAATTTTATGCCATTAGAAAAGGAAATGATTATGAATTGGCTCAACCTGTTTTAGCTTACGGATGGTTAGGATTAGAACTGGCAGCCAAAGATAAATTAGCTTATAGAAGTCCGTACTTTGGCGGTGTAAACTTTATTGAAGTAACCGTAAATGGCAAACCAACTTTTAAACAAGCGATAGATAAAATTAACTTAACAGAAACGCGTGCCATTAACCAACTAATCAGTTTCAGAAGTGTAAGAGCAGGTAACAACAAATTTTATAAATTGTATATTGATGATGGAAACGCTTTACCCTTCTATGATAAAAAAGAAAATAACGGTAAGCTATATATCGAAGCGGGTAAATTATATGAGGTAGAAGTAAAACTAAGCGATGTTTTCAATAATATCAGTTATTTGCGATTCAAAATAAAAGGAGTTGAACCATCCACCAAACTACCGTTGGATTACAGCATGAAAGAAAACTTTCAGGCTGAATACATTCATCATACTTTAAAATTTGTAATAAATAAAAAAAGCACAGGGAAAGATACCTTATCCGTGTATGCAAAAGGTAAGGAACAAAAGATTGCACCCACTTACAGTGGCACTTTCAATAACACATATTTAATTAATTTAAATAAAGAGTTTCCGGACTCATTGGTATGTGGTACTGTACGCTATGTTACCCGGCTAGCTGATGCTATTCCTCCAACGCTCGACTATACTTTCTATGGAAAAGAAACAGAAATTCAATTTGAAAAAGCTTCACTTTACGATACTTTGTATTTGCAACACAGCATCGAATCTAAAAAAGACAGCTCCCGTATTTTAGAAGTTGGAAATGCCTTTGTACCGTTGCATAAAAACATTACCATCTCCTGGAAATACCCCAATCTTACTTGGCAAGCCAATACCCATGTGTACAGAATTTCTGGAAATGCGTTAACCTTTGTTGGTGGCTCTTATACGAATGAACACATCCGTTTTTCAACCAGAGAATTTGGTCGATTTTTGGTTTTAAAAGACACTATACCTCCAACCATAAAGCTCATTAGTTTACACACTAAAAATGCCAGGTTTAAGGTTAAAGATGATTTATCCGGTATTGGAAACATAGAAGCAAACATAAACGGACAATGGTTGTTAATGCATGTTGATGCCAAAAGCGGAACACTACAATCTGATTTTCCAACGGAAGACTTTACTTTAAAAGGAGAATTTGTTTTGGTGGTAACCGACAGAGCTGGCAATAAACAAACCTTCAAACAAAAGTTATAACAGTATGAGTC
This sequence comes from Flammeovirgaceae bacterium, assembly GCA_021298355.1. Classification (GTDB taxonomy): domain Bacteria; phylum Bacteroidota; class Bacteroidia; order Cytophagales; family Cyclobacteriaceae; genus Chryseotalea. The sequence continues at coordinate 232,722 of JAJTEH010000006.1, forward strand.
TTCTAACCCCCGGTTCAAAAGCTCCGGATTTTTCAGTTGCCGATCACACAGGCAAAGCCATTAAACTTAGCGATTTCAAAGGCAAGAAAGTTGTGCTTTACTTCTATCCCAAAGACATGACACCCGGCTGCACAGCCCAGGCTTGCAGTTTACGCGACAATTACAAAGAACTAATCGCCAAAGGATATGTAGTGTTAGGCATTAGCTCGGATGATGCTAAATCGCACCAAAAATTTATTGCAAAAGAAAAATTGCCTTTTACCCTTTTAGCTGATACAGAAAGAAAAGTTCACGAAGCCTACGGCACTTGGGTAGAAAAATCTATGTACGGAAGAAAATACATGGGCACAGCTCGCGTAACTTATGTTATCAATGAAAATGGGATTATTAAAGAAGTAATAGAAAAAGTAGATACTAAAAACCACGCTGCACAAATTCTGAAAACAGAGCCAAAAGCTGCTCCGGTTAAAAATGAAACTGCGACCAAAGCTCCAGCCAAAAAAGCAGGTAAAGCAACAGGTAAAAAAGCAGCCAAGAAAAAACCTACAACAAAAAAGTCAGCTGCAAAACCAGCTAAAAAGAAAGCAGTAAAAACTGTTAAAAAGAAAAAATAAGATTGATTATTTCAAGATTAACAGTCCATGGTTTTAATCGTGGACTTTTTTTATTCTAAATAGTTATCAAAAAATCTAATCTGCTAGTCCGCATGCTTACCACTAAACTTATTCATCACGCTGAAAATAAATCAACAACTTTGTTTAATAATTTTCTTGATAAAAACATAAATAGGAAATTAGTTTTCCGAATTGAATAAATCAGCATGCTCGCGAAACGCATTAATTCTATCTTTGGTCTGGCCGGGTATGTGCGGATCGAATTCAGCGTTGAGCGAGCATGCGGGGCCCAGCGGCCCTGGAGCGACAATCGTAAGAATTTTAATTAATAAATTAATCGAATGAATAAGGAAATTCTAGTTTAGGTATCTTTCCGAACTAACAGAAAATCTAAAAATGAGAATCAAACCTAAATAAATAACAGGCATTAAAACTTACCCCAAAAAATAGAGACAAAGATTAACCAATTGAGATTTTGAATGAAAAATTTTCTAATTGCTTGTCAAAAGCATTTTTATTCATCCTTCCTCCTCTATGAAAATTTAGTTTTTTAGGCCATCTTCGCAGCCATAAAATCACACAGCATGAGCCAGGCCGACTTACCTCAATTAAAAAAATTATCAACCCAAATCAGAAGAGACATTGTGCGCATGGTACATGCCTGTCAATCAGGGCATCCGGGCGGTTCATTAGGTTGTGTAGAGTATTTCGTGGCGTTGTATTTTCATTTCATGAAACATAATCCATCTTTTGCTATGGATGCAAAAGGTGAAGACTTATTCTTCTTATCCAATGGGCATATTTCTCCGGTTTGGTATGCTACCTTATCGCGTGCCGGTTATTTCCCGGTAAAAGAATTATCTACTTTTCGTTTTTTAAATACACGCTTGCAAGGGCATCCGGCTACGCACGAACATTTACCTGGTATTCGCGTGGCGTCAGGTTCGTTAGGGCAAGGTTTGAGTGTTGCCATAGGCGCAGCACAAACAAAAAAATTAAATGCTGATGATCGTTTAGTATATGTGTTGATGGGCGATGGCGAACAACAAGAAGGACAAATATGGGAAGCAGCTATGTATGCCGCCCACCACAAAGTGGATAATTTGATTGCCACTATCGACTACAACGGACAACAAATTGATGGTTCGGTAAAAGAGGTGATGAATCTATTCGATTTAAAAGCCAAGTGGGAAGCTTTCGGTTGGGTTGTAAACGAATTTGATGGCAATAAAATAGAAGCCGTAATAGCTGGAATAGAAAAAGCACAAAGCCTGGCCAAGCAAGGCAAACCTGTTTTAAATTTAATGAAAACAGAAATGGGTTTTGGTGTTGATTACATGATGGGTTCACACAAATGGCATGGTGTTGCCCCTAACGATGAAGAATTGAAAAAAGCATTAGCGCAGTTAGAAGAGACTTTGGGGGATTACTAATGACTTTATTTTTAACAAACAAAAGCCACTCAATGAGTGGCTTTCTGTTTTAAAATTGATCATTGCCGACTGAATTATGACCCCTCATTAGGTATAAACAAAACACATCACTGCCCTCTTTTTATCCTCACTTTGGAATAAATACAAATTATCTGCACCATATTTTTGAAATTTATTTCCGGATAAATAACCAATGTATTCAAATTTTTTGCGCTTACTGTCTTTTGGTATTTCAGGTAAATTAACATCTTCAAATGATTCAACTGATTTCATTCTTATTCCTTCTTCTAATAATTTTTTGATGGATAGCGATTGATGTTTTATATCTTCAATAAAACCAAAGTATTCAGGATATTCCTTTTTGCTGTTCGGATATTCAGCATGAGATTTTTCAAGCTTCTCAATTGAGATATTGTCTTTGTTCAAGTTCAAATTATAGATTGCGCCATGCTTTTTATAATATTCTTTACCAACATCAAAACTAATTTGATTTTCTTCGTACGCTTCTTCAATTTCTTCTACCCATTCATTATAGTTTTCATTATCACTGTTGATGATAAAATAATCCCACGAAGTGTCGAATTTATACTTACCATCAATAATATCGAATCCAATCATATCTTCTTTCGTATAGCGTGTGTGCCAATCCGATGTGTTTTCTCCCACACAACCATCGTAAATTTCTTTTACTGAAATAAAATGAATCCATTCATCGCGCTCGGGAAATAGAAATTTTAAGTTGACTGAGCAGATTGGAAGGAAATGTTTTTTGTGATTATCAATGTCATCATAAAAAACTTCTTCATAGGCAGGAAAGGGTTTAAAAAAAGCGGATTGGTTTTTCATTTAATTTTTTAGTTAATACTTATTAAATACTTGAAGGTTAAAGCTGAGACAAACAAACATTTAATCTGACTATTTTCTCTTTATTTAATCAACTCTTAATATTGATTTAACATTTTATCTGACTAAAAATCTGTTAATCATTTTTCATGTTTAAAATTATGATCAAGAGAACATCTTATCATAACCATAAAACACCAACTTATATCAAATTAAAATCAATTAGTTAGAATTACGGTGCAATGATTACTTCCCATCATCTTCACATAGAAATTTATAGAGTTGGATTTTTTTGCGTCCATCGCTGTCAACCATAAATAATTCATTTATTAGTTTATCGTTAGCGAAATTCCTTTCTATAACCCAGAAGGAAATTCTGTTTGTTGCATCGTGAACGATAACCTTAATTTTTATTGAGGTGGATTCATCTGCGTTGTTTATTCCGTAAATCTCATATCCATCACCTGACTTGCCTGTTTTGGTTACTCGAAATATTTCTGCCGCTTGACCCCAGTTGATAGAAAGTTTAGATTTATTTTCTACCCATTCAATTTCCTCTGTAACAGCATCACAATACACAGGAATTATTACCTCACCTGACAATAAATAATCTACTCTGATAAATTTTCCTGATAAATTTATTTCATAATTTTTTATAATGTAGGAAGTTGTATCTTCACTGGAAGTAAGGATATTCTCCGTACTTGAATCAATTGATTGCCCTTTCTCTTTGCCGGAATGAGTACACTGCTGAAAGAAAAGAAAAGTTAAAAGCGATAGAAGTATATAAGAAATCAGGAGTAATCTCTTATTAATCATTTTTAAAATTAATAATCTAAAATTGAATTTACTATTGATGATAAAAAACCTAACAAAATTTGTTGGGCTTCTACTACCATCTGGTGCGGAAGTTACTTCTGTGACTTGAATGTTGAACTCTTTATTTCGATTTTCTCATATAAACACATTCAGTTATTAGAGCGGATGAACTGCACATATTCCAACACGCAACATCTGCGCTAGTTTTGAGAAAAAATCAATCATTTACACTATTTAACACTTCGCTTTACAAAAAACAAAATCAAAAACAAGATAAATGGTGTAGGTGCTAAGTATAGATAATGTATTGGGAACCGATAGGGTTTGAAATTTTCAACTATTGAACAATCCTTTAAATATTTTATATTCACTGAATCACCAATTTCAATTTTTGATAGATCTATCTCTTCAGAAATTATAAAAGCAAAGTTGTTAATAGCTATTTCGTTATTGTTAAAATATTCATAACTAAAAATTCCTCTTTTCGGATAATCTCTTTCAGAATTAAAAAGTTCAATATCCACTATCTTCCCTTGAGATTTAAAACCAATTTTATTGATTTTTTCATACTCACTTGTTGATAGTTGGCCAACTAATGTTTTCTTTGAAGAAATAAAAACTGTTATTTCAAATAGTATAATTATAGATATTATACAAATAGTAAAAAATCTTAATGGCTTGTTTAAACTATACATTAATCGCTTACAGCATTTTAACTTATTAATACTTTAGAAGTTTAAAGAATATCATCAAGTTGAAAAAATTATAATAAAATGTATTTCTTATTTTAAAATCCAAGTTGAATCAATAATTTGCAAGATAGATAAGACAACATCAATGCAAATGTAAAGGCAATTAGGACTTTGAAATAACCCCAACTTTTTAATTCTATTCCTACAATATCACTATCAACTTTAGTTGCTGTGATATAATCTCCCAATCTCCTTTTTGGCGACCACGATAAAATTAAAAGTTCAATTGGCCACAAAAAAAAGGAAACATTTCTTAAAACACATTGAAGAGGGTTCGCTACCTTCCCTGTTTTAGTTGAAATAATTCTCAAACCAATAAAATATTTACCTATACTTTGACCAAAAAGTAGGTCTTTACCAATAAGAGCTAATAACTGAAAGGTAAAGAGTATAGCCTTACTATTTTCTGAATACGTACTAATAAAAAATATTTCATCAATTATACTAAGTACTATTGTTACTATAAAAAGAATGATGAAATCAATCAAAATAGATTGAAATCTATTTGGTAATGAATCAATTGTTTCTTTAATCAAAGACATATATCAAAACTAATTTGGAAAGAAAATTAACCTCCCCCATATTGCACTGAAGTTGCCTCCCTGCCTCGAATGTTGAACTCCTTGTTTCGCTTTTAATATAAAAACTCATTCAGTAATTAGCACGGATAAACTACACACAACATCATCGCTAGTGGAGATTATTAGAAACGTTTTGTAAGATGTTGTTTCTTTTTTTAAGTAAATGTTAAATCGGATTTTATTTTCGATACTAAACTATGCGAAAAACCAACAACGAGTATCGAACAACCATTTCTTTCCCAACAACGAATTTCAAACAACGATTTCTTACTCCCCAACTGATTCCTTCATCTGAAATGTATATAGAGTTTCATCGAGTTGTAACGTGCCTTTGTTGTATTCATCAATAAATTTTTCGATTACCGCATCGCTTATTTCTTCTACGTGTAATCCGATATCCAAAGCAATTCCGAAATCTACATGAATGTCTTTATCGCTGTGTTCTTTTACTTTTACAGCGCCTTCCTCTTCTAACTCCATAATTACTTCGGCCATAAACAAACCTATCTCCTCCTCTAAATCATCGAGTGGTTCTAAATTGCCGTTTTCATCTTCTTCGTAATTTATTTTTTTATACTCCGGAAATTGTTTTGCTGCACGGTGTTCTGCTATCTCAAACATTTCGCTTTCGTGTTGCATGCGTAACGTGTAAAGCACAGTATCGTAAATCACTTCTTTTCCTTCGTGTTTCCCGATAAAGAAGAAATGTGCATATTCTTCACTTCGCTCATCATCATCGTCTAACAAAAATGGTTTACCAATCGCTTCCATCTCTGCGCGATATTGGTTGATTTCTTCTTTTAAATATCCTCTGTTCAAAACGGTTGTGTTTAGGTTTGAGTAGTTGAATATAAGCAATGCCCATTGGCATACCAATGATTTTGGTAATTAAATTTACTGGGCTTCGTCTTTAAACCATTGTGCATACATGGGGTAATTGCGCGATGTTCTTTCAATTACTTCGCGCATTTCGGTACCTGTTTCTTTTAATTGTTTAGCCGGAATACCGCCCCAAATGGTGTTGGGCGGAATTTTTGTGCCTGCCAACACAATAGCACCCGCAGCAATTACCGCCCCATCTCCTACTTCTGCATCATCCATTACAATGGCTCCCATTCCTACTAAAACATAATTTCCAATCGTGCAACCGTGTACAATGGCTTTGTGCGCAATCGATACGTGATGACCAATAACAGTTTTTGCTTTTTGGTAGGTACAATGGATAACCGCTCCATCTTGTATGTTGGTATCATCGCCAATTGTTATACTGTGTACATCGCCACGTACCACAGCGTTAAACCAAACTGTACACCTGTCGCCCATCGTTACCTCGCCCACCACCACAGCGCCATCGGCTACAAAGCAATCTTTACCGAACTGAGGCTCAAAACCTCTTACCTTCTTGATGATACTCATATTACCTTAAATTCTATTTTAAATTTCTGACAATCTGTCATTCGTTATGCAATAAAAGCACTAATTTTGCGATTTCAATGTAGAGTTATGGAGAATTTGGTACAAGATCTAACCATTTTAAACGAAAATAACGCAGAAAACTGCGAAACAGTAAAAACCACGCCCGACCAAAACACTGGTAAGGGTAGAAAACTATATATAGAAAGCTATGGTTGCCAGATGAATTTTGCTGATTCTGAAATTGTAGCTTCCATTTTAAATAAAGAAGGTTTCGACACCACTTCGGATATTGCACAAGCGGATGTTGTGTTTTTAAACACGTGTTCTATCCGCGAAAAAGCCGAGCAAACAGTTCGCAATCGCTTAACCCACATAAACGGACTTAAAAAGCAGAAGCCTGAGTTGCTTGTGGGCGTGCTCGGCTGCATGGCCGAACGACTAAAATCCAAGTTTTTAGAAGAAGAAAAAATCGTGGATTTAGTAGCTGGGCCGGACGCTTACAGAGATTTACCGCAGTTAATAAATCAGGTTGATGAAGGTGAAAAGGCTATTAATACCTTTTTATCTCGGGAAGAAACGTATGCCGATATCACACCTGTTCGCCTCAATTCAAATGGCGTAACTGCTTTTATTTCGATTATGCGCGGGTGCGATAACATGTGTACTTTCTGCGTGGTGCCCTTTACCCGCGGTCGCGAAAGAAGCCGCGACCCGCAATCGATAGTAGCCGAAGCGCAGGATTTATTCAATAAAGGATTTAGGGAAGTAACGCTTTTAGGCCAAAATGTGGATTCGTACAAATGGAGCGCTGAAGAAAACAACAAAGCCTGGTTAGAGAAAAAAGGCATTACCAACACCGTAACCTTTGCGAATTTGTTAGAAATGGTGGCGCAGGTAAGTCCTGAATTGCGCATTCGTTTTTCTACCTCCCATCCCAAAGATATTACAGACGATGTATTGCATACAATGGCCAAATACGAAAACATCTGTAAATACATTCATTTACCCGTACAAAGTGGTAACAGCCGCATTTTAGACATGATGAACCGCGGTTATACACGCGAGTGGTACCTCGATAAAATAAAATCGATTCGAAACATTTTAGGAGAATCGTGTGGTATTTCTTCTGATATGATTACCGGCTTTTGCTCAGAAACAGAAGAAGAACACAAAGAAACGTTAAGTTTGATGGATGCTGTTCAGTATGATTTTGCTTATATGTTTTTCTATTCGGAAAGACCGGGAACGTTAGCTGAAAAGAAATTTAAAGATGATATCGATGAAGAAACTAAAAAACGCAGACTCAACGAAATCATTCAAAAACAAACTGCACATTCCTTACAACGAAATAAATTGGATGTAGGAAAAATTCATCAGGTTTTAGTAGAAGGATTTTCGAAACGCTCAGACGAGTATTTGCAAGGCAGAAACACAGCCAATAAAGTAGTGGTTTTCCCGAAAGAGAATTTTTCGAAAGGCCAATATGTTAATGTATTAGTAACAGATTGTACAGGTGCAACTTTATTAGGAAAAGCTGTACACTAAAACAAAAAACTTATGTCGATTACAGATGCAGATATTGTACAGGTAAAACAACGATTTGGCATTATTGGCAATTCAACCTTGCTTAACAATGCCGTTCGTGTTGCCATGCAGGTGGCACCTACCGATATGTCTGTGTTGATAACAGGCGAAAGTGGTAGTGGTAAAGAATCATTTTCTAAAATCATTCATCATTTAAGCGCACGCAAACACGGACAATTTATCGCGATTAACTGTGGCTCTATTCCTGAAGGGACCATCGATTCAGAATTATTTGGCCATGAAAAAGGTTCGTTTACAGGAGCGCACGAAGCCCGCAAAGGATATTTTGAAGTAACCAACGGAGGAACTATATTTTTAGATGAAATTGGCGAAATGCCATTGGGTACGCAGGCGCGCTTGTTGCGTGTATTAGAAAATGGTGAATTTATTAAAGTAGGTTCTTCTAAAGTTTTAAAAACAGATGTGCGTGTGGTAGCTGCTACCAATGTTAACCTCATGCGCAATGTAGAAGAAGGAAAATTTAGAGAAGATTTATATTACCGATTAAGCACGGTTCCTATATACGTTCCGCCTTTACGAGAACGCGGCAAAGATGCAGAATTACTCTTCAGAAAATTTGCAGGAGATTTTGCGGAGAAATACAAGGTAAAACCGATTGTTTTAACAGATCAAGCCAAAGAAATTTTATTGAAATATCGTTTTCCGGGTAATATTCGTCAGTTAAAAAATTTAGTAGAACAAATTTCTGTGTTATCAACCGATGCAAAAGAAATTGATGCTGAACAATTAATGCACTACATACCAAAGGAAAATACGCTTCCTACTTTATATAAAGATTCAATTAATAGTCCGGAAAATATATCTGAGCGTGATATTTTATATAAAGTATTATTCGACATGAAAAAAGATGTAAACGATCTTAAAAAACTAGTGCTCGAATTATACAACAATAAAGGCAATGCTGGGCAATTAATGAAGGAGCATGCTCATTTATTTGAAGGCGTTGAAAATAATACGAATGCCAATTTACATGCAAATGAACCTTTCGTTTTAAATCAAGTTGGCAATACTGATATTCCTGTAAGTGAAGTTGAAGATGTACAAGACATAGCCCACGAAACAGAAGAAGACACACTTTCGATTGAGAAAAAAGAGAAAGAATTAATTCTTCGTGCACTTCGTAAGAATAACAACAAACGCAAGTATGCCGCACGCGATTTGGGTATTTCGGAACGAACTTTGTACAGAAAAATAAAACAATACGAATTAGAAGAATAAGCAACCCAATCTGGTATGAAAAAAGTATTTGTTTATTTTCTTTTTATCTCTCTACTCGGAAATTTCTCGTCTTGTGGCATTTACTCCTTTACAGGTGTTACCATCACAGCTAAAAACATTTCTATAGCTGAGTTTTACAACAACACAGATTTAGGGCCGGCCAACTTAGGGCAAACCTTTACCAATAAACTTAAAGACTTCATGCTGCAGAACACGAACTTAGCTATTGTGCCTGAAAATGGGGAGTTGCAAATGGAAGGTGTGATTACCAGCTTTCAGTTAAGCCAAGTAGCCCCCACTGCCGGATCTACGCCAAATGACATTACAGCCTCTGCCCTCACTAAGCTAACCATAACAGTAAAAGCAACCTATTATAATTCTACAGACGAAAGCATGTCGTTTACCGACAAAACATTTTCGTTTTTTCAAAACGTAGACAACGATAATCCGGATGCAATTAGCGAAGCCGTTATCAACGTTATTCTCGACCAAATCATTCTCGACATCTTTAATGCTTCTGTTGCCAATTGGTAAAATATAAACTACCTTAGTCAACCGATTAAAGTTTACCCATGAATAAAACTGAATTTCTTGCGCTTATTCAACATTACCCGAATGCAACAGCAGAGCAGGCTCAAGCAGTTTTAAACCTGGAAAAACTCTATCCTTACAGCCAGCTTTTACATACTCTTAGTGCGCGCTTAGCGCAAGAACATCAATTACCTGTTCAGCAAGCCGAGCTGCAATTGGCGGCTGTTTACGCTGCCGACCGAAATGTGTTAAAAGAAAGAATGGTTAGCATAGGCACATACAAAAGTGTAAATGCCAACAAAGAAACAACTCCCTTACCTGGCAACCCTGACGGAATAGATTATGCAGAACTTGTGCTTAAAGATTTAAAACTTTTATCAAAATCTAAGCACAACTTCGAAATGCTGTTTGATGAATTTGCCCATCAACAAGACAAGAAAAAAACAGCAAAACCTGCTAAAAGCGAATCAACAAAAGGTAAATCTGCTCAGGCAGTAAAGATTCTGAAAACAAAAACGCACGAAGAGAAAAAACAAAAAAAGCATTTAAAACCAAACTCCAAAAAAGCCGAGATTAAACCTAAACGCAAAGGCTTAAGCGGAGAAGAACTAATTACAGAAATAGAAACCACCCATCGCAAACTCAAACCAAAGTCGAACAGGCAACAACAACAGTTAGCGATGATTGAAAAGTTTATCAAAAAACAACCATCCATATCACCTCCAAAACCTAAAGTAAACCCAAGTGGAAACACCGATTTATCTGGTGTAAAACAAGGAGAATTCGATCAGCATGTTATTTCCGAAACATTGGTGAAAATCTTGATCGGCCAAGGCAAAAAAGAAAAAGCAATTGAACTGTTAAAAAAGTTGATTTGGAAATTTCCACAAAAAAAGGCTTACTTTGCGGCTCAAATTGAAGATTTAAAGAAATAATATGTTAGGCGTTGTTATCGGATTAATCATTTTTTGCTCAATACTATTAGTTATTGTTGTTTTAGCTCAAAATTCTAAAGGTGGTGGGTTATCCAGCCAATTTGGTGGTTCTGGTACCAGCAACATGTTTGGTGTTAAAAAAACAGGAGATTTTCTTGAAAAAACCACTTGGGTTTTAGTTGCCTTTATCATGGTTTTATCGTTAAGCACAAATTTCATAGCTCCTGATGTTAATTCAGGATCCAGCAAAGTTTTGGATGCAGCTAGCGAACAAGCCCCTGCAGCAGGGCCTGCTACAAACTTGCCAACAGAAGAAAAACCTGCGGCTGATTCAGCCAAATAATCATCAAAATATTTTAAAATGAAAGCCGGTTTTGAGCCGGCTTTTTTTATGCAGCTTGTGTAAGGTGCTTCATAAATAATCGCTTTACAACAGGCATTAAAGTTTGCTGGCTGGGGAAATTACTTTTACTCACCACCAAAAAAGTAGCGGGATTTGGCAAATCTTTAAATCGCTTTAGTAAACTCAACTTCATTTGTTCATACCCCAATGCCAAAGTTCTCTTTTGCGTTTCTATAAACGTGGTTTGCAAACTGCGCATGGGTTCTAATGCATTCTCATATACACTGATTTGATAACGATAGATATCAGCTTCTTGTTGAGGCGGTTGGGTAACCATTAAATAGCCTTCATTTTTGTATAAAGATGATAAACCCACTGGCTGGATTTCGCATTGGGACTCTACGAATTCAAAAATCTCTGTGCCGTCTTGCAAAGCATTCTTAAACCGTGGTAGGGCAAATTCAATAATGGTTTCAATCTCTGCCATCACGGCATCGTCTTCCACAATTTTTTTATAATTCAATTCAAGGTTTTTTAAATTCTCAAGCGATAACTCCTTCGGGAAATCCTGTACCAACATCGACTTGTTTTCTTTAATCTGCATCAGATTTTTATAATGAAAAATCAAATCTGCCAGGTACGGATACAACTCCACACGACCGAAATATTGCTTCACCTGTTTCAGATACGCCAATAGCACATACTTTTTATACTCAAAATCTACTAATCCGGCAGTTAACCAATCTTTAGACAATGTTTCCATAGCATTCAAAAAAATACATTGGAAAATAAGCAAAACCGATAAATCTGACAAGTTGCCATACCTGTATATGGCATTACAAAAAACAAGAATTGTTTTATCAACCTTATCTGTCAGGCTTTGTTACTAAACCTGCAAACTTGGCAAGTTCTGTGGCATGGCATGGAATGTGCCAAGGGTGCACTGAAATTAAACGTTCAACCTAAAATTATCAGTACGTATATGTCAAAAGTAAATTTCAAACCCAACGAGGACAGAGTGTTGGTAGAGCCTGCTCCTGCGGAAGAAAAAACCTCTTCCGGAATCATCATTCCTGATACGGCAAAAGAAAAGCCACAAAAAGGAAAAGTAATAGCTGTTGGCGAAGGTTTAAAGGATAAACCCGTAACGGTAAAAGTTGGCGACAACATCCTTTATGGAAAGTATGCCGGTACTGAAATTTCCATCGATGGAAAAGAGTACCTCATTATGCGCAATTCAGACATTTTCGGAACAATCTAAAATTTTAAAACTATGGCTAAAGAAATTACATTCGATACAAGCGCCCGCGACAGATTAAAGAAAGGCGTTGATAAATTGGCTGATGCAGTAAAAGTTACCCTCGGCCCTAAAGGAAGAAACGTTATCCTTGATAAAAAATTCGGAGCTCCTACTGTTACCAAAGACGGTGTTTCGGTAGCAAAAGAAATTGAATTGAAAGACCCCATCGAAAACATGGGCGCACAGTTAGTGAAAGAAGTTGCTTCTAAAACTGCTGATGCTGCCGGTGATGGCACAACAACAGCTACAGTTCTGGCACAAGCAATTTATGCGCACGGTATTAAAAACGTTGCTGCAGGTGCCAACCCAATGGACTTAAAGCGCGGTATCGACAAGGCTGTTATAGTTGTTGTAGAAAACCTAAAGAAGCAAAGCAAGAAAATTAAAGATAACAACGAGATCGAGCAAGTTGCTACTATCTCTGCCAATAGCGATGAAACAATCGGTAAAATGATTGCCAACGCAATGGATAAAGTTGGAAAGGATGGCGTTATAACGGTAGAAGAAGCAAAGGGAACTGAAACTGAAGTAAAAACAGTGGAAGGAATGCAATTCGACAGAGGGTACCTATCTCCTTACTTTGTAACCAACGCAGAGAAAATGGAAGCTGAATTAGACAGTCCTTTCATTTTAATTTACGACAAGAAAATCAGCAGCATGAAAGAGTTGTTGCCTGTGTTAGAGCAAACAGCACAAACAGGTAAGCCACTTGTTATCATTGCCGAAGAAGTAGAAGGTGAAGCATTAGCTACTTTAGTTGTAAATAAAATCCGTGGTGCATTACGCGTTGCGGCTGTTAAAGCTCCAGGCTTTGGCGACAGAAGAAAGGCTATGTTAGAAGACATCGCTATTTTAACAGGCGGACAAGTAATTAGCGAAGAGCGCGGTTTCAAATTAGAAAACGCTACGCTGGATATGCTTGGACGTGCAGAGAAAGTTAACATCGACAAAGACAATACAACTATTGTAAACGGTGCAGGTAAGAAAGCCGACATCCAGGGAAGAGTTAACCAAATAAAAGCTCAGATCGAAACCACTACTTCAGATTACGATAAAGAAAAACTACAAGAAAGACTTGCAAAACTTTCTGGTGGTGTGGCCATCCTGTATGTAGGTGCCGCTACTGAAGTAGAAATGAAAGAAAAGAAAGACCGTGTGGATGATGCTTTACACGCAACACGCGCTGCCGTACAAGAAGGTATCGTAGCAGGTGGTGGTGTGGCTTACATTCGTGCTATCGAAGCTTTAAAAGATGTAAAAGAAGTTGGTGCCGATAACGAAGACCAAGCAACTGGTATTAACATTGTGCGCTTAGCTTTAGAAGCTCCTTTAAGAACCATCGCAGAAAACGCTGGTCAGGAAGCATCTGTTATCGTAAACAAAGTAAAAGAAGGTAAGAAAGATTACGGCTTCAACGCTCGTGAAAACAAATTCGAAAACTTCTTCGAAGCGGGTATTATCGATCCTACGAAAGTATCGCGCTTAGCATTAGAAAATGCTGCTTCAATCTCAGGTTTATTGTTAACAACAGAAGCTGTTGTATCAGAAATACCTGAAGATAAAGAAGCTCCTGCTATGCCTCCGGGCGGTGGCATGGGCGGTATGATGTAATCGTTAGGGAAGAATTATATCTTTGCCATACAAAAGCCTCGCACTTGCGGGGCTTTTTCTTTTCCATCAATTCTCAATCTATCTTTGCACACTTAACATGTTAAACGACAAAGACACCATTGTAGCCCCGGCTACATCACCGGGGGTTGCAGCTTTAGCTGTTATCAGACTATCTGGTACAAATGCAATAAACATTGCCTCTACTGTTTTTAAAGGCAAAAATTTAGTGGATGCCGAAAGTCATACCATCCATTTTGGTAGCATAAGAGAAAATGATAAAGTAATTGATGAAGTACTGGTATCTGTTTTCAAAAACCCTCACTCCTACACAGGAGAAAACAGCGTTGAGATTTCTTGCCACGGCTCGCCCGTGGTGGTAAAGGAAATCATCAAACTGTTAATTAAACAAGGAGCCAGGCTGGCAGAACCCGGAGAGTTTACACGCAGGGCTTTTTTAAACAATAAGCTAGACTTGGCACAGGCCGAGGCGGTGGGCGATTTAATCCATAGCGAAACAGAGCTATCGCGGCAAGTTGCCGTTAACCAAATGCGCGGAGGGTACTCTAAAAATCTTGCGCACATGCGCGAAGAGTTAATTCATTTCGCCTCGCTTATTGAACTGGAATTAGACTTTGGCGAAGAAGATGTAGAGTTTGCACACAGAGAAGATTTAATACGCCTTACTCAAGCCATCTTAGATTTTATTGATCCATTATTGGCTTCTTTCGATCAGGGAAATGTAATTAAAAATGGTGTGCCAACTGTAATTGCAGGAAAGCCCAATGCAGGAAAATCAACATTGTTAAATGCTTTGTTAAATGAAGAGCGAGCAATCGTTTCGGATATACCGGGCACAACGCGCGACTTTATCGAAGATGAGATTGTTATCGATGGAATATCTTTTCGCTTTATCGATACGGCCGGCTTACGAGAGACTACCGATAAAGTTGAGCACATAGGCATACAGCGCACCAAAGAAAGAATGGAAAAAGCATCCTTGATTCTGTACTTGTTTGATCTTTCCAATGAAACACCCGATTCTATAGCAGGCCAGGTAAACGACTTGCAAAACCTTGATGCGCGCGTTATCAAAGTGGGTAACAAAGCTGATATTGCGCAGCAAGAGACCTTGCAATACGCCAGAGAAAACAAGTTTGTATTAATAGCTGCATCGGCCAAACAGAATCTGGAACAACTAAAGAAAGAACTCTTACGCACCGTACTAAACAAAGAAGTAAAAAGCGGAAGTTTAATTGTAACAAACCTTCGCCACTACGAAGCATTAAGGCAAACCCACGAGGCTTTAGCACGAGTTAAGGAAGGAATTGAAGCAGGAATAACCGGAGATTTAGTAGCACAAGACATCCGCCAGGCTTTGCATTATTTGGGTGAGTTAACGGGGGCCATCACCACCGATGATTTGTTAGGCAACATCTTTTCGAAGTTTTGTATAGGTAAATAGGTACAAAAAGAGTTGAGTTTTTATTCACTTATACAACAACGTGAAGCATCAAGAAAAAAAATCTTATCAAGAATATTTACAAATCGAAAATTATTTAGCTAAATTTTCGGAGTAAATGCGAACCCTAACAATTTACAACAAACGCTATGGCAAAGAAAGCAAAAAAAGCAGCGAAGAAATCGGCTAAAAAAGTAGCCAAAAAAGCTGCGAAAAAATCACCTAAAAAGGCTGCGAAAAAAGTCGCGAAGAAAGCCGCGAAAAAGTCAGCAAAGAAAGCAGTAAAAAAAGTAGTGAAGAAAGCCGCTCCTAAGAAAGCAAGCAAACCTGCTACTAAAAAGAAATCTGCTCCTAAGAAAAAAGCAGCTGCTAAACCAGCAGCGCCTGCTGCACCAGCACCAACACCTGCTGCACCGGCACCACAAGCATCTCTTTTTGGTGGTGGCGAAACGCAAGATTCAAGCAACGGATAATTTGTTAACTCCGTATACGCTTACAAGGCGACAGGTCGCATAACCTGTCGCTTTTGTTTTTGTTAATCAAATCATAATGAAAAAATTCCCTGACACTTTTCAGTTCGGCACCAGCACATCAGCCTACCAGATTGAAACACCTTTCGAACACGATTGGGTAGATGTAAATAGTTTGGATGGACACATCTTTAACCGAACCACAGATCATGAAAAGTTATGGGAGAGTGATGTAGAACTTATTGCTACACTTGCCCCACACTACCGCATGAGCTTAATGTGGAGCAAACTGCAACGAACGCCCTACGCACCGTTAGACGCCCAGGCAGTGGCACATTACCATCAGGTACTACAAGCACTAAAAGCAACAAATGTAAGCATAATGATGGTGCTTCACCACTTTACCAACCCAATATGGTTTAGCAAAGTAGGTGGCTGGGAGAAAGCCGAAAATATTTTTCTTTGGCTGGACTTTGTAACTAAGCTCGTAAACGAATTTGGAGGCTATGTAAGCAGTTGGAATACATTTAATGAACCGAATGTATACGCCTGCTTCGGATGGATTGTAGGCAAATTTCCACCCTTTAAAAACAATATTCTTTTAGCCGGAAAAGTAGTAAAGCATATGGGGCTTGCGCATGATAAAGCTTACGACATTATTAAATCTAAATTCCCAGAACACCCTGTTGGTATATCGCATAATACAGCAGTATTTACAGCCGACTCTTTTTTAGGTAAGTTACCTGCGCGGTTGTCTGACTTATGGTTTATGGAGTTTGTGCCAGGCCATTTCGAAAAAGCAGATTTCTTTGGCATGAGTTACTATGCACGCATTAACCACGACCCTTTGCCTGTAACCATGATTACAACACCCGAGAAGTTAAAAGCGAGCGGAAAAGACCATGACGATATGTGGGAATATTACCCTGAAGGACTTCGGGAAAATGTGCTTCGTTACTGGAAAAAATACCAGAAACCCATCATCATTACAGAAAATGGTATTTGCACGAAAGACGATACCAAGCGCATAAAAGCCATTACCGACTATCTAAGCATTCTGCATCAACTTATTGCCGATGGAATTCCTATAAAAGGATATTACTACTGGAGCACGTGGGATAACTTCGAGTGGGCACTTGGCCCAACGTATCAGTTTGGTTTGGCCACGTGCGATCCCGAAAGTAAAGAACGCAACATAAAACCTAGTGGCTCTTTATATGCCAGAATAGCACATAGCTGCGAATTGCATGTACCCAACGCCCATCAACCCCGATAAAAATCAGGATTGAATCTAACAGCAATCATACCCGATAAATAAAGATGGCTGTAGTTTGGTTGTATGAAACCAAGCGACTCAGGACTCTATAGAGATCCTAAAAAAACAAAGCAAGCAGATTTGGAATTGCTCAGGCCATTGTTGCTGAGCGCAGGACTTTGCTCCTCTTTACTGATTGTGATTGCCGCCTTTCAGATAAAGACATACGACACCAAAGAGTTGGTAACCTACTCGAAAAGTGCCAACGATTTTGAAGAAATTATAGAAGTTCCCCCTACAGAAATTAAACCTCCGCCTCCAACCTTACAGTTACCACAAGTTGTTGAAGTACCCAACGAAACAAAAATTGTGCAAGAGATTGAAGTGAACTTTGATGTAGAAGTTAGCCATGACACCAAGCTACAACAAATTACCATTGCCGAACCCTCTAAAGAAATTGAAATTGATAAAGAGGAATCCGAAGAAGTATTTATGGTTGTAGAAGAAACCGCAGCCCCCGTTAATGGCATGGATGCGTTCTATAAGTTTGCCTCAGAAAATTTAAAATATCCGGGGCAAGCACGCAGAATGAATGTGGAAGGAAAAGTTTTTGTTGAATTTGTGGTAGCTAAAGATGGCACGCTAACCAACATTAAAATTGTAAAAGGTATTGGCGCAGGCTGCGATGAAGAAGCTGTAAGAATATTGGAGTTATCGCCAAAATGGAAAGCAGCCAAACAAAGAGGAAGACCCGTAAAGCAAAGAATTGTGCTCCCTATTTTCTTTAAACTAAAGCAAGTATAAAAGCAAAGTTAAAATTGCTTGTGGGGAAATTGGTTTAATCGCATATTACTACCGATTTCCTCTTTTTTATGAAATGGATTTGTTCGCTTTATTTAAAGTTAATCGGTTGGAAAATCGGCAACCAGTTAGACCCAAAATACAAACGCTGTGTATTAGTAGCAGCACCTCACACCAGCAATTGGGATTACCCTATAGCTTTAGCAACATTATATGCCTGTGGCATTAAAGTTAGATTTCTTGCTAAAAAAAGTTTGTTTCAATTTCCGCTTGGCATGTTAATGCGGGCAACCGGTGGCATAGCGGTAGACAGAAGTAAGCATAACAATTTAGTAGATAGCATGATAGACATGTTTAAGCAACACGAAGAATTGATTTTGATGATTCCGGTGGAAGGAACAAGAAGTTATGTAAAAGAATGGAAATCTGGTTTTTACCACACTGCCATGGGAGCGAATGTACCCATTGTACTTGGTTATTTAGATTATGGAAAAAAAGTAGCGGGTTTTGGAGATGTGTTTTTTCCAACCGGCAATTATGAAAAAGATTTAAAGGAGATGCAGGATTTTTACAGAAAAGTGCAAGCCAAATATCCGGAAAAATCTAGTTTGAATCAGTAGTATAAAAATGGAAGAAACGCTGTACGAACAATTCGGGGAAGAAAATCTTCGCAAGTTAGTTCAACATTTTTACGATTTAGTTTTTGAACACCCTCACCTTTCACCATTGTTTAAAACAGATAAAGAACTGATTAAAGAAAAGCAATTTTTATTCTTAACCCAGTTTTTTGGTGGTTCGGACGTATATTCTCAACGTTACGGACACCCCCGATTAAAGGCCAGGCATCTTCCCCACCCTATTGGTAAAGCAGAAGTAGAAGCCTGGTTGCAATGTATGGCATTAGCATTTAGTAAAATTGATGCCGATGAGAAATTAAAGGATTTGATGTTTCAAAAACTTGTACCTCCGGCCTTCTTTATGGCAAATAAAGAATAAGCTAAAACAATGTAAGTTGTTGTACAAACTTAGCAGCCTGAGCAGGATTAAACACAAATGGTTTTCCTGTTACATCGTATAAAGAACCAACTTTATAGCGCGATAAAACGTCTACCCGAACACTACCTTTAACATCTTCAAATTCTGCCAAAGCTAACTCTGGCTTATTATTATTTTTAGATAAATGTGCTAATAACAACAAATTCAATTCTTTATGTTTTTTATCTAAGAATAATCTTTTTGCTTGTTTGTTAGAAAGATGCCCCAACCCTCCTCGTATTCTTCTTTTTAGAGCTAAAGGATATCGGCCATTCTCTAACATCTCCTCATCGTAATTGCTTTCTAAAATACAAGCATGCACGTTAGCAAAAACATCTTGTACATGGCAACAGGCTAAACCAATATCCGTAATAACGCCCACACGTACATTATTTTTTTCTACATAAAAACTCAACGCTTCTGCTGCATCATGTTGTTTAGGAAAAGCGACTATTTTCAAAGTATCAATTTCAATACACTGATATGGTTTGATAAATTGAAGGTTTAATCTATTGAGATTAACTTCCGATTGATCATATGTTCCCTTACTGAGGTAAACTGGCAAATTATATTTCTTAGCAAAGGCCGGTAACCCATGAATATGATCGCCATGTTCGTGAGTAATAAAAGTAGCTTTAATGGATTGAATTGAAATATGTAATTGCGTAAGCCTTTTCTCAACTTCACTTGCTGCAATACCAACATCAATTAAAACACCTGCTTGTGCATACCCTACATAATAACAATTTCCGTTACTGCCAGAGTTTAAAGAGGCTACCTGTAAATTCATTCGTGTAAATATCTCTATATTGTTTCAAAATTGGTAAATGGAATTACTAAACATTTTTGAAGGAGATAAAGAAAAACAAGTGATCTACTTTAAGGAATTAGTAAAATATCGAATGCCTTTTGGTAAATACAAAGGAATTTTACTTACCGATTTACCCGTTTCGTATGTAGAGTGGTTTTCAAAAAAAGGTTTTCCACAAGGAAAATTAGGTGAATACTTACAAACCATTTATGTTATTAAAACTAATGGATTAGAGGCCTTACTGCAATCAATAAAAAAAACTATACCTAAACCATAACCGGAATAATAACCTTGATGGTTGTGCCTTCATGTAAAACGGTAGAGTTATGTAAATCTCCATGCAGTTTATCTACTGCTTTTCTAACAATGTATAACCCCAGTCCATTACCACGAGAGCTTACATTAGCTCTGAAATACATATCAAATATTTTTGGCAGATATTCTTCTTGTATACCTTGCCCGTTATCGTGCACTTCTACTATCAACTTACCTTTTTCTTTGTAGCAAATTATTTTTACAAATGAATTCTCCATACCACAAAAAAGTATGGAGTTTTCTATCAGGTTCTCGAGAATAAGAGTAAGTAGAGTGGGGAACGATTTTATTTGCAACACTTGTTCTGTTTCGTTCAGTAACGCAATATTTTTATTTTCTGCTTCGTCTTTATATCTGACAAAAACATTTTCGATCAAATCATTAACTACAACTTCCTTCAATTCCAATTCATGTGCACTAACATCGCTAATTGCCTGTAACTTTCTAATCATTTTATCGAGGCTAAATGCGGTGTCGTTAACTTTTTCAAATAATTCTAACGCTACTTTATCCTTCACGGTTATCTTGGCAACTTCCGTTAAACCCATAAACGTAGTGATGGGTCTTCTGAAATCGTGAGAACTTCTATAAAAGAAAGTGTCTAATTCTTGAAAAGCCAATTTTAGTTGGCTGGTTCTTTGTTCTACTCTTTCTTCAAGTTTTGCATTCAATTGCAAAATCGAATCATTTGCTTCGCGTAATTCTTCGGCTTGTGCAGCCAACTCTTCTTGCTTTTCCAGAACATCTTCGTTTAACTTTACTAGTGTTTCGTTAGATTCTGCCAACTCTTCTGCCTGTGCCTGTATTTCTTCTTGCTTTTCCAGCAATTGATTGTTTAGTTTTCTAAGCTCTTCATTCGTATCGGCCATTTCTTGGTTTGCCATTACTAATAATTTTTTGGCTTTGCTAACTTTACGCGAATAGTTCAATAAAATTACAGTGAATACGCCTATCAAGATAAAGCCCAACGATCCCACTATAATGATGATGAACTGATTTTGTAGTTTGGCATCTTTTAATTTAAGTTGTGTATCCTTCAGAATTTTCTCGTTGGTTAACGCTTCAATTTCTCTTTGCTTTTTATCTAAATCGTAAATGGTATTAAGTTCTGCCAATTTTCTAGACATACTCTCGTTGTACAGTGAATCGTTTATGGCTTTGGTTATCTTCAGGTATTGGTTAGCTGCTTTGTAGTTTCCTGTAACTTCAAAATATTCAGAATAGTTTTCATATGCATTTCGTAATAACAACTTCGAGTTAGTTCTTTTTGCTAATTCTAAACTTATATCTGCATATTCTTTTGATTCTTTAAGTCTGTTTACCTTTAACAACAATTCAGAAATGGCATTGTAAGAGATTGCCAAGTTGCTGATGTCGCCTATTTCCTTGTCAATTTGTAAAGCCTGATTTTGTAAGTTTAACGCCTCTTCGTATTTCTTTTGCTCTTGATAAACCAGAGCAAGATTAAATAGCGAGGCACTTATCCCTGCTTTATACCCAAGTGTTTGTCTTATGGAAAGTGCTTTTTTATGGAATTCTTCGGATAGCGCGTATTTGCCTTCTAGCATGTATACTAGTCCTTTGATATTATAGCCATTTGCTACTCCTCGCTTGTCTCCTATCAAAACTCTGATGCGTTCTGCCTCATCAATAAATTCTAATGATTTAGCGTAGTTTTTTTGGCCTTTGCTTATCCAGCCTAAGGTAGCATATAACTCAGCCGTTAGTGCATTCATTTTTGCCTGTTGGGTAATTCTTAACCCTATAAAGGCAAAATCAGCAGCCAGATTTAATTCGGAAAGTTCATCGTACACTTCTGCTAGTTTCAAATATGTTTGGGCGCGTAAATATTGGTTTCCCAATTTTTGTGCAAGCTTAAGAGAGTAAAACAAATGATCGATAGCGCGCTGATAATCGGCATGGTGTATAGCTATCTCTGCGCTGGAATAATTACAATGCCAATCTGTGTAAGCAGTAGGCTCTTTTTTTCCTGCCTCACAAATTTTATTTGCATACTCGTTGGCTAACAAAAAATTGCCTGAATTAGTATAGGCAGAAAAGTATAGAAAATAAATTTCAGCTTGCACTGTTAAGTTCTTGGAAACCTGCGATGCCTCTGCCAGTTTTAAACTGGCTAGTGCTTCAGAAGTTTTCCATAGGGCTAGTTGTACTTTTGCCTTTGTACGATAAACCTTCGATAAATATTTTATGTTGGCCGATTTCTTAATTTCTGCTTCTGTTTTTTGCAGAATGTATAAGGCAGAGTCAAAAAGACCCAAATCAAAATATACGGTGCCTAAAAAAGCCTGGTTATAATGATTCTCGGGGTCGTCTGATTCTGTAGACAATCGAGTAGATTGAAGCAATGCTTGTTTAGCACGTGCATATTTACCTACAGAATAAAAACCAATGCCTGTTAGGGTTAAAGCACGTTTCTCGCCTTTTACATAGTGTAACCTGCGCGATTGTACCAGTGCTTGTTGTGCCACTTGTAGTCCTATACTATCGCTGTTGTCGTACAGTTTAAATGCCAACTCATTTTGTAAATCAATCTTTCTAAACTCGTTTGCTTCTTTTTCGATCAGGTAACGGAGACTATCTGCTTTACTAATTGCTTGAGCTATTCCGGTTGATGAATTTATACAAATAATGTACACCAGAGAAAAAAGAATTTTCTTTGTTAGCCCATCTTTACGACCACTTATCTTATGTAGAAAGCGCCTCAACATATTTACAAGTAATGAATTTGCGGGCAATTGTCAAACAAATAGTTGATTGGGCGGTAATTATACTTTGTCTATCTTTGCTTTTCCTTTACTTCTCATGTATATAAAGTTTGCTTTTATTGGGCTAGTATTCTTTTCTGTCAAGGTAACGCGGGCACAGCATACAATCTTACACGAAAAATTACCAGCACCTTTTGATACAACATCGTATACGAACAACAATACAACTCTCTTGCTAGATTCTCTTTTTAATTGGGAAAACTGGGTTATCAGAAAAAATTTTGAATTCGAGAAAAACAGAGGAGAATTACCAATGATTGCCGACCTGAAAGCGTTGCATCCTTACTTTAGAGATAAGATGTTTTTATTGATAGCAAAGTGTAAAGCCAAAGGCATTCAAATTGAAGTTGTAGAAAGTTTTAGAACCAGCACCAAACAAGCAGAATACTTTGGTATGGGAAGAAAATATACGCGCTCTGCCGGAGGAAATTCTAAACACCAATATGGTTTAGCTTGTGATGTAGTGCCTATTGTAAATGGAAAACCTGTTTGGGAAAATAAAGCGCTGTGGAGAAAAATTGGCGTGGAGGGAGAAAAGTTAGGTTTACGCTGGGGCGGCCGGTGGCGACACCCGTACGACCCCGCACATTTCGAGTGGACCAACGGCATTACTACACAGGAGTTAAAAGCTGGCATTTTCCCTAAACCAACGCATACTGTTTACCCGTGCTTAGACGAAGACTTGGCCATGCTGAAAAAAGTTTGGCAAGCCTGGGAGAAAAAACAAAAAGAAGCGTGGCAACAATTACAAGAAACAGAATCAATGGTGAGTGCTTCGTCTGAAACGCCCTGATTTTTTCTTATTATTTTTTTATAGTACTTCAATATTAGAAAAGTCTATAGTTAAGTCAATAACAAATTAAACTACATGCAATTAAAAAGTCCACGATTTAAGTCGTGGACTTGGAGTAGATAATTTCAATCAACAATAAAATCAGAAAGTCCATTCGGTGCTTTCGCCTACGCCAAAGGCTTTGTCTTCTCCATCGTCTTTCTTCTCTTCTGTTTTGTTCTCTTCTATTTTTTCTTCGTTGCTTTCTTTGCTGTTTTCTTGCTTGCTTTCTTTGCTGTTGCTTTCGGCTTGGCTTTCGCTGAAGAGACTTTTTTGCTCGGCTTTGATTTTGGGAGCGACTTGCCCTTTTTGCTGGTAGCTTGGGGCTTGCTCGCGGCCTTCTTCGCTTTCGGTTTTTTTGATTCCTCCGAAGAGCGCGACTTGTCCGTCTTCTTCAACGGTAACTTGGAACTCTGTTTTTTTTTTGACGACTGCGTTTCTTCAGTCATCTCTTCCTCTGTTTCGTTTTCTTCCGGTGTTTCAGTTGGTTCTTCCGGCAACATCACTTTCGTAACTTTGTATTGCGATAAACGATTACCCAAAGCTTTCCAACCTTTTACATCTACTAACTCTTCTAGGTTAATGGTTTCCGTTACTTTTCCATTGTCTTTGTTCTTAATCAATTCTACTTCCACTTCCGGTGTTTCGGCTGTAGTAACCGCAACCAAGCGCGAACCTATTGCTTCTGAAATAAAAACAAATTCTTTATCCATGGTATTGGTTTCTAAAATGAAACGCTTGGCCATAAATTGTTTTGTTTCTCCATCTACATATACAGCGGAGATAATTCTATCTCCATGGAACTTTTCTACATGTAAGGTTCTCTCAGGTTCGTAACGATTGGTTAATTCATAATTGGTAATTTTATAAGAACCATTGCGATTGAAAGCAATAATCAAATCATCGCCATCAAATTTGCCTAGGTATTTACCTCTGCCATCTTTATTCAATCTTCCGGCATCAGCATCGTACCATAAGGTTAATTTACTTAAGGTTGAACTTCCAGCTTTTAAGAAATCAACTCTTCGTACCGGATATTTGGTAACAATGTTTCCTTTTGTAGAACGACCTTTCACTTCTAACTCAGAAAAATCGAAGTTGAAAATCTTTTTACGCGCGGTGCTCGCTTGCGATAACTTCACTTCCACCACTTCTGCTTCTCCGTTAGGATTACCGCTGACGTAATGTATTTTAGAATTCTTCTCATCGGTTGCAATCGGATATTCCTTATCGCGTGTTACACCTGGAATAGAAAAGCGTTTCGCGAAAGTTGTTCCGCTTTTTCCATCCGAATAAATCACATTGTAAACCATGCGATCGTCTCCTTTCTTGAAAACACCAACATACAAAATGTCTTTACCCATAAAGACTTTCTCTTGTATGCGCGATACTTTTGCTTTTCCATCTCTGCGGATAACAATGATATCATCTAACTCAGAACAATCGCAGATGTATTCGTCTTTCTTCAATCCCCATCCGATAAAACCATCTTCGCGGTTTACATATAGTTTTTGGTTATTCGCAATTACTTCTACAGCTGTAACCGATTGAAAACTTTTGATTTCTGTTTTCCGTTCTCTGCCTTTTCCATATTTATCTAATAAATTCTGATAATAAGAAATGGCGTATTCGATCAGGTGTTTTAAATGATGTTGGGTTTCTTTCAATTGTTTTTCTAAATCGCGCAGCAAATCATCTGCTTTAAAACTATCGTATTTAGAAATGCGCTTAATTTTAATTTCTGTTAACCGAAGAATGTCGTCACGCGTGATTTCTCTGTAGAATTGTTTTTTATAAGGTTTTAATCCTTTATCGATTACCGTGATTACTTCTTCAAACGTTTCGCAGTCTTCGATATTTCGGTAAATTCTTTTTTCAATGAAGATTTTTTCTAACGATGAGAAAAGAATTTTCTCCATCAACTCTGCTTTCTTTATCTCTAACTCTTGCTTTAGCAATTGCACAGTTTGTTCTGTGTTATACTTCAGCATTTCGTTAACAGGAAGGAAAGTAGGTTTATCTGCAACGATTACACAAGCATTAGGAGAAATAGAAATTTCGCAATCGGTAAACGCATACAAAGCTTCGAGTGCCACTTCTGGCGATTGGCCCGCCTGCAGGTGAACTTGAATTTCTACATCTTGCGCTGTGTTGTCGATTACTTGTTTTACTTTAATTTGTCCTTTCTCACTGGCTTTTACAATCGACTCCATTAAAGAAGTAGTGGTTGTTGAAAAAGGAATCTCGCGGATGATTAATGTTTTCTTATCAGCGATTTCAATTTTTGCACGGACTTTAATTTTTCCTCCGCGCAAACCTTGGTTGTATTCTGAAAAATCAGCGATACCTCCCGTAGGGAAATCAGGATAAATTTTCGGTTTCTTATCTTTTAAAACATCGATAGATGCTTTGATGAGTTCGCAGAAATTGTGTGGTAATATTTTGGTAGATAAACCCACGGCAATACCTTCTACACCTTGTGCCAACAACAATGGAAATTTAACGGGAAGTGTTACCGGTTCTTTCTTTCTTCCATCGTACGATAATTGCCACTCTGTTGTTTGCGGATTATAAACAACATCAAGTGCAAATTTTGATAACCTTGCTTCTATATAACGCGGGGCCGCTGCGCCATCTCCTGTTCTTACATCGCCCCAGTTACCTTGTGTTTCAATTAATAAATCTTTTTGCCCGATGTTAACAATGGCTTCTCCAATGGCAGCATCACCATGTGGGTGGTATTGCATGGTGTTACCAATCACGTTTGCCACTTTATTGAAGCGACCATCATCCATTTCTTTTAACGAATGCATGATCCTGCGTTGCACCGGTTTTAAACCATCTTCAATGCGCGGAACGGCACGTTCCAAAATAACGTAAGAAGCATAATCTAAAAACCAATTCTGATACAAGCCATCGATAGCAATTGAATGTGGCTCTGAACTTGTGCTGAGGTTTTCTTCTATTTGTGGTTTATAAGGTTTTTCTGTTTTCTTTTTGCTCATACTACAATGCGTAAGAAAAGATAGGATTTAGATTAAACTGTTTCTGCTTCTTGTTTTTCTTCCAGTTCTGTTTCAACTTTATCGAGTTCGATGCGGAGGTTATCGATGATAAAGTCTTGGCGGTCGGGCGTGTTTTTACCCATATAAAACTCAAGAATTTTTTGCAGGTGGCTGTCTTTGTGTAACAACACAGGTTGTAAGCGAATATTTTCTCCAATAAATTTTCCGAATTCATCGGGTGAAATTTCACCTAAACCTTTGAATCGTGTAATCTCCGGCTTCGCGCCTAATTGTTTCATCGCTTGTTGTTTTTCTTCTTCGCTGTAACAATAAATGGTTTCTTTTTTATTGCGAACGCGGAACAAAGGTGTTTCTAAAATGAATACATGTCCTGCCTTTACTAAATCAGGAAAGAATTGTAAGAAGAAAGTCATGAGTAACAAACGAATGTGCATGCCATCCACATCGGCATCTGTTGCAATAATTACTTTATCGTAGCGTAAATCTTCGAGGCCATCTTCAATATTTAATGCGTGTTGCAATAAGTTAAACTCCTCATTTTCATACACCACTTTTTTAGTTAGGCCGTAACAGTTTAAAGGTTTACCGCGCAAGCTAAATACCGCTTGCAGTTCTACATTTCTGGATTTGGTAATAGAACCACTTGCAGAATCGCCCTCGGTAATGAAGATCATCGAATCTTGTCCTTTCTCATTTTTTTCATCGAGGTGATAGCGACAATCTCTTAATTTTTTATTGTGTAAGTTGGCTTTCTTGGCTCTTTCGTTGGCAAGTTTTTTAATACCTGCAATTTCTTTTCGCTCACGTTCCGATTGCATGATGCGTTTCAATAAAGCATCAGCGGTTGTCGGATTTTTATGTAAATAGATTTCTAACTCTTTCGAAACAAAATCGCCCACAAAACTCTTCATGCTTACTCCACCTTCGGGAGCAGTAGTAAGGGAACCCAACTTCGTTTTGGTTTGCGATTCGAAAACCGGTTCTTGCACGCGAACGGCTATCGCGCCAATAATAGAAGCGCGGATATCGGAAGCATCAAAATCTTTTTTGTAGAAATCGCGCACGGCCTTTACCACACCTTCGCGGAAGGCCGCGAGATGCGTTCCACCTTGCGTTGTATTTTGTCCGTTTACAAAAGAATAATATTCTTCTCCATATTGATTACCGTGGGTGAGTGCAATCTCAATATCATTTCCTTTAAAATGGATGATAGGATAGCGTATTTCTTCCGGATTGGTTTTTTGTCTTAACAAATCGAGCAAACCATCCTTCGAGAAGAATTTATTGCCATTATAATTGATGGTTAATCCTGCATTCAGAAAAGCATAATTCCACATCAAATCATCCAAATATTCGGGGATGAAATGATAATGTTTGAACATGGTATTGTCCGGTTCAAACTCTACTAAGGTTCCGTTTTTCTCATCCGTTTTAGAAGGTTTGGGATCGCTCACCAAAACTCCTTTTTTAAATTCAGCTACTTTGCTTTGTCCATCGCGAAATGCCTGTACCCTGAAAAAATTAGACAAGGCATTTACGGCTTTCGTACCAACACCATTTAAACCAACTGATTTTTGAAAAGCTCCGGAATCGTATTTTGCTCCGGTATTAATTTTAGAAACAACATCTACCACTTTACCCAACGGGATACCACGACCATAATCGCGCACGGTAACACGAGAATCGGTAATGGTGATGTCGATGTTTTTACCATAACCCATCATGTGTTCGTCAATGGAATTATCCATCACTTCTTTTACTAACACATAAATACCATCGTCTTTCGCTGAGCCATCGCCTAACTTACCAATGTACATACCTGGCCTTAGGCGGATGTGTTCGCGCCAATCTAACGATTTAATACTCGACTCATCGTAATTGAGGTTGTCTTGCTTTGCCATAATGTGAGTTTAAAAAATTACCCTAAAGATGGATGCGCGAATTTAAATTAATTATTGGCTTGCGCTGTATAAAGTTTATCAGTTCAGGAAACCGAATGATGCGGTTGACAAAAATTGTCAGAAAAAATAGTGAAATAAATAGAAAGAAAATCTTTCAGATTATCTATTTAATTCGAATGCTTTAACTACCTGATTATCTGTAATTAATCTTGGTGTTCAAGAACTTATTTAGAAAGTCGTTTTACAGCGAAAAAAAGCAATCCACCCAATATCCATGCACCTAACAAAAACATGCTGCCGAAAACAATTTTGCCAATATCATCTGCATTAAACTTCTCGCTGCTGTTGAAAAGTGCGATAAAACTTAACGCAATAATTAAAAAGAAATTAACAACAGCGATAAAACCATGATACCAGGCAACGAATGCATCGGCTTTGCTTGCTCTGCCCCTAACAATATAAACAGTAACGTTGATGATGATGATGACTGCGATAGAAGTATAAAAGAATTGATCGCGCGTTAAAGAGATGAAATTAATGGTTCCCTGCCCTACTACAACTTGCTCAGGATGAGAGGCATATTGATAGAGTAATGCAACTAAAACTGCCAACACAGAAAAGAACCAAACCGCTTTAAAAATCTTTACAGCCATAACAATAATTGAGACACAAAAATGATAATTATTACCGTATTTTAACATTTAAATCCAATCTTGGTTATTAAATTATATGGACTTAAATCCCATTGTTTTATCTATTCCGATCTTTTTTATTCTAATCGGCATCGAGTTGGTGGTCGATAGACTTACGCATAAAAATCTCTATCAATTTCCGGATGCGGTGGCCAATTTAAGTTGTGGCATTACTTCTCAGTTGTCAGGCTTATTTTTAAAAGTAGTGGCGGTTGGCATCTACCAATTGGTGTATGAACATGCCGCTATTTTTGTGTTAGAGAAAAATGCTTTGTATTGGATAAGTTTAGTTTTGCTGGTTGACCTCGCCTATTATTGGGCGCATCGCATGAGTCACGAAATTAACTTGTTTTGGGGTGGGCATGTTGTTCACCATCAAAGTGAAGAATACAATTTATCGGTTGCCTTGCGGCAGAGTTCGTTACAAGTTGTTTGGACTTTCGCCTTCAATTTACCGCTGGCATTAATTGGTTTCGATACATTAGATTTTGTATTGATATCCTCTTTAAACACTTTATACCAGTTTTGGATACACACAGAAACCATTCAAAAATTACCGAAATGGATTGAGTTCATCTTCAACACACCTTCGCATCATCGCGTGCATCACGGAAGAAATCCGCAATACATTGATAAAAATCACGCTGGAGCGCTCATCATTTGGGATAGAATGTTCGGAACATTTGAAGAAGAAAAAGAAAGACCTGTGTATGGTATTACTAAACCTTTACAAAGCTGGAATCCGGTTTTTGCGAATGTTAGCCATTATGCCGATATGGCCAGCGACATAAAACGCATACCGAATTGGAAAGATAAATTTATCTACCTGTTTAAAAAGCCCGGATGGTTGCCAGCCTATTTAGGCGGACAACGAACAGTTCCGGAAGTTCAGCCCGATACCTATCAAAAATATACAACACCTGCGCCTGTAAACCTTAATCTTTATGTGTTGTTTCAGTTTGTGGTTGCATTAATCGGAACAGCACTTTTCTTATTCAATGAAAAAAACTTTGAGTTGATCGATAAAGCCTGGATTGCTTTGCTCATCACGTTCACAGTGGTGAATTGTGGCGTGCTATTCGAAAATAAAAAATGGGCCGTTTATGCAGAATGGTTGCGCATTGTGCTTTATCCTGTTTTACTGGTGAGTTGCGTTTACCTCTTTCAGTTACATATAGTTTTGTACGGTGTTGCATTCGCCTTTTTCCTTATTTCTTCACTTTGGTTTTATTCGATTACAAAAAAATGAAATATACTTTTCTACTCATCTTATTATTTGTTTTAGCTGGTTGTGGCAAATCCCTTCCTACTTTAGAAAACTTCGATACAAAACTTTGGAAAGACGACCGCGGAGCTTGTAAAAATCTGCGTATCGGTTTAGAGCAAAGTTTAACGTTGCAAAAAGATAAACTATTAGGATTGAAAGAAGTGCAGATTGTTGAGTTACTCGGCAGACCGGATGAAAACGAATTGTACCAGCGCAATCAGAAATTCTATTTCTATCATCTTTCACCTGGCAAAACCTGCGAAAGTAGCAATGTCGAATCCAAAGTGTTGGAGATACGATTTAACGCAATGGGTTTGGCGAAAGAGATATTTATTAAATAATTTATCTAACTCATCAGCGTATTATTGGAGATGATGATTTCTCTACACTTTGCTTTTTCAACGTAAGACCAAAACAAATCAATTACTTTCTCCTTTTTCTTAAAGTTAAATGGATAAAGCATGGAAGGCTTGCAATAAAAATGATTGCCGAGTACATCTGCATACACTAAGTCAATCCGCCACAAGCCTAAAACAGATTTCAATTCAATGTCTTTTACGTTTGCCAACGGAATTTGAATTTCCACTTTTCCTTTGTTTACAAACACAAAATCTTCATCAAATTGCACCTGATACACCAAGGCATTAGCTTTAAGCCAGAGATACAATAAGTAACCATGCACGCCTAAATAAAACACAATACCGAAAAATGATTCATGCACAAAAGAATAATACAATAAAGCCATCATTAGCATAACAATAAAAGTTGCCGTGCCATATTTATAGAACAGATGAAATCGGGTAGATAAGTTTATTCTGGAAGAAGACTGAACCATTTTTTATTCTATTTTTGCAGCCAAATCAATAACCTGTCAAACAGTATAAACAAATCTATTTAAAAATTGTCTATACGTAAGTAAAGAGTCCAAACAAAAAGTAAAAGCATGAAAAATATCTCGGTAATCGGAAGTGGCACCATGGGCAATGGCATTGCGCACGTTTTTGCACAATTCGGATACAATGTTTCTTTAATCGACATTAAAGAAGAAGCCTTAAATAAAGCAGTACAAACCATCGAAAAAAATCTCGACCGACAGGTAAGCAAACAACAAATTTCGGAAGAAACCAAAAAGCAAGCCTTAGCCAACATCAAAACTTTTACTAATCTACAACAAGGAGTTGCTACTGCCGATTTAGTTGTTGAAGCGGCTACCGAAAATGTAGAGTTAAAATTGAACATCTTTAAAGAGATGGATGCCTTCGCTCCTGCTTCATGTATTTTAGCTACCAACACTTCATCCATATCCATAACAAAAATTGCATCTGTAACTAAGCGACCGCAACACGTTATCGGGATGCATTTCATGAATCCCGTTCCGGTAATGAAATTGGTTGAAGTTATACGCGGTTACAACACCAGCGATGAAGTAACCAAAAACATCATGGCGTTATCTACCCAACTACAAAAAGTTCCTGTAGAAGTAAATGATTATCCAGGCTTTGTAGCCAACAGAATTTTAATGCCGATGATTAATGAAGCCATCTACTCCTTATACGAGGGCGTTGCCGGAGTAGAAGAAATTGATACCGTGATGAAATTAGGAATGGCACATCCGATGGGGCCTTTGCAATTAGCAGATTTTATTGGTTTAGATGTTTGCTTATCGATTCTGCAAGTTCTTTACACTGGTTTCGGTAATCCAAAATATGCCCCATGTCCGCTGCTAGTGAACATGGTACAAGCAGGACACAAAGGTGTGAAATCGGGCAGTGGTTTTTACCAATACATTGCAGGTAGCAAAGAATTAATAGTTGCTCCGCAGTTTATAAAATAAATTCAATATTCAAAATTCAATATTCAAAATTTGAAATTTGAAATTTGAAATTAAAGTTACGGACTAATAAAAAACTAAAAATCAAACACATGAAAATTGCAGAAATCCATACCAAGAAGGGCATCATGAAAGTAAAATTTTTCGATGCAGATGCACCCAACACCGTTAAGAACTTTATCGATTTAGCCGAACATAATTTTTACGATGGTTTAACGCTTCACCGTGTTATTCCTGATTTTGTGGTGCAAGGTGGTTGCCCTAATGGCATTGGTAATGGCGGACCTGGCTACACCATTAAATGTGAATTAAATGGCGACAACCAATACCACGACAAAGGTGTGTTATCGATGGCACACGCTGGCCGCGATACTGGTGGCTCACAATTTTTTATTTGTCACAACAGAGAAAGAACGAAACACTTAGATCGTAACCATACTGTATTCGGTAAAGTGTATGAAGGTTTAGAAGTTATCGACCAGATTCGCCAAGGCGATGTAATGGAGAAAATAGTGATTAAAGAAGTTGAAGCTTAGCACACGTGATTTGTTGTTCGTTTTTCGTTGTTGGTTGTTCTAAAAATCAATGACGATTAACGAACAATAAATTTAAAATAAAAAGCAATAAGAATTTTAATTTGATTGCCACGATAATCATCCTACTAACTTCCTCTATAAAATACAAAGCACTTCTCACCTACTACATACTTTTCATTGCTTTGAACGGTAATCAGCTGATCTGATACCAAAACATCATAAAGAAAATAATTACCAAAGAATCTTTTTTCCTTAATTGAAGTCAATTTTGCTTTACTGCTTTTCTTGTTTACTAATGCAAATGATTCGGGTCTGATAAAGGAAATGTTCTCATCTTTCAATCGAAAAACTTTTTTGATTCCTTCAGTTACTTTAACATAATTTCCGGTAAGTGCTGCTACGTATTCATTTTTAGGTTGATAATACAATTCTTCCGGTGTTCCTTGTTGAATAACTTTTCCTTTTCTTAGGATCATCAACGTATCAACCCTAGGCAAAATATCTGCTGCATCGTGCGAAATCATGAGAATGGTAATGCCTAATTTTTTTGAAATCGCATCAATTACTTCTTTTACATGCTGCTTCATGCCGGCATCTAAATTTGTAAAAGGTTCATCCAATAAAAGCATCTCCGGTTGCGCTAATAATAATTTACATATAGCTACCCGTTGCTTTTCACCTCCAGACAATTGGTCTGTCCTCCTATCCAGTATATGATCAATCTTACACAGTGAAAACAATCTCAAAGCTTTATTTCCATCTAAGGTATTGGCATAACTTAATACTTGCTCAACGCGTAAAGATTTTGGTAACTCAAAATGCTGAGATAAATAAGCAATTTTAGCGTGACCAGGAACTAGCTTTTCTGCCGAACCTAAAACACGTTCATCATTAAAATAAATCGTTCCATTTTCGGGCTGAAGTAAGCCCGCTAATAATTTTAATAAAGTAGATTTTCCTGAACCTGTCTCTCCCATCAATCCGATACACGTTCCTTTGTGAATTGAAAAAGTACACGAATGCAAAACTACCTTTGCATCAATTGAATAAGATAAATTTTCTACTTGTAGCTGAGCGTTACTAATCATGTTGTTTTGGCTAACGTTTGTATGGCTTTCACCAAAACATCTAATTCATCTGTAGTTGTGTACACGTTTGGTGTTACTCTCACACCTTGTACACCCGCACCATCAATGGCCACTGTATATATTTTAAATTCTTTTAACAAACGTTCGGCTAAAAGAGCAGGCTTCATATTTTTAATACCAACATTGGCGATAGCACAAGCTCGTTCGCTTTGCGGAGGCGTGTTAATAATTACATTCGATACATTCCTAACTTTGCTCGTCCAGTATTCTTGTAAGAAACGCAAGCGTGCTTCTTTCCTTTCAGCACCTATCCTTTTATGAAATTCGATAGCGTTCTCTATCGCCAAATCTACTGCTACAGGATTGGTTCCTGTGTGGTTCAACCTGGTTATATCTGTAGTTTGTTTTTCACCCGGAGCCATTAATGGCCAAATGGTTGGAATGTGTTCCTTTTTTACATACAATAAACCTGCTCCTAGTGGCACACTTAACCATTTATGTAAACTCGCTCCGTAATAATCGCAGTTTAATTCAGGAATAGAAAATTGTATATGCGCGAAAGCATGTGCGCCATCTACAAGTACCTGCACACCTTTACTGTGTGCCATGTCGCATATTTTTTTTATCGGTAAAATTTGCCCGGTAATGTTAACCATGTGGCACACCATTAGCAATTTGGTTTTGGGTGTAATGGCTTTTTCATAAACTGAAACAATTTCTTCATCGCTTTGTGGATGAAGCGGAACGTTTACGCGGTGGCAAACCATGTTAAATCGTTTACTTACTTGTTGAAACATAGTAAGCATTGAAAAATAATCTTGCTCGGCCATTACTGCTTCATCACCTTCTTGCCAAGGGAAACCCGCAATGATGGTATCTAAAGATTCAGTCGTATTGCGCGTTACCACCAATTCATCTGCACTACAACCTGCCAGTTCTGCCAACTTAGCTGCTACGCGTGCTTTGTTGCTCTCGCGCACGGTGCGCATATAAAACGCACCTTGGTAATTTACTTCTCTGATGTGCCTAATATAAGCCTCTAACGTTGGTTCGGGTATAAAACAATAATACCCATTCTCTAAGTTGATATAATCGGGTTTAATCTCATAGGCTTTGCGAATTTGCTTCCAGAAATCTTCTGCTTTTGCAAGGGTTTGACTGTCCCAATTTGCTGTCTGTTGCCAAAGGGAATCAATACCTGACAAAGCCAAAGGAGCTGTGAAACTCATCATCAAAGATTGTTTCAGAAAAGTTCGTTTATTCACAATATTTGGATTGTAGTTCGACTTACAAAATTGAATTCTGAAAGATAAAGGGTTCTCCACATAAATAAAACTTAGTAACTCATTTTGCCAATGTGTTTTCACTTGAACCAGAATTGGTATCTTTGCGGTTTATTTTTAAAGCATGATTTCAGTAGATTCGGTTACCGTTGAGTTTAACGGTTCAGCACTTTTCAGCAACATTACTTTCAACATCAATGAAAACGATCGCATTGCCTTAATGGGTAAAAATGGTGCGGGAAAATCTACCTTATTAAAAATTTTAGCCGGTGCAGGCAAACCTACTCGTGGTAAAGTTAGCGCTCCTAAAGATGCTATAATCGCGTATCTACCGCAACATTTATTAACAGAAGATGAAGCCACAGTTTTTGATGAAGCCTCCAAAGCTTTTTCGAAAATTCACACTATGAAAAACCGCATGGACGAGTTGAACAAACAACTCGAAACCAGAACGGATTACGAATCGGATGAATATGCGAAAATCATTGAAGAAGTTTCGGAATTAAGCGAAAAGTATTATTCAATCGAAGAAATCAATTACGATGCAGAAGTAGAAAAAACATTGATGGGCTTAGGTTTTATACGAAGCGATTTCACCAGACCCACAAAAGAATTCAGTGGTGGATGGCGCATGCGCATTGAATTGGCAAAAATTCTATTACAAAAACCTGATTTGATTTTATTGGATGAACCTACTAACCATTTGGATATTGAATCGGTACAATGGTTAGAAGATTTTTTAAAGAACAATGCAAAAGCTGTGATTGTGATCAGTCACGATAAAGCTTTTGTTGATAACCTTACCAATCGTACCATTGAAATTACAATGGGAAAAATTTACGATTACAAAACGAACTATTCTCATTATTTACAATTGCGCAAAGAACGCAGAGAACAACAACAAAAACATTTCGAAGAACAACAAAGAGAAATTGCCGATATCACCGCTTTCATTGAAAGATTTAAAGGAACTTATTCTAAAACTTTACAAGTGCAAAGCCGTGTGAAAATGTTGGAGAAAATGGTTTTGGTAGAAGTAGATGAAGTTGATACTTCTGCACTTAATTTAAAGTTCCCTCCTGCTCCACGCTCTGGCAATTACCCGGTTATCATTTCAGATTTTACCAAAGCTTATGGCGAACATGTTGTTTTGCAAGATGTAAACCTAACGATAGCACGCGGAGAAAAAATTGCATTTATCGGAAAAAATGGTGAAGGTAAATCTACTTTGGTGAAAGCGATTATGGGTGAGTTG
The DNA here is from genome assembly GCA_021298355.1 of Flammeovirgaceae bacterium. Classification (GTDB taxonomy): domain Bacteria; phylum Bacteroidota; class Bacteroidia; order Cytophagales; family Cyclobacteriaceae; genus Chryseotalea. Next base: position 269,366 of record JAJTEH010000006.1, read on the forward strand.
GAACACCAGGGTAAAGTACAACTCGGGCATGGAGCCTTAATCGGATACTTTGCACAAAACCAAGCTGCTTTGTTAGATGGAGATTTAACTGTGTTTCAAACCATCGATCAAATTGCAGAGGGAGATATTCGCACGAAGATCAAAGATATTTTAGGTGCGTTTATGTTTAGCGGAGATGCTATTGAAAAGAAAGTGAAATCACTTTCGGGAGGAGAAAGAACACGCTTAGCCATGATTAAATTGTTACTCCAGCCTGTAAACTTTCTAATCCTGGATGAGCCTACCAACCACCTCGACATTAAAACAAAAGATATTCTTAAAGATGCATTGAAAGCATTTGATGGCACCCTCATTTTAGTATCGCACGATCGCGATTTCTTAGATGGGTTAGCCAATAAAGTTTTCGAGTTTGGCAATAAAAGAGTAAAAGAACATTTCGAAGACATCAATGGCTTCTTGCGCAACAAGAAAATTGAAAACTTACGAGAAGTAGAGCGCTCAAAATAATTCTTTCGCGATGCGGTAAATTGGATCTGATTTACCCATCGAATAGAAATGCAAAGAGGGCACACCCGCCTTCATCAATTCTTTGCTTTGCGCTACCGCCCATTTTATACCTACTTCTTTTACCTGAGCGTTATCTTTACACTTTTCTACTTCTTCTGTTAAGGCATCGGGTAAATCAATATGGAAAATTGTTGGTAAAATCGAAGTTTGTGCTTTTGTTGTAATGGGTTTAATTCCTGGAATGATGGGAACGTTAATTCCCATTTCTCTGCACTGTTTTACAAAATCAAAATATTTCGCATTGTCAAAAAACATTTGGGTTACGATAAACTCTGCACCTAAATCCACTTTTAATTTCAGATACTTCATATCTGTTTTTAAGTTAGGTGCAGCAAAATGCTTTTCTGGATAACCGGCTACTCCAATGCAAAAATTAGTGGGTGTTGTGTTTTGCAAATCTTCGTCCAGGTATTTTCCTTGATTCAGATTTACAACTTGTTGTAAAAGTTCGGAAGCAAATCTATGACCTTCCGGATCTGCCACAAATCTTCCTTCATTCTTAATGCCATCGCCTTGTAATACTAACGCATTTTCTATACCTAAGAAATGTAAATCGATTAAAGCGTTTTCGGTTTCATCTTTGGTAAACCCTCCGCAAATAATATGAGGAACAGTATCAACTTTATAATGGTTTTGTATAGCCGCACACAAAGCAACTGTTCCCGGTCTTTTACGTGTTGAGCGTTTTTCCAGTAAACCATTCTCTCTTTTTTTATACACAAATTCTTCTCTGTGGTAAGTAACATCTACAAACGGTGGCTTAAATTCCATTAAAGGATCCATGTGATCGAACAAGGTTCTGATGTTCTCGCCTTTCAAAGGTGGCAATACTTCTATCGAGAATAATGTTTTTCCTTTCGCTTCTTTAATATGATCAATTACTTTCATCTTTCTAACAATTAATGCTGATACCCTAAATTTGGCGACAACCATTTTTCTGTTTCTGCGATTGTCCACCCTTTTCTTTTGGCATAATCTTCTACCTGATCTTTGTCAATTTTTCCTAATCCGAAGTAACGCGACTCCGGATTTGCGAAATAAAATCCGCTAACAGCGGCAGCAGGATACATGGCAAAGGATTCTGTTAAATGAATGCCTATTTTTTCTGCTTGTAATAATTCAAACAACAATGCTTTTTCTGTATGATCCGGACAAGCAGGATACCCTGGTGCAGGTCGAATTCCTTTATACTTTTCTTCTATCAATTCTTCATTCGATAACTTTTCATCGGTAGCGTATCCCCAGATTTCTTTTCTCACTTTTTCGTGTAAACACTCTGCGAATGCTTCGGCCAATCGATCGGCTAATGCTTTAACCATGATCTCTGCGTAGTCATCGTGTTGTGTTTTGTACTGTGCTACCAATTCTTCTAAACCCATACCGGCAGTAACAGCAAACATGCCTACATAATCATTTTCTTCTGCAATAAAATCAGCTAAGCAAAAATTGGGTTGACCTTGTACTTTTTTATTTTGCTGACGAAGAAAATGAAAAGTTGATTCAACATGATTCTGATAAACCTTTACATCATCTTGTACTTTCTTCGCAGGTAAAATAGAAACAACTCCATTTGCAGTTAATTTTTTGTGCTTGATGATATCATCCAAAAATCGATTGGCATCATCAAATAACTTTTTCGCTTCTGTACCAACAACTGCATCTTGCAAAATACCTGGGTATCTTCCTGCTAACATCCACGTTTGGAAAAAGGGAGTCCAGTCTATATAAGCACGCAAAGTTTCTAATGGGAAATTTAAAAAATCAAATCTACCTACTTGTTTAGGTTGAACACGCTGCGTTACGCTTCCTGCATTTTTGCGTGCTTCACCTATGCTGATAAACGATTTAGCAGTTTGCTTGCTTTCATGTTCTTTTCTCAATACTGCATATTCACCTTTTACTCGTGTTGTAATTTGTTTAGAAGTTTCCTTGCTGATTAATTCACTTGCAACAGGCACGGAGCGACTGGCATCTAATACATGTACTACCGCTCCGCTATACGCAGGATCTATTTTTACAGCCGTATGCAAACGCGAAGTGGTAGCACCACCAATCAACAACGGAATATTTAATTGTTCGCGTTCTAATTCTTTGGCTACATGTACCATTTCATCGAGGCTGGGAGTTATCAAACCACTCAACCCGATGACATCTACTTTCTCTCTTTTGGCGGCTTCAATAATTTTTTCAGCCGGCACCATCACACCTAAATCGATTACATCATAATTGTTGCAGGCTAACACAACGCCAACTATGTTTTTACCAATATCGTGTACATCTCCTTTAACTGTTGCTAATAAAATTTTAGCTGCCTGATGATTTTTTTGTGTGTTGTTATTTCTTCTTTCTTCTTCTAAGAATGGCGTTAAGTAAGCCACAGATTTTTTCATCACGCGTGCACTTTTTACCACTTGCGGCAAAAACATTTTACCGGCACCAAACAAATCACCCACTACATTCATCCCGGCCATCAGCGGGCCTTCTATTACATGCAGTGGTCTTCCGTATTTTTGTCTGGCTTCCTCTGTATCCAGATCAATAAAATCAATAATTCCTTTTACGAGTGCGTGGGTTAATCTTTCTTCTACTGTTCCGTTTCTCCAGGCTTCATCTGTTTCTTTTTTCTTAACTGATCCCTTTACAGATTCTGCATATTCCAATAAGCGTTCGGTGGCATCATCGCGTCTGTTTAACAAAACATCTTCGACTCTCTTTAATAGTTCAGGTTCTATTTCATCGTAAACTTCTAACATGGTTGGGTTAACAATACCCATATCCATACCATGTTGAATACCATGATACAAAAAAGCAGCGTGCATGGCTTCACGCACTTTTTGATTTCCTCTGAACGAAAAAGAAACATTGCTTACACCACCACTAACATGAGCGTGAGGAAGATTTTTTCTAATCCACGCTGTAGCTTTAAAGAAATCTAATGCATAGTTTCTGTGTTCTTCAATACCTGTGGCAACCGGAAAAATATTCGGATCGAAAATAATATCTGCCGGGTTGAATCGAACATCACGCACCAATATATGATAAGCACGTTCGCAAATGCGAATTCTTCTTTCGTACGTATCGGCCTGGCCTTGCTCATCAAACGCCATCACTACAACAGCTGCGCCATAGCGTTTTACCAGTTTCGCCTGGCGAATAAAATCTTCTTCACCCGATTTTAAGCTAATAGAGTTAACGATGCCTTTACCTTGTAAACATTTTAAACCTGCTTCGATTACTTCCCATTTGGATGAATCAATCATCACCGGAATTTTTGCAATCTCAGGTTCAGCGGCCATTAGGTTTAAAAACTTCACCATAGCCGCTTTGGCATCGAGCATGCCTTCGTCCATGTTTACATCGATAACCTGCGCACCTCCCCTAACCTGATCTAAAGCAACTTCTAAGGCTTCTTCGTATTTATCTTCCTTAATTAATTTTAAAAAACGTGCAGAACCCGTTACGTTAGTACGTTCGCCAATGTTTACGAAATTCGATGCCTCCGTAATGGTTACTGCCTCTAAGCCACTGAGTTTTAATTTAGGCAACATGTTCTGTTTTTCTTTTACGGGGTTGATAACGTTGGGCTACATGCGCAATGGCACGGATGTGATCGGGCGTGGAGCCACAGCATCCGCCAATAATATTAACGATTCCATCTTTCAGGTATTCTTCAATTTCTGCGGCCATTTGTTCTGGTGTTTGGTCGTAATGACCAAATGCATTAGGCAAGCCGGCATTCGGGTAAGCGCTCACAAAAAATTCAGTGTTTTCGTCCATTACTTGTAAATAGGGTCGTAATTGCTTAGCGCCTAAAGCGCAATTCAAACCGATGCTTAGCAAAGGAACATGCGAAAGCGAAATCATAAAGGCTTCCGTTGTTTGTCCGGATAGCGTTCTGCCACTAGCATCGGTAATAGTACCCGATACCATAATAGGCAAAGATCTACCTTCTTCTTCATATAAAGTTTCAATGGCGAACAACGCTGCTTTTGCATTGAGTGTATCGAAAATTGTTTCTACTAACAAGGCGTCTGCTCCTCCGTCCATCAAGCCTTTTGCTTGTTGTTTATACGCCATTACCAGTTCATCGAACGTAATGGCTCTGTAACCTGGGTTGTTTACATCGGGAGATAAGGAAGCGGTTTTATTCGTTGGTCCGATGGCGCCTGCTACATATCGTGGCTTATCCGGATTTTGTTTAGTGAAATCATCTACTGCTTTCTTGGCAATGCGCGCGGCTTCCACATTTAATTCGTAAACGATAGATTCTAATTGGTAATCTGCTTGAGCTATGGTTGTTCCGCTAAACGTATTGGTTTCGATGATGTCGCTTCCCGCTTCGAGGTATTGCCGATGAATCGTTTCGATGATGTCGGGGCGTGTTAAACAAAGTAAATCGTTATTGCCTTTTAACAAACACGGATGGTTAACAAAACGATCTCCTCTGAAATCGTTTTCGGACAAGCTGTATCGCTGTATCATGGTGCCCATGGCGCCATCTAATACAAGAATACGGTTTTGAATGAGTTGTTCTAATGGTGGTTTCATGGAGCGCTTTCCTATAGACTTACACCAGAGAGCGCAAAAGGATGCTTCGCTTATCTGTACTCCTTTCGGAGTGGGATTTAGCACAACGTTACACCTTAAGTGAACAGGATGCTAAGACTTCATCGGGCCCTTTCCCTCTGTCTTTCTGGATAAGTGATGCAAAGAAAATGAATAATGCGTTAGCAACAAAATCTTATTTAAAACGATATCCAATTCTGAAGCCGAGGTTCATATGAAGGCCTGTATAGTCTTCGAAACTGGGTTCAAACTCATTGTAAGAATCAAAATTGATTACGGAACTCCCCTGAGGTTCTCCTTCTGTAGACACATCTCTGCTTCTAAAGCCAAAGCCAACGTTTAAATCGATAAACATTCCGGAAGCTACATGTATGTTTATCAACGTACCTATTTTTAGTAATGCACCAAAATCATTATAAACATTTTGATAGGATACATATTGAAAATAATCGCATTGGCCGTTCGGGCAGTTTATGCCGAAAGTGGCATTTTTTTGATCGACTAAATGATTATAGAACAGTTCCGATGAAACATATAAGGCCTGATACGGATCGTGCCTGAAGTAATAGCGAGGTTCTACCCTTAACCTATATCCGCTGCGCTTATTTTTATCTGAACCGTTTTCGGCATGTACAACTTTTCCAAATTCGTAATGTAAATTTATATTGTCTTTTACTTTGTGTTCGAAACCAACTTGCAAAGTTGAAAAATAACCAAGCAAAGGTGTAACGCCAATGTTTACAGCCAATGACGGTTTAATTGTTATGGAATCTGAATGGCTTTTATGATTTTTCCCATGCAAATGAAAGGGGTCTGCACTGTTGAAAAAATTTTGATTCGATTTGTGTAATCCGAATGGATCTGCACTTGTAAAAAAATTCTCTTGTGCATGCGACATCAAACTAACACCGAGAAAAAAAATGATGACTACTTTTTTCATAAACCGGAAGAGAGCGTGCTAATTAGGTTTAACTGATTATTTGCGTACACATGTTGTTGTATTCCTGTATTTCCCGTGATAATAAGTTTATCATTATTCGCAATTACATCGTAGGCATGAAAACCTAAATGATTACTCTTTATACTTAAATTTCGAGGATTGGAAACATCAAAAACCCGCAGGCCATTGTTTCCTAAACACACGAATAAATTGTTATCTGAAACAGCTAAACCATAAGGAGTTGGCACAGCGTATAGCCCCAATGAAACGGGATTTTGTAAATCTTTAATATTGATAACTTCTAATAGATCTATTCCTTGTAAACGACAATCACTTAACCGAAATGTTGCGAAAGCTAATGTATCTTTTACTACAACCGGATCGCAACTGAGTATGTGTTTATACTCCGAAAGTAAAACAGGATTAGCTCCATTATTAACATCATAAATAAAAACTGCATTTCTCGATCCCAAAAAAATTTTTTCTTCGTAATAGAAAATAGTTTCTACTTGTGTAAAAAGCTTCCGTTCGTTTACTTTCTGAAGGCTACCATCAGATGCACGCTGGTAAACATATAAGGATTGGTTATCTACGGTATACACATAATTTGGTGTGGTGGCAAAACGTGCCATCGAACCAGCTTTACCAGAAGCCTGCCCAATTTCCGAACCATCATCGCTGCAGGAGGTTATGCATGAACATAGGATGGCTGAAAGTACGATGAAAAGTCCTGCTCGTAGCTTTCTATTGATATGCGTTCTCATCTGTAACATGTAGGATTATGTAAGGTTACTAACTCCCAGCCCACAACTGTACCTTTAGAAGGATCTACACACTCAAAGTACACATCGGTTTCTTCCGGAAATTGATTGATCCAATCTTTTTGTTGAATTCTGGAAAGCTCAGCGAAAGATTGAAAATTGTTAATCTTCAACGCTACTAAATCTGCTATGTGGTTTACATATAACACATCGCCTTGTATAGCCATGTCTGTACAACCAGCAACTTGTAAAAATCCTATTGAGATTGGCTCACCCGGATTGGTGTTGTTGTACACATGCACGCCTTTTAATCTTTCGTTAACAAGCAGATAATTTTGAAAAACATATATTTTACCTGGTTTATCTAATGGTTGTGGAGATTTCCATTTTATTTCAGCTTCGGCACCAGTAAGATAAACCGGTTTGTAGCCTTCAACTATTCCGGCAGGAAATTCTGGTGTGCCATATTCAACAAAACAACTAATTAGCAACAGCCAGATGATTATAAGAGAAAGTTTAATAATTTTGGTTTTCATTCAGTTAGTAAGACACATACCCGATAAAAAAGGTTGTAAGCTTAACATTAAATTAAACTAAAAATCAATTGAAGTTAGCAGCAGTAGACATAGGTTCCAATGCCATCCGCTTTCAAATCTCTTCTGTTTTAGACAACGGACCAAAAGTTATATTCAAAAAATTAGAATACGTTCGTTTTCCTTTGCGTTTAGGGCACGATGTATTTTCTACAGGAAGAATCAGCCAGAAAAGCATTGATAAGTTTAAGAAGTTGATGAAGACGTATAAACTGCTGATTGAACTGTATGAGGCTACTGATTATATGTTTTGCGCAACTTCTGCCATGCGCGAATCTGAGAATGGACAAGCCCTTGCTTTAGAAATTGAAAATGAATTAGGTATATCTATAGAAATTATTGATGGCAACCGAGAAGCTGAGTTTATTAACAAAGCCATCAACAGTTATTTATCCGACAATACGTATTTGCACATTGATGTTGGTGGCGGAAGCACTGAACTGAATTTATATACAGGTGGAAAAAAAATAAAAACGCGGTCGTTTAAAATAGGTTCGGTGCGTGTACTGGAAGGCAACGACTCTCCTATCATTTGGCAAGACATGGAACATTGGGTAAGAGAAAACGTAAAGAAAGAATACGGAAAAGTAACGGCTGTAGGAACCGGTGGAAACATCAGTAAGTTATTCGAGTTAGCACAGTTGAAACCACATCGGTTGATGTCATTCAAAAAAATGATTGAAACGCGAGAAATGATTGAACGGCATACTATTGAAGAACGTATTTATAAATTACAAATGAATCCGGACAGAGCGGATGTTATCGTTCCTGCAACCGGTATTTATGCCAACGTGATGGAATGGGCACATGCCCGCTATATTTTTGTGCCGGATGTTGGATTAAAAGATGGTATGTTGCTGCACTTGTATGAACGCAATACGCAACAACAGAAAATTGAATTTATTTAAATCTATTCTTAAAAAATTAGAAATTAAAAAAGACCTCGATTTAAATCGAGGTCTAGTATTTTATGGATTATACTAACCTAAAACAGTTTAGCTTGAGCCACCTTTTCTCGTGTTACTCTAAAGAATTCTTTATGAATATTAAAAGGTTGTTCACCGTTTAATTCTTTCACTTTGTACGTGCCATCTTCATTCATCACGTATGCGTTTACATTATCTTTTAAATTATAATATAAATTATTGATGGCTTGTTTTTTTAAGAAGTCATCTTCTAACATAAATAAAGATTCAATTCTTCTATCGAAACTACGCACCATAGCATCGGCACTTCCGATGTACAATTTTGGTTCGCCTGCGTTATGGAAATAATAAATACGCGAATGTTCCAGATACTCTCCTACTATCGAGCGCACTTCTATATTCTCACTCAACCCTTTTCTTCCTGGGCGTAAACAACACATACCACGCACAATCAGCTTTATTTTTACCCCTGCTTGTGAGGCAGCATATAATTCGTCAATCAGTTCTTTATCTTGCAAAGAATTGAATTTTATAACGATGCCACTGGGTAAACCTTGTTTGGCATGTTCTGCCTCTTTCTTAACCAGGTTGCACAACTGAATGCGCATATCGCGTGGTGAAGTAATTAAATTACGGTATGCGAAGGGCTGTGAATGGCCGGTAATAACATTAAAAAACTCTGAAACATCCTGAGCGTAAACTTCTTTTGTGGTTAACAAACCCACATCTACATATAGCCTTGATGTTACTTCGTTGTAGTTTCCAGAAGAAAGATGTACATACCGATACACTTTATCGTCTTCATCTTTTCTTACAATTAACATTAACTTAGTATGCGTCTTTAAACTATTCACGCCATAAATAACGAAGCATCCTGCCTTTTGTAAGCGTTGTGCTTCGCGCAAGTTGTTTTCTTCATCGAAGCGTGCTTTTACTTCGAACAACACCGAAACGTGCTTACCGTTTTCTGCTGCACGCAATAATGCGTTAGTAATGCGCGAATCTTTTGCTACGCGGTAAATAGTTATTTTAATTGATAGTGTATACGGATCATCAGCCGCTTTTTCTAATAATTCGATAACGGGTTCCATCGAATTATACGGATGATGTAAAAGGATATCGCGTTGTTTTAATACTTCGAATAAATCTTGTGTTCCACTCTCCGGAAAATTAAGCGGACGAATAGGCGCAGGAATTTGCGAACGCTTAGTCTTAAATTCCTTATGACCTACAATTTGATTTAATCCTGTAAAATCAATCAAACTTTCCTGTGGAATATGAGAGATATTAAATTCATCTAAATCCCATTGGATTTTTAATAATCGCATCATCCACGGATCGGGCTCGCCTTGCACTTCCAACCTAACTACTCTTCCTGTTCTTCGTTGGCGCAGTTTCGTTCTTAATTCATCTAAAAAGTTAGATTCTATTTCATCGGTTTCATCTAACGTAAAATCTCCATTTCTGTTGATTCTAAATAAGTTTACACTTTGTATATCGATGTTACGAAACAAATGATGCACATTGTGGCGGATGATATCTTCAATGGCTACAAATTGTATAGTTCCACCGTTATTTAATTCGAAAAAGCGGGGTAGATTATGCGGAACTTGTATGAAAGATATTTTTACAGGATTTTGACTCTCGCCTACTGCCTTCGTTACCACACCAAACAACAACCTGTTGTTCATTAAAATTGGAAAAGTATGGTAGTTATCGAAAACCATTGGTGTTAACATCGGAAAAATAATCGACTGGAAATAATCGTTTACTTTCTTGGTGTCTTCTACCGACAAGTCTACATATTGTTGAATGATAAAACCCTGACTAGCGAATAGGGGTTTTAATTTTTGCACGTAGTAATCGCTAGTGTCTTTTACAAAGCGCTGCACTTCGGTTAGTAAATACTTGCGGTAGGTTTCTTCGCGTAATCCGCTGTAATCTACGCGTTCTTTACCGTAATCGAGGTAGTTGTATAAACTGCCTAAGCGAATAGTACAAAATTCGTCTAAGTTAGATGCAGTAATAGCCAGAAATTTTAATCGATCGAAAATACTTCTATCGATGTGTTTGGCCTGATCCAGTACACGGTAATTAAATTGCAACCAACTTAAATCGCGGCTTATGTAATTACTCGCTTCTACCTGCTGGCGCAAGCGCTCGTGCGTTTCTAAATTTTCTAATTCTGCCATACGCAAAAGAAGTTAAACATCTACACGTGCGTATTTGGCATTTTTCTCAATGAAATCTCTGCGCGGAGCTACTTCATCGCCCATCAGCATAGAAAATAAATGATCTGCTTCAGCTGCCGATTCTATGCTTACTTGTTTTAATGTTCTGCGGGCAGGGTCCATTGTGGTTGACCATAATTGTTCAGGATTCATTTCTCCTAAACCTTTGTATCGTTGAATGTTTACAGAATCTTCTTTTCCACCGGCTAATTGTTGTACAATGGCTGCGCGTTCTTCTTCTGTCCAACAATATCTTTCTTCTTTTCCTTTTTTTACTAAATACAAAGGTGGCTGTGCGATGTATACGTATCCTTTTTCTAATAAATCGCGCATGTAGCGGAAGAAGAAGGTTAAAATCAAAGTACGAATGTGGCTTCCATCTACATCAGCATCCGTCATAATTACCACTTTGTGGTAACGCAGTTTTGCCAGGTTTAATGCTTTTTCATCATCGGCTGTACCAAAGCTTACGCCTAAAGCTGTAATGATGTTCTTGATTTCTTCGTTGTCGTAAATTCTATGTTCTTGTGCTTTTTCAACATTAAGAATTTTACCGCGCAACGGAAGTATGGCCTGAAAATTTCTATCTCTTCCCTGCTTGGCAGAACCACCAGCAGAATCTCCTTCCACTAAATACAATTCGCAAATGCTGGGATCAGAGTCTGAACAGTCGGCTAGTTTTCCCGGTAAACCTGTGCCGGATAATACGTTTTTACGTTGCACCATTTCGCGCGCTTTGCGTGCGGCATGGCGAGCTTGTGCGGCTAAAATTACTTTGCTTACGATAAGTTTAGCTTCTTTCGGATGTTCTTCTAAAAAGTTATTTAATGCTTCACCAACTGCTTGGTCTACAGCTCCCATAGCATCGGAGTTTCCAAGTTTTGTTTTTGTTTGTCCTTCGAACTGTGGTTCAGCCACTTTTACAGAGATAACGGCTGTTAATCCTTCTCTGAAATCATCTCCGCTTATTTCTAATTTAACTTTTTCTAATAAGCCCGATTTGTCGGCATATGTTTTTAACGTTCGGGTAAGTGCACGCCTGAAACCGGCAACGTGTGTTCCGCCCTCGTGTGTGTTGATGTTGTTTACATACGACACTAAGTTTTCGCTGTACGATGTATTGTAACTTAACGCAACTTGTACCGGAATTTCACCTTTGTCGTTTTCTACATAAATAGGTTCAGGTATTAATTTTTCTCTGGTGCTATCAATGTATTCTACAAATTCTTTTAAACCACCTTCGGAGAAGAAGTAATCGTTACGGGCTTCGCCTTTCTCATCTTTCTCTCTTAAATCGGTTAAGTAAATGTTTATACCCGGATTTAAGAAGGCCAACTCGCGCAAGCGTGAGGCTACGGTTTCGTAGTTATATTCTGTAATTAAGAATATACTTTTATCTGGCAGAAATGTAACTTTTGTTCCGCGTTTATCAGACTCGCCCACAACACGCACCGGGTATTGTGGTTTACCATGAATGTATTCTTGCTCAAAAATTTTTCCATCGCGTTGTACTGTAACATGCAAAAGGTCTGATAATGCATTTACGCACGATACACCCACACCATGCAAACCACCCGAAACCTTGTACGTGTCTTTATCGAACTTACCTCCGGCATGCAATACCGTCATTACTACTTCTAATGCCGAGCGTTTTTCTTTCTCGTGCATGTCGGTAGGTATGCCGCGTCCGTTGTCTTCTACTGTTATAGAATTGTTTTCGTTGATGGTTACATTCACTGTGTCGCAATAGCCCGCTAAAGCCTCATCAATCGAGTTATCCACAACCTCCCAAATCAGGTGGTGGAGGCCTTTTATGCCCACATCGCCTATGTACATGGCAGGGCGTTTGCGCACTGCCTCTAAACCTTCTAAAACCTGGATGTTATTTGCTGAATAATTGCCGTTTTGTGTTGAATTTCCTTCGCTCATGGCTTGTCTATAAAACATCAAAAATAAGCTTTTTTTATGCGATTTCCGCGTTTTTTGCGTGGGTATTCCAATAATATTTGTGGATTATGCGTTTTTATTTTTATCTTCAACTAAATATTTAGTTGATATGAAAAAATACATGCTTTGTGCCTTCCTGCTGATGCTCGGTAACAATGCCATTAGCCAAACGATTTACCCGATATTTAAGTCGAAAAATGACTCTGCCTTATACTATACTTTACAGAATGAACTATTCAACCGAACTGGTTCATCTCCGGTTGTTGAGCGTGATAGTTTGTTTCAACTTTATGATCGATTAAAAGAAAGCATTGTTGGGTATAAAACCATTTACAGTAAATCTGACGAAGCCATTTCTTATGATGCTGAACAGGCCCGCAACGCTTCTTTTGTGAGCATCCATACCTATAAAGGAAAAAAATTACCAAAGTCTATTTATAAACTTAGTAAAGTTGATACTATTGAGTTAGTTGAAACTAACATTAAACGATTACCAGCCCGATTAAACAAATTAAAAAATCTAAAAACGATTTATGTGTTGAATAACAACACTGGTACCAAAAGTTTACAACTGGGTAAACTAACACATGTTAAAAAATTAATTATTCGAAGTAACGATAATGTTTGGGTTCCCTCCTCCTTTGCTTCGATTAAAAACGTAGAACATATAGACGTAAAAAACTGCCGGTTAGAAAAATTACCCGACCTCAGCCGTAATACACAATTAACAACCCTAATTGCAAAAGAAAACAACCTCACTTACTTTGATATTGACGGAAGTAGGTTTACGAAACTGGTAGAAATAAATCTTCAAAAAAATAAAATCGATAAAATTGGAGAGGGTGTTGCACAACTTCCTTCCTTAAAAAAATTACAACTGCACTATAACGCTTTATCTTATTTACCAGAAAGTATAGGCAATATACAGACGCTTGAAGAATTAGGATTGTATCAAAACAAACTATCCGAGTTACCACAAAGTTTTTATCAACTAAAAAATCTTCGCTTGTTAGACTTGTATTATAATAAATTGAAACGATTAGATGAAGGCATACTTACCTTACAAAAATTAGAGGTATTGTATTTATCGCATAACCAACTTATTGCTGTGCCCGAATCTGTTGGTCAACTAAAAAATTTAACTGAATTGTATTTGCACAATAATAAACTAACAAATATTTCTTTTTCATCCGGCAGTTTATCTCAGTTAAAAGTTTTACGCATTAACAATAACAATTTTACAGAACTACCAGAGTTTATATGGCATCTAAACCAGTTAGAATACCTCGATGTAAGTGTAAACAACTTGATCGATATACCTTTAGCAATAGGAGAATTTCAAAAACTCCAGATATTTGTATTGAATAATAATCCGTACGAAGACAAAAACAAAATTGCAGATATTGTTGAGAAACTACAGAACAAAAATGTAAACGTTCAAGCAGGATTTACACGAGTACAGATCAATAACGATTAATACTGATTGGTTCTTAACAAAACAAGCGTGCAGGCTTGCTCCGTTTCTATGTTATTGTTTTTCGCAATTTGTTCTAATTCTTCATTCTCTGTGCCTGGGTTAAACAAAATGCGTTTGGGTTTTAAGGATATGATGTACTCGTACCATTCTTTTTGATTGGAAGGTCCTAGGTATAGAGTAACTGTATCTACATCCTTTATGCCTGGTTTTTCTTGAAGCATTAAAATGCGCTCACCTGCTACCTCTCCTTTTTTAATGCCAACGGGCACAACAGGATGTCCATTTTCTTTCAATAAGTGCGCAGCCATGTAGGCGTATCTATCCGGATTGGTAGAAGCACCTAAAACAAGTGTTTTCTTTTTCATGTAATTATGGACTTATATTTGTTACTAACACAATATTAATCAAAACTATACATCATGCGCATTTTCCTTTTTTCCCTTCTTTACTTCATGTTTGCGCTGGTTTTAAAACCGCAAGCACAAAATGATGTTTATCAATACACTGTTGATTTAACACAAGTTAAAGACGACCGTGTGAAAGTTGAATTAGTTCCGCCAGCCTTTAACACCGATGAAGTAACACTTTTATTCCCGGCAATGGTTCCCGGCACGTACGCCATTGAAGATTATGGCAGATATATTAGCGATGTTGAAGCTTACGATAAAAACGGAAAGAAAATTTCTGTTACTAAAAAAGACACAAACTCCTGGACAATAAAAGGAGCGAAAAAAGTTGCAAAGATTACCTATTGGGTAGACGATACTTTCGATACAAAAGTAAAAGGTCCGGAAATTTTCTGGCCTGCCGGTACCAACATAGAAGAGAATAAAAATTTTATAATCAACAACAGTGGTTTCTTCGGATACTTTGAAAACTACAAGGAAAAAACGTACGAAATACGTTTCATTCGCGATGAAACATTTTATGGCTCAACCGGATTGATCGCTTACAAAAGCAACGAACCACTTAACAAAGTGATGAAAGAACCTAAGCCAGAACCAAACAAAAGAGTAGATATTTTTAAAGCAGAAAATTATGATCGTTTGGTTGACTCTCCTTTTATGTACAGCAAACCCGATACAGCAGTTATCAAAGTTGGAAATACCGAAGTTTTAATAGGCTCTTACTCTCCTAATAAAAAAATTACAGCAAAAGAAATTGCTGATAACGTAAGAGAAGTTTTGTTAGCACAAAAAGCCTATTTAGGTGGAACACTTCCTGTTGATAAGTATGCTTTCATATTTTATTTCACCGACCAACCCGTTAATTCGTATGGTGCGTTAGAACACTCCTATTCTTCCATGTATTACATGCCCGAAGCAAGCATTAATGAGATGGCACAACAATTAAGAGATTTTGCTGCACACGAATTTTTCCACATCGTTACGCCACTTACCATTCACTCAGAGGAAATAGGCATGTTTGGTTTTAATAATCCAAAAATGTCGAGACACCTTTGGTTGTACGAAGGACTAACCGAATATTTTGCCGGTAACGTTCAAGTAAAGTACGGGTTAATTTCACCTGAACAATACTTAGGTATTTTACAAGAAAAATTATTAACAGCCGATGGTTTTAAAGATGATCTTCCTTTTACCGAACTAAGTTTAGGCGCGTTAGATAAGTATGCTGATCAGTACTATAATGTTTATCAAAAGGGAACGCTTATCTCCTTATGCCTGGATATTCAATTGCGTAAATTATCGAATGGAAAATATGGTATGCAGAACCTTGTTGCCGATTTAGGTAAGAAGTACGGCAAGAGTAAATCGTTTAAAGATGAAGCCTTGTTTGCAGAAATAACTGCGATGACCTATCCGCAAATCGGTACATTTTTTGAGAAGCATGTTGCCGGAAAAGAACCCTTACCCCTTCCTGAAATTTTTGCCTTGGTAGGTGTTGACTATGTAAAAGAAACAAGAAACGAAGAGTATACACTTGGCTTAGAGCAAGAAGCCATTACAATAAGCGAATACAATGGCAAACCTTATTTAGCAATTGGAAATGTAGATGCGCTAAATGATCAAGGTAAGGCTTTGAAGTTTGAAAATGGAGACATCCTTTATAAAATGAATGGAGACCTTGTGCCAGATTTAGGACCCGAAATCGGTAGTTTTATCCAAGCACAAATTGCGAAGTTAGGAGAAGGAAAAACTCTTAGCTATACAGTGATACGTAAAGGTAAAGAAGTTGAATTAAGTGTAATTTGCCAAAAGGCTGTTAGAGTAAGACGACACGTAATGAGGTTTACCGAGAATCCTACTGCCGAACAATTAGCTGTACGAAAAGCGTGGATCGAACCTTAGTTTTGGTTGTTAGATTTAGGTTGTTAATGGTTCGATTATTTTTATAGTAAATTGAATGATACAACTAATTGAGATTATTGAACTTTGAAAAAATAAAAAGGTCGTGGTTGTTGCCACGACCTTTTTTTGTTCTTATAGATTTATTGAGTCTGATTATTTAGCTCTGATTGTAAACGTAATTTTACCAACAGAAATTTCAGGAACATTTGTGCCTGTTTTCGTGAAGGTTAGTTTTTCTATTTCTGCTCTACAAGCTTTCTCTGCTGCTAAGCTTACACTACTACTAACTCTTCTTATAGAAATGATTTCTCCATTCTCATCTACTTTAATTTCAAAAACAATCTGACCTGTTGTTTCATCATCGCCTATCTTGGGTCGTGGTTGAGCGTCCCACTTCCAACCTGCCAAATCTAAAGCAGAACCTCCACCATCTCCTCCTCCGAGTTTACCTGTATAAGAAGCGTTAGGATTTAATGTTCCATTCTTGTCTCCTTTATCACCTACTTTTCCCGGATCATCTCCGTTGTTGCCGGGTTTTCCATCTTTACTTTCTGTATTTTTAGTTGATGGTTTAAAGATTGCTTTATCTTCTGTTTTCTTTACTTCTTCTTTAACCGGTGTTGTTTCTTTTTTTACTTCTGTTGTTGGTTTGGTAACTTCTTTTGTTTCTGTTTTTGTTTCTTTTACAACAACCGGGCTTTCTGTTTTGGTTACAACAGGTTCTGTTACTTGTTCTGTTTTCTCTTCTACCTTAGGCTGCGTTTCTTCTTTAGCTTCTGTTTGTTCTTCTGTGCTTTTTTGCTCAGGTGTGCCCACGGTTTCTTCTGGTTGTTCTTCTCCAAAACCTTGTGCATCTAAACCGAAGTTTAATTCTATGCCATACTCGGGGTTGGGCGGATTGGGCGCTCGCCATGCAGCTACTAACACTAGCAAAGCCAATACACCACCGTTAATAAGAAACGTGAGTAAAGCTGCGATTCTATTGTTTTTCTTTTCTTCGCGCGACATACTCTTTTTATTTTGGTACGGTAGCTACTACTACTTTTGCTTCTAGTTTAGCCGCTAACCCTGCAACATACACGCCATGTTCCCACGGTACTGCTTTATCTATATGCAACACAACTGAGCCGTTCGCTCCACCTAGTTTACTTCTTAACTCCGCTTCTAACATGGCTTTCGATACAGATTTCTCATTCACAAAGTATTGCAAATCTTTAGTGATGGTTACGGATACCTTTTGCACTTCAATATTACTAGCCTGGCTGCTGGGTAAACTTACCGGCAAACCAGATGGTGTAACAAACGAAGAAGTAAGCATGAAGAACACCAACAGTAAAAAAATCAAGTCTGTCATGGAGGCCATGCTAAACTCAGGTGATATTTTATTTTTGGATGAAAGATTCATACTATTTAGGTTCTTGTAATAAATCAATAAAATCGATTGTAGTATATTCCATCTTGTGGATGATTTTAGCTACTCGTGTAACTAAATAGTTATAGGCGAGGTAAGCCATAATACCAACAATAAGTCCGGCAACAGTTGTAATCATAGCAACATAAATACCATCGGCTAAAATTTTTGGTCCGATTGCTCCTTCTTGTTGTGCTATAGCCATAAAGGAACTGATCATCCCCATAACAGTCCCTAAAAATCCGATCATAGGTGCTGCGCCCGCAATTGTAGCAAGAGTTGAAAGGTTTTTTTCGAGTTTGAAAATTTCAAGTTTACCAACATTCTCGATAGAGGCTTCAATATTCTTTAGCGGACTACCAATTCTTGAAATTCCTTTCTCAATCATACGGGCAACGGGTGTACCGCTTTGTGCGCACAACATTTTGGCTCCGGTTATGTCGTTTTTCAAAACAAGTTCTTTCACTTTTGCCATAAAAGGTTCAGCTTCTATATTGGCTTTGTTAATGGTTAACAAACGTTCTATGAATAAGTAAATAGCTCCTACCCACATTAAGGCAAGAGGTATCATCATAATACCACCTTTAACAGCTAAATCGAAAACAGAAAGTGATTCTTGTGTTACTGTTGTTGTGGTTGCCGGGTCGGCTGTAAGTTGCAATAGTATCATCATGTTTAAAAAATCAATTGGAAGTAAAATAAAAGAAGCAATCCGAAATTAATCAGATTGCTTCTGTTGTATTATCATTTTTAATTAGTATTTAATAACCCAAAGTTTGTCGCCATGTTCTGTTTTTAAGTTGTCGGCTAATTTTTGTGCCTCATCAAATGTTTCTCCCTCTGCAATGGTAAGACGCGAAAACTTAATTTTTCCATAAGGTGGAATGATTTTACAATTCACTCCTTTATCGCTTAGTTTTTTGGCATAATCCATAACCAGATCTGCATCGATGGAACTGGCTGCCACAACATAATAACGTTTCGTTCTTTCGCTTAGTGTTGTAATGGAGCCTTTTTCGGGTTTAGCATTAGCAGCAGCCTCTTCCTGTCTTCTTCGTTCGTCTTCTAATCTTTTCTGCTCAGCAAGTAAACGATCTCGCTCTTTAGCTTCTTCTTCTTTTCTGGCTTTTTCTGCTAATTCTTTTGCTTCTCTGTCTTTGGCAGGTTTATACACAACAAAATACCAACCTGCTGCCATGGCCAACAACACAACCAAAAACAATACTAAAACAGTAGGCAAAACAGAAGATCGCCTTCTCTCAGGAGCCACATACTCCGGAGTTGGTTCTGCTAACTCTTTTTCTTCTTCTTTATGATGCAGAGCCAACGGCTCAACAACGGGCACCTCTGTTGTTTCAGTTGTATTAGATTCTACGGGCACTTCTTCTATTGCAGATGCAGGCTCCGGTTGCTCTTCCGGCTGGTTTCTGTCCAGAGGCTGATAATCGATATCCGGTAATCCAAAACTGTCGTCTTCTACAGGTGGAGGAGCTACGGTTGGTTTCTTAACAGTCCTTTTTACTGGCGTTGGTTTTTTTTTAGCTGCCATGGGTTGAATTTTAACTCAATGTTGTGCTCAACACACAAAATTAAAGGAAATTACCACATTTCATACCATTTCAACAATTTTCAGAAAGACCACGTAAGCCCTGCCCTAATTTGAAACCCGCGCACTGTATAGAACTGAAGAAACTGATAATTTTGATTGAATAGATTGGCCACCTGCAATGTACCAATTGCTTTCTTCGAAAAGTGATAATCAGCCTTTATAGATAAATCAGCAATTGATGGCAGTGAAACCACAGATTTGTTTTCTATGCTTTGTGCTTGTATACCACTGATGTACGTAAAATCTGATGACAGCCTAAGTTTAGCAGAGAATAAATGCGAAGCAGTTAAGGCCAATATGCTTTGTGGTTTATGCCATGCGCGAACAAGGGTATCAGTATTATACCGAAACACATCGTAACGTATAGCAAGCGATGTTTTTGTTCCTGCTGCAAATTGTACTTGCGTAAAAAAGTTGGTTCGTTCTGTTGCACCTTTATCGTATTCTATATCAAATTTTTCAGGAGCATTTATAGTGTTATTAAAAAAATACAATTGCTTGATTGATGCAATAGTTAAACCTGTTCGCAAATCTATCTTTTTTGCTACTGTTGCTTCTACTTCTCCTCCCAGTACAAATGCTTCGTTTACATTTGCCATAGCAATATTGGGTGCAAGCCATGGATTTTCTTGTGTAAGCGTATGTAAGGTAACCGGCACCATGTTGCCATCCATAAATGCTTTTACGCGAATAGCATCGGTTACTTTATACGATGCGTTTACTTTCGGATAAAAATGAAAATCTTTACTATCAAGTGTATCGTTTTCAAAAGCCAAGCCTAAGCCGGCAGAAACAATTACATTTTCTGTCGGACTAAATTCATAGAGAGATTGTGCCTGAAATAAACTACGGGATTTGGCATCAACTGCAAGATCTTGTCTGTTGATTAGGTAATATGATGCTTCTGTTTTTATAAACTGCTTTTCGCGAACGATTTGCTGGTGCGATGCCTGGAACTGTAAAATAGTTTCGCGTGCTTCGAAGCGATCTGCCATGTAGTTAAATTTGGCTTGCGCAGATAATAAAGATTTTTTATTTTCTGTTGTATTAAATCCTGCCGACATGCTAAACCTGTCGAAATGTTGGCGCAACTCTTTGGCTTCTGTAGTGGCAACATCCGGGCTGCCATAAAAATGCCAAAAGCTATGCCGGTAATCTACATCTCCCGAAAGGGCCAAACGCTTTCGCGCAACCGATCCGCTTAGCGTTATACCGTATTGGCCATTTCCCGATTTATTTTTTTGTATTGGCCCGCGGTTAAAAACATCGAACCATGCGTTGGCAGAAACTCTGCTTTTTGTTTGATCTTTGTTTGAATAGTATAGCTCACCGTAAGGCGAAAGATAATTACCCAAACCAAAGCGTAAATAAGCTTTTTGCGATTCTTCGAAATCTTCTTTCTTTAACTTATAAGGGCGCACTGGTAAAGCAAGATCGGGCAACATTACTTGTGCCTGGTTAAACCGATAAATAATTGGCGGATAAATAGGATCTGATGCGTGGGGTGAGATTTTACCATATCTCCGTGTTACCGATGGCACCTGCAGCTTTCTTTCCTTAACTATTTCAATTTCTACATTTTCTAACTCTCCACTTGTTTGTGCTGTTGCAAGTGTAGCCACAAAGGCAAAAAATAAAAATGCTGTTATATGCTTACGTAGATGCATCTTTTACGTTTTTAATTTTCATTTTGAAGGGTATCTGCTGCTAGCTGTTGTTGCCTGGTGTTTTCCAGATTTTGCAGTTTTTGTTTTGCTTCTTGTTTAATCTTTTCATCGGGGAAGTTATCTAACAACGATTGAAGCGTGGCCTTTGCCTGAAATATTTCTTTTTGTGCTGTGTAACTATCGGCTAACAGTAAAAATGATTTACCAATCCAATTTTCGTATGCCGAAAAATTTTGGTTGAGACTAAATAAGGTTTCGTTGCATTGTTTGTAATTTCCTTTTAAATAAAAAACGGTTGCTAAAAGATAATTGGCTTCCGCTCCGCTTTCATCGCGTGCTGCGTTAAGGGTATTAAGCAACTCATCTTCTGCCAATTCAAAGTTACCTTTTGCCAAGGCAACTTTACCTAGGTATAACGATGCTTTATTTTCGGCTGTTACGTTAATGTTTGCTCGATCAATAATGTATTGCGCATACAATCCTGCAGAGTCGTAATGGCTTATCTGAAAATAACTTTCCATTAATCCTGAATAGGCTATATACCAATCGCGTTTTGTAGCTGCAAATTGAGTAGCGTATCGATAAGCCGGAATGGCATTGGTAAAATCGCCTAGTCTGTTATAACAATCTGCCATTCTGGTGGCTACGCGAGCCGCCATCAAAAATTCTTTATCCTCTTTTATCTGGCTATATAAACTAACCGCTTTGGCCCAGTTGCGTTTTCGGTAGTACGACTCCGCCTGATAAAAAACTGCTTCGGTTTTATTTTTGCTTTCAGGATAGTTTTTCAAAAATTCATCGATTCTTCGTATAGCTACATCGTAGTTTTCATCAAAATACAATTTCTTGGCGCTTTCAAATTCAAGGTTTTCTAATCCTTTTAAATCGTTACTTGCATTTTTAACCAACGT
Source organism: Flammeovirgaceae bacterium (assembly GCA_021298355.1). Classification (GTDB taxonomy): domain Bacteria; phylum Bacteroidota; class Bacteroidia; order Cytophagales; family Cyclobacteriaceae; genus Chryseotalea. Next base: position 291,281 of record JAJTEH010000006.1, read on the forward strand.
GAGGTACTGATCAAACTCGGTTGCTTTACCGGTTAAACTCAAAGCTTCTTGTAAGGGCAACAGAACTTCTTGTGCAATGGGCCGAGCTGTATACCTCGTAACCACTTCTGCGTAATCTTGTACACAACGTGTATAGTCTTTTAAATTGTAATAAGCCGCTGCTCTTCTAGCTAATGCATAAGGTAAAAATGCTGACGATTTTTCTGATGTTATCAAATCTGTTAGTGCTTGTACTGCTGCTTGGAAATTACTTTGTTCCAGCTCAAATTGTGCAGATTGGTAGAGCCCTTCTGCTCTATAAACTGAGTTTGGGTAATCTTGTACGAGCGATCTGAACTGCTGTCGTGCTTCGGTGTACCTTTGCTGTATTCCGAATATCATTCCGCTTTGCAAAGTGGCATAGTCGCGATCGTTGCTATACAGGTTTCGGTATTGTGTATAATGCTTTAAAGACTGATCGTAGTTTTTCTCTATATAGAGGCAGTCTGCCAAACGAAGTAATCCATCTGAAAATCCGTAAAAAGAAGTTTGCTTGCTATTTACCATTTCGGCAAAGTAAGTTTTTGCTTTGGTGTAATCTTTGGTTTTAAAATAAAGATACCCTAAACCATAAAGGGCTTGAGCTTGCAGCAGTGGGTCGCCTTCTTTTACTGAGAGTGATTTTTCGTAAAAGATTGGGGACTCGTTATTTTGTTCATTTCCGGAACTTAACAGATCGGCATACCATACAGACGCACGCTGTACATACTTAGCATCTACCGGATAACTTAACGAACGCTTAAACATTTCCGAAGCCTCTGCCCACTCTTCTTTATTGTAATGCTCTACGGCTTTTAAGTACGTTGCTTTTTGATACGCTTGTTGTATAACCAGGTTTTTAGCAGGTAAGCTTTCAATATACTCTATTGCTTTGTTGTAGTTATTTCCGTTTATGTACGCTTGCGAGAGCAGTTCTCTGGCTTCGGTTAAATAAACTCCTGAAGGATATTGCTTAAGATAAACCTCTAACTCTGTGATGGCTTTTTCTGACTGGCCTATATCGTAACATACTTTAGAGAACGTAAAGGTGCTTTGCTCTGCTACATTTTTGTTTTCTGAAGTTCTGCTTTTAGAAAATGCATTTTGTGCTTTTATTTTATTCCCGGTTTCTAAGTAAGCTATTCCTAATTGAAAGGCTGCAAGTTTAGCTGTTTCAGACTCTGCTGTGGCAGCACTTTCGAGATAGGGAATTGCCTCTGTCCATTTTTCGGAACGTGCCAAGCTTAAGCCTGCGCGGTACAGTATGGCTTCGTCTTTTGTTTTGTCTGCATCCAAATACGTTAAATAGGTACTGGCTGCATTTGTAAAATCGTTTTGCTGATAGTAGGCCTCTGCTAAAAGTATACCCGTTTCTCTTTTATTTTTTATTTCTGTACTTGCTAAAAGCGGGCGTGCATAATCAATTACTTTCTTAAAATCGCCTTGTTTGTAATAGGCAGTAGCCAACAAATACGGCACAGCCAGTGTAAACAATTCGTTTTGCCCGGCCGTTTTTAAATCATCAATTGCAGTAGCATAATCTTCATCGGTAAGCGCAATAAAACCTGCATAATAACTGGCAGCCGATGTATACTCATGGTTTCCTTTTTTTACCTGATTAAATTGCTCATTGGCTTCTTTCAATTTTTTCTCACTAAAAAAAGAATATCCCCACTGAAAACGCCCTTTCATTTGTAAATACAAAGGCAAAACATGCCATTCTGTTTTTTCGAATGATGCTGCAGCTTTAGCATAGTTTTGTTTGGTATACCAGTAGTTACCTAATTCGCAATATCCATGCGCCCGTTTTATAATTCCGGTTTGCGTTTGGATGAAGGCATTCATTTGTTCAACTCCAAGGGCTTCGCCATTGCGTAAGGATGATGCCGCCACTAAAAAAGTAGCTTGCGATTTTTTTAACTCATCGGTTGGCACAGAATTAAGGAAGGATGTAGCCGCAGCTTTTGCAGCCGGATAATTTCCGGCATCAAACAACTCTATGGCTTTAGAATAATATTGAGATCCTGATTCGTTAAACTTACTTACTTGCGCAACCAACGAAATTGGCCCTGTTAAAAGACAAGCGCACACAAAAATTCTGGATACAAACATATATCTCATGGTTATTACCGATATTACCCGATTAGTTTAAAAACTAACTCGCGTAGAATTTGACCTTCGTCTGCCGAGCCGCTATCTACTCCCTTTAACTTCAGATCAGCTTCTTTTAAGAACGAAATGTTTTGCATAATCTTATCCGCAGGAAATGCGCGTAAGGCAGTTATATAATCTCGTGCAGCGTAAGGACTAATTTTTAATGCTGAAACTAATCCTTTATCAGATTTGTCGGTAGCAGCAGTTGCAGCCAATAGTTTGCCAAAAAAAGAGAACAAAAAGGCAACTATCGGTATGGCAGGGTTCTTCTTTGTATTCTTTTCGAAATAATTAACAATACGGGCTGCGTGCAACGTGTTACGCGCTAAAACTGCTTTTTGCAACTCGAAAATGTTATACTCTTTGCTTATACCAACCTGTGTCATTACATGTTCTGCCGAAATTCCGGCTGGAGGTATTTCCGCAATCAATAGTTTATCAAACTCGTTGGACAGGCGATGTAAATCGTTGCCTATGTACTCGCAAAAAACTTGTATGGCTCTTTCTTCTATGTTTACTCCTTTTTGCTTTGCGTAGGCTCCAACAAAATCCGGAAGTTGATTGTCGTACACCTTTTTAGTTGTAACGGCTACGCTAAGTTTCTCTATGTTCTTTCCTAGTTCTTTGCGTTTGTCTAAAGTTTTGTTTTTGTGCGCAAATACCAACACTGTGCTTGGCACCGGATTTTGCAAATAAGACAGCAGTAGTTTTGCTCCTGTTTCGTTATTTAAGTCTGCAATATCTTGTGCTTCTTTTACTAACACAACCTGTCGTTCGGCCATCATCGGAAACCTTCTGGCGTGGGTTAAAATGGTGGCCATTGTAGCATCTTTACCATACACTACAACCTGATTAAATCCCTTTTCAGCTTCAGTTAAAACATTTGCTTCTACATAATTTGCAATAAGATCGATATAGTAAGGCTCTTCGCCTTGCAAAAAATAAACAGGTGCAAATTTACGCGCCTTTAGGTCCGATAAAATTTTACTTACCTGAGCATCCATTACACAATTCTTTTTTTGTTTCGAAAATTAATCGCTGTAAAAATACCAACAATTGCACCAGAAAAATGCGACTCCCACGAAATACCCGGATCAACAGGAAGAATTCCATAGAATACACCACCATATAACAAAAGCGTTACCAACGAAACGAGCAAGGATAAAAAATCGCGTCTGAAAATTCCGAAAAAGATAAGAAAGAAAGCTAAACCGTATACTACACCACTTGCGCCTATATGAAGCGTGGGGCGGGCAAACAACCAAACACAAAGGTTTGTCCAGAAATAAGAGCGCAAAAATACAGTTTGGCCAATACGCCCATAAAAGTAAAACAACATCGTGCCTAAAAATAATACCGGCACTGTGTTAGATAGTAAGTGCGCATAATCGCCATGTATCATGGGGGCAAATAACACACCGGATAAGCCGAAAAAAGTTCGCGGATAAATACCTAAAAAATTGGCATTAAGACCGTAAGAAACTTCGAAGAGAAAAATAAGCCACATCAAAAAAACCAACCTGAAAGGGATACCTGCACTCGACAGCAAATCTGATTTGCGCATGGTTTATCCCGGATTCTTTATCATCGGCAAGTGCATGTATTTAGCTTCTTCCGGAGCGATAGACTCGCCCAAACCCATCAGGCCTCCGCCCGATGATGCCGCAATACCCTGAGCAATATCTTTCAATAATGCATAATATTCAGTAGCGAAAGCAGGTGGCAATAAAGAAAAACATTGGTTTAATTCGGCTAACTCGGCTACAATAAGCGGATTGCGCTGTGTAGATTCGTACGGGTAACTTTGAATAAGTATTTTGAGTTTATCTTCGAAATCCGTTGCTAATTCCTTAAAAAAAGCCTGCATTTGTACAGCTTTCTTGTGTTTATTCTGCGCAATGTTTATGGCTTCTTTAATTTCTTTTTTATCAATTTTACCATCGGCACCGGCAATTAAAATACAAACAAGAAAGGGAGCTTTTATCACTAACTCGGTTTGGGCATCGGTAAGTTTGTGCAGTTCAGGTACCATATTTCTATTTACATGCTAAAGTTGCTTAATAAAACAGTTTTTTTAAACTTTTAACTGTAAAAAAAACTGACTTACTTGAATATTATATAGAAAAGGAATGTACGAGAAAGATCCTGTTAAAATATTTGTAGTTGAGGATGACCCCGCTTACAATAAGTTTTTACGATATGTTTTAGAGTTAAATCCGGATTTTGATGTCGAGTTTTTCACAACCGGTAAATCTTGCCTTCAAAATTTGTATAAAAACCCATCCATCGTAACACTGGATTACTCATTGCCAGATATGGCCGGAGAACAAATTCTGAAAGAAATACTGGCCGTAAATCCTGACATTCAGGTTATCATCGTATCTGCGCAAGAAAAAATAAGCACTGCGGTAGACCTGATGTTGGCAGGTGCCTATTACTACATACCAAAAGATACAGAGGCAAAAGACAGGCTTTTGTACACAATAAAAAATGCCCGCGAAAAAGTATCACAGATTAAGGAGATCTCGCAACTCAAAAAAGAAATTTCCGAGAAGTACGAATTCGAAAAAAGTATAATCGGCACAAGCGTTTCCATTCGTAAAGTTTTTGATCTGATGGAGAAGGCCGTGAAAACAAACATTTCTGTTTCCATTACGGGCGAAACGGGAACAGGAAAAGAGTTAGTGGCAAAGGCAATACATTATAACAGTAAGAGAAAAGGAAAGCCTTTTGTAGCGGTAAACATTGCGGCTATTCCGAAAGATTTAATTGAAAGCGAGTTATTTGGCCACGAGAAAGGCGCATTTACCGGAGCCATAACCCGAAGAGTGGGGAAGTTCGAAGAAGCCGATGGAGGCACTTTGTTTTTAGATGAAATCGGTGAAATGGATCTTAACCTACAAGCTAAATTGTTAAGAGTTTTACAAGAACGAGAAGTTGTGCGGGTTGGTGGTAATCAGGTTATAAAACTTGACGTGCGCATAATTGCTGCCACGCATCGCGATTTAGCGCTCGAAGTTAAAGAAGGAAGATTCAGAGAAGACTTATATTATCGTTTGTTGGGGTTGCCAATCCATTTGCCACCCTTGCGCGACAGGGGAAGTGATGTAGTAGTAATAGCGAAACACTTTCTTGATCACTTTGCAAAAGAAAACAACCTTCCGAAATTCAAAATCACGCCCGAAGCACAAGAAAAATTAATGAGCCACACTTACCCGGGCAACATAAGAGAACTGAAATCCATTATTGAACTTTCGGCTGTTATGACAGACGACCAACAGGTAAAACCATCCGATATTACGTTTAATACCTCTAAATCAATCGAAAGTTTTCTAAATCAGGAAATGAAGATGGAAGAGTATATGTTTCGGATTATAAGGCATTATTTAAATAAATATGATAACGATGTACTTGAAGTAGCCAGAATTTTAGATATCGGGAAATCATCAATTTATAGATACCTTAAAGACATGGAAGCAGCAGGAATTTAACATGCGGAAATTAGAGCAATACATAAAGAAAGGTGGGTTTTATCAAAGCGTTGTAGAAGATGGGTCCGACATTATTTTTATTGTCGATTTCAGCGGCCGCATTTTATATCATAACCAATCAGCAAAAGAAACCCTCGGATACCGTAACAAAGGATTAGTCGGAAAAACTTTTTTTGATTTCGTGCCTCCCTCCCATCAGCAAGAATTTAAAACCAAGTTTAAATCAATACAACGCAAAGCGTTAACTAAAAAAATTGAATTTCAATTTCTTTGCTACGACAAAACCTACAAATTTTTAGAGTTTAATGCCATTAACTTAAAGTTTAAACAAAAACTAGATGGCTTTATTTTAGATTGTCGTGATATTACTCAACGCAAAAAAGATGCTGAAGAATTACTGCGCTTGCAAAAAGCCAAAGAACAATTTTTGGCAAACATCAGCCACGAAATACGCACACCCATAAATGGCATTGCAGGCCTTGCAACCTTACTTACAACAAATCAGCAATCCGAAGATTTAAGCAATTACCTAACCGCTATAAAATACTCGGCAGAAAACCTAAAGGTTATCATTAACGACATCCTCGATTTATCAGCCATTGAATCAGGAAAGCTCAGATTAGAAAAAATCGGTTTTAACTTAAACGATTTACTCCCTAACTTAATCAGCACATTCTCACATCAAGCTAAAGAAAAAAGAATTGAATTACGATATACGATCGACCCCGAATTGAACACAATTCTAGTTGGCGATCCTGTTAGGTTAAACCAAATACTTATTAACCTTATAGGCAACGCAGTAAAGTTTACAAACTTTGGGCACATAGAAGTTAACGCCTGTCTTGAAAACAAAAAACAAAATTCTTGTTGGATACGAATTGATGTAATCGATACAGGTGTAGGGATACCGCAGGATAAACTAGATACAATTTTCGAAAGTTTTAGTCAGGCCGATGCAAGCGTTACCCGAAGATATGGCGGCACAGGCCTTGGCTTAACCATTGTAAAACAACTTATTGAAATACAAAAAGGAAAGATAAAAGTTGATAGTGTTGAACATCAGGGTTCTGTTTTTACGGTTACCATACCCTATCAAATCAGACAAGGAGAAAACAGAATTAAAAACAACGAACGAAAAACTTTAAAAGGAATACATCCCGGTAAAAATCTGAGTATTTTATTAGTAGAAGACAACGACATAAACCGGTTGTATGCGAAAAGCATATTAAAAAATTGGGATAGCGAAATAGACGATGCTGAAAACGGGATGATCGCTCTAGAAAAAGTAAGAACAAAACAGTATGATGTTGTGTTGATGGACATCCAGATGCCTATTATGGATGGCTACGAAACAACACGCGCCATACGGCAAATGGATGGAGCACAAGCCACAATACCCATTATTGCCTTAACTGCAAATGCAACAAAAACCGATGTTGAAAAATGTTTACAAGCCGGGATGAATGCATTCTTACCTAAACCCTTCACGCCCGAAGATTTGTTTCAGAAGTTGTTTTACGAACTAAAGATTAAAGCAAAAGAACCTGTAATTACGGCTTCTGCCGAACAACCTAACGCTACGCTATACGATCTGAATTACCTACATCAGGTTTCTGGTGGCAACAAAGAATTCATCAATGAAATGGTATCAACTTTTATTCAGTCCATTCCGGAATTACTTAGGCAAATAGAAGGGGAAACTGAAGCAAAAAATTGGGCAAGAGTAAAAGCCCTTTTGCACCAACTTAAACCTTCTTTTATTTTAATGGGTGCACAAGCAGTAAAAGATGAAATTGTTTTAGCCGAAGAATTAACTTTTGAAAATGAAAGTGAAAAACACAGCCAAACCCTTCGGAACCTATTAACAAAATGCAATCAGGTTGTTGCGAGTTTGGCTGGAATATCTTCTTAAGATAAATTTCTTATTTACTATTTATTACAACTAGTTTTTTGTACACAACCGGGCCATTTTCAGAACTAAACACTACGAAGTAGATTCCATCAGCCATCGTATTTGTTTCTATTCGCATAGGGTTATCCCAACGCTTAGGCAGATCGCCAGTTTTTATTACAACACCTTGCTGCGATACAATTTGCCAGGTATAGGCCTTTGTCATGGTACCTTTACCTAGTAAATTAAATTCTCCAAAAGCCGGGTTAGGGTAAACTGTAATTTCAGATAATTCGGTTTTTACAATATCATCTTCAACACCAACAATAACAGGAGGGATTTTTTGTGTTACTGTTTGGTCTACTGTGTCAATTTTTACTTGATAAATTTCTTTCGTATTTCTATTCTGTATAAATGTAAACACCAATAATCTATCACCCAGATCAAAGCGTTTATCTAAATCGACAGTTATATTAACACTCGCAGGATATTGAACTTGAGTTTGCGGAGAGAATGTCCAGGTTTGAGTTATTGGTAATCCTGTAACACCTAGTAGCGCTTTATTTACGATATGACGTACTTTTGAAGTTGCAAGAGTTGTATCTGACTGAATAAGGTAACTATGCAATACAAGAGGTTCGGTAAAAGTGGCTTGCAAAGAATCCAAATACGTAACACTGGCTGCAAAATTTACACTTGTAGCATTAACAGGCGCGGCATCAATTACAGTTTCAATATCAAACTTAGGAGACTTTAACGATTCAAGTGCTGTCCACGAAAATTCAACTTCACCACCATTTAATTCTGCAACTGTTGTTTTTCTAAATTCCCCTATCTCATAACTTCCTATCAATCCATTCATAAAGGTTTTTGGCGCAGAGTCTACCGAATAAAATGGTTGACGAGATGCCGGCACCTCCGGACTATTTTCATTAATAAGATCAGCCGCAGGGCTACTTAAGTGATATTGAACTTTAACAAAATCCGATTTTCCTTTTGCTATTACCTGATTTGCATATTCATTGTCGAACGCCACACCATCGCTTAATGATGTACTAATACCTCTGTTAGCAAAATGTTCAACTAAAACAGTTTTTGTTTTAGGTCCTATATACACGTTATCAAAAGCAAATCCTTTCTCAGTACGAGTACCTGTAGGGTTATTGTTGTTACTACCAAAAGCAACTCTAAACACAACTTTACTACGTGCCGCAACAGGTATCTCATCTAGCGGATATCGAGCTTTAATCCATTTGCCTGATTTACCGGTCCATCCAAAAGAACCAATGTTTTGGCCACTTCCAACTCCTCCTGGGTTTCCAATCAATCCTCCGTCATTATACCAATCTATACCATTCAGCAAATTATCATTTCCAAGAGTTGTCCAGTTTAGTCCACCGTTGGTTGAGTATTGAACTACGGCACCGTCCCGAATATCAGCATCTACCCAAAAATCAAGAGCAATCATAGGGGAAGGAACATTAGAGAGATTTACACATGGACCAATAACAACGGAGTTTTCTACATCGCGGTAACCATTTGTATACCATACTGCCGGATCTGTTCCTCTAACATTGAAAACCGATAGACCATTAGCACTAGGATTGCCGAAAATAAAACTGTTCGCATTTAATGAAGCAACATCAAATTCAAACTCATCATTTGTTTTAAACCATGTGCCTTGGCCGCTCTTAAAGTTTTCTAAGTAAGGATTCTGATTTAAATCCTCTGCGGGTCTGAAATCTAGAATAAACACTTTTTTAGGAACATCTTGCTGGCAACCATCATCTGTTGTTATCTGTAGCCCAACATCTTTTAAGCCACTGGAAGCAAACAAATATCTTGGTGCTTGATAGTTGCCGGAGGCAACAGCATCATCAGGAGCAGCTATGGGCCCGGGAGGGCCGGAAATTTGAACAGTTCCCGTTTCTGTTGGGAAAGTCCATGTATAGTTTACAATCGTACTAGCACCTGTTTGTATTTTTGAGGTGTTGAATTCGGTAATTTCCGAACTACAAATACTTGTCCAGTTAAAATCTAAAACTTCAATTTCACCAATACGAATTACTTTACTGGCTGTAGCCTCGCATCCATCGGTTGTAGATACTGTAGCTACAACGTTATAATCCCCTCTGGTTGGATATTGATAATCCGGAGATTGCAGATTCGAGCCGAGCGTGTTACCAAAATCCCAGTCATACCCTGAAATGGATGCACCTTTGCTAATAATATCTGTTCTAAACTCAACCACATCATCTTTACATGTATTGCCTGTCGTAATGGTTATATCAGGTTTAGGGAACACTCTCAATACTTTGGCCAGCACCACAGTTGCTAAAACTTGATTTGTAAAAGAATAACGGATATCGTACTCGCCTGCCGGAAGATTAGCTGTGTTGATGTAAAAGAATCCGTTGTCGCTTACGTTTTGGAAAATCCTTGGATTTAATTCTGATGACGTGCTAGAGAAAAAGGCAACGTTAGCAGAAGGATCGTTATACTCCGGAGAACCACTTATCCTTATCTCTCCATTTCCAGCACCCGAGCAAATCTGTATTGCACCATCATTCCCTAAGGTGGAACCTGCTATTGAAAAATCAACTGCAGTAACTTCGTTAACAATCACTGTTCTTCTTGGTGCACTTATACAACCAGTTGTAGGGTCTGTAAATGTGTAGATGATTGTATTTATTGCAGGAGATACCTGCGCAATGGAAGGGAAGAATGTATTTCCAAAAACACCGGGATCAATACTTGAGAATACTCCACCTGCCGGAACACCCACCAAATTTACAGGTGCTTCGTTCTCAGCGTAAACTGTGTTAAGGCCAACAATAGTAACAAAGTTTAATGTATCTGCCACCTGAACAAGTACTTCATCAAATACACTTGTACATGGGCCGGCACCATCAGGATCTGCAGCTGTTAATCTAAAGTTAATTGCAAGATTGGTTGAGTTTCTTTCGGTTGCATTTAAAGTGTATTGTGTAATAGGATTATTAACGTTTCCATACTGCATTGGCGATGCTCCACCAGACCATATAGCTGAAGGTGAGTCTGCGAAAGAGCCATTAAGTTGCACATTGTCGTATTCGCAAATTCTAAAATCAGTTCCTGCATTCACTTTAGCAGATCTGTTGATGGTTACATTTACAAAGTCTTCAGCCGGTACACAAGGGCCTGCATTATCCGGATCATTTGTTACCACCCTAAATACAATTGTTTGAGTAATATCAGAAGGTGTGGGGAAATAGCTTGCGGTAACTGTATTCAGCGTTAAACTACTCGCAGAAATTGTACCGGTACCTACAGAAGATATAGACCAATTTGCAGTTGAAGAACTAGCACTTATTGTACTTGTTAAATTAATTGAGGTAGGCTCGCATATAGTAAAATCAGGCATCGCACTTATCTGTGGTGCTCTATTAACGTTGATTGTAATCAAATCAGTAGCAGGTAAACAAGGACCCGCCCCATCAGGATCATCAGATGTTACCCGAAGCCTTACAAATCCTCCAATATCTTGCGGTGCAACATTGTAAACCGCTGATATACCCGAACCACTTATCGTTCCAAATCCGAAACCTGGTTCAACTTGCCAACTTCCTGTTGTAGAACTTCCAAGCGGAACTCCTGCAATTGAAACAGTCGAGGGCTCACAAACTTGAAAATCAGCTCCTGCATCGATGATTGCCTTGCCATTTACTTGCACTACAAATACTTGTGATGGCCCTGCACAACCATTGGCACTAGGGGTTACTTCATAGTTTACCACTCCGCCAGTTGCAACCGAAACCAGATTTTGGTTTATCACATTTCCTGTTCCATTCGCAAAGCCAGTTACAGTTCCAGAGGATAGTGTTGCCGTCCAGCTATAGGTTGTGCCCGGAATATTCTGTGGCGCATTTGTTAAGGTAAATACTGCATTGCTTTCGCTACAAATTACTGTATTAACAGAGCTTACACTGGGCAGAGGTTTTACGGTTACAACAAAGTTTTGTGATGGACCAGTGCAACCATTAACAATAGGTGTTAACGTGTATGTTACTGTACCATTACCATTACTAATATTGATTGGGGTATCCGTAATATTTCCGGTACCTGTGGTTGTTACAGACACAGAAGAAATTTCAGAAGAGAAAGTAGCAGACCAGTTGATTGTGGAAGCTGGAATTGCCATTGGACTAAAATTTAGTTGCTCGTTGCTGCAAATAACCTGAGTTAATGCAACGGGATTATTAGAGATAAACGGAATTGGATCAACAAACACAGATACATTACTAGAAGCTCCGACACAACCCGTTGGACCGGTAGGTGTAATTCTATACGTAACAATTTGTTGTGTTGAGGAATTGTGCGTTAATAATTGTGTAATGTTAGATCCCGAACCGGAACTAGTACCTGCAACGCTTCCAGGGTTCGATAACACTACCCAATTAAAAGTTGTGCCAGCTACTGAATTTGGGTTTGTTATTACCACATTGGTTGAAACTCCACTGCAAATAGTTTGATCAGATGCTGCCACTGTAGGTACAACAGGGAATGATATAAGTACCTCATCTTCATTAACCGGACATACACCATTGCTCACTATCCAACGTAAACGGTAGGTGAAACCCGGTGTACCCGTAAAAGTACTTGATGGGTTGTTTACATCCGAAAAAGCTGTAATGGGTAATCCATTCGGATTGCTTCCCGGTAAAGGAGAAAAACTCCAAGTTCCAATACCAAAAACTGGTGGAGTTGCCGTTAAACTTGTTGTGTTACCGCAAATATTTTGATCCAGCCCTGCATTGGCAACAGATAAAGGCTCTAGTAGATTAATTGTTACATCATCTACTACTCCTGCACAAACTCCATTAGTTACAGTCCATCTTAAGATATACGTTAACCCAGGTGTTCCACTAAATGTAGATGTTATGCTATTTCTATCACCAAAAACAGTTAAAGGTAGACCATCAGGATTACTTACAAATGACCACTGCCCTGTTCCAACATTAGGGGTTAAAGCTTGTAATGTTGTAAATCCACCACAAACCTCCTGATCAGCACCTGCATTTACAATTGATGGGATTTCGTCTAGTCTGATCACCACTTCATCAAATACCGATGCACATACTCCGTTGCTAACCGTCCATCTCAATATGTAAGTCTGACCCGCTGTGCCTGTGAAGGAACTGTTGGCCTGGCTTGTGTTGTTGATGTTCCCGCCTGTGCCTGTGTTAGCCGGTGAGAAGCTCCACACGCCCGTGCCTATAGGTATACCTGACCCGCTGTGCCTGTGAATACACTCGTGGCGCTGTTTACATCTGATATCACACCGCCTGTGCCTGTATTTGTCGGTGATAAACTCCACAATCCTGTGCCTATAGCCGGAACGGTCGCTGTTAAACTTGTTGAGGAAGTACATATCTGCTGGTCGGCTCCCGCCACTGCCGCACTCGGGCTCTGGTCTAGTCTGATCACCACTTCATCAAATACCGATGCACATACTCCGTTGCTAACCGTCCATCTCAATGTGTAAGTCTGACCCGCTGTGCCTGTGAAGGAACTGTTGGCCTGGCTTGTGTTGTTGATGTTCCCGCCTGTGCCTGTGTTAGCCGGTGAGAAGCTCCACACGCCCGTGCCTATAGCCTTAGTTTGTAGGTATTTCCTTGTGTGCCTGTAAATGTGCTGGCAAAACTATTGATGTCGCTAAAAGCAGTTAGAGGCAAACCATCCGGATTGCTACCCAGATCTGTAGAAAAACTCCAGAAACCACTACCAATTACAGGCGGCTGAGCTGATAATACAACTGAGTTTGAACAGACAATTTTATCTAAACCCGCGTTAACTGGAGTTGGGTTTGAGTTGAAATGCACTAAAACCTCATCAAAAGAAGAAGGGCAAACTCCAAAATTTATTGTCCACCGAAGTCTGTAAGTTTGACCCTGAGTTCCTGAAAAACCAGAGGAATTTGAGAAAATATCTGAAAACGAAGAAAGTGGTCTGCTATCCGGGTTGCTTCCGGGTGCAGGTGAAAAACTCCATGACCCGGTACCAATAACCGGTGAGTTTGCACTTAATGGAGTGAGGTTTCCGCACACCGTTATATCTGAGCCTGCATTAGCAGTAGTTGGTGTATTTTGAATAGTTACGGTTATGTTTTCAAAGCTAACACAAACACCATTTGCAACTGTCCATCTTAAACCATATGTTGTTCCTCTTGCACCAGAAAACAGTGAAGTTGGAGAAGAAAGGTTTGAGATTGCACCCAGATTATCGGGATTTGAAACAAAAGACCATGAGCCAGTGCCCAGCGAAGGAGTTACTGCTGATAAGTTTAGTGTTGTATTACACGATGTAATATTTGAGCCTGCATCAGCCGCTACAGGTTGATTAAACTCAATTAATACATCATCAAAACTTGCATCGCAAGGGCCGTTAGTTATGGTCCAACGTAATCTATACGTGTTTCCGGGTGTACCATTAAAGGCAGTATTGTTTGCATTCGTATCTGTAAAGGAAGATAAAGGGAGGCCATCTGGGTTGCTTCCAAATACTGGTGAGAAACTCCAAAATCCTGTACCTGTAGCCGGTACGTTTGCATTTAGACTTACCGAACCTCCACAAACAGCGTCTATTCCAGTCCTGTCGGTGCCCGCATTAGCAACTGATGGCGGTAAGAAACTTTCGATTGAAGAACCAGCAATATCATCTCCGTTTGCAAAACCTACAATGGCTAAAGAACCACCTAATCTTTCTAAAACAGAAGAAGTATTAGTTGTTATAGCCCTAATGTTTATTCCGGATATTTCGATTGAGTTAATTCCGGATTCATGATTATCCGATACATCGGATAAAAATATTTCGATTTGGCTGGCTGTTACACTAATAGTTGCGGTTACATCCAAATTGCTAAAACCCAGAAAGTTTATGGTTCCTACTCCAGGCTCAAACTCGAAACTTCCGGGTATAGTAGGTGTAATTATTATGCTTTCCGGAGTATTTGTTAAGGTAATGGCATTATCAACACTTTCGGATATGGTGATTGTCCCTAGTGCTGAATAACCTGATGAACCTACACAAAGATCGGGAGTAGCAGTTGAGTTTACATTAACCTGCGCAAAAATTGGAAATGCGAAAAGAAGTATACAAAGACAGGTAAATGCAAACTTGGTTGGGAAGGATACAAGCATAGGGATATTCATCAACTATAGAATCTATCAAAAATAAGGCTTAAAAGTAACCTTACAAAACATTGATTGATCCTATTCAGAAAATTGACCTTGTCTGTTGAGTTTTATAATCTGTACTTTCTGCTGATTACCAAGTGCAGCCGTAGATAATACGAAAACTTTTTGATTAGCATTTGAAAGAATTTTGATAGGGTTAACATTAAATTCAGACTGCAAATCTCTTACGTTATCAATTGGTTCAAACAAATCATTTACCTTAACTAACCCTATATTGGCCACTAATTCGCCTACGGTTTCTACTTGCTTCTCGGCTAATACCCAATAACCTCCTGGTATTTTTGATAAGCCTATTCCCTTATAATTTCCAGGAATGTTAATTAATCTTCTGTTTTGCGGAGCACTGGGATTACTTACGATGTTTCCAAAATCTATTTTAATAACCTGAACTTTAGATGAGTTACCGATTGTATTGGTTCCAATTAAGGAATAAAGATTCGGTGTGGGCGAATCCGGCTCTTTAAGTACGAAATTCAGATAATCGTTTGTGTCATCTGCCGTTTCATTTGGTAGAATCGTTCCGTTAGAAACCAAACCAGCGTTGTCTAAAGCTGCAGTGTAAAAATTAAAATCATTCGTGCCATTACCGGCCTCATTTGTTGTCATAAACCAATGAAAAGCATCATTTCCGGTAACGTTATTGTTTACAAATAAAGCGATAACATCTTCTTCGGCTCCACCTCCAAAGTCTACTCTACCCCAAGGTTCATTTTGAGCATAAAATCCGAAATTACTATCGGCAATTGGTCTTAGTCTGGAGATTACACTTTGTATCCGACTACCTGTTTGCGTTACGATTCTAGTATTTCCAGTTACAATAAGGCCACCATCTGACGGATTATAGGTTACTGATTTAAGACGGTCATCAAACCCTGTAAAAGCAGCAACTGCCTCTTTCGCTTTATTTCCATCGGGTGAAGTGATAAGCACAGCCATTGCATTAGAGGTGGGTGAACTTACAACATCAAAACCTATTGCAAATCCATAGCCACCAGCGTTTCCTGGAATTTCAATTACATCTTTCGCAACCTCAGCTCGCGAAGGGTTACCTAAATTTTGTGTCCATATTTCTATTCCATCTTGTGAAAATTTAGTTAGATAGAAATCTTTTTCGCCATTTTCGGTTTCTGAGTTGTATAGAATTACAAGATTTCCATCTTCCAGTAATTCAAAATCTACAGCTGTTTGGTTCCCATCGCTACCTAAATACCTTACAAAAAAGTTTTGTTGATCTTGCTTTAACTGCGAATCCTCGAAACAAGAAGTGGCTGTTAGGAGTAGCCAAAGGATAAAGTAACATGATTTAATTTTCATGATTGCTTGTTTAGTTCTCTGGTTACTCTTTTTGTTTTGGCTGATTTCAGCTTTCGTGGTTTGTATAATGGTTTAATAAAACCCATGTTTATCTGAGCATTATTAAGCGAAAAGTAGTCATCTACATGCGCGAGAGAAAATGAAGGCACAGTTGATGTATTGTTCCCTTTGCCATTGTCGATCAATGTATTTCTTTTCACAACGTTTATAAGACCGAGACCATAGGTTACTTCTGCAAAGAAATAGTTGAGTTTGTACTTATATTTTAAACCAGCTGTTACGTGTATTTGGAAATTAAGTGGTTCTCTTCTATCACGTACTTGAAGATTTCTGCTTAATTGTTGAGAGGTAAAGCCAACCTGATCGTTGTTGGTATCAAACAAGGGTGTACGATTTTGAAGTGAAATATTCTGGTTGGCTCCTACCAGATAATTAATTGTAACTCCTGTTCCAACATAAGGTTTATATTTCTTATTTTTTGTTAGCATATAGCTAAACGTTACAGGAATAGATAAAGAATTTAATCTTTCGGTTAATTGAATTTCATCGTTATTAAAAAAATTAGATTCCTTTAACAAATAGGATTGTGATAAAAAACTTACACTTACATCTGCGGATAATCTGTCTGACTGATGCCAGATTATACCTCCCCCAAATTGCCATCCGAATCCTAAACTATATTTTTGGTTGGAGTTATTAACTGTAAAATTATTAACAATAACCTTAGGCAGCACAAAACTGGTTCCTGCAGTTGCATACCAAGAGAAAATCGGTGTAGCGGTAAAACGTTTACTTAAATAAACCAAATCTACAGGCTCGCGCCCTAGTTGTGCTTCATACTCTGGATTAACTTGCAGTAATTTAAGGTAGTAAGCCTCTGCATTGGCTTGATCTTCTAAAATCAGGTAAGTCTGCACCAATAACACATATACGCGCTCCAATTGTTGCCTAGAGAACCCTCCTTTAGTTACGCATGCAATAACCATTTCAGGAACTGAGAAAAAGTGTCCTTTTTCAAACTCTTCTGAGGCTATTTTCAAGGTTACTTCAGGGTCTGCACAATCTGTTTGGGCAAAAGTTTTACCACTAAAACCCAACATAACCAATGCAGGAATTAAGCCTATCAAAAATCTTCTACCAAAAGGCCAATACATGTTATCTCGTGTTTTACATCTTTACCAACATAAGTTTCCCATTCGTAACGGTTCATGTTACGGTTTAACTTATTGCAAATTTCGTTTTGAAGAATAGCCGGATCTGTAGGCCAAAAACGAACTTGAGATTCGTTGCTTGTAGCTATCAGATAATCCGAACCTTTGGCGAAAGCAATATCCCATACGAACCCGTTATTATTGTCCATAACAATAGGTAAATCTTCCGGAGACCAAAGTACCCAAAGTTGTAAACGCTTGTCGGAGCCTGCGCTTGCCATTAATTCGCCATCCGGACTAAATTCTATGTCGTAAACACCGGCTTTATGCCCGGTAAATTGTCTAACTACTTTTTTGGTATTGAGCGATATCAACTTAACCAAACCACGATTGTTTGTACCTGCTTCTTCAAAACCATAGGCGAATAATGTATCGGATGGGTGTAGTTCTAGTGAGAGAATTTTACTGTTAGGCTCTTGAATAAACAACGATACATTGGATGTAGCCAGATCAATTTTGTAAATTGAGCCTTTCCAGGTGCCACCTATTACAAAGCTTCCGGTTGTGTTTACAAGTAAATTACGTATTGCGTCTCGCGTTGTAGCGAGTTGGTTTGCTTTTGCCGTTCTTGGATCGAGTTTCCATATCCCGGTAGATGTTGCTACAATGAAAACATCTTGATTGGGAATACTTTCCACATCATACACAAGACCCGCAAGCTTTATTAGGCTTGGTTTTTTGGTTAGCTTATCTGTTTCATATACCTGAACGTAGGATGAGTCTGAAGAAACTACGATGTATTTTTCTGAACTGCTTAATGAAACAGATTTGTTAGGATAGCTATTTTGAATTCCTGAAGGTTCGAGACTCTGATTATCCAGATTTCCTTTGTAGATGCGACCATCTGCTGCTGCGATGTAAAATGAGTTTGATTTTTTTGATAGAGATACTGAGTTAATTCTATTCCTTGCAGGGCCCGGAACAGCAATTGCGTTGTAGCTATTACCATCTATTTTAGTTAAGGCAGTGTACAAGGCGCTGTGTATAAACGGATCATACTTTTTGCCAAAATGCCTATTGTTAAAAATATAGGCTTGTTTCGCAAGTAAAGCAGCCAATGCATTATTGTCTTCCATCTGGATAGATACCCCGGCCATAGCTCTTGCTTTGGCAAGCATTAACAAGTTGTTGGCGATCTCTGTTTTTTCGTTGGCGATGTTAGTAGCTGTTAAAGCTTTTGTTCGTTGCACATTGGCAGTATCGCGTTCGCGTTGTGCTTCAGCTAAACTTTGCTGAGCAATAATTTTTGCCTTTTCTTCAGAAAATACTGCTGCTCGTAAATCAGCTATTGCTTTCGTTAATTGATTTAATGCGTTTTGAGCTTTTTCGTTGGCTAATGTTGCTTGCTTCTCTTTTTCTATTGCTCTCTTTTGAGCCAATTTTGCTGCAACTGCACTCCTCTCGGCATTCTTTTGTTGAACTATTGCCTTCTCTAAATTTTTGCTTGAATCTAATCGTTGGGTATAGGCAAACACTAAAAACAATAACGATACAAGTGTGGCAGTACCTAAGATAATTGCCGTTACACGTGCGCGTCTTAATTGTTTGCGCTGTTGTAACTCCTGATTTTTTAACTCGGCATCGTAGGTTATTCTGCTGGAATCAAGAAATACGATAGCCCTTTCAAAGGCTTCATCGTAACGTTGTGCCCAAGCCCGGGTTGGTTTTTGTTTTTTCTGCCAGTTCAATGCAAGCTGCAAATCCGGAGGACGCCACAAACCAGTTTTACCTACCTGATACATCGCGGCTGCATCTGAAATGCGCTTATACATTTGAGACGACTCAAACTCTTCGTTTACCCAATTAGAGAGTCTGTTCCATATACGCATTAAACTTTCATGAGAAAGCTCAATTGTTGATTCACCTTTTAGTGGTAATGTTGAGGGTGGCATTAAAAAAGAGCGGCCAGACTTTCTGAAATGGTCGGCAACACGAATTACATCTGCTTCTTCAACTTCTACTAATTCGGCAACCGTTGATACTTTAACCGGACGTCTGTTTCCTTTTGTGTCTTGCCTACGTTCGGTAATCGATTTGAATAATACTTCTGCTATTTCTTTATCCCGCGCAGATAATTCTTCGAATGCTTCGTTTGCGTGTTGCGATAAAGCCTGACTTACTTTACCTATTGCGTTGTAATGTCGAATGTCCAGAGGCTCTCCAGCTTCGTGGTTATGCAACCAATAATCCCAGGTACGCATCATGGCGTGCTGGATAATGGGAAGTTGATCTTGATCTGTGCTAACGTCTGATAAAATTCGTTTGATTAGTCTGGGAGCAATTTTTCCTCCAGCAACAGCCACAGGACCTTCAATAGCCAATCGTTTTTGGTCGCGCGTCATTTGCGGTACCAAATAGTTGCTGAAATTGATTAATTGGGTGAGGGCTGGAAATACAGAACAAGAGCCAATAAAATCAGATCGCATGGTAATGGCAACATACACTGGCACTTTATCCTGAGAAACAGCATTCAAAATTAAGTTTACATATTGCTGCGCTTCGTTAAATGCCTCAATAGGATCTTCAGCATCGCGGTACCGGAAAAGTTCTTCGAACTGATCAACCAGAAAGAAAATGTTTTCATCTTTTTCTGTTTGTAAGTATTGTGCAACTTCTACCAGGCCTTTATTGCTACTTCGCAAAACAGCATTGATGATGCTTTCGTGTATGGGTTTGTCTTCTTCGCGTATTCTATTGTTTTTAATAAGAGCATTTACAACGGCTTGTACTAAATTCTGAATCGGACTTGTGCCGGGTCTGAAATTTGATACTTGCCAGTTTGGGCCAGTTTGTGTTACGAAACCTCCTAGTAGTACAGGAACTAAACCGCAATACATTAACGATGACTTACCACTTCCGGAGTAACCCATTACCGAAACAAATCGGTTTTGAGCTAGTTTTAGCAGGATTTCATCGCTTTGGCCTTCTCTACCAAAAAAGAGATGACACTCATCTATAGTAAATGGTCTTAGACCCGGAAACGGATTTTCCCCAGTCAACTGAAAATGTAAATCAGTTGTTATGGTTTCTTCTTCGAAACCCGGATTATGTGCAGGTTGACCAACCATAGTTTGCTGCCTTCCGCCTGTTATACAGGTTGGTTGAGGCTTAGTTTAAAAAATAGTTTTATTCAAAAAACTTTAAAAATTACTAAAAAATATTGATAAACGTCAAATATACACCAAAAACTGATCGGCTAATTTAACATGATCGGCTAATAACTCATAAAACTGGCTTTTATTGAACCGCATGAGCTGTACCTCATCAACTGCTTTGGCTCTGTTAAAATTTGCAAATCCTTCTTTTACAATTAATTCACCTAAAAACATTCCCTCTGTATATTCTGTTGCTTTTTCAGCTCCTTTGTATAATTCTACCTGACCCGATACTACCAAATAAAAGTTGTTGTTTTGGTTAGCATCCAACACCAGAGTTTCGCTTTCTTTTAATGCTACTTCTTCGCTTATATCGGCTAAGTAAGAAAGTATAATTCCTGGTATGTTGCCAAACACCTCGATCTTACTTAAAAATAAAACACGTTCAAAAAGCATTTCGCTACCGCGCTTTACAATTATAGCATGATCTAACTCTCTCTTTTTGATTTTACCCAACCGCACTACATTTTCATGATATACTTGTGGATTTATCTCGAATAGTGCCCACGCAGAAACCTCGCTTATCAGTTTATCGGGATTAAATAAATGAGCGATCAGATCAATCTGAAACTCTTTCATTTTTAACAATCCGATTTGATAGAGTAAGCAAGCTTTTGTCCAACGGTTGGTTTGGGTGAAGTCTCGGTTGATCAGGAATTTTATAACCAACCGGTTGTCGAGCCTTATGCGTGGGTAGATATCTTCGAGTCTTTTTATACGTTCAGAATCTGAAAGATCGTCTAACACAGGAATAACTCGTTGCTTTAATTGTTCGGATAAGAACACATCTAAAAGTTCAATGGCATAGGCAATCCCCTCAGCCGTACCGCTATCTATGTTTTCCTTTACCAATTGTATGGAATGGGTATCGTACAGCATGGTAAGAAGCATGTAGATATGTTCAATATCATTTTGAACCTCCCATCTTATGGCTTGAGAAATTTCGGGGTAGATGCCGACATTTTCTAATTCTGATAAGGCCGCGATGTTCCATCGTATGTCTGCCACATCTTGTTCTATCGCGTACTTGATTCGTGATATCTGAGATATACCGGCTTTAAATCCGCATTCGCCAAGTGCTATAAGTGCTTGTGAAACAATTACACGGTTGGGATAATCGATTTTTTGCCAAAGCATTTCTTTTGCTCGTGGTCCGCCAATTCTACCCATTACCTGGATAATTCTTCCGAGAATTTGTGTGCTTTGTCCGCTTCTGTAAAATGCAGCATCTAATGCGCTTAGTGCCGGCTGGCCAATTAACAACAAAGCATTTAATGCTTGATTAGAATAAGCAGGATTACCCAGGTTATCTATCAGACCATTGATAACTTCTGCATTATATCGTTTTACTGCTGTTTTAATTGCTGTGTTTCTTACTTTTTCTTCGGTGTCGCTCAACAATTCCATTAGAAAAGAGGTGGTATCTTCTGATGAAGAGTGAAGCAGTAACTCGGCTGCATATTGTCTGTCGCTTGCCTGAAGCGATCTGGTGAGTCGTTGAATCCTTGTTTTTGTTATTTCACCATTGCTTTCGATGATAGCCTGCAAATCTGTTTTGCTTAGCATTTGCCGCTCGCCATTTTCACTCGAGATTCCTCGTATTACATATTGGTCGGATACAGAAAGCCCTTTAAACTCATTAATTTTCGTTTGCGCGAAATGTCTTGCTTCTTCGTTTTTATTGCGCATAAGCATGTTAAGCCAAACCGGAACTTGCCCTGCATTAATTTTCTCTAACAATTTTAAAGAAAAAACGGATTTAGCTGCCTGTGGTACGTCTAGTAAAGCTTCCAGTTTTTTAGTTAACATGGCGTACCCTCTTTCTAACTTTTCTTGCCGTGTTGCTGTAGATTCTAGCTTCTGATGAATCTTAGTGCGGTATCCATTGTATAATCTGTTTACAGTAAAAAGATAAGTGGCTGCAAGCAGCAATAGTATAATTACTACATGTACAATCTGAAAAAAAGAAAAAAGAGCGAAAACAAAAAGCAAACAACCTGCAAAAAAACGAGAAACTTCGTTGAATGTTCCTTCTACTTTAGATTGTACCGAAAACCGATAGCGAGAATCGATCGGGATAAAGAAAAGTTTAAACACCGGATTTTCTAGCGAATCGCGGAAAGTCCAGCCGAGTAAACGCATTAGTGCCACCAATACAAAAAAGTATACATAGTTTGCGTTTGATGGATCATTAAAAAATAAGCTTGCTGCTAACGTGCCTATGCCAAGAACACCAATAATAACCGGGAGTATTAACAAGGTTACTCGCAACCCATAGTTTGTGATGATCCGCTGATTAACTACCGTTTGAATAATCAAACTAATAATATACACAGCTGCAGTAAAAAAGGCCGTGAAGTTTGTTAACTCTCGTTCTGTTGGATATTGCTTTTGTACAACAGTTTGAAAGGTAAACTGATTAAATATGTACACCATCATCGAAACGAATAAGAAAATGGAGATGGTTCTTGTATAAGGATCTTTTAAGATTTTGATAATCGTGGTTTCTCTTTTTATTTCTTTCGCATCGTCACCTTCTTTAGGATTGTTTCTGGCCATTCTAAATCTGGAGGATATAATAAACAGCAAAACCGAAACAACTATAATGCTGATGGCACAAACCAAAAGGTAGTTTGTGGTATCGGGTACAAATGGTGTAGTAAGTGGTATTAAGAAAGAGGCAAGAATAGCAGCAATTAATTGTCCGGTATCAATCCATCCGATAATTTTTTTCGATTGTTTAAAATTAAATAACCGGCCAAATGTACCCCAATAGATTAACAACAAAACTGCTGTTAATGGTCCAGACATGCAGTAAAGCGAAAAGATCAGTTCATCTTCTAAATCGATACGCTCGTGAATGAGCCAATACACCAGTACCGTAAAACCGGATATTAACAATAAGGAAGTTATGGTTAATACATTGTATCGTATTCTCGCCTGGAAAAATGAATAAAGAGCTGTAGTAACAATACCTAAGCCACCTGCAATCAAAAACGCTTCGTTTAGTCTGCTACCCAGGCGGCTTAGAAAAAGGGAATCTGCAGTTACCTGGTAGGTTGCTATAAAAATTCCCATAAAGAAGCCTGTTGCCAGCATAAGCATAACTTGCTGGGTTTCGCTTCCGGTATTTTTAAGTCGTGCAAAAAGTCTTGTAGACACGTGTAACAGGGAGTTGGGAAATTAAAGATACGTTTTTTCTGAAAATACAAAAAGCCGGTAGTAAGCCGGCTTATGTTTATGCTATAGAAATAAGTTATTTTACTTTAGTAGTATCTGACTTTACATTACCTTCTTTTTCGTTTTTGTATTCTGTGTTCAATCCGTCAATAACGGCTTGGGTTATATCCAATGTTTCGCCACCGAATAATACATCAGAAGTAGGATCGTATTTTAAAACAACTTGTAAGTTGTTCTGGCTTGCGTAGCCTTTTAAAAACTTGGTAATACGCTCGTATAACTCTCTGTTTAATTTGCCTTCTTCAATCGCTAACTCTTGCTGAAGACGTTGCTGGTACATCTGAAGATTTTGTTGTTTTTTAGCTAAGTCTTCTTCAGCAGCTTTTGCCTGGCCGAACGTCATGTTATTAACCGTTCTCTGATATTGATTAACATCGTTTTGTAAACTCTGCGCTCTATCGCGAAAATCTTGTTCGAGTTTAGAGCCTTTGGCTTCCAACGCTTTTTTGTTTACTTCAAGAAACGAGTAATACTTTAATACTGAATCTGCATTGATAAAAGCTATTTTCGCATCTTGTAATAACACACCATTGTTACCCGCTGAGTTAGTTTTCGAAGAAGGACTTGCAAAATGTAAATAGTATAAAACTGCTACTGCTATTAGTTGTGCTACATTTAGGCCAATTGATAAATTTTTCATTTAGGATTTTTCTGTTTGGGCGCAAATATAACAGGCTATTCCGGTAAATCAATCCGTTTGAAAGAATTACATAGGTAAAATACTACATCAGCATAAGCCAGGGAATTAAAGCAATCATAACACAAATGATAAATAGTAAAAGGAAGCGTTTGTTTTCTTTAGAGATACGCAACATAGTTATGTTTAAATTATTATGTGTTGCTAAACGAAAGCCAATAGGCGTAGTTTTTGTTTTTCGCTGTCAATTAATTCGTTTAACAATCATTAACATGTTGCAGAAAGATGCTTTTTTTACGACTTTCGCCACCTGATTATTGGCTATGGCAAAATTTACATTTACCGAAAAAAAAGATACACGTTCTGGTTTTGGAGCAGGTTTATTAGAATTAGGCAGACAAAATCCGAATGTAGTTGGATTGTGTGCCGACTTAACCGGATCGTTAAAAATGGATGCCTTTAAGAAAGAATTTCCCGATCGTTTCTTTCAGGTGGGAATTGCCGAAGCTAATATGATTGGTTTAGCTGCCGGAATGACTATCGGTGGAAAAATTCCTTTTACCGGAACCTTCGCTAACTTTTCTACCGGAAGAGTTTATGATCAAATTCGTCAGTCAGTAGCGTATTCACATAAGAATGTAAAAATTTGTGCTTCACACGCAGGTTTAACTTTAGGAGAAGATGGCGCAACACATCAGATCTTAGAAGATATTGGTATGATGAAGATGTTGCCGGGCATGACTGTTATCGTGCCCTGCGATTATAACCAAACCAAAGCAGCAACACTAGCTTTAGGTAATCATCAAGGCCCCGCCTATTTACGCTTTGGCCGTCCGAGTTGGCCAGTATTTACTGCAGCAGACCGACCTTTTGTGATTGGTAAAGCAGACACAATGGTAGAAGGAAGCGATGTAACCATAATTGCTTGTGGCCATTTAGTATGGAATGCTCTTGAAGCTGAAGCGAAATTAGCAGAACTCGGTATTCGTGCTGAGGTAATAAACATGCACACAATAAAACCTTTAGATGTAGACGCTATTTTAAAATCAGTTTCGAAAACCAAATGTGTAGTTACGTGTGAAGAACATCAAATAAATGGTGGATTAGGTGATAGTGTAGCTCAAGTGCTAGCTCGCCATCTCCCCTCACCTTTAGAAATGGTTGCCGTACAAGATAGTTTTGGCGAAAGTGGAACACCCGCTCAATTGTTAGAAAAATATGGACTTGGCCCATCTAACATTGTAACTGCAGCACAAAAAGCAATTGCAAGAAAATAGTTTAAGTAGGTACTCGTAATAGAGTTTTCTTAACACTGAAAGAGGCGTACTCACACGTAGAGAACGCCTCTTTTTTATTGCGCATTTTTTACCATAGTTACAGCGCGCGATCAACCATATTGGAATGGATTCTACAAAAAAATAAACAGGTTAAAAACCTCAACCAAAAAAGTAAGAAGAACTAAGAACACTAAAATAAAATAACGATGTAAGTACATACTTTTTCCTTCTGAAACTTTACTTTTGAACTTACGCTACCTATGAAACCACAAAAGTATTTCGTAATCGATTTCGATAGCACTTTTACCAAAGTTGAAGCCTTCGATGTATTAGCTGATATTTCTTTACAAGATCACCCCGATAAAGAAAACAGAAAAAATGAAATCATTACCATCACCAATCAAGGCATGGATGGTAGTATTTCATTCAGAGAATCGCTTGAAAAAAGAATTGCACTTCTTCAACCCAACCGCATCCACCTTCAAAAACTAACAGAGATTTTGAAAGGAATGGTTTCTGAATCCTTTAAGAGAAACAAAGATTTCTTTCAGGAATTTTCAGACAACATCTATATCATCTCTAATGGCTTTCATGCCTTTATAGACCCTGTTGTAACTTCTTTTGGCATTAAACCTGAAAACATATATGCCAACCGTTTTCAATTTGATGAACAAGGTAACGTTATCGGTTTCGATAAAACCAATCCATTATCAGCTAACAATGGAAAAGTAGAACAACTAAAACAATTGAATTTACCTGGAGATGTTTACGTAATAGGTGATGGCTATACAGATTATGAAATTAAACATGCAGGCCTTGCCAATAAGTTTTTTGCTTTTACTGAAAATGTTGAAAGAGAAAAAGTTTTAAACAAAGCAGACCACGTTACACCTAGTTTAGATGAGTTTCTTTATCTCAATAAATTAAATACAGTTATCTCCTACCCTAAAAACAGAATTCATGTTTTGCTTTTAGAAAATGTACATCCTGTAGCTGTTGAAATGATGCGCGCTGAAGGATTTACAGTAGAAACCTATCACGCAGCTTTAACAGAAGAAGAACTCTGCGAAAAAATTAAAAATGTTGGCGTGTTAGGCATTCGCTCTAAAACACAGGTAACAGCAAAAGTATTAGAACATGCCAATAAGTTAATGACCATTGGTGCATTTTGTATTGGTACCAACCAAATTGATTTGCACGCTGCCAGCAAAAAAGGAGTTGCTGTTTTTAATGCGCCTTTCAGCAACACACGATCTGTGGTGGAGTTGGCTATTGCTGAAATGATTATGTTGATTCGTAACATTCCTGACAAATCTAATAAGCTACATGCAGGAAAGTGGGATAAATCAGCAAGTGGTAGTTATGAAGTTCGAGGCAAAACATTAGGATTGATTGGATACGGCAACATTGGGGCACAACTTTCTGTGTTAGCAGAATCACTTGGAATGAAGGTTGTGTATTACGATAAAGAAGAAAAATTAGCGCTCGGTAATGCTACTAAACTTAATTCACTCACTACTCTTTTAGAAATTTCCGACATCGTTTCTTTACATGTTGATGGTAGAGAAAGCAACACCAACATGATCAGCGATAAAGAATTTGCGAGAATGAAACAAGGAGTTATCTTCTTGAATTTAAGTCGTGGACATGTAGTGGATATCGATGCTTTAAAGAGAAATATTGAGAGTGGAAAAATTGCCGGATGCGGAGTTGATGTTTTTCCTTACGAACCTGTAAGCAATGCAGAAGAATTTTATTCACCCCTGCGTGGATTACCCAACACCATTCTAACACCCCATATCGGTGGCTCTACGTTAGAAGCACAAGAAAATATTGGCAAATTTGTTCCTTCTAAATTTTTAGATTACATCAACAATGGAAGCACAAGCAACAGTGTGAATTTCCCTAATCTAACTTTACCTACTTTAGAAAACGCACATCGACTGATTCATATACACAATAACGTTCCGGGTATATTAGCTAAAATCAACAATGTGTTAGCTGCGCATGGCATCAACATTGTGGGACAGTATTTAAAAACGACAGAAACAATCGGTTATGTAATCACCGATATCAATAAAGAATATAATAAAGATGTAATTAAAGAATTACGCGCCATCGAACATACAATAAAATTCAGGGTGCTGTATTAGCACCTTGAATTCACTTTTTCTTCTTCGCTGCTGTTTTCTTGGCTATTGGTTTTCTTGGTGCAGTTTTTACCGCTTTCTTTGTGGAAGCCGAAACTTTCGTAGTTGTTTTCTTGGCTACAACTTTCTTAGCAGGTATTGCTTTCTTAACTGCCACTTTCTTGTTTGCTGTGGTTTCTGCTTTTGTTGGCTCAGCTTTCGCTTTTCGATTTCCAAAACGACCTCTCTTTTCAGGTGTAGCTGCTGCTAGTTCAACGCACTGCTCTAAAGTAAGTGTAGCAGGATCTTGTCCTTTGGGAATCTTTACGTTCTTTGTTCCGGCTTTTATATAAGGACCGAATCTTCCGTTTAATACTTGTATCTCTTCATTTTCAGGAAAAGATTTGATCAATCGGTTGGCATCAGCTGTTCTTTTGTTTTCAATTAATTCAATAGCACGCGCTAACGTTATGGTATACGGATCATCTGTTTTAGGAACGCTTACAAATTTTTTATCATGCAACACATATGGTCCAAATCTTCCTAAATTCACTACCACTGAACTGCCTTCGAAAGCACCTAAAGCGCGAGGCATTTTAAAGAGTTCAAGAGCATCTTGTAAGGTGATGTTTTCTAAAAACTGCCCGGGACGCAAACTGGCAAACTTTGGTTTCTCTCCACCATTATCATCCGGATTCTCTCCTAATTGAACATACGCCCCAAATTTACCCAACTTGGCGTAAATCATTTTTTTAGTTTTCGGATCAACACCCAACTCTCTTGATTTACCAACAGATGAACGCTCAATCTTTTCAGTTTTAGTGATGGTTTTTCTGAATGGTTTGTAGAAGTTGTCGATCATTCTTCTCCATTCTAATTTTCCTTCTGCTATTTCATCGAATTCTTTTTCAATTTCAGAAGTGAAAGAAAAATCTGTGATATCAGGAAAGTTATCGACTAAGAAATCATTTACTACCATTGCCGTGTTGGTAGGAAATAATTTATTCTTATCGGCACCGGTTATTTCTGTTTCCGTTTTGTTTTCAATTTTATTATTAGCGAGCGTTAACACTTGATAAGCGCGCTCCACTCCTTCTCTATTTTCTTTTACAACATATCCTCTTTTTTGCACAGTTGATATTGTTGGCGCATAAGTAGATGGTCTGCCGATTCCTAACTCTTCTAATTTTTTTACCAGACTCGCTTCTGTATAACGTGGAGGTGTACGCGAATAAATCTGTTTACCTGTAAGGTTTTGCAATGTTAATTCTTGTCCAACTTTTAATGGAGGCAATACCTTGCTTCCTTCCTGCTCATCGTCATCGTCATCTACACTTTCGATGTAAACTTTTAAAAAACCTTCGAACTTGATAACTTCTCCTTGTGCTTGTAAAGTTTTTTTATTCGTTGAGATTCCGATTACGGCAGTTGTCTTTTCTAATTCAGCATCTGCCATTTGCGATGCGATGGCACGCTTCCAAATTAATTCATATAATCTTTTTGCTCCGCTATCCATGCCAGGGTCTTGCACTGCGAAATCAGTAGGACGAATGGCTTCGTGAGCTTCTTGTGCGCTGCTATTTTTTGTTTTGTAAACTCTTCTTTGTGCAAACTCACTGCCGTATGCTTTAGCAATTTGGTTTTGCGCATTGGCTAACGCCTCTTCCGATAAGTTAACAGAATCGGTACGCATGTAACTGATCTTACCAGCTTCGTATAATTTTTGCGCTACTACCATGGTTTGTGTTACAGAGAAACCCAACTTACGCGATGCTTCTTGCTGCAACGTTGATGTTGTGAAAGGTGGTGCAGGAGAACGTTTCGCGGGACGTGTTTGCAAATCTTGAATCGTAAACTTCGCGTTCTTACAAGAATCCAAAAACGCAATAGCTTCTTTCTCTGTCTTAAAACGTTCGGGTAATTCAGCCACTAAAATTTTGCCTTTCCCTAAATCAAAGTATCCATTTACTTTATAAGTAGATGATACCGTAAACTCACTTATTTCTCTTTCTCTTTCTACCACTAACCTTACAGCCACAGATTGTACACGACCAGCAGATAAACCTGTTTTAATTTTTTTCCAAAGAATAGGAGATAATTCATACCCTACTAATCTATCTAACACGCGTCTGGCTTGCTGAGCGTTTACTAAATCAATATCAATTCCTCTTGGTTTTTGTATAGCATTAAGAATTGCTTTCTTGGTGATTTCAGTAAAAACTATTCTTCTTGTTTTCTTATCGTTTAAATCTAGTGCTTCTTTTAAATGCCATGAGATGGCCTCACCTTCACGGTCTTCATCGCTTGCGAGATAGACTGTTTCAGCATCTTCAGCAAGTTTCTTTAATTTAGAAATGATTTCTTTTTTATCTGGACTGATTTCGTAAGTAGGTTCGTAACCATTTTCAATGTCAATGGCATCACCACCTTTTGGTAAATCGCGGATGTGCCCCATGCTGGATGCTACTTTAAATTCTTTACCGAGGTAACCCTCGATTGTTTTTGCTTTTGCCGGAGACTCTACAATTACTAAGTTTTTCGCCATGTTCAAATCAATCAAAGGGTCAAATATCTTAAAAAATACAATATTGCTATGTTGATAATTAATATAGAGTAGCGAAAGTTACCATTCAAAGCACTGCATTGGCTTCATATTCAAAAAGTTAGCCATTTTAAAAAAAGATATAAGCGAAGCTAAAAAGGTATTCTTAATTTTACAGAAAAACCTAAACATGCCACGATATTTGCTTTTGATGCGTCATGCCCAAGCCGAAGAAATGATGTCGGGTTCGCACGATCGCGAAAGAGAATTAACTGCACAAGGACAAAAAGAAGCCTTGCAAGTAGCTACGCAATTATCGCATGAGATTTTTCAGGTTGAAAAAATTTATCATTCCATCGCAACACGTACTTCACAAACTGCAAATCTCATCGCTGATGTGATTAAGTTGCAACAACAATCAGTTATTCCGATTGAAGACTTATACAATTCATCTGTCCGTACTTATCTTTCCTTTATTCATCAATTATCAGATGAAGAAAGATGCGTTGCCATTGTTGGGCATAATCCAACAGTGAGTTACTTAAGCGAATATTTAAGTGGTGAACCCATAGGATCTTTACCAACTGGTGGCGTTGTGTTATTAAAGACAGAACAATTGTCGTGGCGAAATTGGGAAAAAGACAAAGCACAGTTTATTCAACAATATCAACCCAATCCTATTTAACTAAGCATGACAAAACAAGAAGCGATCGAGCAATTCGATCAGAATGCACCCGGAGCAACTGGCAATCTTTTCGGATTACCCTTTACTACAGAGCAAGCAGAATTAGTCTTAATACCCGTACCGTGGGAAGTAACGGTGTCGTATAGTGACGGAACAGCTAACGGCCCTCAAGCTATTTTAGATGCATCTGCACAAGTTGATTTATTTGTAAAAGATATAAAAGAAGCTTGGAAGTTAGGGGTAGCCATGTTACCCATTCCGGCAGATTTACAAGCAGAAAACAATAAGCTAAGAGAGTTAGCGGCACAATACATCGAATCTTTAACAGAACAAGAAACGTCTGCGTCTAACAATGCTATTTTAGACCAGATCAATACAGCCTGCGAAAATCTTAATATCTACGTAAAATCTACAGCATTAAAATTAATTCGCGAAGGAAAATTAGTAGGTTTAGTGGGTGGAGACCACAGCACACCATTAGGCTTGATGCGTGCACTAACGGAGAAATATACTAAGTTCGCTGTGTTGCAAATTGATGCTCATGCCGATTTAAGAAAAGCCTATGAAGGATTTACTTACTCTCACGCCAGTATCATGTACAATGCGTTAAAATTGCCAGCCATCAGTAAGTTGGTTCAAGTTGGCATTCGTGATTATTGTGAGGAAGAAGTAAGTGTGATGCAACGTGCAGCAGGTCGCGTGGTAACTTTCTTTGATGAAGATATCAAAAGTTGGATGTATCAAGGTAAAACATGGGAAAATGTTTGTGATGCCATCCTCAAAGAATTACCAGAGCATGTATACATCAGTTTTGATATTGATGGCTTAGATCCAAAACTTTGCCCTAACACGGGCACACCGGTAGCAGGTGGTTTTGAGTTTCATCAAATTGCTTACCTCATCAAAAAACTTGTGTTAGCCGGTAAAAAAATTATTGGTTTCGATTTGAATGAAGTAGCACCTGGAGAAGATGAATGGGACGCTAACGTTGGTGCACGCATGTTGTATCACCTTTGCAATTGGACAGCTGTTTCACAAAATAAGTTAACTGTAAACCGCTAATTCTTTAATGTCTAATATTTACTTCAATCTTTTCATTATTTTGTACGCTTAAACAAAAAGCATGAGTGAGTTTATCAGCAATTTAGCAACCAATGTTTGGACACCCGTATTGTTTCTTTTGATTCTTGGAGGATTGTTCTTTCTTTTCTACTCAAGATTTGTGCAATACAAATATTTCAAACATGCAGTTAATATATTGAAAGGAAAGTATGATAACCCAAATGACCCCGGACACATCAATGCATACGAAGCCTTATCAACAGCGCTGGCTTCAACAGTAGGTATGGGAAATATTGCAGGAGTTGCCGCAGCTATTTCTATTGGCGGACCAGGTGCACTGTTTTGGATGTGGGTAACAGCATTTGTAGGTATGAGCACCAATTTCTTTACCAGCTCCTTGTCAGTTATGTTCAGAGGAAAAGATGATGCTGGCGATATTCAAGGAGGACCGATGTACGTGATTAAAGAAGCATTAGGAAAACCTTTTATGCCATTGGCTATTTTATTTTCATTTTGTGTGATGATTGGATGTCTTCCGATTTTTCAAGCCAATCAGTTAACACAAGTAATTTTAGATATCGGTTTTTCCGGTAATGATGCAATTAACACAACCTTTCCTCTTTTCAATTGGGAAATCAACATTGCTAAACTAATCATTGGTATTATTTTAATGATTATCTCAGGAATCGTAATTATTGGTGGTATTAAAAGAATTGGAACTTGGGCTGGAAAGATGGTTCCCATCATGATTGTTATTTATTTTTTATCTGTATTAGCAATTTTAATTTTAAACATTTCTAAAGTACCAGATTATTTATGGATGGTAATCACAGATGCATTTAGCGCCAATAACTACCGAGGTGAACCTGCACTTGGAGGATTAGTAGGTGGTTTAATTGTTGCCGGTGTGCGAAGAGCATCTTTCTCTAACGAAGCAGGTATAGGCACAGCGCCAATGGCACTAGGCGCATCTAAAAGTCAACAACCCATTCGCGAAGGTTTGGTTTCTATGATGAGCCCATTAATCGATACATTGGTTGTTTGTACGTTAACTGCCTTAGCTATATTGGTTACCGATGTTTGGAAAACAAGTGGAGCCAGTGGTGTTTCTTTAACTGCCACAGCCTTTGAAATGAGTTTAGGATTTACAGGAAAAATTTTATTGTTAATCAGTGCGTTTTTCTTCGCTATCACCTCTTTGTTTTCGTACAGTTACTATGGTAATAAAGGCATGTCTTTCTTGTTAGGAACAAAAGCAGGAAAGTATTATGATTATTTTTATCTATCTACAATTATAATTGGTGCAGTAGCCAGCATGACAGATGTTATGAATGTTATTGATATTGCCTACGCTTTAATGGCCTTCCCAACTATGATCTCTGGTTTTATATTAGCACCAAAAGTAATGGCTGAAGCGAAAAAGTATTTCGCTAAAGTAGATGCAGGTGAATTTGATAAATAGATTTACGAAAAGATTTTCAGTAAATGGTTGGCATCAAAGCCAACCATTTTTATTTTATCATCAACTGTAATAACGGGGCGCTTTACAACAGAAGAATTTTTTAGTATAAGTTCAATGGCACTTTGTTCATCTACAATTCCAGATTGTTGCATTTCGCTTAGTTTTCGCCATGTTGTTCCTTTCTTGTTCAACATATTCAAACAACCATATTGAGAAGACCAATTGTTTAACAAGTTTACATCTGGTGGTGTTAGTTTAAAATCAATAAACTCAAATTGAATTTGATGTGTGTTAAGCCACATTAAAGTTTTCTTAACAGTATCACAATTCTTGATGCCGTATATTTTTATCATACTTAATCTCTTATAGCAGAAAGTGAATTTAACTTTCGAATCAATTGCGCAGATTCAGCGAAGTTTAACGTTTGTTGCCCATCACTGGCTGCTTTTTCCGGAATTTCATGCGTTTCATAAATGATGCCATCTGCACCCGCTACCGCTGCTGCTAAAGCGATAGGTTCCACAAATTCTCTAATTCCAATTCCATGAGATGGATCTGCAATTACAGGTAAATGTGTTTTATCTTTCAAAAGTGGAATCGCGTTGATGTCAAAAGTATTTCGGCTTGCTTTTTCATAGGTACGGATACCTCTCTCACAAAGTACTATTTTTTCATTTCCTGCAGAAAAGACATACTCAGCAGAATATAATAACTCTTCAATTGTTCCGGAAATTCCTCGTTTAATCATGACCGGTTTATCAACTTTCCCTAATTCATCTAACAAATTAAAATTTTGTGTGTTCCTGGCTCCTACCTGAAAAACATCAACGTACTCGTACATGTCAGTAATCTGACTTACTTGCATCACTTCTGTAATTATCTTTATACCATTTTCTTTGCAGAGTTGATACCACATTTTTAATCCATCAATTCCTAACCCACGAAAAGCGTAAGGCGAACTACGTGGTTTAAATACGCCACCTCGCATGATTTTCACATTGTTATCTTTCAAATGTTGAATTGTGTTTAGCACTTGTTGTTCGTTTTCAATGGAACAAGGACCTGCCATGATAGATAGATTACCATCACCGATTATCACGTTGTCGCCTAAATCAATTTGTGTATAATTTGTCTTCCACTTTCTTGATACTAGTTTATATTCGTCCGAAACATGGAAGATATCGCTGATACCAGGCATGTGACCAAAAGTTCGTAAGTCAACTTCAGCCTTACCTATACAAACTAAATAAGTTGACGTTTGCGTTTTAATTTCATTTACTTTAAATCCTTTATTGCCAATAGCATCTAACAAATGTTGGTGATGTGTATGATTAATACCGGCTTGTAACTTTATAATCATAAATTTCTTCTTAATGCTTTTACGAATGTTTGTATAGTCTGTTTGATATCTTTACTTTGTTCTAGCGCTTTGATAAAAGCACTGCCTACAATGGCGCCAGCACTGTATTGACAAGCTTGTGAAAATGTTTCATGATTAGAAATACCAAAACCGATGAGAATAGGATTATGCCATTTGTAATTCTTTAGTGTTTCAAAATAATGCAATTGATTTTCATCAAAACTTTTGCTGTTACCTGTTGTACTGGATGCAGAAACAGCATAAATAAAGCCGGTAGAAAGCTGATCAACTTTGTGTCTTCTTTCTGCAGATGTTGTTGGTGTTAAAAGAAAAATGACTGATAAGTCTAGTGATTCGCATATAGCTTTAAAATTATCTTCAAATTCTTTGGCGGGAAGATCTGGCAAAATCAAACCATCTACCCCTGCAGCTTTAGCATCATTTAAAAATTTATGGATGCCATATTGATAAACCG
>JAJTEH010000046.1 GCA_021298355.1 Flammeovirgaceae bacterium
GGAGAAAAACATCAGGTATTCCCAATGGGAATACTGGCTCCAATTCAATCACTTGATAATCAATCACATTTTGTCTTAGCTTGACGGCTATGCTCTCCACAGGAGAGGGGGTTACTGTGAGTTTAACGTTTAAGAGGAGTAACATCCTTAAACAACAGTTCACGATTTAAATCGTGGACTGTATTAAACTGTTTTAATTCTTATCGGTATTTTTTATGTTGAACAAGTCGATTAAAACTACTGAATTAAAAATTAGGAGAGACAGTGTTGACCTCATCTTCTGACCTTATCCGAAGGAGAGGAGCGTTTGTAAATGATTGGATATACTAGAAATAAAATTATTGATATGGAAAACAAAATTAAATTGTTGAACACGTTAAAGGCAGGTGCGATAGCGGGCTTTATTGGTATGGGCTTAAACCATTTGTGGAGTTTGGTTGCGCAACAATTAGGTAGCGTGGCACCAGCGGGTTTTATGTGGGCTGTTACGTTTTCGTCTGTGTTTCCGGTTTTGGTGGGCAGCTTGATTTACTTTGCTTTCGTTACGTTTTTAAAAAATGGTAAACTGGTTTTTGTGGCGCTAAGTAGTTTGTTTGTGTTGTTTAGTTTGTATGGCCCCTTGCAACCTGTTTTGCCGGATGGCAGCCCAACACCCGATGGTTTTGCTTTGCTTACGATACCGATGCACCTTATATCGGGGGTGGTTGCCATTTTTGGTATTATCCGCTGGAGCAAATGAACTGTTTTGGTTTTCTCTTGTTTTGATTTTGATTAGTATAAAGTATGCCTACACTCATGACTACGTTTCCGAAGAGTACTGTTAAAGAAGCAGAGCTTCTACCTGAAATTGCCACTCGTAAAAGTTTGCGCGCTTATAGTACCCAACCTCTTACCAACGGTGCTATTAAATCTTTATTTGAGGCTGCGCGTTGGGCACCCAGCAGCAGCAACGAACAACCCTGGGTTTATGTATATGCCACAGCCGAACAACCTGAGTTGCATAAAAAAATTGCATCTACCTTGGTAGAAGCAAATGCCGTTTGGGCAAAACGAGCTCCGTTATTGATTGTTGCTATGGTGCGCACTGCATTTATCCGCAATGGTAAACCTAACGTTTCTGCTAAATACGATTTAGGTGCTGCTAATGCATTTCTTACTTTACAAGCGACACAACTTGGATTAAATGTGCACCAGATGGGAGGTTTTGAAAAAGAGAAAGCGATAGCCCTTTTAAACATACCTGAAACACATGAACCTGTTGTGGTGATGGCGATTGGTTACCCCGATTCGCCAGAAATTTTGCCGGATAATTTAAAGGAAAGAGAGCTTGCTTTACGCGAGCGTTATACGCAAGAAGCCTTTGTACTGAACGATGTTTTTCCTGAATGAAATTTGTACTAACAAAACCGGAAGACAGAGGCACGAAAGAACAAGACTGGCTGGTGAGCAAGTTTTCGTTTGCGTTCTCTACTTATCAGGATCCTACGCGGCAAGGGTTTGGCCAGCTTAAAGCTTTTAATGATGATGTATTAAAAGTTGGAAAAGGGTTTGGTACGCATCCGCATGATAACATGGAAATTATTTCTGTGTTATTAAAAGGAAACATGAACCACCAAGACTCGATGGGGTATAAAAATGAAGTGGGGCCGTATGATGTGCAGATTATGAGTGCGGGACTGGGGCTACATCATTCAGAATATAATATTGGTACTGAAGATGTAAATTTTTTGCAGATCTGGATTAACCCGCGTATTAAAAATACACAACCGAGTTACAGGGCCATGGCCTTTCCGCTGGATGAAAGAAAAAATAAACTGAAGAAAATTATTGGCCCTGAACGCACAGCCGAACATTTACACATAAACCAGGATGCCAACTTGTATTTGGGCCATGCCCAAACTGGCCATGTGTTGCAACACGAGTTTACCGCCAAAAACCGCTGCGCCTTTTTGTTTATGATAGAGGGTGAGGCCACCGTAAACGAACAGCGTATAGAAAAGCGTTATTCCATTGGTTTGTGGGAAACAAGTAGCCTTACTATTGCGAGTAAAACCGATTGCGAGTTTGTTTTGATAGAGGTGCCGATTAACCAATAACCGAATGGCTGGTATAGAAAGTAATTTAGTGACAGCCCGTATTGCAAGCGAAGCCTTTACTACGCAGCTTGTTGCTAACGGGCACACGCTTGTGGCCGATGAACCGCTTGCTTTAGGCGGAAATAATCTTGGCCCTACACCGGGCGATTACCTGCGCATGGCGCTTGCCTCGTGCACGGCTATAACCTTGCGCATGTATGCCAATAGAAAAAAATGGGCGCTGGATGCTGTGCATGTAGAGGTTAACACCAGCCAGGCTGATGGTGTAACTTTGTTTACAAGAAATATTGAATTAATAGGTACCTTAGATGATGAGCAAAAAAAACGTTTGCTGCAGATTGCTAATTCGTGCCCGGTACACAAAGCGTTAGTTGGAACCATACACATTACTACTGCCTTACGTTAACCTACACCACAACATTATGAAAGACATTACCAAACACTACAGTAACGGAGAGATAACTATTGTGTGGAAACCGGGCGAATGCATTCATTCCGGAATTTGTTTTCGTGGGTTAGGAGAAGTATTTGACCCCAAAAAGAGGCCATGGATTACACCTGAGCATGCGAGCACTGAAGAGATAATGAAGCAAATAGATAATTGTCCATCGGGGGCTCTTAGTTATTTTAAGAATGAAAATAAGGATGAAACACAACACGTTGTTGAATCTGAAACTATTGTAGAAACAGTTGCCAACGGCCCTCTATTGGTTTTTGGAAATATAGCGATTAAAAACACCGATGGATCGTTAACGCACAAACATCAGGTAACGGCATTTTGCAGGTGTGGTGCTTCGGCTAACAAACCTTTTTGCGATGGGTCGCACCAGAAAATTGGTTTTACAGGCTAGCGCAATAATTTTTCTTTTACTATTTCGGGAATGGCTGCTACTTTTCTTGTAGCATAATCGAAACAGATTACTCCGGTTTTAGCTCTTGCAATTTCTTTGTTATCGGCCAGGCGAGTGATGCGGTACAGCAGATCGAAGCCGTATTTGTTTATATCATCGTGGGCGATATCTATTTGCAGTTCATCGCCCAGAAAAGCTTCGCCTTTATAGATAACGAGAGCATCGGCAATGATTTGCCCTATGGAATTTTCGAAAGAGATTTCGTTTGCAAAACCACATTGCCTGTACCACTCTATGCGCGCTTGCTGGCAGAGGGTTAGTATGTTGTCGTTGCCAACATGGGCCCCGTAGTTTAAATCGTTTACCCGTACTTTTAAAGTTGTTGTAAACTGAAACTGATCGGGCAAGGCTAAGGTTAAACACGCCATTAATTTTTCTTTTTCTTTTTGGGTTTGCTTTCCATGATGGTGGTAGAGCCACCCGTTACTCTTCCTTCTTTATCGTATGTGTATTGGGAACGTTGGCGCTTAGCGGGAGGTAAATTTAGCTCTGCCTTTTTTGTTGCGCTGTTGTTTAGCCGCATGGGCGAGGAGTTAGCTATTTGTGTGGAGTCTTTTTTTGCTTTGGCTATTGAATCTTGTTTTGCTTTTGCCGGATCGGTTTGGTCTGTTTGTGCTTTAGCTACACAAACAGTGAAGAGCAGCATAAAAAAAATGTAGCGTGTTTTCATAGAATGTGTTTATTAAAAATATGTAGATACTCTTTATAAAAATTATAAAAATACTCAGCGTGTATTTGCTAGCTAACCTGGCAACGTTTACAAATGTAAAACATTACTTTATAGTTTATTCAATTGTGATAAGTAAAACTTAGTTATACTGTTGCACTACTTGGTTGTTTGATAGTAGTACTAATAAAGCGCGATGCTTTTTTCTGTTTGTTAGAAAAAGTTTATTAACCAGATAAAAATCATGCTACATAAACGCACTAAAAAAACTTTATACAAGTTATATTGATGCATTAATCTTTATTATGAAAAAACCTAAACCGATTATTGTACCTATAGCATGCGTTTGTGTTTGGCTGCTTACAATAACTTGCACACACGATGTTGCCGTACCGGACTCACCAGAAATTAGTTTTAGCGGACAAATACTACCTATTATTGCCTCTAACTGTGGAACTTCCGGGTGCCACGATGGTGGTGAAGAATTTTCGTTGCGTACGTTCGAAGAAATACGCGGCAATGTAACGCCAGGCGATGCGCGAAAAAGTAAGTTATACAAGGCTATTACACGATTAAACTTTGAGCCAATGCCACCGGATGGCCCGCTTACCGACCAGCAAATTAATGTTATCTATGCCTGGATAATGCAAGGCGCTAAAAACAACTAACACCCCTGTGCCATGAAAAATAGAATTATAGTTTACCTAATTGGGCTTGTTCTTATCAGCACCGAAGGTTGTTACTACGATCGCTTTAACGAACAACATCCGTTTGATGGATACATTAATACCTGCGATGCAGAACTTGCCGATACTTATGCCAGCACGGTTAAGCTTATTATGCAATACAATTGTACATCGTGCCACAATGCTTCCAGCAAAAAAGGCGGAATATCTCTGGCCACTATAGCAGATGTAAAGTTTTATGTAAATTCAGGAGAGCTAATGGGATCTGTTCAAGGAATAAGCGGCTTTGAGGCTATGCCTCCGGGTGGCAGTTTACGTGATTGTGACATACAACAAATACAGGATTGGATAGATGCCGAAATGCCCGATTAACCTTTAACCAACCACATGAAAAAACTCATTTACCTTTTACTAAGTTGCACTGTTACCGTTCAGGTATATGCACAAGATTTATTAAACGAACTTACAGAACTAGATTCGGCCAAAAAAGAACCTGTAATTGCCACCTTTAAAGGTACCCGACTTATTAACCTGCACACTATCGAAACCTTAACCAAAGGTTCGTTGGATTTTCGTATTTCGCATAGGTTTGGCGAAATTAACACAGGTGGAGAAAACCTTTGGGGGTTAGATGGCCCCGCTACCATTCGTTTAGGTTTGGATTATTCTGTAACCAATAACTTAGTTGTTGGGCTTGGGCGCACTTCTTACAGGCAATACTTCGATGGTTTTGTTAAATACAAATTATGGCAACAACAAACCGGAGGGAAAAAGTTTTCGCTTGTGGGTATTGCTTCTGTTAACGTAACCGGAGAAAAAGATGCCAATAAGGCAATAACCGGTATAGATCGTTACGCAAATTTTTCGAGCAGAATGGCCTACATGATGCAGATATTAGTGGCGCGAAAATTTTCTGAAAAGTTTAGTTTGCAGTTGGCACCCACGCTTGTGCATTACAATTTAGTAGACAGAGCCAACGACAAGAACGACATTTTTGCTATTGCTGCATCGGGCCGGTATAAAATAACCCGAAGCCTTGCCATTACGGGAGAATATATAGCCAGGCCTTTAAAGTATACGCCTGTGCAAGATGATTATTTCGATGTGCTTAGTATTGGGTTAGATATAGAAACCGGAGGACACGTATTTCAACTATTCTTTACCAATGCTTTTGCTATAAACGAAGTACAATTAATACCCTATACCAACTCTAGCTGGCGCGACAAGGGCATTCGATTTGGGTTTAACATATCGCGCGTTTTTGCTTTGGGCGATCAATCTAAATGGTAAGTTTTTTGTTTGTTAGTTACTAAACACATAACGTATGAAAAAACTAATTTTTGCCGGCCTGTTTATAGTTAGCCAGGTTGCGTGTGCACAAAAATATATGTCTGAAACAAGTACTATTACTTTTTTCTCTGATGCTTCGCTAGAAGATATTGCGGCTACCAATAAAAAATCGGTAAGCTTATTTGATGTGGCC
This sequence comes from Flammeovirgaceae bacterium, assembly GCA_021298355.1. Classification (GTDB taxonomy): domain Bacteria; phylum Bacteroidota; class Bacteroidia; order Cytophagales; family Cyclobacteriaceae; genus Chryseotalea. Next base: position 5,844 of record JAJTEH010000046.1, read on the forward strand.
ACACAGAACATTGCGTTTTCTATACCGATGAAAGAGTTTATGTTCGATAAATCGCTGATGCAAGAACATTTTAATGAGAAATATGTGGAGTCTGAAAAGTTTCCGAAGGCTACATTCGAAGGTAAAGTATCGGGCTTTGATGCGAGCAAAAGTGGTGTGCAACACGTTATTGCTTCCGGTAAAATGACTATACACGGTAAAACAAAACCTGTTGAGATACCGGGTACGCTAGAAATGGTGCAAGGCAAACTTCAGCTTAAAACAAAGTTTATGGTAAAGCTGGAAGATTATGAGGTAAGCATACCAAAATTACTGTGGCAAAAAATTGCAGAAGAAGTAGAGGTGAGTATGGATGTGTTGTATAAAGTGAAGGCGAATTAAAAGTATACTTTTAAAAAGATCATCGATTACATTTTAAAGACTAAGGAGTTGCTTACAGTCCACAAATAAAATTGTGGACTTTTTTATTTTATAATCTGTTTGTTTTTTACACAACAAAGGCTCTTACAAAGTTAAATAACAATTTTCCGTATTGCGTGTTGTTGTGCATATACACACCTTTGAAGCATGAATTTGTTTCAACAACATGAGTGGTCTCGCAATCTTTTACCTTACGATGGTATCGTTAATTACTATGGCGTTGTTTTTTCTCAGCAAGAAATTGAACACTATTTTAATGAACTGATGCATGGCGTAGCCTGGCAAAACGATGAAGCTTATATTTATGGTAAGCATTACATTACGAAAAGAAAAGTAGCCTGGTATGGCGATGCTCCCTTTAGTTATGCATACAGCAACGTAACAAAATCGGCTTTGCCGTGGAATGGCGTGTTACAGGCTATTAAAAAACAGACAGAAGAACTTACACAAGAAACATATAACTCGTGTTTGCTAAATCTCTACCACACAGGCGATGAAGGCATGGCCTGGCACAGCGATGATGAAAAGACGTTAAAGAAAAACGGAGCTATTGCCTCGCTTACTTTTGGGGCTGAAAGAAAGTTTTCGTTTAAACATAAAAAAACGGAAGATGTAGTTTCTCTGCAGTTAGAAAACGGAAGTTTATTGATGATGAAAGATGTTATTCAAACTTTCTGGTTGCATCGTTTACCTCCTACCAAAAAAGTTAAAACACCCAGAATTAACCTAACGTTTCGCACAATTATTGGTCAATAAAAATTGTTCGCTGGCGGACGCGCCTGTTCAATACTAAACGCTGAAAGTAAATCAGATCCATTTTTTAGCCTTAAAAGGCCATATTTTTTTGGCAATTGCTTTGCGTGCAAAAAAGCATTTTACTGTATGCTTAGGAATTATTTTAAGATTGCTTTTCGTGCTTTGTTAAAGCATAAAGCATATACCGGTATCAATCTGGTTGGGCTCGCGCTGGGTTTGTGTGCCGGCATGTTTATTTTACTTTACTCGTTAGATGAACTTTCGTTCGATCAGTTTCACGAACATAAAAATAGAATTTACAGAGTTAACACCGATTTTATAGATACGAAAACAGGATCGTCTTCTATCAACAATGCTAATGGTTGGCCTGTGGCAAAAATAATGGAAGAGCAATTTCCGGAAACTGAAAGTGTATTGTACATCAGAACGGCCAGGTTCTTGTCTATCAACTTCCAACAAAAAAAGATAAAGGAGAACATGCATTTTGCAACGCCTTCTTTCTTTTCTATGTTTTCTTTTCCGCTGCTAGAAGGCGATGCAAAAACAGCGTTACATGCTCCGTATCAAATTGTATTGTCGGAACAGTTGGCGCAAAAGTATTTTCCTAACGAAAGCGCGCTTAACAAAACGTTAACGTTGGCCGATACACTGGTGTTTACCGTTAGCGGTGTGATGAAAAACATTCCGGCACAATCTCATATACAATCGGATGCCATTATCTCTTTTTCTACATACGAAAAATTAGATCGCAGTTTTAAGTATACTGAAGGCTGGGGCAACATTAACATGACAAACTATGTGCTGTTGAAAGACCATGTAGATTTTAATGTTTATCAAAATAAAGTAAAGAATATTTACATGGATAACGTTGCCGATATGTTAAAAACATGGGGTGCAGAAGCTTATATCTCTTTAGAGCCTTTACCTGATGTTTACTTAAAGTCGGAAGCAGGTAATGCTTTAGGCCCCATCGGTAGCATAGATAGAATTTACTTATTAGCGGGTATTGCCATTTTTGTTTTGATTTTGGGTTGTATCAATTTTATTAACCTGGCCACAGCACGCTCGGTTTACAGAGCTAAAGAGGTAGGTTTACGAAAAGTGGTAGGCTCGAGCAGAAGCGGTTTACTTGTACAATTTATTTGCGAAGCGTTTGTTATTGCCGCCTTAGCCGCTTTGCTTGCAGTTGTGTTGCTGGGTTTGCTTTTGCCTTTCTTAAACATTTTACTCAATAAATCGTATGCTATTCAAGAACTGGTACAGCCAACGTTATTGATATATGGTTTTACGCTTATTCTGGCCGTTAGTGTTTTAGCGGGCTTTTATCCTGCTGTTGTTATTTCGGGTATGCAGCCAGCGCATGTGCTAAAAGGAAAAATGCAAACCAGTGCAAAAGGAACTAAGCTAAGACAAAGCCTTGTGGTATTTCAGTTTATCATTGCTTCGGTTTTGGTTACAGGTACTTTTATTGTTCTGGATCAGCTACGGTTTATGCAAAATCAAAATCTTGGTTTTGATAAAGAAAGAATAGTTGTAGTAAATGCAGCGCAGGTTAGTGATGCCTCTGTACAATCTTTTATAACGTTTAAAGAAGAAGCAAAAAAACTGAGTTTTGTAAAAGAGGTTAGCCTTACCAATGCAGTGCCGGCTATGCCGGGTTGGGTGGGGCAAATTGCTTACCCCGAAGGAAAAGCAGGAGAGCAAAGCACGAGTGTAGAATATATTTCTGCCGATGAAGATTACATAAACACATTGGCATTACAAGTAATTGCCGGAGAAACGTTTGATGTTTCCAAACCTTTTCAGCTTGAACATGGATTGATCATAAACGAAAAAGCGGTTAAAGAATTTGGTTGGAAAAACGCACAAGATGCAATCGGCAAAAAAATAGATTCTCCATCGGGTATGCCACGAGGCGAAGTAATTGGTGTTGTAAAAGATTATCATCAGGAAGGGTTACAAAATACTATTCGTGCCATTACAATAGACTACCAGCCTGATTATAGTTTCTTGTTTGCCCTTAAAATAAATACACCAGAAAACGTAAACGTTTTAGCTGCTTTAACACAATTATGGAATAAGCATTTTGAAGGAAATGAAATGAGTTATTTCTTTTTAGATGAACGATTTGCCAACCAATACGAACAAGAGCAAAGGCTAGCTTCGATCTTATCTGTTTTTTCTGTAATTACTTTGGTAATTGCAGGCATTGGTTTGTTGGGTTTGGTTTCGTTTTTAGTAGTGGCCAGAACGAAAGAAATAGGCATTCGCAAAGTGTTGGGTGCAGAAGCTGGAAGTTTGGTTTATTTACTTAACAAAGAGTTTATAGTTTTGGTATTGCTCGCCAATGCATTATCCATACCCTTGGTGTGGTGGGCGGCTGAAGAATGGTTACACTCTTTCGCTTACCGAATGCAGATAAGTCCGATGGTATTTGCTATTACTATAGTTGTTGCGTTGGTTAGTACTTTACTACTGGTTAGTTTCCAAACGATACGCGCTGCGTTTGCCAATCCGGTAGATTCTTTGAGGAGTGAATGATTTTATAAAAAGAAATTTATATCGATTAGTGTATAGTCCGTGCTACTGCCGGACTTTTTCTTTTAGCCTATCCATTAATTCATTTTTATACAACGGGCCAATGGGTAATTCTTGTTTGCCTATACATACACTTTGATTGGTAAACGACTCAATAGCTTGTACATTAACAAAGAAGGAACGATGGATACGAATAAAATTATTTTTAGGCAACATGTCTTCCAACGAAGCCATGGTTTGTTTGGTAATGGTGCATTTATCTTTTGATATTACCTTAACATAATCCTTAATGCTTTCGATAAATAAAATATCTTCTACCGGAATTTTAACCATTTTTCTGTCGGCCCGGAAGAATAAAAATTTTTCAGGTAAAGTATCTTTTAGTTCATCCTTGCTGATTTCACTGTTTAAAGGATGAATTTTTTGTATAGCTTTTAAAAAACGTTCGAAAGAATAAGGCTTTAACAAATAATCTAGTGCGTTAATTTCAAAAGCATCGAAAGCAAAATCTTTAAAAGCAGTTGTAAAAATAACACTTGTGTTTTGATGCACTGTTTTAGCAAAACTCAGTCCATCTAGTTGTGGCATTTGTATATCTAAAAAGATAACATCTACTTTATGATTTTGTAAAAAGGCAAAAGCCTCTAACGCGTGCTTGCACGTTCCGGCTAATTCTAAACCGGGGGTTGCCTGTACGTAGGTAGAGAGTACATCTATGGCAGGAGCTTCATCATAAACAACTAAACATTTTAACTTCATGCAATAGTATTTTCTAATTTGTTAAGCTGTACAAGTAAAATACACCGAAACACTTCGGGCTCGTCATGTACTATTAATTCGTGTGCGTTAGGGTAAAGCAAATTCAATCGCTTTCTACTATTCTGCAATCCTATTCCGGTAGATGGTTTTCTTCCTTCGGTTTTTCCATTAATGGCTTTAAAAATTAATTCACCATCGTTTATCTCCATGTTAAAACTAATCCATCCTTCTTCTAACAATTCATCGGTTCCATATTTAAAAGCGTTTTCTGCCAATGGCAAAAGTAGTAAGGGTGCTATCTTTTTGTTTTGTGCATCGCCATGTACCTGCCAACTAATGTGTATACGTTCGCCAAACCTGATGCGCTGCAACTCGCAATAATCGTGTAGCATGTTAATTTCTTTTGTTAAATCTGTTGATACTTGCTCGCTTTCTGTAATGGTATAACGAAGCAAATCTGATAAACGCAAAATAGCCTGAGCTGTTCTTGGCGATTCTTTAAGGGCCGAGGCATACAGGCTATTTAACGTATTAAACATAAAATGTGGTTGTAATTGCCCGCGTAAAAATGAAATTTCTGCTTTAAGTTTTTCTTTTGCTGCTTGTTCTATCTCTTCTTTTTTAAGGTAAGCTATTTTGGCAAGTTTAATGGCTACGGCAAAACCACTAACGGTTATGGTTCCTCTAAATCCGGCCATTAATCCGTAAAAGAAATTACTTCGTGGCAGCGGTAAGTCGTTTCCTTTTCTATAATTAAACACAAGCGTTTGGGTAATAAGATGAGATAACAGTACAGACAATAGTACGGCAATTAACACTCCTATTAATAAACGAAAATATCGATCGGTACTTAGGTATTTCGGAAACAAGAAATAGATGATACTATAACTAAGAAACATGTGGCATGGTAAAAAAAATAAGGCTTCTATGTAAGAAATGCCTGTGCCGTGTGCTCCGAATATAAACCAATTGGCTGCGTATAATGATCCGAAAAAAAACCAGCAAACAAACCAAAATAAAAAATGCCTGCCGAAGCGATATTTCAATTGATCGGATAGAACAAAATCGGCTAAAGAATATTGCATGCCTGTTTATACGTAGACAGAAAAAATTAGATGGGTTTTTGAATAATCATCGACTAAAACAAAGATTTTGTAGACGAAACCTTTTAGGATAAGCCGATGTGCTCTATATCGACACTTTGCTTGTGGTAGTCTACTATGCAAAAACTTTGTTTACAAAGTACGTTACTTTCATTATATAAAAATTAAAAGGGTATGAAAAAGCAATTGATTTTGATTGTAATGTTACTAGGTGTACTAACATTATCGGGCTTTGCCGAAAAACCTAAAAAGAAGGCGGTAAAGAGTTTTTGGGTTTTAGAAACGAATATCTATTCTAAAACCTATTCGATTATAAACGTGTATGACGCGAATGCTACATTGATTAGAACCATTAAGCTTGAGGGTGAGTATTTGAATACTCTTAAAAGAAAAGATCGGAAAAGGATAAATAAACTTATTGAACAATAAAAAAGTATAGTTAAGCGTTATCTGCATTAAATGGAAAATTAAAATCGCGAGCTCTTATTTGTAATGTTGTTTGGTCTCTGAATTTATTTTCTTCTATCACAAAGGCCATTTCAAAAAACTTGCCGGAGGTCAGATTCTCATAGCAGTGAGCAAAATCGAAAGCCACCACCGGTAATTCCAGAACGCCTCCGCGCTGTTTTACAGTAAAGCGGAGGTGTTTCTCTTTCATTAGTGTAGGTGTTCGGCAAACTTGAAGATCTTTTGCTACAAAAACCGGATTCATGTTCTCTGGCCCAAAGGGTGCCATTTGTTTTAACAGATTAAGAAATTTGGGTTGGATACTATCTAATGGTAGTTGTAAATCAATTTCCAGAACAGGCGTGGGTGTTTGTCCGTTTAGTTTATTCTTTACTGTTTCTTCAAATCTTTGAATAAATGAATTAAGATTGCTTGGATCTAAGGTTAACCCTGCTGCATGTTTATGGCCGCCAAATTTTTCGAGTAAATCTCCGCAGGCTTCTATGGCTTCGTATAAATCAAAACCATGAACGCTACGTGCTGAGCCGGTTAACTTTCCGTTCGATTCTGTTAAAATAACGGTAGGTCTATAATATTTCTCGATGCAGCGCGAAGCTACAATACCAATTACACCTTTGCTCCAGGTTTCTTTATATAAAACAGTTGAAGAAGAGTTTTGAAGAAAATCGCTCGCTTCTATCATCGCGAGGGCTTCTTGCGTCATGTCTTTATCAACATCTCTGCGTTGCATGTTCTTGGCGTTAATTTGCATGGCGAGCTCTTCTGCTTTTTCTTCGCTGGCAATTAACAATTCTACCGCTCCATTGGCATGCGCAATTCTTCCGGCAGCATTAATTCTTGGGCCGATGGTAAACACCACACTATTGATGTCCATCTCGCCTTGAATGCCTGCAATTTGCTTTAATGCTTTTAATCCCGGAGATGGATTTTGGTTAAGTTTGATTAAACCAAAATGCGCTAAGATTCTGTTTTCGCCTATTATGGGTACAATATCTGATGCGATAGAAACGGCTACCAGATCGAGGTATTCAAAAACTTCTTCTTCTTTTCTAAAGCGTTGCGCGTATCCTTGCATGAGTTTAAATCCGATACCACAACCGCTTAATTCTGTAAACGGATACTGGCAATCTTCTCGCTTAGGATCTAACACAGCAACGGCATTCGGTATGTTGGTATCGGGCAAGTGATGATCGCAAATAATAAAATCAATACCATGTGTGGTGGCCAATTCTACTTTATCGCTTGCTTTAATGCCACAATCTAACGTGATAACAAGCGAATAGCCCTGTTGGGCTGCGTATAAAATTCCTTCTTCCGAAACGCCATAACCTTCTGTATAACGGTCGGGTATATAATAAGCACAATTTTTGTAAAAAGAATGAAGATACGAGTAAACCAAGGCAACGGCAGTGGTTCCGTCTACATCGTAATCGCCATAAATT
>JAJTEH010000018.1 GCA_021298355.1 Flammeovirgaceae bacterium
TTAACCATTACAAAAAGCACAACTACAACTTTAACCCAAACCGCTTGCGATAGTTTTGAGTGGCACGGCACAACATACACCGAAAGCGGCTCGCATCAGTTTGTAACAACTAACTCAGTTGGATGCACCCATACAGAAACATTGGCTTTAACCATTACAAAAAGCACAAATTCAACTTTAACCCAAACTGCTTGCGATAGTTTTGAGTGGCATGGAACAACATACACAGAAAGTGGAACGTATCAATTTACATCAACCAATGCAGCGGGTTGCACGCATATTGAAACGTTAGATTTAAAAATAAACAAAAGCACTTTATCAATGCAGACTAAAACCACTTGTGATAGTTTTGAGTGGAATGGCATAACATACACGGAAAGTGGAACGTATCAATTTACATCAACCAATGCAGCGAGTTGCACGCATATTGAAACGTTAGATTTAAAAATAAACAAAAGCACGTCATCAATGCAGACTAAAACCACTTGTGATAGTTTTGAGTGGAATGGTAAAACCTATACACAAAGCGGAGCATATCAGTTTAAAACTACAAATGAAGTTGGATGCACACATACCGATAATTTAGACTTAGAAATTGTATTGTTTGATGAAACACTGACGTATGCTAATAATTTACTAACTGTAAAGCAAAGCAATGTTGATTACCAGTGGATAAATTGCAACAATGGAAAAACCATAGAAGGAGAAATAAACCAGTTTTTTAAACCTAAAGAAAATGGAAAATATGCTGTTATAATGTCAATAGGAGAATGTAAAAAACAATCAGAATGTTTTGAAGTCGCAGATTTAACTGAACTTGAATTTAAAGTTTATCCTAATCCGTTTACTACTGAGGTATTAACGATAGTAATTCCTGATACAACAGATTACGAAATTGTATTCTTAAATTCGCTTGGTATTGAAATGGTAAATTATAAGGGAAATTCGAGCAATTTTTTAAACGTAAATTTCGTTTATGAATCTGGTGTGTATATAGTTATACTTAAACAAAATGGAAAGATAAAGTCGCTTAAATTAGTTAGAGATTAAACAGGTTGTTGTATACTTTACTACACGTGATCTAAACTAAAAATCAATCCGATTTCTTTTAACCTCTACCACGCGCCACTCATTATTAATGAAGTGGCCGTTTTTTTATCATACCACCTTTTATATCGGTTACGCTGCTTTCCACTACAAAAGCTTCGTCATCTATTTTAGCAATTTCTGTTTTTAGTTTTTGTAATTCTAAGCGAGTTATCACTGAGTAAATTACATCTGTTTCTTTCTTATGTCCTTGTTTGCCATATCCGCTCTCTCCCTTTAAGATGGTTACGCCTCGTCCCATTTTTTCGATAATGGCATTTTTGATTTCAGTACTCTTTGAAGAAACAATCATCACTCCAGTGTATTCTTCAATACCGTGTACAACGAAATCAACTGTTTTAGATGCTACCAAATAAGTAAGAATAGCATAAAGAGCTGTTTCAATATTAATGAGATACGCAGCAACTGAAAAAATAATGATGTTAAGAATTAGAATAAAATCGCCTACCGTAATAGCTGTTTTCTTGCTCGAATAAATGGCTAGTACTTCGGTGCCATCAATTACACTTCCTCCACGAATGGATAACCCAATGCCTAAGCCCAAAAAGAAACCACCAAAAAATGCTATTAATAATTTATCATCTGTAACAACCGGATAATTAATTAACTCTACACAAACTGCCAATAAAACTATGGCAACTAATGTTTTAAAAGCGAAGTTGCGCGAAACTTGTGTATAGGCAATAAGGATAAACGGAATGTTGATTAAGAAAATTAATAAAGAAAGATTGATACCGTATAATACTTCAATCAACAATGAAATTCCTACCACGCCACCATCTAAAAAATTATTGGGTAATAAAAAACCTTTTAATCCCAACCCTGCCGAGAGTACACCGAAAACAATAAACACAACATCTTTAATAGCGCGTGCCCATTCAATTCGCCTGTTTCGTAGTTCTTTAAGTGCTTGTAATCTTTGTAAACTTCCCATGTTGGAAGATACAAAACAAGTGTTAAACCAAAAACATTAATGTTGAAGAACCAAAACGTTTTTAAATTTAGATGGTTGTTGCATAACCTTAGTAATGCCCAAACTTACCGAAGTTAATGCGTTTGGATCTTGCATTACTTTTAATCCGGTTAGTTTTTCAATTTTTTCTTTTACGCCTAATAATAATGAAGAGCCTCCCGTAAGATAAATACCGCTCTGGTATATGTCGGCAGCTAATTCTGGCGGACAATTTTGTAATGTCTTAAAAATAGCTGATTCAATTTCCGAAAATGTGGGTTGCAATATGTTTACCATCTCTTCGTAAGAAATAACAATGGCCTTAGGAATTCCATCTTCTAACGATTTACCTTTTATGCTTACTGCATTAGGTTTTTGTTTGATATCCAGATAAACGCCTCCGATTTTTTTCTTAACATCTTCCGCAGTTTTTTGGCCTATCAGCAACTGATAATTTTTTCTCATATAATCCTGAATGGCCATATCGAACGCATCGCCTGCTGTACGAATGGATTCAAATGCAGCTACACCCGAAAGCGAGATCACGACAATTTCAGTTATACCACCACCTATGTCAACAATCATTTTACCTTTAGGTTCTTCTATGTTTAAGTTTAAGCCTAATGCTGCTGCTAAGGGTTCGAACAATAAACCGGTGTGTCGCGCACGAAATTGTTCTAATGAATTTCTAAAGGCTTCGCGCTCAACGTGTGTAGTATGATACGGAACACCCGAAATAACCTGATCGAAACCTTTGCTGAATAGGGAACGACCAAAAACTTCTTCTACTAAAGTTTTGATCATTTTATCTGCTGCTTTATAATCGGCAATTACACCTCCGCGTAAAGGTTTAATTGGGTGCAAAGCTTCGTGTTCTTTTCCCCAACAAGCGTACGCACTTTCGCCTACAGCTTTAACGCGCTGGCTATCGTCTAATACAATGTAAGAAGGTTGATTAGCCTTTATGCCCGATTTATCGGTGATAAGGGTGTTGTTGTTTCCTAAATCGATGGCAAAACTTTTATCGCGTAGAAGCATAAGTAACTTTGTTTAACAAGATGTAAAATACAGGAAGGTGATAAAAAAGTATGACATAAAAATACTTTTAAATACAATTGTTATCTACGTGTTGACTTAAAGTTCAAAAAAATACCTTTGGCTTTTTTCTTACCGCGAATGTTGCTCTTTAATGGAAGAGGGGAAAGGCGTGCTGTTTTATAGATTTTATTTTCTAGTTTAAAACCTGGTGCGGGCTCGGAAAATTTAAAATTATGGAATTCAAAAATAAAACAGTCCACGAGGTAACTCGTAGACTGTTAATTAAATTGATTTCAAAAAAAAATTAATGCCTTGCTGCTAAAATCTAAAGTCTTATTCAAAAAAGAATAGAGATAACAGGTAGGTCATTATTGTTTAGCTTTATTAACTCCCGGATCGCGTTGTAAAAACTCATCATACAATTGCGTTTGTCTGCTCACCATCGGTATTTGCCAACCATCAATAAATACGTGTTTAATGTTGGTTTTAGTTTCGAACGGATCGCCATCGCAAATAAATAAGGTAGCAGATTTGCCAACTTCTATCGAACCTAATTTATCGGCCACTCCAAAAATTTCTGCGGGTACAATGGTAACGGCTTTCAAGGCTTCTTCTTGTCCCATACCGTAAGCGGCAGCATACGCAGCATGGTAAGGAAGATTTCTAACATTTTCTGCTTGGCCCGTTTGTAATGCAACTTTTACTCCCGCTTTACGCAATAACCCTGGGTTGGCATAAGCTCTATCATAGCGATCGTATTCGCGAGAGGGTACGGCTTGCACAGGTCCTGCAATAACAGGTATTCCTGCTTTGGCTATTTCATCGGCCACGCGCCAACCTTCTAACACTCCGGTTAATACAACTTTCTTAATCTTTTTTTCTTTAATCCATTTCAATGCAGCTGTTATATCTTTCGATGCGTTGGCTTCAATTAACAAAGTTTGTTTACCTCTTAACACAGGCAATAAGGCTTGCAACTCTGGATAGTAACCAACACCTTTTCCGTTGGTGGCAGAATCGAGTTTGTGGTATTGCGTGGCTTTGTCCCAAACATCGTTTAGTTTTTCCATGGCTTTATCGGTAGCCTTTTTAATTTCATCATCTGTTCTTCTATCCCAAAAACCTCTGCGACCTGTATTTGGAAAGTTAAGCACCACTCCTTCGAAACCGGCAAACATTTGATCGGGTGTATAACCGTGTAGGTTGATTAATGCAGCTGTTCCTGGAAACATGCTTCCTTCCGGATTTGAAATAACAGTTGTAACACCGCTTACTCTTGTAACAGGAATTAATGCTGAGTTTGGATTAACAGCAGTTAGGGCTTTCATTTGCGGCACTACATCACCTACTTCATTAAAATCGGTTGTACGCGGATCCGAACTTACTTCCACTAAACCTAAACGAGTTCCGCTGTCAATCATACCAGGATAAATAAATTGTCCTTTGCAGTCGATTACTTCTGCTCCTGAAGGAATGGCAATGTTTGTTCCTACGGCTTCTATCTTTCCGTTTCGAATGATAACCGTTCCGTTATTGATGATGCCTTTTGTAACCGTATAAACAGTTGCATGGGTTAAGGCAAACGTTCCATACTTGCCTTTCGGGCTTTGCGCAAAAGTATAGCTAAGCGTTAAAAATAAGGCTATTGCTATGGCTATTGTATTCAATGATTTTTTCATGTTCGTGATTAATTAAAGCCAAACAATTTCACCATGGTTTGTTCTGCGCCTTCCAAACAATTTTCGTGGTTGTGAAAATATTTATGGAAGGTGGCGTTATCGGTAGTTCCTTTCGGATCTACATAAATGCGTTGGTCGTCAGCATCTTTCTCTCTGTCAAATCGTACCACACCATCTACAAGCGTAAGCATAGGAATGGTGTAAGAAGATAAAGGATGTCCTTTAAAAATAGCGATGTCGGCTTCTTTGCCTACTTCAATTGAACCTACGCGGTTTTCAATACCTAATTGTTTGGCCGCATTGATGGTGATCATTGCCAATGCTTCATCGTCTGTTAGTCCGCCATACTTTTGTGTTTTGGCAGCTTCGTGGTAGAGGTGGCGAATTAGCTCTTCACTATCGGAGTTGATAGAAGTTACCACACCATTTTTGTGTAATATCGCTGCGTTATATGCAGTTGAGTAATACACTTCAAACTTATAGGCCCACCAATCGGCAAACACAGATGCCATGGCTCCAAATTGTGCCAACTCGGGTGCTACTTTAAAGCCTTCGTTTACGTGTTGGAAAACTAATTTTTTAACACCAAAATCTCTGCACACATTTAATAACATATAAATTTCATCGGCACGGTACGAGTGACAATGAATGATGATGTTGCCGCGTAAAATATCGGCCATCGTCTCTAACCGATAATCGTAAGCCGGAGGTGCGCCTCTGAAACCTTTTGTTTTAGATGCCGCTTTGTAAGCATCCCATTTCTCCATGTATTCTTTTCCTTCGGCAAAACTTTGGCGGATAACGTGCTCTACACCCATGCGTGTTCGGGGTACTATACCATTACCACTACCATGCACACGTGTAGGATTTTCGCCTAATGCAAATTTGATCGTGCGAGGTGCGCCATCCATGCGCAAGGCGTCAGCATCTACGGTTCCATACCGATGTTTGATTGTTTCGCATTGGCCACCTATAGCGTTGGCAGAACCATGCATAGCGTGTGAAGTGGTGCAACCACCCGCTAATGCACGGTAAATAGAAACATCTAATGGATCAAGCGCATCGCCAACAAAAACTTGTCCGGTGTTGGGTTGTGTGGCTTCGTTTACTACCGATAAGGCAATGTGCGAGTGTGCATCAATTATACCCGGCATAACGTGCATGCCGCTTGCATCGATAACGTTATACCCAGCAGGAGCAACTAAGTTTTTTCCTATTTGAGTAATCTTTCCATCTTTTACTAACACATCTGTATTTTCTAATGTGCCTTTTGTTACCGTTAACACAGTGCCGTTTTTAATCAGCACATTTCCGGTGAGCGATTGTGCTTGTGCCCCAAACCAGGTGCAGCAAAGCAGCAGAAAAAATATTTTTAGTTTCATGTTGATCATTTTTATATCACGGTTCTTTATTGCCTTTCACAGGGAAACTTCCGAAGCGACCGGCTGTCATGGTTCCTTCAAAAATGGTTGCATCAAGGGCAACATTAAATTCTACTTTTAAAGCATTGCCACCAAAATCTGCATTGTAATAGAAAGATAATTTGTTGCCATCGATTGAGATGTCTTGCAATTCATAATCGCGGTTTGCCATGCTGGAGGTAAGTGTTCCAGTCATTTTTCCTCCATCATTTTTAATGCTGATGATGCCCGTGTTTGCTCCTTGTGGCGTATCGGCTGTGTAAGACCAACGGCCCGAAGCATCTGCTTTTTTACCTGATCCTTCTGTTTTCTTTTCTTCTTTACTTTCTTTTACCTCTTGTTTATAGAGAACACCATCTACAAAAACGTAACGTACTTTTGCTTTTTCGTTGAAGTAAGATTTATCGCTGATAACGATGTTGGCCATTTTGCCCACCTCTAATGTTCCTACTCTGTCGCCAATGCCAAGCAATTGTGCAGGTGTGGTGGTTAAGGCAGCTAATGCCTGATCTTCGGTTAACCCTGCAGCGATTATGTTTCGTAACGTTGCAGGTAAATCTTTTGCTTTCGCATTGTTGGTTGAAAACGCAAACGCAACTCCGGCTTTCTGAAAAGCACTGGCTTGGCCAAAATATTTATTGGTAAATTCTTCCTTGCGTTTGTCGAGGGCTTCTTTTTCTAACTCAGTTGCTGTTTTAGGTTTATCAGGTTTGTTTTCCTTCTTTTCGTCTTTTTTATCTTCTTTCTTTTCTTCTTTCTTATCTTCTTTTTTCTTCTCTGGTAAATCTAAACTTAAAAATACTTTTGCATTGGCATTTTTGATTTTGTTGATTACATCCCAACCTTCTTTTACATCTACTAAGGTTAGATTAAAACCTAAATCTTTTTGCAAATTAATTACACGTTGCACATCCAACACTTTTTCTGCTTTAAAGGCAACGGCTTGTTTTTTATCAATCACAGGATAGAAAGCTTGTAATACACGATCAGGTTGCGGTCTTTCTAAACCATTTCTGTTAGAGGCATATACGGCTTCATAATTTTTAGTGAGGCTGGCTTGCTGGTATAACTCTCTGAATTTGGCCATTACACCGATAATGGTATTCGGGTACATTCTTTCAGCAGGTGTTAATTCGCTGTATAGAGCAGCGTTATTTTGCAATACCATGTTATCTGTTCCCGTGCCACCTAATAAGATAAGTGCAGTTTGCCCGGGCAACATACCGCCATAGGGCGCAACATGTGCTAAAGTAAAACCTGCATTGCGCCACTCGTCAATGGCTTTATCAGCAGGGTTAATAAAGGTTCGCACATCGTTTTGCGGTGTAATGCCTGCTTTATCAGGTGGTGGATTACCGGGATCTTTCAATCGCTCGCGGCCTTCTTCTTTCGGTTTGGTTACACCCGTTCTGGAAAAACCATCAATAAAGCCCGCATAAGCTTGCATGCTGTCGGCTTTAATAACCCACGCATCAGCAGGTATAGTAATGTTTTTTCCTACGGCTTTGATGACTCCGTCTTTAATCAGAATGGTTCCCATTTCGATTTTCTTTCCGGGAGCCTGGTTGATGTTTACGTTGGTAATGGCGTAGGTTTTGGTTACAGGAGTGAGCACAACTTCATCTTGCGCCTGCAAGTTGGTTGCCCAACACCAGCACACCAGCAACACCAGTTGCCACAATCTGTACTGTTTTCTCATGGATATATAGTTTGGGTAAAAATTCAAAGAGTCAATATAGAATAGCTTTGGTAATTCTCTAAAAACTGGTACAGGAACGGCACGAAATAGCCTTGAAAGGATTGAATTTCTAGGGAATACTTAAAACTTATTTAAAAGCCCCGATGAATCATCGCTTATGAATTGCAGTAGGACGCGAAAATGCTAATTTGCATCTGTAAAATGATGAAGTGGGTTAATTTACATTTCCAAGAAATCCAATCTTCATTTTAACTTTACTATCAACTAAAATTTTAATCCTTTGAAAAACTTTTCTTTTACAAAACATTTTTTGCCGCATGCACTTGCATGTGCTGTTTTTATTGCTGTAACCCTAGTTTTTTTCAGCCCTATTTTTTTTGATGGAAAAACAGTTAGGCAACATGATATTCAGCAATTTCAGGGAAGTGCAAAGGAGATAATCGATTACAGAAAACAAACAGGTGGAGAAGCCTTGTGGACAAACAGCATGTTTAGCGGTATGCCAGCGTATCTTATTTCTACACAGTGGTCGGCTCAACCCATTACATATATCAAGAAAATTCTAACCGCAGGATTTCCATCTCCTGTGGCAAATATTTTAGCAGCCTTTGTTTCGTTTTACATTTTGCTTTTGGCATTTGGTGTTCGCCCATATTTAGCAATAGGCGGAGCTATTGCCTTCGGGTTGTCTACATACATGATAATTGGCTTATCTGCCGGCCATAATGCGCGCATCGGAGCCATTGCTTTTATGCCTTTGGTTGTAGCAGGCGTGCGTCTGGTTTTTCGAAACAGAATATGGTTGGGTATGGGTGTAACCAGTGCGGGCCTGGCTTTGCATTTACGCGAAAACCATTTACAGATAACTTATTATCTGCTTATTATTTTATTGGTGTATGCCTCGGTTGAAGCCTGGCAAGCTTTACGCGAAAAAACGATTAAAAAATTTATCGTTAACGGTTTGCTGTTATCGGGTGCTGCCCTACTGGCTGCAGCAACTTTCTTTGGTCCATTATGGTCGGTACAGGAATATACAAAGTATTCCATCCGAGGTAAATCAGAATTAACAGCGCACATAAAAAAAGATGCGAGTAATTCGAAAGCCTTAAGTCGAGATTACGCATTTCAATACTCTAATGGAATTTTTGAACCGATGACTTTACTTATTCCGAATATTTACGGAGGAAGCAGCATGCAGTATCTTTTTCAGAACGAGAAAAGTGAAACGTACAAAGCATTGATTCAATCCGGTAATCAGGAACAAGCTAATCAGTTGGCAGCCTATACAGGAGCATATTGGGGAAGTCAACCTTTAACGATGCCCTATTATGCAGGAGCAATCATTTGCTTTTTGTTTGCACTAGGACTTGTTGTGGCTGATAAAAAGTTAGTGGTTTGGCTTTCGGGAGTTGCTTTACTTGGTATTGTGTTAAGTTGGGGAAGCAATTTCGAGAGCTTCAATTATTTCTTGTTCGATTATTTGCCAGGTTATAACAAATTCAGATCGGTAACTTTTGCTATGCTATTCCCGATTTTCAGTTTTTGTTTATTAGGAAGTTTAGCACTCGAACATATAGTTGAAGGTAATTTCCAATCACTCAAGAAGAAGTTAATTTGGCCGGCCGGCATTGTGTTGGGTATTTGTTTATTGTTTGCGTTAACCGGAGGGATGGGCTCATTTTTAAGAGATGGTGAAGCACAACTACCCACCTGGTTAATGCGGGCTATGCAGGCCGATCGTAAAGATTTACTGCAAAGCGATGCGTGGCGTGCATTTTGGTTTATACTTGTTACCGGTGGTGTTTTAGCAGCGTTACTTAAAAAATGGATTAGCCCTGTTATAGCTTATGTTGCCATTCCGCTATTGATGGTAATTGATTTAACAGGAGTAAACAAACGCTATTTTACCGCTGAGAATTTTCAGCGTAAACGCGATAACACTTTTTTTGCTCCTACTGCAGCCGATGAAGCCATTTTAAAAGATAAAAGTTATTACCGCGTGTATAATTTACAAGATGCGATGAGCGAAGCGCGTACATCTTATTTTCATCATTCAGTAGGCGGTTACCACGGTGCAAAAATCAGAAGGTATCAGGATTTTGTTGATTCTTGTTTATATAAACAAACAAGTGATTTGATTACAAACTTTCAAAGTGGCAACACTTCGTTTCAAAATTATGGAGCCATCAATATGTTAAATGCCAAATATTTGGTGTATGGACCTGGGGCAGAAAATATCCTGGTTAACAACGCTGCTTACGGGCCGGCATGGTTTGTAAAAGAAATAAAGAAAGTTAAATCTGCTGACGAAGAATTGAGTGCCCTTAACGCAACAGATGTTGGCACAACGGCTATTATAGATGAAACAAAATTTGCAATAAACAATTTTGGGTATGATAGCATGGCAACGGTTAAGCTACAAGATTATTCGCCTAAAAAATTGGTATACGAAGTAGAAACAGCACAGAATGGTTTGGTAGTCTTTTCTGAAATTTATTATCCGGAAGGATGGAAAGCTTTTATAGATGGCAAAGAAGTAAATATTCTTCGTGCCAATTATATTTTACGCGCATTAGACGTACCGGCAGGTAAACATAAAATTGAATTTAGATTCGAACCTGCGTCTTACCATATCGGTAACTCCGTTACGGCTGCATCATCGTGGATTGTTTTATTGTTTCTGATTAGTTGCATTGTATTAGAAATAAGAAAGAAAAATGTCGGTTAAGTTTGAAACAAAGAAAACAACGCTGAAAGTATTTTGGGTTGGATTTCTTTCCTTCGCCATTATTTTTGGTGGGCTTTATGTGGGTATTCGATTTATTTTTGATGCTGATTTTACTTTTCAGGGAAGTCAGTATTTCACCTATGCTATTTATCTGATCATTTATCCTTTGTTTTTTGCACTCATTTTACAAAAAAATGCAAAAGCGAGTTTGCTCACCATTACTGAGTTTGAAAAAATAGGAGATTTTAAAAACAAACTACTAACGCGGGTTCGTAAATTTTCTATGCTTGAAACTAAAGAAAACGAAATCTATACCTATCTGCCTAAAAGCTTTTTTAAGAAGTTGAACAACAATTGGTTTGAAACTGAAAAGTTAACGGTTGAGTTTAAAAATGATGTGGTTATAGTAACCGGACCAATGTACAAGGTCTCGCAAATTCAGGATACGTTAACCTGGAATAAAGATTTTAAGTAAGATGGAGTTATCGATCAATACACCAGCGTTGTTGTTTCCGGCTATTACATTGCTTATGTTGGCTTACACCAATCGATTTTTAGGGTTAGCTACTTTAATCCGAAATTTACATGCGAAGTACAAGCAAATTCAGGAAGACAAAGAAGTGATTGTTGCCCAAATCAATAATCTGAATAAAAGACTTGTTTTAATAAGACGCATGCAAATTTATGGCATCGTTTCTTTTTTTCTTTGTGTGTTAAGTATGTTTTTTATTTACATCCAACACAGCGATTGGGCCGCTTATACTTTTGGAGCAAGTTTACTTTGTTTACTTCTTTCGCTAGCACTTTCTCTATCCGAAATTTTTATCAGCACCAAAGCTTTAGAAATAGAGTTGCGCGATATGCAAGCAGGAAAGTAAATTAAAAATCAGGACAAGGAATCACAAGTTTATCAGCCGGAGGTTTACGGGGATTACGCATTGGCCAAGTGTATGTTAAACTGAATTCGTGCGCACCGCCACTACCTATACCTAAGCGTGAGATTGTATAATCAAAACTATACCCAATGTTGATGGCATCTTTAGCACCGATTTGTGCGAAACCTAACAGAAAAACAATCGATTCATTATTAACAAAACCATTTACCGGTTTAAACGGAACTCCGCGATACCATGCACCAAACACCAACGGTTCTAACGTAAAGTAAACACCTAAATCTAACTGATCGAACTGCCCCTGATGGCGATATTGAAAGGCAGGTGAAATGCTTCGTTCGGTATTGCGCATGTATACACCACTACCTTGCACACCCGGACGCATTTTAAATTTAAATCCACCATGTAATGAGTATTTAATAGGAAGAGGGCTGTTCTCATTTGTAAGCGATTGATTGGGCCTGTTTAGGTGATGAGCTGCCACACCCAACCAGGCGGTTCTGGTAAAGAAAATACCTCCGGCAGAAAGATCTACAAAAAATTTACTGAAGCCCGTATTGAATTGCTCAGCTGATTGCGAAGATCTAAGATTACCTGTTACCGGATCGAACTGATCGCCAAAAGTTAAGTCGCCAAAATTGATATCGCGTTGAAACATGGCCACTTGAAAACCCGGACGAAAACCTAAATTTTTGTTTATCTCTAATTCATAAGAATACTGAGCGGCAATTTGTAAAGAGCGTAAACCCGCTAAACCTTCTACATCGCGCGACACCAAGAAACCAACACCACTCTTCTTATCTTCAATAAAATAATCTCCATAAACCGACATGGTGGTAAAGTTGGCTTCCAGCGAAGGCCACTGATTGCGGTAGTTCATACCCACTCTGGCCTGCCCTGTTGATCCGGCAAAGGCAGGATTAAGATATAATGGCGCAGCATAGAACTGAGAAAATTGTGGGTCTTGCGCCCACGACATGCCAAGGTTAACAAAAACCAACAGGCCCGAAAGCATCCATCTTAAAGTGCGGTTACTTACCATCATCGAAGCAAAATAAAAGGAATAAGTGCTCTAAAAAAATACATCTACCGTAAATAAACCCATTTACTTGACAGTAAACGTTAAATTTGAACAAATTGTATACTTTCGTTAGGATTGGGCGTTTAGTCTTAAACATTTGTAAGCTAATCGGTCAAAAACAGGTTATGAGATACAGGTATTTCTTTTTGCTTTTAATTTTTCTTCCTGGTTTTGTAAAGAGTCAGGATTATTCGCGTCATAATTGGTACTTCGGAAATTCAACCCAAGCTTTACGTTTCGATGTGCGTACCAATGCTGTACAACGTATCAGCAAACAATTACCACAGCCCTTTGGCACAGGCGGAAGCCTTACCGTTACAGATCATACTAATAGAAATCTTTTGTTTTATTCTGATGGCGCAACTATATACGATGTTACCGGCACAGAAATGTTTAATGGTCAGGCATTAGGAGGTAGTACTTCCGAAAATCAACCGGTTGTAGCTTGTCCTGTTCCGGGCCAAAACAATCAGTACTATGTGTTCATACGTCAGGCATCAAATACAGTTTTAGTTAGCACAGTTAACATGAACATTGGCGGTACTTTTCCGGCACCGCCAACCGGTGATGTAACAAGCCGCAATCAGCCGGTTGGTACAGGTATTACTAACGCTACCGAGGCTATGATGGTAATTCCGGCTGATAATGGAACCGACTATTGGTTGATTACCCAACAAGCAGGTACAGGTTCGTTTATTGTTACTTCGGTTACTTCTCTTGGCTTTACTCAATTGCCACCAGTAAACATCGGCATATCTTTTTCAGCTTCTCATTTGGCATATCATGCTGCCAGTGGCAGAATAGCTGTTACACCAACAGAAGCATCAGAAAATGTTTTGATTTTAAATTTTAATGATATTACAGGGGCTTTAAGTTTAAATCAAATACTTTTTAACACCTCTGTTGCTGCTACAACGCAACCTGCATATTATGATGTAGAGTGGAGCTTAACCGGGCAATATCTTTACTTTTCGAGAACAGGCGATGCGGGTGTAAACGCCAATATTTTACAATTAGATTTGGATACGCCATCTGCAAGTACGCAAATTATAAATACACCATCTTTTTTCAGGAGCTGGGGCTTACAACAAGCACCTGATTCTACTATTTATCACCTATATCAGAGCGTTAATGGCGGGCCGTTTTTACTCGGCCAAATCAATCAAATAGATTCAGCCGCCAACCTGGTCACGTACAGACCTCAATTGTTTGCAGGTAATGTTAATTTTAACGCTACCCAATTCTCTTCTTTTGCTCCAAGTCGAGAAATTACTTTAACAGTTACGTTTACTTCACAAGGTAATTGCTCCAATGCCAACACAACCTTTTACCCCACCGTTACTCCGGCTGCTGATAGTTTAGTTTGGAATTTTAACGATGGTTCTGCACCTGTTACAGCCTGGAGCCCCGTTCATCAATTTACTGCAGGAGGAACTTTCAATGTGCAAGTCACTGCATTTTTAAGTGGAGAAACAGCTACGTTTTCTGCTCCTGTAATTGTCACTCAATTCGATTTGCAAATTTCTTTAGTACAAGATACAACGGCCTGTTGTTGCGAACTTCCATTTCCGAGCACAATAGGTTGTACTTTTTCGTGTGAGAGATTTGAGGTTACAGCATCTGTAAGTGGAGGTACGCCAACGTCCACACAATGGTACGGACCAGCCGGAGAGTTAGCCGGCCAAACTTCTCTGACTTTACAACCCGATTCAGCAGGTTATTATTATGTGGTTGTAACAGATGCAAGTGGCTGTTCTACACACGCTGGTGTAAACATACGAGAATATGGTGTGCAAGAACAACGCGCTAACTTCTGGTATTTTGGAAACAGAGCCGGTATCGACTTTAATACTGGTGCCGTGCCGGTTAGCAATACAGTAATGAATGCGCCAGAAGGATGTGCCATCATTTGCGATAGAAACGGACAAACGATTTTCTTTACAGATGGAAATACAGTTTGGGATAGGGATTTTAATGTACTGGCCAATACTATCGGTGGCGATGTTGCTTCTACGCAATCATCCTTAATTGTTCCGGTGGCAGGAGACGAAACACTTTACTACATTTTTACCACACAAGAAATTTTTGGATCCGGAACATTCGAAGTACGCTATTCATTATACGATTTAAAAGAAAACAACGGAGCAGGTGCTATTGTGCAACAATCAGTTCCGCTTTTTTCGAGAAGCACAGAGAGAATCACGGGTAATCAAAATTGGGTAATTGTACACGAGTTTGGCAATAACAGATTTCGTGCGTATCGGGTAACTGCACAAGGCATAGAAAATCCTGTAATCTCAAGTGTTGGCTCAGACCATCAACTAACAATTAGAGAAAATGGAGAAGGATACATGAAATTAGGTCCTTTCAATCGTTTAGCGGTAGCCTTATCTACACCCGGTACTACACCAGCCAATAGTGTAGAAGTATTTGATTTTGTAGATAGCACCGGAGTTGTGACTAATTTAAGAACCGTTAATACCCGCCAGAATACCGGCCAGGTATATGGTTTGGAATTTTCTCCGGGCGGAAATAAGTTATATGCATCCGTTACGGGTGCTACTTCGCAAATTGTAGAGTTCGCATTCGATTCGTTGGCAATTCCCTATTTCAAAGGAGTAATAGGAACAGAAAACCAAACTTTAGGGGCTATTCAATTAGCACCAAACGGACAAATATATGTTGCAGCACAAAATCAAAATACGCTTGGTATAATCGTACCGGTAGAAGATACAACTCAGGTATCTGTATTTAACCCCGCATCTTTTGGTTTGTTTAGCGGAACTTCAAGCCGATTAGGATTACCAAACTTTATTCAAAATCTATCAACACCAACGCAGGGGCCTAGCATACAAGTAGATGGTTTTTGTTTAGGAAGCGTTACATCTTTTACCGGCTCGGGCACAGACAATATTGATGAACTTACCTGGTTTTTTGGAGATGGTGAAAGTTTTATTGGCGATACGGCTACACACATTTACGATGCCCCAGGCGATTATACAGTTACCTTGCGTATAACCAACCGTTGTGGATTGCTATTAGAACTGACACAGGATATCACCATCAACGCCCCACCCGACAATCCAACATTTCTACCTGTTGGTGTTCCGCAACCTGCTATTTGTTCGGGTTCGCTTCTGCTTGAAGCCTTACCTTTGCCCGTACCAAATGGTTATACATACGCATGGACAACCGGAGAAACAACAAGAACCATTGCTGTTACCCGACCCTTACGAGTAGGTGTAACCATTACCGATGCAAATGGTTGTACATCTGCCGGAAGTATAATCGTGAGCGATACGCGGCCACAGGTTGATTTAGGGCCCGATCAAAATATTTGTCAGAACACAACATTACCATTTTTAGATGCACAAAATCCTGGTTCTAATTATAGCTGGACCGTTAACGGAGGAAGCCCCAGCACAGGGCAAACACGGCAAGTTATCACAACATCCACAGGGATTTTTACCTATAGTGTAACCGTTACAGATCCGATTACATTATGTACCGCACAAGACGATGTAATTTTTACAGTTAACGCAACACCGGTTTTTACAGCAGCAAGCATAGATGCAACAGGATGTTTTACAAACGATGGGCAAATCAATTTATCAATTACCAATCCGCCCAGCACATTTTCTTATTTTATAACTGGGCCTGTGCCTAGTTCTCAATCCGATATAGTTGTTCCTCCAACTTTTAATCAAAACATTGTAGGATTAACCTCAGGTAGTTATGGTGTAAGGGTTTTAGATCAGCTTTCGGGTTGCCAGCAAGCAAGCTCATTGGGTATTGGCAATAGCGTTATTTCAGTAAGTGCAACGGCTGTTGGTGTGTGCGATCCGATTACCATGGCTGTTACTCATAACCTGGGTGCGCAAGCCTTTAGCTACCGCGTGTTAGATGCCGCATTAACCATACTAGATAATGGCGCAAGTGCAGTAAGGGCATCGCCATTTAATACCAACACAATACCAAGCGGCAATACATATACAGTAGAGTTAAGAAGAACAAGCGACAATTGTTTAGGTACAGCAAACCTTACCATCAATCAGGCAGCTACTTTAACCATTAATGGCTTTTCAACTGCATGTGCTCCGGGTGGCTTAACACAAGTTACCGTTGATGCGCCAGGGGCCACAGCATTTACCTGGACAAAAACTTCTGGTGGAGCGAATATCGTGCCTCCTGCTAATCTACAAAGTGTTGTTATCTCCACAGGAAATATTGGTTTAACTGTATTGGTAGACGATGGACCAGCAGGGTTATGCCCCGCAACCGGAATATTTAATGCTACGGGCTCTGCGCCATTTACAGCAACGTTAGTTCAAAGCGATGCATGCGCAGATATCGTTACGTTAACAGCTAACCCTGCCGGTAACTTTACTTATCTGTGGACAAGAAATCCTGCTCCCGATCCAATAGGTGGTAGAAATTTGCAACTTTCCACTGCCGATGATAATGCGAATTATGGCATAACCGTTAGAGATATTACTTCGGGTTGTACATCAACAGCAAATATAACAGTAGCCGTAGTTGGCGAGTTGAGGGTAGCATTAACAACTACGCCACCATGCGAAGGTAATTTGTTTACCTTAACAGCCACGCCATCGCAAACTCCAGATGCATTTGAGTGGTTATTTAACAGAAACACTATTACCGGGGCCAATCTGTTAACGTACAACGATACACGAAACGGAGTTTATACTTTTTCGTTTAGCAGAAGAACGTGTACAGCAGCAGATTCTATACGGATAATTAGCTCGCCTCTTACACCGGGAAGTCTGAATGATCAGTATTTGATTTGTAACGATCCGGCTAATCCAGATCCTACTACAAAAGAAGTTTTATTAAATGCAGGCAATGGGTTTACTTCATACAACTGGTTTAAAAATGGAAATCCTGAAAATGTTACAACACAAACATATACTGCAACAGAACCAGGTGTTTATGCTGTTGAGTTGATCAACAATTTTGGTTGTCCTAGCTCTGATGAGACAACATTACTGTTAGAATGCGAACCCAGCATAGTAGCGCCTACTGCATTTAGGCCATCCAGTAACGTGGCAGAGAATAGTTCATTTTTTATATATAGTTTCTTTGTTGCCAATGAAGGTTTTGAAGTATTTATATTTAACCGATGGGGCGAAATGATTTACCAAACCAATGAAAGAGATTTTCGTTGGAATGGTACCAATAAAAACGGAGTACTACTACCTGCAGGAACCTACACCTACGTAGTAAAATACAGAAGTAGTTTTAAACCCGAATTAGGAATTTTAGAAAAACGCGGAGGCGTTGTTTTGGTAAGATAACTCAATTTTAATTGTATGAAGAAGTCATTTATAATTACATTTTTAGTTTTTGCTACGATTGTTTCTTTTGCCTTTCAGATCATTAAAACACAAGTTGTGATAACCGTTCGAAACGAATTGGGTAACACAGAAGCTAATGCCACGGTAACATTATTTAAAACTGAAACAGACTACGAAAAAGAAGTAAACCCTATACAAAGTGGAGTAACCGATGCAAAAGGTGTTGTTAAGTTTAAAGACCTTGAAGCTATTCCGTACTTTGTAAAAGTACAGAAAGAAGACAAAGACAATGCCGGTGGTGGAGAAAAGATAGAAGCCTTGGTAGCGAATAGAATAAACAAAGTTACTATCGTTATTCAATAGTTGGATGAACACAAAGCAAGAACTCATCCATGCTTTATCGATATACACAAGTAAGTATGAAGTTGAGGCAGCGTTCAGTAAAAGATTTCTATCCTTATTAGAAAACGAAAATGCTTTTCAACGAACACATTTACCAGGACACATTACGGGCTCGGCCTGGATTTGCAATGAAGATTTCTCTAAGGTTTTATTGGTTCATCATGCAAAATTAAATAGATGGTTGCAACCCGGTGGCCATGCAGATGGAGATGAAAACATCATTCAGGTTGCTTTAAAAGAAACGGAAGAGGAAACCGGAATTAAACATTATTCAATTCTCGCTGAAAGCATTTTTGATTTAGACATCCATCGTATACCTGAACGTAAGGATATGCCGGCACACGATCACTACGACATCAGGATATTAGTACAAGCAACTGATAAACAAGAAATAGTCGTGAGCGAAGAATCGCACGATGTAAAATGGTTTGCTTTGGATGAAGTAAAAAATTTAACGGATGAACAATCGGTTTTGAGGATGGTGGAGAAAACCAAGTTACTTCGAACCAATCAATAACAAAGCAAATGCAATTACCACCATCCAGAATAAATGCGGATGTAAAGCCGGAATGCTTACATATCCTAAACGCATTACTACTGCTAACAACACCAAAACAATAGCTGTAATTTTAAGAATCGAACGTGTTTTATTGCTCATGTTTATTTTCTATTCCTACTTTATCAATTACTAAATATTCTCTTTTGCCTGCGGTTTGGGTGGCCATCATCTCGGCCATAAATCCGGTAACAAATAATTGCACACCAATAACAACGGCAACCAAGGCTAAGTAAAAAATAGGTTGTTCTGTTATGTCTCTTTTTATGGGTGTGTTCGAGATATAGAGGTCGTAAAATTTGTTATAAAAGAGAATGGCTGTTAATACAAAGCCCAACAAAAAAGAAAGTGTGCCCCATGTACCAAAAAAGTGCATGGGTTTTTGCCTGAACTTCGAAACGAATGTGATGGAAAGTAAATCTAGAAATCCGTTTACAAATCTTTCTAAACCAAATTTAGTGTAGCCATATTTTCTGGCTCGGTGTTCTACTACTTTTTCGGTTATGCGTGTAAAGCCCGCCCACTTGGCAATTACCGGAATGTAACGGTGCATTTCGCCATATACGGCAATGTTTTTTACTACGATCTGATCGTACGCTTTTAAGCCACAATTAAAATCGTGAAGTTTAATGCCTGATATTTTTGACGTTACCCAATTGAAAAACTTGGAAGGAACAGTTTTCGATAAGGGATCGTTTCGTTTTTTCTTCCAACCTGATACGAGATGAAATTTCTGTTCGGTAATCATTTTAAATAAATCAGGAATCTCATCCGGACTGTCTTGCAAATCGGCATCCATTGTAATAACTACTTTGCCAATGGCTTGTTTAAAACCTGTATGCAAAGCGGCAGACTTTCCAAAATTGCGATTGAATTTTATTCCCTTAATGGCAGGATTACTTTTATTTTCTTTTTCGATTTGCAGCCAAGTGTTATCGGTACTGCCATCGTCTATGAAAATTACTTCATAAGAAAAGCCGTGTGTTTGCATCACACGGCTTATCCAAGAACATAATTCGGGTATAGATTCTTCTTCGTTAAAAGCTGGAACTACAACTGATATTTGTGTTTGTGTCATTCTATTATTGCATCTCTGGCTCCTTGCGCTTGGCAACGGCACCACTAATCAATGCAAAGATAGCACATCCTATTAAAGTAAATACATAACCGGTTAGCATACCAACGGGTGTAAAGCGTTTTTCTGTATCTTCTTTTTGTTTTGCTAGCGCTTCTTCAATGGCATCTTCGGGTGCGCCAAATTTCTCCATCATGGCAGCAGCATTTTCCATTGATGCTTCCGTTAATTTAGCCGGTAATTCTGAATCAATTACTGTATATAAGAAAAGACCAAATACGGTAGATATTAATGCGGAAATTGCAAAAGTGATAAATCCATGTTGAAAAGCTTTTCCAAATGCTAAATACCCGCCATTTTCTTTTCTGTATTGGATTCCTGCATAGATACCATAGCCGAGGTAAACTGCAAATGAAAGAAAAGCGAAACTCATTGATACCAATAAAGTGTAATCAATTGCGTAGGCTGCTAAAGTTAATACAATGCTAATGACGCCTAATATGGCTGCATGCTTTAAAGCGTGTTGAAATAAAGAGGGAGGTGTTTGGGTCGTGTTTTCCATACTGATTATTGTTTAGGTTGTTTTCTTAAAATAACGGAAATAATGATGCTGATGAAGAGGCCTATCCATACGTTTTGAATGACATAAACAAAAGCTCTTTCCGGGCCATTAGTAGCGCGGATGGCTTCTAAATTACGCTCAAAATTTTCTTTTCCCATTTGCTGAATTACCTCTGTTTTACCTGCTTCGGCTTGTTCTAAAAACAAGATAATATATTGTGTTATAAAATTGGGTTCTATCCAACTGAAAAGAATGATACCAATGGCTGTTATCAATGAAAATACACCAATAAACTGATAGGCTCCAACCATACCTTGCCAGAAATACAAAATGTTTCCTTCTGTTTTATCGCGATATTCTTTTAACGTAAAAAAGATAAACAACCCGAATAAAAATATCCGGAAGTCGGCAATCATTGGCACTAAGAATGGATGTTTATCGGCCACGTATAAAACGATGATCATCGTAAGGGCTAATGCACCGGCAATGCTTCCGTTGCGTAGTGCTAAACGGAGTAGTAAAGATTTAATACTCATCTTTATCGAACCAGCTTTTGTTGTTGTTCCAAACGGCTACTGCTTTACCTGTTAACTCTTTATTCCACCACGGAGAGTTTTTACTTTTCGAAAAACTACTTCGCTCATTTAATATCCATTTTTTTTCAGGATCGAATAAAGTAAGATTAGCTTTTTGTTCAGGTTCAATACTTGGCACATCTACCTTTAAAACTTTTCTGGGGCCGGTTGTTACGGCTGCTAATAAAGTAGGCCAATCAATATCTTCTGATAGTGTGCTTAAGTTAGCGCCAACGGTTTGCAACGCGATAATGCCTGCATCGGCCATATCGAATTCCAGGTTTTTACATTCTTCGTCTAACGCGTGGTGCCCGCTGCATATCACTTCTATGGTTTTTTCTCTCAACGCTTTTTTCAAACTTTCTATATCGCTTGCTTCGCGCAAAGGCGGACTTACTTTATAATTGGTATCAAAGTCTGAAAGTAATTCGTCTGTTAATAAAAGTTGATAGCTGGCAACATCGGCACTTATATTCAATTTTTTCTTTGCTTGTTTGATTAATTCTGCCGAACGGCCGCTCGATAATTTGTTTACATGCAATCTGCCTCCGGCAAAAGCCAATAACTCGATGTTGCGTTGTAAAATTATTTCTTCGGCCAATCGGGGTATGCCTTTCATGCCTAGTTGCGTGCTGCTTATGCCTTCGTGCATTTGCCCGAATTTACTGAGCCAGGGATCTTGCGGATGATCGATTAAAACACCATCGAACTGTTGTAAGTATTGAAGTGTTTTATAAAACACATCTGTATGCCAAATTGATTGTAAGCCATCGGTAAAACCAACTGCGCCTGCAGTGTGCAGGTCTATCATCTCTGTTAAATCTTCTCCTTTTGTGTTAAGTGTTACAGCAGCCAGCGGATGCAATTGCGTTAGTCTGTTTTCGTTGCGTTGGGTTATGTAGGCAACTTCATTTTTACTTTGGATAACCGGATGCGTGTTAGGAAACACGGCAACTTCTGTAAAACCTCCGGCTGTTGCAGCTTTTGCTAAACTATCTACATCTTCTCGGTATTCGTGTCCGGGGTCGGCAGATACTGCGCCAATGTCCATCCAACCGATGGTTAAGAACATACCTTGCGCTTTAATAACTCTATCGGCCGAAAAATTTTTATCTCCTATATCCAGTATTTTTCCATTCTGGATAAGCACATTTTTTTCTTTGTTATGAAATGGTGAACCTTCGTGGATGATGCAGGGCGACTGAAGGAGAACTTTCATAGGTTATGGGTTATTGGTTGTGAGTGGTCGTAGTTCTACTAACTCAGGCAACGTTCTGTTCATTTTAATAATCTTTACCTTGTATTGGTCGACTTCAATTTCTTCTCCTTCTTTCAGATCGAATGGTTTATGATGAATTAATAAACCCGCCAGTGTTTCGTATTCATCCGACTCGGCAAAAGGTACATCTAGTACTTTATTTATATCGTGAAGTGGTGTGGTAGCGATAACAGAATAGGTATTACCAACACGCGTTACCACTTGTACTTCCTGATCGTGTTCGTCTTGTATTTCTCCTACTAATTCTTCGATAATATCTTCTAGTGTAACAATACCAATGGTGCCGCCATATTCGCTCACTACAATGGCCATCTGTGCTTTTTTCTTCTGAAACTCGCGTAATAATTGATCGATGGCTTTATTTTCGGTAACGTAGTAGGCTTTATGCATAATATCGCCTAAACCTTTTCCGGTTTTTTCTATAAAATGCCGAACTACATCTTTAGATAAAATAACGCCTACTACTTCGTCTAAACTTTTATCATAAACAGGATATCGCGAGTAGCCTTCGCGCAAAACAATTTGTAAGGTTTCTTCTAAACTGGTAGTAACCGGAATACCACTTATTTTAAAGCGTGGCACCATTACTTGTTTAACAATTCTATTATCGAAATCGAAAACATTTTGGATCAACTCTCTTTCGCTGCTTTCTATGGCACCGCCTTCTTCGCTTTCTGCGATAATCAATTTTAATTCTTCTTCGGAGTGTATTTCTTCACTTTCGTGTACAGGTTTAATGCCCATCAATTTCAAAATTAGGTTGGCGAAACCATTGAGTACGGAAATAAAAGGTTTGAAAATGAAATAGAAAACACGAAGCGGAATAGAAACTGAAAGGGTAGTAGCGGTAGGATAACGGATGGCTAAAGTTTTAGGAGCCAATTCGCCAAATACAATGTGCATAATGGTAAGTATGGCAAAGGCAATAGGCATAGCAATTTTGTGAGCCGTGGCAGGGTCCATTTCAAAACCGAGGGAAGTCATCAGGTTTAAGATCAGATGCGAAACTACATCTTCGCCCACCCAACCTAAGCCAAGACTGGCCAAGGTTATACCTAATTGTGTAGCTGCCAAGAAACCATCCAGGTTATCGATTATAATTTGCGCTGCTCTTTTAGAAGTTGTGCCGGCTTGTAATGCAATTTGAGAAGAACGAACCTTAACAATGGCGAATTCTGCTGCAACAAAGAACCCGTTTAGAAACACCAAAAAAATGGTGATAAAAATATCGAAGGCCATATAAGGGGTAAAGATACTGAAATAAAGAAAATGCGCCTGTTGGTTTGAGTTAGAAAAAAAGAAACCCCGGTGGATTTCCGGGGTTTCTGGCAGAATAATTCGGTGATTAAATCTTTTTCTCTAGTTCAGCAATTTTGGCTGCTGCACCGTTGTGCCCTAACGATTGTGCTTTTTTATACAACTCGATGGCTTCTTTAAAGGTTTCTTTTTTCTTTTTAGGAGCTAACTTGGTTCTGTTGGCTGCTTCTTCTACAGCGGCAGCGCGAGCAAAGTAAGCATCGGCTTCTGTCATTTTAGATTGAATCATCATCTCCTGAATACGAGCTTCCAGCAAAGCCAATTCTTGTCTTTTAGCTGCGATTTGGTCTTCTTTATCAGCAATTTCAGCGTCTTGCAAACCAATTGTTTGGATTAGGTTTTCGTTTTCGTTGCGGTATTTATCTACCAAAGATTGCAACTCGGCAATCTCTTTCGATTTATTTTCTAAATCAGCCTTTAATTTTTTAATGGTAGCAGCATACCCGTTGGCTGTGTTTTTAGATTTCTTAAGGGCTTTTTCTAATTGCGAAATTTTGCTTTCGGTATCTTTCACATAATTATTCAGATCCTTCATCCGATCGGTATAATTATCGTAGGTGGTGCCTTCAACCATGTTTACACGCAATAATTGGCGGTTAGCATCAATAGAATCCATTAGTACGCCTACTTCTTGCAAGGTGCTGGCAAACTGCTGGCTGGTTTCCAGTTCGGTGCGGAGCGAGTCTATCTGGGTTTGTAATTTGGCATTTTCGCCACCTCCGCATGCGGAAAGCAGCAGGGCACTTAGGCCGATCAATACAACAGGTTTGGTCATAATTTCGATAGTTTTTAAAAGCATTGGTAAAACGGATAATAACAAACATTATGTTGCTGCAACTGCAATGGGTATTGTTTTATCCTTTTAAATACTGGTATCAAAGTTAAAATCTTTGTTTATTCTGTTGTTCTGCCATTTAAAATTTAATTGCAAAAAATGCTTTTCGAAAACGATAGCAGAACTTTCTTTTGTTTTCTCTTTAGGAATGCCGAAACCCGATTAACTTTGCCACGTTTTTTTTACAAAAAAATAAAGATGCCCAAATTAATTACCACGCGCACGCGTATTGCAGATCTGGGCAAACCCCGGATTGTTATTATCGGAGGAGGATTCGGAGGTTTGGAAGTTGCAAAGGGAATGGCGGGCTTTAAAGCTCAAACTGTTGTATTCGATAAATACAATCACCATTGTTTTCAACCATTATTGTATCAGGTTGCTTCATCGGGTTTAGACACGGGTTCTATTGTATTTCCTTTCCGGAGAAGATTTGGTAATCAAAAAGATTTTTTCTTTCGTTTAGGTGAAGTTACTTCCATTAAACCTGAAGAGAATCAGATTGAAACATCCATCGGTAGTGTAAAGTATGATTATTTGGTTTTAGCGAATGGTGCTACTACCAATTATTACGGCATGAAGGATGTGGAAGAACATGCTGCACCGTTAAAGAACATCATCGATTCTATCAAACTAAGAAATAAAATCATTCAGAACTTCGAACTCGCTTTGTTAACAGACGATGCCGAGCTAATGAATGCACTGATGGATTTTGTGATTGTGGGTGGTGGCCCTACCGGTGTAGAAATGGCCGGAGCATTAGCCGAGTTAAAATCGCACGTTTTACCACGCGATTACCCGGAGTTAGAATTCAGCCACATGGATATACATTTGGTGGAAGCCACTGGCAGATTATTGAATGGAATGTCGGACATGGCCGGTAACAAAGCCTTGCAATATTTACAGGAGATGGGCGTAAAGGTTCATCTCAACACTGCTGTAAAATCGTACGATGGACACGAAGTACTTTTTAACAACGGAACAAAACTTATTTCGCGCACATTAGTATGGGCTGCCGGTGTTACAGTAAAACCCATTGCCGGATTAAATGCAGAAGTAATTGGCAGGAGTGGAAGAATGAAGGTAGATGAATTTAACAGAGTAAAAGGATACGATAATATTTTTGCCATTGGCGATGCAGCCATAATGGAAGGGGTAGACAAAAACTTTCCGAATGGGCATCCGCAAGTTGCACCACCTGCTATGCAGCAAGGAAAATTAGTAGCCAAAAATATTCAGCGTATTATTGCCAAAAAGAAATTAGTACCATTCAAATATACCGACCAAGGTAGCATGGCTACCATAGGAAGAAACAAGGCAGTTGTAGATTTAAAACTACCTGTGCGATTGAAAACGCAGGGAACATTGGCCTGGTTAATCTGGATGTTCGTACACTTAATGTCGCTGGTAGGCGCACGCAACCGGGTGATGGTTTTAATCAACTGGGTGAGCAGCTACCTTACGTACGACAAGAGCAATCGCGTTATCATCGCCCGTCCGAAAGACGGAGTATCATAAATGGAAAACGGTCATTCAAAAATTCAAAAACTCTCTGCGGCTGGTGTATTAGTTTCGCTTGGAATTATTTATGGAGACATTGGAACATCTCCGCTCTATGTGTTCAAAGCCATTTTGCACAACAAAGACATTTCAGAAGAATTGATATTCGGAGGTTTGTCTTTGGTTTTCTGGACACTCACCCTCATTACAACTATAAAATATGTTTACCTCGCGCTTAATGCCGATAACAAAGGTGAAGGCGGAATTTTTGCTTTGTATGCATTGGTAAGAAGATACAAAGCCAGTTGGGTAATTTTTCCTGCCATAATCGGATGTGCAACGTTGATTTCGGATGGATTTATTACACCTGCCATTTCTGTATCATCCGCAGTAGAGGGTTTAAAAATATTAAATGAAGATATTCCTACTGTTCCGATTGTTATCGGTATCATCATCGCAATTTTTATTTTTCAGCAATTCGGAACATCGGTTGTTGGTAAAACCTTTGGGCCTATTATGCTCATCTGGTTTTCCTTTATTGGTGCAATGGGTTTGTTACAACTTGTAAAAAATCCGGAAGTATTAAAAGCCATCAATCCTTATTATGCCTATAATCTTTTAATGAATTATCCCGGAGGATTTTGGATTTTAGGTGCCGTATTTTTATGTACAACAGGAGCAGAAGCTTTGTACAGCGACTTAGGTCATTGTGGTAAATCTAACATTCGTGTAGGATGGGTATTTGTAAAAGTTGCATTGCTGTTAAATTACTTTGGGCAAGCTGCCTGGTTAACTACGCAAGTAGACAGCAGATTAGGCACCATCATTCCATTTTATGCAATTGTACCTGAGCCATTGTTAATTTTTGCCATTATCATCGCTACCTGTGCAGCCGTTATTGCCAGCCAGGCTTTGATTTCTGGCACGTTTACCTTGGTTAACGAGGCCATGAAACTTAAACTTTGGCCAGCCACGCGCCTGCGTTACCCAAGCGAAGTAAAAGGTCAGATTTATATACCTGCTATCAATTGGATTTTAATGTTTGGTTGTATTGCCGTTGTTTTAATCTTTAGAGAATCTACTGCTATGGAAGGTGCATACGGTTTGGCCATCACCTTCGATATGTTGATGACAACCTCATTACTGGTTTATTATTTTTCGCTTTCGCGGAAATCTACCTATCGTGCCATTGGTATTGCAATAATCTTCTTTGCTATAGAGGGGTCTTTCCTTATATCTAACCTAAGTAAATTTAGCCACGGTGGTTGGTTCTCTTTCTTAATTGCAACATGCTTCTTTTTAATGATGTTTGTTTTGGTACGAGCCAGAAAACTGCGTGATAGGCACACAGAGTTTGTAAACCTTAATCAGTATGTTGATTTAATCAACGATGTTCAAAACGATAACACCATTTCAAAAGAAGCAACCAACTTAGTATATCTGGCCGTTGCCGATAGTAAGCGTTACATAGATTCTAATATAATTTATTCTATTTTTAGAAAGCGACCAAAACGAGCCGATGTGTATTGGTTTTTACATGTTGATACTGTTGATAGCCCATACACCAGCAAATACTCTGTAGACACCATTATTCCTAAACGTTGTTTCTTTGTGCGGATGAAATTAGGATTTAAAACACCACACCGCATTAATTTATTATTCAATAAAATTGTACACGAAATGGCTGAATGTGGGGAGGTAGATATCATCAGTCCGTATCCATCCTTACACAAACACAGCATGTCGGCCGATTTTAAATTCATCATCTTAAATTCGTGGGCATCGAGCGATAGCGAAATTTCGAACTTCGATCGCATCATTATTCAAGGCTACAGATTAATAAAACAATTTAGTTTAGGCACCGCTGAGCTATATGGTTTAGAAGCAGCCAATGTAGAAACAGAGAAAGCCCCTATTTCAGTTGGGCCACAGGCCAAAGCAAAAATAAAGCGTGAGAAAGAAGATTTGGAACGCGAGAAAGAACAACGCTACGCAGCGTTTGGTAACAAAAAAAGCTAGATAAAAACCCGACATCAGTCGGGTTTTTTGTTGATTAATACCGACCGATAACGGACGCCCACGTTCATTTTCATTCTACTGATCCGCACAAAAAGTGCGAAATTTCAAATTATTGCAAGAAAATCAAATGGCACTGAACTTGGTAAAGAATGGCAAAACCTAGCGCCATGCTAATTAATTATCTACTCATTGCATTAAGAACCATTAAGCGGAATAAACTTTATGCTACGCTGAACTTGATAGGTTTAGCCATAGGCATTGCTTGTTGTTTGTTGCTCGCACTTTACATACAAGACGAGTGGCAATACGATAAACAACATAAGGACCTCGAAAACTTATATAGAATCGTTACTCATTTTGATAGAGAAGGAGATTTTGTTTCTTCAGGTACAACATCTCCACCGGTAGCCCAAACCATGCGAAGCGAAATTCCTGAGATAGAAGTAGCCGCCAGGGTTTTTAATCCTCCCGGAGTAGATCTTAACTTAATTAAATATGAAGACAAAATATTTTACGAGAAAAACGGACAAATAGCAGATTCATCCATCTTCGATATATTCACATACACGTTTACCGAAGGTTCTGCTACCAACGCCTTAAACCGCCCCAATACAATTGTTATTTCTACTGTTTTAGCAGAAAAATTGTTTAACAACGGAAATGCTTTAGGCAAAGTAATAGCAGTATCGCAAGGGCAAGGCTTTGTAGATTACCAGATTACCGCTGTATTTCAGCAACAAGATCAATCGCATTTGCAAGCCAATTTCTTTACATCGATAGCAAGCGATGGTTGGGGAACTTTTGTTACGCGAGATCCACGCATGAGCGAAGAATGGGCCGGACAAAATTTTATTCCAGCTTATGTAAGGCTAACAAAAGAACACTACAAAAAAGCAGTTGAAGATAAGATGAACGCAGTATTGCAAAAATATGGTGCTGCCGATATGCAAGCTTTAGGTTTATACAAGAAATTTTCGTTAGAACCTGTAGCCGACATATATCTGAAAAGTGATATCAGACAAACACCCCGTATGCAATACATATACATAATGATGATTATTGCTGGATTTGTGATGCTAATTGCGTGCGTAAACTTTATGAACCTGGCCACAGCCAAAGCCTCTAAACGCGCTACCGAAATTGGGATAAGAAAAGTAATTGGTGCGAATAAACGCAATTTAGTTAAACAACTTATTGGAGAATCTTTTCTACTGGTAAGTTTCGCTTGCATTATTGGTTTAACGCTTACCCAACTTGCCTTACCGCTTTTCAACTATCTAACAGATAAAAATCTAACAATTTTACAAAGTGATTGGAGAATTCTACTTAGCACTATGCTCGGATTAATCATTTTAATTAGTGTTTTAGCTGGAGCTTATCCTGCTTTATATATGGCATCGTTACAACCTGTTAAAATCTTAAAAAGCAAAAATATTATCAATAACGGTTCGGGTATACTTAGACAAGGATTAGTAGTATCCCAATTTGCGATAGCTATTGTATTGGTGATTGGTGTATTTGTTATCAATAAACAAATCACTTTTATGCAAAATAAATCATTGGGCTTTAATGCAAATGAACAAATTATTGTACCTCTGCGAACACCCGAAGCACAAAGTCAGTTTAGCAATTTAAGTAAAGCATTAAAAGAGAATAAGGCTATCGTTCAGGTTAGCGCTACAGATTATGCACCCGGCAGCAGAATATGGACCGACATGGGTTTTTATAAAAGTGGAAGCAATACAGACAACTCAATTCTACACAGAAGAAACCGTATCGATGTAAATTACATGCAGCAAATGGATATAAAATTACTATCAGGTAGATACTTTTCTGATAATCTTGAAATGGAGAAGAGCAATATAATTGTAAACGAATCGTCAGCTAAGAGTTTTGGCTTTACCAACGAAGATGCTATCGGGCAGCAAATCTTTTTCGATTGGCAAGGAGAAAAATTTACTTTTACTATTATTGGTGTAATGCAAAATTACCATCAGGTATCGCCTAAAGAAAAAATAGATCCGATTGCATTTGAGTTAGCAGAAGATCCAAACTCTTTAAGTGTGTTGGTGGCACAAGTAGATGGAAAGGAAATAGAAAGTGGAATTGCATCAATGGAAAAAGTCTGGAAAAATATAGTGAAAGATACTCCTTTCAGTTATACATTTTTACAAGACGATTTAAACCAACAATATCATCAGGATAAAAAAACAGCTTCGATTATTAACTTATTTGCAGGTATTGCCTTGTTTATTTGTTGCTTAGGTTTATACGGTTTGTCGTTGTACATGACAGAAAGAAGGTTTAAGGAAATTGGAATACGAAAAGTTTTAGGAGCTAGTGTGCAGTCTGTAGTACGGCTGATGTCGAGAGAATATGTAAAACTTATTCTGAGAGCGATGGCGGTATCTTTTCCTTTGGCTTGGTATTTGGCAGATGAATGGTTAAACACTTTTGCTTATCACACAAACATTAGTGTACCTATATTTTTATATGCCGGTTTGGTAACGCTAACAATAACTGTGCTTACAGTAAGTATTGAATCTTTAAAAGCAGCAATCATCAATCCTTCAGAAACGTTAAAAAATGAATAACCTCTCTTTTATATGATAAGAAATTATTTGCTCATCGCATTGCGAAACATTCAACGCAATTCAGTTTACTCGTTCATCAATATTTTCGGCTTAGCAGTTGGAATTGCCAGTAGTATTTTAATTTTACTTTGGGTAGCAGATGAAACTTCGTACGATGCCTTTCATGAAAATGCTGACCGATTAAGTCAGGTATGGATAAACGCTACCTACGATGGTAAAGTAAATACATTTAACTCTGTTCCGTACCCAACCTATGGCGCGTTAAAAACAACAGATAGCAGAATAAAAAACACAGCCATTGCTAATTGGGGTGGAGAAAGTTTACTAGCAGTAGGGGAAACGCGCGCTAACAAGTTTAGCTTTTATGCCAGTGAGGAGTTTCTTACCATGTTTAAGTTCGAGCTTTTAAAAGGAGATCCAGCCCAAGTATTAAAAGATCCAAACTCTATAGTAATTAGTGAATCAACCGCAAAAACATTTTTTGGAGATAAAGATCCGATTAATCAATTGATAAAGGTGGACAATAGTTCTGAGTTAAAAGTAACGGGAGTAATGAAAGATTTTCCGAAAAATTCTTCATTTGATTTCGAAGTTCTCATTCCCATTAAACAACTGGAAAGCCAGGATTGGATGCGCAATTCTATAAACAATTGGGGCAATTATTCTTTTCAAGTTTATGTAGAGTTACAACCCGAAGTAAAGAAAGAAGATGTAGATGCAGCAATAAAAGATTTATTAATTAAAAACGGACAAACAGATGTACCTCGCGAATTTTTCTTACATCCTTTAGATAAGTGGCGTTTATACTCAAACTTCGAAAATGGTAAAATAAGCGGAGGTATGATAGATTATGTAAAAGGGTTTAGCATAATCGCCATTTTTGTTTTAGTTATAGCCTGCATCAACTTTATGAATTTGGCTACAGCCAGAAGCGAAAGACGCGCAAGAGAAGTTGGTGTACGAAAAAGTGTGGGCTCGAAAAGAAGAGATTTAGTATTTCAATTTTTAGGCGAATCTATTTTAATAACAACAATCGCATTTATTATTTCCATTATTATAGTGGAAGCAGCACTTCCATTTTATAACGATCTCACACAAAAACAACTTGGCCTCGATTTTTCGAGTGCAAACTTTTGGTTAGGCGCTATTGCCATCATTCTGATAACCGGTGTTTTTGCGGGCAGCTATCCTGCTTTGTATCTGTCTAGTTTTAATCCTGTTAAAGTTTTAAAAGGGAAAATTCAACAAGGAAAAAGCGTAGCTACGCCAAGAAAGATTTTAGTTATTCTTCAGTTTTTCTTTTCTACACTTTTAATAATAGGCACCATCGTTATAACAGAACAAATAGCTTTTGTAAAGGCTAGAGATTTAGGCTACAACCAAGAAAATTTAATAACTATACCCTATACAACAGAAATAGCACAAAGTTTTAAAGCGATACGGCAAGAGTTAGTAGCAACAGGTGCAGTTTCATCTATTACAAAATCGAATAGCCCGATAACAGAAGTATACTCAAATAATTTTTTAGAATGGCCGGGCAAACCAGAAGAGCAAAAAGTACTGTTTATTACTATTGCAACAGAATTAGATTACACCAAAACAATGGGCATTAAAATACTGGAAGGAAGAGATTTTATAGACGACCGTGATACAGCATCAATTTTAATTAACAAAGCAGCAGCAGAGGTAATGGGCTTAAAAGAAACTGTAGGTACAAAGGTTTCTTTTTGGGGAGAAGAAAACCGCGCAACAATTGTTGGAATAATTGATAACGTAACGATGGGTTCGCCCTACAGACAAGCTTCGCCTTTATTCGTAACCTACATACCCGATTGGGCCAGTGCTGTTACAGTAAGGCTCGAACCTACTGCCGATTTACCCGGAGCAATAGCAAAAGTTGAAAGTGTGTTTAAAAAATTTAATCCTGCTTATCCGTTTGAATACACTTTTGTAGATGAACAGTTCGCTAAAAAATTTGCTACCATTAATTTAATCAGCACGCTTTCTAAATTGTTTGCTTTGTTGGCCATTATTATTACCGGGTTAGGATTATTCGGTTTGGCATCTTTCACTGCAGAGCAGAGAACCAAAGAAATAGGGATAAGAAAAGTATTAGGTGCTTCTGTAACAGGGTTAGTGAGTTTAATATCCAAAGAATTTTCGTGGTTAGTAATTATAGCCATGTTGGTTTCATCTCCTGTGGCCTGGTATACCTTAAACTCTTTCTTAGAAAGATATCCGTATAGAATTGAGTTTCCCTGGTGGTCGTTACTACTAGCTGGTGGAATTGCTTTACTTTTTGCTTTGCTCATTGTAAGCATACAGGCCTTTAAAGCAGCTACAGCAAACCCATCTAAAAGTTTAAGAAGCGAGTAATTTAAATTTCATGGTATGATTAAGAGTTATCTTACATTTTTGTTGCGTGTTTTAAACAAGAATAAAACACATACGCTAATTAACATAACCGGCTTATCGATAGGAATAAGTACCTGTTTGGTTATATTTTTATTGGTACATCACGAATTTAGCTTTGATAAGCATATACCTAACCGTGATAGCGTATATCGAATTTATACCGAGTTTAATGGAGCTTTTAAAGGAACCAACAGAGGGGTTGCCAATGGAGTTCATCAGTTTTTTCAGGAGAATTTTACCCAGCATGGTAAAGTTGTAGAATTACACACATACGGAACGCAGGTAAAGTTAGCTCCGGGTAAGCAAGCAGAAAATTTTAAGTTAGATAACGGAATCACTTTTGCAGATAGTAATTTCTTTCAGGTGTTTCCAAAGAAATGGTTAGCTGGTAACATGGCGGATTTAAACAATCCGTATAAAGCAGTTTTAACAGAAAAGGCTTCACAAATTTTGTTTGGTGCGTTATCTCCTGAGCAATACCTCAACAAAGAATTTATCGTAAATGATTCTGTACTTTTTTCAGTAGCAGGAATTGTAGCAAACGAACAGCAAAATTCTGATTTTGATTTTGCCTGTTATTTGTCTGCGGCCAGTATGGCACAAAAAGAATTTAAAGAAAATTACCAAAGAAATGATTGGCAAAGTACAAGCAGTGGCGAAATTTTAATGGTTAAGGTAGATGAGAATAAAAATTTAGTACATCTGCAAACTATAATTGATGCGGCCAACAAACGCTTCAACGAAGTAAATACCGATAAAGGTTGGATGGTTTCTTACAAAGAGCAACCCTTGGCAGATATTCATTTTAATGGTGATTTAGGAATTTTTGATCATATCAACTCAACGGCTCATAAACCTTCTCTCTACATTTTGTGTGGTGTAGCTTTTCTTATATTACTGCTGGCTGCCATTAACTTCATCAACTTAGAAACAGCTCAGTCTGTAAAACGTGCAAAAGAAATTGGAATTCGTAAAGTGTTAGGGAGTTCGCGTTGGCAATTGGTATTTCATTTCTTGTTTCAATCGGTATTGCTAACCAGCATAAGTGCCATTATTGCTATACCCTTAGCAGAAATAAGTTTTGTGTTGTTTAAAGATTTTCTTCCATCGGGTTTAACTATTCAATTTACTAACCCTGCCCTTTGGTTAATTCTTGCTGCACTTATTTTATTTATCGGTATACTAGCAGGAGCCTATCCGGCATTTATCATGACGGACTTCAAGCCTGCTTCTGCACTCAAAAATTTAAGCGCAATAGACAAAACCAATTCGCGTACGCAGTATATGCGCAAAGTGCTGATTACGTTTCAATTTGGCTTTGCTCAGGTTTTAATTATAGGCACGTTAGTATTAGTAGCACAAATTGATTTTGTGCTGAATAAAGACATGGGCTTTAATCCTGAATCTGTAATTCATATTTATACACCTTACGATGAACCCATACATAAAGTACAAACCTTTAAGAATGAAATAGAGAAAATTGCGGCCATAAAAAAACTAAGTTTAAACAATGCAGCACCAGCCGAAAGTAGCTTTACCAGCAACACACTAAAGTTTAAGAATAAAAACAAGGAAGAAATCGAAGTAAATGCATTTAGAAAATTCGGTGATGAAAACTACATCGATTTATATAACATTCAGTTGCTTGCTGGCCGGTATGCAAATCCTGCGGATACACTTACAGAAATTGTGATAAACGAAGAACTTGCAAAAGAATTTGGGTTAGAGATAAACGAGGCTATAGGTAAGTTTGTAAATGTAAACGACAACTCTATACCTATCGTGGGTGTTGTTAAAAATTTTAATATAGCATCTCTTAAAACAAAAGTATCGCCTGTTTACATGGCTTACGAAAAATCTAATTTTACGAAGCTATCCGTAAAATTAGAGTATAACAACGACAATCTGGCGTTGGATGAAAACATAAAAAAGATGGAAAGCGCCTGGAAAAAAGTGTATCTCGATTACCCTTTCGAATATCAATTCGTAGACGAAAACATCGAGAACTTTTATAAAAGAGAAAGACAGATGACTAAACTAGCCACTGCGGCAGTTGTACTTTCTATTGTTATTTCATGTTTAGGTTTATTCGGCTTAATTTCTTTAGCTGCTATTCAAAGAACAAAAGAAATTGGCATCAGAAAAACGCTAGGGGCAAGTGTAAGCCAAATCGTGCTTTTACTCGCTAACGACTTTTTAGTGTTAGTGTTCATCTCATTTGTGTTGGCAAGCCCGGTAGCCTGGTATGTTTCAGAGTATATTCTGCAAGATTTTGAGTATAAAATTGATACCCCTTGGTTTGCGTATGTGCTTACGCTGGTAGCTTCTTTAGTAATTGCTTTTACTACTTTATCTTTTCAGGCAGTTAAAGCAGCAAAGGTTAATCCGGTTGAGAGTTTAAAATCAGAATAAATCATAAAGCCCGCTAAGCGGGCTTTTTTTTGCAATTCAATACACTAGAATTACAATTCAATACAGATCATTTTTATACTGATTACCAAACGTTAATCTTTACCGTTGTAATGAAAAAAACAATCGTTATGAAAAGGTTTCAGATAATAGGGTTAAGCATAGTGTTGGTTTTAGTAAACGTATACGTGCAGGCTCAGGATGGAGGTAAACAAGTAATCAGTTTTAATAACAAAAGAATTGTCTATCAAAATTCATTTGGTCCACTTCAAAATTTTCAGGTTGAAGTAAAAGGAGAAATTGAAGTGTCAGACGATGACCGCGATATCATAGGCATGTCTTCTGATG
This sequence comes from Flammeovirgaceae bacterium, assembly GCA_021298355.1. Taxonomy (GTDB): domain Bacteria; phylum Bacteroidota; class Bacteroidia; order Cytophagales; family Cyclobacteriaceae; genus Chryseotalea. Next base: position 35,797 of record JAJTEH010000018.1, read on the forward strand.
GATACCTTGAAATTGAGAAAACCGTATTTGGAAACAGAAGGCGTATCATCATCACCTCACAAGGCAATTCCTTAAAAAGAGAATATTACGAAGGCAGAAGCAAGCAACCCTACGAACCCGAAGGAAGAAAATGGTTGGCCGAAATTCTACCGGAATTAGTAAGATCTTCTACCATAGGCGCCACAAGTAGAGTAAACAGATTCTACAGAAAAGGCGGTACAGCAGCTGTACTGCAAGAAATAGATGATCTCGAAAGCGATTATGTAAAACATCACTATGCTTCTTTACTCATAAAGCAACCCGTGCAACCCAAAGAGTACCCCGGCATTGTGCAAAGCGTTAGCAAAAGCATCAACTCAGATTATTACCTGGCAAGTTTTATCGAAAAAAATATAGATAAGTTTTTACTTACACCCGAAGCAACGCATGCGGTATCAATAGCTGCCAACGAAATCACCTCAGATTATTATAAAGCCAGTGTTTTAAAGAAAGCGTTAAGGAGCTCCCAACTCACTGAAAATTCTTTAAAGTCGATAGTAGCATCGTCTACACAAATTAATTCCGACTATTACCTAAGCGATGTGTTAAACGCTGCGTTAAATAAAACCTTAACAGACGAGCTGATAGAGCAAATTGCACTAAGTGCAAAGTCAATCGGTTCTGATTATTACTTGGCGCAAGTATTAAATAAACTATTAAACAAACAACTTTCTAAAAGCAGTTATCAGAAAGTAATAGAATCTGTAAATGAAATAGGTTCCGATTACTACAAAGCATCGGTTATTCAAAATCTGGCTAACCAAAGATTATCAACAGACGATTTAAAAAGCATCATCAAACAAGCAAGTACAATTGGTTCAGATTACTATCTAGCTAACGTTTTTGTTCAATTGGTTAAGAGTCAAAATTTGAATAGCGAAAGCTTTCAGTTTTTAATGGATAATACATCTGCCATCAGCAGCGATTACTACCTAAGCAATGTGTTGGTTACTGCAGTAGATAAAACCGATTTAAGCTCCGAGCAACTGCAAAGTATCTTACAAGCTACCAGTAAAATAGCATCAGACCATTACCTTACCACCGTATTGGTAAAAGCTGCACCTAAAGTAAGAACAGGTAACGAAACAACGAAAGAACAATATAGAAAAACAGCAAAAGAAATTTCTTCTGAAACATATTACGGTAGAGTAATGCGCGCCATTGATTAATCAATTCACATAAATTATCGTATTTTTATTAGCTTGATGATGGCAAAAAAATTTAAGTTTAATAAATATACCTGGCCAATGGTTGTCGGAACCTTGGCCTCACTTTTATTTTATACCTATTGGCATTTTACACATGAAGGAGAATTAAAAACAGTTCTCAATAATCCCGCAAAAATATTTATTTCAATCATAGTCGGTATATCCTTAACCTATATTCAGTTTTTTCTTGATACAATTCTTAACAAGTTGCTTACTTGGAGAAAATATTTTTTACTTCGCTTAACGTCCGGGATATCCGTAATTCTTCTGCTTTGCACCTTTATTGTTTACCCGGCAACACACTATAATTTAATTAACACTGAAGAAGAACTACCAAAATTACTGGTAATCGTGTTTATGTTCGGTATTGTGTATCAGATTACCTACGGAGCAATATATGCTTACTTCTATTTTTCAGTTTTGCAAATAGAAAAAGTAAAATCAGAGAGAATGCAACTTGCTTTGCAGTTTCAGTCCTTAAAAAATCAAATTAGTCCGCACTACCTTTTTAATTGCTTAAACACCATTTCATCTCTTATTTATAAAAATCCGCACGTGGCCGAAAAGTTTATCAGGCGCATGACCGATACCTTTCAATATGTGTTAGGTTGGGAAAAGCAAAAACTGGTGTCGCTAAAAGAAGAACTCAATTTTGTGAAAGCCTATTTCTTTTTATTGCAAGCCCGTTACGAAAACCAAATCTCGTTAGACATAACCCTGCCTCAAGATTGGTACGAAAAAGCCATTCCACCGCTTACCATTCAATTGCTTATCGAGAATGCCATTAAGCATAACGATATGTCTGTAGAACAACCGTTATCCATTCAAGTAAAATCGAATAAACAATACATTGAAGTGAGCAATGTAATACAAGCTAAAACCACCAAAGAAGAAAGCTTACAAATCGGTTTGCAGAATATACAACAACGATATAGTTTCTTTACAAACAAGAAAGTAACCATTAGTCAAGATAAAGAATTTATAGTGTTGCTTCCTTTGCTCGAAAACGCAAGTACTTTTAAAAACGATACTCAATTCCATGAAGCGTAACCTTATTTTTTCAATAGGCTTCAGATTGCTCTCCGGATTTGTTTTCGGTTTCATGGTATATGTGTTATTGTTATTCATCAATAATTCTTTATCCGAATTACAAGCCCTGTTTCAGAATCAGGAATTGTATGTTTGCATTGGCCTTACATATATTTCTTTCGAATGCATCCAGTTTATTTTTTCTCTTTTTAAGTTAAAACGAAAGCTCAATGATATCACCTTAAAAAAAATAGTAGGAGTTAGCGTTGTAGCCTTATTTAGTGCATGGATTTTAGTAGGAGTAGCCATTAGCTTATATTTTAAATATGGTATCGGCTACTCCATTGCGCAAGTAGAACTTCAGCGTTTTTTATTATTGTATGCCATTGCAAATATTCTTTATCTCGTTTTGTTTATAAGTAATACATTGCTTATTCGCGAAAACGCACGACAATTAGAGTATGAAGAAACATTACGAAAGAAAATCGAAGCCGATTTTATCTCATTCAAAGCAGAGATTAACCCCGACTTACTCTACGAAAGTTTAGAAAACATAATCGCTAACGTTTACCACAACCCCGAGTTTGCTGAAGAACAAATAGACCACCTGGCAGCCATTTATCGCTATGGTTTATTACACAAACATAAAGAATTAACAAACCTGCACGAAGAGGTACATGTTTCGGGTAGTTTACTAACACTAGTAAAAGAAAAATATAGCAAGCATATCCATTTACAACTGGATGCAAACATACCCGAAGGTATCTTAATTATTCCGGGTTCGTTGTTGGTTATCATCGATCAGGTAGTAAGAAACACATTGATAACCCAACAAAAGCCTTTGCATTTTAAATTGTATTACGATGAAGAAGATGCCTATCTGATTTTCGAACATACGTTAAACGAACGTTTATTAAAACACAAAGAAAGCCTCGAAGCTTATAACAGATTGCAAAGAGCCTATTCGTTTTTTAGCGATAAACCATTTGTACAAGTAAAAGCCGGTAATGAACAATTCATTAAATTGCCGGCCCTACAAGTAGCACAAGATTAAATAAGCAAAGCATGATGTTTAAGAACATGGTGATAATCGAAGACGAAAACCCCGCAGTAGAAAAACTGCAAAGGTATTTGCTTCGGTATAACAGCGATGTTAAAATCCTGGCTGTGCTCAATACCGTTCCTGCTGCAATCGAATGGCTCGAGGAAAACCAAGACTTGGCTGACGTTATCTTCATAGATATTCAACTGCACGACAGACAAAGTTTTGAAATAATAGAAAAAGTAAAGATTGTAAAACCTATCATTTTCGTTACTGCTTATAATGATTTTGCACTGCAAGCTTTTAAAGCTAAAGCATTAGATTATTTACTTAAACCCATCACGTACGCAGATCTTGAAACAAGTTTGAAAAAACTGGAATCCATTGCGCAGCAATTTCAAACAGATACTGCCTTACAAACAAAACTAAAAGAAACGCTAAGCCACTCTACCAAAGAATTTAAAAACAGATTCATGGTAAAGGTTGGCGATCGCATTAAATCTATTACCTCAGATGAAATTGCTTTGTTTTATGCTGATGGACGAGATGTTTATCTCGTTAATAATGAAGCACGAAAGTTCATAGTAGATTATACGGTAGAACAGTTAGAAGAACTTGTTGACCCTACTATATTTTTTAGAATCAACAGAAGTTATTTACTTAACATCAATGCCATACAGGAAGTGAATGTGCACAGCAACAGCCGTTTGAAAATTAAAACACACATTCAATGGACAGACGAGATCATCGTGAGCAGAGAAAAAGTTGCCGACTTCAAAAAATTTTTTGACGGCAACGTATAAATCTTCGTTACTTACTTCTTCAACACCGTAAACTCAACCCTGCGGTTATTAGCCCTACCTTCGTCTGTATCATTACTCTCAATAGGCTTGCCTTCTCCATATCCTTGCGCAGTTAACCTGCCACGATCTATTCCTTGCGAAACAATGTAATCAACCACAGATTGCGATCTGCCTTGCGATAGGTTTAAGTTATACTCATCCGAGCCTTTGTTATCGGTGTGGCCTGCAATTTCTATTTCTACCGAAGGGTTTTGTTTTAAGAAATCAACAACTTTGTTCAACTCCGGATAAGATTCTTTTTTTAAGGTCGTTCTATCGAAATCGAAATAAATATTTTTTAACCGAACAGTTAAACCAACTTCAATCGGTTCTAAGTAAATATTTTTAATGAAAGGTGTATTCTCTTCATCATCTACATATACAGAATCCGTAGCCGATAAAAATCCTTCGGCACTTCCTGTTAGGTAATACCAACTTAATTCTTTTAACTCTTGCTCGAACTTTCCTTCACTTACTGAAAGATTAACTTGGCTATTCTTTTTTCCTTTAACACTCAACACTACTTTGGCCTGTGGAATTGTTTCTTCGGTTTTCTTATTCAACACAGTGCCCATCACCATTAACTTTTTAGCAATAGGTTGTAAGTAAACATCAATAACCAACGTTGTATCGCGCTGCGGTGCAGGAACAATAATGTCTTGGTTATCGCTAATAAATCCATCCGCGCTAGTAGCCAACATATACATCGCAAGTTCGTTTATGCGCTTGCTAAACTTACCATCGGCTTTAGTTGTAAAGGTTTCAGCTTTACCATCTTGTTCTAATTGAACTGTTGCCAGAATGGGCGAACTCGTTTTTTTATTCAATACATTTACTTGCAACGTTACCTTTACATTTTTAGGAATAAGTTTAAACAAATCTAAATTGCCACCATCAATGGTTGAATTGGCCCTGCTGGTAAAAACATTATTTTGGGTATCCATGCAAAAGTATAATTCTTCTGCAGCTGTGTTAATAGATGGCCCCATGTTTTCGGGTTGCGACCACTTCTGCCACGAGTCATCTAATCGTGTTGTTTTATAAATATCCAGTTTACCTCTCTTGCCAGGTAAATTTCTATCGCTAGCGAAATACAAAGTCTGGTTATCCATCCCGATAAACGGTCCGCAATCATCATCTTTTACAGATATGTTTAGTTTAACAGGCTTAGTCCACGTGCCATTATCTGTTTTGTTGCTGATGTACAAACTGCTGCGTGTGCTGGTAGGAATTTCACTAAAGAAAAGAACGATGTGGTTCATATCCGAAGACATAGACGCACCATAAAACCTTCCCTTATTCATTTCTAAAAATCCCGGAATTTCTATTTCGCTTAATGCGCCACTTGCCGAAACAAGAGAAAACCCCTTTGTGTCTTTCTTTCTGCCGCCTTTAATAAAAATAGAACCATCCGGTAAAGTAGTAAACACCTGGTTGCTTCTGTGTATATTAAAAGGTGCGCCTACATGTTGTGCCGCGCCCCATTCTCCTTTTTCGTTTAAAGTCGAAACCCAAATATCATCACTTCCTTCTTTACCATAATTATTCTCCGGATGGTTGTGCACAAAGAAATACAGCTTCTTACCATCCTGCGAAATTACCGGTGCTGCCTCGTGGTAATGCGTATTAACTTCTTTGTTTAATTTTACCAACTCGTAACGCGGTGCAAATTGCGCGCTCGCAGTAAGCGTACAAACAAAAGTAAGTAAGAAAAATGTAAAATACTGTAGCATGTGTGAGGGATTTTAAGCGAACATAACGCTCAACTAAAAGACTATAAATATCGGTCTTCCGCTTTGCATAATGGTCAAAACAATAATCAACAAAGCAGCCAGGTTAAAGATAAACATCCTGCGGTGCTTCGATACATCGTCTGGTAGTTTCTTAGAAGAAATTCTGGCCACGGTAATTAAACCAACAGCAATCAACATACCTAGCAAATGTTCAACAGTCCAGTAGCGGGTTTCGGCTACCTTCATAGTATCGGCACCCCACTTAACCCACGGACTAACAAAGTATAAAACAATACCTAGTAATAACTGAATGTGTGTGCTAATGAATAAAAAAAGACTAAGTTTATCATCTGCCTTGGTAAAACTTTTTTTACCAAAAAAACCTGCTGCACTGCGTACAACTACTAACAGCAACAACACAACAACGATGTAGCGCAACCCTGAGTGAGAATGAAATAAACCTGTATACATACGGAAATCTGTTTAAATGAATTATCCCGAAAATTAACACCGCTTTTCGAGACTTCCGAAAAATCTTACTTTTGTTTACCCATGAAAACCCTAATCCGCACCAGCTTGCTTGTTTCGCTGTTATTTACAAGCGTTTTAGCGCAAGCACAACACCCCGATACCGTTAAAATCGGTGCATACATCATTAATTTGCACGATATCGATTTTAGAAATAAAGAATACACCATTCGGTTTTGGTTGTGGACGTTATACAAAAATCCATCATTCGATTTTGCGCAGCAGCTAGATATACCCAACGCAAAAGAAATTGAAATACCCAGCCCGCAAATGGATTTAGTAGAGGGCACCACCTGGCAACTGATGAAACTAAAATGCAAGATGATGCAAGATTGGGAAGTAGAAGATTTTCCTTTTGATAAACAACACTTAATGGTGCGAGTCGAAAATTCCATCTACGATAAAAGCCGAATGGTTTTCGTGGTCGATGGTCTTGGTAGTGCATACGACAGAGAGTTAACCTTGGAAGGTTGGCGCATCAATACGTTTAAAGTAACCACAGCCGGCAACGAATACACAACTGTTTTTGGCGACCCGAGTAGCACCATGCTACACTCCGAATACGATGCCTTTCAAATAGAGTTAGATATTGAACGCGATGCATGGGGCTTGTTCTTCAAAATCTTTATCGGCATGTATTTCGCATTTCTCATTTCTATAATCAGTTTTACGTTACAGCCGCAAGAGTTAGAGCCACGTTTTGGTTTACCTGTCGGTGGATTATTTGCAGCTGTCGGTAATAAATACATCATCGATTCTATTTTACCGGAGTCAACTGCGTTTACGTTGGTAGATACACTACACACCATTACGTATTTAAGCATATTAGTAACACTTACCGTATCGGCTATCGCCTTGCATTATTTCGATACAGGTAGAAAAGAGAAAAGCATTGCAACAAACAAAATAGGCTCAAGGTTGGTAATAGGGTTGTACATTCTCACAAATGCTATGGTTATCTTCAATGCGATAAGTTGATAGAGTGACGTAAGACACAAGACATAAGAATTTATTTCTATAGGCGATGTTTGCTTGTAAAAACAATCGCTTTGGTTTGCATCTGTTTTTTATCTTAAAGAAGGTATTGCGTGAGCGATAGAAGCGGAAAGCCCGAAGTGCGCAAGCATGTGTGTGGCCGGACTTGTAGCGGATAGCGCGACCCCAACCCGAAGGCGTTGGGGACACGCCCAAGTAAATCTCAACTTTATAAATCTAATGGTATGCATCAAGTTGAAAATACCACCAACCAAACTCATAAAAAAATCAACACGCAGTAATCCATAAATAACTAAACCATTTCTTTAATTCTCAAATTACCTCACTCGCTAATTCTCAAATTACGGTTAACCATTCCTTTAGCTAACACCCATTCGCTTGTTTTTCCTAAATTTGCCAGCAAATACGCAAAACCATTCTGCATGAAAGTTTATAATTCAATAGTCGAAACCATCGGCAACACGCCCATGGTGCGCTTAAATCGCCTCGGAAATGATATACCAGGAACCATCCTCGCCAAAGTAGAATACTTTAATCCTGGCAATTCCACCAAAGACAGAATGGCCTTAAAGATGATAGAAGATGCCGAGAAAGCCGGCTTATTAAAACCAGGCGGCACCATTATAGAAGGAACTTCCGGCAACACAGGCATGGGCTTGGCATTAACAGCCGTGGCAAAAGGCTACAAATGCATTTTCACCATGGCCGATAAACAATCGCAAGAAAAAATAAACATCTTGCGTGCTGTAGGTGCAGAAGTAGTAGTTTGCCCAACCAACGTAGAGCCAGACGACCCGCGCTCGTACTATTCAGTAGCCAGAAAATTAAACAAAGAAATTCCTAATTCTTTCTATCCCAATCAGTACGATAACTTATCGAACACAAAAGCACATTACGAAACCACCGGCCCCGAAATTTGGGATCAAACCGATGGAAAAATTACACACTATGTAGCCACCGTAGGCACAGGAGGTTCCATGTGTGGCACAGCAAAATATTTAAAAGAGAAAAATAAAAATTTGGTAACAGTTGGTATCGATACATACGGGTCTGTATTTAAAAAATACAAAGAGACAGGCATCTTCGATGAAAAAGAAATCTATCCATATCTAACCGAAGGATTCGGAGAAGATATTCTACCTAAAAATGTCGACTTCGATCTCATCGATCTATTTATCAAAGTAACCGATAAAGATGCCGCCCTGATGACACGCAGGTTGGCAAAAGAAGAAGGTTTATTTGTAGGCTGGTCATGCGGCTCTGCAGTACACGGTGCGTTAGAGTATGCCAAACAACATTTAAAGAAAGACGATGTAATGGTCATACTTTTACCCGACCATGGCACACGTTACTTAGCCAAAGTATACAACGACCAATGGATGCGCGACCACGGCTTTTTAGATTCGCGAAGTTTCGGTACTGCCAAAGACATAATCCAGAATAGAAAAAGCAAAAGCAGTTTACACACCGTAAACAAAAACACAAAAATTGGCGAAGCCATAGTGTTAATGAACAAAGAAGGCATCGACCAAATTCCCGTAACAGATAACGGGCATTTCGTAGGCAGCATCAGTTCATCATCACTCTTAGAAAAAATGGTAACCGACCCCATGCTCACACAAAAACAAGTAGGCGAGGTCATGGAAAAAGCCATGCAATTTGTAGCACCCGATTCAACGCTAGATGTATTATCCTCCTTCTTAAACAAAGATACCAAAGCCGTACTCGTACGCGATGATGCCCAACAAGTACACATCATCACACAACACGATGTACTACAAGCAATGGCACAATAAAAAAAGTAGATTAGAATACATTTTAGTATTCAATTATAAAACAGCCCGCGATATTAATTGTGGGCTGTTTGTTTATAACAAGTCATCATCAATCAATACGCAACATGTATAATCTCGAACGCATCCACACATACACAGATTAAAATACTTCAATAAAGCCTACGAATTACAAATGCAGAAAAGCAAAATACATCTCGCTACTTACTACTTACGCCTTACGTCTATTACGAACAACCAACAACTACACGAAAGCACGTCTTACTACTTACTACTTACGTCTTACGTCTATTACGAACAACCAACAACTACACGAAAGCACGTCTTACTACTTACTACTTACGCCTTACGTCAATTACGAACAACCAACAACTACACGAAAGCACGTCTTACTACTTACTACTTACGTCTTACGTCTATTACGAACAACCAACAACAAAAACACAAGGGCGGCAGCCGGGCTGTTCGGGGCTTCGCTTCGCTTCGGTGCTCCACTTCGTTGCGCACCAAGCCCCTACCATCCCTGCCGCAACCTTCTAATCGATAGCAAAAATTCAAAATTCAAAATCTGAAATTTTGAATTTAAAATTTTGAATTCACCAAGCCAACCCTCAGCTACTTGCAAAAGAGTGAGTCTTGTATTACTTTTATAAAGGCTCCTACAGGAAATAACGGCATTTAGTTGCTGATATAAATATGTTATGCACAATGCCGCGGGACAGATTCGGTGCTTGGAACATTGGCACATTTGCTCGCCAAACATTCCCGCGCAAGACCAAAGCAAGCAAAAGAGCCAAAGTAATCGCAAAATTTGTTAGTTTTGGTTTACAAATAAAGGATTGAAAAATTTATATAATTTAAAAAATACAGTTATGAAAAACATCGTGTTGTTAATCGTATCAATTTTCATTTTCGCATTTAGTTGCGAAAATGATGTAACATCAAACCAACATTGTATTTCGGGTAAGATTGTTGGACAAAAGTGTGACGTTTATGCACTACAACTTGACCAGAAAATATTAGGTGCCACGGAATGGACAAAAAAGGATTTGGTAACCGGAGAGATTGAAGCAACATACCCTAATGTAATAGGCTTGATAAATCTTCCAGATGAGTTCAGAGCAGATGACAAAATAGTTTTTGTGACCTTTAGAGAGCCGACCACAGATGAAAGAAATATTTCCTGCTACACTGATATGCCTCCCCCGCCTTCTCCATATTATATAGTTCTATCAGCCAGCGAAACAAAGTGTAATGAAACAGAAAGATAAAACTATGAAGCCATTTTATATTTTGCCTGTGGTCGGTGTTGTCACCGATCACTCTCTTTCTCACCAAGCCAACCCTCAGCTACTTGCAAAAAAGAAAAGTGCTTATTACATTTATAAAGGGCTCCAATAGAAATAACAGCAATTAGTTGCTGATATAAATATGTTGGCGGCAATGTTTTTATGACGAGCAGACTAAAAATAATCGCGGTACTATTTTTCAGCTTTTGGACATCGGGACTATTTGGTAGCCCGCAAATGCCGGACTACATTATTTGCCTGTGGTCGGTGTTGTCACCATAGTCGTTAACTTAAGGAATATTGATTTGAATTTTCTTATAGAGACAGAAGCCCCATTGGGGCAAATTTTGTAATTTTCTCCCCATAGTTTTTTTA
>JAJTEH010000076.1 GCA_021298355.1 Flammeovirgaceae bacterium
AAAAAATGTTGATAAAGTAAGTGTTTTTCTTACGAACGGAGAATGCCTTCCACTGGGCAGAAAATTTCAAATTCTTTTAGAAAATATTTAGGTAAAAAATAATTCTCCATTGCGTGTTTTTTTGTTCTGCTTTTCTACACATAGAAAAGAGTAAGCGAATATAAAACCGTGCTATGCGAATGGCGTTTGCATAATCTGCCCGGTGTTCGTCATATATTCCCGCAGCATGCACGACACATGAAATAAGTTTGCGTTAGATTATTTCAATTAAAAATTGATACGCTATGATACAGCAAAACTTATTCGTGTTGATCTTTCTTTTCGTTCTATCTGTAACATCTCTTTGTGTTTCGTCTTGCAGCAACGATACTGCTACACAACCCATAGGCCAAACGGAAGAATTGTTTTGGGTGCGAGATGGAGATTCTGAAATGCCGGTTATACTAAGCGGTAATAAACAAAGTGAGATGATATTGCTCCTTATACACGGAGGTCCGGGGGGATCGTCTGCAGAGTTTCTTGCCGGATTCGAAAAAAATATTGGAAAGGATTTTCTTCTTGCATCGTGGGATCAGCGGTATTCCGGCTTTTCTAAATTTGAAATTCCGGAACAACCACTAACGATGACCGTTGCATCGAACACCGAAGATTGCAACACGATAGTGAACTTTCTGAAAGAAAAATTTCCTCAGAAGAAAATTGTTATATGGGGCCAAAGCTGGGGCGGAGCCATTGTTAGCAGCTATGCATCGCACCCCACCTACAACAATAAAATTGCAGGCTGGATTGTAGTGAATGGAACTGTAACTGGTTTTGAATGGCACCGGTCTTGTTGGGAATTTGCCGTGCGCAGATGCAAAGAGGTAGATTCTATACAGTATAAGGAATCGTTAGATTGGTTAAGGGCAAATCCGTTTGAACCATCCAAACCCTTCGACAGAGCACACTTACTGAAGGTTATAGAAATAGCAAGTGGTTTGTATTACGAAGGCGAACCCGAACAAACAGATGCACAGTTGGAAGAAGTTGTTAAACGAATAAAAACTTTTTTTCCACTTGCTGCAGATATGGATAGATACAGTAGAAATGTGGCCTTAGAAGTGAATGATATCAGCACATCGGCCGAAATGTATACTTGGCGTGTAAATGTATCGGCTATGTCTGCCCCAGGCTTACTTATTTGGGGCGAGAAAGATGAAACATGCCCAATAGAGTTGCTGAATTGGTATAGCAATTTGCTTACCTCTAACCAAAAGATTCACGATGTAAAAATTTATTCTAACGCCTGGCATACACCATTTTATTCAGATCCAGAGAAACACGATGCTGATGTAAAACAGTTTATAAATGGTTTGCAGTGAAATGTTTCTGAGTAGTATTTGTTTGTACTATACTACTTTTTAATGCCACTAAAATTAGCTGCCCGGTTAGAGCGTAAATTTTTCTTTCCCTATAACCATGCAGCCATTTTAGAGAGAGTTTTACCATTCTGTTTCATTAACGGTAAGCTATAGCTTACTACACGCCCGAATAAGGGTTTTTTACATGAATAGATAGAGTAGTACACTCTTTGTATCGCTATGCCAGTGGCGTTTGCATAATCTGCATGGCTTTAGTCATATAGCACTGCGTGGTGTGTTACGCACACTCTAGTTTTACGTATACTAATTTATTTAAATAAAAAAGTTATGAAACAACAAAGCATTTCACTGTTGCGCATTTTTATTTTTCTTTTTGTATCATCCTTTATTCTTTCTGCCTGTGATAATGATGATACCAAACCATCGGCTCAAATTCAGGAGTTGTTTTGGGTGAAAGACCAAGGCACAGAAATGCCTGTGCTTGTTAGTGGTAATAAACAAAGCGAAAACATACTGCTCGTATTGCATGGCGGACCAGGAGGTAGTGCTATTGATGTGATCCATCATTTTATGAAAAACGATCTTGAAAAAAATATTCTTGTTGCTTATTGGGATCAGCGCATGGCTGGCCTATCTGTAAACACAACAATACCAACATCTATATCTTTTGAACAATATGCGTTGGATTGTAAAATGGTTATCGAAGAACTTAATCAAAGATTTCCTGATAAGAAGATTGTTTTATGGGGACAAAGCTGGGGAGGGTTAGTGGTTTCTCAGTTTATTACAGAAGCTAATTATCAGGGTTTGTACGATGGATGGATTATTGTAAATGGTATTACCACCAATGGTTTTGATGAGTTTAAGTTTAGACGCGACAGATTAATACAGCTAGCTACAGGTAGGGCTAACAATGGAGAACAACGTTGGGCCGATTCGTTAGTGTGGATGAATGCTCTGCCGTTTAATCCTTTAGAATTTGATAACGAATTGGATGATCGTTATCTGCAATTGATTCCGGAACTATGGGAGATTGAACCAGATGTTACCGATACTGCGTATCAGAATAGTGTACCTCCTTTTTTTACTCAACAAGATAAAGTAAGAGTAGAAGAAAACATTACCAACGATGTAAACAATAATATAGATGAACGAATTTACCTTTATAATGTAGATTCTAGCATTCCGAACATTGCTAAAAACGGATTATTAATTTGGGGAGCGCTAGACTCTACCATACCCATTGGGGCTGCAACATCTTTTAAAAATAAACTTGGCGATAAAGCAAGGCTTATTATCTATCCGAATGATGGCCACACTCCCTGGGCAACAGAATTGAATAGAAAAAATCATGCAGCCGAAGTAATAAAATACATGGATACACTTTAATTTTTTACAGTGTATTTGCACAGACTACCGCTCTCGATTACCTTACTATAAAAAAAGGCGTACACATTCTGCAAACAGTCCACGATTAAAATCGTGGACTATTTCTATGTTTATTCTGTTATAAT
>JAJTEH010000007.1 GCA_021298355.1 Flammeovirgaceae bacterium
AACGAAGCCAGTGGTGTAAATGCCGCTTTGGTTATGGCTTACCATTACGCTGCTGCACAAGGCAAAGAAATAGAGAGTTACTTGCAAAACACAATTGTTTTGTTTGATCCTTGCTACAATCCGGATGGTGTGCAGCGTTTTAGCAGTTGGGTAAATGCACGCAAAAGCAAACTAATATCGACCGATCCTAACGATACCGAACACAACGAAGCCTGGCCGGGTGGTAGATTTAATCACTATTGGTTTGATTTAAACCGCGATTGGCTGGTGGCGCAACATCCCGAGTCGCAAGCTCGGGCAAAAACCTATCATAATTGGAAACCCAATGTGTTAACCGACCACCACGAAATGGGAACAAACGCCTCTTTCTTTTTTCAACCCGGTGTGCCCTCGCGCATGCACCCGATTACGCCAGAAAAAAATTTAGAGTTAACCCGAAAAATAGGTACGTACCATGCTAAAGCTCTGGATAACATCGGCAGTTATTATTATACTCAAGAAGGCTTCGATGATTTTTACTATGGCAAAGGCTCAACCTTTCCGGATGTGCACGGAGCGATAGGTATTTTATTTGAACAGGCCAGCTCAAGGGGGCACGCACAAGAAAGCATTAACGGAACACTTCGTTTTCCTTTTACTATACGCAATCAGTTTGTTACCAGTTTAAGTTCTTTAAAAGCGGTAAACGAAATGCGCGAAGAGTTGCTAAACTACCAACGCCAGTTTTTTAAAGATGCCATTGCAGAAGCAGCTAAAGATGTAAACAAAGCCATTGTGTTTGGCTCGATAAAAGATAAAGCCAAATCTAATTTGCTAACAGAAATATTAATAAGGCATCAAATTGATGTATATAAATTAAACGCTAACCAAACCATAAACGGAAAACCATTCGATACCGAATCTGCTTATATCATACCGTTAAACCAGCCACAATATAAACTCATTAAGAGTGCATTCGAGAAAAGAACAACGTTTAAAGACAGTCTCTTCTACGATATTTCCAGTTGGACCCTGCCTCTTGCATTTGGTTTGGAGTATGAAGAATTAAAAACCACATTACCAATGGGCGAAAAAATAACGGAGGCTATACTAAATACTGGCAAAAGAATAGGAGGCAAAAGCTCTTATGCCTATGTATTAGAACCAACACCTTATTATTTGCCACGCGCCATGAATAGGCTTTTACAAAATGGACTTCGCTTAAAAGTGGCTAACGATCCGTTTTACAATACCGAAGGAAAAAAATTTGAACGAGGAAGTATATTGCTACAAGTAAGTGGCCAGGAGAAAAACCCCGAAGTAATTGAGTTTTTGTTAAACGAAATTACAACAAAAGATGGCATAGATGTGTATGCCTTTAATACTGGCCTGGATTACAAAGGAATAAGTTTAGGAAGTTCATCTTTTACACCGGTGCGAAAACCAGAAATAGCCATGCTTGTTGGCGATGGAATTTCGGCAACTGATGCTGGCGAAATATGGCATTTGTTAGATACACGCTACGAAATTCCGGTAACGCTTATACCTGTAGATGTAATGAATCGCGCAAACTTAAGTAAGTACAACACGATTATTATGCCGGCATCATTTGGTAACTTGGGGTTAACCGAAAACACAAGAGAAAAACTAAAAGCCTGGACACAGGCAGGAGGAACAATCATTGCTTTCGAAAATGCACTTACCTGGCTTACTAATGCAGGCCTTGCTAAATTTGAGATGAAGAAGGATGAGGAGAAAAAAGATGCGCCTAAACCAAGGCCATATGCCGATATTGAAGAATACAGTGGAGCACAAGAAACCAGTGGAGCAATTTTTGAAGCTGTGGCCGATTTAACACATCCTTTGTTATATGGTTATACCCAAAACAAACTACCCATCTTTAAAGGAAATAATTTGTATATGGAAAAGGCTAAAAATGCTTACGGTAATCCTTTGGTGTTTACAACTTCACCTTTATTGAGTGGCTATATTAGCAAACAGAATTACGTAAAAATAAAAGAGGCGTCTGTTATTGGTGTATCTGCTTTAGGGCAAGGCAGAGTAATTGGTTTTACAGATAACCTATGTTTCAGAGCCTTTTGGTTTGGTTCAAATAAAATGTTGGCCAACGCCATCTTTTTTGGAAATGGAATAAACGCAGCATCAGGGCGATAAGCAATGAAATAAAAATTACCGGTCGGTCGAAAAGAAAGGAATTTCACCGACCGGTTTTATTTTATACAACATTTCATTTTTTCTATTCGTAAGTAATGTTCATTTTTCGCATCAGATAAAATGAAGTACACGTTTTTCTTTACTCTCTTTTTTGTAAGCCAACTGTTTGTAGTAGCCCAAAGCGATACAACACGCAAAAAAATTACTGGAGTATTAAAAGAAAAAGCGATTAAAGAGATAACCAGAAAACCACCAGTAGAAGGCCAAAACATAGCCCGAAGCGAAGACGCTTACATACCCTTCGAAGGAAAAATTGTAAGGAACATTACGGTCCATCACATCGGTTTCGAAAAATCAATTTACGATAGCACCAAGTATTTCAGGAATTTGGCTACTAAAGTGGCTAATGCTTTGCATACTACAACACGAGATGAAGTTATCCGGCATAACTTATTTGTAAAAGAAAATAAACCTCTTAATCCGTACAGGCTTGCAGATAACGAACGTTACTTGCGCGATCTTGATTTTATTCTCGATTCTAAAATTGAAATTCGTGAAGTTGATGGAACCGAAGATTCTGTTGATATAGAAATATACACACGCGATGTATTCAGTATAGGGTTTAGGGTAGATCCTAGTAAGTTTAATGTTTACGAGTTTAATACGTATGATGCCAATTTATTTGGCTATGGCCAACGCATACAAGTAAATACATTGTGGGATACAAGACGCGAACCCCGCACTGGCTACGAGTTTTTTTACAGAAAAAACAGCATAGCCGGTTCGCTTATCAATGCAACGGTGGGTTATACTGAAATTAACAATGGCAGAAGTTATGGCCAGGAAAACGAACACGCTTTGTATGTAAGATTAGAAAGACCACTTGTATCGCCATACACCAGACTTGCCGGAGGGTTAGAATTAAGCAGGAATTACTCGGTTAACAACTACCAGGTAGTAAAAGAAGATTTTAGAAAGTATACCTATGCGTTAGAAGATATTTGGTTGGGATATAACATGGGTGTAAAAAATGTTTTAAACAACCGAAAGAGACATTTTGTGGCGATGCGCTATTTCAATCAGACATTTACAACCCGGCCTAACCAAATTGCAGAAAGTAACAATCCGTTATATAACAGTCAGCGGTTTTTTTTAACCTCCATTACTTTTTACGAACAAAATTTCTACGAAACCAATTTTATTTATGGCTTTGGCCGAACCGAAGATGTACCGTATGGATACAAAGCAACTATAACCAGCGGATGGGCCAGCGAATTTGGTGTAGATAGGCTATATACTGGCGCAAGTGTATCGAAAGATTTTATAACAAAAACCGGAAATATATTTTCTGGTACGGCAGCTATTGGGGCCTTTCATAATAAAGGGAAATCAGAAGATGGATTTGTAACGGCAACGGCCAGTTATTTTAGCAAACTATTTCCTTTAAAGAAGGCGAAATTCAGGGGGTTGTTAGAATTAAATTATGCACAGGCACTTGCGAATAGGTTTAGCCCATTGCTAACCGTGAATAATCAGTTAAACGATTTTACGGCCGACAGTTTGTTTTTATATAGGCGATTAGTTTTAACCAACGAGAATACATTTTTTACAAATTGGGCTTTAGGAGGTTTTAGAATGGCGTGGTTTGGTTCGGTAGAAGGCGCATTGGCACAACAAAGCCGAACAGGAAATCTGTTACAGGATGTATATTGGGGTATGAATGGCGGAATACGCATGCGAAACGAAAACGTAATTTTTGGAACGATAGAATTGCGTGCATTTGTATATCCTAAAACAGTACCTGGGGTAGATAATTTTAGTGTACGTATTAGTACTAACGTTCGGCTAAAGTATACAGGGCAGTTTGTACGCCCTCCGGAGTTTATCCGGTATAATTGATGTTGATTTTTTTACAGGCTATCAGCGTATTTTGAAAAGGCAATAAGCTTCAACGTTTTTTTTCTTACATAGTTTTAATGAGAAAAGGCGAAGGTTTTAGACTTCGCCCTTTTTATTTGGTTTACTTAAGATCGATTAATAATACTGGTAGGTTATAATACTTCCATCCATATAAGATGAAAGACAACTTTCGGGATTCTGTACAGTTCTTTCGAGAAGTTTAGAAATATTTTCGGTATAAGAGAATTTCTGACTTATCGAACAATTGTATGTTACATTTCCGAGGGCATCGTAGTGTATGTAAGTAAGTTCAGTAATTAGAAAGCTTGTTAATGGTTGCTTAAGAAGGTCATTCATATCAAAGATTCCAATAAATTCATTTTTTGGATAATCAATGTAAGAGTATGAAATCCTGTTAAATGATTTTTTATCGCCATTAGGGGATACAATGTATTTCATTTCAACTTCCTTGCCTCCAGAATATGAAAATTCTGTTCTGTAAAACGCTCCAATACTACTTGGCCAGTTTTTAGTTTCAGCATACTTTGGAATTTTGGCATTATCATCTGAATAATAGTAATCCGTTTTACTTTGTTGGTTAGAAGATGTTTTCTGAATGACCGAACTAACTCTACCATACCCATCATAGGTATATGCTCTGCTATTTGTTAGCAGATTACCATTATCAAAGGATTTTAATTCTTCAATGTTTCCTTTTTGGTTATACTTAAGAGTTGTAAAGCTAATTACCGAACATTTGCTTTCTACGGGGTAACAGTAATAACTCGTTATTTTTTCAACTTTCCCTAAATCGTTGTATTGGTATACCGCTTTATTGGTTAAACCAGAACCTTCATCGATTAGTATTTCTTTTAGCTTACCAGTTAAGTTTACATTTTCTACCACTTCAAAAGTTGCGTAACCATATTCACTTGCCGGTTTAGTAACTTTAGTAACAACAAAAGTTGTTTTTGTTTCTTCGTCAGCGTTAATGAAAAATTTATGGGGTAAAACATCTACTACACCTGCAGCACCGGGCGTGCCGCTTTTAGGCACAACGTGCGTTACCTGGTTTTGTGCATTTACTACTAACAAATCCGTGATTTGGTATTCGCCTACAGGTAACTTTAGTTTTTCATTATCAGAAGTTACAAACTGCCCCGAAAAATTGTAGAGATCTAAACGCTGTAAGTTTAAAACACTTTCGCCTTTACTATTTTTAATGGAAATTAATATGGCAGTGGGTGCAAATACTTCACTTGTTTTGGCGTTTGAACTTCCTGAAAAGCTTAAACTAAACTTGCCTTGTTCAGGCTTGGTATCTTGCTCAATTTCGCAAGCAACTGTTAGCATTAAGAACAATAGAAGAAGGGATTGAGCTTTGTTCTTGGCTAGCATTTTTTTTTGGTTTATGAAATGAATTTACCTAAACAAAAAATGGAAAAAAGTGAAATAACGTTATACTATATAGATTGAACGTTATTGAATGTGAATAATTTGAAATGCTAATCAAAAAATAGAATTTCAGACATCTTTATTTCCTTAGTGAAAAGTCTATATTCTTGATAGGGATAGTTACTACTAAGAGAGTGTATTGTTGAAAAGAATAGGGAATAGATTTTAGAATTTGTAGCGATGTAACAAGCCAGAGTAGAAAGAAAATTCCTTGGTCTAAAATCTAAAGAAGTAAGTAACCAAAAAACCTATTGGTACATAATTAACTAAAAATGCAACTACCATTTGATTGCCGAGCAACCAACAACGAACAACTATTTAAAACTCTGCATTACCCGGAAAACGAGGGTAAGCTATTACATCGCGGATGTTGGTCATGCCCGTAACAAATTGAATCAAGCGCTCAAAACCTAAACCAAACCCGGAGTGTGGAGCAGAACCAAACTTGCGCAAATCCAGATACCACCAAACGGTTTCCATCGGTATGTTTAATTCTTGTACACGCTTCATGATGTTGTCGTAACGCTCTTCGCGCTGCGAGCCTCCAATAATTTCGCCAATGCCTGGAAATAAAACATCCATAGCGGCTACAGTTTTACCGTCTTCGTTTTGGCGCATGTAAAAAGATTTGATGGCTGCCGGATAGTTGTAGAGGATAACAGGTTTCTTAAAATGTTTTTCAACTAAAAAGCGTTCGTGTTCGCTTTGTAAATCGGTGCCCCAGTTTTCTACCGGATATTGAAATTTCTTTTTCTTGTTAGGTGTAGAGTTTTTGAGAATATCAATTGACTCCGTATACGACAACCGTTGGAATTGATTTTCTGTTACAAATTTTAAACGTTCTATTAAACCTAACTCGCTGCGTTGGTCTTGGGGTTTAGCGGCTTCTTCTTCCTTAGCGCGTTTGTCGAGGAAGTCGAGGTCGTCCTGGCAATTTTCTAATGCGTATTTGCAAAGGTATTGGATAAACTCTTCGGCTAAATCCATGTTGTCTTGCAAATCGTAGAAAGCCATTTCGGGTTCAATCATCCAAAACTCGGCCAGGTGGCGCGTAGTGTTAGAATTTTCTGCGCGAAAAGTAGGACCGAAAGTATAAATTTCTCCGAGACCCATCGCTAGGGTTTCGCCTTCTAATTGTCCGGAAACGGTTAGGTTAGTAGAGCGACCAAAGAAATCTTCTTTAAAATCAATTTCTCCTTCGGGTGTTTTAGGCAGGTTGTGTATGTCTAACGTTGTTACGCGAAACATATCGCCTGCGCCTTCGGCATCAGAACCTGTTATGATAGGTGTGTGAACATAAAAAAATCCTTTTTGATTAAAGAACTGATGCACAGCAAAAGCCATGGCGTGGCGTATGCGAAAAACAGTACCAAACGTATTGGTACGTACGCGCAAGTGCGCGATTTCGCGTAAAAATTCGAGCGAATGTTTTTTAGGTTGGAGTGGAAATTTCTCAGCGTCTGAATCGCCTAAAATTTCTACCGTTGTTGCAACCAACTCTACTGCCTGGCCTTTTGCAGGAGAAGGTTGTAGATTTCCTGTGATAGCAAGACAAGCACCTGTTGTGATGCGTTTGAGTATACTTTCTTCTACTGAATTAAGTGCGATTACAGCTTGTAAATTGTGTATGGTAGAACCATCGTTTAAAGAAACAAATTGATTGTTGCGAAAAGTGCGCACCCAACCCATTACGGTTAAGGTTTGGCCGGTAGGTGCAGTTTGAAGAATTTGTTTGATTTTGATGGTTTTCATAATGCTAAATAGTAGTAAAACACGAGTTTACGTGTTAAATAAGTTCGCAAAAAACGCGATTTGCGCACAGAGATGCAAGTGTTGTTGAAGGGAAAAGGAGGAATTAAGCTTTGGGTTACTTTATTAAATGGAGTTACTTTTATTTGAAAGTGATTATATCAACCAAAAATTTTCATCACAGAATTCTCACATTTAAATATGAAATATGAATGATTTAAATTTGGTCTTACTTTAAAGAATTGAATATCTTCTTAATACCTATTATATTTGATTTATGGCTAAAAGAGTAAAAATTAAAAGAAGAATTGTGACGTATACACCCTCTTTAGGTCGAGTGATAGCAAAAAGAGCCAGACGCACAGGAACTGGTAGATACCACGTGATTTCATCAATTTCTGCTGATGGTAAATGGAGTTTAATTTCGGAAGGCTCTACAAGACCAATACGAGATTTTGCAACAAAAAATGCAGCAGTTAGGTATGTTAAACGTTCAGATATTAGTAAGGGAAAAGGTTATTTGGTGATTCATAGTAAGGATGGAAGAATCCAAGACAAACTAACTCTCCAAGATTACCACTAAGATATCTAATGCCTTTCGAAAGTAATGTTTTTATAAATTGTCCTTTTGATAATGATTACAAGTTATTATTAAGACCTTTACTTTTCACAGTTCTTTATCTTGGTTATAAACCAAGGCTTTCGCAAACGCAATCCTCATCCGACATAAGAATTAACCAGATTAAATCTTTTATAAGGGATTCGAAATTTGGTATACATGATCTATCAAGATGTAAGCCGCTTAAGGTTGGGGATCTGCCAAGATTTAATATGCCGTATGAATTAGGTCTTGATATAGGTTGTCTTGAATTTGGTTCAAGAAATTTAAAACAAAGAAAATCTTGATTCTGGAAACAGAAAGATTTCATTATCAAAAAGTGCTATCTGATATTGCAGGTCAGGATATTGAAAACCACGATGATGATCCAAGAACTTTAATTCGTAAAGTAAGGAATTGGTTTGACTCTCAGCGTGTAAGAAAATCTTATCCAAGTCCTACAGAAATTTGGATAGCATTCAATCAATTTAGCGCTGATATGAATGATGAATTGCTGGGAAAATACTCTCAAATTGATATTGATGATATGCAAGTTGTTGAGTATCTAAGTTTTGCAAATGATTGGATTAAATCATTTAAAAAAAGTAAAAAAGAATAATCTATTTCATTTTCAGTTTTAGGTTTTTGACAAGACTTTTTTTTGATTTATTTACTTTCTTATTTTAAAGCATAAATGTTTAATAGACTTTTCTGCTTAATCGTTTATCTTTACACCGTATTCCCGGTTGCCGCTGTTGCAAAACATGCTTCCGGGTTTTTGCTTTTACAGGGTTTGCACAAGGGTTATTTCGGGTAGTAGCAAACCTGCTTGAAATGAAAATTTTAGAAAGGATAAGGGAATGCTAAGAGTTCTTAAAGCTATTTCATCCGATACTTTTATTGATTTATTGATACAATTTTATTGAAATAATTCGGCATTAATTACCTGCAGCTTGATGTTTCCCCTTATCTAATTATTGCTATTCCGTTACTAAATTGTTTTAAATGCGGCAGGGATGGAGCGCGTGTTTGAGTCTAGCCTAGCTATATGCAGCTAGGCTAGACTAGGGCCGCCCAATTTTAATAACTGAATTGATTTCTTCATTTTCAACCCTCGTGCCGAAAGATTAACTTGCATTGGAATAGATTATGCAGAAACTAGGATTAAGTCAGTCGTTACAACAAAAGCTCTCGCCCCAGCAAATACAGTTTATTAAACTGTTGCAAGTGCCAACGGCCGAGTTGGAAGCGCGCATTGAGGAGGAATTGGAAATTAACCCTGCGTTGGAAGAAGGTGAAACCGATTTGCCGGATGAACAACCTGCCAATGATGAAGAGTATACTGAAACTTCGGGCGGGGAGGATGAATTGGATATTAATGATTACCTGCGCGATGACGATTACAGTGGCTACAAAATGCAAGGTGATGGGGGAGAGGATGACGAAGACCGCGAGATGCCTTTGGCTATGGGTACTTCATTACAAGAACAGTTGCTTACGCAGTTGGGCTATTTAGGCTTGAATGAAAAGCAACAAACCATTGGTAAGCAGTTAATTGGTAGCATTGAAAGCGATGGTTACATCCGCAGAGAGTTAGAAGCCATTGTGAATGATTTGGCTTTTGCACAAGGTATTGATACAACTGCTGAGGAGGTTGAAGAAATTTTAAAGAAGATACAATCGTTTGATCCGGCAGGTATTGCAGCGCGTAATTTGCAAGAGTGTTTGTTGTTGCAATTGGAGAGAATTAAACAAGGTATTGAAGAAGATGATGGTGATAAGTTTTCTAAAACATACATTGTAGATAAGGCGATTGATACCTTAAAATACTGCTACGAAGAATTTACCAAAAAGCATTACGATAAGATTGCCCGCAAACTTGAAATTGCAGAAGAAGATGCGGATGATGTAAAAGATATTGTGATGTTAATCTCTGGGTTAAATCCGAAACCGGGAGGTGTGAGCAACACTACCGGCATGGCCAAGAACCAGGTGATTATTCCTGATTTTATTTTGATTAACAACAACGGAAAGTTAGAGCTCGCGCTTAACTCACGCAATGCACCGGAGTTGCGCATTAGCAGGTCGTATACCGAAATGTTTAAAGCGTACGATAAGGGCGATAAAAAAGATAAAAAGTTAAAAGAGGCAGTAACCTTTGTTAAGCAAAAACTAGATGCGGCCAAATGGTTTATCGATGCCATCAAACAAAGACAACAAACTTTGTTGAGAACGATGCAAGCCATTGTAAACTTTCAATACGATTATTTTTTAGAAGGGGATGAAACTAAGTTGAAGCCCATGATTTTGAAAGACATTGCGGGCATGATTAACATGGACATCAGTACAGTGTCGCGCGTGGCAAGCAGCAAATCGGTGCAAACAGATTTTGGTATTTTTCCGCTTAAGTATTTTTTTAGTGAAGGTATTGCCACCGATTCGGGCGAAGAAGTAAGCAGCAGAGAAGTAAAACAAATAATCAAAGATTTAATTGCTGCGGAAGACAAAGACAAACCTCTATCGGACGATAAAATTGAAAAAGTGTTGAACGAGAAAGGATACAACATTGCGCGAAGAACAGTGGCGAAATACAGAGAACAATTGAATATACCTGTGGCGCGGTTGCGTAAAGAATTATAGTATAAAGTATGTAAAGTATAGATGAACGTTATCAGTAAATTTATTTCTTTTGTTTTTCATCCGTTACTGTTAGCGACCTACTTAGTGGCTTTGTTGGGTTGGTTGTATCCGGTGGCCATTTTGCCTGTGCAGGCAAGCAGCGTAAAAAACCTGACAGCTCTTATTTTTATCAGTACGTTTTGTTTGCCGGCTATTAATGTTTATCTCTTTAAATCGTTCGGTACCATTAGTAGTTTTAAAATGCCGCTGCGCCAAGAACGTGTTTGGCCTTTCTTTATGATTTTGCTTTTGTATATTTTGGTTACTTGGTTGTTGTATGTAAAAACGGGTTTGCAGTGGGGCGATAATTTGTTTCGGTTTATCTTAGTAACGGATGCATTGGTGTTGGTTTCTTTTGTGTTAACCCTGCGCTGGAAGGTAAGCATACATAGTTTAGCTGCAACAGCATGGGTTACAATTGTTGGGTTTACTCACTCCCTATCGGGAGGAAATGAATTAATGCTGTTGTGGTTGATTTCGATTGTGGTGGCAGGCGCTATTATGTCGGCACGTTTGTATTTAGGTGCGCATACACCACGCGAGGTATATGCAGGCGCAGCGGCAGGAATTGCAACAGCTAGCGTAAGCATGTTGATTTTGTTTTAAAGAAAATATAAAAGATATGAACTACCAATTTTTACTGTATACGCTGCAAGATGGTGTAGCCACTATTACACTAAACCGACCAGATGTTTTTAATGCGTTAAACGATGAAATAACGTATGAGCTACAAGATGCACTTAAGCAAGTAGCCAAAGATGATAACGTTCGTGTGGTTGTATTAACTGGTGCAGGTAAAGCCTTTTGTTCAGGGCAAGATTTAAAAGCAGCAAGCGGCCAGCAAAAAAGAAGTTTCATCGACTCGTTGCATAAGCGATATAACCCGATAATTCGCGCTATGCGCAATTTACCTAAACCCATTGTATGTCGCTTGAATGGTGTAGCTGCCGGAGCTGGTTGTTCCTTAGCCTTAGCTTGCGATGTTATAGTGGCGCAGGAAGAAGCACAGTTGATTGAAGTGTTTGTGAACATTGGACTTGTTCCTGATTCTGGTTCTTCTTTCTTTCTGCCGAAATTAGTAGGCATGAATAAAGCCTTTGAATTGTGCAGCATGGGTACGCGTGTAAAGGCGAAAGAAGCACACGCGATGGGTTTGATTAACAAAACTGTTCCTGCGGAAGAGTTAGATAGTGCTGTTAAATTTTACACAGATTATTACGCGCAAGCACCAACCAAAGCCATTGGTTTGATGAAGAAAATGCTGAATCGTGCAGACAGCAGTACCTTAGAGGATATGTTAGAGTACGAAGCATATTGCCAGGAAATAGCAGGAGGCTCTGCAGATTACAAAGAAGGCGTACAAGCTTTTTTAGAAAAACGCAAAGCAAACTTTAAAGGAAAATAATATATGCAAAAAAAAGTTCGGTTGGCTTTAGGCAGCGGTGGTGCCAGGGGAATGGCACACATTGGTGTTATTGAAGCACTACACGAACATGGTTTTGAAATTGTAGAAGTGTCGGGAAGTTCGATGGGTGCAATAGTAGGTGGCTTATATTGTGCAGGTCATTTAGATGCTTATACTAAATGGTTGAAATCTCTATCGCGTTTAGATGTTTTTAAGTTGTTGGATTTTACTTTTTCATCGCAAGGTTTTGTAAAAGGAGAAAAAGTTTTTAAAGCGATTGAGCAATTGATTGGCGATCATCAAATCGAAAATTTTAAAATCCCATTTACGGCAGTTGCAACCGATTTAATTCACAGAAAAGAAATTCATTACAAGCAAGGAAGTTTATTTAAAGCCTTGCGCGCATCTGTTGCTATACCTACTATTTTTACTCCGGTTGATGACCAGGGAACACAATTAGTAGATGGTGGTGTTTTAAATCCTGTTCCTGTAAATGTATTAAAGAAACAAGCTGAAGATTGGGTAGTTGCAGTAAACATTAGTGCACAAAAACCTATTCAACAAAAAATACAACCTGAAATAAACAAGCAAGAAGCTAATAAAGAAAGAGCTGCGTATTTGCGCATGATGGATCAGTTTCGTAATCAGATATTGCGATTAGATAGCAAAGCTGAAGAGAACGTAGAGAAATTAGGATTGTTTGATATTTTGAATAAGTCGTATGATTTAACGCAAGATCGTCTGACAGATTTGATGTTTGAAATGCACAACCCCGAATTGATTGTGGAAGTATCGCGCGATGCTTGTGGTGTTTTTGAATTTTATCGCGCACAAGAAATGATTGACTTAGGGAAGAAAGCGTTTAACGATGCGCTGGCTTCCAAACATAGCTTGTAGTTTGCTTTTGCAGTTTGTTTTGTTTCTCTTTTTTACGTTGTTCCCATCGTACAACGATAACAAATAAAATTATGAGGAAAGCAACTACTAAAAAGTAGCCAAACAGTTTAAAAATCCTCCTGAATTTTTGTTCGCGTTCGTGGCGTTGCAACAGCTCACCATAATTGCGGTGTCTGGCAATGTTACCGGCCTGCATGCGGTTTCTTCTCAGCCTGATATCATTTCTTGCCATCGTATTTTCCTTTCTGATTAAAATAGCTGCGCAGTTTATCTATTGCACGATACGTTCTCATTTTTGCGCCACTTTCTGTAATGTTTAAGATAAATGCAATTTCCTTAAAATCTTTGTCCTCGAAAAATCTAAGTTCTAAAACTTCTAACATTTCGGTGGGCAGTTCTTTTAAATGGTGCAATAACTTTTGGATTTGTTCTTCATCCCAATCGAAGTTGGCGAGTTCTACCAATTCCTTTACGCGCATTTCCTCGATACTAAAAACCCGACTTGCCTTTTTCTTTTTATAAAATTTGTTTACTTCATTGGCAGCAATGCGATAAAACCAGGCAGAAACGGGTAAACCACGAAACTCAAATTTTTCCACATTATGCAAAGCATTTAAAAAAGTTTGAGAACACAAGTCGGCTGTTACATCTTCGTCTTCTGTTTGGCGGTAGATGAAGTAAAAGATTTTATCGTAGTATTTTTCGTATAACAAACCGAAAGCGCGCGAGTCTTTTCTTGATCTTTCAAGAATGTTGTACTCATCGCGTATTTCGGCTTCGGTCATAGAGTTTAGTACAATAATCGCACGTGCGAAGTAAAGTCACAAATAATTAATAAAACCTTTAATTAAAAAATGGGACAAACGTTTATTGCGTATAAAAAGAAGTTGTTTGAGACATGCTTTTCATGTAAAGCATTTTAAAATAAAAGAACAGTACAGAACAAAGCGGAGTATCAATCTTTATATTTCATTGTTGTAATATTGCCAGATGCTTCGCGTACCATAAAATCTTTTAATCCGAATGCGATAATTTTTCCACTTGTTTGTTTTACCTGCCCATTTACATTTACAGAGTAGATAAACCATTCGTTCTTTTTTAAACCTCGGTAAGTGTCTTTCTTACTGTAAACATTTTTAATATTTAAAGATTTGGTTTTTGAATAATTGTTCTTTGTTTGATACTGCACTCTTGCCTGATTTCTTTTGTTGATAGATACAAGAACACCCATATTGTTCTTACCAAGCGTTATGGTATCGCCAATAGCAAATAACTCGTTTTGAAAGCCATTCTGTAATCTCTTTTTATATTGCTCACTATATTTTTCGAAAACAGTATCGGATTGTATGGCCACGATATCTGCCGTAACGGTTACTTTAACTTTTGTTAAAACAGGATAATACGTTCTTTTATAATCTACAGTAAAGTTGAGATACTCTTCGTTTTTCTTTAGTGGGTAGTTTTTCATGAGTTCTCGTTTTGCTTCGAGCACCAAACCATCTTGCGAATTTCCTCCCAGATTAAAGGGTTGCACGGTTTGCGCAACACCCATTGCCAGATCGGAGTAAGAGAAAGGTTTGCCAATCGAAGAGGAACTGATTGTGCCTGAGTGGTGCACAACACAAGAAGAAAGTAATGTAGAAATAAATAGAATACATAAAATATTTTTCATAGGTATAAAATTTTGAATATGATAGATTACATGTTTAGTCTCTAAAAAAATACGAAATGCCAAATGAAAAAGAACCAAAATCTAATTTAGTTTCGTTTGCAGTATCGTCTATCGATAAACTTTTTGTGAATGTGTGACTTATAGAACCAATACTTGCATGTATACCCCAATTGGGTTTTGGTAAAAAAGTAAAAGTGGGAAAGGCAGAAAGAGATAAAGCATAATAATTTGATTGCTGAGTATCGATATCGCCTATTAAAGGATTGTAATAATCAATAGAATTGTACCCTCTTGTAAATTTACTTTGGGCTTCAATTGAGAATAGAAAATTTTCTGACATAGTAAAATACCGTTGAATAAAGACTCCTGCTGATCCGGAAAGATACGCGTCTTTATTTCCGTTATAAGCAAATTTATACATGTCAATATTTTCTTCAAGTAGTCCGCCAAAAGCAAGATTCTCATGTATAAAATGGCCAAATTTAGTATTTATGGATAGTGATACTCTATCAAAGTTCAAATAACTGGGTGCTGTTTGTTGATCATATCCTTTCTGATTGGTAAAAGATGCCCCTAAGTTTAGAACCATATCGCCTTTCGTAAATTGTGCTTTAGTGATAAAGGGTATTAAGACTAATCCTAATAAAATAAAATATTTCATATTAAAATTGTTAAAATTAAGTGTGCACAACGTTTCTTTAAGGAATACTAGTTACGGTAATGTATATGTTAATCTAAATACTAATATCTTAAAAAAAATGATTGTTTTGCCGACTTTACCTTAATTAAGATTTAAAATTTTACACTTCTTGATTATCACAATTGCTTACTCTATAGCCGAACTTTTTTACATGTCCCATCATCAAATAACTTTTGCCTTTTCAGCATCAATTCATTAGCTTTCTTTTTCATTCCCAACTTTATGCAGAAAATTTCTCTACTATCTGTTTTCCTTTTTTTATCAGCATTTTCCTTTGCTCAGAAAAAGAAAGAAACACTTGCAACACCAACATCTTTAAGCCCAATCGCATCTAAAACTGCAGGCATGCAAAAGTATGAAGGCTACCAACCTTTTTATTTTGATGTAAAGCAAGATAAGATCTACTTCGAGATTTCTCAATTCGATGTAGAGTTTTTATATATAGTTTCTTTAACGGCCGGTGTGGGTTCTAACGATATTGGTTTAGACAGAAATCAATTAAGCGGTGAGAGAATTGTAAAATGGGAGCGAAGAGGAACAAAAGTTTTGTTGGTAGAACCAAATTATAAATTCAGAGCCATTTCCGATAGTAAAGACGAACGCAGGGCGGTGCAAGAAGCATTTGCGCAATCTGTTTTGGGTGGTTTTAAAATTGAGGCTGAACGCGAAGGTAGTGTGTTAATTGATGCTACAGATTTTTTCATGCAAGATGCCCACGATGTTATCGGCACGTTACGTGCTACCAACCAAGGCAATTATCAGTTGGATAAGAACCGCAGTGCCTGGTATATGCCGCGCATCAAGAACTTCCCAAAAAATACAGAATTTGAAGTTGTTTTAACTTTTACCGGCCAACCTACCGGAGCGTATATTCGAAACGTTACACCTACACCCAATAGTGTAACCGTGCGCCAGCATCATTCTTTTGTTGCCCTGCCGGAGCCAGGGTATCAACCGCGTGTTTTCGATCCTCGTGCGGGTTATTTTTCAATTTCTTATTATGATTACGCTACACCAATTGATCAACCCATTGAGAAGAGATTCATCACGCGCCACCGCTTGGAGAAGAAAAATCCTGAAGCAGCAAAAAGCGAAGCTATCAAACCTATTGTTTATTATCTAGACAGAGGTACGCCAGAGCCCATACGCACAGCATTATTAGATGGAGCAAAATGGTGGAACCAGGCCTTTGAAGCCGCTGGTTACATCCATGCATTTCAGGTAGAAATGTTACCCGAAGATGCCGATCCTATGGATGTGCGATACAATGTTATCAACTGGGTGCACCGTGCCACGCGAGGTTGGTCGTATGGCGCATCTGTTATTGATCCGCGCACGGGCGAAATCATTAAAGGCCATGTTACGCTTGGTTCTTTGCGTGTGCGACAAGATTATCTTATAGCAGAAGGTTTGCTGGCTCCATACGAAGAAGGAAAACCCGTTTCGAAAGAAATGGAACAACTTGCCTTGGCCAGGTTGCGCCAGCTTTCTGCACACGAAATTGGCCATACCCTGGGGTTGGCCCATAGTTACGCTTCCAGTTCCGAAAATTTAGCATCGGTAATGGATTATCCACATCCTTATGTTTATTTGGATAACGGTCGGATAAATGTTTCAAAAGCATACGATGATAAAATTGGTGCCTGGGATAAAGTATCCATTGCGTATGGCTATCAGGATTTTCCTGCCGGAACAGACGAGAAAAATGCATTGAATAAAATAATTGCTGATGCTTTGCAAAATGGACTCACTTTTTTAAGCGACCAAGACGCACGGCCGTTTGGCAGTGCACACCCTTATGCTCATTTATGGGATAATGGACATAAAGCCCATGACGAACTCACGCTCGTTTTAGCAATACGCAAAACAGCACTAGAAAACTTTGGATTAAACAATATCAAGCCCGGAGCACCCGTTGCTACGTTGCATGAAGTTTTAGTGCCGATGTATTTTTTTCATCGCTATCAAACCGAAGCTGCCGCAAAAGTTATTGGCGGATTAAACTATCGCTATGCTTTGCGTGGCGATGGGCAACCTGTTACAGAATTGATTACAGCACAGGAACAACAAAAAGCCCTGGATGCTTTATTGCAAACAGTATCTATCCAACATCTTGCGATTCCGGAAAGAATAGTCAGTATGCTAGCTCCACGTCCACTTGGGTACGATCCTCACCGCGAGTTAATGAGTGGCCGAACAGATGTAACGTTTGATGCTTTAGCTGCCCCTGAAACTGCTGCGGATATGACATTTCGCTTACTGCTATATCCTGCGCGTGTAAATCGTTTGGTAGAGCACCATGCGCGAAATCAAAGTCAACCTTCACTTTCAGCAATTCTACAGAAAATTACGTTTCAGATATATAACGCAAAGTTTAATTCGGCCTACGAGCAGGCAGTTGGGCAAGTAATTGCACAGAGTTATTTGCAACAGCTTATAAGGTTGGTACAGAGCAACGATGTAAATACATTGGCCAAAGCAGAAGTGCAAAATGAGTTAAAAAACATTTTACGTTATCTGAGTAGTACACAGACAATTCCACTCGTGAGCAAACAGGTACGCGAGTTTCAGGCTGGTTTGATTGCGAAATGGCAAACAGGTTCAGAAGATGTAAAACTTCCACCGGTGCCAGCTGCACCACCGGGTCAACCCATTGGCAGTACAGAATTGGATTGTTATGAGCAATTAAAGGAGTAAGGAAATCTTTAAATTCAATAAAACATTTGTGTTTTATGTAGGATTTTGGTTTGCGGTTATTGTAAACGACTGGAAATTCAAGATTAAACACAGTTTTTTGCAATTATAAGAGCGATACCATACGTGCAAGTTTTTCGAAAATTATGGTAATGCTATAGCCTATCATACATCTACCTTGCACCAGATAAGCGTGAAGTATGGGCACAAAATTTTTGGTTTTAGCTTTATTGTTTTCTTGTCAGAATGTAGCGGCACAAAGTTTTAGTTCTCACCTTAATTCTTTACCGGCCGATTCTACATCTGTTTTGCGTGTGCATAAATTAGTTGATAGCCTGCGGGAGCGTTCGAGCCTAGAAGCAATGGATATGGCTCAATTTGGTTTAGCGTTAGCAGAGAAAGCTAATTTCAATAAAGGAAAAGCTTTAATGCTCGAAAGTATTGCTTGGTTAAATTATCGCAACAGCGACTATGCAACAGCCATAAGCACCATAAGCAAAGCCATAGAAATTGCTAAGCAAAACAAGCACAACGAAGTTTGGGCACGTGGGCTTGTTTGTATTGCAGCCATTCATTTCGAGCAAGAACAATTTAAGCAAGCCATTCGTTTTTTTAAAGAAGCATCAACTATTGCTCTTGCCAACAATGATAAGTATACATACGGAAGAAGTTTGATCAACATTGGCTTTTCGTACATTCAACTCAACGAACTCGATTCTGCTCTAACCTACACATGGGATGCCTATCGACTTGCGAAAAAGAGAAAGGATAATTACATAACCGGATTTTCGTGCAGAAATTTTGGAGAAATTGCCGAAAGGAAAAATGCATTTAATCAAGCACTCATTCAGTTTCAGGAAGGTTTGGAAGTGGCCAATCTATCTTCTAATAATTATTTGAAAGCCTCTTTGTTATATCGCATAGGCAGAGTATATATTAAAATGGGTTTACCCGAAAAGGCAATTCAGGCGTTAG
The DNA here is from genome assembly GCA_021298355.1 of Flammeovirgaceae bacterium. Taxonomy (GTDB): domain Bacteria; phylum Bacteroidota; class Bacteroidia; order Cytophagales; family Cyclobacteriaceae; genus Chryseotalea. The sequence continues at coordinate 18,878 of JAJTEH010000007.1, forward strand.
AACCGGCACTAGAAATCAGTAAGAAAAATGGATATAAAGCAGAACTGGTAAAATCTTTAGAATATATATCTGAAGCACAAGCTCTTCGAGGCACGTATCTGCTAGCATACCGGTATCAAAAAGAACACCATCAACTTTATGATTCTTTACAATCTATTAAAACAAACGAAAAATTTTTAGTTGAACAGGCAAATTTAGAGTCGAAGCTAAAACAGGCACAAATAGATTTGCTTACAAAAGATGCTGTTTTACAACAAGAAGCATTTGACAAACAAAAAATCATTACTTATTTTTTTATTGGTTGTATCAATTTGCTTGCTGTTTTCATGGTAATTCTTTGGTTTAATAATAAAAGATTAAAAGAAGCCAAACGTGCACTAGAGAAAAAAAATATTGAAGTTAAAAATCAGGCTAATCAACTAGCGCTAACTAATTCTACAAAGGATAAATTGTTTTCAATAATCAGCCATGACTTACGTGGGCCATTGGGCAGTTTAAAATCGTTAATGGAGTTGTTAGGCAGAAAAGAAATTTCAGCAGATGACTTTATCATGATTTCGAAAAAGTTAAGAAGTAACATAGATTCTGTTTACGATGACCTTGATAATCTTTTACACTGGGCACGAACGCAACTGCAAGGCATTAAGCCCGAAAAAGAAATGTTTAATCTACAAGCATTGGTTAACCAAAAAATACATCTCTTCGAAGAAGTTGCGGCATCAAAAGGTATTCAGTTAAAAAATAATATTGGTAAAGATTTTTATGTGTTTGCCGATAAAAATCAAATGGGTTTGGTGATTAGAAATTTAATTGCGAATGCTGTTAAATTCAGTAAAATGGGTGGCGAAGTTTCACTTTCTGCTTCTTATTTACGTGGCGAACTGAAGTTAGTGATAGACGATAGGGGAGTAGGTATGACAGACGATGAAATAAACAGGCTTTTTCACCTCGAAACACACTTTACGAAACGCGGAACTTTTAATGAAAAGGGAGTTGGTTTGGGTTTAATGTTGGTTAAGGAATTTGTAGAGAGTAACGAAGGAGCAATCTCATTAAAGAGTGAGTCGGGTGTAGGAACACAGGTTACGATAACCTTTAAAAACCAGCCTGAGCCAGTACCATTTTTACAGTCGGCTGTTGCGTAATAGAATTAACATAGAAAAAGGTCTGCCATATTACGGCAGACCTTTTTCTATGTTGAAAAGAAAGTTATCCCTTTAATTTTTTAAGTTCTGCTTCGTAAACAGATAAACTGTTTTTTCTGTTTTCGGGAATATTCTTGATGGCCAGCTCCCAATGTTTAATAGCATTCTTTTTATCGCCCGATGCTGTGTATCCTCTTGCCATACCAACATGTGCAGTAAATACATCTTCTGCAGTAGTAGCACGTTTAAAATTAAATTTAAAAATCTCCATCGCTTTTTGCGTGTTACCTTCGGCCAATAACGTTCTGCCATACGTGTGTACATCTTGTACTGAGGCAGTTGGCAATTGAATGGCTTCGTCCATTAGTTTTATTGCTTCATCTTTTTTGTTTAAGGCTTGTAATACTTGTGCTTTAGTTGATAGCGTTGCAAATGTTCTTCGTCCGATAAAACCATCCTCAATTGCCGTTGTTACCCATGTTAAGGCTTGGTCTAAGGCTACTTTATTTTCTACACAAAATTGAGCGGCAGCCACTAAATTCTCTGAAGTGAAACCCATCTCAGTTCCTCTTAATTCTTCTATCAGTTTAGCAACGTAATATTCGTTTATGTTGGGTACTTCAATTTTAAATCCTGCTTTTTTGTTTTCCCACGCAAGGGTTAATGTTGTTTCATTTTTTAAGCGGTTTTCAAAATTGTAGGTAAGCCATTCGGTATAGATATTGTCTTGCGGTTGAACGGCAATTTTTGCTACATCGTGTACCGGGTTGTAGTTATAACTTCCCCAATTGATGGCTTCTTTGTTCAAAATAAAAAACCAATCTCCTTGTTTTTCAACAGCTAAGTATAAAGCATACTTTCCAGCCGGAATGGTTTTGCCTTGAATTTGCACGGCATGAGAAAATTCGATTGTTGTAGTTTCATTAGCACCTGCACGCCAGGGTGCTGCTTTAGATGTACCAAAACCCTGGTCGATAAATCCATAGTGTACTACATTACCCCAAATTTTACCTGTTCGGTCTTCGCCATTGGGTCCGTGAACATCGGGGCTATTATAGTTCACCGTTATTTTTACTAACCCCACATATTGTGTAACACTTGCTTTTTGGTTATCGCCACTGGGAGGTAAGGTAAGTTGTGCCTGCGTTGCAAACACAATTAAGGTGAAAATTGATGTAAGTATTTTTTTCATACCTAAAGAGGTTGGTTATGAAAGAATGTACGTACTTTGTGTATCTCTGTTTTTGGGTTGGTATAAACAGTATTTAAATGCTATGAGCGGTAGCTGGAACAAGTAACAATAAAGATTTAGGTAAAACCTTAACAGAAAAATTATTTGCAAACCCAGATGCTTCGCCATCTATATGATAAGGGATATTTTTTTCTGTGCGGCATTGTATGTGCTCGGTTTCTAGTGTAAGGCACAATTTAGATTGGTGTATTTTGCCCATTAGTGCCTTTTGTAGAAATGATAAAGAGGCGAAGGGTGTTAATTGTTTTATAAAAACAACATGCAGTTTTCCATCTTGTAAAGAAGCTTGAGGAGCAATACGAGCATTATTGCCATACTGCGAAGAGTTAGCAAATGCAGCTATAAATACTAGTTCGGTTTTTTTATTTTGTTCATTTATCCAATACGAAACAGCAAAGGGTTTGAAACTAAAAAATTCTTTCAAAACCAATTTAATGTATCCGCCTAAACCTCGCTTACCATCTTTACCAAACAAATTGGCTATGTGTCCGTCAAATCCAAAACCCGATACATTGAGAGAGAGTTTTTCATTAACCAAGAATGTGTCTATACAAACTGAATTTCCGATGAATACATTCTCAAGTGCTTTAGTATAGTCTAGCGGTATGCCTGTGTGTCTGCTTAATCCATTTCCTGATCCTTTAGGTATTATGCCCATTGGTATTTTTTGATGTACCAACGCTTGTGCAACTTCGTTTACGGTGCCATCGCCACCAACTGCAACTATTTTATCGAAGTGTTGATCAACTCCTGTTTTGGCCAGCTGTGTTGCGTGGCCTTTGTATTGCGTAAATTCTAATGTACATTCATAGCCATACTGTGCACTCGTGTCAATAATTTTTCCTTCTACACGCGGTTCAAATCCTTTGCCTGCAAATTTGTTAATGATGAAAAGTATTTTTTTACTCAAGGCCTAAAATTTTAACAAAGCTAACCGATATGTTTCGTATTTTCATGGTATTGCCCATTACCTTACCATGACTATTTCATCGTTTACACAAAGAATATTTAAGTTTAAAGCCTGGAACAGCGAAGCCCGGTTGTTATTAAAGTTAAACACCATCGATTGCCACCGCGGAGAACTACAAAAGGCTGGCCATGTTTTACTACAATTTACAGGCATGCACGATAAACACGAAGAAGAAATTTATGAAATGGATATTTTACTGAAAGGTAAAGATAAATGGGTTGTTCGTTGGCTGGAGGATAAATCGGGTTGGTTTATTTCTCCTGTGGTAAATCCTGCGGAATACCAAAAACTAGAAAAAAAAGAAGCTGCACAATGGGTAAGATTATGCAGCTTTTTTGAAGGCTCGGATGCCTGATCAGGATTTTAATTTGCTTTGTATGTAACTAACAGCTTGGCCGTATGTTTGCATTTTCTCTGCATCCTCATCCGGAATTCTGATATTGAAAGACTGTTCGAATTCCATCACTATTTCTGCGTAATCCAAAGAGTCGATTCCTAAGTCTTTTACAAAGTTAGCATCTGCTGTAATTTCAGATTCTGCTATTCCTAGTTTTTCAACTAGTATTTCTGTTACACGTTTTGGTACATCTTGCATAAAGGAACTTGTCATGTATTAAGCAAAAGTATTAAAACGATGTAAGCCTTCCAAACAGGTAAGGCTTACAGCATGGCGGTGTTCCTATGTTTTATTTCAGTCTTTTATCAACGAGCTGGCACCTGTTACCTCACTTTCTACTGTTGGATTTCCGCGGTAGGTAACTATGCTGGCACCACTTACCACTGCATGTAGCTGATCGCTAACCGAAATACGAGCCGAACTTGCCCCGTTAACAGTAAGCATGGCTGTTGTACAGGCAAAGCCGAACGATTTTAACGAGCTTGAACCCGTAACGGTAGCTTTATAAACCTGTGCACTTCCGCTTATGGCTAATACACTGGCGCCCGATAAGTCTAGAATGATGTTATCCGCCTGAAGGTTTACACTGGCTAAGGATGCACCGGATAGGGAAAGATCAAATGTTCCTTGTGTCTCAAATCCTTCTATTTCAGAATTGGTAGCACCCGAAAGGGCAGCTGCATTTAATACAGGCATGGTAATGGTAACATACGTTTCGTGCTGGCGAGTTTGCCACTCGTCAAAAAACAACGATAGGGTGTTTCCACTTTTTTTAACGCGTAAATCGTCTAGGTTTCTTCTATCTCCTCTGGCTTCAATATCAAAGTAATTTCCCTGTTTTATTTCAATGGTTAGAGCATCGCGGGCATCAATGCGGGTAAATCCATCGATGGTATACGAGCGTTCATCATACTGAATGGGGCCGTTATCTTCGTATTCCGTGCAAGAAGCAGACAAAATTAAAATAGAGGTTATCAGGCTTACTGAAATCAGGGTTGTTTTCATGGTTTTGATTGTTTTGTACTAAGACAATCCATTATGCCAGTACCCCTATGCCGTTGCATTAAAATCTTAAACTAAATTCTGTGCCCACTCCTAAAGTAGATTTAACCGTTAGGGTTCCATTATGTTGGCGCATGATTTGGCGCGATAAACTTAACCCAATGCCCGAACCGTTTTTCTTGGTGGTAAAAAACGGAATAAAAATTTTCTCCAATGCTTCGGGTTCAATTCCGGTGCCATTGTCTTTTACACTGATAACAACTTGTTGCTTTTCATTGAGGTAACATTTCAATTCGATTTTTTTATCCTCGTTTCTATCGAATGCCTGCATGGCATTTTTCACCAAATTGATAAGCACTTGTTCGATTTGAGATTTATCAGCTTGTATTTGTAATGTTTCCGGCTGAATAGAAAGGGAAGCTTGTATATTATTATCAGCCATTTCTTTTTTATGAAGCTGACAAATTTCTTCTACTAACGATTTAACTTCTACCTGCGCAATTTTTGGTTTCGGAACCATAGCCAAGCTTCTGAATTCTTTTACAAAATTGATGAGTCCTTCACTTCGTTTCGAAATAGTTTTTAAAGAAAGATGGATGTCTTCGAGTTGTTCTCTATCAACTGGTTTGTTGCTATCATTTTGCAAGTGTTTACCTAAATCTTCTTCTACCATATCAGCAAGCGAAGAAATTGGCGTTACCGAATTCATGATTTCGTGTGTGAGTACGCGCACCAGATTTTGCCAGGCTTCCATTTCTTTTTCTTCCAATTCACTTTGGATATTTTGTAAAGAAATGAGCTTTAAATTTTCTTCTCTTAATGTAAGCTCAATTGCATAAACAGAAAGTTGCAAAGCATCTTCGCCAATTTTTATGCGCACTAATTCTCTTCCGCCTGTTCTAAGTTTGGTGAAAGTTTCTACTAAGGTTGAGTTAACTTCGTTTAATTCTTGCAAACGTAAAATGCGATTTACTTTCAACAACTTTCTGGCTGCCGTGTTGATGATTTCAACCTGGCCGTTTTCTCTGAATGCCAATAAACCAATACCAACGTGTGTTACAATATTTTTAAAGAAAAGTAAATCAGCATCTTTCTCTTTTCTGTTGTTGCGCAGGCTATAAACAATTTCGTTTAGTCTTTTATGCAACTGCTGAATGGCAACATCGCTGCTGTTAGTTTTAAAAGTAGAAGACAAATCATCGAACTGAATACTATCGAGAAAATCGTGCATGTTTCTATGCGAGCGGTCGAGTTCATCCACTAAATGTTTCAATTGAAATGCAGCGAGTAGAATAAACAGCGCTGCGAAAATCCAATCTTGCGAACCAAAAATGAAATAGCCCAATGCCAGTATTGTAGCCGACAGTATGGCTACACGCGGCACAACAGGCGATTTCCAATTAAAGTCCATACTTTTCCATTCTTCTATACAAAGAAGCGCGCGTTAAGCCCAATTCATCGGCAGCTTTAGAAATATTACCACTGTGCATGTTCAATGCTTTTACAATGGCTGTTTTTTCTACTTCATCTAAATTTAAAGTATCAACAGATGCATTATTAGTCATGCTTCGGCTAAATAAGAAATCACTTTCTTGTAGCGAATTAGAATCTGTCATGATCACAGCACGTTCAATGGCATGTTGCAACTCGCGGATATTTCCTGGCCAGGGATATCTCTTCAATTTATCTAAAGCTTGTTGTTCGATACTCGAAACAGCTTTGTGATATTTTTTTGCGTAATAATTTAAATAATGTTTAGCCAGCAAAGGAATGTCTTCCATTCTTTCGCTGAGCGGTGGCACTTGTATTTCAACCGTGTTGATGCGATACAATAAATCTTGGCGAAACGTACCTTCTTGTACCATTTTTTGCAAAGGCATGTTCGTGGCACAAATCAATCGAATATCTACCGGCACAGGTTGGTTAGCGCCAACGCGTGTTACTTGCCGCGATTGCAAAGCGCTTAATAACTTACTTTGCAAACTCATGCTCAGGTTTCCGATTTCATCTAAAAACAAAGTACCTCCATTTGCAAGTTCAAAACGGCCTGGTCTGTCTTCGCGTGCATCGGTAAATGCACCTTTTTTATGGCCGAATAGTTCGCTTTCAAAAAGTGTTTCAGTAATCGCGCCCATGTCTACAGAGACAAAACTTTTGTCTTTGCGCAAAGAACGTTGATGAATAGCACGGGCAATCAATTCTTTTCCTGTTCCGTTTTCGCCTAAGATTAAAACATTGGCATCTGTTTTGGCTACCTTATCAATTAAAGTAAAAACATCTTTAATGGCAGTACTTTCTCCAATGATATCGCCAAAGGGTTTGCTGATTTGTTCTTCTAGCATCTCTTTGGCTTTTTTCAGTTTATCTACTTCTAAGTAAGATTGTTTAAGTTTGATAGCTGTGTTAATGGTAGCAATCAGTTTTTCATTTTGCCACGGCTTTAATACGAAATCCGTTGCACCCATTTTAAGCGCTTTCACAGCCATTTCAACATCGCCAAAAGCAGTAATCATAATAACTACTGATTTGGGTTCGTGCGTTAAAATTTGTTCGAGCCAGTAAAATCCTTCTTTGCCACTGGTAATGTCTTTGCTGAAATTCATGTCGAGCAAAATAACATCGTACGTGTCGTTGTGTAAAAGAAAAGGAATTTTGTTAGGATTTTTTTCGATTAAGACTTGATGATTTTGTTTTTTAAGCAACATTTTGGCTGCTAACAAAACGTCTTCATCATCATCAATCATTAAAATTTTGCCACCTTCTTGACTCACAGGTAAAAGATTTATGTTTTAAACTCCGCAATATAGAAAATACCATGCCACCTGAAAAAACACAGAAATCTGCGTTCTATGATGAACACTACGGTCAGAAAGGTACAAAATTGTTCAAAAATGAACAGTTATTCGGGCAATTTAAAATTGTAAATGCTTACTTTATTTTGCGTGATACCAACCAGTCTGTTTTCGGATATCAATACAGAATTGAATTTTGCAGGTAAAGTGATTTTTCTTTTTTCGTTGGTGAATAGATCAGTAAGTAAAATTTCAGCATCATTAAGTGCAAACACTTCTTCGCCATAAAATTCAATTGCTTGCGCGGGCAACTTTGTTATGCTTTTAATTTTCTTACCCATACCGTTGTATATGTGTACGTTTTGTGCACCTACTATAAATAAAAACTGTTGGTATTCGCGAATAAAAAGTATGTCTTTTGATTTGATTTCTGCGAGTGGAACATCGATGGTAACTTCTCCGATTTTAGCATTTACTTTTTTCAAACTATTGTCGGCTGCATCTATTATCCAAAAGCTTTTTTGATCGTACGATCCCGCAATTTTTTGTGGATCCATAGCAAACACAGAATCAATATAAAAGAAACTGCGCTCTTCTAACTGTGGGTTATATGTTTTTATTTGCCTGGTGGAAGGATGAAACAATACAAATTGAGTTAAATGCCAACCATCTAAACTATTGATTTCGCTTAAAGAAATTTTTAATTCATTTAATAAATCGCCATTGGCATTATACTGTTTGATGGCATCATCGGCTGCAATGTAAAACTCCCCGGATGGATGCAAACCAGCCCAATGGAAATTTTTTATCTCCATTTCTTTGATAAGCTTTTGACTGAATGCTAATGATGAAGAGAGTAGGGAGAAAAGGAAAAAGAGGGTTAGTCGCATGAGGTTTTTTAATCAATTTAAATACCAATCTGTTAGGTAGATGGCTGAAAGGTTTTTAAAGTAACCTGTTCACCATCAAATTCAGCATAGGTTTGATAATGCACCCATTCGCCTATGTTTATGTATCGGCAAGTTGGGTTAACCTGTAAATCCAAAGGTAAATGTCGATGACCGAATATATAAAAGTCGCGGTGTTTGATTTTTTCTTGTTCCTGACAATACACAAAGAGATATTCATTCTCAGGATTCACGAATTTTTCTTCGCGTTTCGTGTTATTAATTCTGCTTTTGCGCGACCAAAAATTAGCAATACCAATACCTAAGTTTGGATGGATATGGGCAAACAACCATTGGCAAACTTTGCTGTTAAAAAACTTCTTTAAAATTTTATAAGTATGATCGCCAGGACCTAGCCCATCGCCATGCCCGATTTGTATCGTTTTATTTCCGATGTGTAAATCAATGGGTTGGCGATAAATGACAATTCCTAATTCTTTCTCGAAGTAATCGAACATCCACATATCGTGGTTGCCTGTAAAAAATACAATGGGAATTCCTGCATCTCTGAGTTCAGCTAATTTTCCTTGTAAGCGAATAAAACCTTTTGGAATAGCATGTTTGTATTCGAACCAGAAATCGAAAATATCGCCTAGTAAAAAAATAGTGTGTGCTTCGTGCTTAATAGAATCCAGCCAGGCGACAATTCTTTTTTCGCGCTGTAAACTGCTCGCAAAGTCGGGCACACCCAGATGAAAATCGGAGGCAAAGAATAATTTTTTATTTCCCAGGGTAAGGTTCATAATCAATAGGTCGTGCAAAGATAAGCAGGAGAAGGATGGTAAATACAATTATGAAAACTAAAGTCGGCCCGCTACAATATCTTCTACCACTGCCGGGTCGAGTAGGGTAGTAGTATCGCCTAAATTTTGTGTTTCGCCTTCTGCAATTTTTCTTAGAATCCTGCGCATTATCTTACCTGATCTTGTTTTGGGTAAACCTTTTACAAATTGAATTTTATCGGGCTTAGCGAGGGCGCCAATAACACGACTAACCGTTTGTGCAATATCTTGCCGCGATAAGTTTTCATCTCCATGTGAACTGGTATAAATAACGAAGGCATATATGCCCTGACCTTTTATATCATGTGGATATCCCACTACTGCACTTTCTACCACTCCGGCATGCATGTTAATGGCATTTTCAACTTCAGCAGTGCCGATGCGATGTCCGCTTACATTTAGCACATCGTCTACTCTTCCAGTAATGCGATAATTTCCGTTTTCATCGCGCAAACACCCATCACCGGTAAAATACAAATTCGGATAGGCTGCAAAATAATTGGTTCTGCATCTTTCATGATCGCCATAGGTTGTGCGCAACATACCAGGCCAAGGAAAGCGGATGCATAAATTGCCACTCACATTATTGCCTTCTATACTTTCACCTTTCTCATTTACTAAAACAGGTTGCACGCCCGGCAAGGGTTTAGTAGCGTAGCTAGGTTTGGCTGGTGTTACGCCTGCCAGATTAGAAATTAAAATTCCTCCTGTTTCAGTCTGCCACCAGGTATCTACAATCGGGCATTTTTTTTGTCCTACATGTTCGTTGTACCAATGCCAAGCTTCTTCGTTGATGGGTTCGCCAACTGTGCCCAATGTTTTTAACGAGTGAAGGTCTTTATCTTGTAGAGGTCCGTTGCCGAAGCTCATCAAACTGCGAATGGCAGTTGGTGCAGTGTATAAAATATTCGCTCTGTATTTTTCTACAATTTGCCAAAAGCGACCGGCATCTGGCCAGATGGGTATGCCTTCAAACATTAAAGTAGTTGCGCCAGCGGATAAGGGGCCATATAAAATGTAAGAGTGACCGGTAATCCAACCAATATCAGCAGTACAAAAATGAATGTCGCCAGGGTTATATTGAAACACATTCACAAACGTGTAGGTGGTCCACACCATGTAACCAGCACAAGTATGTACCACACCTTTTGGTTTTCCGGTTGAGCCCGAAGTATATAAAATGAACAGTGGGTCTTCAGCTTCCATGGTAACAGCCGGAAAAGGAGGATTACCCTGTGTTTCTACTTTTTTAATTTCATCCTCCCACCATACATCTCTGCCTTTAATCATGCTCACAGGTGTGCGCGTGCGTGTAAGCACAATTACTTTCTTTACAAATCGGCACTGAATCAACGCATCATCAATGATAGATTTCAGTGCAATTTCTTTATTACCTCTAAATGCACCATCGCAAGTAATGATAAACTCAGCTTGTGCATCAACCAATCGATCAGCAATGCTTTGCGCACTAAAACCACCGAATATAACTGAATGAATGGCACCTATTCTTGCACAAGCTAAAACAGCAATGGCTAACTCAGGCACCATACCCATGTACAAACAAACACGATCTCCTTTTTTTACACCATTATTTTGCAACACATGGCAAAACTGTTCTACCTTAAAAAGTAGCTCTTTATATGTTAGAATACGATGATGTTCTTCCGGATCGTTCGGTTCCCAGATGATAGCTGGTTCATGGCCACGTTCTGCTATATGTCTATCTAAACAATTTTCAGTAATGTTTAACTGTGCGCCTAAAAACCATTTAATAGAAGGTTCAGTAAAATTCCATTCTAGCACTTTATTCCATTTCTTTTTCCAATGAAAATGCTGTGCGATATCGTTCCAAAAATTTTCCGGATCTTCAATACTTTGGGCATACGCTTTTTCGTATGCGGCTTCACTGGTTATTTGATAGGGATAAAACATACTTTCTGCAATAATTGAATTTCAATTTAAGGAAAGAATGGCAAACATTTTTTTTGAAATAAAAAAAGCCACCGAAAAGGTGGCTTAGTTTTGAAAGAAATTAATGATTTAAATCACCAAATGTTTTCGAGTCCAATGAATTTTTCCAGAATGATAAGAATGGATAAAACGCCTAATAACAACGGACAAACATAACTAATCGTGAAGTGTAAATATTTACGTAAAAAGGATTTCATGTATCCATCGTTACCGATGCTCAATTCATGATCCATGTTATGAATTTTCCATTTATAAGCGATGAAAATACACATCAAACAACCACCAACGGTTAAAGTGATGTCGCACATATCGGCAATAAAAGTTAGAAAATCGCGGTCGCGATAGAAACTAAGTTTATTCAATGCTGGAACCATGCCTTGACTAACCATACTAGGTAATCCAACGATGAAAATTAACAAGGCTAATGACCAAACAACTGTAGTGCGTTTTATTTTCTTCTGATCAACTAAATAAGTTGTCGGAACTTCTAATAAAGAAATCGTAGAGGTTAAAGCTGCAAAGCAAAGTAATAAAAAGAATCCTCCGCCCACAACTCTTCCTAAAATCGGTCCCATGTCATGGAAAATTTGTGGCAACACCATGAATACCAACGCAGGACCTTCCGTAGGTGACATATTTTGTGAAAACACCAATGGAAAAACCATTAAACCGGCAAAGAAGGCCACTGATGTATCAGCAACAGAAATGATAGCAGCAGAAGAAACAATGTTTTGATTTTTATTAACGTAAGAACCGTAGGTAATCAATGCACCCATACCGAGTGATAAAGAGAAGAACGCTTGCTTTAAGCCATCAAAAATAGTTTGTGCAGTAATCTCGCTTAAATCAGGAATCAAATAAAACTCTACACCGGCCATCGCATTGGGCAAAGTAAGGCTATAGATAATTAAGGCAAGCAAAATAAAATAAAGAGCTGGCATCATAATTTTGTTAGCTGCTTCTACTCCTTTTTGAATTCCTCTCGAAACGATAACAGCGGTAATAATCATGAAGCCAAGAGAAAAGAATAGATTATCCGAAATATCATTTACATAATTGCCAAAGAATGCACCGAAATCACTTTCATTTAATAAATCTCCAAAAGAGATTTCTAAAAAATATCCGAAAGCCCAACCGGCCACTACATTATAAAAAGACAAAATAAAAATACCCGCTAAAATCCCGAACAACCCTAAATAACCCCAACGCTTATTACCAAGTTTAGAATAAGAACCCATGGCATCAGAACCAGCTGCACGACCGATGGCAATTTCGCCTACCATTACCGGAAAGCACAATAGAAAAATACAAAGGAGATAGATGAATAAGAAGGCCGCTCCACCATTTTGTCCGGCCAGATAAGGGAAACGCCAAATGTTTCCTAAACCAACTGCCGAACCGGCAGCAGCTAAAATAAAACCAAGACGGCTCGAGAAACTTCCTCTGTTATCGTTCATAAAAAATAATTTCGGGTTGAATTAATGAAGCAAAATAGGGTGTATTCCTTAATTATCAAATTTTAGAATAATTACTGTAAGAAAGCAGTTGACGATCCGTCTGAATTGTTTCTATTTGCGTTATATTAATGAAATCTTTGCGCGTAGCGTTGGATCTATGGACAAGCTCAGAAAACTTACCACACAAGAAAAAGCATTACAGGTTAATCTGGATAGAAGTATCTACGGCTCTTTTGCCGAGATTGGAGCAGGGCAGGAAGTAGCTGCCAATTTTTTTAAAGCAGGTGGCGCTTCAGGAACAATTGCTAAAACCATTTCAGCTTATGATATGAAGTTTAGCGATGCGATTTACGGACCAGGTGAAAGGTATGTGTGTGAAGATCGCCTCACCAAAATGCTCGATCACGAATACGAATTGTTACCCGAGCGCTTGGCTCATAGAGTAGAGAGCACCCGTTTCTTTGCTTTTGCTAATACAGTAGAAATGCTCAACTACGAACGCACCAACCAGCCGCACGGTTGGATTGGCCTTCGTTTTCAAACCAAACCAGGTGGCGCAGTTAATGATTGTGTGATCCATGTGAAAATGCACGACAACGACCCGCTTCAGCAGCAATATGCCTTAGGCATTGTAGGTGTCAATTTAATTTTTGCCAGCTACATGCTTACCGATCCGGAAGAAATCATGTTGTCTTTACTGGATGGTTTGAATGCAAGAAGAATAGAAATCGATATGTTCCGTTTAGAAGGTCCGGATTTCATTCATGTGGACAATAGATTGATGGCTTTGAAATTGGTAAAAAGTGGTTTTACTAAAGCAGCCATGTTTGGCCCCGATGGCGATGTAATGCAACCTTCTGAAGCCTTGTATAAAAAAAATGTTTTGGTGTTGCGTGGCCGATTCAGACCACCTACACACGTTAATGTAGATATGTTGTTGGCTTCCCGCAGGCAGTTTAAAAATGAAACAGATGTAGATAAATCAAAATTGATGCTGCTTTCAGAATTGACGTTAAACGATTTAAGTCCGGATGGTAAAATTGATGAAAAGGATTTCTTACACAGAGCAGAAATTTTATGTTCACTCGGACAAAACGTATTAGTCTCTAACTACTTTGAATATTATCGATTAGCGGAGTATTTAAGTAAGATGACGAAAGGAAAAAAGTTAGGGATGATCATGGGTATTTACGCCCTTCAAAAAGTATTTGATGAAAGAACCTACGAAAATTTACGGGGAGGAATTTTAGAATGTTTTTCCTCTTTGTTTGGTTCCAACATCAAGTTATACATATACCCGGCCGTTAAACCTGGGAGCAATCAATTGTTTACTTTACCTGATTTTGAACAAGAACTACCACCGAATCTTAAATCACTTTTCCGGTATTTGATGGATAACGGTAAGATACAACCTGTGGATAGCGCTAATACCAACAACTTGCACATTATTTCTGACAATGTATTAGCGATGATTAAAAAAGGAGAAGGAGGATGGGAAAAGTTTGTGCCTACAAAAGTGGCGGAAGCCATCAAAGAAAAAGGACTTTTCGATTACCCAATGAGTATCAACATTCCTATGTAGCTTTTTTCTTAGTTTTAATTCTATCAGGATTTTCTTGTAAAAAAGTATTCCAAGAAGTGGCTTTCTTTTCCTGTTTTCCATTTTGATAATGATGACACAAAGCCACTGCCAAGGCATCTGTTGCATCTAAAAGTTTGGGTGCTTCTTTAAACTTAAAAATAGACATCAACATCGCGGCAACCTGTTCTTTAGATGCATTTCCATTTCCGGTAACTGATTGTTTTACCTTTTTAGGAGCATACTCAACGATAGGAATTTCTCTGGCCAAAGCAGCAGACATGGCCACACCTTGCGCGCGTCCTAGTTTCAGCATCGACTGCACATTTTTTCCAAAGAAAGGCGCTTCTAAAGCAACTTCATCAGGTTTAAACTCTTGGATTATACTGGTAACGCGCTCGAATATTTTTTTTAACTTCAATTCATGTCCTTCATAACGGGATAAATGAATAACACCAAATTGTAATAATTCTATGGCGTTACCCTTGGTTAAAATTAAACCATAACCCATTACATTCGTACCCGGGTCTAGGCCTAAAATTATTTTTTCTTTTACTATCTTACTCACGCTGTAAACATATAAAATTTTGATTTGGCTTCTTCTTTTTCCTGCAATTCTTTATGCGTTAGGCTGGTTTTGGGTTTATTTTCAAATGAAAGAGGAAAAAGATGTCGAAGTCACAGGGCATCAAGCAACTTCTGTTTCTGTTCTTATTCCATTCAGAAATGAAGAAGAGAATATTATGCAACTTTTAAATGACTTGCGCTCACAAACTAAAATTCCGGAAGAAGTAATATGGATTAATGATCATTCAACCGATCAAGGAAGTGAATTAGTTATGCAATGGCTGCAACAACATGTCGATGATGAAAGCTTAAAAAACTGGAAATGCGTACTTAATAATGGAGAAGGTAAGAAAAAAGCTATCGAAACAGGTGTTAATCAATCCACTAAAAGTTGGGTAATTACATTAGATGCAGACGTGCGATTAAGCGATAAATGGTTCGAAACTTTTTCCGCTTATTTAAAGAATGATGTTGCCGCAGTGGCAGGGTGGGTAAACTTAACCGGGAAAAGTATAGCTCAACGTTGTCAATTGCTTGAGTTCAATATGTTATTAGCAAGTGGTTTCGCTACCATCAAACAACAAAAACCGGGCATGTTGAGTGGAGCACACTTTGCGTTTAAAAAAGAAGTATTCGAAAATGTGAATGGTTATGCAGACAACTTGGCCATAGCAAGTGGAGACGATGAATTTTTACTACGAAAAATTATTAACAAGAAAGAGAAGGTTGGAATTTGCATGCATCCTCAGGCAAGCGTTACTACAGAAGCTTCAAAAGATTTTAAAACGATGGTAGCTCAACGGGTACGATGGGCAGGAAAGTGGAAACACCATCGAGATTGGCAAACCAAGTTCTTGGCAATCAGTGTTGCTTCATTGCAATTGTTTTGGATAATTACAATTATTATTCCTTTTTTTAACTTCATATTTATTTTACCAGTTGTTGTGACATGGTTAATCAAAATACTGGGTGAGTTTACTGTTTTATCATACCTAAGGAAAAAATGGAATCAACCCTTCGATGGTAAAGCGTTTTTATGGATGCAACTTCTCTATCCATTTTTAGTTTGGTGGATTGTGTGGAGAACAACGAAGAAAACAACGATTTGGAAAGGAAGATCCATTAATATTTGAAATTCTTTTTATGCAAAACGTACAATTGCTATGAATTTTTGAACAGACCAAAAAAGTTAGTCGAATAATTAAGAATAGAAACTAAGTTTCACTATTTTTACCCTATGACTGAAACCCTCATTAGGCAAAAGTTAGAAAGAAAAGACCTCGAACTCAATGCATTGCTTGAAGTTACGCAAGCTATTAACGCAAATAAAACCGAAGAAGAGCTCTATAAAATTTTCAATTTTACCATACGCGCAAATTTACAGGTTAAGAAATTGGCTTTGTACGTGTATGACGAACGTTGGAGTTGCAAAGTTAACTACGGAACTAAAAATAATTTCATCAAACAACGGTTGCCTGAATATTTCCAAACCGAAACGCATGTTTCCAGAATTGATGGATTAGTACATACAGAATTTGCTGAGTTTGACTGCGCTATTCCGGTAGCACACAGAGCCGAAGTATTGGCCATTGTTTTTGTTGGAGGTTTCGATTCAGAACACTCTACTTACGAAGACAGTGTAAAATTTATTCAAGCACTTAGCAACATTACCTTAGTTGCTATCGAAAATAAAAAATTAGCTCGCAAACAATTAGAACAAGAATCGCTCAGGAAAGAATTAGAAATTGCGAGCGATGTACAGCAGTTTTTGTTTCCTGAAAAATTACCAAATACCGAACGACTTAAACTCGAAGCCAGTTATTTACCGCATGATATGGTAGGCGGAGATTATTATGATTTCATTCCTATCAATAAAAATCAGTTTTTGATTTGTGTAGCCGATGTAAGTGGTAAAGGAATTCCGGCAGCGTTAATGATGTCTAACTTCCAGGCATCACTCAGAACCTTGTTAAGACAAACACCGAACTTGCGTGAGATTATCGAAGCTTTGAATTTTCAAGTAATGGAAAACGCTAAAGGCGAAAAGTTCATCACCTTCTTTGCAGCCATCTACGATCTGCAATTGAAAACAATGGTGTATGTAAATGCCGGCCATAATCCTCCGCTGTTAGTAAAAACGGATGGCGAAATTATGTTACTAGAAGAGGGAAGTATGGTGTTGGGTGCCGTGCCCGAACTTCCTTTTATCAACGAAGGATTCTTAACCAACATTGATGATTTCTTACTTTTCTTATATACAGATGGGTTAACGGAAACCGTAAATGAAAGTGAGAAGGATTTCGGACAAGAAAGTTTGATGAACTATTTTTCTAATCCAGCTAATCGCGTTAAGAATTTAAGCACTATTCATCAAGATCTCATCGTTGCACTCGATGCACATAAAGGAAGAAATCCCTATCATGATGATATCACCATCTTATCTTGCCGGGTAGGATAAAATGACGCTTCCATTTCGCACACCGTTTTTTTTACCTCACCTTTATCCGGATTTAATCTGGAGAATGGAAGCGACTGAGAAAAATCTTTACCTTACTTTCGATGATGGGCCTATTCCGGATATAACAGAATGGGTAATAGCACAACTTAATCAGTTTAATGTACAAGCAACCTTTTTTGCGATTGGGGATAATGTACGTAAATATCCAGATGTTTTTCGTGAGCTAGTTCGTAACAATCATAGTGTGGGGAATCACACCTTTCATCATGTAAAAGGTTGGCAAACCAAAACTGACGATTATATAAAGGAGATTTCGATGTGTGATGAAATCATGCAACAAACAATTCCATTATTTCACAGCGAATTATTCAGACCACCCTATGGCAGAATAACACGTACACAACGCAAAAAAATAGCACAAAAAAAAATAATCATGTGGGATGTGCTCACACAAGATTATAATCAAAGCCTTGATAAAGAGAAATGTTTACAAGGAAGCATTAAGGCAATGCGCCCCGGTTCTATTGTTGTGCTGCACGACAGCTTAAAGGCTGAGAGAAACTTAAAATATGTTTTACCTCGTTTGCTTGAGTTTGCATTAAACCACGGCTACACCTTTAAAAAGTTATAACATGCGCGTTTTAGTGGCACCTTTAAATTGGGGATTAGGTCATGCAACGCGATGTATTCCTGTTATTCACTATTTAGTTCAGCAAAAACACGAGGTAATTCTGGCAAGCGATGGACAAGCATTGGTATTGTTGAAGAAAGAATTTCCCGGATTACCCTTTGTGGAATTACCAAAGTGGAAGATACATTACCACATCAAACCCTTTTTTTTAGGCATGTTATGGCAACTTCCTAAATTTTTACTAGCGATTATTAAGGAAAGAAGAAAGATTAAATCTATAAGCAAGGAATACGAGATAGATGCCATCATCAGCGATAGTCGTTATGGCATATATGATAACGTTATTCCAAGTGTTTTTATCAGTCATCAAATTAACATTCAGTTTCCAACATTATTTCATTTTTTAGGTAGATGGTTTAATCAACGGCATCAACACTATATATCTCGATTTCAACAAGTCTGGATACCGGATGTAGCAAAAGGTATAGCAGATAAGTTAAGTAAAATCGAATTGCCGCAAGTGAAACACATTGGCATGATCAGCAGGTTTTCTCGTCTTACTGAAACGTCCAATCAACATCACAAAATCTTGTTTCTATTGTCAGGGCCAGAACCTACGCGAACACAATTCGAGAAAATAATTCTAAATCAAATTAAAAATTCAGACTATGATAATTTTCAATTTGAATTAGTCAGAGGCACAAATCGAAAAACTCAAATCAAAAACATTCCATTAGCTATTTCTATGCACGGTGTTATCGACAAGATTGAACTGGAAACAAAAATTAAACAAGCATCGCTTGTTGTTTTGCGTTCGGGTTACACCTCAGTTATGGACATGTTAGCTATAGGTAAGAAAGTGGTTTTTGTACCAACTCCCGGGCAAACGGAGCAAGAATACCTAGCGAAGCAACTTCAAGAAAAATATAAGGCTTTGGTTGTAACTCAAAAAGATTTTCGATTGGATAAGATTCTTGCCGAACATGATAATATTCCATTGATTAAAGAAGATCCTTCGAGCTTCAATCAATTTTCATTTTTTGTAGATAACTGGCTGCAAGAAGTACAAACGAAGTTAACTAACTTGCGCGGCCATGATTGACACCCACGCGCATATTTATTTACAAGAGTTCGAAAAGGACATTGAATCAGTTATTCAGTCTGCCTTATCTGTTGGTGTAACACAAATCCTATTACCTAATATTGATGTAACTTCTATTGATGCTGTAAATAAATTATCGGAAAAGTATCCAAAAATTTGTAAACCTATGATGGGTTTACATCCTTGCTATGTGAAAGAAAACGTGGAGGAACAATTAACCATCATAGAAAAAACATTGCAGCAACATCCATTTATTGCCGTGGGTGAAATAGGAACCGATTTGTATTGGGATAAAACTTACTGGATACAACAACAACTTGCATTTACTACACAACTTAACTGGGCTTATGAGTTAAAACTTCCGGTTTCTATTCATTCAAGAGAAAGTACAAGAGAAGCAATTGACATTATCAAAAAATTAAAAGGCAAACAACCTTGCGGAGTGTTTCATTGTTTTTCTGGAACCTTGGAAGAGGCAAAAGAGGTTATTGATTTAGGTTTCGCTTTAGGTATTGGCGGTGTAGTTACCTTTAAAAAATCAGGTCTTGATGAATTGCTTACCCACATCGATTTAAAAAGTATTGTACTCGAAACAGACAGCCCATACCTAGCGCCTGTTCCAAACAGAGGAAAAAGAAACGAACCTGCTTATCTTTCGTACATCAAAAAAAAATTAGCGGAAGTGAAACAAGTTTCCGAAGAAGAAATAGATACGATCACAACAGAAAACGCAAAAAGAATTTTTACTATTTGATATGGCACAGTTAAAAAGAACTAAGCTCATCCAACATCAGCAAGCCAAAGGAAATGTTTTGTTGATTTACACCGGAGGTACTTTTGGTATGATGCGCAACACAGCCGGCAGCTTGGTTCCTTTTGATTTTTCAAACATGGTCGATCATTTACCAACCATTAAAAATCTTTCCTTAAATATTGATGTCATAGAATTTGAAAAACCCATCGATTCCGCCAATATTAATCCCGAACATTGGAAGTTAATGGCAGATGTAATTGAAATAAATTATCATGACTTTGATGGTTTTGTGATTCTGCATGGAACGGATACGATGGCTTTTTCGGCCTCAGCTTTAAGCTTTATGTTGGAGGGCTTAAGTAAGCCAGTTATTTTAACGGGCGCACAATTGCCGATAAGCGAACCCCGTTCGGATGCGCGCGAAAATTTGATTACGGCTATTGAAATTGCAGCTGCCAAAGACAATGGTAAACCTATTGTTCCCGAAGTAGCCATCTTTTTCGATTATGAATTATTGCGAGGTAACCGATCTAAAAAAGTGGAAAGTATGCAATTTGATGCTTTCGATTCCGGTAATTATCCGGCACTAGCAAAAGCAGGTGTAAAGATAGATTTTAACAGAGGTGCTATTTTTTCGCACCAGAATAAGTTTTTAACAGTAAGAAAGAATTTCGATGCCTCTATCGCGCTTATCAAACTGTATCCTGGCATTTCCAGCGCTTACTTGCAAGCAGTAGTAAACACACGAGGTTTAAAGGCACTGATAATCGAAACCTATGGCTCAGGTAATGCGCCAACAGATACTTATTTATTGAGTATTTTTTCTGAAGCAATTAAAAATGGCATTATCGTTCTTAATATTTCGCAATGCCAAGGTGGGCGAGTAACACAAGGAAAATACGAAACCAGCAAAGCTTTAGAAGAAATAGGTGTTATAGGAGGATTGGATTTAACAACTGAGACAGCTGTAACGAAGCTAATGTATTTATTGGGTAATTTTTCTTTCGAGGAAGTTAAAACCAAGATTATACAAAACCTGGCAGGAGAATTAACAATTTGATAATGCGGAGAGAGCGGGATTCGAACCCGCGATACCCTTTCAGGTATACACACTTTCCAGGCGTGCTCCTTCAACCACTCGGACACCTCTCCTTAAAGGGTTGCAAAAGAATTAAATAATATCCGCCCAAACAAGGCAATTCCCGCAAAACCATTAAAAATTAAATATTTACAAACGATTGTGACTTTATCTTGTGCTATCTATTAGGGTAACATATTTGGTAAAGTGAACCTTTCGCAGAAAAAAATGCCGAAAATTGTTGAGTAATCAACAAAACCTTTAATTTTGGCACTTTCAAAAACGAAAAAGCTTTACTTAAACCTTTAACTATGAAAAAACAACTTGCGATTTTCGCTTTGGTAGGGGTTCTTTTCTCTTCTACTTTCTCTTTCGCACAGGAACCAACTGCTACAGACACTACAAAACAAGCAGCTGTTGAAGCAACACCAGAAGTAGCTGCTACAGAAGAGGTACCTGCTGAGGAGCCATCATTCCATGAAGTACTAAAAGAACAGTTTATTGCCGGTGGTGTGGCGTACATGTGGCCTATTCTTATCTGTATGATTCTGGGGTTAGCCGTTGCTATCGAAAGAATCATTACTTTAAATTTAGCAACCACAAACACAAAAAAATTATTAGAGAGCATTGAAGCTGCTTTGAGCAAAGGCGGTGTGGACGAAGCCTTGAAAGTAACTAAAAATACAAGAGGTCCGGTTGCATCTATCTTTACGCAAGGTTTAATGCGTTACCACGAAGGTGTAGATATGGTTGAGAAATCAATTGTTTCTTATGGTGGCGTTGAAATGGGTCGCCTTGAGAGAGGTTTAATCTGGATTTCATTGTTTATCGCACTTGGTCCGATGTTAGGTTTCTTCGGAACGGTTGTAGGGATGGTGCAAGCTTTCTCTGATATCGAAGCAGCCGGTGATATTTCTCCTAACATTGTTGCGGGTGGTATGAAAGTGGCCTTGATTACAACAGTAGGGGGTCTTGTAGTAGGTATGGTGCTTCAAATTCTATACAACTACCTAGTATCAAAAATCGATTCATTAACCAACAGCATGGAAGATGCTTCTATTTCGTTGGTTGATATTTTAGTTAAACACAAATTGTTAAACAAGTAACAAAAGTTTTATGCTAGAAAACGATGGTTTAATTAGCGCAGGACTTTGGGCATTTTACATATTGTTAATAGGAGGAATTTTATTGGCAGTTGTTTTCCCACTGTTACATGCCTTTAAAACACCCGATGTATTTAAAAAGTCATTGATTGGTGTTGGAGCTTTGGTTGTTGTATTTGGTATATCCTGGGCAATTTCAGGCTCAGAAGTATCTGCACAACAAGCTGCTCAAGGAATAACCGAAAATTCATCCAGGCTTATCGGAGCTGGTTTAACCATGTTCTATTTTGCCCTGTTTGGATCTATCATTGGAATCATTTACGCTGAGATATCTAAAGCTTTAAAATAATGCCAAGACCCGTACCCGATATCCCGAATGCCTCTATGGCAGACATCGCTTTCTTGTTGTTAACCTTCTTTTTGGTTACAACTACAGTGGCGAATGATAAGGGGTTAACTTTACAACTTCCTCCACCACCTGAGGCTATGCCAAAAGATGTGGAAATTAAAATTCAAGAGAGGAACTTGTTTAAAATTCAAATCAATTCCTTCGATGCCCTTTTAGTGGAAGGCGAGCCTTACACTGGCAGTATGCGCGAGTTAACCGATAAGATTAAGACTTTCGTTCTCAATAACGGAGTAGATACAGAATCTTCCGACAGCCCTGAGAAAGCAATAGTTTCCTTTAAGGCCGACCGCGGTACAACACACAAAAAGTTTATCGAAGTATTAGATGCTGCGCAAAGAGCATATTACGAGATTTATGCAGAAAAGCTTGGAGTAACGGTTGACCAATGGAGAGACATTGCATCTGACCCGGAACGCAAAGCAGATTATAATAAATCTCGTGAAGGTGTGCCAATGCAAATATCTATTGCCGAA
Organism: Flammeovirgaceae bacterium; assembly: GCA_021298355.1. Lineage (GTDB taxonomy): Bacteria > Bacteroidota > Bacteroidia > Cytophagales > Cyclobacteriaceae > Chryseotalea. The sequence goes on from JAJTEH010000007.1 coordinate 41,747, forward strand.
CCAACTAAAGTAGGAGGTTAAACGTATGTCTAAGTTCAAGAAAAAAGCCAACGTAAAACAAGAGATCCCAACATCATCTATGCCCGATGTGGTGTTTATGTTGTTGTTCTTCTTCATGGTAACAACACAAATGCGAGATACCAGTATCATGGTGAAGCAAAAGTTGCCTCAAGCAACACAGCTAAGAAAACTCATGAGAAAATCGCTAGTTACCTACATGTATATTGGAGAGCCTAGTAAAACAGATCAATTTGGTAAAGAACCTAAAATTCAGGTAAACGATGTGTTTATCGAACCAAAAGATGTTATACAATGGGTGAATACAGAAAAAGCCAAGTTAGATGAATTTGAACGCGACCAAATAACTATTTCTATGAAAATAGATAGTGAAGCTAAGCGTGGAATTATCGCTGATGTAGAAACAGAGTTAAGACGTGCCAATGCTCGTATTATTAATTACTCTGCAGGCTTTAAGAAAGAAATATAAGTTGTTTTTTCTAAAGGTGAAGGCCCCGCAACTGCGGGGCTTTTTTTATTATATTTAATGAATAACTAAACTAACTATGGCTACTCTAAATAATAAAAAGATCGTGCGTTCTTGGTATATGTACGATTGGGCCAATTCTGTTTATTCACTTGTTATAACTTCAGCCATATTTCCTGTTTACTACAAAGCAGTTGCGCAGCAAAACAATTCTGATGTTGTATCTTTTTTTGGGTTTAACATTCAGAATTCTTCTCTCTACTCGTATGCTTTATCTTTTTCTTTTTTATTGGTTGCAGTAATGTTGCCTTTGTTATCAGGCATTGCCGACTATACCGGAAGAAAAAAAATGTTTATGAAATTTTTTGTTTGGCTTGGTGGCTTAGCCTGTATCGGTTTATTCTTTTTTGATTCCGTTGCAAAACTTGAATGGGGAATTTTGTGCTGTATTTTAGCCAGTATTGGATATTCTGGTAGTTTGGTTTTCTACGATGCATTCTTACCTGAAATTGTAACAGAAGACAGATACGATGCCACCAGTGCCAATGGTTACTCCATGGGCTATTATGGAAGTGTTATTCTGCTAGTTGCTTGTTTGGTAATCATCATGAATTTTGAGTTCTTCGGTTTTGTTTCAGAGGGCTACGCAACAAGATTTTCATTTATTCTTGTAGGCTTATGGTGGATTGGTTTCGCCTTTATTCCGTTTTATTATTTACCGGAAACAATTCGTGTACAGCGCGAATCTGTTACCAAAATTTGGAATAGAGGCTACAGGGAGATTGCAAATGTGTGGGAAAGTCTCGCTCAACTACCGGATTTAAAAAAATATCTTTGGGCGTTCTTCTTCTTCAACTCTGGCGTGCAAACCATCATGTACTTAGCAGCATTGTTTGGAACAGACGTGTTGCATTTGGCAAGTGAAAAACTAATACTAACAGTTTTGCTTATCCAGATTGTTGCCAGCCTTGGCGCCTGGCTTTTTGCAAGAATTTCGAAGGCAAGAGGTAATCGCTTTGCACTATCTACAATGATTTTTATATGGATAGCCGTTTGCTTTGCCGCCTATGTTGTGTCAACCGAGTATGAGTTTTATGCGCTTGCTACTGTTGTAGGCATGATAATGGGTGGAATCCAATCTTTATCCAGATCAACTTATTCTAAACTATTACCTGAAAACACAATTGATACTACATCTTATTTTAGCTTTTACGATGTTACCTACAACCTGTCTATAGTAGTTGGTACTTTTTCTTTTGGTTTAATAAACCAGCTAACAGGAAATATGCGGTACAGTGCTATTGGTATGGCAATTTATTTTGTGGTGGGCATTGCAATATTGTTTCAAGTTAAATCGGCAGATATACGCAAGCCTGCTAAAGTAAATTAATAACGAAGGTGTTTAACCGTCATTCCGTTATTGATGAGTTGTTTTAACGAATCAATTCCAATTTTTAAATGAAGTTCCACAAAACTTTTGGTTACTACTTTATCGCTTTGTTCTGTTTTTACACCATCGGGTGTCATGGGCGAATCTGAAACTAATAGTAATGCACCTGTAGGAATTTTGTTTTTAAAGGCAGTAATAAATACTGTAGCGGTTTCCATATCGATGGCTTGCGCACGAATTTTTCTCAAGTAATTTTTAAAATCTTCGTCCCACTCCCAAACCCTTCTGTTTGTTGTATAGCAAGTGCCAGTCCAATAATCCTGGTTATAATCGCGAATGGTTGTTGAAATGGCTTTTTGCAAAGCAAACGAAGGTAGCGCGGGTACTTCCGGTGGAAAATAATCGTTAGATGTACCTTCGCCTCTGATGGCTGCAATAGGTAAGATAAAATCGCCAATATCGTTTTTAGCTTTTAAGCCTCCACATTTGCCTAAGAAAACACAAGCCTTTGGTTTAATAGCCGATAAGCAATCCATAATGGTTGCAGCATTGGGGCTGCCCATTCCAAAGTTTATAATAGTTATACCATCGGCAGTTGCACAACGCATGGCACGATCTTGCCCAAGAATAGGTACGTTGTGCCATTCGGCAAACATTTTAACGTAGTTATCGAAATTGGTAAGTAAAATATATTGACCAAACTGATCGAGCGATAGGCCTGTGTAGCGCGGCAACCAGTTGTTTACAATTTCTTCTTTTGTTTTCATAATAGATTGTATTTATTGCTAGTGTGTTACCTGTTTTAAATCTTCCGCCTATTTCTTCTCCTTTACAGAAACGTGATGGAAAAATATGGATTTTTGATGGGATAAGAAAAAAGTATGTGGTTTTAACTCCAGAGGAGTGGGTGCGTCAGCATGTGATTCAATATTTAATTGATAATGGATATTCAAAAAATTTGATAAAAATTGAAACTGGTTTTTCGGTTGGCGAATTACATAAACGAGCCGATATAATTTGCTATAAGAATGATGGAGAACCCTTTTTATTAGTAGAGTGTAAAAACCCTTTCGAGAAATTAAATGAGGATGTTGCCATACAAATTTCTACTTATAACAAATCCGTTCGTGCCAAATTTATCATGCTTACTAACGGAATGAAAAGCTTGTATTATAAAACGGATTGGGAGACGGGAAAAATTAGTAAAGTGGATGCGCTTCCATCAGAATAAAAAAAGCCTGTGGATAAACAGGCTTTTTTTGATAGGAAGAAAATCTTATAAATATTTTTTTACATCGGTAAATGGTAGATTGAATGCGTCTGAAACGCCTTTATACACTACCTCGCCAAACATCACATTTAAACCATTCCTTAACTCTAAACTTTCCTGGCAAGCTTTTTTCCAACCTTGGTTTGCTAATTTAATAGCATAAGGCAGAGTGGCATTGGTAAGAGCTAACGTTGAGGTATAAGGCACAGCACCTGGCATGTTGGCCACGCAGTAATGTACAACATCATCGATAATGTACGTTGGATCTTCGTGTGTGGTAGGTCTGCATGTTTCAATACATCCACCCTGATCTACGGCCACATCTACTAATACCGTTCCAGGGCGCATCGTTTTCAGCATATCTTTTGTAATTAACTTAGGCGCTTTTGCACCAGGAATTAACACACCCCCTATAATTAAATCATGGTCTTTCACCATTTCTCTGATAGAGTATTCGTTTGATACCATGGTGTGAACATTCTTTGGCATCACATCATCCAAATATCTTAATCTGTTAATGTTCAAATCCATAATTGTTACATCTGCTCCCATACCGGCAGCAATTTTTGCTGCGTTGGTTCCTACAACGCCACCACCTAATATTAATACTTTAGCTGGTTTTACACCCGGTACTCCACCAAGTAAAATACCTCGGCCTTTCAATGGTTTTTCTAAATACTTTGCGCCTTCTTGTATGGCCATTCTGCCGGCTACTTCAGACATTGGAATAAGCAAGGGTAAACTTCCATCTATGCGCTCTACCGTTTCGTAAGCCAAACATACTGCACCTGAGGCAATCATGGCTTTAGTAAGTGGTTCGTATGAAGCAAAATGGAAGTACGTGAAAACTAATTGATCTTTCTTTATTAAGCTGTATTCTTGTTCGATAGGTTCTTTAACCTTCATGATCATCTCAGCCTTTTCGAAAATCTCTTTTGCGGTAGAAAGTAAAGTAGCACCTGCTTTGGTGTATTCATCGTTAGAAAATCCGCTGCCAACGCCAGCATTTGTTTCTACATAAACAGTATGTCCTCTTTTAATTAATTCCTGAGCACCTGCCGGAGTAAGAGCAACACGGTTCTCGTTATTCTTGATTTCTTTAGGAACGCCAATGATCATATGTATAAAATTTGAGCCGCAAATATAGCAATCCTTTTATTGGATAAATAACATTTGTAAACGTTTGAAATCAGATAATTACAAGGTTTTTCATCCGAGCCTAATTCAGTATTTTTGTGCTCTAATCAACCTGTTTTGCCTGTGAGTACAACAAAAGAAAGAGTGCGTTTTTCCCCGGTTAAGATTAAGGAAATTCTGGCAGATTACCGTTTGGCATGCGAAAGTCGCGAAGCATCGCTACTTGGGCGAAAGGAAGTTTTTATGGGAAAAGCCAAGTTTGGCATCTTTGGCGATGGCAAAGAAGTGCCACAATTGGCGATGGCAAAGGTTTTTAAAGCCGGAGATTTTCGTGCGGGCTATTACCGCGACCAAACGTTTATGTTGGCAATTGGCGAGCTAACACTTCAAAACTATTTCGCACAATTGTATGCACATGCCGAAGTAGAAGCCGAACCTGCATCGGGTGGTCGTTTAATGAACGGTCATTTCGCTACCAGAATGTTAGATGATAATGGAAACTTAAAAGCACTAAGCAGTTTAAAAAATTCTAGTTCAGATATTTCACCTACAGCAGGGCAAATGCCTCGCTTATTGGGCATGGCTTATGCCTCAAAATTATTCAGGCATAATCCGGAGCTTAAAGCATTTAAAAATTTATCGAATCACGGAAATGAAATTGCCTTTGGTACAATTGGAAATGCATCTACCAGCGAAGGCATGTTTTTCGAAGCACTTAATGCTGCTGGTGTTTTGCAAGTACCCATGCTGATGAGTGTGTGGGATGATGCCTATGGTATTTCTGTTCCACAACAGTATCATACTACAAAAGGTAGCATTTCTAAAATGCTCGCAGGTTTACAAAGAAACGAAAATGAAAAAGGATTCGAAGTCATCCGGGTAAATGGTTGGGATTACGCTGCTTTGGTAGAAGCGTATGTAAAGGCAGAAAAAATTTGCAGAGAAGAACATGTGCCTGTATTGATGCACGTAGATGAATTAACTCAACCACAAGGTCATTCTACTTCCGGTTCGCACGAACGGTATAAATCGAAAGAAAGATTAGAATGGGAAGCAGAGTTTGATTGCATTAAAAAAATGCGCGCTTGGATTATTGATGAAGTAAATATTTTACCTGAAGAGCTGGATGAAATTGAAAAAGAAGCAAAGAAATCAGCTAAAGATGCAAAAGAAGCAGCCTGGAAAGATTTCCAACAAGGCATTTTAAAAGATCATCAAGAAGCAATACTAATTTTGAAGGGAGTAGAATCTTTACAAAGTGAAATTCCATTTTTAATTCAGGAACTTGAAAAAATAACGAACCCTATACGCTTAGAAAGCATTAAAGCGGTAAAAAAGGTTTTACGTTTAATCAGAAATGAATCATCTTCTGTTAAATCAAATTTAGTTAGCTGGTTAGTAAAAGTAGAAGAGGAAAACGCAGAAAGATATAATGCAAATTTGTATAGCCGTTCCGAAGCCGCTGCAATTAAAATTCCCGGAACCGATTTACAATATGATGATAACACACTAGAAGTAGACGGCAGAGAAATTATGCAAGCTTGCTTCGATGCGATTTTAAATCGCAACCCACTAGTATTTGCTATTGGTGAAGATGTTGGTAAAATCGGTGATGTGAACCAAGGATTTGCAGGTTTACAAGAAAAATACGGAGAGATTCGTGTAACGGATACAGGCATAAGAGAATGTACCATAATCGGTCAGGGAATAGGGGCGGCTTTGCGCGGTCTTAGGCCGATTGCTGAAATTCAGTATTTAGATTATTTGTTTTACGCACTGCAAATTTTAAGCGATGATTTAGCATGCTTGCAATACCGTACTGCGGGCGGACAAAAAGCTCCGCTGATTATACGAACACGCGGCCACAGATTAGAAGGTGTATGGCATTCGGGTTCGCCTATTGGTATGATTTTACATTCGTTGCGTGGTATCCATGTGCTTGTGCCAAGAAACATGACGCAAGCGGCAGGTTTTTATAATACCATGCTTTTGTCTGATGAGCCGGCCTTGATTATCGAATGTTTGAATGGCTATAGGTTAAAAGAGAAAATGCCTTCGAACCTTAGCGAGTATACTGTAGCGTTAGGTGTACCCGAAATTTTAAAACATGGCAATGATGTAACTATTGTTACCTATGGTTCTATGTGCAGAATTGTAATGGAAGCTGCGCTTGAGTTAGAGCAATTGGGTATAAACTGCGAAGTAATTGATGTTCAAACCTTGTTACCATTCGACAGACACCATGCCATTGTGGAATCTGTGAAGAAAACGAACAGATTAATTGTTGCAGATGAAGATGTACCGGGTGGTGCATCAGCCTTTATTTTACAGAAGGTGCTAGAAGAGCAAAACGCATATCAGTATTTAGATTCGGCACCTGTTACCATTGCTGCTAAAGAACACAGGCCAGCATATTCATCGGACGGTGATTATTTTTCGAAACCTAATGTTGAAACGATAATCGAGAAAGTGTACGCGATTATGCGAGAGGCAAATCCTGATGCCTTTCCGGCATTGTATTAATTTCTTTTGATTTCGTCTAACCGGAAGGCTTGGGTTAGTAATTCGTTGCTTACGTTTTGTTCGCGATCGCGAATTTTTAGTCTGAGTTTAATGCGTTTATTGGTAAAAACGGTTCTGAAACCAGTAGAAACTAGAGAATACGTTAGGATGCCCTCCGTGGCGATACGCTCGTTGTTTATAACTGGGATACGCGCATTGAAATTTTCGCAATAAATACGTTGCCAGTTAAACTCTGTGAAAACACCTCCATTGCCTTCTACTTCGATAGAAACATCGAGGTTGTTATACTCCGGATTGAATTGAAAATAGAGTTCATCTCTTAGTTTTATAAACCTTTGTCCGGTTAATAAATTAGTTGTGATTCCTAAAACTTTATGGTCTTCATCTAAAACAGATTGAAATATTTCAGGAAGAAAAACCACATCGTTGGTGTAATTGAAACATCCTAATTCATCGGGGTTGTAAACTGGTAAACTTCCGTAGCCAGCCTCAGATCTGGTTCTGTTAGAAACGAGTGTTCCATTTAAAGCCTCAGGATTGAGTACGGTAAGGCCAATAGGTTGTAGCAAACCATTTTGTATAGTGTCGGCAAAAATAGTAACTGTTGGTACAGTTGCTAATTGCCCGTTGCCGGTGGCCAAAAAGAAATCTTTTTCGTGATAAGGGTCGCTGGTGTCATCGGTTGTGGTGGTTTCATCTATAAAAACACGAGGAATACCAATGTCACCATCACCATCCCTAAACGAAAAGCTTACTACAATAGAATCGGCATCTCCTATACCTCCTACTTCGCGGTAATAAACATTTTCCAATTCGATAACCGGTGTATCGGAAAACTGAGGTTGTTCGAAGCACGAAACTGCAATCAACACTAAAAAAAATGCCGCTAAATATTTCTTTAGATTCTTCACCATGTACCTTTGAAACACTAAGTTACTGAACGCTTGGAAGCTTTTAAAAGTTTTGAACACCTTTTACAAACTGTAAACGAAAACTCTTTCGAAAGAATTGCTTTAGAGATTTTTAAATTTCAGGCAAAACATAATCCATTATATAAGGAATACTTATCTCATCTCCATGTCAATGCTCATGAAGTGAGCACGATATCCGAAATTCCCTTCGTTCCCATTCAGTTTTTTAAATCCCATCAGGTAAAAACCGGTACGTTTATACCGCATAAGGTGTATAGATCCAGTGGTACTACCCACCATACAGAAAGTAAGCATTGGATATGGTCCGAAGGGTTTTACCATCAACATGCTTTAAGTTTATTTCAAGATGAGTTTGGCGAAATAGGTCAGTTTGTAATTTTAGCATTATTACCATCTTATCTCGAAAAGGGCGATTCTTCCTTGGTATCGATGGTTCGTTATTTTATTGATAAAACGAATCATCCTAAATCCGGATTTTATCTTCACAACTATGAGCAATTAGTAAAGGATGCAGAAGAACTGAAAAAAGGAAAGAATAAAATAATTGTGTGGGGCGTTACGTATGCCTTATTGGAAATTGCTGAGCAATTTTCTCCAAATTGGTCTGGATGTTTTGTATTTGAAACCGGAGGGATGAAAGGAAGAAGAAAAGAAATGATTCGGGAAGAATTGCACGCTATACTAAAAGAGAAACTCAATGTTCAATCAATTTATTCTGAATACGGCATGACGGAGCTTTTAAGCCAGGCTTATTGTAAAGATGGGGTTTGGTTTAGACCTTCGGCAACCCTAAAAGTGGTTATTAGAGAAATTGGCGATCCGCGAAAAGTGGGGCTAATTAATCAGAATGGTGGTATCAATGTTATTGATTTGGCCAATTTTGCTACTCTTTCGTTTATCGAAACAGAAGATATTGGAAAATGCGATGAATTGGGGCATTTTCAAGTATTAGGCAGGATGGATAACAGTGATGTTCGGGGGTGTAACTTGTTAGTTCAATAAACGTTTTAATCGATAAATTACATTTAGAGAGTCTATTATTTGATTTTTAATTATGGACTGTTATTTTTGTTAATCAACCAGATATAAAATGAAGAAAATTTTAGCCCTACTCGCAGCTGTTGTTTTGTTAGCTTCTTGCAGCCAATACACTTGCCCTACGTATAGCAAAGCTGCTCCGAAGAAAACTGAAAACAGAATTTAATTCTGTTTAAAGGTATTTTTCTACATCTTTTGCGGTTATCGTCTGCTCAGACATAATCACCAATCTTTCTACTACATTTCTTAACTCGCGCACGTTGCCTGTCCAGCTGTGTTGTTGCAATGCTTTAATAGCAGTTTTTTCAATTTCTTTTTTCTTATTACCATATTCCTGAGCGAGATCTTCTAAAAATTTCTCAACCAGTAAAGGAACATCCTCATTTCTTTCTGCCAATGCCGGAACTTTTACAACAATCACACTCAATCGATGATACAAATCTTCCCTGAATCTGCCTTCGGCAATTTCTTTTTTTAAGTCTTTATTTGTTGCTGCCAACACTCGAACATTCACCACAATATCTTTTTCGCCACCCACACGGGTAATTCTGTTTTCTTGCAAAGCCCGCAATACTTTAGCTTGTGCAGAAAGACTCATGTCACCAATCTCATCTAAAAATAAAGTTCCACCTTCGGCTTGTTCAAACTTGCCTATGCGTTGTTTTATGGCAGATGTAAAAGCGCCTTTTTCATGACCGAACAATTCGCTTTCAATTAACTCGGCAGGTATGGCAGCACAATTTACTTCGATAAGCGGAAAACCATTTCGGTTGCTACTCTCATGGATTTGCCGGGCTACTAATTCTTTACCCGAACCATTGGGGCCAAGTATTAAAACGCGTGCATCCGTAGGGGCAACTTTTGCGATCATGCTTTTTACATTTTCTAAAGCCGTACTGTTGCCAACCATTTCGGTTTTCTTCGACACTTTTTTCCGGAGTGATTTTACCTCTTGTACCAAAACGGTTTTATCTAATGCTCGTGCAACAGTAATTTCTAACCGATTTAAATCGAAAGGTTTTGCGAGAAAATCGTACGCACCTTTTTTAACAGCATCCACAGCTAAATCAATAGTGCCATGTGCCGACATAATAATGATGGTTGTTGTAAGTTGCGCTTCTCCGGCTTTTGTTAACAGTTCTATGCCATCCATTTTTGGCATTTTGATGTCGCACAAACAAAGCGCGAAATTGCCTTGTTCCAATTTTTTCCAACCTTCTAAACCATCTGCAGCTTCTTCTACCTGATGTCCTTTTTCTTGCAGAATTTCTTTTAAGCTAAATCTGATTTTTGCATCATCTTCTACTATGAGTACCGAAGCCATACTTTACTATTTTTTGTAATGATAAACATAAAATGGAAAAGCCACTTCACGTATGGTGAAATGGCTTTATAAAACGCAGGTCTGTAAGCCGGGTTCTGTTCCCTTTCGGGCTCTCATCATTTATCTAAGCGATCCACCCGTTCTGACGGCACTAGGCACTGGTTCGGGTTCCCAAGTTCAGAACTTATTTGATCTTACAACCCGTAAGGTTTTCCATGCGTGCTTTATTACTAAAACACCGGTAAGCTCTTACCTTACCTTTTCACCTTTTCCCTGACGGTTACCGTTAGGGTAGTTTGTTTTCTGTGGCACTATCTGGTTTACAAGCTTAACCTTGCAAACCCTTCCTTTCAGAAGGTACGGCACCCGGTTGTTGCCCGGACTTTCCTACCTTTCTATTTAGAAAGATCGATGAGACGACCTGCACAGCAAAGGTACTGAACTTTAACTGGAATGATCGACCGTTATCACCCAATTTCCATTTTTCTTTTCCCAGAATAAAGTAAAATAACCATTAGGTTGGTCTTTCTCTCGCGTTAGTTTCCATCGGCCAATTACAAAGGCTTGGTTTTTAGAAATGATGTTGATTTGAATTTCTGAAAACTCAAGTTTACCCATAGCTGCAACGTTGGGATAACTTTTTTTATAGTTCTCCAAAGTTTTTTGCCAACCACGTTGAATGCCTCTGCTGCCAATAAATTGCAAACTATCCGATTGCCAATAACCAACCATAAAGTTTTCAATGTTGCCTTCGTTCCATGCTTTTTGTTGCTTGTGCATAACAGCAAGTATGGCATTCTTTTCTGCTTCAAAATTTTGTGCAAAAGTTGAAGTTGTAAAAAAGAGATATAAGAAGAAAGAAATGGGAATTCTCATTTGTTTATTTGGGTATAACAATATAGAGTAGCGTTATTCTAACTTGCAATAATTATCCATGCCTAAATGCATCAGCGCATCTCCTGCATTTACAACAGGAATGTTATTTAAACCGATAACATAAGCAGTTTCTTTAGCAATTACCTTTTCTTTGAACTCACCAAAAGGATCGGTAATGGTTCCTACCCAATCTCCTTTTGTAACCAACTGTCCACTTACTACCAATGATTGAAACAACCCGGCATGTTTAGCGCGAATCCACGAGGAGGTCCAGATCACTTTGTTCGGTTCTTTGCTTGCAGGAGCTGTGTCAATCATTTTTAAATGCTTCATCAACCGTAGCGTTCCGTTAATGCCTTCATCAATAGCATGATGATCGAACCTTAACGATTCACCACCTTCGTACACAATAATGTTTTTTCCTTTTTTTGAAGCTTCTTTGCGCAATGAGTTAGGTCTGAAGGGAGCATCCAAAGTAAAGGGAGCTTCGAAAGCATTTGCCAGTTCTACATTTTTAGCATCGCTTAACATGGCACGTACTTGCGGATAATTGGTGCGCATAGCGCCACCCGTGTGAAAGTCGATACCGTAATCAATATTCGGAATAACTTCGTGAGTGATATGATAAGCCACACGCGAGGCCAAAGAACCGGATTTGCTACCGGGAAAGGAACGGTTTACATCTTTACCATCGGGCACATCGCGCGAAAAATTAAGGAAACCATATACATTTATAATAGGTATGCAGATAACGGTGCCTCGTAACGGATGGTGCAAACCGGAATCAATAATTCTTCGCACGATTTCGGTGCCGTTAATTTCATCGCCATGCATGCCGGCCATCAAGGCCAACACGGGTCCGTCTTCTTTGCTTCTTGATATATAAATCGGTGTATCGATTTGTGTGTGGGAGGGAAGTCGCGCAATGTTGATGTCGACTTCTTTTACCTCACCGGGTTTTATTTCTGTTTTGGCAATAATTAATTTTTTATTTCCCATATAGCGTATAGCTAAGCGTTAATTTTATCTTTTTGAATTTTCTTTTTCATGGCATTGCGCTCCAGGTATTGAATAATTTTACCTGCAATATCCACGCGTGTAGCACCTTCAATACCTTCCAGACCAGGTGATGAATTAACTTCAATAATTAGCGGCCCCCGGCCACTGGGCAACATATCCACACCGGCTACACCTAAGCCCATTTTTTTGGCAGCGGCTATAGCGGTGGCTTTTTCTACTTTCGATAGTTTGATTAGAGTTGCTTGTCCGCCTCTGTGAAGATTAGAACGAAACTCTCCTTCTTTAGCCTGTCGTTTCATGGCGCCTACTACTTCGCCATCTACAATAAATGCGCGTATGTCTGCGCCTTTGGATTCTTTTACGAATTCTTGCACCATAATACGCGTTTTCAAACCATGAAAGGCATCGATAACCGATTGCGCAGCTTTTTTATTTTCGGCTAACACCACACCTAAGCCTTGCGTGCCTTCTAACAATTTAATGATAACGGGTGCACCACCTACTGCTTCCACAGTTCCTTCACTGTCGCGTGTGTAATCCATAAACATAGTTTTAGGTAAACCCATACCAGCACGCGATAGAATTTGTAAACTTCTGAATTTATCGCGTGATCGAATTAACGCTTGAGACTCTACAGCTGTAAAAACTTTCATCATTTCGAATTGCCTTACAACAGCTGCACCGTACGTTGTAACAGAAGCGCCAATACGTGGGATGATGGCATCGAAGTAGTCGAGCTTTCTGCCGTTATACAGCACCATCGGGTTTTTAGGTTCGAGGTAGAGCACACATTTCATGTGGTCGATAATTTCGACTGTGTGGCCGCGTTCTTCTCCGGCTTGTTTTAAGCGTTTGGTAGAGTAAAGTTTGGTATCGCGGGAAAGGATGGCTATGTTCATATACGTAAGCGTTAGGTGCGCTTTTTTGTGGTTTTTTTATTTTTAAATTTTTCTTTGTAAGAAAGGTTTCTTTGGGTTACATCAATCAGAAATCTTTTTTGAAGAATTCTTCTGCCTAATAAGATGGGGAATTTAAGCGAACCTCTGTTGCTTAAAGAAAAGTCGGCTTCGAATGTTTCGCCATGAATGGTTAACGTGGTGGTTATTACAAAGCGTTTTTCTGATTCGCCAAAGGAGTTTTTGATTTCGCGTTCGTGAAAATGTTTGGCTCGAAAAGGATGGCCGGTAAATTCGGGGTGTTCTTCATCTAATAAAATAAATTCTAATTCACCATCAATGATTTTAACACTTTGGCAGTGGAGGCTACACCGAAATGCACCTGTATCCACTTTGGCATGGATGTTTCGCAAGCCCAGTTCGGGTAAATCAACACGATCGTATCGGCCAAGGGTTTTCATTATGAAATGTAAAAAGAAATAAAATCAGGTGGAAATGTTTTTTTTCTTTTAGGAATAGTGGTTGGGTTAGCACTTTATATTTTTGGGAAATCAGAAATAGAATTGGATAAAACAATAGGAGACAAGAAAGACATCAGTTATAAAGCTTGTTAACTCTCTGATACTTGTTGTGAGGTAAAAGATTAATTAAATAATTTTATAAAAAAAGTCTACGAGTGAAATCGTAGACTTATACGTTTTATGCTATTTTTTCTTTTGAGAGTATTTTTATTCTGAGAAAAAATTAAAGTTGTGTTTACCGATGAATGTTAAAAAAGGAATTATTCTATTTATTGTTAATGTTAATTTTAAACTAACCTTTCTTAATGCTCACATTAACTTCTGTTTCTTCCCACTTTAAACTTAAACCGATTTTATCTAGCGCGATTGTAAACGTTTCGGTAAAGGTTGTTTTGCCGGGTTTAACTGTTACTCGTAAAACATCTTTTTCTTTTTTGTATTTGTAAGCACCCCATTGTTTAGGGTCGCTGTTGATAATGATAGTCCATTCATTTTCCCCAGGAATGGTGAATAAGCTGTATTGGCCCGCTGCAAGTTTTTGTCCTTCTATTGTTACCGCTTTATCGAAACTAATTGTGGTAGCTTCGTTAGCTCCTGTGCGCCATACTTCGCCATAAGGTACTAATGCGCCCATTACTTTTCTTCCTTTAGCAGAGGGTTTGCAGTAAACAACTTCTACGTTTACATCATCAATTTTACCGGTTACGGTTTCTTTTGGACTTGCGGTTTTTTCTTGCGCAAAGGTTGTTGCCGTTATGATTAATCCGATTAGTAAGAATACTTTTTTCATAGATGTTAAATTTTGTTATAGCATTATTTAAAGTGAAGTAAAAAAAACAGTATTGATTTTTACTTCCCGTATAACGGCAATCGTATGAAAATAGTTTATTCTTCTGCTACGAGAGTAAGAATAAAAAGATAAGCGGAAAGATTATTCCTGCTAAAGCTAATTTCCAACCACGTTTCCAGAAACTGTTTTCGCCTTTTTGAATAAACATACCGGTAAAAGCAATGATTAACATGGCTATACCAAAAACATCTGAATAGTAAATCCACCATTTGCTGGTGTCGATGTGTAGTTTTACCATTTGGCCTAAAACGGGTGTTACTTTATAGGTTTCAATTTTTCCTTTACCATTGGTTAAGTCTACACTTACTTCGTTCATTTCATACGAAATTTTAAGTGTATTTTCTTCTACCGCAAATCTGCGGAGATTATCGGTTATGTTTTGTTCTTTGCTGAAGGTGGCAATAAAGGTATCGTTAACTACGCTATCTGCTTTTGCAACAGGGTTAATTTGTATTTCTCTAACGTTGTAGGTATACTTTCTGGGGTTCCAATCTCTGCGGTGGTTTAGAAATATACCGGAGAAAGAAAAGGCAATGATCAATCCTAAATAAAAATACGCTAAATCGCGGTGGGTGTTTCTGGCTGTAAGTTTCATGTTCATTCAAAGTTCAAAGTTTTCATATTCAAAATTTTTCAGATTAACTTTTTTGAATTTGTAATCTGAAATTTTGAATTGATTTATCTTCCAAAAGGATTCATGGCGCCTAGGGCACGTTTTGCTCCGCCCATTTTATTCATGGTTTTCATCATCTTGCGCATGTCGCTGAATTGTTTAAGCAACTGATTAACCTGCTGAACGCTGGTACCACTTCCTGTGGCAATTCTGTTTTTTCTGCTTCCGTTAATGATATCCGGATTTTCTCTTTCTTCTTTCGTCATCGAGCGGATAATGGCTTCTACAGGTTTAAAGGCATTATCATCTACATCAACTCCTTTTAATGCTTTGCCAACTCCTGGAATCATACTCATCAAGTCTTTGATGTTGCCCATCTTTTTTACTTGTTCTAATTGAGAAAGAAAATCATTAAAGTCGAATTGGTTTTTACGCAGTTTGGCATTTAAGCGTTTGGCTTCTTCTTCGTTAAAGGCAGCTTGTGCTTTTTCTACTAAAGTAACCACATCGCCCATACCCAAAATTCGGCTCGCCATACGCTCGGGGTAGAAACGATCGAGGGCATCCATTTTTTCGCCCATCGAAATAAACTTGATTGGTTTTTCTACCACTCTGCGAATAGAAAGGGCAGCACCACCACGTGTGTCGCCATCCATTTTAGTTAGTACAACGCCATCAAAATTTAATCTGTCGTTAAAGGCTTTGGCTGTGTTTACAGCATCTTGCCCTGTCATGGCATCTACTACAAACAACGTTTCGCCAGGTTGCAAAGCTTCTTTCAGCTTGGCAATTTCATCCATCATCTCTTCATCTACAGCCAGGCGACCGGCAGTATCAACAATTACAACACGATGGTTATTTTTCTTGGCGTGCTCGAGGGCGGCTTTGGCAATTTTTACTGCGTCTTTGTTTTCGGGCTCAGCATATACTTCTACGCCAATTTGCTCTCCTAAAACTTTCAATTGATTAATCGCAGCCGGGCGATAGATGTCGCAAGCAGTAAGTAAAACTTGTCGACCTTGTTTTTTGATGTAACTCGCTAGTTTACCGGAGAAAGTTGTTTTACCCGAACCTTGCAAACCTGCAATAAGAATGATGGAGGGATTGCCCGTTAAGTTAATGTCGATGCTTTCGCCCCCCATCAGTTGGGTAAGTTCATCGTTGGTGATTTTGGTTAGTAATTGGCCCGGAGAAATGGAAGTGAGCACATTCTGGCCAATTGCTTTTTCTTTGATTTCGTCTGTTACTTCTTTGGCAACTTTATAGTTTACGTCTGCATCGATTAAAGCTTTTCTTATTTCTTTGATCGTAGCGGCAACGTTAATTTCTGTAATTCTTCCCTGGCCTTTCAAGGTTTGAAAGGCTTTTTCCAACTTTAAACTCAGATTATCGAACATATACTTTTGATTGAGGTAAACCTGTATTTTTTGAGACCCGCAATTTAGGGTTATTTTGCCTAATCTGAGTGCATTTATCTACTTGAAAAGGGGGTATTCTACATTGAATTTTAATAAACTTTTAACATGTATAAAATCCTTTTATCTTTCTATTGAAAAACCTTGCCCTACTGGCAAAATCAACCTTTACCCGTATGACGCTTCGTAAGAAAGTTTATCTCTTGCTTGAACCGATAGTTTCGGGCTACAGGGTTGCCTATGCTATTGAATATTTCTTAATCTTATTGATTAGCGCAAACATAGTGGCAATTTTACTGGAGACCGTTCCTTATTATCATCAGGAGTATTTGCACTTTTTTGAGCGTTTCGAAATTTTTTCTGTTGTTGTTTTTTCTATCGAATATGTTCTGCGTTTATGGACATGTGCCGAGCGACCGCATTTTAAGAAAAGGTTTGAAGGAAGATTACGGTATGCGCTTACACCGGGCGCATTAATTGATTTACTTTCTATTCTTCCATTCTATTTGCATTTATTGCCTATCGATTTACGTTTTTTAAGAATTGTTCGTTTGCTCAGATTATTAAGAATGCTGAAAATTGCACGCTATTTATCAGCCTTGAATTTAATTTTTAATGTGATTAAAGACAGACGCGAGCAATTGTTGGTGGTGATTATGTTTATTGTTTTTTTACTCGTGATTGCTTCTACCATGATGTATTATGTAGAACACGATGCGCAACCTCAGCTGTTTTCGAGTATTCCGGCAACCATGTGGTGGGGTATTGTAACGCTAACAACGGTGGGCTATGGGGATATGGTTCCGATAACTATTGGAGGAAAAGTGATGGCAGGAATTATTTCTGTAATTGGTGTAGGCATGTACGCGCTGCCAGCGGGTATTTTATCAGCCGGCATAGCAGAGCATTTACGCGAAAAGAAAAACAAAAGAGTTTGTCCGCATTGTGGTAAAGAAATTCATGATTAAATGGTTGATTTGCTGAGAGTAACGCTCAGGTATATTCAACCAAAATATCTTCAACTTTTTTCTTTTTTAAGTCGGGCACTAAACAATTTTCTGCCGGATAACCAACCGGAATAAGTAAAAATGGTTTTTCATTTTCGGGTCGGTTTAAAATTTTGCTTAAAAAATTCATAGGGCTGGGTGTGTGTGTTAAAGCTACAAGCCCTGCCTGATGAATAGCAGCAAGTAAAAAGCCACATGCTAACCCAACCGATTCGTTTACATAGTAATGTTGAATTTTAGTAGAGTGCTTATCTAAACCATAACTTTGTTTACATACGATAATAAGATACGGTGCGATTTCGAGAAAAGGTTTTTGCCAATCGGTTTGGAGTGGTTTAATATCGTCTAACCATTCATCGTTCATTCTGTTTTCATAGCTTTCTTTTTCTTCTGCTTCGGCTGCTATTCTAATTTTCCTTTTGATTTCCGGATTACTAACCAGGCAGAATGTCCACGGTTGTTTGTTAGCACCTGAGGGCGCAGCGTTAGCACATGCAATTATTTTTTTAATAAGATGAATGCTAACTGGTTTAGAAGAAAATTCTCTCACCGATCTTCTTTCTACTAGATGATTGGTGAAGTTTTGCAATCTTACTTCAGCTTCCTTCTCAGAAATAGTTGAAGACTTGAGTGGTACGAATGGATATCCATTAATGCTTACTTTTTCCATGTTTCAAAATACAAAATGATAGGCTGTAAAAAGTAAGCTAAGCGACAAGCCATAAAAAAAGCCGCAGGGTTTGCGGCTTTTATAATAGAATCAAAATCATTTATCTTAAATCAATAACATCTACACCAGGATATTTTTTAAGATCGAATGTAAAGAAGGCATCGGTAATAGACGAGTTAGGTGTAAACTTCGTGATGGTGTACTTGTATTTGTTTCCATTGCGATCGAACATCGTCCAGCTTTGAATGCTTTTATCTTTTTTACCGATCATCATTTTAATTTTAAAGAATTGTGCATCTTTTTTCTCGGGCACTAAATCAATTTCTTCGCACACAACACCACTTTCTGTTTTATCAGAGAGGTACACATATTTGAAACCTTTTTTATAAGCTTCGTAAATTTTAGACGGATTGATTTCTTCTGAGCTTGGATCGTAATTATCAATGTTTACTTCTTTGGCTGCCGGCAGGTAGGTCCATACGGTAACGCCATTATTGATGATTTCCTGATCTTCTAAAACCAATCTGAATTTATTTCCTTTAACTGTAATTTTTCCTTTAAATTCTTCCTTTATTCCTTCCACTTCGTTTGTCATGGTAGAGGTAATGGCAGCTTCAAATGCAGGAATGGCCTTGTATTTTTTGCTCATCGCATCTAGTGTTTCGAGTGCTTTGGCATCGTATTGTGCCAAAACAACGTTTGCGAAAAGCAGAAATAAAGCGGTTATAAACAGGTTTTTCATGTGGTCGGTTAAAATTTGCGTGCAAAGATATTATTGTCCGTGTTTTTCTCGCAATCCCGACAATAATTGTTCCAAACTCATTTCATCTTTTATCAGCACCTCGCGGGCTTTAGAACCTTCAAACGGGCCAACAATTCCGGCTGCTTCGAGTTGGTCTATTAACCGCCCTGCACGGTTGTAGCCCAATTTCATTTTACGTTGGATGAGCGAAGTAGACCCTTGTTGGTGCATCACAATTAAGCGTGCGGCATCTTCAAATAAAACATCGCGGTCGCTCAGGTCTATATCGGCTACGCCACCTTCGTCTTCTCCTTCAAATTCCGGTAAAAGATAGGCGGAATCATACCCGCGCTGCGAGCCAATGAAATCGCACACTTTATCGATTTCGGGTGTATCAACAAACGGGCATTGTAAGCGAATGGTATCGGAACCATTGGATAACAACATATCGCCTTGGCCCACTAACTGGTCGGCACCTCCTGTGTCTAAAATTGTGCGCGAATCTACTTTAGAGGTAACACGGAACGATAAACGCGCAGGGAAATTGGCTTTTATAACACCCGTGATAACGTTTACCGATGGACGTTGTGTGGCCACCACTAAGTGTATACCAATAGCGCGCGCGAGTTGTGCTAAACGTGCAATAGGGGTTTCTACTTCTTTACCGGCTGTCATCATCAAGTCGGCCAATTCATCAATTACCAACACAATGTAGGGTAAGAAACGATGTCCTTCTTTCGGGTTTAGTTTTCTTCCAACAAATTTTGCGTTGTATTCTTTTAAGTTACGCGCTCCGGCATCTTTTAAAATCTCATATCGGTTTTCCATTTCGATACACAAAGAGTTAAGCGTATGCACTACTTTTTTAGTATCGGTAATAATGGCCTCTTCGCTGTTGGGAAGTTTGGCTAAGTAATGTCTTTCTATTTTTGAGTAGATAGACATTTCTACTTTTTTCGGATCGACCAACACAAACTTTAACGTGCTTGGATGGCGCTTATACAAAAGCGAAGTAAGAATAACATTTAACCCAACCGATTTACCTTGCCCGGTTGCGCCCGCTACCAGCAGGTGAGGCATTTTGGCTAAATCGATAATGTGTACTTCGTTAGAAATAGTTTTACCTAAAGCGATGGGTAACTCGTATTCTGTTTTTTGAAAACGTTCGATGCTTAGCACCGAACGAATGCTTACCATCTCTCTGTTTTTGTTAGGCACTTCTATACCAATGGTGCCTTTGCCCGGAATAGGCGCGATGATACGAATACCTAATGCAGATAAAGAAAGGGCGATATCATCTTCTAAATTTTTTATTCTCGAAATTTTTATACCGGCATCGGGTACAATTTCATATAGCGTAACCGTTGGGCCTATGGTTGCTTTTATACTTTGAATACCAATTTTGAAGTTAACCAACGTGGCTACAATTTTATCTTTGTTTTGGTTAAGTTCTTCTTGCGTTACTTGTACTTTTCCTACTTCGTATTCTTTTAACAATTCAAGAGGAGGGAATTTAAAATCACTTAACTCCAGTGTTGGGTCGTAAGCACCTTGTTCCTCTACAAGTTGTTCGGCAATTTTATCTGTCTCGGCTTTTTCTTCGATAGTAAACAGCGGTTCTGCGCTTGGTTTTTTGGTTTCTGGCTCGGGTGTGTTTAACTCTAGTTTAATTTCGTTTCCAACAGGTGTAATGGCAGGAGTGATTAAAACAGGATCAGGAATTTCTTCTTTGGTAAGTTGGTCGGGCCAACTATCTTTTTCATCGGTATAGGTGGGCATGAGGGGGTCATCGTCTTTAGCACCCATGTTTTCTTCTTGTTCTGTTTCCGGAACAAAGGCAGCATTGCCCATGGCTTTTCCTTTTGGAACGGGAAGGTTTATTGCAGTAACATTAAAATAAAAAATGATGAAGATGAGCAGGGCAAGAATTAAAATAAGAAACGTTCCCCAACCGAAAACACTCTCACTTACTTTGGCCAGGTTGTACCCTAAACCACCGCCTAAAAAGCCCCACTCTGAAATGCCATCGCTTTGTAAGGTGATGTAACCAAACAAAAGGCTAAGCCAGAGAATAGAGAAAACAGCAAAAAGCGTTGTGTTAAGAATAGAAGTTAAGCTTCTTTTAAAAACTAATCGAAAACCAATTAAGAAGAAAATAGGAGGGATAAAAAACGCGGCAATACCGAACCAACGAAAGATAAAGGCGTGAGACACTATCGCTCCCCATAAGCCCAACCAGTTTTCGGTTTCTAATCCGGCATCTACCAGTGTTTCGCTATTGAGGGCTTCTAATACACTTTGGTCGGCTTTGCCAGTAAACAAATACGATAAAAGAGATGTGAACAGAAAAAGCGAACTGATGATGAACAGAAAACCGGTAGCTAAAACAACACGAGGGTCTTTTAAAGTTTGAAAAAAAGATTTCTTTTCTCCTTCCTGCTGATTATCCTTCTTTTTCGATTTTTTCTCCTTCTCTTTCTCCGGTTTCTCAGGCTTTTTGAATGTATTGCTCTTATACGTGTTTTCTGCCATGGGTAGTTTAAAAAGTGAGTAAAGTTAATAAAATTGTATCACCCGAGATACAGCTAAAAAACATGCATTTTCTTTTTCGGAATAGAATCAAAATCTTACTTCACCCTTTGGAATTAATTCATGCCGATACACACCTTCTACATCTTTCATGTTCAATTTCCAGTATCTTTACTTTGTAATATATCCTCTATGAAGCAGTATAAATTTTACACCTTAATGATGGCTACGCTTATGGCAGCAGCTTGTGCTACAGAAAAAGAAAATGCAGGAGACGACATTGCCGCTCCTGTGGCTGAAAAACAACCTAAAGAATTGGTCATGCATGGCAATACCCGTGTTGATAATTATTTCTGGTTACGCTTGTCGGACGAGCAAAAAAATGCCGAACAAAAAGACGATCAAACCCAAAAAGTAATATCGTACTTAACAGCCGAAAACGACTACCTGAAAGCCAAAATGAAAGGCACCGAAGCTTTACAAAAAAAGCTTTACGATGAAATGGTAGGACGCATCAAACAAACCGATGAATCTGTACCTTACAAAAGAAATGGGTATTGGTATTACACCCGGTATGAGGCAGGCAAAGAATATCCAATCTATTGCCGCAAGAAAGGCAGCATGGAGGCTGCCGAAGAAGTAATGCTGAATGTAAATGAAATGGCTGAAGGGCATTCGTACTATCAGATTAGCGGATTAAGCGTAAGCGAAGACAATAACTTACTAGTATATGGCGAAGATTCTGTTAGCCGCAGAAAATATACCTTGTATGTAAAAGATTTACGCTCAGGTAAAATTATCGATACGCCTATTACCAATACCGAAGGGTATGCTGTTTGGGCGAACGATAACAAAACACTTTTCTACACACGCAAAGATGAAGTAACCTTACGTTCGCGGTGGATCATGCGCCACACGCTGCAAATCGACCCGAGTAAAGATGTGGCAGTGTTCGAAGAAAAAGACGAGTCGTATTACATTGGTGTAGGCAAAACCAAATCAAAGAAATACATCATCATCGGTTCAAGCTCTACCGATAACGACAGCTACCAGATTTTAGATGCTGCAAAACCAAACGGAACATTTAAAGAGTTTACACCACGAGAAAAGAAACACAAATATTCCATAGATCATTATCAGGATAAATTTTATATCGTTACCAACGATAATGCTTTGAATTTCCGTTTGATGGAAACCAACGAAAACAAAACCGATAAAAAATTCTGGGTGGAGAAATTAGCGCACAGAAAAGATACGTTGCTGGAAGGCATCGAAATTTTTAAAGACTTTTTAGTAGTAAGCGAACGCGCCAAAGCCAACACGATGATGCGCGTGATCGACCAGAAATCCAATCAATCGCACTATTTGAATTTTGGTGAACCTGCTTACACCGTTTATCCTTCTACCAACGTGGAATTTGAAACAGAATGGATTCGGTATGGGTATACATCCATGACAACGCCTACCTCTACCTACGAATACAACATGCGCACGAAAGAGAAAAAGTTGTTGAAACAACAAGAAGTAGTAGGAGGGTATACAGCAGAAAATTATGTAACCGAAAGAGTGTGGGCAACCGCAAGCGATGGTACACAAATACCGATGTCGATTGTTTACAAAAAAGGGTTGAAGAAAGACGGAAACAATCCTTGTTTGATTTACGGATATGGCTCGTATGGTGCCAGTATGGATCCGACTTTCTCCATTACTCGTTTAAGTTTGTTAGACAGAGGTTTTGTATATGCCATCGCACACATACGGGGTGGGCAGGAAATGGGCAGGCAATGGTATGAAGATGGAAAAATGTTTAAAAAGAAAAATACGTTTACCGATTTTATAGCGTGCACTGAATTCTTGATCGAAAATAAATATTCGAATAAAGATAAAATGTTTGCCAATGGTGGAAGTGCCGGAGGTTTGTTAATGGGTGCTGTGGTAAACATGCGCCCCGACTTATACAAGGGCGTTATTGCCGAAGTTCCTTTTGTGGATGTAGTTAGCACGATGATGGATGCAACCATTCCGTTAACAACCAATGAATACGATGAGTGGGGCAATCCGGAAAATGCGGAATCGTATATGTACATGTTGGAGTATTCTCCTTATGATCAGGTGAAGGCACAAGATTACCCGAACATGTTGGTAACAACAGGCCTGCACGACTCGCAAGTGCAATATTGGGAACCAGCCAAATGGGTGGCCAAGTTGCGCGAAATGAAAACCGATAAAAACACCTTATTGTTGCGTACCAATATGGAAACCGGGCATGGCGGCACAACGGGGCGATTCCGCGTGTACGAAGAGCAAGCACAGGAATATGCCTTCATTTTAGATTTAGCAGGCATTAAAGAATAGGTTGCATTAGTGCAGCACAGAACAAACTGTTACTTTTGCGCATATTGAATTTTGAATTCAAAATTTTGAATTCAAAATTGGTTCCGTAGTACAATGGATAGTATTTCAGATTCCGATTCTGAAGATGCAGGTTCGATTCCTGCCGGGACTACTTAAAATTTAATAAGGTTTTTCAAACAGGAAAATTAGTGAGGCGGGCCTTCTGGCTACCTACAATCTTATAGTACAACGTGATTCACAAGTAAGTAACAGCTTTACTAATACCACATCAGTATTCTACTTTTCAAAATCTTAAGTAGGCTTTAGATATTTGCCCTTAAACCAATTAACTGATGAAGGTGAATTGTACGAACATAAATTTTGAGTAAATTTACTCATCTTATTGAGTAATTTGTAAATGGCATTCGAAAGACCTTATATTCAGCAACTTATAAGCAGAATGAATGAGCCAAGAGGCTTTGTTCAAGTGCTTATGGGGCCTCGCCAAGTGGGTAAAAGTACCCTTACCGCGCAGGTGTTGGCTAAATTGAACGCTCCCCATCTTTTCGTTTCGGCTGATGCCGTTGCCAATGCCGGAGAGGTTTGGCTTGAGCAGCAATGGGAAACAGCGCGTTTGCAGTGGAAAGCTTCTGGAGCAACTTCTTTTATTTTAGCCATTGATGAAATTCAAAAGATTGATAACTGGAGCGAGGTAGTTAAAAAATTGTGGGACGAAGACACGCGCACGAACCAACTCATTAAAGTTATCTTGTTAGGTTCATCTCGTTTGCTTTTGCAACAAGGATTAACCGAGTCGCTTGCCGGGCGTTTTGAAACTACCTATCTGGGGCATTGGTCATTTACAGAAATGGAGCAAGCCTTTGGTGTGGCAGCCGAACAATATGTTTGGTTTGGAGGCTACCCCGGAGCAGCCAGTTTAATGGGCGATGAAGATCGATGGAAGAAATATGTGAACGATGCACTCATTGAAACCAGTATCTCCAAAGATATTCTCATGCTTACGCGTGTTGACAAACCTGCCTTGCTGCGAAAACTTTTTGAGTTAGGTTGTTTATATTCGGGGCAGGTTTTGTCCTATACAAAAATTGTTGGGCAGTTGCAGGATGCGGGCAATACCACAACTTTAGCTCACTACTTGCAGTTGCTCGACACGGCTGGGCTGTTGGCAGGTATTGAAAAATATACAGGCGAACAACTTCGCCAACGTTCTTCCAGTCCGAAATTTCAAGTACACAACACCGCGTTACTTACCGCACAACAAGGTGCTGCATTGAACGAGGTTAGGTTAAAGCCCGATGTATGGGGCCGTTGGGTGGAGGCAGCCATTGGTGCACACCTCGTTAACCACCAATTAAGTGAAGGCTACACCGTTTACTATTGGCGCCACAGAAATGATGAGATTGATTTTGTGTTGGAGAAAAAAGGAAAAGTGATTGGGCTGGAAGTAAAAAGTGGAGCTACACAAAAGGCACCTAGCATGGGCGCCTTTAAGAAACAACACGAGCCTGATAAAATACTACTGGTTGGAAACAGTGGAATACCTTGGCAAGAGTTTTTGAAAATATCTCCTGTTCAACTTTTTGAGTAAAAATGAAAAACGAAAAACTGACACGGAAAGAAATCATTGACAACCGCTTAAAACTAGCAGGCTGGAATGTGACTGACCGAACTCAAGTAATTGAGGAGTTTTTCATTTCAATTGAAAACATTATTGTAAACGAGCCGACAACTACATACAATTCAGTATTTAGCGACTATGTTTTACTCGGTAAGGATGGCAAACCGCTTGCAGTTGTTGAAGCTAAAAAATCATCAGTTGACGCAAGAATTGGGGAAGAACAAGCAAAGCAATACGCTTACAACATTCAGAAGCAATTCAGTTGTGACTTGCCGTTTTGTATGTATACCAACGGACACGACATCTTTTTTTGGGACTTAGAAAATTACGCACCTCGAAAAATATTTGCGTTCCCGGCAAGGACAGACCTTGAAAGAATGGCTTTCATCCGTAAAAACAAAAAGCCATTAGCTGACGAGTTAATTAATACCAACATAGCAGGCAGACCTTATCAAATACAAGCTATTAGAGCAGTGTTTGAAGCTATGGAAGAAAGGAAAAGAAAGTTCCTTTTGATTATGGCAACAGGAACAGGTAAAACTCGTACTTGTATTGCCATGGTTGACGGCTTAATGAGAGCAGGTTGGATTTCGAGAGTTTTATTTTTAGTTGACCGCATCGCATTAAGAGACCAGGCAGTTGAAGCATTCAAAGATAATGCACCACAATATTCGGTTTGGCCACAAACAGGAGAAACCAAAATTGTAACCGACAGGCGAGTATATGTTTCAACGTATCCTACCATGTTGAACATCATTGAGGACGAAAATTTATCGCCTCACTTTTTCGATTTAATTGTAATTGATGAAAGCCATCGTTCTATTTACAATGTTTACCAAAACATATTGAGTTACTTCAATTCCGTAATTCTAGGACTAACAGCAACCCCAACAGATGCAGTTGATCATAATACGTTTGAATTGTTTGACTGCGAAGATGGTTTGCCAACGTTTGCCTATACGTTTGAAGATGCCGTAAATAACAAACCGCCTTACTTGTCGAATTTCGAAGTGATGAAACTGACAACAATGTTTCAGCAAGAAGGCATTCATTTACATACCATCAGTGAAGACGACCAGAAGAAACTGATTGCAGAAGGTAAAGACCCAACAGAAATAAACTTTGAAGGAACTGACATTGAAAAAGCAGTTACCAATAAGGGAACAAATGCTTTGATAGTTCGTGAATTTTGGGAAGAATGTATAAAAGACCCGAATGGAGTTTTGCCCGGCAAAACCATTTTCTTTTGTATGACCATGAAACACGCCAGAAGAATCAAAGAAATCTTTGACCAATTCTATCCACAAGGTGCAGGCGAAATTGCAAAGGTTATTGTTTCAGATGACCCAAGAGTATACGGAAAAGGTGGCTTGCTGGATCAATTTAAAAACAACGATTTTCCAAGAGTTGCCATAAGTGTGGATATGCTCGACACAGGAATTGACATTCCTGAATTAGTGAATTTGGTTTTTGCAAAACCGGTTTTCTCCTACACTAAATTTTGGCAAATGATTGGCCGAGGAACACGAGTTCTCAATCCAAACGACAGAAGAAGCTGGTGCCACGAGAAACAGAAATTCTTAATCATAGATTGTTGGGATAACTTTGAATATTTCAAACTAAACCCAAAAGGGAAAGAAATTAAATCTCAAACGGCTTTACCTATTCGGCTTTTCAAAATGCGATTAGAGAAGTTAAAAGTTGCGAAGGAAAGAAACAATGAAATTGCCGAATCTGAAAAACTGGAGTTAGAGAAACTCATCAACGCATTACCAAAAAACAATGTAGTTGTTCAAGACAATGCAGTGGATTTGGAAAAGGTATATGAACCTAAATTTTGGGAGCATCTCACAAACGATAAAATTGATTTCCTTGACCAAACCATAGCACCCATACTAAGAGCTTTATCATCGGTTGATTTTAAAGCCATGCGATTTGAAAAAGACATTGTAGAATTTTCGTTAGCTCAATTGAACAACGAAAGTCAGGACATGGAAAACCTAAAGGAAATTATTATTGAGCAAATTGCTGAATTGCCTTTAAACATTGGTGTTGTTGCCAAAGAGAAGGAGATCATAAACAAAGGACTCAAAAACAGTTTTTGGGTAAACCCAACAGAAACCGACCTCAAAAAAGTAATTGATAAAATTGCACCATTAATGAGATACCGCCAACACTTTGACGGAGGTGATGAGCAAGAAAGTCTGAATCTTAAAGATGTTACTTACAAAAAGGAAATGATTGAGTTCGGACCCGAAAATGAATTAGTAAGTATAAGCCGTTACAAAGAAATGGTGGAGGAAATGGTTCAACAATTGGCTGACCAAAACCCTATTTTGAAAAAGATAAAATCAGGCGAAGAAATTTCAGAAGAAGAATTGAAAGAATTGGCAGAGTTAATGAACAAAAGAGATCCTTTTGTAACAGAAAAATTGTTGCAAAGAGTGTACGGAAACCAACACGCTAAATTCTTACAGTTCATAAAACACATTTTACAAATTGAAGTAGTGCACTCTTTTGAAGAAACGGTTATACAGGCTTTTGATGAATTTATCAAGCAGCACAGCAATCTTTCTAACAATCAACTAGAGTTTATGAACGTCTTGAAAAAATATCTGATCGACAAAGGCAAGATTGAAAAGAAAGACTTGATAAATCCACCGTTTACACAATTGCATCCGCAAGGAATTTTAGGTGTGTTTTCGCCAAAAGAAATTGATGAAATCATATCCGTAATTCAAAAAGTAGCTGCCTAGTATGAACAATCAATTTGCGGATATTGTAAAACTCATTAAGCAATCGAGAGAGCAGGCCATCAGGCTGGTAAATAAAACACTCATAGACTTATACTGGAACATTGGCCAACACGTACACACAAAAATTGAGTCTGCCGAATGGGGCGACAGCGTAGTTGAAGAGCTTGCCCGGTATATACAGGAAACCGAACCCAATCTAAAAGGTTTTTCCGATAAAAACCTGTGGCGGATGAAGCAGTTTTACGAGAGCTACAAGAATGAACCAAAACTCTCACCGCTGGTGAGAGAAATAACCTGGACCAACAACCTCATTATACTTTCAAGAACCAAAACAACCGAAGAAAAAGCTTTCTACTTAAATCTCTGCAAACAAGAAAGCTACAGCAAGCGCGAACTCGAACGCCAGATTTCTGCCGGCCTATTCGAACGCACCATGTTAGGCAATGCAAAACTCTCGCCAGTGCTGCGAGAATTACACCCAAACGCCTTAAACAGTTTTAAAGACAGTTACATATTCGATTTTTTAAACCTGCCCACTACCCATTCCGAAAGCGAATTGCAACAGGGGTTGGTACAGCAACTCAAAAAATTTGTACTAGAACTTGGCAAAGATTTTTTATTTGTGGCCGAAGAATACCAACTGCAGGTAGGCAACAGCGATTTTTATATCGACTTGCTTTTTTACCACCGTGGCCTGCAATGCCTGGTAGCGTTCGAGCTTAAGGCCGATAAGTTTAAACCCGAATATTTGGGCCAACTCAACTTTTACCTGGAGGCTTTAGATAGAGATGTGAAGAAAGAACACGAAAACCCCAGCATTGGTATTTTGCTGTGTAAAGATAAAGATAGCGAAGTGGTAGAGTACGCCCTTAGCCGAAGCCTCTCGCCCACCATGGTTGCAGAATACAAAACACAATTGCCCGATAAACAAGTTCTGCAACAAAAGTTGCACGAGTTATTTGAACAAAATAAGAAAGATTAAAACATGTTATCCAACGAATTAAAATCGAAAATCAATAAGCTTTGGGATAAGTTCTGGAGCAGAGGAATCACCAACCCCATTACTGCTATTGAGCAAATTTCTTATTTGCTTTTTATGCGTAGAATTGATGATGCAGATGTTTTAGAAAAAGCAAAAGCAACTTTTGCAGAGCAAAAATACAAATCCATTTTTAAAGGAAATGAAGAGTGCAGATGGTCGCATTTTTCGCAGCTTGACCCTGATACAATGCTGGAATTGGTTTCTAAAAAGGCGTTTCCGTTTATTAAAAATCTAAACGACCCTTCACAGCCTTACACAAGGCACATGCAAAATGCCATTTTCATTATTAACAATTCTGCATTGTTAGATGAAGCCGTAAAAGCCATTGATGAGATTTTTGAAGACATCAAACTTCAACAAGATGCAGGACAACAGTTTCAAGACACACAAGGAGACGTTTACGAATACCTTATCAATGAAATAGGTTCGTCTGGCAAGAACGGACAGTTTAGAACCCCTCGCCACTTGATTCAATTTATGTGTGAATTGATTGACCCCGATTGGACAGACAAAATCTGCGACCCTGCTTGCGGAACGGGCGGTTTCTTAGTGGGTGCCTACCAACACATCCTAACCAAATACACCAGCCCCGAAGAAATTACAGAAGATGAAAACGGCTTGAAGCGTTTCAAAAAATATGGCGGAGATAAAATCAGTAAACAAGAAGTTTGGGACAACCTAAACGAAAAAACCTTTTTTGGTTTTGACGTTGACCAAACTATGGTGCGAATTGGTTTGATGAACTTAATGCTACACGGCATTAAAATTCCGCAGATTGAAAACACAGATACACTTTCTAAAAAATATGATAGCCAATACCAAGACGGAGAATATTCTGTAATAATGGCTAACCCACCCTTTACTGGCAGAATTGATAAAGGTGGAATGAGCGATAAACTAAAGATTGAAGGAACGCAAAGTGAACTTCTTTTTTTAGTTCGTATTTCAAAAATGTTACGCCCGGGTGGCAAAGCCGCAGTAATTATACCCGAAGGTGTTTTGTTTGGCGGAAGTAAAAACCAAAAACAAACACGCGAAATACTTTTGAAAGACAACCAATTAGAAGCGGTTATTTCATTGCCAAGCGGTGCATTTAAACCCTACACGGGTGTTAAAACTGCCATTTTAATTTTTACAAAAGTTGAAGAAGATAGCCCAACTTACCATACCGAAAAAGTGTGGTTCTATGAATTGAAAAATGATGGTTATAGCCTGGACGACAACCGCAGAAAGCTGGCAGAAAACCCATTGCCCCTTGCAGTAAACGCATACCAAAACAGAGCGATAGACACACCCATAGAACGTACCAATCATTTCTATGTGCCGCTTGCCGAAATACAAGAAAATGGTTTAGACCTGAGCTATAACCGCTATAAAAAGTTTGAATACGAAGAGCAAACCTACGAACCACCGCAAAAAATATTGGAAACCTTGTTTCAGTTAGAATCCGAAATTCAAAAAGATATGCAGGAACTTAAAAACTTAATTGGATAATGGAAAAAGTGAAACTTGGAGAGATATGTGATTTTCACTCTGGAAATGCTTGGAAAGCTGATGAATTTTCAAACAGTGGAGTTCCTATTATTAGAATAAATAACTTAAATCAAAATGATGGAGACTTTGTTTATTGGAATCAAGATTATGATGAAAAATATTTAGTTCAAAAAGATGACATTTTACTGAGTCTTTCAGGTACTATAAAGGTTTACAAGTGGCACGGGACTGAAGCCTTACTAAATCAGCGTATCGTAAAAATAAAGCCTAAGAAAAATACTAATATTGATTGGGTTTACTATAAAATAAGTCATTCCATTGAGGAAGTAATAAACAAAGCAAAAAGTGCAACAATAAAAAATGTTTCGGTTAATGATATTAAAAGCTTAGATGTATTACTTCCCGACCTCGAAACCCAAAACAAAATTGTAGCTATATTAGACAAAGCCAAAGCCATTTTAGATAAGCGAGAAGAAACGATAAAAATGTATGATGAATTACTAAAAGCCACATTTCTGGAAATGTTTGGAATACAAAATCCAAACTTCAATTATTGGAAGAATGTATCAGTAGGTTCACTAGGAAAAAACTCTAAAAGTTTTAGAACCGGTCCATTTGGTAGCAGCCTTAAACACGATAGATTCAAGGAAGAAGGAGAGGTAGCTGTTCTTGGGATTGACAATGCTGTTGACAATGTTTTCAAATGGAAGAAGAAAAGGTATCTCTCAAAAGATGAATTTGATGAATTCAAAAGGTATCAGGTATTTCCCAAAGATGTTATTATAACTATTATGGGAACAGTTGGTCGTTCAGCAGTAATTCCTGATGATATTGGAATTGCTATTAACACGAAGCATCTAGCGGCAATTACACTTGATGAGACAAAATGCAATCCTTATTATTTCGCATATTCAATCCATTCTAACCCTTACATACAATTTCAGCTTAAAGCACGAGCACGAGGTGCTGTAATGGATGGGTTCAACTTAACTTTAATAAAAGAACTGAAACTCAAAGATGCTCCGATTGAATTACAAAATAGATTTGAACAAATATATATCAAATGCACTACTAATAAAGAAAAGCTAACTACAGCTCAATCAAATGCCAAAGTGTTATTTGACGCTTTATCACAACTTTCATTTAAAGGTGGATTGGATTTCGGCACAGCAGTAGATTTGGAGGTATTACTTGAAAACGACTTTGAATTCTTCAAAGAAAACAGCAACACCAAATCAATACAGTTGTTGATAGAAAGATTAAATACAAATGAACTAAACGAAAACAAGTTTTACGAACAACAAACCTATGACAAGGCAAAAAGCTTCGTCTTTGAACTAATCAAGGAAGGTAAAGTAAAACAAGTATTTGATGAGAAAACAAAAAAAGTAACGCTCACGGTTTAATGAAATTATTGAAACTCAAAATAGAAAACGAAGACGGTTTCAGAAGCTTGCAAAAAGGTTTTGAAATTTACTCCTCCTCAGAATCACCCGCAAAAAACTTTGAGCCTATATACTCAGTTAGGTATGATTACCTAAAAGCAATTTGTTCATCATTTAATTTTGTGTTGACTTATGTGGCACGCGTGCGATAACTAGGTAGGGTGGTAATAATTTTTACAATTACCTTTTTAGAAAAGGGTGCAGTCTAAATTTTGTTGCAGTAACTGGCAGTGACAATTTTTGCAAGTCGGCCATTAATGAAGTAAGTATGAACTCTCGGCCATCTCTAAACTTCAATTTGAGATATCCGTAGTTTGTCCACGGAGCAGGATAACGTAATTGATTGTCGAGTTGATTCTTGAAGTAAATTCCAAGATTAAGCTCTGCATTTTCGATATCCTCAAACACATAGTTAAAATTTTGTCCTTGTGCCATTATGGTCAGTTTCTTTTCCTTCCAATCTACTACCATTACTTTACCATGGTTTTCAATAAAATAGGAGATGTGTAAATAGATTGCTGGGAGGGAAAACAACAAACAAGTGAAGATAAAGGAAGTATAAGTTGATAAGTCCCTTAAGTTGAAGGTATCAAAATATCCAAATCCAAGAACGCCAACGAACGCGAGTCCAAATGTGATAAGCCCTTTCTCGTAGGATTTAATTTGATGTCGTAAGTCAATTTGAAACTTGTCCGTCATAGAAAATTATTAATACCTATATTTTGGTTAATGCAATTAATTGCTGTTACTTTTTGCAGGAGCCTACATAAAAATTTTGCTTGTGATCGGTGTTGTCACTGGCTATTTATTTATAGTTAACTGGCACAAGTCTCGCGCATGCCTTTGCGCAATACTGAAGATTTGTGCTAGTATGGTAGTGTAAGATTATTCAATAAAAATATTTTTTATAAATAATTTGTCTTTTAGAATTTCAGTATATCTACTACCGATCTTTACATCGATTAGGTTAATCATTTTACCATTTGGCCGGAGAACTACAATTCCATTACTGTTTGTTCCTTGTATTTCAAAGAAATTTTTTAAATCACTTACATTAGGCATATAATATGATTGATTCTTTAATTGGAGTATTATTCTACTTATAAGTGATACTTGATTACTTTTTTCTAAGTCGTCCGTAGCCCTATATAAATTTGAAGTCGATAATACCTTTACATATAAATTAGAATATGCTGACATAACAGCAGTGAAAAGCAGTGGATCTTTTGTAAATATTATTTTCTCCTGAATAATCCTTGTTAAAAATTGTTCAAAAAATGAGATTGTTAAAATTTTAATTTCAAGAAACTGAAAAA
Source organism: Flammeovirgaceae bacterium (assembly GCA_021298355.1). Classification (GTDB taxonomy): domain Bacteria; phylum Bacteroidota; class Bacteroidia; order Cytophagales; family Cyclobacteriaceae; genus Chryseotalea. The sequence goes on from JAJTEH010000007.1 coordinate 75,010, forward strand.
TTAACATAATTATAAACTTACTTGGCTCTGGTGACAGACTTGCTGCGACTGCATATTCATTTACCAAATTAGAGTTCAAGGGTATGCTCGGTAGTTTTACTAAAAATTCTGCACAAAAAAATTCTTGTATTGATTTATGGTCAAATTCATAACAATCAAATCCCGATTTAATAAAAAGTCCATGATGTGATTCGAGCTCTTCAATAACATTTCGCATTTCTTTTTTAGATAAATTGAAACGAGAATAAATTTCTTTATAAACATTTTTCAACATGTCTTCAGAATATACTTTCTCACTGTATAATGAAGTTAACAAAAAAGATAAATGACAAAAGAAATCGTATCGTTCCTCTATATCTAGATGTGAAAATTTAGTTTCGCGCTTTACACTATTTTGGCGATCCCAATCTTCAAGCATCAGTCGAATGATTTTTTTATAAACAATTTTTGGCTGATCTGGAATTTTTTCATCTCTTTCAAAAAGTGCACAAAGATAAGTTAAGTTAAGAGGCTTGATAAGAGTATCATGAAATGGCGAATTACTTAAATCTTTTTTAAATTTTGATGCTAAGCGTTTTCTTGTAAACCATCTTTCAATAAAATATTCTATTTGTTTTTCTGTAAGTGAGCAGATTTCAAAAACAGTAGCATTTTGAATTACAATTTCAAATGCTCCTGATCGAGACGTCATCAATGCTTTGCTTGTATTTAGGTTAAGAACAAGTTCACTAAACTCACTAACTATGGTTGATTGCTTTTTCTCTGGTGACTCGTCAAGACCGTCAAGAATTATTAATGTATTTAATTCATCTATATACTTCAATAACAGTTTATTTCTAATTGCTAAATAATCGAATTTTTGTTCTTGCTCTTGTTCGGTTGTAAACTTTATCGAAAAATTAAGAATTGAAACTAGCCTATCAAATACAGATTCTTTTGGTTTTAAATCTCGAAGCCTAATTAAAATTGGGAACTCAAAATTTATGAAGTCACTTTCGGAATGAAGCAATAACTGACATATTTTTTTAGAACTTGTTGTTTTACCTGCTCCTGGTTCTCCCAAAATAATTGCGTGATTTCCATCATCAAAAATGTTTGTAACTTTAACTGTTGATTCTTTTGTTTTTATCAATCCTTGTCCCCATCGCTTAGGCTGAAGCTTAATGTCAAGGTTTACATATATTTCACTTAGGGAACGAGCTTTTGTCATTTCTTTGATCTGAACATTTGATGAAAATTGTTCAACATAATTCAAGTGGCTGTCCAAAGCATTAATTAGATCAGTCTTACTGACCATTAATTTAGGCTTACTATTTTCTTTTTTAATGCACTCAATTAGCCTATCAAAAGCTTCTGTAAGTAAACGCTCTAGAACTATTTCCTTTACCATAATATGAATCTATTGAAGATTAATGATTCTTCTAAAAATTAAGGTTATAAATATTTAAGTTATTTGTGATTTTTAATATCAAAATATTAAGCTCCGTCAGGTTTTATCAATTGACAGCAATTTGCTCATCATATATTTTTTGTTGGTATAAGCGGCACGAGTGCGTCTGTTAAAGACAAATTAACCACAATTTGACACCAACCCAATAATTGCAAATAGCCGTTGTTTATTGCAGTATCTAAAGTGTTCATATCATTGTCATCTTATTAGTGAGCATCGAAATCACTTTAAATTTTCAAAAGAAAACATGGACAATAGTAATACTCGATTGAAAACCAGGGATACCAAATATCTCGACTGTATAAATTCTTTCATTTTCAGTATTTGGCTTTCCAAATTCCATGAAATCCATTGGTTTGTCTGCGTAAACTTTAAAAATTTCTCTTTCAATTTGATTTGCATCTTGTTCAGACGTAAAGTTTGGGTATAAATGATAAATATCGTAATGATTTGGTAATGAGTTACCGCATGATTTATAGACAATTCCACACGAAAGGGCTGTGAAAAAATCATCAAATCGCTTTATATCAACTTGGTATTTTACGCTACCATCCAGAAATCGTACTGCGTCTTTTACCAATTTTTTTCGTAATGCTGAATTGTTAAAGTCAAGTTGTGGTTTAATCTTGTCAATGAAGATTTCTCTTGCTCGATTGCTTGGCGAAACATTCATACAAATTTGCGCCAAAACATATAAATCATCTTTCGACTTTGCATTGTTATGTGCTTTACATGACTTTATTGTTAAGAGTTGTTCTTTTTCTCCTATTGGAAAAAATGCTTTAGGAGGAATGTGTTCCTTTGTCAAGCCGTCATTTAAGCATCCTTGGAAATAGCATTTCATATATTGCCGATATAAAATTTGTATCAACTACTTATTGCCGATATTTTATCTAAGAGCCCTATATAAAAGTAATCAGCCTTTTTCTTTTTTACAAGTAGCTAAGGGTTGGTTAGAAAGAGAATGGTTGTTGCGAATACCGACCATCGGAGAAATATTACCTCAGCGTTATCTATGCGTGACGCTGAGGAGGTGAAGTAATTTTCACTTTCTTTGATTTTGTGTTGGCAAACGCAGCACATGTGCGCTAGCGTAGGTAATTTTTGCTCACTTTCTCTTTAATGTTCTTGCTACTTTCTTAAACAGTTCAAGGTTTTGTTCGAAGTCGCTCTTTGTTGTGCCAACCATGATGTAGTAGCCGTTGTCAGTAAACAACTCGCAAACAAAATAGAACTCAAAGTGTAAGCTTATGGGTTTTTAAAGAGATAGGATTTTACCAGTACTTGTCTTTATAATTTTCAATTTTACTCTAACTAACTGATGTGTATAGGTAGAAATACCTAATGCTGTTGTATACTAGCACGTTGTATTTTTTTAGATTCTTTCAAGTTATTTCACTCTTTCTGTCTAAACGCATGTGCCATCATTTCTTGTTCTCGTTTAGAAATTCCTTGCTTGGTGGCCACGTCTTTCCAGTTGCTAACAGCTTTTTTTATGCCATTAATAATTTGTTCTGCTTTTTTAGCAGAAACACGGAAATAGGGGGCCACATCTCTTGCCAGATCCAAATCGAGTGCGTTATCTGTTTCTGAAATATTTAAACTTAATCCGGTTCCGGTTTCTACCGGATTGATATCATATGCTGGTGATAGTTTCCAACCGTTTGGTGTTAAAAGAAATCCGTGGTTGCGTAAATGATCATCTGTATTGCTTACGCAAATGTAAAATACAATTCTTCTCCAAAGTTCTTCGAGATCTTGGTTGGGCTGTGCACCATTTCGTATTATAAATTCGGCTAAGTCTAGGTAGCTAACTCCATGTTTATAATTTGTACCATCGGTTTGGCCCAGTAGGGTCATGGCAGATGCAAAATGAGTTCGCTCACCTTTTGCATTTCGGTCAAAGCGCTTAGTCAGAAAAGTATGTTGCTTACTGTAAAAGGATTCCGCTAACGCTTCAGCTACATGCAAACTAGATTTCTTAGCCAAATCATGAACAACCTTCTCCCAGGCACCTATATCTTTGTTATCATTTCTGCTCGGAAATTTTGCAATCCATAATTGCCCTTTTCTGTCTAGCACACTGGCCTTTGGCCTTGCCCCACCCAACGAGGATCCCGGAGCCATCAGCATGTTTAGCCATTTCATTTTCTCTGTTTCATCATCATCATCATCTTCAAGGCGTATGCTGGCTTCTTCCAGTTCGCGTATAGACGTCCAGGGGGGTGAGGCCATCTCCTTGTTATCATTAAGAAAATCTCCGGTATCATCTTCTTTAAACCTAAGCGCACCCATCCTGTGGCCATCAAAAACACCAAGAAGATAATCGGTTTCAAAAAGTGTTCGCGCTTTCCGGTTTTCTCTCCGTGCTAGTAAAGCTTCACGCCTATCCATAAGCACTCGCCCCCAGCGGTCGGGCGATGAGTCTAAGAAAATCCCGAAATTACTTTTCCCTTCTCCAAGGTATTGTGGGCCTGAGTATAATTGAAGATCGGGATCAAGGCTTTGGGCATTCTTCGATTGTAACCATGCTTCTGCGTAGTTAAAAGAAAAAACTTCTTTGCCTCGTACTTGTGTAGCATATAGTATACCCATCAGCGTGGGTTGTTCCAGGTCTTTCCATCCGGCATATACCTGTATTGATCGTTGTTGCGCATGCTTTGCCATACCTACTTACTTTTCTTTGGCGCTCTTTCTTTTACGAGCAGCTTGGCATCTTGTAACCTTCTACCAAGAGGATCATCTCCTGCAACTTTTAGTAAGTCTTTTTCCAAGCCCAGAACAAACAATACTTGTACGTAAAACCCCATCGCTACATTAGGCGACCCCTTTTCTATGGCCCAAAGAGTTGTTCGGCCAATATTAGCTCGCTCGGCTACCTGCTCCGTGCTTAGTTTTCTGCGGAGCCTGGCCAGCTTAATGTTTTCGCCCAATTCGGCCAATAATGTGGCGGTTTTAGGGAGCAAAATGGTTTTTCGGGGATTCATAAAGTTTATTATAGCAAACAAAGGTAGATATAATGTTTATAATAACGAACATTGTTCTTTAATTAGAAAAGATAGTGCAATGGTTGGTGTTCCGCATGTTGAGGAAACATTAAGGATAGCTTTTAAAAAGGTAAGATTTAAAAATGCACTTCGTGTTATAGTATAGGTGAGGTTTAATTTTAAAACAAAATTTTAACACAATGTTTAAGCAGTATGCTATTGATTATTTTAGAAAATATCATTTGTGTAGCAACTACACATTCTCAGAATCACCCGCAGGAGACTTTGAGCATATATACTCAGTTAGGTATTATCACCTAACAGCAATTTGCTCAACATCTAATTTTGATTTGCCACGAGCTATAAGCCATAGCCGTAAGGTTAAGAGCAAAGTACTAAGCTTTGCTTACACCTATCAAGGCAGGAAAAAGCATCAAGTCAAAGTAAAAAATGCGTTAAGAATAAAGGTTTCTATCAGCAACATATTTTTGAGACTTTACACTAAATCTCAATGATATGGAGAAATTATTTTTAATTCTCCCTCTCCTTTGGAGAGGGTTGGGGTGAGGTTTATTGCGAGGCCCAGCGGCCTGAGCGTTAACCACATTAAATGAAAAAACAAATTAATCGTTTGTTATACTAACATGTAATGGATTGCACAGAGGAAGGGCGTGCTTTCAATACATTTTAAACAAACAGCTTGAAATAAAAAAATATCATAGTAAAGATGTTAACCTGACGGCTATGGCGGCACGCGTGCGCTAGCGGGGGCTCTTACTTTAATAAATAGCCGAGAGTTAGTTAAAAAGAAAATAGTCGGTAACAATAGCGGCCATACACAAATATCAAAAATTATCTTCCTGCAATTAAAAAAAGAAGAGACGTTCTCTATACTTGAGAACGCCTCTTAATTTTCTCCTTCAAAAAATTTATCTGTTTTGTTTAATCTATCTTTTAAATAGATGCAATCAGTTTTTTAATCTCATCTTTTGTTTTACCTAGTTTTTGCTGGAGTTTACCGTATAACTCTTCTTCTTTGCCTACCAGGTAGGTTAGATCGTCATCGGTTAAGGCTGCGTATTTTTGTTTTAGTTTACCTTTCACTTCGTTCCAGGTACCTCTCATTTTTAGTGTGTTCATATCAGTTGGGTTTACGCTTTGCTGCTTTGCGAATGTGCTATTTCTTTTTGATTTTTAGTTAACTCATCGTGGTTGAAGTTTAACTTACCTTTTACAAAGCTAACGGCATCATCAATTTTATTTTGTAAATCATCTTTCAGTTTACCGGTTCCTTTTTTAAGTGCAGTTCTGGTTTCTGCACCACTTTGCGGAGCAATTAAAATTCCGATGGCTACACCTATGGCTGCACCAGCCAAAAGGCCGCCTAATAAATATTTTGTGTTCATATTGTTTGTCTTTAAAAACGTCAGACACACTTATACTTGTAAATAACATGCCAGAAAAAAAAATGCTTATCTACTCTTTAATGCGTACTACATCTGCTTAGGTGTGAAAATCATTTCTATTTGTGTAGAAAAAAATGCCGATGTTATTCAGCTAATTTAAAATAGATAAAAAATGTAGTTCCTACTCCTAATTCGCTTGTTACAGAAAGATCGGCACTGTGGCTATTTAAAATATTTTTAACTGAAGTAAGCCCTAGCCCCATGCCGCTTTTTTTATTTGAATAAAACGGATCGAATAATTTAGGAATATCTTGTTGGGCTATTCCTTTGCCATTATCTTGTATGGCAATCGTGATGAGGTGATCAGAAACGTTTGCCTCAACAGATAAAATACCTTTGCCTGGTTCCATTGCCTCAATAGCATTAATGATGATGTTTACAATAGCAATTTGAATTTTATCTTTATCAACCAATATTCTTGGATAGTGATTTCCATACTTCTTTTTCAGTTCAATGCATTTCAGTTGAAGTCTGTCTTTGGCCAGCAAAAGTGTTTCATCTAAAAGTTGGCTAACATCAATCAATTTCAGATTTAATTTTTTCGGACGAGAACTGTTCAACATCTCGGTCATCAAGAGATCGATTCGGCCAACATTTCTTTCGATGATGGTAAAGTAATTAGCAATAGCTTCTGAATTATCTTTTAAATCACTTCTGAGTTGATCTAACGCGAGCGATAAATTGGTTAGTGGGTTTCGTACTTCGTGGGCAATGGTTCTTGCTATTTTACCTGTTAACGATAATCGTTCTGCCAGAATCATGTCTGCTTCGGCTTGTTTTCTTAATGTGAGGTCGCGAACTATTGCTTGAAAACAATAATTTGGCAGGAGATGATCGGGTACGAACACACCATTTAGTAAACATACTTTAAGTTGATTGTCTTTTGTTAAGAGCGGAATTTCCAAATCTCTAATTTGTTTAAACTCATCAATTGTGTTCTTAAAAAATTGAAAGTCTTTTGGTTGGCTAAACAAACTTTTAACCTCCAGAATTTCGCCATTTTTATACCCAAATAAAGATTGAAACGCTGGATTAAATTCTAAAATAGATAAATCCTGATTGGCTAAAAAAATAGGATCCAGCGAATGTTCAAAGAGCAAACGATATTTCTGTTCATTTTCGTGTAGAATCTGTATGATGCTTGTTTGCGATTGAGATAATTCTTTTAGTTTAATTTCATTTTCTTTTCGTTCGCTTATATCTACTATGGCGCCTACAATACTTTTACTTTTTACTTTATGTGGCTTAATAGTAAGCGATAAATATTTTATTTTTTGATGTGCATGTATTCGGTAGTCGATAGAATCGCCCTGATATTTATTTCGTGCTTGCGCTAAACATTTTTCTACTAACTCAGTATCTTCACCCACAACATTTTCGAGCAGTGTAGATAGCGTTATAACATCACTTTTTGATTTGCGTAAAAGTTTACGTAAACCGCTTGAACAAATAAGCGAATCGGTACCGATGGATAATTTCCAACTGCCCATACGCGCAACCGACTCTGCTTCGTTTAGCAGTATTTTGCGTTCTTTAAATTGTTGGTTTACGGGCATGGTTTATATTTATACCGTTATGTTAAAAAGTTTCAGTTTATTATACAGTGTTTTTCTATCGATGTTTAAAAGCATTGCTGCTTTGGATTTATTGAAGTTAACTTTCTCTAAAACATCTACAATGGCTTGCCGCTCTGCAGACCAGGAAATGGATTTTAGTAAACCAACATCTTCGTGATTGTTGAGTAGACGATTGATGGTGTCGTTTTGATTTGTTATTTCTTCAGGTAAGTGATTAGCCTCAAGGCTATCGGTGTTTGTTAGTAACACTGCTCGCCTTATTACATTATTTAATTCGCGTAAATTACCATGCCAATGGTAATTCGATAAATACACTTCGGCTTCTTTTGATATAACGTTTACTTGTTTGTGTAAAGCTTGATTCGCTTTCTTTAAAAAATAGGTAGCAAAAAAAATAATGTCTGATCTTCTTTCGCGAAGGGGTTTTATATGAATTTTAAATTCGTTTAAGCGATGGTATAAATCTTCTCTTAGTTTACCTTCTTTAACGGCATCAAGTAAATTTTCGTTTGTAGCTGCCAGAATGCGTACATCAATGTAAATATCTTTATTAGAGCCAATCCTTTTTATTTTTCTTTCCTGAATTACACGCAAGAGTTTAATTTGATTTTCGTACGAAAGATTTCCAATCTCATCTAAAAAAATGGTGCCACCATCTGCAATCTCAAAACTTCCTTGTTTATCTGCAATGGCTCCTGTAAACGCTCCTTTTAAATGACCGAATAGTTCGCTGCCGGCTAACTCTTTAGGAAGTGCGCCACAATCTATGGCAATAAAGGGTTTAGAATTTCTGGTGCTGAATTTATGAATGGATTGTGCTACAAACTCTTTACCGGTTCCGGTTTCTCCGCTTATAATTACGCTCATATCTGCCGGAGCAATCAATTCTATTTGTCTTTGAATATCTACAGATTCTTCGCTGGGGCCAACTACAAAGGTTGCTGTAGTACCCGAGTTAAATGGTTTAACTTTTCTTACTAATCCTCCTTCATCTGTTTTTTCGATGTAGTTGTTTTGCGCATGCTTACTTTTTGCGATAGCCTCTGTAATGCTTACTAACAGTTCGTTCGGATATAAAGGCTTAGTAATATAATCGATAGCGCCAAAGCGAAATGCTTCTACAGCCGTTTTTAAATCGGCATACCCTGTGATGATGATAATGGCTACCTGGTTGTTTACTGTTTTTATGTTTTTCAACAATTCGTTTCCGGTGATATCAGGTAATTTGTAATCGCAGATGATTAAATCGTAATCCTGTTTGTTGAGTTCTTGTAAACCTTCTGCTCCGGTATAGGAAGTGTTCACTAAAAAGTTATTCTTGCCTAAGAATTTTTTTAGTACTTGGCAAATATCACGATCATCATCTATAACTAATATGCTCGGCATAGTGTTTTACCTAAGGCTTGATTATGTGTAGTGTTGTTAACGCTTCGTATATATTTTTTGTTGAAAATGGTTTGGGTATAAAAATATCGGCTCCTTTTTCAATTGCATTATAGGCTTCGCTATCGTGTGCGCTTATTACAACAATTTTAGATTTCAGATTGGTTTCTTTTATAATTTCCATAACCTGATAGCCCGAACCTTCTACAAGATTTAAATCTATAAAGAATAAGTCGTAGTACTTTAGTGTAATACTGGCCAGTGCATCTTTTACTGTTGTAACATAGTCTGTATGAATATTAAAATTTTCTAAATACTTAGAGAGCATCAGGCATATTTCAATTTCATCATCTACAATAAGAATACTTACCATTTCATTTGTTTCGGTGTATGCGCTAAAAAAATCGATTGCGTGTAAATTCATTTTCTTATATGCTGATTCTATCAAGGTAAACATTAATTATCAGTATTTGGTATTATATCGTGTTTATTTACATCTTCTGATATTTATTTTTTATGTTGAAAGATTACGCAAGGTATGGTTGCGTGTTGGATAAAAAGATTGTGTAGAAAATCTACACCTATGTGATAAAACTGAACAGCTCGTTTGTATAAACCCTTTAAATTTTACGATTCTATCTACAATACTAATTGGCATGTATTTTAATCTACGTTGTAAAACTTACTATATATGGATAATCTTCTCTATTTTATCGCAGCCTTATTAGTTATCTTATGGGTATTAGGATACTATGCTTTTAGCCTTGGTGGTGCTATTCACTTTTTACTTGTAGTAGCAGTGGTAGTATTAGTTATTAAACTCTTGCGAGGCAGTACCTCACGCTAGGTTAAAAAAGTAAACCAGTAATTGCTTACTGGTTTTTTTTATGGTAATTAATACTTAGTGGTTGTTCGTAAAATTAAAAGCCCAAATGTTGGTATGGTTACCAACAAATGGGCTTACCCTGCAACTAATTCATATTTTCGTGGTGATTGCGTAGCAATTCATCATGTGCTCTTAAATCAGTTAGCGTGTTTACAATCCAATTTTTAAGCGTGATATCGTTCGTTTTTTCTAAATGATTTTCAAAGTTAAGGATGGTTTTGTCGTGATTGCTCATCGAAAGTTCACACCATGATTTATCAAATTCTTGTCCTTCTTTTTCGGCCAAGTTATTTAGTTTTGTTTTGGCTTCGTTGGTTACACCTGTTGGCATAGAAATGTTTTTCGTATTGGCATAATCTTTCATTTCGGCTAACAATCTTTTGTGTTCTGCATTAAGTTTAGATGCCAGATCTTTAATGCCACTATCTTTTGTTCTTTTAATGGCTAGTTGGGCAAGTTCTATTTCTGCATAATTGGCTGCCATAGTGTTTACTACAAATTTTGCATTTTCTTCATCTTCTGTGTTATTCATTTTTGCCGTGTTTACATCTTTGGCAACATCAACATTGTCGCTTTTTCTGTTTGTATCGCACCCGGCATTTAGCAGAAGTGTTGCCAGTAAGGCTTGAGCTATAATCGTTGTTTTCATTTTAGTATTGTTTACTGTTTGTTTAATTTATTTTGATCAATTTGATTTTGTATTTCGCTTTTTAATTAACGCTATTTCTTCTCCTATTTGTTCTATCTATTACCAGAATAAGAAGACCAACAATAGTAATTACGCCACCTACAACCGGAGACCAGTAAATGGGGTGCTTTTCTGTTTTACTAATTTCGATCGACCCCAGGTCTACTACTTCTTTTTTATTCAGATAAGTGAAGCCGGTAAAGAGGGTCATGGTAATACCAATTATCAATAATGCAATTCCAATCGTTTTCATGTTTTTGTATTTAGATAAACTTTATGGCAAGAAGAATACCGAGTTGTTTTTGGCTGATTAAGAATATTCTTTACTTAGGTTGATTCATTATTTCTACAGTGTGGGTTACTGCCTATACGCAGAAGCAGAGAAGGAAAGATTCAGCGTAGTATGAATCTTTCCTTGTTTGATAATTTCTGCTTACTCTGCGTTTCTTTTATTTTAAAAATTCCACTTTAAATTCTACTCTTCTGTTGCGTGTACGACCGGCAACGGATGTGTTCACATCTACCGGTTTAGTTTCGCCAAATCCGAAAGAAGAGATGCGCAATGGATCAATACCTTGTGTGATCAGATATTTGGCAACTGCATCGGCTCTGTTTTTAGAAAGTGTCATGTTGGTTTCATCGCTTCCTACATTATCCGTATGTCCACTGATCAAAAGCTTATAGCTGGCGTTATCTACCATTACTTTAGAAATGGCGTTCATAATAGGATAAGATGTTTTCTTGATAACTGCACTTCCTGTTTCGAACTGGATGCCTTGCAAAGCTTTGTTAAAGAGTTGCTTTACTTCGGGTTTTATTTCCGGACAACCATTATTACTTTTTGTTCCGGCTAATGTTGACATTCATCATCTTTATCAACAATGGTATCTCCGTCTGTATCTCTAGGGCAACCTGTTTCATCTACTTGTGTGCCTTTGGCGGTATCGGTACACTTATCTAATGCATCCTCTACACCATCGCCATCTGTATCGGGGCAACCTTTGAAGGTATCTAAACCAGGCTGGTTAGGGCACTTATCCAGTTTATCTTCAACGCCATCGTTATCGCTATCGGGGCAACCAAAAAATCTATTCGTTCCATATACATCAGGGCATCTGTCATCTTTATCAGCAATACCATCATTATCTTTGTCGGGGCAGCCTTTGTATAAAGCTAAACCTGCTTCATTCGGGCAATCATCTTTATAATCGGCAACGCCATCTCTGTCCATATCAAAAGCACACCCTTGCGAGTCTACCGATACGTTCGAGGGAGTATCTTTACATTTATCTTTTTTATCGGCAACGCCATCTTTATCGGTATCAGTTGCTTTTCTAAGTTTAAAAACCAAACCTGCACTGTGTTGCAGATAAAGATCGTTGTTGCCAGTATTTATACCATCCCAAGAATCATATAAAGGTGCGTTAATAGTATTGGCTACTTCTAAACCAACCCGATCGTTTAACTGAAAAGTTATACCGGCACCGAATGCAACATTGGCAGCCACTTTATTATCGCTGATTTTTGCAGACGATAATTCAGTGTCTTGCTCCGAGTTGATGAGTGCCGCGCCAAGTCCTGCGGTAAGAAAGGGCGCAATGCCTGCATCTTCTTTAAAAATATACCCATTGTTAAATTTGTACCTTAGTTTTAAGTTTAAAGCAATGTGATTTGCTTTAAAACCACTTAATCCATCGCTGGTTCTATACTCCATTGAATTGTAAGAAGCCTTTTCAACTAAGTTGAAGGAAGGGCTGATGTATTGTTGTAATACAATAGCACCACCTAATTTTGGTTTCGAAAATTGATAGAAGTGATGTTGATTTCCGTTTAAGTCGCCATCGTATTCGGAGATGGTTGCCTGAAAGCCGATGGAGCCACCTTGTGCTTTTGCACTAAAGCATGCTATTGTCGTAACAAAGACGACCAATAAAATTTTAATATTGTTTCGTAACATAGTATCGATTGTTTATAATCGGATAAGGGTTAGTCAATGCAAGTGCCACACTGTTAAATGACGAAATGTAAGACGTAAAACCTTTTTTAACCTTAACCAGAAGGCTTTCTTAGTTTATACTTTGTTACGTAGACATAATTACCTGAGCAATACTATGCACACGTATGTAGATTCTATTGCGCACTTATTTTAGTACGTAAATGTATTTGCAGGTAAAGCATGTAAAAAGATAATGAGTTGAAATAGTTGAATGAATGATATAAAAGAGAAAGCATCCACATCTAAATAATTTTAGAATATGGATGCCTACTTACCTTGCTATTTTTAAAAAGCTTAAAATTAATTGCCACTATATAATTGAGAAGCATGGTAGTTTTAGTTGACTACTGATACAAACAATAAAATATTTTTTAAGCATTATTACATAAAGTAACAGTATCTATATAAAAGTTAGTTTGTACACGGGTGTTTGATAGTAAATTAAAACTTTTTCTTTAGAAACCGTATTGGTGCAATGAGCCAATCTTTTATCAGCATGAAGTATAGTAACCTGGTACAGATCTTTACAATGCGTTTTCTTAAAAAGTTCGCCTTTTTTAAGTTCGCCAACAAAATGACTGATATAAATGGCAATTCTATTATTGATAATTTCTGTTTTAGGTAGCATAGTTCTTTAGTTAAACGTATAGCGAACAGCAAAGCCACCCCATGCACCTATAAAACCATGGTCGTTGCCAAACTCAAACGAAGGTTGCCAATCCAAAGAAATATTAATCGGCATTTCACTGAATTTATAATCGAAACCAATTACTCCACCTACGCCAAGGTATGTGCCGGAGTCCCAATTTTTAAAATAGAATCTTTCATTCTTGTGGTTATTATAAACGGCAATATGGGCTTCGGGGCCAATATACCATTTCAATCCTTCTGCTCCTTTTATGTTGTAATGGAATTGGTACATACCGGAAAATCGTCCACCATCATTCCAGATGTGTCCTACAAGTTCAACAGCATTTCTGTTGGGCAGAAATTGTTTAAATGTAATACCAACACCATAAGCCCAGAATTTACCACCAAGGGCAGAGGTTTATTCGCTATCGTTATATTTTTGCGCTTGTGTTACATTACATAGTAAGAGAATGAACACAAGACTTAAGAAGAATATCTTTTTCATAGTATTTTAGTTAAAGTGTAATCAGAGGATATGCAATGGCTAATGAAAGAGTATCGTTTAGTTCATTCGCCAATTGTGTAAGCATACGTGGTAATACCATGCCAGATTAAATTGGTTTAAATTACTGAAGTATACAGAACGAATTGTGGAATATATAATCAGTATGTAGAATCTTATCCTCACCTTTTTATAAGAATAATTGTGTAAGAAAGAGAATTATCTGAAGGAACTAATTGTTATAAAGTAGTGGATATAGAATTTTATTTATAATTACTAACTACCTTGTAGGTAAACATGAAATTATTTATTCAGAATATGGTGAGTTTAAGATGCAAAATGCTTGTTAAGCAAGAGTTAGAAAAATTGCATTTACACTATACCTATCTTGAATTAGGAGAAATTCATTTAACCAAAGACATTTCAGATGCTGATAAACACACTTTACAAGCAGCACTACACAAAGCTGGCCTGGAGATAATGGATGATAAAAAGTCGATTATAATAGAGCGGATAAAAAATGTTATTGTGGAAATGATCCACTATGCCGATGAAATGCCTAAAGAAAAATATTCAGCGTACATTAGTGAAAAGGTGGGGAAAGATTATCATTTTCTTTCTGAATTATTCTCCAGAAACAAAGGAATTACAATTGAACATTTTATCATCTTACACAAAATAGAAAGGGCTAAAGAGTTAATGATGTACAATGAATTAACCATTTCTGAAATTGCATATAAACTTAACTACAGCAGCGTGGCCCATCTTTCGCATCAGTTTAAAAAAGTTACAGGCTTAACGCCTACTTTTTTTAAGCAAATGAATAGAAAGAAAAGGAAAAATCTGGAAGACATCTGAACTTGCATAAGCGCATGTAATACATGAACAATTTTCTGGTATAGATTTTAAATTACGTTTATACATATCCGTACTTACTTAATCAAAATTATGCAAGAGATACTATCAATTGTGTAACAAAAAATACCAGGAAAGAATGGAGTTTTGCCCTGATGAGATTACAAGCAAAACATAGGGCAAAAAGTGCATTATCTCGAAAATTTACCGTAGTCGTTTTACTTTGTTTTTTTCTTAGCGTAAACATTACTTTAGCGCAACACAAAAAAGTTTTTACAGTAGGTGTAAAAACAGGAATTACCACATCAAATATTTGGCAGGTAAAACCTACAACCTTTCATGCATATTCTAACGAAGGTTTTATGGCTGGTGTTTTTACAAGTGTTACACTAGGTAACTATGTGGGTTTACAATTGGAAATATCGGTAACACAAAAAGGATTAAAAGGCACAGGAACATTATTGGGCTCTTCGTATTCGTTAACACGCACAACAACGTATGTGGATTTTCCGCTTTTAATTCAACTAAAACCGGTTACCTACTTATCGTTTTTTATTGGTCCGCAGTATGCAGTATTAGCAAAGAGTAAAACCCAATATACATTTAACCAAAATGCAGACCTAGTTCGTGCTGAGTTTAACAAAGAACAAAACAGAAAACACTTGCTCGGATTAGTAGCAGGTGTAGATATTCATATTAAACACGTGGTATTGTCTGCAAGAATTGGTTGGGACTTGCAAAATAACAACACAAACAAAAACTCAGTAACGCCAGACTATCGGAATAAATGGATAGCCCTGTGCCTCGGATATAGCTTTTAAAGAGAAAGGTTTTGTAACCATAAAATAGAATAAGATGAAACCGAATAAAGAATTAGAGAAAGAGAAAGCGCACATAATTGTGGAGATTATAGAGTACGTACCACATGCTGTAGTAAGCAGAACGATAATTAAAAAAACAACCGGTAATGTTACGGCAACTTCTATGGCATCGGGCGAAGAGCTAAGCGATAAGGCTATTCCATTCGATACGTACGTTCAGATAATAGATGGTAATGCAAACCTTATCATTCATGATAAATTGATTATGCTAAAATTGGGGCAAGGCATTATAATTCCTGCACATGCCAAACATAGCTTTACTGCTAAAGAACAATTTAAAATGATTACCACCGTAATAAAAAGCGGATACGAAGATATTGAAGTAAGTGCTGTTTAAGTTTGGTTTACTTTATTTCGATGGTTGGTAAAGTAAAAAACTGAATAAAAAAAATAGGTATGGTGTACGTAAAGAAATTAGGAATACTGTTAGATAAAACCAACCATGAGTTTGAAGATCATGGCGTTTTAAATCCTGCTGTAATTAAAGAAGGCAACACTATTTTTTTACTCTACAGAGCAGTAGCGAAAGGAAATGTTTCCACAATCGGATTTTGTACGTTATCTGCACCCATGCAAATAGAAAGCAGAAGCAACACGCCTTTGCTTGTTCCTGAAGCCGATTACGAAATGCAAGGAATAGAAGACCCACGTTTGGTGAAAATAGAGGATATATTTTATCTAACATACACGGCTTACAATGGTACAAATGCATTAGGTGCATTTGCAACTTCATTAGATTTAATACATTGGAACAGGCATGGTATTATAGTGCCACAATTAACATACGATGAGTTTGTTCACTTAACGGCAGATAATGGCACGTTGCACGAAAAATATGTTCGGTTTAATGCCTATCAGAAAAGCCATGAGAAGCAAGATCGAAAAATTTTGATTTGGGATAAGAATGTTGTGTTTTTCCCAAAAAAAATAAATGGCAAGTTTTGTTTTCTGCATCGTATTAAACCAGATATACAAATTGTTGTAGCGGTAGAAAAACTAGAACAACTAACCATAGCGTTCTGGCATACTTATTTTATGCAGTTCGATCAGTATGTTGTGTTATCACCGAAATACGATCACGAAGTAAGTTACATTGGTAGTGGTTGCCCTCCGATAGAAACAAAAGAAGGGTGGTTGTTGATTTATCATGGTGTGCACGATACCGTAAAAGGCTATGTTTATTCTGCTTGTGCCGCCTTGTTAAGTTTAGAGAATCCTGCCATAGAGTTAGCTCGCTTACCCTATCCTTTATTTTATCCGGAACTGGAATGGGAGTTAAAAGGAGAAGTAAACAATGTTTGCTTTCCTACCGGAACAATTCTGGAAGAAGACACACTCTACATTTATTACGGTGCAGCAGACGAAAGAATAGCAGTAGCAAGTGTTAGTCTTCACGATTTGTTAGAAGAATTATTGTTGAACAGTAAAAACGAAGTGTATGATGAACTGGGAAAAAGTATTCTTTAATTCCTCAAACTTTATGGAATTAAAACGTAAGGGAAATAACGCCCTTGTATACGATACCTTTACAAAGGTAAATCACGAAAAGAGTATTCCGGAAATACTTTTTGTAACATCTTACCCACCACGCGAATGTGGCATAGCCACCTATACGCAAGATTTAATACAGGCACTTGATAAACAATTTGGCCATTCTTTTTCATTATCGGTATGCGCATTAGATAATAAAAACGACATAACCAGATACGGCAAGTTTGTTAAATACCTGGTGAGCGACCACGAACAAAATGCCTTTGCAAAACTTTTGTTTCATGTAAACAGAGATAAGAACATTAAACTTGTTGTGGTACAACACGAGTTTGGTTTGTATGCAAAACGTGAAAAAGAGTTTCTTGACATGCTTACGAATTTAACCAAACCTGTTGTGCTGGTTTTTCACACTGTTTTGCCTTCGCCAAACGAAAAACTTAAACAAAATGTAATACAAATGGCTGAGGCATCTGCGGCATGCGTGGTTATGACCCAACATGCCAGCAAACAGTTGCAAGAATTTTATGGAGTAGATAAAAACAAGATAACGGTTATTAACCACGGCACGCACTTGGTTTCGTCTATTAATAAGCAGGAATTAAAACGCAAGTATACCATAGGAAACAGAGAAGTTATTTCCACTTTCGGGCTTCTTAGTTCCAGCAAAAGCATTGAAACAACTTTACAAGCCATGCCCGAAATTATCAAACATTTTCCGGATGTTTTGTTTCTGGTTTTAGGAAAAACACACCCTTCTGTTTTTTTAGAAGAAGGCGAACGTTACAGGTTAATGTTAGAAGAAAAAGTAAATCAGCTAGATATTAACAAGAATGTTTTATTTATCAACGAGTATTTAAGTCTTACAAATTTGCTTGAGTATTTGCAACTAACGGATGTATACTTGTTTACATCTAAAGATCCTAATCAGGCCGTTAGTGGTACATTTTCTTACGCTATAAGTTGTGGTTGTCCGGTAGTATCAACACCAATTCCGCATGCAAAAGAAGTTTTGAATGAAAGCAATGGAGTAATCATTGATTTCGAAAATGCTAAGCAACTGGCGCAAGCTGTTGTTTCTCTACTTCAAAATGAACCAAAGCGAGCCGAAATATCCAAACGTAATTTGCAAGACATGGCTACAACCGCGTGGGAGAACTCTGCCATTAACCATGCTTTGTTGTTTATGGATGTGATGCATGAAAATCAGGAATTGTCTTTCAGTATTCCTGCTGTTTCATTAAAGCACATTAAACACATGACAACCGGTGTGGGTATTATTCAATTTTCAGAATTAAACTCTCCCGATAAAAAATCCGGTTATACACTAGACGACAATGCACGGGCATTACTTGCCACGTGTTTACATTATGAACTAACAAAAGACACAGACGATTTCACGTTAGTTAATACCTATCTTCAGTTTATCAAATATTGTTTACAAGAGAATGGTTTGTTCATTAACTATGTAAACCAACACAGGCAAATATCAAATCAGAATTATACCGAAAACCTGGAAGATAGCAACGGCCGTGCTGTGTGGGCATTGGGTTATTTAAGTTCGCGCAATAATGGCATACCAAAACAATTGGTGTTTGAGGCTGATCATATTTTGCAAACGGTGATACCCCATGTTAGAAAATTCCGCTCAACACGCGCTATGGCCTTTATCATTAAGGGATTGCATCATAACAAAAAAAATAAACCGGTAATTGAAGAACTAGCCAATCGGCTGGTGCAAATGTATAAACACGAAGCAACTACCAACTGGCATTGGTTCGAAAGTTATTTAACTTACGGTAACAGCATTTTACCCGATGCGCTTTTATATGCCTATGAAAATACAGGAATAGAGGAGTATAAAAACATAGCTATCGAAAGTTTTGATTTTTTGCTCAGTAAAATATTTGTAAACAATCACGTAAAAGTTATCTCGAATAAAGGGTGGCACTTAAAAGGAAATACAAACGAAGAAGTAGTAGGAGGTGAGCAACCCTTAGATGTAGCGTACACAATTTTAGCTTTAGAAAACTTTTATCGCATAACGAAAAATGAAGACTACAAAAAGAAAGCGTTCGAAGCGTTTAATTGGTTTTTAGGAGATAATCATTTGCATCAGATCGTGTATAATCCTAACACGGGCGGATGTTACGATGGAATAGAGGAACACAATGTTAATCTTAATCAGGGTGCCGAATCTACCATCAGTTATTTGTTGGCACGATTAACACTTGATAAACTAAAACAAAGCCATATTGTATATGCCAACCAAAAAGATGCTTATGTATTATCGAAAGCTATGCAACTAAACTTTGTTAGGGAAGCGTATATGCTTGAGAAAGAATAGTAAGCATGAAGCATAAGGCATAAAGTGAATGTATTGCATCCTAAATTCAGAACATGATAGTTGTTTAGATTTTTTATGCAAGCTGAATTTTTTATAAAACACTGTTTAATAAATTGGTTTTAAAATTACTCGTGTATGTCTTTAGAAACTTTTGGTAGTAAAGGATTAACAGAATCAGAGGTACAGGCATCAAGAACTAAGTATGGATTAAATGCGCTGGAAGGGAAACCCGTTAGTGGGTTTACAAATGCCATGTTAAAATTGGTTAAAGAACCCATGATTCTGTTATTACTGGCAGCATCGGTTATATATGTAATAAGTGGAAATTATAGCGATGCCATTTTTTTATCGTCTGCTATAGTAATCGTTTCTGCTATTTCATTGTTTCAGGATTCCAGAAGCAGAAACGCGTTAGAGAAACTAAAGAAACTTGCTCAACCTACTTGTAAAGTTATCCGCAACAAAGAGTTTACCGAAATAAAAAGTGTAGAAGTTGTAGTAGGCGATTATCTGGTTGTAGAAGAAGGAACCTTAATTGCAGCAGATGGTGAAATTGTGCATTCGAACGATTTTTCTGTAAACGAATCTATTCTTACGGGCGAATCGCTTTCGGTATTTAAAGATAAAGACAAAAAAGATAATCTGATTTTTAGTGGTACATCAGTGGCTAGTGGTTTGGCTATTGCAAAAGTTACAAACATCGGCAACAAAACTAAATTAGGTTTGATTGGTGTAAGCTTAAACAAAATACAAGAGGAAAAAACGCCTTTAGAAAAACAAATTTCTGATTTTGTAAAGAAGATGGCTTTAGCAGGTTTAGCTGTTTTTATTTTAGTGTGGGCCATTAATTTTTTTAAGACCGAAAGTATTTTAGATAGTTTATTAAAAGCATTAACCCTAGCAATGAGTGTTTTGCCGGAAGAAATACCAATGGCATTTACAGCCTTTATGGCACTTGGTGCATGGCGATTAATGAAAACAGGAGTTATTGTAAAACAGATGAAAACTGTTGAAACGCTTGGCAGTGCAACTGTTTTATGCATTGATAAAACCGGAACAATAACAGAAAACAGAATGAGCCTGGCAAAAGTATTTTCACTCGAAAACGAATTGCCCTCTTATTCGGATTCTTTTACGGATGAAGATTGGAAAGTAATTGAAATGGGCATGTGGGCAAGTGAACCTATTCCCTTCGATCCGATGGAAATTGCTTTACATGATATGTACAGTAAATCAACGTTACCCGATAAGCGTGCTGAATTTTCTTTGTTACATGAATATCCGTTAAGCGGAAAACCTCCGATGATGACACACATTTTTCAAGATAAAAATGGTAAAAGAATTATCGCAGCCAAAGGTGCCCCGGAAGCTTTCTGGCATCTTACAAACTTAAACTATACGGAGCGATTGAAAGTTGAAAAAGTAATTCAGAGTTTTAGTAACGAAGGATTTCGCGTTTTAGCAGTGGCTCAATGCACAGATGATGTAAAAGAATTTCCGGCAACGCAGCAAGAACTTGCTTTTAAATTGTTAGGTATACTTGCGTTTTACGATCCGCCAAAGAAAAACATGAAAAATGTTTTACAGAGTTTCTATCAGGCAGGTATACAGGTAAAAATAATTACAGGAGATAACAAAACCACTACAACAACTATAGCGAGTCAAATAGGATTTAAAGGATTTGAAAAGAGTTTAACAGGCGATGAACTAATGAAACTTTCGGATGAAGAATTAGATAAAGTGGCCATGCAAACTCAACTTTTTTGTAGAATGTTTCCTGAAGCTAAACTAAGAATTATACAATCGTTGAAAAGAGTAAACCAAGTTGTAGCCATGACAGGCGATGGTGTTAACGATGGGCCTGCCTTAAAAGCTGCACACATAGGAATAGCGATGGGTAATAAAGGAACTGAAATTGCAAAACAAGCAGCCTCTTTAATTTTGATAGATGATGATTTAAGCAAGATGGTAGATGCTGTGGCAGCAGGAAGAAAAATTTATGCGAATCTTAAAAAAGCTATTCAGTATATTATCTCTATTCATATTCCTATTATTCTTACTGTTGTTTTGCCCTTGGCGTTAGGGTGGATGTATCCTAACATTTTATCTCCGGTTCATATCATTTTTTTAGAGTTGATTATGGGGCCAACATGTTCTATCATTTACGAAAACGAACCCATCGAGAAAAATGCTATGTTGCAAAAGCCTCGTACTCTTTCATTTTCATTTTTTAATTTAAAAGAGTTAACAACAAGCATTATACAAGGTTTGGTTATAACAGCCGGTACGCTTGCGGTATATCAGTATGCAGTTAGCATGAATTGGAACGAAGAAATTACCAGAACCATGGTTTTTACTGTGTTGGTTGTAGCTAACATTTTTTTAACACTTGTTAACCGGTCGTTTTACTTTTCTGTTTTTACCACTATCAGGTACAAAAACACGCTGGTGTATATCATACTTGCACTAACCATTTTAATGTTGTGTTTGCTTTTATATATGCCGATGGTAACAAGCTTTTTCAAATTTCAACAAATAACACCATTTCAAGTAGGTATTAGTATTTCAGTTGGTTTCTTGTCGGTAATTTGGTTTGAATGTATAAAATTGTTTAAACGAGTAAGAAAAGTAAGTGTTAATGTATAATCAAGAGAATTAATTTCTGCTTATAGGAAATCTTTAAATAGAAATAATAGAGATGAAGCAGCACGTATGATTGAAATCAATTTCTACTTTGACCATCATCATTCAAAATGTAATTCATGATGTTTACATTAAATAAAATTCTTAGGCACAACTAACTAACGAAATAAAAAACAGATGAAATATAAATTACTAATAGGGCTTTTTCTGTTTGCTTCTTGTGCAAGAAAAATGGAGATGACAAATCCTAAAGTAGAAACGATTACAGAATCTGTATATGCCTCAGGAATTATTAAGAGCAACAACCAATACCAGGTTTATGCAACAGTTAGCGGAACTATAAGTGAAGTGTATGTTACGGAAGGAAGTCTTGTAAAGAAAGGTTCTGTACTCATGAAAATTAACAATGAAACTGCGTTATTAAATGTAGAAAATGCAAATCTGCTTGCCGAACGTGCCAAAGTAGCTGCCAATCAAGACAAACTCAAAGAAGCACTAACCAGAATAGAATCTGCTGCTGCAAAAAAAATAAATGACTCGCTGCTTTTTGTTAGGCAGCAAAATTTAAAAGCACAAGGTGTTGGTACACAAGTAGAACTCGAACAAAGGGAATTAAATTTGAAAAATTCTAAATCAGATTATCAATTAAAATTACTGGCTTATCAATCTTTACAAAAAGATTTACTGCTGGCGGATATTCAGTCTAAGAATAATGTTAGAATTTATCAATCTGTTAAAAATGAATTTTTTATCAAGGCCATTAGCGATGGTAAAGTATATAAAGTTTTAAAAGAAAAAGGAGAGTTGGTCAATATTCAAAATCCGGTTGCCATAGTTGGAAATGCAGAAAATTTCTATGCAGAGTTAAATGTAGATGAGTACGATATTGCTAAGATTATGTATGGTCAATTGGTTCTCCTTTCGATGGATAGTTACAAAGGCAAAATTTACAGAGCAAAAATTGAAAGTATAGAACCATTAATGGATACACAATCCAGATCGTTTTTGGTTACAGCCTCCTTTCTTACTCGTCCGCCACAACTCTATCCTAATCTTTCGGTAGAAGCTAACATTGTTATTCAAGAGAAGAAAGATGTGCTCACCATTCCGCGCAACTACTTGATTGGCGATTCGCTTGTTTTGGTGGGAGAAGAAGAAACGCGCAGAGTAATTGTGGGTATCAAAGATTATCGCAAAGCAGAAATAGTACAAGGATTAAAGTTATCGGATGTTATCTATAAAATTAAACCATGAACATTCGCTTACTTGTTCGTATTGCCTTTTCCTTACTTCTTGCAAGGTGGAAACAATCACTTGTAGCTGCTATCGGTGTAACCTTCAGCATTACTATGTTTATTGCTTTGTTAGCATTTATGACAGGCCTTAACGATTTATTAGATGGTTTAATACTTAATCGTACACCACACATCAGGTTGTTTAACGAGATAAAACCAAACAATTTACAACCGATCAATCACGATTCATTATTTAGTAAAAAGTATAACTTTATCCGTTCTGTAAAGGCTGGGAATAGCCGACAAGAAATTTACAACAGTCAGATAATTATTAAAACTTTATGGCAAGATAAACGCATACAAGGTGTTGCACCAAAAATAACGGCTCAAGTATTTTTCAACGAAGGAAAAGTAAACATAACCGGAATCATTAATGGTATTGATGTTGAAGCAGAAAGTCGTTTGTTTTCTTTTACCGATTATGTAGTGGAAGGCAATGCTATCGATTTAAAAAATGTAAACAACAGCATCATACTCGGTAAAGGATTGGCAGAAAAGTTATTAGCTAATATTGGAGATGTAGTACAAGTTACTACAGCTAATCAACAGCAATTTTCATTAAAAGTAATTGGTTATTTTCAATCTGGTTTAGTAGATATTGATAAAGTACAAAGTTTTGCATCGCTTTCAACAACACAAAAAATAGTGGGTAAACCTTCTCACTATATTACAGATATTCAAGTGCGCCTTCACGATTTAAATGCGGCTCCATCTTTAGCAAAAGAATATGCACAACTTTTTGAAACAGATGCAGAAGATATTCAAACAGCCAATGCACAATTCGAAACAGGATCTTTTGTAAGAAGTTTGATTTCGTATGCCGTTGGCATAACCTTATTGATTGTAGCAGGATTTGGTATCTATAACATTTTAAACATGATGATCTATGAAAAAATGGATTCAATTGCCATACTAAAGGCAACCGGCTTTTCGGGTAGAGATGTGAATCGTATTTTTATGGTTATTGCTGTAAGCATAGGATTATTTGGTGGCGTGATAGGACTAGGTTTCGGATTTTTGTTTTCAGTTTTAATCGATCAGATTCCCTTTAACACGGCATCTTTACCAACCATTACCACGTATCCGGTTAATTATAGCATAACATTTTATTTAATTGGTGCTGTTTTTTCTATTGTTACAACCTGGCTTGCAGGTTGGGCACCAGCACAAAAAGCCAGTAAGGTAGATCCTGTAGTAATCATTAGAGGAAAATAAAATGACGAATAGTGAAACCATACTGCGTGCTGTACACATCAACAAAAGTTTTTCAGATCCTGTGCATGTACAAGTTTTACAAGACATCAATATGTCTGTATCACGAGGAGAATTTGTATCCATCACCGGCAAGTCGGGGTGTGGTAAATCAACTTTGCTGTATATACTTTCTACATTAGATACCGACTTTACCGGAGATTTGTTTATTGATTGCCAACCTATGCGTGGCCTTTCAGAAAAACAATTGGCTAAAGTGCGAAACGAAAAAATCGGATTTGTTTTTCAGTTTCATTATTTACTTAACGAGTTTTCTGTACTAGAAAACGTTATGTTGCCTGCATTAAAATTAAATTTACATACTGAAGAAGAAATTCGAGAACACGCTTTACGCAAACTTGAAATTTTAGGCATAAAATCTTTAGCGGATAAAAAAGCAAATAAAATTTCTGGAGGAGAAAAACAACGCGTGGCTATAGCACGAGCACTCATCAATAATCCAAGTATTATTATGTGCGATGAGCCAACGGGCAACCTCGATAAAACAAATAGTTTACTCGTATTCGAACTATTTAAAGAAATAACAGAGAATGAAGGTCTTACTTTGATGGTTGTTACCCACGATCAGGAATTTGCCAATCGTACACATAGAATAATTGAAATGGAAGATGGTAAAATACTTTAATGGTTGCTCTATCTCGCTATACTTTTTAATTAAAGGCAGGATAGAAGTGTACAGCATATTTTCTTTATCTAAACACATGTTGCTATACACAACAACATCAGCTTTACATTTTAGTATCTGTTGGTGGAAACAAAGAATTTCGCTTTCGTGCTTTTACTCTTGCAATTTTAGCTGGGTTTCCGAAAATATAGAATATCTTCTCTCGTAATGTTTTGGCATGATATACATCTTTTATCATCGAAGCATATTCGTGAAAGTTAATGTAAAATGGATTGCCCTTGTGTGTGATGTTTTCGGTTAGGCCATACACAGCTTGTTCCTCTTCTTTTTGGTACGTACCAAAAATTCTATCCCAAAAGATAAAGGTAGCGCCAAAGTTTTTATCGATGTATTTTTTTTGTGATCCATGGTGTACCCGGTGATTAGAGGGTGTGGCAAAAACGTATTCGAAAAACGGAGGTAGTTTTCTAATGTATTCCGTATGTACCCAAAACTGAAATAAAATGGCGATTTGATTGGTAACAAAAAATATAATAGGATGAAATCCCATTAATGGTATTGGAAAAAGAAAAACTATTTTAAGGTATTGTACCCAACTTAATCTGAACGCTACTGATAAGTTATAATGTTCGCCTGAATGATGGGCAACATGTGTGGCCCACCAAAAACGTTGCCTATGCGAAATGTTGTGTGCCCAATAACTGCATAAATCAAATAAGATGTAACAGGGTATTAAAGTCCACCAGTTTAATTCCATCCGCCAGGGTACCATATTATAAATCCAAACGGCAGCATAAAACAAAACAACTTTTATCCACGTGCTGATAATGATGTTACCTACCCCCAAGCCCAATGCGCCTACCGACTCAACTTTGTCGTAATATTTTTTATTCTGCCAATAGCTGGCAAGTACTTCTAACAATACAAATACAAAAAGCACAGGAATAGCCCAGATGATAATTTCCGGTGCACTATCTTGCAGTGCATCTACTTTAGTAAAAGGTATTTTATCTGCACCAAATAAGTTTAAGTTCATTGCTAAAGTAAGTTTAGTACATACCCGATTAATCTAAATTGTATTCTTTTGCTGGTTGTTTTGCTTTTCGTATAAAAGAAGAAAAGCTCTGCGCAGGCAGAGTTTTTCTTGAAGATAATTTTCTTTATGCCATGCTCTTATTTTTAAGCAACTTGTATTTACTCAGCTTCCACTTCATTTTCAGATGCTTGAATGTTTATAGCGCTCATAGCAACCTCTGTTAGCTTCTCATCCGCTGCTTTTTCTTCCTCAAGTGTTTCTTCTAACAGTTCTGCAATTTGTTTTAAGCCAAGCGTATGTGCAAAAGTTTTTAAAGTGCCATACGAGGCAATTTCATAGTGTTCTATTTTTTGTGCTGCAGAAATTATCCCGGCATCTCTCATTGAGCCTTCTTCGCATTCTTTCATGATGCTTTGTCCTTCTTTAATCAATCCTTCCATTGCATCGCATTTTTTTGCTACTGCTTTTTTCTCAATTAATTCAAAAATTTCTTCTATTCTTTCTAGTTGAATTTCCGTTTCTGTAAGATGATGGTTCAAAGCCTCAACCAAATCTGGTGATGATGCTTTCTTAGCCATTTCGGGCAATGCTTTTGTAAGGGCTTTTTCTGCCCAGTATAAATCTTTTAAACTGTCTTCGAACAGTTTCATCAATTGTGAGGATTGCATGCCATTATTTTTTGAAGCATGGCTTTTTGTATCCTTCTTTTCATTTAGATTTCTTCCTTTTATGGTATTCATGATTTTTAGATTGTTGTGTGTGTATATGTAACCGTTACCTTGATTAAGAATTATAGTTGGATGATTGAACTACAGGCGTTTCTTTTACCTGATTTGTGCGTTTCACAAAACCTAAAAGACCGATCAGGCCTAATAAGCCAATCCATCCGTAATTCGGATTTTTATCGGTATCATATTGTGTAGTAATCTTTTTTACTTCACGCCTTGTTTGAGCATGAGTTAGCGAATTTGTGGCTAACAATGTTATCAACATAATAACGACCAGTAATGCATTATTTTTTTTCATACGTGTTGTTTTCTTGTGCGTTAAGTACTATCTGTCTAATTAAATCTTCTATATTTTATGCTTTCGCGTGAACGATTACAGCAATACTATGCCAATATTGAAAAGATGATTTTCTTGCTTTTCTAGAAAAACAGACAGGATATTGAAAAGGAAAAAGAAATTATTTTCTCATTCAGTTAAACGTGTGGAGAAATTTCCACATAAAGTATAATCTGAAAGTAGATAATGTAAAGTTACTTTACTTAGTATAAATTTAAGTTTTAGCTTTGTACTGTAATGGGTACAGTAAGATTTAGTTTGTTTGCTATCGTGTTGGCGTTTACCTCCGTGCGTTTATTCGCGCAAGATGTTTTATATGGTGCCAACCAATACATCGAGTATCAGGTAGGTACGCTTCCATTTGTTATTTCAGTAGCGCATGGTGGTAATCTGGAGCCGGCCAGCATACCCAACAGAACGTGTAATAATCCGGTGTACACGGTAGATGCTTTTACAATTGAAACAGCACTTGAAATTAAGCAAAGGCTTTTTGCTATGACAGGCTGTTATCCGCATCTGATTATTTCGCATTTAAAACGAAACAAGTTAGACCCCAACCGCAACCTGCAAGAGGGAGCATGCGGTAATCAAGAGGCTATGCAAGCCTGGCAAGAATTTCATAATTTTATTTCAACTGCACGAAATACAGCTAATCAACAGTTTACAAACAACACACTATTTGTGGATTTGCACGGGCATGGAAACGAAATTGAGCGAATTGAATTAGGTTATTTACTGTACGATGATGAACTCGCCTTGTCTGATAATACGCTTAACACAAATCAGTATGTAAATTTTAGTTCGATAAGAAATTTAGTTGCTACTAACACAAACAACTATACACATGCACAATTGTTGAGAGGTCCGTTTTCGTTTGGTACGCTACTATCTAAAAGCAATTACCCAACGGTACCAAGTCAGGATATTCCTTTTCCGGGAGTAAACACAAATTATTTTAGTGGCGGTTACATTACGGCCAATCACACAAGTTACAAAGCCGATGTACAGATAAATGGTTTTCAGATGGAGTTAAATTTTTCGGGTATAAGAAATACTGCAGCAAACCGAACTTCTTTTGCAAATGCTTTTGCTAAAACAATTGTGGAGTTTATGAACACACATTTTAATATGGTTTGGCAATCGTGTACTCCACTTTCGGCAGAGGCAACGGGCACCACTGGTTTAGGTATAGTTTCGCCAAATCCTGCCAGAAGTGGAGAGTTGCTTAAATTGCATCTGCAAGAGAATAAAAAATATACGTACGAAATAACTACTGTAAATGGTAAACAGATAGCTTCAGGAGAGGTAGATAAGAACAACACCATACTGCTACGTGGAATAGATCAGGGTTTTTATCTGCTTAAAGTATACCAGCAAAACGATCGTGTTGTGCTTACAACCAAGCTGGTTATTCAGTAGTAGGTTTAGTTGTTTAATGCGGTGCTACTTTACAGCTTGCATCAGAATTAAGCAATTAGTTTTTTGGATACAGTAGATAAAAAGTATAAAAATAACGTACATCTATAGTATTGTAAGAAGAGGTGTTTATCGCTAAAGAAAATACACTTTATTTTTATTCAGGATCATCCTCATTTCAAAACACTAAGTCTAGCTCAACTCCGGTAGAAGAAAAATGCGGTCTGTCACCGGCATAAACAAAACTATATTTAAACTTTAATGGCAAAATAAGTTGCAAGGGTAGTCTTATGGCAGTAGGAAGATTATAATAGTTTACATTAATCAACGAGCCAAGTTGTATACCTACCTGTGGTGAGATTGCAAAATATTTATCTGCGTTTGTAACCCCCATGCCAGACTCCAGGTAATAAAATAATCCGATGAATTTTTTATTCGTTATCCACACATCTGTATTGCCTCGTATGCCTGCCTTATACAGATGGGTTGTGTATAGAGGCATTTCTACTTGTTGTAAAACTCTACCGCTTGCCAAAGAGAATGTATATCCCAACCAGGAATCAACAGTACCTTTTTTACCTTTTTCTGTTGGCGTTGTATAGTTATCTAAAAGAGTTCCTGCATTAATTCTTATTTCTATTCCTTCAAAATAGTGCTTGGATAAAAAAGCGTTGGTGGTAATGCCGGCAACAATGGAGTTCGATACTCTGCTTCTGATAAAATTACGTGTATAGGGTTTACTATTAGCAGCTAAATTAGGTTTTACTTTTAGGGAATCTGGTACGTTATCTTTCGATAAGGTAGTATAAGGAAGGGGCACATGTTGCAAAGCTTTAAACACATAAATAATCGAATACTTTTTATTAATTGTAACTGCATGAGTAAATCGATCATACATACCATTTTCTTTTCCGGACAAACCATCGTAAAACGATTCTTCTAGTTCAGATAACGACACAGCGCATGCATGGATTATTCTTTTCGATTCTTCGGATATCTCGTTATACGAAATCTGAGTGACAGTATCCTTCGATGCATGTAAGGAGTGATAACGATTAAATTGTCCGTCACCAAAGGCCCTCCACTTTTCTCCTTTGGCATTTACTACAGAAGTAGAATGTTTGCAGTAGAAATCATGCAAGGCTTTGTTATTGGTAAGCGAAGCAGAAATTGTTCGATTAACGAGCAAGTGACCACTGGAAAAAGAATCTTGTAAGAAATGATCGGCAAAACCATTAAACAGATACGCATAGTGTATGTATTTTTCTGCCTGTAGGCGGTCGCCCCGCTTAAGCGATTGGCCACTTAGAAAAGAGAACTTTATGGCAGCAGCATGCACAGTGGCATACATTAATAATGAATTGGTTCGATTTAATTTTTTAAAACTTTCATCTGAAAGAGAAGGAACAAGAAGTTTTTCTACCATGTCTTGAGATAAGCCATTTACATGATGCGATAGTGGCTCGCCATATCTGTAGAAATGCGATAAATTTTTAACAGCCAGGTGTAAATATAATTTATCTGTTTTAACGAGTTCAGCATTGGGTGCACCGTCATACTGCATGTCTGCAAAGGATTGATGCAAGTAGAAAGTTTTAAGCAAACTTGAAAAATTTGTCATCAATTCTTCATACAGCGTATGCGGATTTGCGGCATGGTCTCCGGCAAGCGCGTTTAAGTCGCCATACGTTATGCTTGCATATCGGCTAAAGGCATTCAGTTTTCTGTTTCCATTTTTATCATACTCAACAGGAAAAAGCGCGATCAGATCTTTTCGGAGTTTATTTTCTAAAGATTGTAAATAAATTTCGAATGCATGATTTCCTATTTTTTTGTGTTCATTATAGTTGAAGCTACGTGCGTGAAAGCAGCAAAACAGAATATAGTAAACAATTAACAGGTAAGTTTTTTTTAATTTCAAGTTGATAAATTTCAAGATACCATTCATTTTATTTTTTACATTTCTGCTTTAAAAGGGCAATAGGCGTAAACTTCTTTTTTCTTCTATGTGTGTTTCAAATAAATAGGAATACACTTTAGCTCATGTCATCTTCCTTTTACTTACTATAAGTAGAATTATTTTAAAAGATGATTGACAACGTGTGAAATAGGGTAAGCATTTTAGAAATCGTACTCTGATTACAAACAGCTCACCCTATTTTACACACACAATTTATTTTGTATGCATTTCTTTTACGCGCTATTTTATTGAATAGGTGTATAGGCAGTAACACGATTGATAAATATGAAACTATCATACTCAAGAATGTAGTTGATAGGAACGATCACTTCGCGTTCATCGCCTCTATACGTAGCGCCCACTAAATACGTATCGTACTCTTTGTTTATAATCTTTGTAATAGCCTCGTTGTTAGCTGCTTTGTAATCAAAAAGAAAAACTGCTTCGTTTTGTGCAGATAAGGCTTTGGCCAGGTAGGCTGTTTTATACGGCTTAACACTGTATGGTTTAGAAAGCATATCCTCACCAACTGCGCTAAAACTTCCTTCGTTAAATTTGGTACCGATTGTATAAAAGGCATCACCATATTTATCTTTCAGATTTGTGCTAAGCACTTTAATGGGTTTATTAAAGTAGGTTTTAAGTTGTTTGTTTACATGACCGTTATGTGCCCACACAAGCACTTTCGAGTTTTCTCCCAGATATGTTTTAATCCAGTCTACATTCTCGGCCATGTTTTCATCTCGCTTTTCAAATCCATCATCTGGGCTATTAAGAAATCCGGTGAATTGATTTAAAGCCTGTTCGATAATGTGTATGTGTTTTACAACCAACGCATAGTTTTTAGACGATTTTCCTCCATACGGTGTTGCATTTTCTTCGAGGTAGTTTTTAATCTGTACAACTTTGTTTTTTAAATCAGGCAATGCAGCAATAAATTCTTTATCGCTTGTAAAATCAGTTAAGTCTGTAAGAAAAGACGATGCGAGTGTGTTAAAGGTTGTTAGGTAGGCAGGATCGGACTGATTGATAATGGACTGTGCCGCTTTAGCCGAGTACCCTGTGTTTTGTGCATCCATCCCGAATAGGTGTATTTTGTTTGCTTCCGTTTGTGTAGCATTATAGGCACGCATCCAGGTAATACTATTCTTAAACTCCTGCGTTTTAAAAATGCTGCTTCGTAAGTTTAGTTGCAGTTCGTTTACATTGCCCTGCCCGCTAATAATAAATTCATTTAAAGGCGCAACAGCCGAAAAATTTTCTTCGATAATTAACGATTTAAATCCTTTTTGTGTAACCAAAAGTTGTAATAACCTATGGCTAATGGTTTGAAATTCTGCCGAGCCATGTGTGGCTTCGCAAAAAGCAACCACTTCTTTACCTTCTACCAAAGGTAAAATATTTTGCATATCATCTGTGTTATCGCCCGGAGTGGCAGAGATAGGATAAATCAGATTTTTAAAATTGTTAGATTCCAGTACCTGTTTAATTTCGTTTTCCTTGCTAAGTGAAGTATTGTTTTTGTCGCAAGCAAACAGAGTTAACGTAATAAGAAGGGTTGTAAAGAAGCGTAAGGTTGGTGTTTTCATTGTTGTTATTGTTTTACACCTAATTACGCACACTTGCTGTGTAAACGATGAAATAATATGTTCACTGCAATTGCTATATGATGAATGCAATTCGTCCTATAGTAAGTATACATCATTCTTACTATTTTTAGCCATGGCATCTTTTGGAATAAAATGGCTTAGTCAACATCCTATTTGGGTAGGCGTTTTTTTATTGAGTTCGGTTTTATCGCTTTTAGCATGGATATTTTCTACGACAGGTCTTGAAAGCATTTATGTTTCTATAGCCATTCAACCTCAACTACTTCCTTTATATGTATTGGCTTCGGTTATAGCTTTTTTAGTAAGCGATTGGTTATTTATAAAGAAAAGATACTTACTATTTTTTATAGCCATTGGTCTGCTTATTTATGGAATGAGTATGATCGCCAATGTGCTGAGTCCGTATACAAATTCACTGGCCGAGTTAAACATTTTTGTACATATTATCAGTTTTTTCTTTGTCATTAGTTTTAGTCTTTACCTAAGAATTGTAAAGGAAACCATTGTTCGAAAACAAAATTATCTGGAGATAAAAACAAAACAGCAAGAGGCAGAAATAAAAGCATTGAAGCAACAGTTAAATCCACATTTTTTATTTAATACACTAAACAGTCTTTATCTTCTTGCACTGGAAAAAAATGAAGAAACACCAGACATGGTGTTGATGTTGTCGGATATGCTGCGTTATCAAATAGAATTGAATAAATCAGCAAAGATTGAGTTGGCTAAGGAGATAAAGTTTTTAGATAGTTATATATATTTTCAAAAAAGAAGGGCAGCCGCCCGAATGAAAATTACCTTTAACCATACCAATAATTTTTCCGGTTTTCATATCGTTCCTTCGCTGTTAATGGTGCCGATCGAAAATGCATTTACACATGGTAAAACATATGTAAACATCAACCTCACAGTTGATAACAACCAACTTTGTATGCAGGTAGAAAACGTTATTTCGGAACATCATCCGCATACAACCGGAACAGGCCTTACCAACTTACGAGCACAACTTCACTATTTTTATCCGGATACATCTGATTTAAAAACTTACATAAAGGATGATACAATTTTTTGTCTCACACTAAAAATAAAACTTAACTAGCATGAGTATTTCTTTTATTATCATTGATGATGAACCAGATGCTCATAAGATACTTGAGTTGTACACCAGCCGTATGTCGAAACTAAGTTTGAAAGGTAATTTTCACGATCCTCTACATGCTTTAAAGTTTTTGGAGGAAAACCAGGTGGATTTGTTGTTTTTAGATATAAACATGCCCGGACTCTCCGGTTTAGAACTACTAAGTGCATTGCCGTATCAACCATACGTAATTTTTACAACAGCACATTCTGATTATGCAGTACAATCCTTTGAGTTTAATGTTGTTGATTATCTGGTGAAACCCATTCGGTTCGATAGATTTGTAAAGGCCGTAAACCGACTGGATGCTTTTGTTCCGAAATCAAATGTTGTTTCTGTGCAATGGCTTTCGCTAAAGGGTTTGAAATCTAAAATTAAAGTTTCTTCTATTTTGTATATCGAGAGTTTTGGAAACTACGTAAAGATATACGATGACAAAACATTTTATTTAGCCCATACTACCATGAAGGAGGTAGAGCAAACCTTACCTGCCAATACTTTTCTTCGCTGCCATAAAAAACACATTGTTAATAAAAGTAAAATAGATTTTTTCGATAACAATGTGGTAACTGTAAAAGGGGGAGTAAAAATTCAGGTAGGAATAAGTTACAGTCAACAAGTAAATTCTGAATTGGCAAACATAAAACGCGAATAGCCTTTGTGCGTATAGCGTAGCGATCTGTTGGGTTTTAAAAGTATATGTGTTACGAGCTAACAACGCGGGCGATCTTCTATAGTCAATCCGTTTCTACCATTACTATTTTCGATATCACCGTACACGGTTGTGTTCAATAGCGAACAATATGTTTGTAAAACGTGTGAGTTTTAGTGGATAGGCTGCTGGCATGTTAATTGAGTAGCACATAACCTAAAGGATACTACATGAAGAAAAATTCCGCATTACTTTTACTATTCGTTCCGATTTTGCTGTTGATGGCATTTAATCCGCAACGTGAACTGACTACTAAAACTTTTCAATCTACCTTATACGATAGCATTGTTACCATGGATAAATTGTGGGAAGATGCTTATAACAATTGTAAAATGGATGTGATGGAAGATATTATTAGCGAAGACCTGGAGTTTTACCACGACCAGGGTGGATTGCTTACTTCGAAACAAAAGTTAAACGAAGCTTTACAACAAAATATTTGTGGAAAGGTAAACCGAATATTGATGCAAGGAAGTTTAGAGGTATATCCTATTAAAGGGTATGGAGCTGTAGAAATGGGAATGCACGCTTTTTACAATAGCAAAGAAAAAATACCTAACGATCTGCACTATGCTAAGTTTGTTCATATCTGGAAACGCGAGAAGAGTAAATGGAGAATAACGAGGGTAATTAGTTTACATTGAGAAGAAATTAAATTGAATAACAAAAAAAAGACCGATTCAATCGGTCTTTTTACTTTTTAGTAAGCTGTTGTTTTGGGTTTCGCTTTATTCACCACTAATTTTCTTCCGAAAAATTCTGCGTTAGATAACTTCTTAATAGCATCTAAGCCGTTGTTCTCGTTGCTCATGCCTACAAAGCCGTATCCTTTCGATTCGCCCGTATATTTATCCGTTAAAATTTTTACAGATGATACATTTCCGAATTCTTCAAACAAGGCGCGCAAGGCATCTTCTCTTACTGTTTTATTGATGTTCGCTACAAATAAATCCATTTCGATTTTTTTTAAATTGTTAAAGATTAAGCAATAGTTCTAACACGAACAGCCGTTAATCCTTTCTTACCATTTTCTTGTTCAAATTCTACTTTATCGTTTTGTCTGATACGATCAATCAATCCTGAAGAATGAACAAAAATATCTTCGTTTGATCCATTGAGTTTAATAAATCCAAATCCTTTGGCTTCATTAAAAAACTTTACTATTCCCTGCATATACGTAACTTGTTTAAAAGGATTTGCTAATGTGCTAAACCCACTTTTCTTTTCGCGGCTTTCGCTGCCTAATTGATATAATAAACGACCGTGCGCAACTAACGCTTGTCTAAATGTTTTAAATGATTTATACGGTACTCCAAATTCCGAAGCTGTTTTCTTAACAATGGCCGAAATTTTTCGGTAGTGTACGTGGCACACATTAGGAAACAAATGATGTTCTACCTGAAAGTTTAAACCACCTGCATACCACGATAACAATTTGTTTTTATTGCCAAAGTTGGCAGTAGTTAGTAGTTGGTGTACTGCCCAATTATTTGCCAAAACATTTTTATCGTCTGCTACCGGAAACTCAGTGCCTTCGGCTACGTGTGCCGGTTGAAAAATAATAGCAAGAATAAACCCGGCTACTAAATGCATTAATACAATACCTAAAGCTACTTGCCACCACACCAATGATGTTACCAATAAAGGCAAAACAAAAATATACCCTATGTAAAAAACTTTTGTTCCTACTAGAATGATCCACTCTTTAACGATGTTTGTTTTTTGTGATTTAATTAAGTCGGCATCGTTGTAACGGATTATCCTTACGAAATCTTTAAAGAATAACCACACGATCGTCATAAGCGAATATAAAAACCAGGCATAGATGTGTTGAAATTTATGAATGCCTTTTGCTGGGGTTGAAGGACACAAGCGCAACACGCCACGCGGACTTATATCTTCATCGTGATCGTGAACATTGGTATACGTGTGATGCAGTACATTGTGTTGCACGCGCCAGTTAAAGGAGTTAGCGCCCACTAAATTAAGCGAATAGCCAAATAATTTATTCACCCAGTTTTTAGAAGAGTAGGCGCCATGGTTAGCATCGTGCATAACCGATAAACCTATTCCGGCTAAGCCTAAACCCATTACAAAAATTAAAGCAAACATACCAATAGGGTTGGTTACTACCTGCGTAAGAATGAGTGTGTAGGGCGTAAAGTATAAGGTAAACATGAAAAGTGTTTTCGTGTACATTTCTATGTTGCCGTACTTCGATATGTTATTGTTTTTAAAATATTGATTAACGCGTAAGTTTAGTGTGTTAGCAAAATCTCGCTGCGAGTTTGCAAATTTTAATGTGTTTGAATTCGACATGTTCTTATCTTTTTAGATTACGAATTGAAAGGATGTGTTTTAACTTGCAGTGTGCCTGCATATATTTTAGAAATATTTTTCATTTGCTTTTTCTCTTCAGGGTCGCAAAACGAAAGGGCAATACCCAAGTTACCTGCCCGGCCTGTTCTGCCTATTCTGTGCGTATACGTCTCCGTGGATTGTGGCATTTCGTAGTTAATTACATACGGTAAGTGTTGAATATCAATACCACGAGAGGCAATATCAGTAGCTACTAAAACGCGTGTTGCATTTTCTTTAAAATTATGTAATGCTTTTAACCGTGCATTTTGCGATTTATTGCTGTGTATCGCTTCTGCACTAATGCCATTTTTAACAAGGTCTTTTACAATTTTATCAGCACCATGTTTTGTGCGGGCAAACACCAACACATTCTTCATGCTTTGTTCTTTTATAACATGGCGTAATAATGCTTTCTTACTGTCTTTGTTTACATAGTATACAGCTTGTTCAATAGTTCTTTGTTCAGGTTTTTTCTCGATGGTGATATGAACAGGTTTGTATAAGAGATTTTTAGCTATGTCTTGAATTTCGGGAGGTAAGGTTGCCGAAAACAGAAGTTTCTGGCTATCGCCCGGAATGTATTTTAAAATTTTATGAATGTCTTTGCTAAAACCCATATCCAGCATGCGATCGGCCTCATCTAACACAAGTGTAGTAAGGGTAGATAGATGAATTACCTTTTGTTGTATCAGATCTAATAAACGTCCGGGGGTTGCAATAATTACGTCAACTCCGCTTTTAATTTGTTTGATTTGATGGAAGGTAGAAACACCACCAAACACTAAAGCAAATTTTAATGGAAGAAATTGAGCGAGTTGTCTGCCTTCTTCTTCTACTTGCACGGCTAATTCGCGCGTGGGTACTAAAACAAGTACGCGCAATTGTGGGCGATTAATTTTCTGATTGACTAATTTTTGAAAAATAGGAATAAGAAAAGAAGCTGTTTTACCAGTTCCTGTTTGTGCAGTAGCCAATAAATCGCTGCCCGTTAAAATGGCCGGAATACTTTGTTCCTGAATAGGGGTTGCTGCTGTGTACTTTTTTAATGCAATGCTTTTCTGCAAGGCAGGATGCAAGTGGAATGAATCGAATGTCATTTCTGTAAAGATTAAATTGTAGGACCCAAACACGTTGTTCGGATTTTTTCAGAATGTGTTCAACAATTAAAATCTGATCAGAGAATGAAATTCAAGATGAAAAGTTCCTAAATAAGATGAAGTATCTGAAATCAGTGCGGATATAAATTAACTGCATTCATCAGCAGGAAATAGAAAATCCGCAATTGATAATCAAATGTAGGTATTATTTAGCGCGATTCCTATTGTTATCTCTGTTTATGCCCGATAGCACAACCCTAATGTGTTTATATTCGAGGTATGAAAAACATAAAATACCCGTTAATTGAAACAAAATCATACATTCCTGTAACAATTAGAAAATAGTTTAGTACTTTTATACACTTATTTCATTCGCGTAAAATTTCTGATTCGCCTTTCAATCTCTAATCTTATTCAATTGCTATAAGTAGTAACCAGGTGTTTGTTTGGTTATTTCATGTTTTACCAGATTATAAACTATGTATTCAGCAGTTGTTACAGGAAAATACGCACCCTTATGGAGCAAGTATCGTCCGGCCATTTTAAAATTATTAATTGATTCTGCAAGCGAACCTCAAACGTACAAGCTCATGCCACACGAAATTAAAAGCATGGACGAGAAGAAAAAAGGAAGCTTCAGTTTTAACTTACACATT
Source organism: Flammeovirgaceae bacterium (assembly GCA_021298355.1). Lineage (GTDB taxonomy): Bacteria > Bacteroidota > Bacteroidia > Cytophagales > Cyclobacteriaceae > Chryseotalea. The sequence continues at coordinate 113,032 of JAJTEH010000007.1, forward strand.
GCCGAGCGCAAGGCAGTAAACAATATCAAAGATTCTGAAATCGCTCAGGATTTATTAAACATGTTGCAACAATCGAAAAAGGGATCTGAATTAATTCAGGCCAATCGTTTCGAAATTTCGATGGATAAACATTTTCAATTGCAGGTAACACAAATAAAATCAGAACAATAATTAACCCAATATCAGTAAGCATGGCAAAATCATCTAACACTTTTAATAAGCGCGAATTAGAAAAGAAAAAATTGCAACAACGAAAAGAGAAAGAACAACGCAAAGAAGAAAGAAAGAATGCCAATAAAGAGGGCAAACCTTTAGAAGAAATGTTTGCTTATGTAGATGAGAATGGGAATTTAACAACAACACCACCCGATGTAACCAAGAAGTTTGTAGCGAAAGAAAGCGATATCGAACTAACATCGAGAAACAGAGGTGGCGCAGAGCCGGAAGTACGCAGAAAAGGAGTTGTTAAATTTTTTGATACCTCAAAAGGTTTTGGTTTTATTAAAGATGGTAAATCAGGTGAAGAGTTTTTCTTCCATCAGAATTCAGTTAATTTTTCTATAGCACAATCAGATCATGTTTCTTTCGATGTAGAAATGGGACACAAAGGCATGAATGCGGTTAGAATTACAAAAGGGTAGGAAACTACCTTTTCATTACTTTAAACGCAATGCCGCGTCCGTAGCCTTGCATAATGGCAAGGTTAATCCACGACAAAGCAAACTGCTCCATCAAATTAAATTGAGCGCTTCCTCCAAAATTATAGACTTCACCAAAGCCTATGTCTTGTGCGAGTTTTCGCACAACATCTTTTGCCTCCTGATTATCGCCTGCCATAAACATATCCGCAGCTGCTAATGGATAAAGCGGATCAGCCATGTTTTCGGCTCCCGTACTATTAAAACATTTCACAATTTTTTTACTGTTGGTTAATTGCATCAAGGCTTCTGTTGTGTTTTGAAAAGGTTCGGGTTTTACACGTACAGAATTCATCGCATCTACGATTACAATATTCTCAACATTTCCCAAAACTTGCGCTATCTCTTTAACAGCTTGTGGTACAGCTGCGATGATGATGACTTCCGAAAATTGAGAAGCTTCGGGTAAAGGAATTACCGCTATGTTTTGTTTGTTTGCTTCTTCTTTGCCTTTAAAGGATAATGGATTACGAACTGCGAAAGCTACTTCGTGTTTTGCTTTTTTTAATGCGGAAGCTAAGGCCATGCCTACATTTCCACTTCCTATAATGCTGATCTTCATCTTAAAAATTTCCTATTGCTAATCCGAATGTAAGCATTTTGTCTTCTTTCTTTACACGCGATACCACCAGATTTTCATACATGTATTGAAATTGTGTTCTGAAACTTAATCGTTTGTGTATGGCATAATCTACTTGAGTTTGGCTTAGCAACCTGTAATTGTTTGCATCGCTTGTGGCTTGTTGGTACCAACTTTCGTTCGATATTTTTAATTTTTTATGTTGATAGACCCCCCAAATTCTACCTGTACCGCGCCAACAGGTTACAGTTTGTTCGCTTACTCCTTCGGGTATAAAATTAAATTGATTGTTTTCATACGTAGATGTTTCATAGCTGAGCGTTGCCGAAGTTTTGATGATCCACTTTTTTTGTTGCAACACTCTATATGTATAACCTAAGCCAGCTTGCCATCGTTGTTCAAGCAATTGTCTTTTCGAACTTTGAAACCAAAGCATGGCGTACGGATAAATTTTATTTTTATAGTTATGGTAGAGAAAGTTTCGAACAAAGAAATCGTTTTCTGTTTCTCTTTTAAAAATGGTTCCGTACGTGTATTGATTGCTCGATTTAAAACTGAAGTTCTTTCCGTTTCTGATAAAATCAAATTGATTGTTTAAAATTAACCGTTCAACATTTCCGGTTATCCACGAACCATTGCTGGAGAAACGATATCCTGTTTTAATAGTATCGTATTCATTCAGTTGAGCAAATACGCTCAACCGAATGAATATACATAATAAGATGAAAAAAATATTTCTTTTCACTTCAGCGATTGTAAAATAGTTACAAACTCAGCAGGCTTAGTAACAAAAGGTAAGTGCCCACTTTCGATGGAATAGGTTTTAACGATTTTACCATTTTGTTTCACCATTTGTTTTTGCAGTTCGTAACCAACGGCTGCATCTTGTGTAGTATGGATGTAATACTTAGGCACACTTCCAAACTTGCTTGCAGATAATGAAGCTTTTTCTCCCAATGGTTTAGTGGGTTCTTCTTTATGGTATTTCACCAACACTTCTTTCATCCAATCGGGGCAGTCGGCACATACTGCCGGAGCGATAGTTTCTTTTTTTATCGTTGCAGCTGAGTAATCAGCATTAAACACCAAAGCATTGCCTACTAAACTTTGTTTGTCTTGTTTCGATAGTGTAAGCAAATCTTCTCCATGGCTTGGTAAATACGCAGAAACATAAATAAGCTTATCAATTTTTTGTGGAATGCTTTCTGCCACTTGCGAGATAACAACACCTGCCATGCTGTGCCCCACTAAAATTACTTTACCGGGTTGTTGGTTTATCGTTGCAATTACTTTGTTGGTATAATCTTGTAAACTCACCTGATTGGGTTTTGTAAAATCTAAACCATGTGCCGGTAAATTTACCGTTACAACATTGGCTTGTGTGGCTAGCGCAGGCTTAATATTTCCCCAAGCGCTTTCATCGGCCCAGGCACCATGCACCAACACATAAGTAGGATAATTCTTCTTTTGCTTTTCTAATTCCTGAATAACCAAGCGTGCGGCTGCTGAGCCAGAGTTTTGTTGCTGACCGGTAATCAGGTTTCCATCTTGTACGGCAAAAGCAGAGAAAGGCGCGCCCACTTCAAATTTACTGTTGGGCATTTTTCTCGCTTCATCTTCAATTCTAAAAGGTTGAATTTGCATGCCTACATAATTATCAGCGTATTGTTCTTCAGCAGAAGCGAAGCCCGTCCAGCGTTTGCCTTCTACCAAAAATTTTCCATTCGGCAATTTTGTTTTAAGTAAGATTACCGTGCCATGGCAAATAGCGGCTGTTGGTTTTCCGGTTAAGTAAAAATTAGTAAAGAAAGTATGTAGCTCAGCGTTATCTACAAAGGTGTACATGGGCCCTTGGCCACCGCAAACAAAAATAGCTTTATAGTGATTAGGATTAACTTGAGAAAGTTTAAGTGTATTTTTTACAAGCGCTTGCTTAGCGGCATCTTTCTTAAAACCTAACGATAGGTAATCGAATGCTGCATATTGGCTGGCATCTTCAGGATCGCTGAACGAATCAAATTTTATTTCGCCACCTTCGGGGCTGGCAATGTCTACAGCATAACCTGCTTCGGTAAACTCCCAATAGGGGTGGGCAACTTCGGCATACCAAACACCTATGGGCCAACCGGTTTGTTTGCTTACAGAAGGGTTAGAGGCAATGAGTAAAACCTTTCCGTTTCCTCCGGCATTGTGTTGTGCCTGAGAAATGAAAGAAATAGTGAGCAGTAAAAGAATGTGGAGTGCTTTCATACGGTTTTAATTTTATTCAAAGTTGAAGGCATATCATCCGTAAATCAATATATTACCTTTTAAGTGTGTGGCTTTCTAAATAGAAAGTATGGTTGATTTAAATAGTTTATTCGATATTTGAAGAAAAATTTAACATAACTATAGCCATGCCCGACTTTATTTACGATAAAAAAATCTATTACAACCCCGTAGAGTTTGCTATGGATAGAATTGGCGGAACATGGAAGATGCCCATTCTTTGGCGCTTGCGCGATAAAACGTTACGGTATAGCGATTTAAAAAAAGACTTGCCGCACATCACGCATAAAATGCTTTCATCTGTTTTAAGAACGTTAGAAGCAGAAGGATTTATCAATAGAAAAGTGTACCCTGTTGTACCGCCTAAGGTAGAATATACAATTACTAAACGCGGGTTAAAAGCCATTCCGATTATCGAAATGTTTCGTAAATATGGCAACGATTTAATGAAAGAGTTTGGTGTAAAACATAGCTGAGCGTTATGAGCGAAACACAACATTGGTTAGATAAAGTAAAAACGCAAACAGACAAACAACAAGCCGAGAATAAAAAGTTTTTGCTTTCGTTGAAAAAGAAAAATCCCAGAAAGGTAGATGAGGTTGTGCATGCATTACACTACGAAGCCTTTGAGAAGATAGATTGTTTGGGATGTGCGAATTGCTGTAAAACAACGAGTCCAATATTTTATCCAACCGATATTGAACGTGCTGCTCAAGCTTTACGCATGAAACCCGGAGATTTTATTCAAAAGTATTTAAGAATAGATGAAGACAAAGATTATGTACTGCAACAAGCGCCTTGCCCTTTTTTAGACAGCGAAAATTATTGTTCTATTTACGAGTCGCGGCCGAAAGCATGCAGGGAATATCCGCATACCGATCGTAAAAAAGTAATTCAGATTATGGAGTTAACGTATAAAAACACACTTGTTTGTCCGGCTGTGTTACACATTACCGAAAAACTAAAATCTATTTCGGTATAAATCAAAATCCTGCTAACGAAATACCGATGGTGTATGTGCCTGCTTCTGTGCGGGCAGGTCCTTTATCTTTTTCGAATAAAGGATTTAGGTTATAATGTAAAAACCAACTGAAATTGCCTACACCCATTCTAAGTGTTGCGGAGTAGCGAATAGGAGTAAGATTAAAATTCTGGTTGTCTTTTATCTTTTTGTTTTCGCCATCATCGGCATATTTAATTTTAGTATGTGCATTCACCAAAAAACCCACGCGGCCACCAATGGCTACTTTAAAACTGCGGGCCGGATCGTACGGGTTGGTAGAAAATCTGAACTCGAGAGGGATATCTAAATAGGTTGTGGTAAGCATAGATTTACGCACGGCACGCAGCGAATCGGGGGCATCGTAAACAGAAAGAGCAGCTTGCTCGAAACGGCTATTGCCATTGTTATCAATAACCAAAGTAGGTGTACTACGGGCTACGGTAGTATCGCGCCCATTTACTCTGTACGATTTGCGAAAGTTGATAAACTTATAGCGGTCGAAACCAAAGCCAATACCAGGGTGAACACTAAATTTACTGTCGCCCAGGCGGATATCGTATAAATAATAGACATTAAGCGTTCGGGAACCCCAAAAACCAATGCGTACGTTGTTTGGTCTTTCGGTTAAGCGGTTGAAGCCGTAATCCAACTGGATTGTTCCCGGCATGTTGGGTAAACCTTTGGTTTTTTCGGTTTTTTGCGAATAAGCCACCGTAACTACGGTTGCAAAAGAAAGAATTAAGGCGAAATGCTTCATTATCTGTATGTATTCAGCTGGAATAAGATTCAAAAATATGTTTTTTATACGCTAAAGCCAATAACGTTTTTGGATGAGATAAATTATTCTTTATTTTTGCACCCCATTCGCACTCGTAGCTCAATTGAATAGAGCATCTGACTACGGATCAGAAGGTTCGGGGTTTGAATCCCTGCGAGTGCACGAAAGCAAAAGCCCACTACCCGAAAGGTAATGGGCTTTTTGTTTTGATACATTTTACGAGCAGATTAAAATAACAAAGGCAATTATCATTTCGGGTTAAATGTAGTTTTGGTTGATTTCAACCTTTCTTTAAGCTATCGTATTTCTGTTTTAATTGTTGATATTTAATATCGTATTCAAGACTTTTGATAGCTTTTTCAATTTCTTCAAAACCTGATTTTTGCTCTTTGGGTTTTTTAAGAGCCTCAGGTAAAGTAGCTGCATTTGTGAGAAGAGCGTTTACTTTATCCATGTTAACTCCTTCGCTGTTTGCGTCATATTTTAGCAAGGCGCCAGTTGTTGGGTCAAGTGTGTACGAGATATCATTTTTAACAATACCAATTCTGTTAGGAAGAAAAGCAACAGAACCTAGTTGTGGAATAACCTGTAAGGAATTGTAATATTCTTTATTATTATCCTGAATTTTAACAACTGTAGTAACAGGTAATCTGTAGTATAATCCATGTTTCGATTTCGCTAATGTACTTTTCGAAATAAGAAAAGCCTGAAGATTTTTTTGATGATTACTTTCATCGCTAATTGATAGGGTTATGTTTTCTCCATCGGCTACACCTGTAGATGAATTACTAAGTCCTTTTGTTGGAGAGAAATAAAACAAATTCTGGTTACTTCCTATTTGTGGTTTATACCTAATAACTTTTGTTACTGATTTTGTTTTCTCTGTACCCGCCAAAAGTGATAAAAGTTTTTCTTCTTCTTCTTTTAATTTTTCGTACATGCCTAAAATAGGTGAATTAGAATAGTTTAGGTCAGGTGCTTTATTGCCGGTAATTAAATCTTCTCTTTCCTTTCTAAGAGAAAGAATTTTCTTAACAATAATTTCCATTCTTGTTCCACCTGCCTTAGCGCCTGCGGGTAAAGTATAAGCAGATTTAACAAAACTTGTAGTTGCTTCAAGAGTTGAAAGCACTATAGCAGACGAGTTGTCTTGCGAAACGATATTTCCATTCTTTAAGAAACCTTGCTCTGTTAATTCAAATAAAAATTTCTTGTTTACAAAAAGTGCATTTTTCTTTTTGAATGTAACAAAGTAGGTTTGACTTTCATCAGGGAGTATGACCTGTTTTAATTCAACACTTTTCAGTTTATATTTTGGTTTATTAGAGTTTATATATTCAAATCCTAAAATCTTATCAACTTCGGTTTTGAAATCTGTATCGTTAAAGTATTCACTTTGATGCGGAGTAATAATGTCGTAGGCAATTATAACATCATATTCAATTTTAGGTAAGAAATAAATCAGACCAAGTTTAGGCGATTGCGCTACTCCATCTATTTTAGAAACATGGTAAGTTGAGCAACTCAATAAAAAGATGGTTAGAAGTAGGATGAATACTCTGGTTTTCATATTATTTGGGATATGTTTTAGCTACTAAAATTTTATCTTGTTCTGATAAGGTGTTATTCCATGGGCTTGAGTAACCATTTAAAGTTAATTGCTTAGGAATATAATAGTGCATGATAGAAAGAGAATCATAAGCAGAATTATTGTACTGGCTACTTTGATACTTGTTAACAATTTGTTGTTGAATAGTAGAATAATTCCAGTTATTTGGCGGTTTATTATAATATTGATACAGGGCATTTATGTTCCATTGAATGGGCGAATTTGCACTTTGATGTTCGTGCATAAAACCCAGGAGATGTCCGAACTCGTGTAACGTTACCCTATATACTTCTACGGTATCAGTTATCACATCTAAGTCTTCTAGCGACATTGTTGGTTCACTCAGAGGCACAGTTTCACCGTTAATCTTATTATAGGCCCAATACCCAGGCCAGTCAAATGAAATCCTCACATCACCATGTTTACGCCTATATACTTTTTTAAAGGTAACATTAGCATAAACAGACCACGTATTAGCTATACGAATAATGTTATGATGTGCAGCTTCGGTGCCATCCATAAAATACACTTTAATTACAGAAGCAGTGTCCCAAAGGTTATTCAGATCTTCTACAAGGTTAGGGCCGAACCCTAGTTCTTGTTGTTTGAAACCCGGAAGTTTTTTAATGGAATCGATAGTGAGCGTATTTACATCCAGACAAACTGTAATCTTCTTTTGGATATCATCGCTTTTCTTCGATATATCGCATGATGCACTAAACAGAGTTACATGAAAAGTAATAATAAGCTGAAGAAACTTGTAGTTAAAATTTCCCATAGGAGCCCTGATATTTAATTGCGTTTATCAATATAAGAATTAATATTCTAAAAGCAAATGGATTAACACATCCTGTAAATTTGCCTTAGTCGTAATTTAAACTTGCTAAGAGTGTAAGTTGTAAAAGTTAACTTAAGAAAAAGGTAAAAACTGACAAAAGTCATATTTCTTTACCCAACTCGCCCTCGTTTGTAACGAGGGTGAGGGAGAGCTGCGATTGTATCGCACAAAAAGTTTTTTAGTTTTCAGTACTATCTAATAGCTAGTTCAAGTTTTTAATTTTTAAAAATTCTGTCTGTCATGCAATTTTCTCCCTAACTGGCGCGGATGTTGTGTGTATGCATGTGCGCAGTTCATCCGTGCCTGTAACTGAATGTGTTTGTATGATAAAATCGAAATATTTTTTTCACTAACTGGCGCGGATGTTGTGTGTAGGCATGTGTGTAGTTCGTCCGTGCCTAGTTGTAATTGATGTTTATGGTTTGTTTCTTTAGAAGAAAAAGAAAGAAGCATGAGCGAAAAGTATAAAATATTTGATCAGGATAAGATATACTTTGTCACGTTTGCAGTTGTTTATTGGGTAGATGTATTCACAAGACGAGAGTACAGAGATTTGTTAATAGAAATTTTAGCTTATTACCATAAAGAAAAAGGTTTAGATATTTACACATTGGGCATTATGAGTGATCACATTCATTTAATTGTTGGCTGATCAGGTAAATGGAAGATAGAAGAGATAATTCGGGATTTTAAAAAATATACATCTTTTCATATTTGCAGAGCAATAGCGACCAACGTACAAGAGAGCATGCGAGATTGTTTGTTAGAATTATTTGCCAAAGCAACTAGCGAAAGTAAGAAAGAAAAAAAAATTTTAATTTCGGCAAAACGGATATCATACAATTGAGATGAATACTAATAAAATGATGGATCAGCGACTAATTTATATTCATAATAATCCAGTAAAGGCTGGTATAGTTGAAAAGGGAGAGGATTATGTATACAGTGGCGCAAGAGACTACCATTTAAATGTAAGGGTTTGTTGAATATAAAATTTATAGAATGAACTTACAAAAATTAATAAGTATCATGGATGTAACTTCTGCAAAAAAAGGGGTAATTCAAAAAAAAAGTATTTTTATAAAAAGATTAATAATAGTTAAGGTTTTTCTCTTGTTTTTAATTCTTGAAGTCAATGGTCAGATAGTAAGCGAAGAATTTGTAAGTGAAGAGTTTTTAATGAAAGTAATCTTAGAATCTAATAGTAAAACTTACCCAAAAGACAAAGATTTAAGAAGGATTAAAACAAAATGAGGACTTTCTTTCATGGCTCAATTTTATAACGAGGCGGAAACGCTTTACGTGATTTGTAGATTAGATGGGAAAGTATTAAGCAAGAGAAAAAGAGTTGAAATAAGATCATCACCACTTGAATTAAAGAAAGTGATTGAAACAAAGCATAATGATTTTAATATATAGAAAGTATAGTTAGATCAAACTATAAGACCGTACAATAACTATACTTTTTATATTGAAAGTAAGGAAGATAGTCGATTTTTTTCTCTATTTTAGTTTCTAGTTTCTGTGTGAACAACATGATGAAATCATAACCTTCAATTGGTCATAACGTTTAGTTACGACCAATTAAGGTGAATAAAAAAATCTAATTTATCCTAAGATGTAATAAGGAAAAATAAGAAATGCGATTTCATTGTATCCACAACCTTAACGTTCACTTTAAAACAAGAAAGAGTAAACATGAAAGTAACGATGTAAGACGTAAGTACCCCAATAGAATTGCGCAGTTTATTTATTATAGCAAATTGATTATGGTATTAAATAACAGAATAAATTTAGAGGAAAGCGTATAGAGTATAGTTATGTTCAACATTCTTTTTTATTCTGATCCCGATTTATCATTATTGATAAACCGGGAATCAAAACAAAATTTCCTACTTAAGAATCATAATCTTTTCAAATTTCGTACCAGACGCAGACTGAAGCTTTAAAACATTTATGCCTTGCTGGATTTCAGATGTATTAATTACAATTTCATGAACGCCAGATTCCATAAATCCATTTAATGGCTCAAAAACCACAGCGCCTGAAAAATTGACTATTGAAATCCTTACGTTTCCAGATTGAGCTAAGTTAAATTTAACAGTAAGATCACTTGAAGTTGGGTTTGGATAGATGCTCATAAATTCTTCAATTTCACTTGAAAATTTATCAACTACACTTAAAGTTTCTTCATTTGTATTCACTCGCGCTGAAACGCTTTTTGCAAGGTAAGTTGTGGAATTACAATCAAACGAAGTTTTTGGAGTGAGTAATTCATTTACAGGCTGCGGATAAATCCAGCTTGTAAAAGCTTTAGGTGGATAAGTGCCTGCTTTAACTACAAGCCTTCTGTACAGGGTAGTTCCAGGAGTTAAAACTACTTCGCCACCGCCTGAAATCGTTACAGGATTTGTTCTTGATGCGGAGATTATCTGAGTTCCCGAAATCGTTACATCTTCCCATGCAGCAACTCCATCATTATCATAAGTAGTCTCTGTTACGTTTAAGTTTTCCGGATAACCATTTATATGATTACTTGGTGTTGAACTTGAATTAATAATTTTGATTGGAAACGTTAATACAGTAAGAGATTTATTTGGAACCCCATTTTTATTCAATTCTTGAAATTCTAAATCAAGTACCAAGCTGAGCTTAAGTGAATTTGAATTCATATTAATTCCTTTAAACTGCATTTTAGCAAATAGCAAAGATTCGATAGGAACCAAAGGCGAGTAAAATTTCGTGACCCATGTCTGTCTAAAAGAATTGTAAGAAGTATAACCTTCAAAAAAATTAAGATTAGCAACGGCTACATTCCCTTCGGCTTCAAACGATGCAGAAATTTTTGATTTAGCCAAATTAACTTTAAGGGCTGGATTAAACATGTATTGAAGAGGATTGGCCAATTGAAAAGTTGTATTCTGAACAGTTATTATGCCATTCCCTGTAGTCCAGTTTTCTGTAGTTGTATTCAAACTTACTTCTGGAGTTCTCAAGAGAGCAAATACACCAAGCGTCTCATTATACATTGGATAATTTACTCCTGTGCCACAACACTCTTGAGCCATGCTGCTATTTAGACTACCAGGATTCGCAAGTGGTATTGAAATACGTTGGTCTAAATAATTCTCAATTGTTCCATTTAGTGCCATTTCACCAGCTATAACAGAAAATAATGATCCCGAAATTCCTGGGGCACCTTGAAAGAAATCACTGAAAAGGCTAAGCATTTTTTTTCCACTTTTTGTAAGTGCTTCTTTTCCAGTTTTTGCAGAAAGAAAAGCCTGTGCAATATCAATCCCTTTTTTGAAGGCCTGTTTATCATAACTAGCTTCAGCCGAAGATTTTGCATCCGTAATCATAGCATCTAGGGTTCTGTAAGTTAACATACCTGCTGTTACTTTGCGGTACTCTAATGTCCCCTCATTACTGTTGTCAAAAACTGAGGGAAGAAAATTTTTGTTAAACAAAACATTTGATGAACTTATGAGGGGGTCAAACAGATCTACAGGTACACTTGTTGCAAAGAGCCTGCCATAAAGGTCAATGTTCATTTTTTGAACTTTATTAAATTCAATTTCAAGGTTAGAATCAAAAACACAAGTACAAGGGTCATAAGCTAACTTGAAATCTGCAAAAAAAGGCACTAATGGATCTGAAGTAAGTTCTGCGGGTGTTGTGGCATGACCAGTTGCCGGCACATCAAGTGGCTTTGCCGTAGTATTGTAAAACGCAAAAAGGCCAGTTGCCTTGCTTTGATCTTTAAACTTAATTTTTACATTTATCGTTGGGAAATATCCAACAGCGGTATTTGTCCAGCCAATGACTCGTAATGTTCCGGTATACTTGTTGTATAAAATATAATGAGGACCTATAGATGTTTCATTAGAAATTTGTGAGCCATCTGCTTTCAGTCCAAAATTCTTTCGGATCAATTCCCAACCATCCTCAGGGTAAAAATCGTAGTTCTCAGGATTGTTTTCCCCTTTTGCCAACCCTTTTAAAGCTGTCGCTGACGAACCATAATAATAAGGAGATGTAACTTGCGAATAAGGGAATGAAGGCATAGATACAGAAAAATGCTGTAGTCTCCAGTCGAAGAAGTTTGTTCCAGTATTCTTTTTGTAAAGCGCATCATATGGTGGGTTTTCCCAAGTTGTTTTGTCTGGGTTTGTTGTGATGTTACTGGGTGGGCACTGTGCAAATATATTAAAGTGCAATAGTGCGATTGCTGATAGAAAAGGTAAAAGAAATTTCATATTATTTCATTTTGATTTAATTCTACTGTTTTATATATCATCTTTTTTAAGTATTGGTGAATAAATTGCAGATAAAAATTAATCTTCACATCCAGGATAAAAGGGTTTCTCTAAAGTAAAATCAACTGATTTCGAATAGTAACCAAAGTAGCTATATTCATAAAGCAACCTTGCAAAATAATGGTGTGTTGTCATTACGCTAAAAAAAATCTAGAAAGTAGTTGCATTACTTCTTTTCCAAAGTTGTCAAACGAGAATTGAGATTTTCATTCTCCTTTTTAAGTGCAATTAAATGCAGTGTTAACTCCTCCACTTTCTTTAACAATATGATATTCATTTCGTTTAAGCTCATGCCATCTCTGCCTATTTCTTGTGCAGAAGGAACTTCTGGCAAATGGCGATACTCCTTTATATACTTCTCAGTTTGCTCCAATGATGGTAATTCATAAGACGGATCAAATACATAGTCAGGGAAAGTCGTAGTATTAATATCAAAAACACGTACTTCACTATTTGCAGCAACTTTTCCTGCAACTGCAAGCATATATGAACCAGGTGTTGTTGTCCCAATGCTAACCTTTCCAACGGTATAGCTAATATTTGAGCCATTCATTGACCAAAGTGCCGCACTTGATAATTGCTGACCATTTACATAAAGACTGCCAACGTTAATAGCTCCAGCTACGTCAAGTTTATAAGATGCGTTAGGTGTAGAGGTTCCAATTCCAACGCTTCCACCTCCACCTGGAATGTAATAGATACTAGACCCACTAGTGGTCCACTGTGAGCCTCCACCAGCAAATGGAGCACCGTTGATATAAATTGAACTTGCATTTATTGCACCAGCTACATCCAACTGATAGGCAGGGTTAGTGTTACCAATACCTACAAAGCCATTAGTTGTAACTGTAAGTCTATCAGCATTGTTTGTAAATAAGGCAAATTTGTAATTTCCTCTAGTTCCTACGCGCGTGTATGAGCTGGGAGAAATAATTGACTCAAAAACTCCTCTAACGCCACTCGCATCAAGTTCAAGGTAAGCAGGTGCAGGTGCGTTACTAGATCGTATACGAACTGCAGCTCCAAAAATATCAAGTTTGTATGTTGATGATGGTGTACTTGTGCCTATGCCAATTACTCCAGTGTTGGTATTGTATATATTTGATCCGTTGGCGCTCCAAAATTGCGCAAAACCAGCTTGAAAATTTGCAATAATCAAACTTAAAATTAGAATTTTTCTCATAAGATATTTTTTAATTATAATATTAAGATAGAAAAATTAACAGATAAAAGCAAAACATTAAAAGTTGTTTGTAACCTTCTCAACAAGCTATTCTGATTTATTTACGCTACTCTATATTAATATAAAGACTCTAGAAATGCCCCACATTTGTCTGTTGGTTGACATTGTTTAAACTTTTTAGGTTTTTTAGTACTTGAGTTTGATTTATTGTAGTGGCTTATTGAAAATGATTAAAAGACCGTTTGAGAATTTTGTAAAATGTTTAAACAAAGTAAAATATCCTAAAAGTTATAATTGATTTGTTTGAAATTATTGAAACATATACGAAACAGTTATATTCTGATAATTCTACTTAGTTAAATAAACTATTTAGTAGAATATAAATTACTATATGTGTTTTAAAGTTCAAATTATTTAGCTATAGGTTATTTACCTTAATCGAAAAATTATGATTTTTATCAGGTCTCAATATTCTTATCGAAGAATCAAAAATAATTGGTAAAAATTATTTTTTTATTAATCCATTCTTTTAATATTTGATTAATAGAAATTAAGTGCAGCAAAAAAGTATTCTAAAAAAAATAAACTAAGTTAATCTCTAACTCATTTTAAGATCTTATTTCTACTGTGCTTTTCTTTTATATAAAGTTATTTTATGAAATATAGATTTTTGAATCTTTACTGATTTCCTATAAATACAACTCTAAATTGCCAATGAAGAATTTATTTTTAATTTCACTTCCTTTTGTTTTGTTTATAACAGAAGCAAAGGCACAGATAAAGGGCTTCAAATCACCGATGCCTCCTGATGTTTTTCAGTTTACTAAATTTAATGAAATACCAGTAAGTGAATACACTGGAATTCCTGATATAAAAATTCCAATTCATACTGTTAATTCAGGCGAAATAGTTTTGCCTATCGATCTGAGTTATCATGCAGGTGGTATAAGAGTGAGTGAAGAAGCAAGTTGGGTTGGTCTCGGGTGGAATTTACAAGTAGGTTCAATTACACAGATAGTTAACGATCGAGATGATCTTTCTAGCTTCCAAAAAATTTTACCAGATTATTATTATTATGGTCATAGGTTTGATTTCCAGTGGCGGCATGCTTATCCTTACATTAATCCAACACCACCTTTTGGTTTTTCACCTAGCACTGGTATTTCACCTGATCAGCCTTACCATTCATTTGTATCATATACAGATTACTATTTTCCACTTAATGGAAGTTATGATCATAGAACACCTTCCATTGCTAACGCTGATGGCGGACCAGATGATATAGATTCAGAACCAGATATTTTTAAAGCTTCATTTAATGGACATTACATAGAATTTATAAGGGATTTTCAAACTGAAAACTTTGTTGTGCTTAACAAAAAGAATTATCGATTATTAAAGGTAGATAATTTGAATAATATAACGTGGAAAGTTATCGCGCCTAATGGAATACAATATTTTTTTGAAGAAATAGACGAAGAATTTTCTAATTTAAATTGCTCCATAATTGATCACCAAGCTGGGGGAACTGAGTGCAAAAATGAGACTAACTTGGTAAGTCGTATTTGGCATTTAACGAAAATAATCGATACAGCCGGCAGAAAAATAATTTTTGGATGGGAGAAAATTTCTCAAGGAAAAGATTTGCCATCCTTTTCACAGAAAGTTAAATATAAAGATTATTTGAATGAACAAACAATTGATCCTTGTAGTGGAAATGGAAAGATTTATGATTTCAGATCTACTTTAATTTCTGATTTAAGTGGGTATAGCCAAACTTCAACTTATTACGATGCCCCTACTGATGAATACCTAATGAATACATTTATTAGTTTAAATGCTCCTAGCTCACACTCTTATTTAAAAGAAATCCAATCTGCTAATGAAAAGATTGTGTTTAAAGTTTCACCAAGATCAGATAGGATGGGCGAGTTAAAGTTAGATTCAATTTTAGTCTACAATAATCTCGACAATATTATTAAAACATGGAAGCTAACCTTTGACTATTTTGTTTCAAATCCTACAACTAATTCAATTGATAAAAATTATCCAGCCTATTATACCAATAATTATTTTGTTGTAGCAGAGCATTTAACCCATCGCTTAAAATTAAGCAGTATAGAAGAAATAGGAAATCCATCCTATCAATTTACCTATGATTCGGAACCTCTTCCAATCAAAACATCTTATGCAACTGATTATTGGGGTTTTTATAATGGTGTATTATCCAATAACTCGTTTATACCAAACCCAATCCACATAAATAAATCTTTTCTTGGTAGTAATGGTAACGACAGACGATCTTATTTGCAAAAAAGCAGAGCTTCCACGCTTATTCAAATAAAGTATCCAACTACAGCAATTTTATCAATTGAGTATGAATTAAACACTTTTGATAATGCTAGTTTAATTCCAATAACATCAGGGTGTGGTATAAGAGTGAAGTCAACTAATTTCATAACAGATGATAAAGTAGCGAGAAAAACTATCTACACCTATGAATCTGGCAAATTGATGGTAGACCTAAACCTTAGTGGATTTTATGGATATAATAACCTAAGCTCTACAACAGTTCAGGATAACTTGGGTGCTTACACCAATATAAAAATATTGAATTTCCAAGTAAATTATGTTGGTGGAAATAATTTCTACTCAACTTCCATGTTAGGTTCTGGTAACTTTATTGGCTACGGTAAAGTTACTCGGAAACAAGTTGATCTTAATAATAACGCTATAGGTAAATTTGTTTCATACTATTCGAATAATCCTGATATCGGTGCACACGATGAAGTTTCTGATCTTGGGCTTCCTGCAAGAAAAAATCATTTAAAACCTGATAATGGTTTACTATTAAAATCTGAGGTTTACAATGAAGAAGGTATTCTACTTCGAAAAGATTCAAATGTTTATACTTTTCAAATGTCTCCCATTTTTTATGGAGCAAAAGTTGTATTTAGTAATATATATTTCCTACAAATTAAACTATTAACTAATCCGACATGTATTACGTATCTCTATGAACAAGATTTAGTTGGATATTACCCAATATTTAGTGGTGAAAGTATTTTAAGTTATACAAAAAGTTGGGAAAAATCTAATTCAATAAGTTTATCTACGGAAATAGAATATGATTATTATCCAGATAATCAAATAGGTTTGATAACAACCCGAAATAGTAGTAATGAAATAGTATCAACAGAGTTTGTTTACCCAACTGCATCTATTAGTCCATACATGACTAATCTTCGAAGTGCTAATATTCTTAATGAGGTTATTGAAAAGAAAATCAAAAGAAATGGATCGCTTATCAACAAAGAGATTAACAATTTTAATTCCTTCAATGGGCTTATAAGAAAAAGTCAAATCCTAAGCGGGCCTAATGCAAACAAGAAGATCATGAATTTCAATAACTATGATTCGCTAGGCAATCCTTTAGAAATAGAGGATTCTGATGGAATCAATCAAAGTTTTATTTGGGGCTACAACAGTACTTTAATAATTGCAAAGGCATCAAATGCACTTTCAACAGAAATCGCCTTTACAAGTTTTGAAAACGAGAATAATGAAGGAGGATGGACTTTTAATAACTCGATAAGTTCAATTTCAAAAACAGGAAATTTTAGTTTCAACGGTTCTAGTATAAGTAAAGTGCTCCCAAATGGAAATTATATTTTGAGCTTTTGGGCCAAACGAAACTTGGTTAATGGAAACATTACAGGTGCGGTTAATCTAAATATAACTTCTGATGATTGGGCATACTATTCATTTTCGCTTAGCAATGTTAATTCTATCAATATTTCATTATCTAATGTTTTGATTGACGAGCTTAGGGTTTACCCTCAAGGGTCGCAAATGAGTTCCTTTACACATAAGCCCTTAGTTGGTGTTACTTCAGTTTCGGATGAAAATGGAATCATCACTTATTATGAATATGATGAGCAAAACAGATTGCAAAATGTGCGAGACAACAGAGGTAATATCGTTAAAAACTATATATATCATTTTAAAGGTCAAAACTAGTTATGAAAACTTGGAAAAGTAGAGTAAGAGTAGCTAGTGTAGTATTTTATCTCCTAGCATCATTTTTATCTGAAGTAGCTTTTAGTTTAGAGAAAGCTTCAATGTATATTCTTTCACCCCCTGA
>JAJTEH010000077.1 GCA_021298355.1 Flammeovirgaceae bacterium
AAACCATATCCAACAGAAATAAATATTCGTCTGTCGCCCGAATTACCAGTTGGTTTAATTAATATAACTATACCATTGTTTTTATCTTTTTGTCCAACTCCCCACTTATTTAATATTTCAACAGCAAAAGAGGCATCATCCATGCCGTTTAAATCATCAACAATAACAATACAAATTTGATTCGAAGTTTCTAAACTAAAATTTTGTAATTGTTGTTCAAGTTGTTGTTCTTCTTGGGCAGTAATAAAATCAGGAAACTCCTTTGATAAGTTATTTACTAATCTAGGAGGATTGGGTCTATCAGGAACTTGCGCATAAGAGAGTGAAGCAAATATGCTAACAAATAAGGTAAGTATCCAAGCTATTTTTTTCAACTAATAAGAGATTTCGTTAGATAGTTCGTTTTTATCATCAGCTTCAATTGGGAAATATAATTGTAGTTTTTCACCACACATCTCTATTGATTTTTCTAGTCCAGTTATTAAATCATTTTGTTTAAAATAACCTATAGCACAATCGGTGATACTTTTCCAAAATTCATTGGACACTTTTTGATGAATTCCTTCATCTCCCCAAACAGCAAAGGCTTTAGATCCTGCTGCTAAAAAAAACAAAATAGCATTTCTGTCTTTTGTTTCATGCATTTTTAGTTCCTCAAACTTTTTTTTGCAAGCGGCTATAATATCTCCTTTGCAAGTTTTTTCAATATGCACACGAATCTCTCCCGATGTTTTTAACTCGGCCAATTGAATGGCTTTTATTAAACGAGCTTCGTCGGATTTTGATACAATAGGTTTTTTAGAAAACATAGATGATGATTAAAACTCAACCTTTGGAGCATTTTCAGATCCCGCAGACTCTTTAAAGGCAGATTTTTTAGCAAATGTTTCGCTATTTAAAAACATACTATTAAAAAAGCCACGAATATGAGAATTGTATTCCTTTACAGCACCATTGTAATTTTGACGAGCTACAGCAATTCTATTTTCAGTTCCTTCTAATTGAGTTTGTAAATCGCTAAAGTTTTGTGTAGAACGAATTTGGGGATAAGCCTCAAATGCTAAGTTAATAGCTGTATTAATTTTCTTACCCATAATATCCATGTCTTCTGGAGTTTTTGCATTAACGATACCTGCACGTGCTTCAGTTACTTGAGTTAATATTCCTTTCTCGTTTGCAGCAGCTCCTTTAACTGTAGCTACTAATTGAGGAACTAAATCAGCTCTACGTTGGTAAGTTGCACCTACATCTCCCCACTTTTCATCTACATTTTCTTGTAAATTTACAGCCGTGTTATAAGAACTTCTGTACATCATAAATACGATAAGAGCTAATCCAGCGACAACTCCTAAAACAATTAATCCTTTTTTCATTATAGTTTATTTTTTTTGAGTTACAAATTTACAGCTAATTTACACTATGTTAAACAAAAATAGGTTAAAAACACTTAAAATAATAATTATACTTCATTTTACTAAAATAAGAAGGAGTTTAGTACGTTAAGCATAGAACATGAAAAAATAATTATCTTAGAAGCTATTCTTTTGAAAAACAAAATAACATATTCTATCTTACTTATCTTGCTATTTGCATTAAGTGCAAAGGCACAAGAAAAATACAACTTAATAGTTGTGAATACGGATAGCGCTGCTATTTTTAAAAAGATAGACTATAAAAAACAGTTTAACACTGAGGATTTAATTTATAAAGAATCAACCATGATTTATGTTTCATTAATTAACGAAGGCTTTATTTCGGCTAGCGTGGATAGCATTAAAAACGACAGCCTTAATTATAAATCGTATATCAGCGCTGGAAAAAAATATAAATGGGTAAAATTAAATTATGATAAAAAAGACCAAGCAGTTATAAGTAAATTAGGGTACAACGAACGATTTTTTTTAAATAAACCATTTAATTTTTCTGAACTATCTAAGTTTATGGAAAAAATAATTACGTATTATGAAAATAATGGGTATCCATTTGCTTTGGCAAAATTAGATAGTTTACAATTTGATAATTCGACAGTGGAGGCAAAATTAGTGGTTGAGAGAAATGTGTTTATTAAATTAGATAGCCTTGTAACAGAAGGAACAGGCAAAATAAGTCAAAGTTTTTTATTGAGGTACTTGGGTATAAAAAATGGAATGCCGTATAACTTAGAAATATTTTCAGGCGTGTCAAAAAAGGTAAGACAATTGCCTTTTATTACTGAAAAAAAAGCGCCAATTATGCAATTAACCGATAAACAAAATAAATTATTTTTGTTTTTAGAGAAAAAAAATGCTTCTCAATTTGATGGTATTGTTGGTATTTTGCCCAGCGACAATGGTAAAACCGTTTTTACAGGAGATTTAAAAATCAAATTGGTTAATTCTATTTTAAAAAGTGGAGAAACCATTGATATCAATTGGAGGAGATTACAAACACAAACACAAGATTTAAAAGCGAATATAATTTATCCATATATTGCCGGACTGCCTGTTGGAGCAGATTATACCATTAAGATTTACAAAAAAGATACTACTTTTTTAGATGTAAATAACGCCTTAGGATTGAATTATTATTTTAGCGGATTAAACTTTATAAAAGTATTTTACAAGCAAAGAAATGCCAATTTAATTTCAACATCTGGATTATCTACAATTACTGTTTTGCCTGAATATGCTGATGTTAACACTAAATCGTATGGTTTAGGATTGTTTTTTGAGAATCTTGACTACAGATTTAATCCTAAAAAAGGGTTAGGAATTAATTTGCAAGGTTCGGTAGGAAGTAGAGAGATAAAAAAAAATCCTAAGGTAAATGATTTAGCGTACTCAAATATCGATTTAAAAACCTCTCAATAT
>JAJTEH010000078.1 GCA_021298355.1 Flammeovirgaceae bacterium
TCTTCTTCGGCTTTTAACCTGGCACTTGTGTTTTGTTTCAGGTAAAGAACATCTTTTCGATGTCCATTAGAAATATATTCTGCCGCCATATTAGTTTAGGTTTTAACGCCCCCGAGCTTTTTTAATTTTTATTTTAAATACTGTTTTTCAATCTTAGTTCATCTCGTTAGCCGCTTTTACTACGCATACACTAGGTACATTATCAACAACTGGCCTCCGCAATAAAGCAAGCGGCACGGAGGCTGATCGCTTGCTTTGCCGACCCGCACGGCCAGCAGTTGATAACAACGTATTGGCGTAATTGTGGCCAGCAAGCGCGGCACTTGCATAAGTCGCGCAATCCAGCGCACGTCCAAAACTTATGCAAGAGCCACGAGTATTTCACCGGTTACACTAATGAGAGTTGAGCCTTGCTGACAACGGCTGACTTCAAATTTGATTTAGCCAAGTTATAATAACTTTCCTTCAATTCAAATCCGATTCCTTTTCTTCCCATTTTTACAGCCTGATAAACTTCTGATCCGATGCCCATAAATGGAGTGAAAACCGTGTCACCTTTATTTGAATACAAGTGAATAAGTCTTTCAATCGTATCTAGCTGAAGCGGGCAAATATGCTTTTCGTCATTTTCTTCGCGTCCATTTCTAAAACCTTGCAGCGTATTTCCGTAATCAATATCCATCCAAACTGGAGAAGCATATTTTTGCCATAGGTCAACCGGAATACCTGTATTAGTTACAGGATCTGTTCTTTCTCCATCCTTTCTAAAAATCATTACATAATCAGGAATACCAACACGGCTCATAGTGCTGTCTTTTTTTACTTGCTTATGAAGTAAGCCAAGAGCCTTAGTTCTTTGCATTTCAATTACAGGGTCTTTCCAAATTGTGACCCTCGAAGCATAAATAAATCCAGCATCTTCAAAGGCTTTTAAAAGCAATCCGCTAAAATCACGTAAACCAATAAATCCATGCTTTCCTTTTTGAATAGGTAAATCCATGCAGTGAACGCAAACATTTCTGCCTTGCTTCATTACTCGATGAAGTTCTTTGATTAAGAAACTAAACTGATGCAAAAACTCATTGTAATCTTTTGAATTACCCATGTCCTCTAAATGGCTGGAGTAAGTGTAAAGTTCAGCAAATGGTGGAGAGAAAACAGAAAGCCCAATACTTTCATTTTCCAGTTCGCTAATTAATTGAACGCAATCCCCGCGCTTTATTTTATACCATTCGTTTTTTTCTTCAGTAATATCGAAGTCGGCAGTATTCATAAGTTTGCCGTTCAAATTTGCGTTTACCGCTTTACCCATTTCGTCTTGCATAACTTCAAATTGTTTTTGTTTATTATTGATAGCTTGGTTTACATTGCTCATCGTGTCTGTTGTAATTAGGTAGATGTTTACTTCATTCTTTTGGCCAAATCTGTAGCTCCTTCTAATGGCTTGATACAATCCCTCAAATGAAAAATCAAGCGAAGCAAATATTTGGTTTCGGCAATTCTGATAGTTCATGCCAAATGATGCAATCTTTGTTTTGGTTATCAGTATTTGAAACTCATCATTTGCAAAGCCTAAAAGCGTTTTTTCTTTCCATTCATTTGAATCACTGCCTTTTACTTCTTTTGCTTCTGGCAGTAACTTTTTAAGCATTTCACCCTCTTCATTTTGTTTTATCCAAACGATAAAGTTTTCGTCTGGCTTTGATTTTATAATTCTTACAACTTCATCCAATCTTTGAGTTTTAGTAAGCCTTAATTCTGAATTGAAGTTAGTCGCTGAAATGATGGCATCATTAAACAAGCTGCCATTATCTCGTTTTGGTGTCTTTATTTGTTTCTCAATTAAGTTCAATGATGGCAGGTTAAATCCTGGCATTTCAAAACCAATATCATGCGGCTTATTTAGCATAATAGCCCAACTTCCAATAAACTGATAAAATAGTTTAGTGGCGTGTCCTTTCAATCTCCATTTTGCCGTCTCACCGCCATCATGCACAAAGTACATTGCAAGCATTTCATTGCGGCTCATTACGTCCAAAAATTCAGAATGGTTTCCTAACTCCATTGGGTCGTTAGGGCTTGGAGTAGCGGTGCATGCAAGTTTATAAGGTGTCTTTGCAAAAAGGTCAAGTATTAGTTTCTTAGTTGCTCCTTCAAAGTTTTTGAGGATTGAGCTTTCATCTAAAACTACACCGCTAAAAATTGATGTATCAATATTTTCTAATTGCTCGTAGTTTGAAATTTGAATCGGTGAATTACTGCCATCATATCGGCAAACATCAATATAAAATTTAGCGCCCTCATTTACGGTTTGCCCGGCCACAGCCAAAGGCGCAAGAATCAAAACGGGTCTATTTGTATATTGATTTACTTTGTTAGCCCATTCTAATTGCATCAATGTTTTACCCAAACCACAATCAGCAAAGATGGCATACTTGCCAGCCTTGAGTGCGCGTTTAACAATGAACTTTTGAAAGTCAAACATAAGTTTATTTAACTCTTTTTCATTTACATCAAAGCCTGAAAAGATATGGGCTTTTTGTTTTTGCTCAAGGAATGACAAATAGGATCGATCCATAAAAAAAGTATGCACCCAATTACAAAGGCTGTCCGACCGTGGAGATAACCACGAGAGGCAATGTAAAGGGGTGCAATGTTTTAAATTTTTTCATATCGGACAGCGAGACAAAGGTATAAATAAGTTTCAGATTAGCAAATTAGGTTCCAACGCTGCACTGCCAGTATCCCGACCCGTGCTGGCATAACAACGTTATGCAGTCACTTTATTTGAAACACTTCCCACGCCAATTGAGCAAACACACGGTTTAAGAGCTTGATGTTAT
>JAJTEH010000079.1 GCA_021298355.1 Flammeovirgaceae bacterium
TGTTACAAGACCAGAATTTATTAGCCCAAGTGATTGGCAAAGGATAGGACCTGGTATTAATCAGTTGTGGGAAATGGCCGGACCTAATGGAAGTATAGTAGCAAGTTCAGGGCATATTGATGAGGCAAGTGTAGTAAGTTTCTATCGAGATGGTTATGGTATAAATGTAAATTTTGTCGGGGATGCAGTAACTTCGGTATTTGTATCTAGAACTACAAAAAACGGTAGACAAGTTACACCATTAGCTACTATATGGGCAAATACAAGTTTAAGTGTTATATCCCTTGATGATTTGTTTTTGCAAGAGGAGCAAATGCAGGGAGTATATCAAGAAACTGATTTGCATTCATACTCACAATGGGCGAGAAAAATAGCAGGATGGACATTGGCTGCATCAATTCCTCTTGAGCAAGCATATAAACGAGCTAGCCTTTATCCAGGTAAACCTGCTCCATGGGCAACAACGTTAGTAAAGTATGAGAAAACGATTTTCGGTAAGAAAATCGTCCAACCTTTATTTACGATGAACTCGGTAAACGCGGGTAAATGGGCTACCAGATTTAAGGTCGTTAGTAAGTCGGTTGGTGCGATTGGTGGAGGTTTAGCTGTTTACGACATGAGCCAAAACGGCATTACAACCTCTAATACGCTTGACCTAGCGATGAGTGGTATGGCATTAACAGGATTCGGAACGTCAGTAGCTGGAGCATACTTCTTACTCAATGCTGGATTTATACTGTTTACAGGTAAAGACATTGGACAACATATTGATGCAGCATCTACCAGCTTAACAGGTAAATCAATTACGCGATACATCAACGGAAATTAAGCATGATCACATTTCTAGACATTCTATACCTTGTCTGTTGTAATTTTTACAAAAGAAGAGAGAAGGACGATTTTAAAATTAGCGGATTAATCCTTTTATCAGCCGTCTTTGAATTCAACATAATCATGATTACGCTTATCATACCGAGGTTCTATCCAGACTTATTCGCCCAATCTTTTGTCTATCAAAAGAGGTACCATATCATTGGGATATGCCTGATTGTATTTGCGACCTTATTATATTTAAGGTATTTTAAGATTACGAACTATGATGAAGTATACCAAAATATTCAATGCATGAAGGATCTGAATAGATCTGTTTACTCCTTACTAGCCGTTGTTTATGTGATAGCCTCTTTTCTAGTAACAATAGTACTTGGTGTAATGATTGGTAGTAGTTCGAATGCAGGGTAGATACCCTAACTGGCGCGGATGTTGTGTGTTGGCATTTGTGTAGTTCATCCATACCATTAACTAAATGCGTTTGAAGGAGAAAAGTGAAGTATATTGTTCAAAATTAGTGGCACTGCAACCAATTACCCACACGATTACCTAACGGCAGAAATAACCGCCGCAGAAAGTGGCTACCCCCCGCTGGCGCGAACTTTTAGCTCGTGCCAATTCATGAGTTTGTAAACTTTCTTTATAGATTTAGATATAAGGAATTATTATAGATATTTTAAGTTGCTTAGTTTCACAACAGTTAAATCCAATTCTTTAACTTTGTTTGTGCGCAAATTATTTTTCATTGTATTTCTTTTTTACACATTCGTTGGCTTGGCACAGGAGCGGGGAGATTCTCTTTTACAGGCAGCCAATTCAAAAAAAGATTCTGTTCAAATTAAATTTCAAAACAAGCATGATAGCATTCAATCAGTTTTTAAAAAGTCAGCTGATAGTGTAAAAGCATTGTACCAAAAGCCAATTATAGCATTAAATAAAAAACAAGCTTCATTAAAACATAACCAAGATAGTTTACTGGCACTTGGGCAAAAACCAAATCAAAAGATGCAAGAACAATTGGATAGCATCAGGTTAAAAAAAGAAAAGCTTGTAAATCAGTTTAATCTTAAAAGAGATAGTGTAGTTCAGCGTTACCAACAAAAAGTCGCAAAGCTAAATAAAGTACAAAGTGCGAAGAATAAAGTAAATCTTTCAAACACTAACATCAATACAACACTACCAAACTCAGATTTGCCGGAAACAAATTTTCAACTTCCAGAGTTTTCAAGTTTCGATCTCAATCAAACCGAAGATATTTCATCTGCTACAGAAAGCCTCCCAAACGTTTCCAATCCAATAGCCAACACAAAAATTGATAA
Source organism: Flammeovirgaceae bacterium (assembly GCA_021298355.1). Lineage (GTDB taxonomy): Bacteria > Bacteroidota > Bacteroidia > Cytophagales > Cyclobacteriaceae > Chryseotalea. Next base: position 2,151 of record JAJTEH010000079.1, read on the forward strand.
TCTCATTAACAAAATTGAAACTCCTAAAGAATTAGGTGTAGCCAAAGATGTAAAATCCAAAATAGAAACATTTAAAAACGATACCACTTCAATCGATCAAAAAGCATGGAAAATCGCTGAAGATAAAATAGCCAAAGAAGCAGGATTAGAAAACATCAACAATCAACAAAAAGAATTAAGTGATCAACTAAAACCCCAAAGCGAAGAAGAAGCAAAAGCTGAATTGCTTGAGCAAGCTCAAACGACAGCCATCAATCACTTTCAAGGTAAAGAAGCCTTATTGCAAGAAGCCATGGAGAAAATGGCTAAGTATAAAAAGAAATACAGTTCACTGGCCAGTATCAAGGATGCTAAGAAGTTTTACAATCCATTAAAAGAGAAAACATTTAGAGAAAGAATTTTTCCAGGAATTGCTTTTCAATTTCAGAAATCGAATGATTACATGTTGGATGTAAATCCATCCTTGGGCTATCGCATCTTAGAGAACGTTTCAGCAGGTTTGGGCTTAAATTACAGATTAGTGCGTTCAGGTGAAAACGATCGATGGAGACAAAACCAAAGTATTTATGGGCCACGAGCATTTGCAGAAGTAAAATTATTCAGAGGATTTCTCGGTTACATAGAG
>JAJTEH010000047.1 GCA_021298355.1 Flammeovirgaceae bacterium
CTTTTGCCAAAGCGTGTTGTTGAGCTGGTATAATCCTGTTGCTCCATCGGTTATCCACCATTGATTGTTAGAAAAAAATGAAGCACGCAATAATGTTAATGTGCCTAAAGAAAAAACCTGATACTGATTATTTTGTGGTGTAAACAAACCATTGGCCGAACCTCCAATTAAAAGCTGATTAGAATTAGCTGTAAGAGGTGTATACTCTGTTTGCAAAGGGATGGTGTTGACTCTTACCCACGCAGATCCTGTAAACCGAAAAACTCCACGGTTGTTACAAGCTGCATATAGTTTACCGTTAAAAGAAATGATGCTTTGCACGGTATTTGCCAGATCGCCTGTAGAATAGCGGGTCCACCGATTGAAATCCTGTAGATTATCAGAAAGTTTGCCTGCTAAAATGCCATTATCGGTTGCCAGGTAAATGCTATCTCCAAGTACAGCACTTTGCCTTATACCAAGTAGCTGACCGTTAACTCCTAAATTTCTCCAACTCTCCCGAACTTCTTTTTGTGCGGCATCGAATACCACTACGCCATACGCTGTAGAAAAATACAATCTGTTTTGATGACTATTTATGTGCCTGATGGCAACACTGCTTGTTACATCCGGAGGGTTAACTAACCGGTTGAAGTTAAAAAACTCGTTATCAACAAGAAAGTCTACATTTCCATTTGAGTAGGCGATCCACAACGTTTGAGATGCCTGTTGATAATGTAATGCAGAGATGCCAACATCCGACAAGGCATTTTCTTTATGAAATGTTGCTATGGAATTATCGGAATGGTCTATTTTAAAAACCGCATTGTTACTGGCCGCAAAAAGGATTTGTTCGTTGCCGGCAAGATGCACAAGATCTTCGCCCGATGCATGAAAGCGCCACGCTTCTAATGGAATGTTGTGTTGGCTAAAACTGGTATGAAAAAAAATCATAAACATCAGCCAAAACCAAATTGCTACCGAAAGTTGTTGGGCATTTTTCATCATGCTATTTTTTTTGTTTGGCTACCATGCCTTCGTAAAATGCCTGGCGACTTCTGGCTTCGTAAACATTTTTTTCGCCCACTACAATTTGCCTGTCGTCTTCGCTGGTTCTAAAACTATAGGAAGCCAATTCGCCTGTTTGCATACAGATAGCGTGAAGTTTGGTTACATACTCGGCAACTGCAAGTAAATACGGCATTGGGCCAAATGGTTTGCCTTCAAAATCCATATCGAGGCCGGCCACAATCACGCGCTTGCCTTGGTTAGCTAAGGTGTTACAAACTTCTACGATGGCCTCATCAAAAAATTGTGCTTCGTCTACCCCTACTACATCGCAGTCACCGGCCAGCATAAGAATATCTTGTGCAAAGTTTACCGAGGTAGACCGTATAGCATTTTGGTTATGCGAAACAACTGAACTTGCGTGGTAACGGTTATCCACCACAGGTTTAAATATTTCTACACGTTGTTTGGCAATAAGGGCGCGATTTAATCTTCTGATTAGCTCTTCGGTTTTACCAGAAAACATGCATCCACATACCACCTCTATCCAGCCAGTGTGGGTTTTATTGTTTCCTACTCGGGGTTCAATAAACATAGATCAAAAATATTTTAATTTTAAGAAAGATCGTTTCGCTAAGGTTTTATGTTTCCATCCAGGTAGTTAATATGCGGTAGTTTACTTTCTTTCGGAATTAACGCGGTAACATCACCTGTAAGCCTTACCTGGCAGGCTAACCTTTCTGTTTGTAAAAGTGCACCTTGTTGCCGGTATTTTTTTTCGGCTGGCGAAAGTGCGCTAATATTTTCTACACCCGATAAAACAGCAAATTTACATGTAGTACACCTGCCTTTTCCGCCACAGCTTTGCATCCAATCGGTACCGCTTTGGTGTATAGCCAGCAATAAAGAAGTTTCAGTGTTGGCCACGGTTATGTTCCGATCAAGGTTTTGTATAATGAAATTCACATCAAAATATTTTATTCCGCGAAAGCGTTTAACTTTGGCTATACGAATATGGAAGATAAAATCAGTTTACAGGCTATTCAAAAATACAGCCAGCAATACACCCGCAAGGTACTGGATAGGTTCTTTAGTCAAAAACAATTTATTACAGGGCAAGAGATTTTATCCTTAACCGAGGTTGAGCAAGTCAACTTGTTTATCCTTCAAAATTTGTTCAGAACATGGAAAACCGAAATGCAGAAAATACGCAGTCCGTATTTTGATTACGAAGCGGAAACCGTGTTAGAAGCACAACAACAATTTGCCAACGTATTATCCCGCCATATAAAGATAAGCAGAAGCTACCTAGAGCCCCTCTTAGTACAAGCCACACAACTTACTTTGCAAGATGTACTTAACCCATACGATTTTTTCTCGCGGCTGATAACCGGCAACAATAATGTGTTAGAAGTAGATCGATTTAAAGAAGATTTAAAATACCTAAAACTTAACAAAGCTCCCCTACTTCGTTTATCACAAATTTTGCAAGAAAGAAAGATGGATGTGATTTCGGGTAACGAAGCCTTTGCCATTTTAGATAAAATTTTAGAAGAATTAAATTTTAGTCCGGAAGATATTGAGCCTGTGTTAGAACAACTGAGCGTATTGGAACCTGTAACCATCGATTACTTTTTCGAGCAGAAAAAGCAAAAAAATGTTTCTACACCTCCGCCACAAACGAAAGTAAATTCGAGTACAAGCCCAAAAGAAAATAAAACATTGGCCGATGAGTTTCAGAAAATTACTTCCTTAAAAGAAAAGTTAACCATCAACCAAAAATTTATGTTCACGAAAGCACTTTTTCAAGGTGATTTCGAAAAGTTTACAGATACCATACAGCATATTGATAACCAACGCGAATACAAAGAAGCTATGCTTTACCTTGAAAATTATTTAAATGACTGGGATCAGGAATCAGAAGAGTTTCATGAGTTTATGGAGTTAATAGAAAAGAGATTTTTATGAGTAAGCAAAGCATCCTTGTCTTTTACTTTTTAACTGTTGGTATACCAACCTTGTGGGCACAGCCAATTGAGGTAAACCAAACCCTTGCAGGTGCAAGATTTATGCGCGAAGATGTAGAGTTAAGTTCTAAACAAGTGCAACAATTATTGCGTGTAGATGAAACCCTTGCGCTTCAATTTAAGAAAGCAAGAAAACTATCTACCTACTCGGGCGTAAGCGGATTTGCCGGTGGTTTACTTGTGCTTTTACCAGTAAGCACACTTATACTCGGAGGAGATAATCCGGAGTGGGCATTGGCCGCAGTTGGTGCCGGTTTAGTGGGCGTTAGTTTACGACTTTCGAAATCATCTGGTAAACAAACACAACAAGCGATAGATCAATACAATTTATCGTACGGAACAAAAACAGGAAGGCAAACAACATTATCGCTAACCGGGCAGGGCATTGGGCTATGTATTAAGTTTTAAAAAATAATTTGTCTAAAAAATAATAATCTTATTTTCTTTCCTACATTTAATAAACCAAGTTGTATTTCCCTATGGCGAAAGCAAAAAAGGAGAAGAAAATATTTGTACTCGATACCTCAGTCATCCTCTACGAACACAATTCCATTCTAAACTTTGATGAACACGATATCGGCATACCGATAACCGTTTTAGAAGAACTCGATAATTTTAAGAAAGGAAACGATACATTAAATTTTGAAGCCAGAGAATTCATCAGGTTGATGGATAAACTTGCCAAAGATCAACCACTAGGCCAGTGGAACCCCATCAATGGCAAAGGCAAAGGAAATTTTAAAGTATTGATGGACACGCGCAGTTCGGTAGATGCCAACAAAGTTTTCAACGAACACAAAGCCGATCATCATATTTTAAATTCTGCCTTACAACTTAAACAAGAGGAAAAAGATAAAAAGATAATTCTTGTATCGAAAGACATTAACCTTAGGCTAAAAGCAAAATCGCTCGGATTACATGCCGAAGATTACACCACAGGAAAAGTACAAAACATATCTTCGCTTCATGCCGGCAAGCTGGTTATCGAAGAAGTAGATGCCAACCTTATCAACTTGCTGTACGAGCAAGGATCGTGCGAACCCAAAGCATTGCTTGGTGGACAAGCCTTGCTGAAGAACAATTATTACATTTTAAAAAGCGGCAAAAAATCTGCGTTGGCGTATTACAATCCACATACGGATTTGTTAGAACACGTAGAAAAGCGAAGCATTTTTGGTATCAAACCCAGAAACGCAGAACAAGCATTTGCTATGCATGCCTTGCTAAATCCTGAAATAAAGTTAGTAACCATACAGGGCATTGCAGGAACCGGTAAAACACTTATAGCACTTGCAGCAGCCTTAGAACAAAAAAGAGATTATAAACAAATCTATTTGGCTCGTCCAATTGTGCCACTTAGTAACAAAGACATTGGTTATCTGCCAGGCGATATAAAATCGAAGTTAAATCCGTATATGGAACCGTTATGGGATAACCTGAAGTTTATTCAAAACCAGTATAACGAAACGGATAAGGAATTTGCCAAGATCACTGAAATGGTTAATCAAGAAAAATTATTGATTACACCTTTGGCCTACATCAGAGGAAGAAGTTTATCTAACATATTTTTCATTGTAGATGAAGCGCAAAACCTTACGCCACACGAAGTAAAAACCATTATTACACGGGCGGGCGAAGGAACCAAAATTGTTTTCACAGGGGATATCTATCAGATCGATACTCCTTACCTCGACTCGCAAAGCAATGGCTTAAGTACATTGATTGACAGATTGAAAGACCACGAACTATATGCCCATATTACCTTAGAAAAAGGTGAGCGTTCGGAGTTGGCAAATTTAGCCAATGAGTTACTTTAAGTCTTGATTCTAAATTTATTATCTCTATTTGGGAAAAGGAAGAAATAAAAAACGAGAATTTTCTTCAAAAAAAGGGTTGGAACATTTTTGGCACAGCATGATAAAATCAAAAAATCATGTTTGTCAGATTATTCATAAAAAGTTTACCGCTAGATACACAGCTTAAATATGTGTTGAAAAACGGATTGTATATAGGTCCGCGAAAAACTACCGGCAGAACTGCACACTTATACATTATTGATAAAAAAGTGGTTGAAGTTTTCTATCATCAGGACGATATAAACAATAAGCCCGAGAAAATCACGTGGCTTCCCGGGCTTGAAAATTTAGAATCTCATTTACAACGAGATCTTATCAAATAATTTATTTCTTTTTTAAAACCTTCAACATGGTTTCGCCAATTTCTGCTGGCGATTCTACCACATGAATACCGCATTCTCGCATGATAGCCATTTTTGCGGCTGCTGTATCTTCTGCTCCACCTATAATGGCTCCTGCATGCCCCATTCTTCTACCCGGAGGTGCAGTTTGCCCGGCAATAAAACCAACTACTGGCTTTTTATTTCCTGTTTCTTTAATCCATCGAGCGGCAACAGGCTCATAGTTACCGCCTATTTCACCAATCATCACAATGGCTTCTGTTTCGGGGTCGTTCATCAATAATTCAACTGCATCTTTTGTAGGTGTGCCGATGATGGGATCTCCGCCAATTCCTATTGCGGTAGTAATGCCTAAACCGGCTTTCACAATTTGGTCGGCAGCTTCGTACGTTAAAGTACCCGATTTAGAAACAATGCCAATCGTTCCCTTCTTAAATACAAAACCTGGCATAATACCTACTTTGGCTTCGCCTGGGGTAATTACACCGGGGCAGTTAGGGCCAACTAATGTTACGTTTTTAGATTTGATGTATTTCTTGGCCGTCATCATATCCTTAACCGGTATACCTTCGGTTATGGTAATGATCACTTTAATACCAGCATCTGCTGCTTCCATAATGGCATCGGCAGCAAAAGCAGGTGGTACAAAAATGATGGAAACATCTGCTCCGGTTTTGTCTACAGCATCTTTAACTGTGTTAAAAACAGGTCGGCCTAAATGCTCACTTCCACCTTTACCGGGTGTAACACCCCCAACAACGTTGGTTCCGTATTCTATCATTTGGCCGGCATGAAACGTGCCTTCTGAACCTGTAAAACCTTGTACTATTACTCTCGAATTCTTGTTTACTAAAACACTCATGATGCTGTTTTTAAAGTGTCCACAAAAATAGTGGTTATTATCAGCCGTCCAAATGGTGTAAAATACAAAAGCCACCTTTCGGGTGGCTTTTGCTTATTAGCTTTAATTTAAATCTATTGTTGCTTTGGAGCTTTAATGTTTCTGCGAATCATAAAATCTTCGAGATATTCTTTGTAAGCAGGAACTTCCGGTTCTAACAATATGGCTTCCTGGTAGGCTGTTAGTGCATCCACTACTAAATTTTGCTGATCATAAAAACCGGCCAGTATTAATTTCGACATGGCACCCTCTTCCAAAGGAGGTAGTTCGGCAAAGGCTGCTTTTACTTTACGTTCTTCTTCGGCAGATAATCTCTTTAAAATTTTTACTGAACTTTTGTTTTTAGCCACATCTTTTTGGCTTACCAAAATCATAATAGCATTTAAATCTTTTCCTGCGAGTTTAGGATCAGCCAGATCGATAGTAAACGTGTTTGAGTTTGTTTCATATTTGGCCAGTACATCTTCAAACATATCTTGTAATTCTACTACAAAAGGACCTTTTACTTTAGACTCCCACGATAACGTAACTTTTTTACCATAGAAACCTGCAAACTGATTATCAGGCAACAAAAGATTGATAGCATCGCCTTCACCACGGTGTACCGCTCCAGTAGCGCTAAGTCTGTTCTTTTTTGTATCGGCAGAATTGCTGCTAAGGATAAAATCTGTGTATTTGTTTAACACAGATGATTCTGTATTAACTGACTTCGCAAGTTCATCTACCTTGTAAGGGCCGGCCTTTTTAATTTCGATGGGTTTACCTGATTTGTGAACTAAACCTAAATAAGCATTTTCAGAAACTTTAATTTCGTCTGCTTCTTGTAGGGTTGCGCCAGTTTTCACAGGTTGCCAAACGCCTCCTGTTTTCACTTCATTTACGCCTTTTGTGGCTAACACTCTGAAAGTATAATTCTGGCTATATCCGAGGGTTAGCGTTGCCAGTACTAATGTTAAAGCCCATGTAATTTTACGCATATCTGATTTTGTTTTTTGGTTCTTTACGGAAAAATCATGCCAATTTAGCCGATAAATCCGAATAGTTTCATGTTTAATACGCTAATTAAAGATAGGTAAGCAATCAAGACTAACTATTATTCTCCCTATAATCGATTATCTGATTTTCGATAGATTTATAAATATCGTAGGCGGGGCCTACCAAAGCGGCTACTCCCAACGCAATACTCAAATCAAGTTTGAAGTTAAATTGAGCAAAAGCCCAAACCATAAATCCTGAAATAACTAACAATTGCAATATCTGAATGATAACAGAGAAAGCATCGAACCAAATGGGTAGTTTGGTATCGATCGTAATAAAGAGTGCAACAGTTAACAAACAAACAAAAAAAGCAATCAGGTATTTTTGCCATTCTGCCAATTCATTCACAAAATCTCCGTTCATAATCATGGCTACAATATTTGCGTGAACAACCAATCCAAACATATCGGGGTTGGCTCTTCCTCCTATTTTTTTATTAAGCGGTGTAAAAAATTTATCTTCCCAAGATGGCGCACCTAGGTATTTACCAAGAAATCCAATCATCACAATTTTATCTTTGAATAATGCCGGATCGTGGTTTTCGGTGAAAACATCTTCATAATCAATTACACTAAACATAGTAGCGAAATTGGTTGCAGATGTTTCGTCACTTTTTAAACTGTGCACTCGAAGTTGCATTACTTCTATGTTACCTCTAAAGTTGATGATTTCTTCTTCTATGTCTCTATTCAGATACTCCATTGTTTTTGCAGAATCGTATTGCATGGCTATCTGGGTAGAGAATGCTAATTCTGTTTTCTTACCAACTTGTTTCTTTGGCCAAACTGTTCTCGAAATTTTAACATCTTCTTGATACGTAGCATTTGTAGGTAAGGTAACATAACCGAGTTTGGCATGTTGCCTGAATAACTCATCGGGTACTTCTAACGAATCGGATTCATTCGTATCGAATTGTGATAATGAATCTGTTTGCATGAGTTTCTCGCCTAACACAATGTTTCCTGCATCTTGAAAAGCAAAACTCAACATCATGTTACCAAGTGTATCCAATAGTTGCGGGCAATTCAACGTGTCTCTTAAACCTCCTTCGCAATTGTATAAGGCATCGATGCCAATAACACGTGGTTTGTAAGATGAAATTTTTTGAATCAATTGTGCTACTGCCCCACGAGGTAATTCGCCAAAATTTACCAAAACAATTCTTTCATCTACCAGCGGATCGGGTCGTAAATTAGAAAAAGCGTAATCGGTTAGCTCAAAATCGGCCATCGCCTGCGAAATAGGGTCGAAAGCATTAAGGAGTTTTAAATCGGTTAATTTGCTTACACCCCAAAGTAGAATGAATACAAAAACTGAAATGATAAGGCTTTGTAACCACAATTTTTTCATAAGCTTAGGATAAGAAGTAAATTTAAAAAATTTATCATTAGGTAGATGTCTAAAAAAGTGTTTCCACTGGCCTACTATTACGATGGCATTCTGAGTAAAAACAGAATTGTGTTGGCGCAAGCTATAAGTTTAGCAGAGAGTAATTTACCGGAAGACCAAACTTTAAGCAGTACGTTAATCACAAAGCTATTGCCACACATTAAATCTTCTTTCAGACTTGGCATTACCGGAGTACCCGGAGTTGGCAAAAGTTCATTTATCGAAGCCTTTGGCCAAACGATTATCGATGCCGGCCATCAAGTAGCTGTGTTAACCATCGACCCGAGCAGTCAGCTAACGAAAGGAAGTATTCTTGGCGATAAAACAAGAATGGAAACACTATCGAAAAACAAATCTGCATTTATCCGCCCATCTGCATCGGGCAATAAATTAGGAGGTGTTGCGCATAAAACGCGCGAAGCCATTTTATTGTGCGAAGCCGCAGGTTTCGATTTTGTACTTGTTGAAACCGTAGGCATAGGGCAATCCGAAACATTGGTTAAAAGCATGGTAGATTTTTTTATGCTTTTAATTTTACCTGGTGCCGGAGACGATTTACAAGGTATTAAGAAAGGCATTATGGAAATGGCTGATGGTTTTGTTGTAACCAAAGCCGATAACGACAACCAAACAAAAGCCAATAAAGCGCAAGCCGATTTACAACATGCCTTGCATTTGTTTCCGGCACAAGCCAACGATTGGATTCCGAAAGTGATTCAAACTTCGGTCATCACAAAAAAAGGTTTACACGATGTGTGGGAAATGCTCGCAACGTTTAAAAATCATCAAACGATTAATGGTTATTTCGAACATAACCGACAGCAACAACAAATCGCGTGGATGCAGGAGTATTTTCAATTCTTGATTGAAAGCAAAATTGCAAATGATGTTACCTTAAAAGAAAAAGAGATGGGTTTAAAAAAATCAGTGGCAGCACATGAGCTTACTCCCATAGCTGCCGCCACCGAATTGTTTCAGTTATTTCTGAATAAAAAATAAAGATTACTTTTTCTTGTTGCCATAGGGGCAATGTCTGCAACCGCTGTTGCAACAATACCCTCTTTTAAGATGATAGGCTTCGGTAAAAACCATCAGGCCGTTCTCATAATAAAACAGTGTCTCTTTCTTCTCTATTTCTTTTTTTTCTGTTTTCGACATGTTGTTTACCTGAATACGAAAGCTGTTGGATTAATGCCTGTGTTTACTTCTTTTAAAAATTCTCCTTGCGCATTATAAACAAAAGCTTTGCCATCAGACGTAAAATTTTTGGCATCGCCTATCCATATGTTTCCGGTTTTTGCATCAACACCAAGCGCATAGGCAACTGCTAAATCTTCATTCTCAATAAATGAATTTTCGGGTGCGTTGCTGGCGCTAATGTTTAAACGATAAACCTTTCCATCAGCCATAAAAAACAAATTGCTTTTATCTGATGAGATTGCCAAATCCTGACCGGTAGATTCTGGTAAAGAAATTGTTTTTTCTAATTCGAATGAGGCTTTGTTTAACCTTACTAGGGCTGCTGAGTTTGCTTCGTTAGTTCCGCTACACAAAACCCAAACATTGTTATTTACATCAACCGCAAATGAAGTTGGGCCTGCGCTAACGGAAATGTTACTTACCGAGCCTGTGTTTAGGTCGATAACCGATACTGTGCTAGAACTACCAAAATTATAATTAGCGGCTAATAGCTTGTTTCCTACTACTAGCAATTCTTCTGTTCCTTCATCGGTATCAAACTCGCGCAAAATATTTCCGGTTGCTTCATCTATTTCTAACACATACGAATCTACCAGCGAAAAATTTTCATCAAAATTACCCCATACACTTACATATAGTTTACCGTTGTTTGCTACAACATAGCGTGGATTGATGATATCCACGCCCGAAATAGTTTGAACACTTTCAAAATTGAATGCATTGGCAATTTCAATTTTATTGCCGGCATTCATTACCATGTAAGCCTTTTCGTTGGCAAAATGCAGAGACTGAAAAACAGCTCCGGCAAAATTTATTGGTTTGGCCTGAAAAATATTGGCTGTTACTGTTTCCGTAGCACGATTATAAAATGATAAAGAACCGTTGGCCTGGCCGAATTGTCCTTCGTTCACGATAAAAACACCTTCATCATACAAACCCTTAGGTTTGTTATCATCCTCAGAGCATGAAAATAGAAGGATACCTGTTAACAAAACTGGAATAATCGATTTTAATCTGATTTGCATATAGTTTATTTAAAGTTGATACTGGATCTGGCAGGAGTAGTTTCGCCCGGGTTGAGCAAAGCCTGCATATAATTGGTAAAACTGATTGGTTACGTTAAAGACAGAAAAGTTGATAGTAACTTTGTGTTTGCCCGATTGAAATTGTTTTCCAACGGTAAAATCCATTACCCCATACATGGGTAATGCGTATACATTGTTGTTTAACTCTTCCGTAAAGCGTTGACTAGCACTTTGCAGTGCAAGTTGGGTATGAAATTTTCTATAACTAGCGCGCACATAACCCGAAGCTATATGTTCGGGTGTATAAATTAATGTTTTGCCTTTTACTCCTTCATTACCTGCGTTGGTTTTGGTAACGATGTTTTTTGCCCATTGGTAATTAAGCAAAGCATCGATTCGACATTCATTTATTATTGCATGAAACTGAAGTTTGGTTTCAATACCGGTTATGCGCACTTGTTGTACATTTTGTGGTTTGAATAAAGCATTCTGATCTACCGGTTTCCATTGTATCCAATTATCTACCAGGTTATAAAAGAAAGAAGATTTTATACTGATGCTTCGATGCAAGAAACTCAATCCTGCTTCTGCATTTCTACTGTATTCGGGTTTAAGGTTAATGTTGCCGCTATTGATCCAATACCTGTCGTTAAGTGTTGGCGCGCGATAATTTAGTGATGCAGACGCAATGCCTTTCACCAACACATTGTTACTATTCCATACCGTTTGCTCTACACTACTTTGGATGATAAATGGTGTTTCTAAATTCTCGATGAAGGGTTTCCGGATATTTAACAAAACTTCTGTTTCTCTTTTTTGCAATTGAGCCGAAGCAAATACATCTGCACGCCACTCACCTACCAAACCGTTGGGATACCCCGTACCATTTATTTTTGCCTGTTGCCACTCGGTACCAACATCTAATTTTATATATGGATTAAAACGATACTGAAAGTCAGATTGCCAGGTATTTCTGGTAACTGTGCTCTTCGAGCCATTGTAATTAATATGATCGGTTGTTCGCCCCACATTCTGGCGGAAAGAAAAATTCTCTTTATCTACTTTAATGTAAAAAACAGATCGGGTTAAAACATCTTGCTGGTTATTTGTACTGTTTACTATGCCCAAAGCAGGTTGCACGTTTCTATCTGCATGGTGATACCATGTTGCTAAACCAAAGGTGATAGCTTTGTTTAACTCATACTCCGGATTAAATTGAAATCCGCTGAAACGATAATTAGCCTGTTGTTGCCTTTCATTTGTTTTTAAAATGGGAAAATCGTTATCAGCTTCTTGTCTGTATACTTGCAACAAAGACCTGAACTTTCTTTTTGCAAAATTTAGTTTAATGCTTTGTGCCGACTTACCGAAACTACCTTGTTCTACGTTTACCTTTACACTATTATAC
>JAJTEH010000048.1 GCA_021298355.1 Flammeovirgaceae bacterium
CACGCAAGTGCCTAGTTTTACGGTAGATGCACAAGGAAGAATAACCAACGCAGGCAACTTAGCCATTTCGGGAGTTGCACCCGGTGGCGCAGCAGCAGGAGATTTAGCAGGTACATATCCAAACCCTACGATAGCCACAACATCGGGTAATAATATTGCAGCGGCCATTAACAATACAGGCACAACTACAACCATTAACATAAATCGCTTAAACACCTCGGTTGTATTAGATACCGAAAACCCGGCAGCCGGAGACATAACGGGCACCTATACGGCTGGCTTTCAAATAGGCAGCGGCACAGTAACAACCACCGAAATAGCAGACTTAACCATCGCCACAGCCGATATTGCAGCCAATGCCGTAACCGATGCTAAAGTGGCCAATGGTCTTTCCGTAAGCAAATTAACACCAACCACCATTCCTAATGCAGTGCTTACCACTGTAGCTGGTGTAGTAACCTGGGCAAGTGCACCTGCACCAAGCGGAACTGCCGGAGGCGATTTAGGCGGAACATACCCCAACCCAACAGTAGATGCCCTACAAGGAAGACCCCTTGCAGCAACAGCACCAACAACAGGGCAGGTATTAGAATGGAACGGAACAGCATGGGCACCTGCTGCCGATGATACTGGCGGTGCTGGCGGTGTAAGTGGCAGTGGGGCTGTTAATCAGGTAGCCTACTGGACAGGCACCTCGGCTATTAATGGCGACAACAACATGGTGTACGATAGTAAAAACGGATACCTCGGTTTAGCAACTACCTCACCAAAAGGTAATCTGCACGTAAACGGATCTCAATATGTAAAAAGCGATGTGATCGATTTATTAAAAGGCAACTATACAGTAGGCAATACAGAATACTTTATGGTTGTACTGGCAAGCGGTTCGCAGCGCATAACGTTACCACCAGTTGCTAATTCCGATGGCCGCATGCTGATTATTAAAACAAAATCATTAGAAGGCTTCGATCTTGTTCCGTTCGATCCTAATAACGAACGAATAGAAGGAGCAGTTGGCATTAAAATGGCCGATAATGCCAAAGATGTTTCAAGCGTAACACTGGTTTGCAATGCGGCTTCTCAACAATGGTTTATCGTAAGCTTTATCAGATAACATGAAAATTTCACTATTCATATTGTTATTGTATAGCTCTACGTTAGGCTATTCGCAAAGTTTTTATAACAAAGGCGGAATTGTTTCCATTCAATCCGGAACTGTTTTCACTACAAAAGATAGTCTGGTAAACACAGGCACACTAACCAACAACGGCAACATGGTAATGGGTGGCGTTTGGTTTAACCAAGGCACGTACAACCCCGGTAACGGAGAAATTACCTTTAATAGTGCAACAGGTTCGCCATCGCAAATCATCAACCACAATAACCAAACCTTCAGAAAATTAACGATTAGTGGTGGGGGCCAAAAAGTAATGTTGGCAGATATGACTATTGACGGAGAATTAATACTGGAAAATGGTATCATCACCGGACAAAACAACGCCAAGCTAAAATTCACGTCCACAGCTACCATTTCAGGGGCAAGTAATAACGCTCACGTAAAAGCTCCGGTAGTGCAAAGCGGAAGCGGTCAAATGTTATTTCCAATCGGAAACGGAACAGCGTACTTGCCTGTAAGCATCACCAACATAAGCAATGCCACCATCGAAATAGAAATGAAAGAAGAAAATTTCAATGCCATTACTAATTTCGAAATCAAAGAATTATTTACTAACCGATATTGGCAATTAACAGAAATAAGTGGCTCTGCCGAAAACAGCCAATTGATACTCCCCGTTTTTCAATTACCGCAGCAAACCAATACCGAAAAATTAATTGTTGCACAAGCCGATAACGCAACAACTGAGTTTAGCAGCGTTGGCCAATTTTCTTTTACAGGAACTACCGCCAACGGTACTATTACAACACAAGCATTAGCGGCCGGTAATCGTGTGTTTGCTATAGGTTTAGCCAGCGATCTGGCAGGAGAGGTGTTGGTGTACAATGCCATTTCGGCCAATAACGATGGGCTAAACGATTACCTGGAAATTGCCAATATCACTAATTTTCCTGATAACAAGCTATTGGTGTTTAACAGATGGGGCGATGTAGTTTTCGAGTTAAGTGGCTACAACAATACCGATAAAGTATTTAAAGGTTTAACCAACAGCGGAAGTCTCTTACCAAAAGGTACTTACTTCTATAAGTTAGAATTAGGCAATGGCAGTAAGCCATTGTCGGGCTATATATCTGTTAAATAATATATGAAAAGATTACTCCTTCTTTTCGGCTTGGTTATGGCACTCGGCAGGCAAACTGTATCTGCACAGCAAGATCCATTGTATAGTTTGTACCTAACCAACCCCATCACCATAAACCCTGCCTATACAGGTGTAAACGATCGCTTCATAGGCTATGTAAACTCCCGGTTACAATGGGCAGGTTTCGATGGAAATCCTAAAACACATGCCTTTGGCGCACACACATCTGTACGCAACAACCGCATGGGCTTAGGTGTGCAATTCGTGCAAGATAACATAGGCGAAAACAGCAACACAGCTTTTGGTTTCTCTTATGCATATAGGCTGCCGTTAAAAGAAGGAACCCTTTCCTTTGGCATGCAGGCCGGCATGATCAATTACAAAAGCAACAATGGCGATTTACTCATTCGGCAACCTAACGATCCGGCCTTTGCTAATTTTAGCGAAGTAAAGTTCAATGCAGGCGCAGGCTTTCTTTACAAAAACGAACGAACCATGATTGGCATATCCGTACCCCGCCTCATCAATAATGCTGTAAGGTTGGGCGGGCAAGATATTTCTGTTTACGAACAACACTATTACGTTTTTACATCCCGCCTTTTTTATATCAACGAAAACCTCTCTTTTAAACCAGCCGTGTTGGCCAAAGCCGTAAAAGGCTCTCCATTATCGGCCGATGTAAACCTAAACTTTTTAATTCAAAACAAATTTACCATAGGTGCATACACCCGTAACCTAAACGCATACGGTGTATTAGCCCAACTAGATTTTCTTCAAGCCTATCGCATGGCTTACATTTTCGAAGTGCCATCCGGCAAAGCACTAGAAACGCGCTTCACCACACACGAAATAATGCTAAGCATCAACCTGGCTTTATTCGATTTTCACGACAGATCCATGTCTAATTTCTAATTTTAAAAAGAGTTAATTCCTTCTTGATTCAACCATACATACCATAACTAAAACTAGTAAGCTTACCACAAGTAGGTTTTCACTTGCTCAGAGTTGCCTGTAAGGGACCCTGAGCTTTCTCAAGTTCGACATTACAAATGCCGAACAGCATAGCTGAAATTCAAAATTTGAAATCTGGAATTTGAAATCTGGAATTTGGAATTTGAAATTTGAAATCTGGAATTTTTCTCCCCTACTGGCGCGGATGTTGTGTGTTGGAATTTGGGTAGTTCATCCGTGCTAATTACAAAACGCGTTTGTATGTTAAAAGCGAAATATATAGTTCAACATTCGTGGCACGGAAGTAACTTTCGCGCCAGATGGGATAATTTTTTTGTAAGAAAAATTGTACAACCTCTTACTGGTTTCCAACTTTATTCTGATACAATTCGCTGAATTTCTTTAATAAGTTTATCAAGTTCTTCGAGTTCTACTTGTACGAGTGCATCTATGTAGGCTTGTTCCGATAAATTAGAAATAGCTTTTAGTTGCAACAAGCCTTTTATCCGGCAGAAAGGAGCGCGTAATTTATGCGCATTATAAAAGGCATACTCTGTTAATCGTTCGTTTTTTTGTGCCAGTTCTTCGGTGCGCTTGGCTATGGTTAATTCCAGGTTTTGATTAAGTGTATGTATTTCGTTGTTTAGTCGAATAAGTGCATGGTTACTTTGTGTAAGTTCTTCGTTTATGGCTGTTACTTCTTCTTTTTGTTCTTGAATAATTTGATTAGCGTTTGATATATCAACGAATAAATTTTCGATAGCTTGAATTAACAGAAAAATTAGCAGAGAGAATAGCAAGTAGTAAAGGATGATGACGAGAAAGAAATACCGATCGTCTACAATGTTTAATAATTCCGGTGTTATTTCATCTTCAAAAGCAAGTAATACCTTTACAGATGTAAGCACAAGTATAAAGTTAAATGCAAGCAACAACCAAAACGTTACTGCTTCTGTACGCCTCGAGAACATAAGGTGAATAAGCAAGGCATGAAAAATTAAACCAACCGGATAGGCCAGGTAATAATCGGATGGAGTTTTCTGGTATACTATCGGTATGATGTGCATTAGCAATGGCCAACTCACAATAAATAAAATTCTGCCCGCTTTAGATTGTCCTATTTTGTTCAGGTACAACGATATAATACAGATGGCAATTTCTACAACGAAAATAAACTGGTCCCATTGTAAATCTCGTATTGGTTTCAGGTAAGGCGAAATATCAAGCAGTACAAATAAGGTATACACCAATGGAAGCGTAATGTAAACGATGTTGGCGTAAATAAGCCGTCTGTTTTGCCCATCGGCAAAGTTTTCGTTTGTGCCCTGATGTATTAATTTTTGTATGAAATAGATCATGAATTAGTCTAAACAGTTTCTGATAACAACAAACTCTAACATAAACCTGCCGGCATCAGGAAAATAGATATTTTTTATGGAATTACATATCGAAATTTTATAATAGGGTATGCCACAAAAGATTTTTTTTTTGAAGAAAAGAATAAGAGAAAGCATACCGTTTACAGTGTTTAAAGTTGCCTGTTGAGGTGGCTTAAACGATGTGTTTTTCGAGCGTGTAATTGTTTTAGTCAACTTGAGTTTATCTGATTAAAAATTCAGAAGACTTAAGAGTATACACTTTTCGGACTGAGTTTTTTGGTATACAAGCCATTTGGATTTGCTTTGTTGTTTGCCCACATGCAGGTGTGAACTACTTCAAAATTTGTTCGTTTCGGATTTCAGCTTCAATTCTTATTTGAAGGATCCTGCTGGCGCGTGCCAATTGTAAAATCACAAGTTGTTATACAATAATAAAACCCGATAGGGCGCAACTTATATGCTGATGAAATGATGTAAACAAAAAAAGCCTAACCTTTTGGTTAAGCTTTTGGTGATCCCGCTGGGATTCGAACCCAGGACCCTTACATTAAAAGTGTAATGCTCTACCGGCTGAGCTACGAGATCTTCCTTCAATTACTTTATTACAACAAACTTTGACAATTTGATACGCTTTTCCGTAATTGAGGGCACAAAGGTAATAGGATAAAAAATATATGCAAAAGTCTGTAAAAAAAATTCTAACAATCTTTTTCATTCTTTTTTCTTTCCTAAGTGTTTGGGCTCAAAAACCTTCTGAAATTTTACTTAAAGCCGACTCTTTATTTGCCAAATCTAAACACACACAGGCATTACAGAATTACGAATCGCTATTCAAACAAAATTTTTATACTCCTGCCATGTTGCTAAAAATGGCATTTGTGTATGAGGCAAAGAGTAAATATCCTCAGACTCAGTATTTTCTTTCCTTGTATTTCGAAGCTACCAACGATTTTTCTGTATTGGAGAAACAACAAGCGCTGGCCGAAAAAAATAATTTGGATGGCTATTCACTTTCTGAAACCTCGCGGTTTTGGTGGATATTTTATAGCTATTCAGGTTATGCAGCTTATTTATTGCTGGTGATTGCGATGATGTTGTTGGGTATTCAGGTAAGGATTTCTAAAGAGAGAAAATCAATTCTTTATCCTTTGCTGTTGATCTTAACGTTAGGCTCTGCATGCACTGTGTTTAAATTTAGTAAACCTACAGCACAAGCCATCGTATTTGCACCAAAAACGTTTGCTATGGAGGGCCCCTCCGGTGCTGCCGATGTGCAAAAACAACTTACAGCCGGAAGCAAAGTACGGGTTGTGGAAAAACAAGATATCTGGGTTAAAGTAAACCTGAACGATAAACTGTTTTATGTGCGCGAAGATGCCTTGCAGATGATTGCTTTATAACGCACATCCTTACCTTTGTGCATGGCAAGAATTATGTCAATAGATTACGGAGTTAAAAGAACGGGCATTGCTGTAACAGACCTCAACCAAATTATTGCCACTCCTTTGGATACTGTTGCCACACACCTCTGTTTGCAGTTTATCGAAAACTATTGCAAAAAAGAACCTGTTGAAACTTTTGTGGTGGGCATGCCCAAAACATTAAACAACGAAGATTCGGAAATTGCTCCGTTGGTAAGAAAGTTTATCGACTTGCTGCAAAAGAAATTTCCGGATACCAAAATATATACAGCCGATGAACGCTTTACTTCCTCTATGGCCAAACAAGCTTTGTTAGACAGTGGCATGAAAAAGAAAGACCGCCAGCAAAAAGGTAACATCGATAAAGTAAGTGCCACCCTTATTCTGCAAAGTTTTTTAGAAACAAATCGAAATTTTTAGTGATAGAAGTCACTAAAGAATCATCGTTCATTTTTAAATCCACGGAGTAAACACTTTAATTTTTTTCTTTTTTAGAAATACACAACCTATCGTGACTGATGTCACAGTGCAGCCCTAGCCGACATTCTACTTTTGTGAAAAAAGTAAAGATATGCGGCAAAAAATTTTTTTGATTTTACTACTAAGTTTTAGCACAAGTTATTTTACACATGCACAGGAAAAAGAGATTCCTATTACGCTAGAAGAAAGTGTGCAAGCTTCGCTTAAGCACAATCCTATTTTAAAAATAGCAGAGGCAGACCTTCGCATGCGCGAAGCGAATGTTACACAAACAAAAGCGTTTTTCTTACCCGGGCTAGATGTTTCGTATGGAGGTTTCTTCACCAATAATCCTTTGAATGCTTTTGGTTTTAAACTTCAGCAAGAAGGTATTACGCAAAATGATTTCAATCCTTTATTGTTAAACAATCCGGATGCCACTGAAAATTATTCTTTTAAAGTAAGTTTTGCTCAACCATTGTTTAATCCTGATTTATGGTTGAAAGCGAAAGCAGCTCGGTTAGCTTTAGAAGCAGAAACATTATCAGCCGAACGCAAGAAAGAGTTTGTAATCTATCAGGTAAAGTCTTTGTATTATCAGGTTTACCTAACCTACAAAAGTTTAGATGTTGCAGCAACTTACAAACAAACCTTGCAAGAAGCTTTACAACAAGCAGAAGCGAGATTTAAAGGTGGATATTTACAACAAGCGGATGTTTTAAAAATTAAAGCTGAGTTGTTGCAGGCAGAAACTGAAGTAATTGCAGCCAATAAAAATTATGAGGGAATTTGCGATCAACTAAGTTTAGCAACGGGTAATAGTCTGGGTATTTTGTATGCCCCCATATCCATTGAAAAGGAATTAATTGGAAATGCGGATTCAATTTTAGCCAATCAAAACAGAAAAGATTTTTTAGCAATGCAGAAAGCTTTGCAGGCACAAGAGAAAATCGTGCTTGCCGAAAAAAATAATCTATTACCAAGCTTAAATGCTTTTGGTGATTGGCTAACGAATGATAATAGCCCGACAGGTTTTGGTGCCAATGCTTATCTAGCAGGTTTTCAACTTTCGTGGAAACCTTTTACCGGGTTGTATCGAAGTGGTAAAATCGAAGAAGAGAAAGCTAAACTAGCGAAACAAAAAGAACAGTATCAACAATACGTGAACAACAGCGAACTCGAGCGAAGACAAACTCATTTATTATTCGTGCAATTGAGCCAAACAGAATTAGCAGCTAAACAAGGCGCTGAAGTTGCACAAGAAATTTTTCGTATCACATCCGATCGCTTTGCACAAGGCTTAACCAGTTCTACCGAGTTGTTAATGGCCGGAACAAAAGGCAAACAACAACAACTCAACTTATTATACATTACTACAACTAAACTTAGTACGATTGCTTATCAAGAATTTTTAAAATAAAAATATGAAAATGAAATACAGTATCATTAGTTTATCGCTCCTATCTCTCTTTGCTTGCTCAGAAGAAAACAAGCAAGACAAACCAATATCAATTGAAGTTGAAGCATCTGTTATCCATCCCATTTCTGTTCAAGAAGAAAATCTGAAAGTAAGTGGTTTAGTTAAATCGCAAGAGCGTGCAGTAATCAGTACGCGCATTATGAGTGAAGTAAAACAAGTATTGGTGCAGGCTGGAGATCAGGTAAAACAAGGCGATAACTTATTTGTGTTGGATACACAAGAAATTCAAGCTAAAGTAAACCAAGCTAAAGCTATGGTTGCCGAAACACAAGCTGCCTTAACTGTTGCCGAGCAAGATGTTGCCCGATACAAAGCGTTATTGAAATCAAACAGTGTTTCAGTTAAAGAAAATGAAAACATTGTATTGCATTACGAATCTATATTAGCAAAACACGAGGCAGCGAAAGCCATGCAAACAGAAGCAGCCTATTGGTTAAAACACGCCATCATTAAAGCGCCCTTTTCAGGAACAATCGCTCAAGTGTTAATGGATGCCGGAAGTGTAACCAATCCGGGTATGCCTTTGGTAGTGATAGAAAAAAATGGAGCCAAAGCGATTCAGTGTTTTGTAGATGAATCAGTTATCAATAAGATAAAAGTAAATGAAACGGTTTTAGTAATTGCAGGCGAAGAGACGAGTAAAGCAACTGTCATCTCTAAATCAAACTCTTCCTCATCTAACAGTGGTCTATACGAAGTAGAGCTAACTGTTGAAGGTAATAAACAAGCTTACTTACTCGGGCAAACAGTTACTGTATTATTCAATATAAAAAATAGTCAGGCTTCTGTTTGGTTGCCAAAGCGTGCGTTGGTTTTTAAAGACGATCAAACTGGTGTTTTTGTGCAAGATGGTAATCAGCAAGCTGCTTTGCGTTGGGTTAAAACCGGATTAAGCAAGGATTCACTCACACAAATTTTATCGGGTGTGATGCCAACCGATAAAGTATTGCTTAGCAATAACAGATTAAGAAATGGTGTAAAAGTAAAATTGACTAAGTAATAAAATGAAAGAAGGATTATCCGGCTCAATAGCCAAAGCATTTATACAATCGAAGCTTACAATTTTATTAATGATAGGTTTTCTGTTGGTTGGTGCCTACAGCACCTTGCTCATTCCGCGTGAAGAGGAACCTCAGATTGATGTACCCATGGCCGATATTTTCATTCGGTATGAAGGTGCCAGCCCGAAGGAAGTAGAAGCGCGTATTGTTCAACCACTCGAAAAAATAGTTTCGAATATTCATGGAGTAGAATATGTGTATGCCACTGCTATGCAAGGTCAAGCCATGCTAATTGTGCAGTTTTATGTTGGCGAGGATATTGAACGTTCCATTGTAAAACTATACAATGAGTTGATGAAGAATATGGATAAGATGCCGCAAGGTGCATCTATGCCATTGGTAAAAACAAGATCGATTGATGATGTTCCTGCATTAAGTTTAACGCTTTGGAGTGAAAAATATGGTGATGATCAGTTGCGACAAATGGCACAAAGCATTACGCATGAACTGAAGCAAATCAATCAGGTTGCAGAAGCAAAAATTATTGGCGGTCGTGTACAGCAGTTAATTATTGAAGTGGATAAAACTAAACTCATCCAACATCAGTTAGATTTAGTTTCCATACAGCAAGCATTAGCAGCTCAAAATCATCAGGTTAGTGCCGGTACTATCATTAATCAAAATCAACAAATCAATGTATCTTCCGGATTCATCCTCGAAAGTGAGGAGGATGCAAAAAATTTAATCGTTGGCGTTAATAATAATCAACCTGTTTATCTTCATCAGATTGCATCCATCAAGTTAGCGGCAGCGCAAGCTCAGCAATATGTATTTTATGGGGAAGGCGCTTTTAGTAAACCAAATGAATTCGATAACGGTGTTGAATTTCCGGCAGTAACCATAGCTATCGCCAAAAAGAAAGGTGCCGATGCAATGGTGGTTGCAGAAACGATAACTGAGAAAATTGAATTATTAAAACAAGATTTAATTCCGAATGATGTTCAGCTAACGGTTACCAGAAATTATGGCGAAACTGCTTCAGAGAAAGTTTCGGAATTGCTGTTGCATTTAGTAGCTGCCATTGTTGCTGTTACAGCTTTTGTAATGTTAGCGATGGGTTGGCGCGGAGGTTTAGTTGTATTCTTATCAGTACCCGTAACTTTTGCATTAACCTTGTTCAGCTATTACTTTCTTGATTATACGCTCAATCGCATTACACTTTTTGCCTTAGTATTTATCACAGGTATTGTAGTAGATGATTCCATCATAATTGCAGAGAACATGCATCGTCATTTTAAAATGAAAAAATTACCTTTCTTGCAAGCTGCTATTTTCTCTATTAATGAGGTCGGCAATCCAACTATCCTGGCCACGTTCACTGTTATTGCAGCCGTATTGCCTATGGCATTTGTTACTGGAATGATGGGACCCTATATGAGTCCGATGCCAATTGGTGCTTCTATTGCTATGTTGCTTTCATTGATAGTGGCTCTTACGCTCACTCCTTATTTAGGTTATCTTTTCTTGCGAGAAAAAGATGACAAAAAAGATGAGCATGAACATGTTTTGGAAAAATCAGCTATATATAAACTCTATAAGAAGATTTTAGATCCGATGTTGCTCACCCGTTGGAAACGTTGGGCATTTATGATCGGTACTGTAGTTATTCTTTTGGGTTCTATGGTTTTCTTTTATACAAAATGGGTAGCCGTTAAAATGCTTCCATTCGATAATAAGAATGAATTTCAGGTTGTGATTGATATGCCCGAAGGAACTTCCTTAGAACAAACGTATGCAGTTACACAGGAAGTATCGCGCTATTTGGCTACTTATCCTTTAGTAAAAAATTATCAAGGATATGTGGGTACGGCTGGGCCAATAAGTTTCAACGGACTAGTTAGACATTATGATTTGAGAAATGGTGGAAACGTTGCTGAAATACAAGTTAACCTGGCTGATAAAAAAGAAAGAGACTTACAAAGCCACGATATTGTAAAAGAACTAAGAGCCGAAGTACAGCGTATAGGTAAGCGTTATGATGCTAATATAAAATTGGTAGAATTACCTCCCGGCCCGCCAGTTCTTTCTACAATTGTAGCAGAAGTATACGGTCCGGATTATGAGCAACAAATAAAAATCGCAAAGCAATTACAGTCTTTATTAGAAAGACAGCAAGGTGTTGTTGATATAGATGATATGACTGAAGCTGAACATAAAGAAATAAGACTCAACATTGATGCTGAAAAGGCAATGAAGATGGGTATAGCTCCTGTACAAATCAATCAAAATGTACAAGCTGCTTTATCCGGAATTTCTGCCGGTATGGTGCATCGTGAGGCTGCTTACGAACCTGTGCCTGTGATGATAAAATTACCTGATGTACAAAAAAGTGAACAAAGTGATTTGCTATCTATACCTGTAAAAGGAAGTCGTGGTAATGTGGTTTTAGCAGGCGTTGTTGCAAAAGCTTCTGAAGAAAAAGCAGCGCAACCCATCTATCGTAAAAATCAACAGCGCGTTGTGTTTGTTTTGGCAGATATGGCAGGCGAGTTAGAAAGTCCTTTCTATGCTATTAATTCTTTAGGAGACAGCTTAAAGAATATTCAGGTTCCGAAAGGATACGAACTAAGAGAAGTGTATGCGAAAGTTCCCAACTACCACGATCAGTACACTATTAAATGGGATGGAGAATGGCAGATTACCTTAGAGGTGTTTAGAGATTTAGGTATCGCCTTTGTAGTGGTTTTAATCTTCATTTACATGTTAATCGTTGGTTGGTTTCAAAATTTTTCTACACCGTTGATCATGCTCGTAGCTATTCCACTTTCATTAATTGGTATTGTTCTAGGCCATTGGATGCTAGATGCTTACTTCACAGCAACATCTATGATTGGCTTTATTGCCTTAGCTGGGGTAATGGTTAGAAACTCAGTTTTGTTAATCGACTTTATCAATATTCGTTTAAATGAAGGTGTGGAATTAAAACAAGCTATTATCGAAGCGGGTGCAGTACGAACAACACCTATTTTACTAACAGCTGGTGCAGTAGTATTAGGAGCTGTCATTATCTTATTCGATCCGATTTTTCAAGGTTTAGCAATTTCTTTAATGGGTGGAACCATCACCTCTACCATTCTTACTTTGGTTGTTGTGCCTTTACTATATTTTAAAATGAAG
>JAJTEH010000049.1 GCA_021298355.1 Flammeovirgaceae bacterium
CACGATGTGGCTTTGGGAGAAATGCAAACTCATTATCCGAATAAGATTCAGAATGTACATTTCGAGCCAAGCATTGTGGGAGACGAATTGCATTTCGATTACCGTTTGAAACCCGGTATTGCCGAAAAAATGAATGCCACATTTTTGATGAAGAAAATGGGCATTATTCCTTCCGAAGGCTGATTTTATTTTCTATTTTAGAAAGTACAAATCCTCACTATGAAAACGAACAGACGCGATTGGTTAAAATTTGCTTTAGGTTCAACAGCTAGTTTATTAACAGTTCCTGCTTTGGCAGAACAGTTGATGCAAGCTCCGGTAAGTGAAGCAGAACGAAATCATAAAAGTATAGTGCCGCCCGGAGGTTTAATTCGGTTGGGTTCTAACGAAAATCCTTACGGACCTTCACCGATTTCGCGCAATGCTATTATGGGTTCGATGGTAGAAGCGAATCGTTATTCTTTCGAAGTATCCTCTAATTTTAAAAAGTTTTTAGCACAGAAAGAAGGTGTAACACCCGATCATATTTTATTGGGAAATGGTTCGAGTGAGTTGTTGTGTTTGGCTGGCATCAGTTTAGGGTTAGAGCGGAAGAGAGTTTTATCTCCTTTTCCTGTGTTCAGGTTAATGATGGATTATGCTGAAAAGTTAGGAGCAACGTGGGACAAAGTTCCACTCACAGAAAATTTTCAAATTGATTTTCCGGCTATGGAAAAAAACATAAAGCCGGATACAAAAATGATTTTTGTAGTGAACCCTAACAATCCGGTTGGCACACTGACCGATTGGAATGCGTACACACAGTTTTGTGAAAATGCTTCGAAGTCTTGCACAGTTTATTCAGACGAAGCTTACTTAGAATTTCTACCGCGCGAGCAACAGCGCAGCATGGTAGAGTTGGTAAAGAAAGATTGTGATGTTTTAGTTTCGCGTACGTTTAGTAAAGTATATGGTTTGGCAGGTTTGCGTTTAGGGTATTTAATTGGTAAACCTGAGCGAATTAAAGAAATGGCGAAATACCAAATGGGTGCAAATGTAAATATCAATCAGGCTGTATTAGCAGCGGCACAAGCAGCATTAGATGATAGTCAATTTATAGAAAGCACGAAGCGATTAAACACAGAAGCAAGAGCAGTATTAGAAAATTATTTACAAGCGAAGAAAATTAACTACGCACCATCGGTAATCAATCTTTTATTTTTTCCTTCACCTTTACCGGGTAAAACGATGCTGAGCAAAACAGAAGAAGCAGGATTTCAAATTCGTGTGTGGGATTATGCCGGCAAAGAATGGTGCAGAGTAAGCATCGGCACAAAAGCAGAGATGCAAGATTTTGTAAGGGCATTCGATAAGATTATTGGTGTGTAATAAAAAAAGCAAGTGAAGTAACACTTGCTTTTTTGTTTTACTAGTTTTTAAGCATGGTTATTCTCAGCAAAACACCCTCACCTTGTTTTATTTGCTGAATTTCTAACGGTTGGCTAAATGCTTTAGAGAAACCCACGATCAACCCTTTGCCAAAGGCAACCATACCACGTGAAGAAGTATATAAAATTTCTACCCATTCCGGTTTTATAGTTTGCGCATAAATTTTTACCAGTTGTGGCGCCAGGTATTCGCCAAAACTATGCATAATGTTTTCTCCGGAAACTTTTAATGTTTTCTCGGCTGCCTGTAACATGCTAAAAAAGTGTGAGTCATCGTACACTTTTGTAGGCATAAACATAGGCAAGTCCTTGCCTGCTGCAAGTTCAATTTCTTCCCATACTACGGGGCCATGGGTGCGAGTTACAAATTGTTGGAGTTGGTTAAAGATGAGTCCGTGCATATGTAATGTATTTGGTTACGTAAAAGGTATGTTCATTTTAAGTACTCCTTTCTTTACCCAAACAGCAGTTACATTTTGTGAACTTATATATGAAATCAATTCTCTAAAAATTCAATTTTAAAGTTTGACTAAATGTGAGGTTTCAAAATAATTGATAAAGGTTCTGGATATATTTTAAAAAGTTGTGGTTTTGAAGTCCTTATTTTTTGTGGCCTACCTTTATTGACATCGATCTTTTTATAGGTAAGAACATAAATACTTTTTGGTTCGGATAGTTTGTTCTCAAAAATTAAATGATGCTTGAGTTTCCGCTGAAAAAAGTATAAAATGCTTATAGCTGAAAGTTATTTTACATATACGATAGATCGAAAAGAAAAGAAGATGATTAAATTAAACTTAAGTTTTGTATGTGTGTTTCAGTTGGCATTATTGAAGAAGATAAGCTAATCGCCATCAATTTAAGAAAGTTAGTGGAGGAGAAAGGAGGCCGGGTTTTGTTTGTGGTGCATACTATGATCGAAGCCATTCGGCAATTGACACATGTTACTCCGGAGTTGTTGTTTACAGACTCATCCATCGGTACAGAATGTGGGCGTTCACTGGTTAATCAATTATCGAATCGAATCGAATATTTTTTAGTTCTTTCGGATAGAAAAGAGAGTAAGCTCATGCCAATACCCGAAAAGGCTCCATTGGGAATTATCAACTTTCCTTGCTACGAAACAGAAGTAAGTGCAGCCATCCAATTGTTTATATCGCGCAATAAAAAAACAGTACACATTCCTTCAAGAGGTTACACCACTAATTATTTAATTGTAGCGGATAAAGGCCTAAAGCGTAAAATACATGAAGACGATGTACTTTATATAGAAGCTATGGGCAATTATGTAAAACTATATGTACAAGTAAACGAATTTTTTTTGCGGAAAATTTCTATCAGAAAACTGCTCCCCCAACTTAATCCTGACAAATTCATGCAGATTCATCGTAGTATAATTGTTCATCGGGATAAGGTAGAAAGAGGAAATTTCCAATGTGTGTACGTTGGCAAAATGCGTTTTACTGTTGGTAGAAGTTATGCGAAAGAGGTAAAGAAAAGTTTTGCCCTAACTAAATAGCGGTATGCACTTTAATTTAATACGCATAAAATCGGTTATCGCCTGGCAAGTATGTGTTTAAGTGTAAGGCGCCCTTTATCAGTTCGTTGATATAAAAGGAGTTTCTTATAACAATTGGTTTGGGGGTACCTTCAATTTGTACATTCAGATATAGTTCAAATTTTAAAGGACTGTTATCCGTATTAAACAAATATTTTTTTACTGGCATCGAGTTGTTTAAAACCGAACGTACGGGAGTAATCTGAGCAGGAATGTGCAATTTATCTTCCGTTAAAATTCCTTTTACATCTTGTAAAAAAGTACCGCCTACAATTATTGAGGTAGGGTTTTCTTGTTGTATTGTTCCGTTTGTTCTACTTCTATCAATAGTGATACCATCAATTATTTCGTATTCGCCACCGCGCTCTCTCAGGTTTACTTTTTGTATGTTTCTGAACAGCGAATAAGATTGTCCGTTTATAACAACCGCAGAATTTTGCCAGTTAACTGTTATAGTTTCTTTCAGTTTATTGTTAATGGTAAATTGTATCGGGCCGTTTGCTCCGGAAAATCGGTAAACAATTTTCAGCGAATCATTTTCCCATATAAATGCGCTGTTAGTGTCGCGATTAAGGGAACTGTTTACAGATAAAAACTGATAGCCGGAACAAGAAGACAAAAGGCACATTACCACTAAGGCACTGCCAACAGAGAGAAACCGCATATAAAATAATTTACTTGTAAACTATCAAATAGAATGCCAGCCACAAAAAGAATATGATGATATAGCCACATAGAACAATAAGCCAGGCAATTTTCTTTTCTTTTCTGGCAAAGTAATGTACACCATAAACCAATGCATACCAATACAAAACTTCGAAGATGTTAATTGAGCGGGCCGGATAGGCCCAACGGGTATTCATTTGGGTATAATCAAAAAAAGAAATTAACGAAAGCGGGTAAAAACCTCTTATCTCAAAGTAGTTGGGGTCTGTTTCAATAAATAAGAACCAGATAATTTTAATGAGTTCCGGAAGTAAAAAAACAAACTCGGCTACCATTACAATGCCCCAACTTTGTGCATACGTAATACGATAACCATACATAAAACAACCTACCCAAATCAAAAAGCCTATAACTGTAAATTTCCAGAGGTAAATTATTGGTATAGCTGCATATTGCAAGCCGCTGATTACCCGTAAAATCATGCCCTCGGGTCTGTCTTGTAAAAACTCAAATGCTGCAGTTTCGTATTCTATAAAGGCCTTTTTTATGTAAAGCAGTAAGAATGTAAGGGCACACAATAATAAAAACATTACCCGTTTATTGGCAGCATAAAAAGGATTTTCTAAAGTTGGCGCTGAATTCATATATTTTCGGGCAATTAGATATGAAGATAAACTATTTCGTTTGGTTGGTTATTGCAGGGGCTTTATCGGTCGTTGCTTTTTCCGCAAAAGCACAGGTAAGTACAAAAAAAGATACTACAATAATTCTGCTTTCTGATTTAACCATTCAGATAGAGTGCGCGCAGGCTTTAGATAATTTATACAATTTTAAATTTAAGCAAGCCGAGCAGCAGTTCAGGTGGTTAAAACAAAAATACAAGTGGCATCCGCTTCCCTATTTTTTAATGGGGTTAATAGAATGGTGGAAAATCATGCCCAATATTTTAGATAAATCGCATGATGAATCTTTTTTGGCATACATGGACACCACCATTTTTGTTGCCGAAAACTTGTATAAGAAACATCCACCGTATAAAGTAGAAGCATCGTTTTTTTTAGCAGCTGCATACGGATTTAAAGGAAGGTTGTATTCAGAAGAAGGTAGGCACCAATGGCGCAAAGCGGCTAGTGCAGGAAAATCTGCATTAAATTATATGGAGATAAGTAAGGGCTATCACACGTTAAGTCCGGAGTTGTTGTTTGGAGATGCACTCTATAATTATTTTTCGGTGTGGGTTCCTGAAAATTATTCTGCCTTAAAACCCATCATGTGGTTTTTTCCGAAGGGCGATAAAGCACTAGGTTTAAAGCAACTGAAAGAAGTGTCGTACAACGCATTTTATACACGCACCGAAGCGATGGTGTGGCTTATGCGCATACAAAACAGTTATGAAAACAACAATAGCGAAGCTATGCACTTGAGCGAATACTTATACACTACTTATCCGGATAATCCCTTCTTTCACAGATACTATACGCGTGTATTGTATGGAAGCGGAAGGTTTACACAAGTAGAACCCGTATGCAAAAAAATTCTTGAACGGATAGATTCTGGCAGAATAGGCTATGAAGCCACCAGCGGGCGTTTTGCCTCTTTCTTCTTAGGGCAGATTTATGAAGCCCGCGGAAAGTTAAACGATGCCAAAACATATTACTTAAAAAGTAAAGCATATGCCGAACAAATAGAAGCAACGGATGCCGGTTATTATTTGTACACATTAATAAGCCTTGGCGAAATTGCCGAGAAACAAGGCAACAAAGCCGAGGCAAAAAAATATTTTAATGAAGTAAAAAAACGATCGAAGAAAAAAGACGAGACGTATAAAGATGCAAAAAGGCGACTAAAAAAATTAGAGAAAAACGATTAACGTATTATAGCCCACGTTGCCTTAGCACTTCGTATAGTGCAATACCCGCAGCAACCGATACGTTAAGCGAACCTATGTTTCCCTTCATGGGTATGGCTGCCAGCTCATCAGCTTCTTTTAGCAACACATCCGAAATGCCATCTTCTTCAGATCCCATTACCAAAGCAATAGGGCCTTTACAAGCAACAGAATAAAGCAGTGTCGGTGTTTTTTCTGTACATGCAATAATGCGTAAACCTTGTTCGCGCAAAGATTTAATAGTGCGTTTTAAATCTCTTTCTCTACACACCGGAATATGGTTTAGCGCACCAGCCGAAGTTTTAACAGCATCGCTGGTTATGGGTGCATTTCCTTTTTCGCCAATCACAATCGCGTGTACACCGGCACATTCTGCCGTACGAGCAATAGCACCGAAGTTACGCACATCGGTAACTCTATCTAAAAGTAAAAGAAAAGGATCATGCCCATTGCTATAAGCCTGATGAATGATGTTATCTAACTGTGCGTATTGTACTGCCGATAAAATACTGATAACGCCCTGATGATTTTTTGCAGATAAGCGTTTTAGTTTATCCGGATGGGTAGGAAGCACCGGAATATTTTTAGTTTTTGCAAGGGTTAGGAGTTCTTTCACCAACTCGTTAGCTAAACCATGTTGAATCATGATTTTCTCTACTTCTCTTCCTGCTTTTATGGCTTCGATAACGGCACGTGTTCCATAAATCATGTCCTTTTTATCCATGCAAAAAAAATTAAAAACGTGCGTTTCGGTTTAAGTCTACGGCCTGTAGCCAAATATCTTCTACTTTCTTTTTGCGGATAAGCACGTAATTGTCCGGATCGAACAAAGTAGCAGAGCGCACAAAGGTAAACGATACTTTGTCGCCTTGCACAGCATATTCCCAAATTTCGCTTGCGTTGGTTCTGTAAACAGCATCGGGCAGGCCAAATACCATGTAAATCATACCTCTGTCGGTTTTCCAACCTTCTTTATAAGAAGTAAAAAACTGATTGGCTAATTCTACACGCTTAAAATAATTGCGCATTAAAAATTTGGCACGTTCGGCATCTCCGGTTATTGCTAAAATACTTCTGTCGAACAAACGTTTATCTGTTCCGGCTGCTGCAATTTTGTTGTATTCTGCTTTGGTAGTAATGTAAGTAAATGGTGCAGCCAGGCTTGCAAGTTTTTTAAACTTAGGGTAATCTTCTTCTATGCGAAAGGCCGTTGCTTGTTTGCTAAGTGTATCGCTTTGTATAAGATATAAACCATTGCTAATAGCTGTAAACGAACCATCAGATACAAATACCGAATCTGGCTTTAAGGCAGAGGCAACCATATTTTGTACTTCTGCATAAGGCGGACTGCCTGCCGGAAAATTCTCTTTATAATACGATACAATTACTTGTTTAGGCTGAGGCCATAAACTTATTGTACTGCCTGTTTCGGCATATTTTTTTGTAATACCATTGCCGTTTGCTAAAGCCAGTAATGCGGGCACTATTTCGTTGGAAGTGTCGACAAAATAAACCCATGCGCGTTTGGCTGCGATATCCGTAACGCGCGCCACCACTAAATCGGTGCCGGCCTTAATCGCGAAAACACCATTTTTAATTGTTGCGGAATTAGCGAAATAGTGAATTACCGGAGAAAACTGTTCGCCTTCTTTTGCACTCATATTCGCAAAACGATAAAAAGATAGACTTAACCTTTCGATAGAAGAAGACTCCACCGCCTGAAGATTAAAGTAGATCTGAACGGAATCTCCGGTGTTCGAAAACTTTTGCATACTGAAATCGAAGCCCTTATCCGTGTTGTACCAATACTGATAGTTAATGCTGTTTAATGCCTGGCTCCAGGCCGAAACAGGAAAAAGCAAAAGAAGAAAAAAACGTTTCATACTTTAAATTAAAGGTAAAACACACAAATAAGAACACCTCTTGCTGTATTTTTGTATTGCAATAGTTGCTTTACCGTATGTCTATTTACACTACTGAAATTACCTCCACAGAACTTGTTTCGGATAACCCCATACATCAACGTTTATTTAAAGCCTATGTTGCCGCAGAATCTTACATAAACGGCAATGTGTTAGAAGTGGGCTGTGGCGAAGGAAGAGGATTAGACCTCCTGGTTCCGAAAGCCGAGAAGTTTACTGCTGTAGACAAAATAGAGTCGGCCCTGGTTGAACTCCGAAAAAAATTTCCACAAGCGCAATTCATCAGCATGAGTTTGCCACCGCTTCATGGTTTACCGGATAATGCATTTGATGTTGTGGTGAGTTTTCAGGTTATTGAGCATATCGAAAACGACTTGTTTTATCTGCAAGAAATTAACCGTGTATTAAAACCCGGTGGCAGGGCACTGATAACTACCCCAAACCGCAAAATGTCGCTCACGCGAAACCCGTGGCACATAAGGGAATACTTACCTAACGAATTGCTTTTACTGGCTAAAAAAGTATTTACCCATGCAGAGGTAAAAGGTATTTCAGGAAACGAAAGAGTAATGGCTTACCATGCAGCCAATAAAAAGTCAGTAGAAAAAATTACACGCTGGGATTTTTTAAACCTACAATACAGATTACCAGCCTCTATTCTGCGTTTGCCATACGAAATACTTAACCGTATAAACAGAAACAAATTGCATAAAGGAGATTCTGGTTTAGTGCAATCTATTTCGCACACCGATTTTGCAATTACCGATGAGGCTGAAAATGCACTTGATTTATTTTTGATTGTTAAAAAAGAAGGGTAATATTTTTAAGTTGATATTAGAATATAAACTACATGTGCTTACGATAAGGTTCATGTTTTAGTCGGCCAACAAAAAAAATCCCCTTTCGGATGGAAAGGGGATTTTTTGTTTGGAATGTGCCATTAATTTGGGCTAGAATTCCGAGCGATCCGGATTTCCGAAGTTTAGCATTTCGTTAACCCTATTTAACGTTTCTTCTATAGGTTTAGCGAGTTCTTTTTCTCCGTTTTGGTATAGAACGCGTTGCAATTCGTCTAAAGTCATATAGCTGATTTGAAATTCGCGGTTAAGGTCTCTCCGGTTTGCCAAGTATACAAGCAACTCACTTGCGCGTGGCGCCATCAGGTTAATAACTTCTAATGCTTTATCGCGTTCACCTAGTTCGAACAGAGTGGCCACCATGCGTGCATTGTAATGATCATACGGTACGGTGCTATCTGGCATTTTTTCGAATAATGCTTTAACTGCTTTTTTAGCTTCTTCTGTTTTTCCTTCGGCCATTAATGCATCAACCAAAGTAGTAAAGCTTGCACGGTGGTTTAAAACAAAATTACGGTAATCCTGATTGTAATATCCCCGCGGATCGTCCAACCCTCTGTAGCGGAATTTAGTAAGCATGTTATCTAAACTTACTTTGGTGTTTACCAAGGTTACACGCGGATTAGGATTTTGTATAGGTAAAATGCGGTAAGCATTTCCTTCCTGTATAACGTATGGTTTTAAATCAATATTAAACTGGTCGAGCGAAGTTTGATTTACGTATAATGGTCTTTCCCAATTGCTTGTTGCGAGCAAATCCAGCATGGCTAAATCTTTCTTTTCTAACCCACCGCCTGTTAGCTTTAACTTCATTTCTGGTACAAGCAGGCTGTCGAATCCTTCGGGAATAATATTTAGTTTTTTAACATGCTCAACATCTACCTGCAACGTTAACTCTCGTGTTGGAATTATGTTTGCCGTTTTATAGTAGCGAAGCCCTCGGTAATCTTTTCTTATCAGATCTAAATATTCTTTCAGATCAATAGATTTTATTTTTAAATCCTGAAAGGGCAGATAATCGTTTGGACCTCCCTGGCGGTAGTTATCTAACGTTAAGGTATACTTCAATGGGGTAGATTCATATGTTTGTCGCATCGATTGCCCCACATACCAATCTGTATTATAATAGCTTAATACAATAACCCGCATATCGGTTCTTACTCCCTCTACTTCTTGGTTATACCAAAGCGGGAAGGTGTCGTTATCTCCGCCTGTAAACAACACAGCGTTAGGTGCGCAAGATTGCAAATAATTATAGGCAGAGTCTACCGAGAAATAACGATGGTTGCGGTTGTGGTCGTCATAATTATTAGCAAGCATGATACCCGGTGCTGTTAATCCAAGCACAGTAGCTATAACCGCAGACAGCTTTGTGTTTTTAAGTATGCCCGAGAATGTTTTGGCTAAACCTACAACAGCGAGGCCAATCCAAAAGCAAAATGCATAATACGAACCAGCGTAAATGTAATCTCGTTCGCGTGGTTCGCTTGGTGGGCCGTTTAAATAAACCACAATGGCAATACCTAAAAGTAAAAACAGCAAAGCAACTACTGCCATGTTTTTTTGGTCGTACACTAACTGATAAAACATACCCA
The DNA here is from genome assembly GCA_021298355.1 of Flammeovirgaceae bacterium. Lineage (GTDB taxonomy): Bacteria > Bacteroidota > Bacteroidia > Cytophagales > Cyclobacteriaceae > Chryseotalea. The sequence continues at coordinate 9,914 of JAJTEH010000049.1, forward strand.
CTAAACCAAGTAAGAAGGGAATCATAAACAGGTTGTTTCTTCCTTTGTTATTTTTCAATACTTCCGGTAATTCAGTAAACCATTGTTGTGGGCCAAGCCAATCGGCACCTTGTATGTCGCTTTCTCTTCCGGCAAAATTCCACATGAAGTAGCGCATGTACATCCAGCTTATCTGGTGGTTAAATAAGAAGCGGAGGTTATCGGAGAATGTTGGTTTTTCGTTTTCGCGTAATCCTAAAATTTCTTCGTACTCACTTTTATTTTCAGAAATCCAGATCCGAGGTAGAATGGTGGTGCGTGCAGGATCGTATTTGTACGACATTCTTCTGTCAACTTCTATGTACCTGTCTGTCCCCTTTTTATAAACAGGATCGCCTTCAACCATATCAACAGGTTGGGCATCGTAATACGGCCCTGAGAACAAGGGTCTGCTTCCATATTGTTCGCGTTTCAAATAACTCACGAAACTTATCGGATCGCTCGGATCGTTTTGGTTTATGGGAGGGTTATAATTAGAACGTATAACCACCAACGTGTAGCTGCTGTATCCAATTAATATAAAGGCAAATGAAAGAATAAAAGTATTGGCTAATGCATACCCATTTTTTTGCGTGTAATAAATTCCATAAACGATGGCTCCTGCTAATAACAGCACAAACAAGATAATGCCCGAATTAAACGGAAGGCGTAAACTGTTTACAAAGAAAATTTCCATGTTGCCGGCAAAGGTGGGCAAACCGGGGATGATGATTTGATTGATCAGGAATATCAAAAGTAAACCTGTAACTAACGTAACAAGAATACCCATTAACGTTGGGCTATATTTTTTAAAGTAGTAAATAAGGGCAAGAGCCGGAATGGTTACAAGGTTAAGCAAGTGAACGCCAATTGAAAGCCCCATCATGTAGAAAATTAAAATCAGCCAACGATTGGCGCGGGATTCATCTTCAATTACGTCCCATTTTAACATTGCCCATACTACCCAGGCAGTAAAGAACGATGACATGGCATATACTTCTGCTTCTACTGCCGAAAACCAAAAGGTATCGGAAAAAGTATACGCTAAAGAGCCTACCAAACCTGCTCCCATTAAAATCCAGGTGTGGTTATCGGTAATTTCTTCGCGCTTGTTTATCAACAACAACTTTCTGCCGAACAACACAATAGACCAAAACAAGAATAAAATAGTGCAGGCACTGGCTAGCACGCTTGCAAAGTTTATCCAATAAGCAACTTGTGTAACATCTCCAAGAGCCAGGAACGAAAACAACCTGCCAATGAGCAAAAACAGAGGAGCTCCTGGCGGATGCGGAACTTCAAGCTTATACGAAACGGCTATAAACTCGCCACAATCCCAATAGCTGGCGGTTTGTTCCATGGTTAACCAATAGGTAACGAGTGCGATGGCAAATACAAACCATCCTGTAATGTTGTTAATTTTCTGAAATTTCATGAGAAACAAATGCAAATAAGCTTGGCAAGTTAGGGAATTTTGGTTGAATGGAGATAGTTATTTGCGCTCAGTGCTTGTGTTGTTTTTATCCAGTTTTGCATAGTAAATAAAATTGTGATTGGGCAACAATTCCGGGTGGGCAATTTTGATTAAATCGGCTAAAATAAAATCAGGACGCAGATAACCTTCTTCTAAATAAAACGATCCGCCACCGGGGCTTACTCTGGCGTTGTAATGAAAAACATTTGAGGTTCCGAAAGCATCAAATAAAGTATACCGATGATCGGCTTGCTCCAACGCACGCATCGATGTAAACGAAGCAGTGCCTATCCAGAAGGTTGCACTTTTTGCTTTTCGCAAAACTAATTCTGCCGGCAATTGTAAATAACCACTGCTCGAATCGTCTTCCCATATATAGCGCATACCACTATCGCGAAACAATACAGATGCATAATTTTTTCCACCGGGCATAAACCAGCCATCGCCATATAAAACACCACTAAATACTGTGGGTTTATGTTTTACACTATCGGCAAGTTTCTTTAGTTGTGTATAGTTTTTTTCAATGGCAGAAAAAATGGAATCGGCTTGTTTGTTTTTGTTTAACAAAGCCCCGGCTACTCTTATCCACTCTGCTCTGCCTAAGGGATGTTGCTCCAGAAAATCTGCATTATATAGAATGGGAATTCCTACCTGTTTTAACGATTTATATGAGCCAGTTGCGTGTGTTAAAGTATAGCCCATTACCAGGTTAGGTTGCAGGGTTAAAATTTTTTCGAGGTTCATATTCTGTTCAGAGCCTAGTTCGGCTACTTTACCCTGCGCTACAAGGTTTCGAATTTCTTCTGAACATATATACTCCGTTGTTGGAAAACCCACCAGTGTTTCAGGCATTTGCAGACTAACCAAGTGAGGTAAATGTGTGGTAGAGGTACAAATAATTTTTTTAATGGGTACTTCAATAAATGTTACCGAATCTGGAATGGTTAAGCCATGTTTACTTTTGCCTAACCAAAAAACTTTACCATAGGGTGCGCCATCAACAGGTTGATGTGTAATAAGTTCCTGATAAGTGCCCTGTGTGCGCAATGAAAAACCTTTGGCGTACCGTACATCATCTTTTGTTGGTTTGGAGATGTTTTCGTTTTGTTTGGTAACGCAGGCTGCGAGGCACAGTACAAACAATAGGATCAGTAATTTTTGCATAAGTTGGTTTATAGATCAAAATAAAATTATTGCAATCAGAATACCGAATACAAATCCTGATTACTTTTGTATCGATCAACGGTTCTTCATCCCCAACAGGCTCTGAAGATTAAAAGGGAATTTCGTGCAAAACGAAGGCTGTCCCCGCAACTGTGATCCGGAATAACAACTGACTGCCATCTTATGCCACTGCTAAAAGCGGGAAGGCGCAGCCAGCCGGAAAGCCAGGAGACCTGCCGCAGATCGCAAATTAATTTTGACTTTCGGGTGAAAGGTCGGAATAGTTCGGAGGCTAGTTAGCTTTCTTGCATTTCGGTTTGATCCTGTCGCAAACTTTTTTGTTTATGCGATTGGTAACGTGTTTTGCGCTATGGCTGCTAAACCATTTTGTGTTTGGCCAAAGCGATAGTGTAATTTATTTAAAAGAGCTTCGCGTAGAAGCATTGGCTGAGAAAAACTTCTTGCCCGGCTCCGGTATGCATATACTTGAACGTGGTTTACACG
>JAJTEH010000080.1 GCA_021298355.1 Flammeovirgaceae bacterium
GCTCAGCATATTTTACTAACGTAATATACTTCATGTCTTTTTTTAATTCTTTCCCAACCCAGTTAAGCAACTCCGTGTATCCAACTATTCCATTGTTTTTATTATTCAAAAGAATTTTAATTTTTTCATGCTCTTCTTTGGTTAGAATAGATGGTCTGTATCCGCCTTTCCGACCATCTTTTAATAATGATTCTATACCATTTGATAGGTAAAGATTGCGCCATTTAACAATACTATTATGATTGACGCCAAGCTTCTCTGATAAAGCGCGCTTAGAATGTTCATTAGGCTTGCCTTTCTTCAATTCAATAAGCAATCGCATTCTCTTTTTAATTAAATCATTGCCGTTTTTCGCATGAGTTTTTAAGGTTAATAAATCTTCCTTAATAATTATTTGTTTCGGTAGTGCCATGTTATAATTATTTAATAGTCCAAATGTAAAAAAAACAATTCAACAAAATTTGGACTATTTTTTATTTATAATTTATATTATACATAGTTTACTTAGTTTGAGATTGTTTCGTCATACTTCCTCGCAATGACGCTTATTTCGCTTTCGTTTTAGCAACATGGTTTTTAAAAGCTTCAGCAACTTCAGCAACTATTTTTTCGTAGTCACTTTTTGCAGCTGCAATTTCTGGCTTCATCAATTCTAATTCATCTACTTGCGATGCGAAGTCTTTTTCTACTTGTTTCGAATCTCCTGTATTTGTTTTTACTTGCTCAACAATTGATTTGTTTTTTCAACCCAGACTATGCATTAGGGTGATAAGATTTTTTTATTACTTAATAAATGCCGACCTTGTGTCGAATTAAATTTTTCACCATATGGGTGCAATAGATACGATTGAATTCAGCGATCAATCGGTAACTGCGTGGGGCGGTATGAAGTTGAGGAAAAAACGGCTTAGTTCTTAACCACTTATTGCCCAAAACCAACCAGTTACAAAATCGCTGTTTTAATTAAACAATATTTGACAATATTTGTGGTAGATTGAGCGTATTAAACAAAAAGAAAGGTTACCAAACATTAACAAAAAGATAGTATTAGAATATTGTTATTTAAAAACCTTTTTATTATGTTTGGCGTCATTCTAAAAACTAGAAACTAACTAAAAAAACAACTATTATGAGTAACAAAAAAACATCAGGCGGTTTTCCATTAATCGTTTCAGCAATTGCTATCGTTATCTGTTTAGTAATCGGTATCGTAGTTTATAAATTTGTATTAGGTGATCCAGCTAACTTTGATGCTGAAGGTCCGGAAAAAGGACATCCTCACAATTTCTTTGGTATCATGTACAAAGGTGGGTTTATTGTACCAATTTTATTGGGAACATTATTTACAGTATTATGCTTTTTCTTTGAGCGTTTAATTACAATTCAAAAAGCAAACGGTGCTGGTAACACAGATAAATTTGTAGCTAAAATTAAAGAATTAATTTCTGCGAAAGATTTTGACGGAGCTATTGCAGCTTGCGATAAACAAAAAGGTTCTTTAGGAAATGTTGTTCGTGAAGGTTTGATGAAATACCAATTCGTACAAAACGATAACACTATGGATAAAGAAGCTAAAGTTGCAGCTATCTCTAAAGCATTAGAAGAAGCGACTGCATTAGAATTACCAATGTTATCTAAAAACTTAAGCGTTATTTCTACTTGTGCTTCTATTGGTACATTAGTTGGTTTAATTGGAACGGTTGTAGGGATGATTCGTGCCTTCGGTGCCTTAGCTGCAGCTGGCACTCCTGATACAGCAGCCTTAGCAACAGGTATTTCTGAAGCCTTAGTAAATACATTAGTAGGTATCTTATCTTCTGCGTTAGCTATTATTTTCTACAACTTCTTCTCAAACCGTGTAGATCAAATTACTTATGCAATGGATGAAGCTGGTTTCTCAATTATCCAAGAATTCCAAACTTCAGGAAAATAATTTTCATCCCGATAGCTATCGGGACCGTTATGGAATTAAGAAATAAATTTCATCTATTAATTAGTAACTAAAAAATAAGTCATGCCAAAAATAAAACCAGCAAAACATGCACCGAGCATAGATATGACTCCAATGGTGGATTTAGCGTTCTTATTGGTTACCTTTTTCATGCTTACTGCATCATTTCGTATGGCAGAGCCGGTGATAGTGGATCCACCATCATCAGTATCTGATAAAACATTACCAGAAAATACTGTATTAATTACAGTAGATAATATTGGTAGAGCGTTTTTTGGAGTAGGAAATGGTGAAGCTAGAACTAATACTTTAGCAAAAATGAGCGAAAAGTATGGCGTTAAATTTAACGCTGACCAAATTAAAAAATTTGGTGGTTTATCTAGCTTTGGTGTTGAGATAAAAGATTTACCAAGATATCTAGACGCTTCTGAAGCAGAACGATTAAAGTTTCAACCTCAAAAAGGTGTTCCTTTAGATTCTGTAAATAACCAATTGAGAGACTGGATTCAAATATCTGCTACTGAATTAAATGCTATCTATATGAGAAATAAAGATAAGGCGGAAGAAACAGGGCAAGAGTTTAAAGGTGAAAAGCCTCGTTATGCAATTAAAGCAGATGCTAAGGCAAAATACATTTATGTAAAAGATGTATTTAAAACCTTTACAGATATGAAAATTTATACCTTCAACTTGATTACATCAATGGAAGGTGGGGCATCAGTTCCAGCAGCTG
>JAJTEH010000050.1 GCA_021298355.1 Flammeovirgaceae bacterium
CCCCAGCTATGTCCTTGAATGCCAATTCTTTTTTCATCTACAAATCCTTGCGCGATTAAACTACTCACACCCGGTAAAATACAATTGTGTGCACTTTCGCCAGGATATCCAATTTTGTACACGATGTCGGGAACAAAAACCAAATAGCCGGAGCTGGTGTAAACAGTATAATTAATAGATGCTCGAGTTGGCGATGGAACTACATGACGATGAAGATTTTCACTTTCCTTTTCGTAGAAATACACAATCATAGGGTATTTCTTTTTAGGATCGAAGTTTTCGGGTTTGTAAAGCAAACCTTGTAGAGGTACGTTATCTAATGACACCCAATTAACTAACGATACATTACCCCACACATAATTTTTTTGCTGAGGATTTGCGTTTGATAATTTAACCGGATTTTGAAATTGTAAATTACTTGTCCACACATCGGGGAACTCAATAAAACTTTCTCGGGTGAATAAAATGTTATCAGCCAGGTTTGCTTTTTGCACACCGGCAAAGCGATAATCGCCACTTATCAATTTTTTTACTGTGTTTGAAGCAACATTAAGTTGATAGTAGCCTGCACTTTTGTTTGTTTCATTAAATGCTGAAAGCAACAAATTCTTTTTAGAGGAAATAAATTTTTCTTCTGGATCAAGGTGGATGTAGCGAAAAACAATTTTCTCTTTTCTGCCGATGTTGGTTAAGTTGATAGCTTTGCGTTTTTGTGTAGGATCAACAAACCAAATATCGTAGCGATCATATAGCAGAATACCTTCATCATTTTCTAACCAACCTGCAAAACCATAGGCGCCCGGGTAATCAGGGTGGTCATCTTCTTCATCAGCAAATTTTACAGGAATAGATTGTGTGAGGTTAACGGTTTTTCCTTGTAGATTATCGTATGCAAACCAACTTGTATCTTTTGCACTAAACCAAAATGTAAATATTAACGTGGATGCTCCTGTTTTAACATCAATCAAATAGGCATCGTTATGGCCACTGATATCGTAAAAATCGCTCCAGCGATAAGGTTTATCACTAATACCTAAAGCAATGTTGGCATTGCCTTCAGCACCTTGTACAATTAATGGAATGTATGGAGAGGCAAGTGTTACGATTTTGTTTTCTCCAACATGAAAAACAGCCTGATAACTTCTTTTCTTTTCATTTTCTAATTGAGCATTTTGTTGTGTGTATAACACAGAGTCTTTCCAATTCCACACTTCTACTTTTACAATTTCTTCGTCTAGTTTGGTAGTATCTTGTAAAAGAGGTTTAGGAGCAACGCCAAAAAATAATTTGCTACCATCTTTAGAAAAGGTAGGCGTATTGTTTTCACTAATTAAGTAATCAGCCAGAATACCGTTGCTTTTTTCTGCTGCGACTGCCACAGCCGATGGTTTATTTTTCTGCCAATGAAAAAGTTGAAAGGATTTGATTTGTTTTTTGGTTGTATCGGTGTCTGCTAAAAAGGCTACTTGTGTGCCATCTTCGCTGATGGATAAACCTTTGTAAGAATATTTTTTATGACCAGCCAATAATAATGTGGGCTGATTATTTTTTAAATCGTACCAATACACACCAGGCTTTAATGTGCTGTCGTTTCCGGTTGTGGTAAACAACAAACCCTGACCAAATTTGGCAAAAGCATAATCCTTACTATAACCAAACGTTACTTTTTGTTTAGATTGTAAGTTGTGTAAGGTTAAAGTATATCCATTTTCATCTGAATTCTTCTTTACTTTTTTAGGTTTCAGAACTTTTGATTTCGCAGTATCCGGCTTTGCACTACTTTTTTCTTCTTTAGATGCTTCATGCAAATACGCTACCCAAACTCCTGCTTTCTCAGGCATTTTGTAGGAGCGAATGTTGCTGATCTTTTCTACTTTTCTTTCGGCAAGAGAAAAAATAGCAAGAGAATCCTTCGGAAGATCTTCTTTTTTCTTTTTCTGCCTGCGTAAGTCTTTTACTTTTTGTTTCTCAGGTTTGATTTTAAATATGGCATACTGACTATCAAATGAAAAATTAAACTCAGCTGCTCGTTTAATGCTGTCTTGAACATTTCTTTTCAGGTTGTAAATCACAACCTTGCCATCTCCATCTTGCGGGTTGATGATGGTGGCAGCGTAGGAACCATCCGGAGAAATACTTTTATATGGAATTTCTTTCCATGAATCATACACGGAATGCGTTAGCACTTGCTTAACAGGTGCTTTTGTGTTCTTCTGTTGCGACCAGCCCACAAAAGAAATCAATAGAAGTAATAGAAGAGAAGTTGTTTTCATAAAGCGAATTTGCGAAGAAGCAAAACCATTCGCTTTACCGTTAAAATAAGTTTACGCGTGTTTATAGAATTTGTGTTCGCAGTAAATCATCTAAGTTTTCACGTCTGCGAATCAAGCGAGCCTTTCCGTTTTCAACTAATACTTCGGCAGGGCGTACCCGCGCGTTATAGTTAGAAGCCATGGTAAATCCGTACGCGCCAGCATTATAGAAAGAAAGGATGTCACCAACTTTGGTAATAGGCAAAATTCTTTCTGCGCCTAAAGTATCAGTTTCGCAAATATTACCCACCACGTTATAGGTTGCTGTTTCGGCTTGTGTAGTGCTTATGTTCATGATGTGGTGGTAGGCATCGTACATCATAGGGCGTATCAAATGGTTTAAGCCAGAATCAACACCAATAAACGTAATAGTTGGCGTTGGCTTAACAACTGTTACGGTAGTGAGAAAATAACCTGCCTCGCTTACTAGAAATTTACCGGGCTCCAAATAAAGCTTTAATTTTTTACCATAACGAAGGCAAAAATCATTAAACTTTTTTACTAATGATTTCCCTAATAAATCAATATCTGTTACACGATCGTTTTCTTTATAGGCAACTTTAAATCCACCTCCAAAATCAATAAACTCAAGTTGATCGAATTGATTGGCTGTGCTGAGTAAAATATCAGCCACTTGCATAAATACACCTACATCTGTTATTTCACTTCCGGTGTGAACGTGCAAACCATTGATGTTGATTTTATAACGGTCGACTATAGTTAGCAATTCAGGTAATTGTTGAATGGCAATACCAAACTTAGATTGACTATGGCCTGTAGAGATTTTATAGTTTCCTCCGGCCATCACTCCAGGGTTAATTCGTACCGCAACTTTCTTTGTTGGGCCATATAATTGTCCGAAGGTTTCTATGGCAGGAATGCTATCCAAGTTTAATTGATAACCCGTTTCAACCGCAGCTTGTAACTCAGCTCTCGAAACATTGCTGGGTGTAAGCATGATGTCTTCGGGTAGAAAACCTGCCAGTTCGGCCATTTTACCTTCATTAAAAGACACAACATCTACACCTACACCATTTTGTTTCATCAGTTTCAGTACCTGAACGTTGGTTAATGCTTTAGCTGCAAACTTGATGGTATTATCGGTGCCATCAAAAGCATTTTTTAAAGATTGTATCTGCTGGATTATCTTGTTGGCATCATATACATACACAGGCGAACCAAACTCTTCTATAATGGATAAAAGACTAACACCTTGAATATGTGTAACAGGTTGTTGAAACGACATGGTTATTTGAAATAAGGCACAAGTTTAGCAAGATCTACATTACCTCCTGTAAGGATGATGCCAACTTTTTTCTTTTTAAACTTTTCTTTTTCTTTTAACAAGGCAGCTAGAGGCACAGCGCACGAAGGTTCGATGATGATTTTCAGTTTCTCCCATACCAATTGTAGCGCTTGTATGATTTCATCATCGCTTACACAAATTACTTCTTTTACATGCTTTTGTATGATAGGAAATGTGAGCGTTCCTAAATTTGTAAGCAAACCATCTGCAATAGTATTGGACTGAGAGAGTTCTATTTTACCACTGATTAAACTACGGTAAGCATCATCGGCACCACTTGGTTCACCTGCAATAACATCTATAGATGGATTTAAATAATGCACTGCCAAAGCTGTGCCACTTAACAATCCACCACCGCCAACGGGAGCCATTACAACCTCGAGGGTTTTTACATCTTCTAATAACTCTTTACAAGCAGTGGCTTGTCCGGCTATCACCGCTTCATTATTAAAAGGATGAATTTCTGTTGCTTTTGTTTTAAGGATAACCTGAGCCAGTGTTTCTTCGCGTGCTTGCAAGGTGGGTTCGCACTCAAAAATTTTTCCACCATACCCTAACACACCATTCTTTTTGATGAGCGGAGCTGTTTTAGGCATCACAATAAAAGAAGGAACTTTTAAAATGGAAGCTGCCCGCGCAATAGCTTGCGCATGATTACCGGAAGAGTGTGTAGCTATACCATTTTGTAAAACATCTTTCGGAATTTGTAAAGCAGCGTTCATTGCACCACGCGCTTTAAAAGCTCCAACCTTCTGAAAATTTTCGCACTTAAAAAAAATTTCGCACTCGGCTAATTGATTGATATAATTCGATTGTAAAACCGGTGTACGATGTATAAAAGGTTTAATGCGTTCGTGCGCTGCGTTAATATCTTGTTCGCTTATCATGTATAAAGAGTATTTTGTTTCGATTCGAAAAACAGTGTACCCCATTGAGGTACCGTTGTAACGTTTTGTGTATGCAATTTTGCCATCTCTTGCGCTAGAGTTTTAGAACAAGTTGCTTTTTAGATAAAGCCACTCGCCATACGGCTACAACACTGTCTTGATTTGTTTTGCTTTTTCCCCAAACAGGTGCGGTGTATAGTATTGTGTCTGCAACGAGTTTCTGAACATTTTCGCCCGATGCTTGTGTTTTTAACGCTTCCCAAACCATGCTTTCGGTTTCGCTGGCGTAGTTAGGTTTTTGATAAAGCATCTCAACTTTGCCAAATTCGTTTTGTGTTTTTGCTTTACCTGAGTTTTTAGCTAAGTCCACCAGATTTTTTCCCTGAAGCATAGCTGCCTCCAGAATAGCAGCTTCGCTAACCCGTTTTACCTGGCCTGCTTCCATCTCGGCCTTAATTTTTCTTTTTTGTTCTTCTGTAAGGCCAGGACCACAAGCAACAGTTATCAACAGTAAAATCCATAATTTCCGCATGTTGCAAATCTACTGTGCTTGGGCTATTCATTAGTGCTTACGATTGATTAATTTTGCAAACTTTTTACTTGTATGATTGAAAAATTAGAAGAAATAAAGCTGCGTTTCGAAGAAGTGGGTCAGTTAATGGTTCAACCAGAATTAATTAATGACGCTAAGAAATTCTCGCAACTCGGCAAAGAATACCGCGACCTCGAAAAAATTGTTGTCAAATACAACGAATACGCCAAGGCGATTGCACATCAAAAACAAGCCAAAGAAGTATTAGAGAAAGAAAAAGATGCTGAATTGCGCGAGTTGGCTAAAATGGAATTAGATGATTTAGAGCCGAAGATCGAAAGCCTGGATGCAGAACTGAAAGAAATGCTCATTCCAAAAGACCCGAATGACGACAAAAATGTTTTGTTGGAAATAAGAGCAGGTACAGGGGGCGATGAAGCTTCTATTTTTGCTGGCGACTTATGGCGCATGTACCAACGCTTTTGCGATAGGCGTGGATTAAAAATGACAGCCCTCGATTTTACTGAAGGTACAGTAGGAGGTTACAAAGAAATTATTTGTTCTGTTTCAGGTGATGGCGCATATGGGTTATTCAAATTTGAATCAGGTGTTCATCGCGTACAACGTGTACCGGCAACCGAACAACAAGGTCGCGTGCATACTTCTGCAGCTTCTGTAGTTGCCTTACCCGAGGTAGATGAAGTTGGCGATGTTGTGATTAACCCGGCCGATATTGAAATACAAACCGCACGCTCCAGTGGTGCAGGCGGACAAAATGTAAACAAAGTAGAAACCAAAGTGCAGTTAACACACAAACCTACGGGTATTGTTATAACGTGCCAGGTGGAACGCTCTCAACATGGCAACCGCGAACGCGCCATGCAAATGCTGAAAACAAAACTCTACGAAATGGAAGTAGAGAAACAAGAAAAAGAAATGGGTGCAGCCCGCAGATCGTTGGTGAGAAGTGGCGACCGTTCAGAAAAAATCAGAACCTATAATTATCCGCAAAGTCGTGTTACCGACCACCGCATTGGCTACACGGTGTATAACCTTCCGGCTGTAATGAATGGCGAAATCGATGATTTCATTGAACAATTGCGCATTGCAGATAGTGCCGAGAAAATGACAGAGAACAACCGCTAAAATTAATCGTGCTTGTTACAAACCAATTTGGTTAGGATGGGTTTGTAAGATATGAAAGGAAAAAGAGTGCTGTGTTGGTTTACCGATAACCTGCGCCTCCACGATAACGAAATGCTTTGGCAAGCCGCAACAAAAGCAAGCGCTGTTTTGCCAGTTTATATTATACCTGAACGTTGGTTCAGGCAACATCCGCTGGGTTTTCCTAAAGCAGGCGCATTTCGGTTAAAGTTTTTGTTGGAATCCTTGACTGATTTACAAGAACAAGTAAAAGCAAAGCAAGCAAATTTATTGGTTTTGCGAGGCGAACCGAGTGAAATCATACGTAGCCTAGTAAAAGAACACAACATTCAACACGTGGTGGCGAGTACTGCGGTAACAGCAGAAGAATTACAAGACTTCGAACGCACTGAAAAAGAATTAAAAAAAGTACAAGTACCGATAGATTACTATTGGCAAAACACACTTTATCAGTTGAACGATATTCCCTGGCCCATCCATCGCTTGCCCGAAAATTTTACATCCTTTAGAAAAGAAGCAGAACAAGAAGCCACCGTACGCCAATCCTTTCCTGTGCCTGATGTTATTCCTTTTGATTTTAAAATAGAAACAACCCCTATCCCCTCTCTCGGAGATTGGGACATACCGCAACCGAAAAATGATATACGTACAGCTTATCCTTTTCGGGGTGGCGAATCTGCTGCAATACAACACTTGCAACAATACATTTGGGAAGATGAACGCATTACTACGTACAAAGAAACCCGTAATGAGTTAATCGGAACAGCGTATTCATCTAAAGTATCTGCCTGGCTGGCTGTAGGTAGTATATCTCCGCGTTATGTATATGAAGAGGTAAAAAAGTTTGAAGAAAAAAGAATCAAAAATGATTCTACCTATTGGTTGATTTTTGAATTGCTGTGGCGCGATTATTTTCGCTTTGCCGCTAAAAAGTATGGGAATGCCATCTTCTTTAAAAACGGTATTCACAATAAGAAATACACTTGGCAGAATGACATCGAGAAATTTGAGCGGTGGCGTTTGGGTAAAACGGGCGAGCGCTTTATCGATGCCAACATGCGTGAGTTATTGCACACCGGTTTTATGAGCAACAGAGGCAGACAAAATGTAGCCTGTTACTTGGCCAAAGATTTAAAAGTGAATTGGACCTGGGGCGCAGCCTGGTTCGAAAGTCAATTGATTGATTACGATGTATGCAGCAATTGGCTAAACTGGGCATACATTGCCGGTGTTGGCAACGACCCACGCGAAGATAGATACTTCAATACAGAAAGTCAGGTAAGAAAATACGATCCTAAAGGCCTATATATGGAACGTTGGTTGGGGCCGGTAAATGAAACCATTAAACCTTAAGTATTTTTTTTAATTCCTAATAATATAGATTTGGTACAATAATTATTGAGTTACAATTTATAAGCTATGCTCTAACGAATTTGTAACGTGTAAGTTATCCCGTGAGATTTATATTCCTAACATTAGTGAAGTAATTTAACACTAAAAATGTTGAACAGTTTATGTTAATTTAATCCTAATTGTTTGAAACTACATCTGTAGTTCAATTTACTTTTTGGTAAATCTAAACCCAATTCATTTGCGGACTCAATATAGGCAGAGCGTAATTGCCTGCTTTTAAATTTATAATGCAAATGCAAAGTTTTTATTATCTCATTTGTATTAACAAGTAGTTCTCGGATGTCTAACATAGCAATAATGTGAAGTATAGTTAAAATTTTTACATTTCTATCAACAGCCTTTATTGCTTTATGAAATTTTATATCGTCTGAAATTATATAATGCGCATTCACTTTTTTTTGTTGCGCATAAACTTCGGCTTCACCTCTATCAATATCTTTCTTTCCGTTAACCATTGTAAGTACCACAATATCATAACGTGTGCAAAAAGAATAAAAACCATAGTTTGGCTTTAATCTTTCTAATATCCATACACGATTTGGTTCTAGGCTTTGATTTTTTTCGTATTCATTTTTAATCTCCTGTGGTATATGTACTTGCTGAAAAAGGAAGCGAAGAGAGTCAAAAATTTTAAGATTTTTTAATTTAGTAAGATAGACTAAGGTGGAATTGTCTATAACAGCAGTTCTATGCATTAGCCTCTTACTTTTTTACCACTCTTTCTAATTTTCTTCGCAACTCTTTTCTGCTTTTTTGCAGGTTTAGTTGGTTTATCATTTGAATCAAGAATGCTTGAAAGTGCAAACAAGGCCACACCTGTGAGAAGAATTGGCCCTAAAACAGAAAGGAATCCATTATCGTTATTTACTCTTGATTGAATGCTTCTTACTTTTGATATAATTTCACTCAGAATCAAATCAATTGGTGAACTTCTATTTATATAAACTTCAGTGAAGTTATCAGTACCAGTAAGGTTCTTCCCAACCTTTACATCATAGATAACTAGAATTTTAGATTTGTCATGAAGTTTAGTTGCTGCTATTTTAATTTCTTCAAGTACAGTAGTACTTAAAGCTGTTAAAGAAAAAAGTATAAAATAATCAGCAGATAAAATTCTGCTCTTCGTTTCATTTGTTGGTAATTTACTAAAACCAAATCGTTCAGGTAGCAACATAGTAAAACCATGAACTGCACCTATTGTATGTAGCCTTACTGCAAGTGTTTGCTCAATGTCAGAATTTGGATTATAAGATATAAAAACAGAAGGAAGCGTCATTTGATGAAAGTTGAAAGTTTTTTACTTTTTTAGATTCACTGCAATTTAATTATAATAAGCAGAATGGAATTTTATTTTTTTACATATCACAGCCTAATTTCTGATTTTGATTTTTTTTATCTGAATCAAAATCGTTTAAATAGAAATAAATGTTCACTTTTTACATTTTTAAGAACATAATTCTCATTAGAGTCATCTATATGTGCCTCTGAGATAATCGAAGGAAATATCTAATGATATTTAATCTTAACGTTAATGAAGAGATTACACATTACAAATATTGAACAGTTTAAAATAATTAATGTAATTCTCAGGAATTGATTGTAAAGCATCAATGATTTTAACTAAATCAATTTTTAAATATCTACTAATAAACTTTTGCCAACGAAGTGAAAATCGGCCACCAATCTGCTTTGCCTGTTTTCTTGCCTAAGCGAACGATAATTAAATTCTTCGCAGGATTAACATAAACAAATTGTCCTAATATTCCTTCGGCCATAAAATCCTGACCGGGAGTTGGCATCCACCATTGGTATTGGTAATTCGCGATGCTTCCTTCTGTTGTATCCAATTTTGTAGATTGTTCAACCCACGATGGTGAAATAATTTGTTGACCGTTCCAATTTCCTTTGTTTAAATATAATCTTCCAATTTTCGCAAAATCTTGTGCCCGGGCATTTAGGCAACAAAAAGTTTTTTCTAATCCATTTTTCTTTTTATCAATGCTCCACGAAGCATCGTACTCCATACCCAGTGGAGTCCACAGTTTTTCTTGCAGATAGTGTGTAACCGTTTTGTTTTGTAAAGCACGCTCAAGTATAAGTCCGAGTAACTGTGTGTTACCACTGGCGTAAGCAAATTTTTTACCGGGTTCTTCGGCCAATTTCATCTTCGCAATTTGCTTCCTTAAGTTTCTACCATAATAGAAAGAAGCGGCATCGCCAAAAGGATTGTAATAGCTTTCATTAAAATCTATTCCGGAAGTCATCTGCAACACGTGTTTGATGCTTACTTTATCAAATCCGTTTTTCTTTAATTCGGGAATATAGTTTGTAATGGGTTCATCTACTGATTGAATTAAACCATCATCTATGGCGCAACCTATCAAAATAGAAGTTACCGATTTAGCCATTGAAAAGGAAGGAACAACACTCGCTTTGTTGTACCGATCAAAATAGTGTTCGTATTGTATCGTATCGTTTCGAATGATTAAAAAAGCAACCGTGTGATTATCTTCTAAATACTTACTAAAAGGAACATTATCGATTGTGTTAGGTTTTTTGCCCTTTTCTGTTGTATAAAATTGAAATGGTTTTGCGCTGGCTGTTAATGGTCTTGCCTGAAACTTTTTATGATCTTTAATATCCGCAAAATTGTAGAAAACAAAACGCCCGAGTTGACAAGCACCCATTAAAAAACACAAGCCAGTCAACATCAGCAATCGGCTAAGAGTAGTATTTAAACTTGATTTTTTCATATAGTCTATTTGTATCGTACTACGTAAAAATATTTCATATCCATTAATATTATTCATTTTAAAACTTTATTGTTTATTTTAATGCTTCATTCTAAATAAAAACGTAGCTCCATAAATCGAATAGTATGTATTACCATAGACTAGGCCAGATTCCTCCCAAACGCCACACACAATTTCGCCAACCGGATGGTTCTTTATACAAAGAAGAATTGGTAAGCTCCGAAGGTTTCTCCAGTATTTATTCTAATTTATACCACATTAATGCGCCCACGCGCATAAAAGGCATTGTTAAACAAGAGCCATACGGACCCAAACGAATTGATGATTACAGCTTGCGCCAAACGCATTTGAATACATCTAAAGTTACAACCACCGGAAAAGATTATTTAAGCGCCAGAAAAGTTTTGTTAACCAACAACGATTGCTCCATTTCAATTTGTTCGCCCGAAGAAAGAAAGATGGATTACTTCTACAAAAATGCAGAAGGAGATGAAGTCATTTACATCCACGATGGTAGCGGCACGTTGATTTCGCAATTCGGAAAATTAGATGTGAAGCAAGGCGATTACGTTGTTATACCCAGAACGGTGATTTACAAATTCGAATTTGATGCCGGGCCGTTGCGTTTGTTAATCATCGAATCGCCCACTCCTATCGAAACTCCAAAACGCTACCGCAACGAATTAGGGCAGTTGTTAGAACACGCACCATTTTGCGAACGCGATATTCGTCCACCTCACGAACTAATTACAGACCGCAGCAAAGGAGAATTTTTAATGAAGATAAAAAAGCAAGGTTATTTGCATCATTACATGTATGATTACAGTCCGCTAGATTTAATTGGCTGGGATGGATTTTTGTGGCCGTATGCCTTTTCAATTCATGATTTCGAACCGATAACAGGTCGCATTCATCAACCCCCTCCGGTGCATCAAACTTTTCATACGCGTAATTTCGTGATTTGCTCTTTCGTACCTCGTTTGTTCGATTATCATCCGCTGGCTATTCCGGCACCATACAACCACAGCAACATTGATAGCGATGAAGTATTGTATTATGCCGAAGGAAATTTCATGAGCCGAAGAGGCATAGAAAGAGGTTCGTTTACTTTGCATCCGGGTGGTTTACCACACGGGCCACATCCGGGCACAGTAGAAAAAAGTATTGGCGCTAAAGAAACACACGAGTTAGCGGTGATGATAGATACTTTCAGACCCTTGTACCTTACAACCGATTCTCTAGAGTTTTTGGATAAAAATTATCCGATGAGCTGGACAGACCCATCCACCGAACCATTTAATGAGATTAATACGCCTTGATTTAATTCGATAAATTAAATAAAAAAACCTCAGTTATTAATTGAGGTTTTTTGTTTCGGCCCATTCAAGTTATTGGTGTTATAAATTATACTATCCTCAACTCAAAAAAGACCACACCCCCAACCCCTCTCCATTGGAGAGGGGAGAAAGAAGTTTGAAAACGAGGATAGATAATGTTTTAAAATCTATCCTAAAAAAAGAAATTGGTTAATTCAAATAATAAGAAATTCGTTTGTTCAATTTCCAAAAATCCATTGGTGCAAATAGCCTATCTTTGCAGGCTATGAACGTTTTGATTATCGGCAACGGAGGGCGCGAACACGCCTTCGCATATAAAATAAAACAAAGCAGTCTTTGCAAAAATGTATACATCGCTCCGGGTAATGCAGGCACTGCGCAAGAAGGCATCAACCTGAACATCGCTACAGATAACTTCGATGCGCTTGCACAAGCATGTATCGAAAAAAATATTGATTTGATTATTGTAGGACCCGAATTACCATTAGTAAAAGGCATCCGCGATTATTTCGAACAACATCCGCAGGTAAAACACATACCGATGGTTGGGCCCGGTAAAGTGGGTGCACAATTAGAAGGAAGCAAAGATTTCTCAAAGCAATTTATGTTGCGCCATCATGTGCCCACGGCACAAGCAAGAACGTTTACAAAGGAAAATCTTGCAGAAGGCTTGCGCTATTTAGAAACCTGCAACATGCCCATCGTTTTAAAAGCAGATGGTTTAGCTGCCGGTGCTGCCAGTGCTTCAGTGTTAATCGAAGAATTTTTACAAGGCATTGAGTTATCTGTTTTTGTGTTGACGGATGGTGAAGACTACATCATCCTACCCGAAGCAAAAGATTACAAACGAATTGGCGATGGCGATACGGGTTTAAATACCGGAGGCATGGGTTCTGTTTCTCCTGTTGTTTTTGCTGATGCTGCTTTCTTACAAAAAGTAGAAAGCGAAGTGATTATACCCACCATTCAAGGTTTAAAGAAAGAAGGCATTACTTATAAAGGTTTTATATTTATCGGTTTGATGAATGTAAAAGGAAAGCCCTACGTGATTGAATACAACGCGCGCATGGGCGACCCCGAAACACAATCTGTATTGAGCAGAATTGATTCGGATTTGCTGGAACTTTTACAAGCAGCTGCAACCGGTAAATTAAAACAGGTGCAATACGTGGCCACAAGCGATTATACTGTATCAGTAGTAATGGCTTCGGGCGGTTATCCGGGCGATTTTAAAAAAGGATTTGATATAAAAGGATTATCCACTGCGCAGACAAAAGTATT
>JAJTEH010000051.1 GCA_021298355.1 Flammeovirgaceae bacterium
TCGCAAAGTAATGAAGCTTGGTTTTTTCATACACCAGGGTTAAAAATTGTGTATCCCTCTACACCTTACGATGCTAAAGGTTTGTTGTGTGCTTCCTTCGAAGACCCGAACCCGATTATGTATTTCGAACATAAGCTGATGTATCGCTCGTTAAAAGAAATGGTGCCTGATGAATACTATACCGTAGAAATTGGAAAAGCCCGAACAGTACAAGAAGGAAAAGATTGCAGCATTATTACCTATGGCATGGGTGTGCATTGGGCTAAGGAAGTAGCAGATAGCCAGCCTCAATACAATATTGAAATTATTGATTTAAGAACGCTATTGCCTTGGGATAAGGAAGCCGTGCGAGCAACAGTACACAAAACCAATCGTGTGTTGATTTTGCATGAAGATACATTAACGGGAGGCATTGGTGCTGAAATAAGCGCATGGATTACCGAACATTGTTTCGAACAACTAGATGCACCAGTGTTACGCGTAGCCAGTTTAGATACAGCCATACCTTTTGCGCCAACACTCGAAGAAAACTTTTTGCCGAAAGGAAGAATTAAAATGGCGATAGAAAAAGTGTTGTCGTATTAAGAAGATAGATTTAATAATTTTCTTAACAACTAAATGGTAATAAAAAAGCGGATGACAAAATCATCCGCTTTTAATTTTAGGTAAGGTAACTTACATTTTTTCTTTAGCGATAGGAGGCACAATTCCCATATTATACCAAGCAAAAGAATACTGATCTGCTACTTGCTCAATGGTTTTAGAAATAGGAGTTCCCGCACCATGGCCTGCGTTAGTTTCAATTCTTATCAACACCGGATTATCGCCCACATGATTTTCTTGAAGCGTTGCTGCAAACTTAAAAGAGTGCGCAGGTACTACACGGTCGTCATGGTCGGCAGTGGTAACCATCGTTGCCGGATATTTGGTGCCGGGTTTTAAGGCGTGAACCGGAGAATATTTATAGAGGTATTCGAACATTTCTTTGCTATCGTCTGCGGTTCCATAATCGTAAGCCCAGCCTGCACCTGCCGTAAATTTATGATAGCGCAGCATGTCCATCACACCTACAGCCGGAAAAGCAACTTTCATTAAGTCTGGTCGTTGTGTCATGGTGGCTCCTACTAATAGCCCACCGTTAGAACCTCCTGAAATAGCCAGGTAGTCGCTCGATGTATATTTTTCTTTAATCAAATATTCGGCTGCTGCGATAAAATCATCAAACACATTTTGTTTGTTCATTTTAGTTCCGGCCTGGTGCCATTTTTCACCATACTCTCCACCACCTCTTAAATTAGGTTGTGCATATATGCCACCGTTTTCTAACCATACAATGCGCGATGTGCTAAAAGATGGTTGCAGGCTAACGCTAAATCCACCGTATCCGTACAACATCGTAGGATTTTTGCCATTTAGTTCGATACCTTTTTTATGTACGATAAACATCGGCACTTTGGTACCATCTTTACTGGTGTAAAACACTTGTTTGGTTTCATAAGCCTCGGGGTCGAAATCTACTTTGGGTTTTTCGTACAAATCCGATTTACCGGAGGCGATATCGTATTTGTATATAGTAGTAGGGAAAGTGAAAGAAGTAAAAGAATAATACAAATGCTTATCTTCTAGTTTACCGCCAAAACCTCCGGCAGTTCCTATGCCGGGTAATTGCACTTCGCGCTCGAGTTTACCACTCATATCGAATTGTTTTACAACTGTTTTAACATCTACTAAGTAATTGGCAAATATTTTTCCGCCACCTGTAGAAGCGTTTAAAACACTTTCTGTTTCGGCAATTAAGTCTTTCCAGTTTTCGGGTGTTGGTTTGGCAAAATCGGTAACCACTATTCTGTTATTGGGTGCATTTAAATTGGTATGGATATATAGTTTACTTCCATCGTTAGCCATTACATAATGGTCGTTATCGAAATTGTTTACGATGGGTACAATAGGATTACCCGGTTTGGATAAATCTTGGATATATAATTCATTTCCGGTTGTGCTGGTAGAGGCGGTTATCACCAAATACTTTTCATCTTCAGTTAAGTAAGCGCCAATGTATCTGCGGGGTGTTTTTTCTCCGCCAAAAATTAACACATCCTGGCTTTGCTTAGTACCCAATTTATGGTAGTACAATTTGTGGTATTGTGTTTTTTCTGACAGTTGGCTGCCTTTGGGTTTATCGTAAGTGCTGTAATAAAAGCCTTCGTTGCCCTTCCAGGCTATACCACTAAATTTAATGTTGCGTAGTGTATCTTCTACAAGCGATTTATCGGCAGTTTTTATAACGATGGCGTCTGTCCAATCGGCACCACCTCTTGATATTCTGTAAGTTGCCAACGAGCCATCTTTGCTAAAGTTTAAACCCGCTAACGATATGGTTCCATCGGCACGAAATTTATTGGGGTCGATAAATACTTCGGCTGTACCATCTTCTCCTTTTTTTCTATACAGTACGCTTTGGTTTTGTAGTCCATCGTTTTTATAGAAATAATAGAATTCTCCTTCTTGAAATGGCGCACTTAGCCTTTCGTAATTAAATATTTTTTCGAGGCGTTTTTTAATGGCATCACGGTAAGGTATGTTATTCAGGTAGCCGAACGTTACTTCGTTTTGTGCTTTTACCCAGGCAGCCGTTTGTTGTGTGGTATCGTTTTCTAACCAACGGTATGGGTCGGGCACAGCGGTGCCAAAGTAATTATCTACCGTATCGGTTTTGGCGGTTTCTGGGTAAGGCGATGGCATGGCTTTCTCTGGTTTATTTTGGCACCCAGCCAGAAACAGGCAGGGAATTGCCGCAAGTAAAAAAGTATTCTTCATACGGAATTTTTAGTTGTTATAAAGCAAGGCTACAAGAAGAAAAACTAAGAAACAACAGCTTTGGGGTAAATGGTGTTTAGGAATATCGAAAGATATTTTTCATGTTTAAGCGAAAGATTTATAAATTGCTCAGTCCTTAATCCTAAAACCTGTTTATGAAAAAGCCATACTTGCTGGCAAGTATAAGTACATTGCTTTTTGGCTTAACAATTTTTGTTAACGCTCTAGCCAATGGCTTACCCATTAACGGGCTTTCTACGGGCGCTGTTTCTGAGTTATATCCGAGTTTATTTACACCGGCAGGATTAACCTTCTCAATATGGGGCATTATCTATTTATTTCTTGCGGGCTTTATTATTGTGCATTGGGTAAAGGCCGATAGTTTTGTGGTATTAGAGATATGCCGGCTTTTTTGGCTAACCTGTATCTTAAACGTTAGCTGGATAGTGGCCTGGCATTATTTGTTTACTGCCATATCGGTTACGCTTATGCTCTTGTTGTTGCTTAGCCTGATACAAATTTTTATTCGCATTAAAAAGGTAGCCATGCTTAGCGTTACAGAGCTGATTTTTGTCAAACTACCGTTTACTATATATTTTGCCTGGATATGTGTTGCCACAATTGCCAATATTTCTGCTTACCTTGTATCTGTTGGATGGGATGGCGGTTTGTTGTCTCCGGTATGGTGGACCTTCGTAGTAATGGGAGTTGCTACAGTACTTGCCGGTTGGATAACTAGAAAATTTAACGAACCTGTATTTGCTTTAGTTGTTATTTGGGCGTTGTTCGGAATTTTCTGGAAACAAAAAGATGAGTCGTACATATCGCTAACCTTTGGTGCATTGGGCTATTTGTTGTTGTTGATGGCGTGGGTGTTGCTTACTTTTATACGAAGTAGAAAAACGAAACAAGTTTCTACCAGAACTTAAATTTTAAAATTTATATGTATACGTTAGAATTTTTAACCCAAAGTCCCAACTCATGATAAAACTACAAGCAGGCGAAAAGGTAGCACCACTACCCATGCGCAGAACACCAAAAGGATTGTTGTATGCCGTTACTAATTACGGCAGAGTAATCAGTTACGATACAACCCCAAAGGAAGGAGCCTTCCTCAAACAATCTCTTATTTCCGGGTATCCGGCAGTTGCCATTCGATCTGGCGAAAAAAATATGTCGTACTATGTACACAGATTAGTTGCCAAACATTTCTTAAAGCAAGCTGATAAGAAACACCGTTATGTTATCCACCTGAATTATAAAAAGGATGATAACAACTTTAAAAATTTAAAGTGGGTAACACTGGAAGGACAAAAAGCACATTCGCTTAGCGATCCTAACAGAAACCACGTGGGCAATTACAAACTTACTGCTGCAAAAGTGTTGCAGATTAAAAAGAAAATTGCCGCAGGTAAAACTCAACTAAAAGAAATTGCTAAGCAATTTGGCGTAAGCGATATGCAGATTCACCGCATTAAAACTGGCGAAAACTGGTCGCACGTTACGATTTAAAATAACCTTACATCTATACCTAAACCAAAAAAGCCGGAATTCTCCGGCTTTTTTATTTCGTCTTATCTTATCAACCTTAATTTATCTCCGGCTTTTTCCTGAAATCAAAATTATAGGTAATGGCAACTTGCATAGTGTGGTTGCTTTCTGCTCTTTCGGCATTGCTCTTAACGATATACTGATTCATGTATCCAACCTGAAAATTACAATTACTATTTACAACATATCCAAAAGCTGCATATAATCGGTTTTGATCGAGGTAGTTTAAACCAAAATTTTTACCAAACTGCAAAAAGGGTTCATCGTATACACTAACAAAAATACAGCCGGGGTCTAAATTTGGTTTGGTTATAGGAAGTGTTACTAAAAATCTGTATCTGAAACGTTGCCTAAAGGTATAGCCATCGTGTTCAAACTCCTGTGTAGTTTGATTTTGTTTTCGGTCTTCCAACCAACGTTGCTCTAACCTGTACCGGTGATTCAAATAAAACCTGCCGACACGTTGGGTAACGGTAAGCGTTTGCCAAATTCTGTGTTCATGAAATTTATCAGCAATGGGCTGCTCGCCATATGGAAAGGTAACAATGTAGCCGTATCCTCCTGTAAGGGTTACGTTATCTTTTACCTTGTAATCGATTCCAATTCTGGTGAGCGATTGTTGCCAATCGCTAAATCCATCTGCTCTTCTGAATTGGTATTCGGTGTGTAAACTAAATTTTTCGGTTAGTTTATGATTTCCGAAATACATGATCCAACCATGGTTCTGATAGGATATATCTTTTTGTGCCACTCCTTTCAAGCTTATAAGAAATAGAATGGGTATGCTTATATATTTCAACATAAATCAATCTTAAATAAAAATAAAACAAAGCTAAAAAAAGCACGACAACAAGCAGGCTGTGTACATCAAAAGTTGGGCGCTTCTGAAAACACAAACCTGTTGTTGCATACCTGTTATTTACTGTGCGCTTTTTGCGAACGATACAAAACTTCTAAAAATGATTCGGCAAAATCCACCGCGAAACTTATTTCTGAAGGATCTAACAACGATCGTTTCTTATAGATCAATAATTTATTACGGTAGCATTCTATGTGCATCGCTTCTCTGAAAGTTAAAAATCCGATAACGGTATCATTAAAAACAGATTGTATTTCAGCAACTGATTCTGAACGCAGATAGTACTTTTTAGAGAATTCCGGATGCTTTTCAAAATCAATGTCTTTTCCATCCGTTAATTCCCATAGTTTAGACCACAAGCCTTCCGGTTCTAAGGTAAAATCCGGAATTTTTATATCGATTTCAGAAATGTGAATAACGGTAACGTCTATCTCTTCTTTTTCTTGCATGGCTCCATAGCTGAGCGTTATGTCTGATACATCTATCCTATCGTGTTCGGTATATTTTGTTAATACGTTTTCTTCTACTAAAATTTTGTTTCCTTTTAATATCGGGAAACCTTTAAACTTTATTGTATTTTTTACCCGCTGCGGATTAAACTGAAAATCATCAGCCTCTGCAAAATCGCGCA
The DNA here is from genome assembly GCA_021298355.1 of Flammeovirgaceae bacterium. GTDB lineage: Bacteria > Bacteroidota > Bacteroidia > Cytophagales > Cyclobacteriaceae > Chryseotalea. Next base: position 5,859 of record JAJTEH010000051.1, read on the forward strand.
AGTTTAATTGACGTGGACTTAATTTGATTTCCCATTTATTAAGCTGTTCGGCAGAAAATTTTCTAGCTGCCAATGGGTGTTTCGATATGGGTTTGAACCTATCAAACCCTACAGAAGTTACTGAGCCACCTGCATGTATGTGTTCTTCTTCTGTGCGATGCAGCAATTCCATAAAGGTATGGTCAATGTAATGAGTTTCGGTTACATCAATCACTAATTTTTCTGATGATGGTATTGTTTTAAAAGCATTTTTAAAGCCGACTAAATTAGAAAAGACTGCCGAGCCTTTTATCTTCACAAGTGTTTCGCCTGCACGTTCTGTTATCTCATAATTAGCTTTAAATAAATTCTTCCACGATACACCATTGAGTACGTGGAAAAACATTTTAGCAATAATTCCAGCAGCTACACCTAATAACAAATCAGTTGAAACAGTAATGATAATGGTTATTATAAAAATGACTAGTTGTTCTGACCCAATTTTATAAGTTTTAAAAAACTCGTTTGGTGAAGCTAAGCGATAAGCTACTGCAATTAGCAATGCCGCTAAAGCCGTGTTAGGAATCATTTCAATAACCGGAATAAATAGCAACATGGCTACTAACAAAAAGAAACCATGAAAGAAATTACACCACCGCGTTCTGCCACCAAAGTTTACATTGGCAGAGCTGCGTGCGACTTCTGATATCATAGGTAAACCTCCTAACAATCCACTCAAAGCATTTCCTGCGCCTACTGCTTTTAAATCTTTGTTGGCATCGGAGGTTCGCTTAAAAGGATCTAATCCATCGATGGCTTTTACGGTAAGAAGAGATTCAACTGAATTGATGAATAAAAACATCAGCACATATTTCCAAAAAACAAAAGTGTTGATGGCTTCGAAGCTAACGTTGAATCCAATAGTTCCCCAGAAATCGCCAATCTTTACCATGTCGAACGCTGGCTCCGTATGTTTAAAATCCATAATGGCTGCCATGGGTATTGTTACCAACAACACAACCATAGGTGCCGGAATTCTTTTGATGGCTTTAAACTTTAACAATGGCATGCCGAAAATGATAAGCAAACTGATGACCCCAATAAACGTTACGCGTGGATCTTCGTGCGCAATAGACTCCGGTATCATGGCGAATAACTCGAGTGGTTCTTTTCCTTTCAACAAGGCCGGATCGATACCTAGTAAAATGTGTATTTGTTTAGAGAAGATGATTAAACCGATAGCGGCTAACATACCGTGTACAGCAGAGGGCGGAAAAAAATCGGTTAAGGCACCAAACTTTAATTGGCCAAAAACAATTTGCAATAAACCGGCTACAACAATTACACCTAGTGCTAACTTCCATCCTTGCTCACCTCCGCCTAACTCCGTAACAGCTCCTGCGCAAATGGTAATTAAACCGGCAGCAGGTCCTTTTATGGTTAGCTTAGAGCCCGCAAAGAAACTTACAAACAAACCGCCCACCATAGCAGTAAGCACGCCCATTGCCGGAGGAAATTCACTGGCTTTTGCAATACCTAAACTTAAAGGCAAGGCTAATAAAAATACAAGGAAACCGGAGACGGCATCTACACGCCAGTTTTCTTTAAAACCAGCGAGACCATCTTGTGGAATAAATTGATTATTCATAGTTGATATCTTTAATAATGATTTTTTTATTGATGATTAAGAAGAACGATATGCCATGTCGTAAACCGATTTAACATGCGGGCCTAAAAACACCCGTGCATAAATGCGAATAACGGCTATGCCGTTTACGATCAGGCTTAACGCTATTAAGAAGGCTAAGAAGAATTGATCTTCGTGAATGTGACTGAATATTAAATCTTCGCCAACAAATGTGGGTGTAATAGGAAAGCCAGCCAAACCTAAGCCAGCTAGCAAACAAGCAAATGCTATTTTTGGATGTTGGTGTACATAACCATGAAAACGATCTAAGTCTATGTTTCCTTCAAATCGTTTCAACCGGAAAAAGCCCCAATACCCAAGTACACCACTTACAAAAATACCGCTCAGGTATATAAAGCTATGCCCACTGGTAAAGTGTTCGTTAAAGGAAACACCCAATACAATCATAACATGGTTGATGATGATGAGCGTCCAGCTCAAACGAACATGAATGCGTTCGGTAAAAGCTTTCAGCACAAAAATTAATCCGAACAAAGCAAACACTGTTGGCAATGCGTGGATAACTTCTGCATCTATATATGTTTCGAACCTTAAAAGAAGCAAAGCAATTGCACAAACAAACAAAGCAAAAACAACAATGCGCTTTAGCGTAAAAAAGTTTACCTGCTTGCCTGCCCACTTTAACGGGTTCCAAAAGCGCTTGTATAAAAAGGAGTCGAGGTTCCACTCTTTTAAACATAACACATACAACGTTTGCTCCATTCTTTTTGGTAATGAATCTTCTACCGTATGTTCTCTAGGTTTAAAGTTGTAAAACTGTTCGCGTATTAAATAACTAACTACGGATGGCGAAACCAAAAGCTGATACGTTCTTAAAAAAGCATTTCCTGCAATATGAAACAACGCAAGGTTGGTAAAGCCTAAAGCCACTTCTATAAAAATAATTCCGATTTGCGCGATGGAACTATACGCAACCTGACTTTTAATAGAAGATTGAACACGCGCTATGCCTGTTGCCACCAACGCAGTTGTTAGCCCTACTAAAGCAATTACAATTCGTATAGAAATTTGATGTTCCCAAAAATGATAGGTACGCAATAACAAGAACACTCCCATGTGTACAGAGAGCGAACCATAAAAAATGGCACTTGATGGGGTGGGCCCTTCCATAGCGCGTGGCAACCACGATGAAAACGGAAGTTGTGCCGACTTAGCTGCAGCCGCTAACAAAATCATTACCGAAATAGCCACACCAACCCACGTATGGTTTTGTAAATGTTCGTGTACCAAATCATAATTAGCTAGTTTGGCGAAGGTGATATTTTCTAACCATAAATGATGACTCAACCACATGGCCAATATCAAACCAACATCTGCAATTCTGTAAATCGAAAATACCTTTACAGCATTTTTTACCGGCAAGTAACGGTCGCGGTAAAAGGCAATGAGTAAGAATGAAGACACGCCTAAAATTTCCCAACCTAAAAATAAAGTTTCGAGGTTACCCGAGAGTGTAACCAAATTATAACCGAGGTAGAAAAACAAAACTGTGTTAAAGAATCTTTTATATCCTTCTTCTCTGTGCAAATAGTATCGGCTGTAAATCGTAACCAGGAAGGTTAGTATGGCTCCTAACAACAAGAAGACAACTGAGATTTTATCATAACAGAAATCAATAAAAAACTCATACCCATCTGCAACAAACAAAGCGAAGTCTTTCATGTTCAATAAAGGCGCGCCTTGTAAAATCCAATACAACGTAAAGATGGTTACAACAATTAGATTTAATCCGGCTGTGCCAAAAGCAACACGCGACAACCATTCTTCTTTTTTAGCAGGGATAACCAAGCTTGCTAAAAATCCAAGCAATGGAATAAGAATGAAAATATTAATAACTTTTTCCATAGGTTAATCCATTAAGTAAACCGGTAAATTTTCTTCGTGTGTTTCAAGAATAGTATTGATATCCTGTACTTTTGGCATTAGCATTTCATTAGGTTTATATAAAACTAGTGCTTTGTTTCGAAAACAATAAAACGTTTCGGTTACCGGATTCATCACGATGAGTTTCACCCATTCGTTTTTAAACCATTCGTAGGTGGCATCGTTGCGTTGGATAACATCTAACACAACTTCTGGAAGATGTTCTACTAAGATTAATAAACGAACCGGGTCGTGTACTTCAATCATCTGGCTCGGTAAACCTGGTCGAAGGTCGCCTTCAATGCCATTAGCAACTCCAATTAATCCCATCACATTGTGTGGCAGTTTAGTTCCTGCTCCTAATTTTTGGTTATCCACTCTCGAGAAAAAATATTCTAGGTTGATACCACCACAAACGGGAGCGGCTGCTTTTAAAATGTTGAAAAGATAATTTCCTTTTGGATCGATGGAGTAATCGTATGAATTTAGAAACGATCTTCTATCCAGAAAAACACCGCGTGTTAATTGCCTTCTTCCAACTATGCACAAGGCATTGGTGGCATGGTTTAACTCCGGCCTGGGTTCGAATAAAGAAACACTTCTCAACTTAACCCTTTCATGTATAGATTCTGCTGATTCTTTTGTGTTAATCAATTCAAATCTTCTCGATCTTTCTTTTGCATTTTGCGAGAGGGCTAATTGAAAAATTAATTCGTTGGCTTGATGTGCCGCTTTGTGTTGAACAGACAAACTGTTGTCATCAAAAAATTGAATTTCATCGCGCGTTGTATCGTGCAAAGCACCTACAAATTTTGTTTCTGCCGGAATAATGATACCACGCTCAACTAAACGTTTTCTTACTGCTGCATGATTGGCCATGTAACTCATCACTCTTGCATTTACAGAACCGGGCCTTCCATTACAAGCGCCACAATCGTAAGCAGCAAAATGCGGATTGTTGATGCTGCTGGAACCATGCCCAACAATGTAGACTAGCTGTGCAAAATTTTCAATCAGTCCGATGCTTTTTAGCAATGCTTCCACGCGGTCTGTCATTTGTTCAATAGTAAAACCGATCTGCAAACCATTTTCACAATCATCAGGATGTTGATTTTCGATGGTGAGTTTGGCTTGTTTAGCCATGTGTTTGAAAGATGATGCCGTTGCCGGACTCATGGAAGGTTTAAAAATATTGATGAAGAGGTTGATGGCCGACCAAAAACCGAGTGTTTGCGTAATCAACCAGCCTCTGAATAAAGAATGAGATTGTTTATTAAAGTGAAGATCTTTTTTACGTACTTCATCATTATCAATTTCCTTAATTAGAAATTTAGGTGTAACCGGTGCCGGACAAAGCTTTGTGTAGAATTTGCCGTGTTCGGGTTGAAAGTAAAATTCAACACCAAAAAAACCGGGTGTGCCAAATGTTTCGCAACGTGTGTCTAGTTGTTCGAGGTATCTTCGTAAAGAACATTCACGGTCGTCTATACAAAACATAGCCTGAAAACTTTTTACATATTGTTTGGGTGTACATTTTTTCTTCTGCAAAATGCCCTGTAAAACCTGATCGTAGTACGTCCACTCGAATGCTTCTTGCCAAATTAACAACACCTCATCTTCTTCTGATAAAGTGGAGGGCGCAAACAGAGCAATTGGTTTTTCTGTTATACCTTTTGATAAGGGTTTCCAGTTGTTTCCGAAATGATCGTAAAGTGCATCTAACTCCAATAGTAATTCGAAGGTGATGAGTTCTTGCAAACTAATGTCGCGCCTGTCGAGTAACGACTCCGGTAAAGTTTCAATGCTTGCCACCATACCCGACCAACCTTGATGAGCAAATTGCTGGTCGAACAGATACTGCTCAAATAAATCTTCATCTCCTACAAGCATGGTTAACAACTCCGAAATTTCTACTTGAGGTTGAAGAAAAATTTGCCTGGCTTGTTTGGTACGAAAGAAACTGGTGAAACTGTTTAGTTCAATTTCTTTTATAGATTCTAAAAATCCTTTTTGCCACACAGGAAAATTCCACATGGCAATACCTTGATCGAGATAAGAACAAAGCACACGAAACAAAGTAGGATGAACAAGCGAATCCATATCGAG
>JAJTEH010000052.1 GCA_021298355.1 Flammeovirgaceae bacterium
CACAAGCAGAAAAGTTAAAACTATTCTGACGCTACTCGTTTTTTTAACAGCAGCTGTAGCCTGCGATGACGAAGAAAATGCACAAAAAAACATTGTGCAACTGGCACAAGGCAACGCCAACTTATCTACTTTGGTAACTGCGTTAACTAAATTTCCCGATTTAGTAACAACGCTAAGTGGCAACGGAAATTTTACAGTATTTGCGCCCACAAACGCAGCCTTTAACGATTTATTAGAAGACCTCGAAGCCACCAGCTTAAATGATGTGGATGAAGACGAACTACGTGAAATTTTAGAATACCACGTAATAGCAACAGCAGCATTAGAAGCTGCCGATCTGGCCAGCCAAGGCTATACAACAGTAGAAGGCAAACAACTTTTTGTATCGGTAGGCAGTTCGGTAAAAATTAACGGAGTTGTAACAGTAACTACACCCAATTTATCGGCATCTAACGGTGTTGTACATGTTGTAGATAAAGTTATTGTGCCACCCACGCTAACCATTGCGCAAATTGCAACATCGTTTAACCCAAATGAGTTTACTCAATTAGTGGCAGCATTAGCCAGAACACAAGGCAGAACGCCAGATTTATTAGCAGCTGTTTCTAATCCGGGTACTTTAACCGTATTTGCTCCAACCGATGCGGCATTCCAACAATTATACACAGCGCTAGAAGTGCAAAACGTTAACCAAATTGATATCAACGTTTTAACATCTGTGTTGAGGCACCACGTAATCACAAGCAGAAAATATTCTTCAGACTTAACCAACGGAGCCTTACGAACATTAAACGGAGATGATGTAACCATAAACTTAACAAACCTAACGGTAACAGGTGCAAGCGGAGGAACCAACGTGGCCAACTTACAACCAACTTTATTAAATGTAAATGGCACAAATGGTGTAATCCACGTTATCAACAGGGTATTACTTCCAGATCTTGACTAAGTAAAGGATTGAGGGGTTGGGATAAAGCCGGTCTTCGCATTTGCAAGGCCGGCTTTCAATTGTTTATCTTCATTAAAAATTTACACCGTGTTTAATACCCGCTACCGATTTGTTTTTATTCTACTATTAGGCATTTATTCATTTCTGAATATTTTGTTTACCGTAGGAAACAACTTTTTCGATTTTAGCCCGCCCGATTATTTCTTATTACTCGTGCTCACAATAGTGGTAACAGGTGTGTGGGAGCTAAACCGATTGCTTGCTTTTGCCATACCGGCAAACCCAATGTTGGGCACAAGAAAAATACATCCCTTATTTATACAATTTTTAGGCAGTGTGGGTATTGTGGTAGTAGTTTCTTGGCTTTCGTTAGAACTACTTTATCTTGTTTTAAAAATGCCACTGGCAACAAACCCCAAACACTTTACCTTGTTATTGGCCTTTGGTTTTAGAGTAAACCTTTTCTTGCAATGTGTAAATGCCATCGTGTATTACATTACACAACTAAAAGAAGCCCAACTACAAGCCGAACAATTTAAACAACAAACAGCCGAAGCACATTTCCAGGTATTGCGCAACCAGATTAACCCGCATTTTTTATTCAACAGTTTTAATGTGCTTTCTACATTAGTGTACAAAGATCCAGATACATCATCCAGATTTATCGAACAGCTATCATTAGTTTATCGCTATTTGCTGGCAGGCAACGAAAAAAAAATTGTAACACTAAAAGAAGAAATGAATTTTATGGAAGCGTATTTGTTTTTGCTTAACATTCGCTTTGGCAACAATCTGCAAGTAACCAAACACGTTTCAGAAAAAGCTTTTCAACAATACATTGCCCCCGCTACCTTGCAACTGCTGGTAGAAAACGTAATTAAACACAACGTTGTATCTAAAAAAGAAACACTCGTGATAGACATGTACGATACCGAAGATTACCTGTACATCAGCAACACCATCCGCGAAAAACAAGATAAAGAAGAGTCTACCCGTGTAGGCTTACAAAACATTACCAAACGCTATCAGTTTTTATCGGATAAACCGGTGCTCATTCAGAAAACAAAAGAAAAATTTACAGTGGGCTTGCCCTTGCTAAATGTAGAAACACATGAACATACTCATAGCTGAAGACGAACCCCTGGCTGCAGAAAGATTGGCCTTGCTTGTGCAACAATGTATACCCAACGTTACAGTATTGGCCAAACCGATTCTGTTTCAGAAACCATTGAAACATTAAAAAACACAACACCCGATCTGCTTTTTTTAGATATACAATTAGCCGATGGAAAAAGCTTTCGGATATTAGAAGAAACAAAATCTACCCTACCCGTAATTTTTACCACAGCCTACGATGAGTATGCCATTCAGGCATTTCAATACCACAGCATCGATTATCTTTTAAAACCGGTTAATAAAGAAAAACTTTCTAAAGCCTTGCAAAAATTTTCGAGCTTAAAACAAGGCGTAGGTACAAGCGAAATTGCCGAGTTAAAGAAAACACTAGAAATACTCGGTAAAAAATACAAACAAAGGTTTTTGGTTAAAACAGGAACCAAACTTGTTTTTATAGATACTACAGAAATAGCCCTGTTTTATGCCGATGGTAAAACGGTTTACTTATTGCCTGTAAAAGAAAACAAAAAATATATTGCCGATTATACCCTCGAACAATTAGAAGAACAACTACCCCCGGATTTGTTTTTTCGAACCAGCAGAAAACACATTGTATGCTTAAAAGCTATTGCCGAAGTAAAAGGAACAAACGCCAATTTAGAAATACGAACCAAAGAGCCACAGGCGCAAACTTTGGTGGTAAGCCGCGACAGGGCCACAGCATTTAAACAATGGCTAGATCAATAACAAAGAATTTTGATAGGACATAACCCCGCTGTATACTATCTTAAAGGCAAATAATTTTTATGAAACTCGTTTTTGCATTTCTTCTGATCGTTTTCGCTACCTATGCGCAAGCTCAAGAAAAAACATGCCCACATTAGAAACACTACAACAACAAATTCTAGACTTACGCACCGATGTAAACAACATACAGCTGAACGTGGGCCAATCTGAAAAAAAATTTAAACGCGGTATAGCCGTTGCCACCATTGGCTACACTGTTACCATTGCCGGAGGTTTAATGCTTGGTAGAAAAAATGACGAACTCGGAAAAATTTTATTAGTGGGCGGAGGCGCCACCGGCATAACAGGCACCATATTAATGGTTGATGCATTTAAATACCTGGGCCGAATAGGCCGAAACAAAGCACCATCGGCCGGTAAGGCCCATTCCCGATAAACGATACAGGTATACCATAAAGAAAGTATCAAACTAAAAAGAAAAAGACTGTCGACCGACAGTCTTTTTTTTTACTTAATCGAAACAAGCGTGGCTAACTTTACTTTATAGCGCACGCCTTGCCCGAAATCTTCTTCCATCTTTAGTAACTCTTTTGATTTTTTAGTGATGTAAAAAGTTGCGTGAGCCACAGGTGAATAATCAATTCGTAATTTCCAACAATCGATAGGCGTACCCCCTACAGCAGCTACTTTTTCGCTTCCGATAACTTTATACGCGTAGTACGCTGGCTTACCTCCACCCGGATGATAAAAGGTAAGATAAAAAGTTTTGTTTTCCTTTAATTCTAACAGGCAAAGTGTTTCCATGTCTAACTCCCAATTAAAAGGTGTTTCCTTAGTTTGGAGTGTAAATCCTTTTCTTTTGTTATCAACCACTGAATCGGCACCTATAATTTTATCAGCGGAAAACAGATAGGCTTCTTTGCCACGTCTTGCGCTTTGTGTTTGGTGGTAAAGAGGAAGAAAAGTTTGAGCGTCTACCAATGAATAAACTTCTGAGCGTAACGTGCTATCGGAACTTACAGACAACTGTTTTACTTCTACCTTACCCCCTGCTAATTTTTTTACTTCGCGTTGCCAAACTAAAGTAAAAACTTTGTTAGGATTCGATTTGTTTTGTACGAAGATGAAATATTGAGATTTCCCTTCTTTCAGGTTTTTCTCAATCCATTTTTCAGGCATTACTTTAACGGTATCGCCCTGAGCTGAACTTTCGCTACACAAACGCAGCATCAATAATACTATGAAGATATATCGCATATAGTTTTTTAAGATTAATACGCAGGTAAAAAAATGTTGATGTCTTTATTCAACCAAATGGTTTACATTTTCAACACATGCATTTGTTTTTTCAACCGTTGCTAAAGGAAGATGAATGATGATGATTCATCATCAACAAATTTGTTAATAATTACGTACTTAGTTGCATGAACCGCATCAAACAAAATAATCTCTTACTCTTTACTTTGCATATTTTGTTTTGGTTGGTTTACGTTTCCTATCGCATTTACGATGTTCACGAATACACCGGCATAGAAAAGGCTTTCGTATACATTTGCTTTCCTTTATTGTTTACCCTAACAGCCACATATCTTCATTACTTTTTGATTCAACCTTATATTTTACAAAAGCAATTCAAAAAGTATTTCACTTTTTTGTTCTTGTTACTTGTAGTAACAGTTTCATCAAGAATTGTAGCCGAAAACATAGTCTTCCCGCAATATGCCAGTAGCGATGTGTATTTTAAAACAGTTGAAGTAAGTCGTGTTATTTCTACTGTTTGGGATACACTTGCGTTTCTTGTTTTTTGGGGCCTGGTAAAGTTTACTATTGATAGATTTCGGTTAGAAAATCAACAAAAGCAATTGCAAAATGAAAAACTCCTGGCTGAGTTAAATTACCTAAAGGCGCAAATCAATCCGCATTTTTTATTTAATACATTGCACAACATCAATTATCTCGTGCACCAAAAATCGGATAAGGCAACGGGTGTAATTATCAAACTTTCGGATTTAATGCGGTATATGATGTATGATGCGATTAAGGAAAAAGTTTTTCTGCAGCAAGAGCTAGATTTCATGCAAGCGTACATCGATTTACAATCGATCAGGATTAACAGTAAAGTAGATTTTAAATTTGAACTAACAGGAAACCCTCAGCACGTATGGATAGCCCCCCTGCTATTGATAACCTTACTTGAAAATGCTTTTAAACATGGCATCAGAGAAGATGAACCGGGTTTGTTCATCCATCAACAGCTTTCGATTAATGAAGAAGAAATACAATACGAAGTAAAAAATATAATAGTGGCGCCAGATGCTTCTCAGGTTCAATCGGGCTTTGGTTTAGGTAATCTTAGAAAACGACTTTCTTTGTTGTATCCTGAAAAACATACGTTACAATTCGAGATAAGAGAAAACATATATAGTATAAAATTAATCGTACAAAGATGATGCGTTGTTTACTTGTGGATGATGAACCACTAGCGCGGCAGCTATTAGCAGATTTCGTTAGTAAAATAGCCGATATGCAAGTAATAGGTTCTTGTAAAAATGCACTGGAGGCTTCCCTATTTTTAAAAGAAAACGAAACAGATGTTTTGTTTTTAGATATTCAGATGCCAGATTTAAATGGATTAGATTTTCTGCAAAACGTAAAACAAAAACCATTAACTGTGTTAACAACCGCTTACGCGGAACATGCACTAAAAGCGTATGAATTAGATGTGGTAGATTACCTGTTAAAACCATTTGATTTCAATCGCTTTTATCTTTGTATAGAAAAATTAAGAAGCAGACAGGTTTCTGTAAACAATGAGCGACAATTCAACGAATTCTTTTTTGTTAAAGACGGCAGCACGCATCATAAAGTTGAAATCAAGCAGCTACAATTTATTCAGGGCGCGAAGGAGTACGTTATTTTTTATTGTACAGATAAAAAAGTAATGGGGCTGTACGCTATGAAAGAATTAGAAAAACACCTTCCGGAAAATTTCGTACGCGTACATATTTCGTATATCATAAATGTAAATGCTGTTAATGTTTACAACAAAGAAAGTGTTAGCATAGCCGGAAAGTCTATACCGATCAGCCAATCGTACAGAGAAATTTTTCAGAGAAAAGTAGAACAGTTTAAACTAAAGAGTTAAGTTTTAGTGGCCGCTCTTTTGTTTTTCAAACGCCTGAACAGCAAAGCTAAACCCAAAGAGAAAAGCACCAACATCCAGAAAACAGATTCTCCATCGATATAAAAAAAACCATCATTATCGTGAAAGGACCAGGTAAAAACACTTACAATACCTACAAAAATACTTACGATAATGCCGAACAGGCCAGCTATTAATCCAATAGCAATACCAAACACACCTGCTAAAATACTAATCAATCCACCGGCTAAGCCAATCCACAATGGAAAAAAGAGAACCAACACAACAAGGATAAGAATGGTAGTATTCGATTTTTGCGTCATAGAGATTTGTTTCGACAAAAGGCAAGCCAAGTTGAAATTCTTCGAATTTATATTCTTTTGAAGGTTTCGGTTTTAACGATGTTCAGTTTTGTACAGATACTGTGTTCAGTTTTAAAAAAGGAATTTTTCTACGCCATTTGTTCTGAAATATAGAAACAAATAAAGTCCTCTTGCGTTACAACCCAACATGAAAACTTATCTAGGAGAATTTGAAGAACTAGTATTATTGGCTATTGCTTGTTTAGGCGATGAAGCCTATGGTGTAAGCATCCAGCAAGAATTACAAATACAGTGCGACAGAAACATTAGCATAGGGGCTTTACACTCAACCATTACGAGACTGGAAGAAAAAAAATTTCTCAGTTCGTGGACGGGCGGGGCCACAGCCGAGCGAGGAGGAAGAAGCAAACGGTATTATGCTTTAACACAAAGCGGCAGAAAGGCATTAGTAGAAACAAAAAATTTGCGCGATCAACTGTGGGCGCAAGCAAAAATTAAACTTTCTCCAAGATGAACCCTCAACCACCCAAACTAGCGCAAAAACTTTTCGATTGGTTTTGTGGCAATGCACATGTAGACGACCTCCGGGGCGATATGGAAGAACTTTTCTTTATTAATCTGAAAAACAAATCAAGATCGTATGCCAACAAACAATATTGGAAACACATGCTTCAGTTAATTTTTTCTTATGCTGTTAAGAAAAGAAAAAGAAACGCACAACATCACCACTATTCATCTTCTCAAATTTCAATAGCCATGGTACAAAACTACATTAAGGTTGCTTTTAGAAGCTTATACCAACACCGTTATTTTACTATTTTAAACATAGCAGGCCTGGCAATTGGCATGTCGATAAGTTTGTTGCTTATTTCTATGTACGGCTATGTGCGCTCTGCCGATAATTTTCATACTAACCCTGATCGTATTTATACAGTTGTTACAAAGCGAACAGAAGGAATAGAAGAACGCGAGCTTGCATCGAGCCCTATACTTTTACAAGAGAAGCTGAAAACAGAAATTGCCAGTATTGCTCAGGCTGTACCCATAGTTAATACATTCTATGGCGAAATAGCAAATAGTAAAGACCAACTAAACATGAAAGGATATTATACCAATGATACCTTTCTTAAAACTTTTAATTTTCCTTTAATCGATGGATCTGCGGAAGCATTACAAAAACCTTATTCTATTATTCTAACAGAAAAGTGCGCTAATAAAATTTTTGGAAATACCCATGTTGTTGGTAAAACAGTTGAAGTTAAAGAATTAGGAATATTTTCTATTACCGGGGTTTTAAAAGATTATCCCAAAAACACACATTTTAGTTTTGAAGCTTTGGTTTCGCTTTCTACGTTAGGTAATAGCTATATGGCCGACCAACAACATTGGTATGAGTACAATGCACAATACAATTATTTTTTAGCAGCTGAAAATTTTAAAGAAGAGGATATTCAATCCTTCTTTAAAAAAATTGAGAAAGAATTGTATGCAAACAAAAATGTAAAGGTTGAATATGAACTAATGCCTTTGCGCGAGATCATAACCAGTGAAGAAGGTAACGCCATCGGACCTAAGTGGGAGTTATCTGGTTTTATTGTTTTTGGTATTATTGCCTTACTCATTTTATTACCAGCTTGTTTTAATTACACAAACATTTCTTTGGCGCGCGCATTAAAGCGAGCAAAAGAAATTGGTATTAGAAAAACGATGGGCGGACAAAAAAACCAGATCTTCCTACAGTTTATTACAGAAACGGTGGTGGTTTGTTTATTTGCACTTACAGGCGCATGGTTGATTTTGCTGTTTATTAGAGGCGAATTCCAAAGTATGTTAGTGCACGCCTCTACACTCGATTTATCTGTTTCGGGCTTTACGGTATTTCTATTTATTTGCTTAGCTTTATTAACCGGATTTGTTGCTGGATTTTTTCCGGCTCTTTATTTCTCAAGATTAAATCCGGTAGAAGCTATTAAAAGCAAAGTCTCGAATCGTTTTTGGAGCGGCATGCGTGTTCGCAAATATTTAACAGTTTTTCAATTTTCATTATCTTTTTGCTTTATCCTTTCCTTAGTTGTTTTCGGCAGGCAATACCACGAAATTCTTCATTTTGATTTTGGTTTTCAAAAAGAAAATATTGTAGTGGTTGATTTACAGAACACAAAACCAGAATTAAATAAAACGCTTTTTAGTCAAGTAAGTGGTGTAGAGTCTGTGTCACTATCATCCGGAAGTCCTATTTCTGCTTCTTCACACGTTTGGTTAGAAAATGATGTGAAGGATTCTATTGCAGCCACACAATTATTTATTGATAACACTTTCCTACAGACATTTAAAATTGATTTAGTAGTGGGTAATAATTTCGATTCTCAAGGCTCTAATAACAGAAATAAAATATTGGTGAACGAAACCTTTCTCGCGAAAAATAAAATCAGGTTACAAAACATATTTTCAGAATCTTATAAAATTGATGGCGAAGATTACCAAGTTATTGGCGTGGTGAAAGATTTCCATTTCCTTCCTCCTCCACATCCTATTCAAAATTTTGTGTTTCGCTATGATGAAACAAAATTTGCTTATGTAAACTTGCTAGTAAACAATAGCGACAATGTTTTTAATCTTTTCACTAACCTTGAAAACGCGTGGAAACAAACAAGCCAAGAAACAAAACTTAAAGCAAAGTTTTTCCAGGATGATTTAAATGAAAGTTATTTAGTATATCGGTATTTACTAAAAATGGCTGGCGCACTAGGGGTTTTCGCTCTCTCTATTTCTGTGCTAGGTTTATTGGGTATGGTTGTTTACACCACACAGAACAGAATAAAGGAAATAAGCATTCGAAAAACGTTAGGTGCTTCTATTTTTAATATCACTTTACTTTTGTCAAAAGAGTATTTGCGATTATTACTTTTTGCTATTGTTGTTGGCATTCCTCTGGCTTTATTCATTTATGATTCTATTTTCACACGAATTCCGGATTATCAAAGCGATTTACGAATCAGCGATTTGTTTTTGGGAGCTTTAGGATTACTCATAATTGGATTGTGCACCATAACCTCACAAACATATAAAACTGCGTTATTAAATCCGGCTGAGACTTTGAAAAGTGAATAAATAAAAAACCCGGAATCGCTTCCGGGTTTTCGTTGCTCGTTGTTGGTTCTTCGTTACTCGCATTAATCGAATTACGAATAACAACTAACTAATTACAAAGAATACTCTCCTTTTTCGATTAGGTAGTTGGCAACTTTTCTTCTGGCTTCTTTTAAGTTATAGCTTTCAACTTTTGTAAATCGTTTTAAGCCCATTAGCATAAGGCGTTGTTCATCTCCTTCAGCGAAAGAAGTAATTGCACTCTTACCTGCCGATGCCGCTTTTTCTATAGCTGTATGCAAATAGATAAGTGCCATTTCTTTTTGAATTTCGCATGCCTTTTCTCCACGCTGCCCTATAAGCTTTTCAACGCGCAACAAGGCCGACTCTGCCACATACCCTTCAATAAGCATATCGGCCAGGTTCATCAAAATCTCTTGTTCATCGCTTAGCTTCATCATAAACTTCTGAATGGCTGCGCCTGCCACCATTAAACCGGCTTTCTTTAAATTCGCTAATGCTTTCTTTTCTTTTGCAAATAAACCTTCGTCTTCTGCCGCGCTAAAATCAGGAATTGACATCAACTCTTTTTGTACGGCCATTGCCGGGTTCATTAAATCTAATGATCCTTTCATGCCGCGCTTCAACAACATATCGATTGTAAGCAGGCGGTTAATTTCGTTGGTGCCTTCAAAAATTCTGTTGATGCGCGCATCGCGGTACGCACGATCCATGGGCCCTTCGGCCGAAAAACCCATACCTCCGTAAATTTGTACGCCTTCATCTACCGTAAAATCGAGCACTTCAGAGCCGTGCACTTTTAATATGGCACACTCAATAGCAAATTCTTCCAACGCTTTTAGTCTTGCTTTTGCCGAGTCGATACCGCTGGCAACAAAAGCGTTGTAGGCATCGTCTATATTTTGTGAAGCACGATAGTGTGCAGACTCTGATGCAAAAATACGTGTAGCGGCTTCTGCTATCTTATGTTTGATAGCGCCAAAAGATGAAATGGAAACACCAAATTGTTTGCGTTCATTAGAATACTTTACAGCGGTTGATAAGGCCATTTTGCTTCCTCCAACTGCCGCAACGCCTAACTTAATACGGCCAATGTTTAAGATGTTTACAGCTATCTTAAATCCGTTTTCACGTTCACTCAATAAATTTTCTACGGGTACTTTGCAATCGTTAAAGAAAATCTGGCGGGTAGAAGAGCCTTTAATACCCATTTTCTTTTCTTCTTCGTTCATCGTAACACCTCCGAAAGTTTTTTCAACAATAAAAGCGCTTAGGTTTTTATCGTTATCAATTTTTGCAAAAACAACAAAGATGTCGGCAAACCCTCCGTTGGTAATCCACATCTTCTGACCATTGATAATGTAGTGCTTACCATCGGCAGACAAAACCGCTTTGGTTTTTCCGGAGTTAGCATCCGAACCCGAATCTGGCTCGGTTAAACAGTAAGCTGCTTTCCACTCGCCTGTGGCCAACTTAGGAATGTATTTCTTTTTTTGTTCTTCGTTTCCGTAATATAAAATAGGGAGTGTGCCAATACCGGTATGTGCAGATAGCGCTACCGCGAACGAGTGGCCTCCTCCTATTACTTCGGCCACTAACATGGACGTATTGAAATCCATACCGAAACCACCCAATTCTTGTGGTACAGAAGTTCCTAATAAACCAAGCTCGCCTGCTTTGTCCATCAACGATGGCATAAGCTTTGGATCTTTCATGGAATCGATATCATCCAGGCGCGGATAAATTTCCTTCATTAGAAAATCTTTGCACTGCTGCATGATCATTTTTTGTTCTTCATTGAATTCTTCCGGAATGAAGACTTCGTGTGCGTGTGTTTCGCGAATCAAAAATTCTCCGCCTTTGATTGC
>JAJTEH010000081.1 GCA_021298355.1 Flammeovirgaceae bacterium
AAATAAAAAACTTTAGAGCTAATTTAAGAGGTGTTACAGATATTAAATTCTTCCTTTTTAGGCTATATAAATTATTTGCTTAAAAGGCTTATCCCCAACTTTTATCACTGACCCCAAAAAACATTTTCACCTTTAACCTGTAACAGCGCCAAGATGCTTTTCATCTTTAGAAAACGTATTAATTGTATCCCATGCTGCATCAAACAAACTAGCATACATTAGTTTTGGATATTGCATACAAAACACATTGAGTTCTGATGGTAACGTAAATACAACATGAAAATAAGCTACTGGAAGTAATTCTTTTTCTCTCGCTTGTATCCACGCTTCTCGCTCATTAACCTGGCATTTTGGGCAATGCCTATTTCGACAACTGTTATAGCTTATCCGTAACGTCAGGTTGTGAAAAAACTCAGATTATTTTTTTGATTAGCTAAAAATAGCTTGTAAAGTTTTCGCAAACGTGTTTGTTTACTTTATGGGAGTGGCAATTTTTTACGCTGCAATTTTGTATTCAAAAAATAAAGTTCTTATAAGGGCTTCAAATTTGTTTGTTTTTTGTTCATAAAGCCATTCCTTTTTGTATTCTGGCTTCCAGGCATTCAGCTTTTTCATCAACTCATCAAAACCGAGTATGTTTATACTTCGTTTTATGTTGTAAACTGTCATAATTAAACTCCATTCGCCATTTACTTTTTTTAAACCTTTTAAGTTGGTGTAGTAATAACCCCAAACACGTTTTATAGTTCCAAAAATGTGCTCATTAATTTCTTGCCGTTTTCTATATTCAGGATAACGTTCAGCGTAATTTTTATTGTTTAGCTCTAATGCGTCTGCATATTCTCCTCGTTCAATTTCTCTGCCTTCTGGTCTTATGGTGCAAAGGCTTTTTACCAGGCATGTTTTGCAGGCCGCAGTTCTGTACTTTTTAAATTGATGAGAGCTATGTTCTCTTTTTTTAGTGTGCAGTGTGCCAGTTGATTTTAGTGTTTGATTTTGTGGACAGGTGTAAGTGTCGTCTTCTTTATTATAGGTAAATTTAGTTACAAGGTAATCTGGAGTTGTGCCTTTAGCATTACTGTTTACAATTTCTTGTTGAGCTACAATCGTTGTTATATTTTGTGCTTGGCAAGCATTTATTTCTTTAGCATTGTTGTATCCTTTATCTGCAAGTATTGTAATTTCTTTTGTTTGTATATTTTCTTGTGCTTCTAAAGCAATATTTGAAAGTGCGTTTCTATCGTTTTTATTGATGGTATGTGTGGCTACAATTAATTTATGTTTATCATCTACTGCAGCTTGTGTATTATAACTTACTTCTACTACTTGGCCGTGTATTAATAATGCTCTTGCATCGCTATCAGTTGTGCTTACTTGAGGTTCGTTGCTTTGGTTAAGCTGTTCTTGTAAGGTATCGTACTTTATTTTTTGTGTTTTAAGTTTTTCTAGTTTACTTTCTATATCTTTTACTCTATCATTCTGCTCTTTCTTATCTGCCTCATCTAATTCTTTTAAGTACTGATTTGTTTTTTCTTCAATGTATGCAAAGTGCCTATCTATCTTTTTTTGGTTGTAATTATTTTTTTTACTGTTATGCGCTCGTGCTTTGGTTCCATCAATGGCGATGGTTTGGCAGCCGAGTAAATCAGCCT
Organism: Flammeovirgaceae bacterium; assembly: GCA_021298355.1. Classification (GTDB taxonomy): domain Bacteria; phylum Bacteroidota; class Bacteroidia; order Cytophagales; family Cyclobacteriaceae; genus Chryseotalea. Next base: position 1,653 of record JAJTEH010000081.1, read on the forward strand.
CTTTTAAAAATAGCACAAACAATTTAAAAGTGTTGCGCAAGGCTTTCGGATTGTTTTTTCTAAAATCGGCTATGCTGTGATAGTTTGGTGTAAGTCCATTGCAAAGCCATTGCATTTCAATATTGCGCATGCACTCCTTTGCTAGTTTGCGCGATGAACGAATGCCATTTAGATAGCCATAGAAATAAATTTTTAAGAATAATTGATTGGTATAACTTGGGCGCCCTTCTACTTTAACAGGCTTTGTTATAAAAGCTAATTTATCTAGCTCCAGTTTTTCTACAAAAGCATCTATAAATCTTACCGTATTATCTTTTTCAATGAAATCTTCAAGGCTCTTAAACTCAATCTGTGTGCGGTTTTGGGAGGTTATTATTGGCATACACAAAGATAACTCTCATTCATCTTTTTTTATTATCTTTATTTCAAGATTAACAAACAGCCTGTGTTAATAGCGTTGAGTTTTTTCACAGGCTGACGTTAGTAGCAAGCTAATTGAAAAACCGATTATCTTTAACTTATTACTTTAAACCAATAAAATACGTTAGAAAATTGAATGCACATCTAAATAAAAACATTTATATGGATAGAAAGGAATTTATGAAAGCAATGACAGCATTAGGTATTATTTCTGTATTGCCAAAGGATATTCTAAAAGCACAAACCCTAAATAAGAAACCAATGCAAAAAATAGATTCAACTATTCAGCAAATTATTGCCTATGGAATGCATGCTCCAAGTAGTCATAATACTCAACCGTGGAAGGTTAAAATTGAGGAAAATAAAATAAAGGCTTTCGGTGATTTTCAACGAAGATTACGATTTGTTGATCCAAATAACAGAGAGTTTTTACTTTCGATATCTGCCTTCATTGAAACAATTGATTATGCGGCCATGGCCACGGGTAATCAATTGA
>JAJTEH010000019.1 GCA_021298355.1 Flammeovirgaceae bacterium
GCAGCAGGCAGGGCAGCAGTTAGGCTGTCGGCAAGGTTTTGGCCATAACCTGATGAAACCGAAAACAACAGAACCAAACTAAGCATTAACGCTTTCATAGATGTGAGGATTTTCCAATATAAAATTAGCATCTTTATTGGTATAAATTTCGTTTTTAACGAGTTCGCACTTGAATACCTTACTAAAAATCTTTTAAAGCATGAAGTATTTAGCTCTAATCACCATTTTATCATTCACCATTTTAGTTTCTAAAGCGCAAGACAACGAAAAAGCGGCTGTAGAACAGGTAATTGTCAAACTTTTTGAAGGTATGTATACCAGTGACAGTGCCCAGGCGCGCACGCTTTTTGTGCCGCATGTAAAAATGGCAACGATTGCTACCGATGCGCAAGGAAATTCAGTTGCCAAAGATGGAGGTTCGCTTCAGGATTTCTTAGCCGCTATCGGCACTAAAAGACCCGAAAAACTTTCGGAAGAAATCTGGAACATTAAAGTAAATATCGATGGGGGCCTGGCGCAAGCCTGGTGCGATTATGCTTTTTATGTAGGAAAAAAATTTAGCCATTGCGGGGCTGATGCGTTTCATTTAGTAAAAGAAAATGGCCAATGGAAAATCTTTCAATTAGCCGATACCCGAAGAAGAAACAATTGTGTGATTCCCGATGCTATTCAAAATAAATTCAAATGAGAATACTTGCTTTAGTTGTGGTAATGGCTTTGTTTATTGAAAGCAAAGCACAGGAAACAACAACGTTTATTTTGATAAGACATGCCGAAAAAGCAAAGGATAATACGTCCGATCCTGATTTATCTCCCGAAGGCAAACAACGGGCAGAAGCATTAGCCACCATGTTGGATCGAAGTACTATTGCATCTATTTACAGCACCAACTTTAAAAGAACACAACAAACCGTTTTGCCCGTAGCGCAAGCAAAAGGATTAGCCATACAAACTTATCAGCATGCAGAAATAAACTGGTTGCAAAAAATTGCCAGAGAAAACCCCGGCAAAATAATTTTGATGGTAGGGCATTCTAATACTATTCCAGACATTGCCAATACTTTGTTGGGCGAGAAAAAATTTGAACAATATCCAGATACTCTCTACAATCAAATGTTGGTTATTCCTTACAGTGAAAAAGGTAAACCAACTGTATTGGTTTTAACCTTTTAACGTACATCAAATACCTTCTGTTGAATCTAAAATAATTTCAGCTTTTTCCCGATCTATTTCAAAAATGTGTAAGGTAACTTCCATGCCTTGCATGTAAGGCAGAGGATATAAAGCTGCCAGTTCCTCGTTCGATAAAAAGCAAGGAATACCATACGCATCTAGTTTGGCTTTGGCCAATTGGGCGTCAATTGCATGAGCATATCTTCTCAAAATAATAATCGGTAACTCAGCAACCATGCCATCCATAGCGATAAAACAAAAAAATAATTCGATTTTGTAAGATAAATATTTCAGACCATTGTAACATTCAGTTTGGGCAGGCGTCTGGTTATTAAATTCGGCAACGGATGAACTTCGAAACTTTCCAAGAAAGGGTATTACCTGTAAAAAACAAGCTTTATCGCTTCGCCCTGCGCCTAACCGGTAGCCAGGAAGAAGCAAAAGATGTGGTACAGGAAGTTTTTATCAGAGTTTGGAACGGCCGCGACCAAATGCACGAGATACAAAACATGGAAGCCTGGTGTATGCGCATAACCCGCAATTTGTCGCTAGACAGAGTGCGAGCCATGAACAGAAAACAGGCACAACCACTGGAAGAATCGTACAACATCCGCCACGAAGAATTAACACCGCACGAAACAACTGAACTACATGAAAGTATGAACCGAGTAAGCCAGTTAATGGCAGCACTGCCCGAAAAACAAAGGCAGGTAATGCACCTTCGAGATGTGGAGGGCTACAGCTACAACGAGATTTGCGACATTCTCTCTATCGATATGAGCCAGGTGAAAGTTAACCTGTTTCGAGCCAGAAATGCCGTAAGAGAAAAATTAATGCAATTGAACGCCTATGGACTCTGAAAAAATTAAAGCCTTGTTGGAACGCTACTGGAATTGCGAAACAACATTGGAAGAAGAACAAGGGCTGCGCGATTTTTTTAACGGAAACGATATACCCGAAAACTTACAACAAGAAGCCCAACTCTTTCGCTACTTTAAACAACAGCAAGAGTTAAAGCTTACCGACCTTAGTTTCGAGCATGCGTTGAAACAAAAAATACAACCGAAAGAAAGCAAGTTGAGAAGTTTGTTTTCAACGGGCCTTAAACTCGCAGCCGGTATAAGTGTAGTGGTAGCATCGTTTTGGTTGGTACGACAAGAACTTAAAGAAGACCAACCTGAAGAAGTGGTAGATACCTATGATGACCCACAAAAAGCTTTTGAAGAAACCAAACGCGCCTTGCAATTGATCTCCAAAAACTTTGGCAAAGCACAGAAAGCAAGCACAAACATCAACCTAATTAATGAAGCAACAGAAAAGTTGCAAAAAGAAAATAAAAAAGCAGATAGTTAAAATTTAAACTCAAGACATTATCTATATGAAAAAGTTAATCGTATTAGCATTAGTAGTAGTTGCCGTGCAAGCACAGGCACAAGATGCCATCACTAAATTTTTCTCGAAATATCAAAACGATGAATCTTTTAGCAACGTAACCGTAAGCAGCAAAATGTTTAGCTTGTTTACAGATATGGAAGTAACTTCTCCTGAAGACAAAGAAGTTATCAACGCCATCAGCAAATTAAAAGGTTTAAGAATTCTGGCTAAAGAAGATGCACGTAACGCACGAGAATTGTATAAAGAAGCCTTTACCTTAATTCCATCTAAAGATTATGAAGAATTAATGACCGTGCGCGATAAAGATGCCGACATGAAATTTTTAATAAAAGATGATGGTAAAGGAAAAATTTCTGAGTTATTAATGGTAATGGGAGGTAATAACGATTTTATGATCTTAAGCTTATTTGGCGAAATAGATTTAAAACAAATTAGCAAACTTGGTCGCAAAATGGATATCGGTGGCCTTGATAAGCTCGAGAACATGGATAAAAAATCCAAGCAGTAAATCGCATAATTTGTAAACCAAGAGCCTATGCAACCCATAGGCTCTTTCTTTCATCTTAGTAAAAAAAAATACACTATGAAAAAGACATTAACACTCTTTATTCTACTTGTACCTTCTTTCGTTTTTTCACAAAGCAATAGTTTTTCATCTTTAAAAGAAAATTTTGCCGGAGGAGAAGATGTAGTGCATGTAATCCTCGGTGGTTTTTTTATGCGAACGGCTATTTGGATGATGGATGAAGACGACTCGTGGTTGGAAGCAGCTGAAGGTGTGAAAAATTTCAGATTTATGAATATTCCTAAACGAGAATTTGAAGAAAGAGGACTAAAATTAAATTCGTTCAGAAAATTTGTAATGAAAGACAATTTTCAGCAACTACTAACCGTGAAAGAAAATGGCGAATGGGTTGAGTTTTATATACAAGAGGGAGAGAAAAATAAAAACAGATACCTTGTAATAGCAGAAGCAGAAGACGAAGTAAGTGTTTTTGAATTAACCGGATTTATTGATCTGGAGAAACTGGCAGAACGAAACAGAAAACAAATACAAGTAAAATCAAATCTATAAGCATGACTAAATTACAATGCATTTTTTTGTTCTCCTCGTTATTGGTAGTACAAACTATTTTTGCACAAAGTAAAACAACACAAGATTTACACAAATCTTATCCGGATGCACGGGTAATCTTTTTTTATAAAAACACATTGCGCATGATCAACCAAACCGATAGCAAAGAGTTTGATGATCTGATAAAAGATATTGATAAATTAAAAATTCTGATTATCGATAAATCAGTAAACTATTCTGCTTCAAATTTTAAGAAACTGTCGTCTAACTATAAGCAAGATGGTTTCGAAGAAATTATGACAAGCAGAGTAGAAGGAAGAAGTTTTGATGTTTATCTAAAAGAAAAAAACAACAAAACGTTAGGCACAGTAGTGCTGGTAAACGATGTTGATAAATTGTATGTATTAGATGTAGTAGGCTCTGTACCTATGCAAAAGATTCCCGAATTTTTTAAGCAAATCAATAACAGCACAGAATTGCAAAATGTGATCAAAGAAATTGCAGGAAGTAAGAACGAGGAGAAAGATAAGTCTAAAAAAGAAGATAACTAACCCGTTACCACTCGTACATGGCAACACCCGTTTTAACAGTAAAAGGCTTAACCAAAAACTTTGGTAAACTTTGCGCAGTCAATCAAATAAACTTACAGGTAAACCAAGGCGAAGTGTTTGGTATGCTTGGCCCAAATGGTAGCGGAAAAACCACAACACTCGGTATGTTAATGGGTGTAGTAAACCCAACCGCGGGCGAGTTCAGTTGGTTTGGTCAACCGCCTACGCACCACATTCGCAAAAAGATTGGTGCAGTTTTAGAACATCCTATTTTTTATCCATACCTATCCGGACAAAAAAACCTTGAGCTTAACGCAACCATTAAGCAAACCGATTTCAACAACATTGCTAAGGTTTTAGATATAGTAGAGTTAACGGCTCGAAGAAACGATGCGTATAAAACTTATTCGCTAGGCATGAAACAACGCTTGGCTATAGCATCGGCACTGTTAAACGATCCTACAGTTTTAATATTAGACGAACCTACGAATGGTTTAGACCCGATGGGGATTGCAGAAATTCGTACGATTATTAAACGCATTGCTGCTGATGGTAAAACCATCATTTTAGCTAGCCATTTATTAGATGAAGTACAAAAAGTGTGTACGCATTTTGCCATACTTCGAAAAGGAAATTTAGTACACTCCGGCCCTGTTGATGATGTTGGAAAAGGAGAAGAAATTGTTGAAGTGATTGCTTTTCATGACGATTTACCTGCGCACCTCAATCAATTTCAAGGAACGAAAGAAGTTAAAAAAGATGGCCAGTTTTATTTGGTAAAAATGAATAACGGTTTTCATAGTGCTGAGTTAAATCGTTTTTTATTCGAGAAAGGAATTGTGGTTTCTCATTTGGCTACCCAGAAGAAGAGTTTAGAAAAACAATTCCTCGAAATCTTAGCTGAAAACAATACACATTAACCATCATCATTAATCGGGTATCATGTTACATTTATTAAAAATAGATTTAAAGAAACTAACCAGCTACCGTACCTTTTGGGTTGTATGTGGTTTATATTTTATAACACTTGGCTTTACAACAGCCAGTGGTATGGAATTTTTAAAATGGCTGGCCAATAAAAGCGTAGAGTTTGGTGCAACTATTAACATCAACCGCATTCCTCTATATCATTTTCCCGACATATGGCAGAACGTTATTTTTGTAAGTGGTTTTTTTAAACTGATTCTGGCCTTTATGGTGGTTATCTCAGTTACCAATGAGTTTACCTACCGCACCATTCGCCAAAATATAATTGATGGCATGAGCAGAACAGAGTTTCTACTCTCGAAAATGCTTACCAATGTTTTGTTGAGTTTATTAAGTTGTGCCATGTTGTTAATTATTATTTTGATAACAGGCTTCATTTACTCACCCGAAATTATTTGGTCTGAAATTTTTACTGATGCAGGTTTTATGTTTGCCTACTTCTTAGAAATGTTTTCGTTCTTATCGTATACTTTAATGTTGGGTTTACTTATACAACGTTCGGGCTTAACCATAGTTGTATTATGTTTATCACACATGTTAGAGGCAATTATAAAAGCGAATATTGATGATGTAACTCCTGGCTTAATTCCATTTTTCCCTATGGAAAGTATCACCAATTTAGTTGAAATGCCTTTTGCACGTTATGCTTTTCAGGAGATACAAGATTATGTAAGCCTTACTTCGGTTGCCATTGCTTTAGGTTGGTTAGTAATTTTCAACTACATCAGTTATCTAAAACTGAAGAAATCGGATTTATAAATTTTAACCGTATTCTTTATTGAGTTGTAATTTGTTTCCAACCCAAATGCTGAATCTTATTTAGCACAAACCAATACGATGCAAAAAAGATAACAATAGCAACGCTTACACCGTACGGAACAAGTATTGCCAAATAATGTAAGCCACACAAAGCCGCGATAATTACCATTATCAGTAAACCGCGTGCAAAGTTATTACCACTCATACGTGCATCTTCGGGAAGTGAAAAAGGTAAAAGTCTTTGGTTCAGCCATACGTTAATAAGCGTAATAAGAGAGCAATTGAAAAAGCCAAGCACTAGATCATCGGCAGTGGATGGCCCCCAAAAAAACAATACCCCAATACTTACCAATACATAAGCCGGAACCATGAAATACATTTGGTTAGCTTTAAGGCTACCACTAATTAACTGACCCGGATGTTGAATTACCGAGCTTTCGTAAATCCAACGGGCTTTAAAATTTTCGCTGTATGAGGTTTCAAATTGAGCGGTGTTTAATAAGAAGCCACAAAAATAAATGAGCCACAAATAATGATGAGTTGCATGTAAGTCAACAAACAAATTTTCATTATTCTTATTAACGCTTACAAAAATGATGATGATAAACACAACAATATACCCCAGCGCAGGATAAATTCTAAGTTTCAACTTTCTATCTGCTTTAAGCGATTGCACAGTAAGTACGTAAGCCGCTTGTTCGAGTGGTTTTAATTGGAAGAGTTTTTTTAACACAAAAGAGGGTGAAAATGCTGAATGAACAGTTTGTGTTTTCTTGCTTTTTTCTTCTTTGTTCTGAATAGCCAGATCTTGCAGTTTATTATTAAAAAAAGGAATAAAGAATTTTTGTATACCAACCATTAACCCGAAGGGCATAACAATGCCTAACACTACAGAAAGTAGTGGCAATACAGCTATTTCAATTTGGTGTTGTAATAAACCTTGCATAGTGGCATACCAGAAAGGTGGAATAAAAATCATCCACGTTTCAAAATTTAATTGTTGTGTAAAATTTTCGAGGTTATCGATTAACCTGGGCAACAACTGATAACTACCCATAAACAAAACTGTCATGGCAATTTGCATATAGTTAATTGCGTTTTTCATCGTTTCTTCTGATGTAAACGACATAACGCCCAAGTATAAGGCAAAAGTTAAATTGGTAGCTAAAAGTGTTATCAAAATTAAACTAGTAAGAAAAAGTAAGCCTGCCAACCCACCGAAGAGTATAAAAGTGATGATTATTCCGCCAGCTGATAGCGCTAAAACAATTTGTGCAATGTAAACAATGATGAAAGTATTACGAGCGGCAAAAACTGTTTTAGAACTTACGGGTTTTGGTAGCACTATGGTGTTATCGCTGGTGTCTAGCAACACGCTGGAGAAGTCGGTAATTAAAACCATGATAGTAAACACCAATATATAAGAGTAAAGAATGCCATAACTGATAAGCGCACTATTTTGTAAAAACAAAACAAACGCAGTTACCAATCCAAAAACGGCATAGATAACCAAAGCAAACGTAAAACTTGTAGGCTTGCCGGAGGCACTTTGGCCTAGCATACCGCTGGCTTTTCGGGAGTTGATTTCGAATTTAATCTTTACAATCGATCGAAGTTGTTCGTAATCGATGTCACTTTTTTTATACAGAAATGATAATTGGTCGAGTAAGAGTAGAATAAATTTTTGCATAGAAATTACTTACTTGATAATGTCGATTAATTGCATGGCTTTTTCTTTATGTTCGCCTGTTCCGGTAAGGTTGGTAAACAATTGTTCGAGCGATCCGCTTTGTGCTTGTTCATTTAATTCGGCAAAAGTTCCGTTAGCAATTAACTTTCCTTGGTTAATAATCATAATGCGATCAGAAATTTTCTCGACCACATCCATAATATGCGAACTGTAGAAAATGGTTTTGCCCGCTAATTTTAGTTGTTGTAAAACTTCTTTTACTAAAATTACAGCGTTGGCATCTAAACCAGATAGGGGTTCATCTAAAAACAAAATTTTAGGATTATGCAACAAACCAGATATAAGCAATACTTTTTGGCGCATGCCTTTGCTAAAAGTATTCATCCTGTCGTTTCTCGATGTTTCTAAACCAAACAACTTCAGCAGTTCATTTGCTTTTAAAATGGTTTTATCTTTTTCCAATCCGTATAAATGCCCTACAAATTCCAGAAATTCTAACGGTGTTAACACATCGTATAAAGCGGCATTCTCCGGAATGTATCCAATTATTCGCTTTATTTCGATGGCATGTTGCCGAACATCCATGCCGGCTACAATGGCATCCCCTTCAAAATCCGGAATCAATCCGGTTAAAATTTTGATGGTTGTACTTTTACCTGCGCCATTCGGGCCGATGTATCCGATTATTTCTCCTTCCGAAACACTAAAATTTAATTCGTGTAAAATTTTTTCTTGGTATCGCTTACTTAACTGTTGAACTTCTATTGCTGCAGTCATTTTTAAAGGAATTAAGGCAGTAAGGTAATCTGTTTTTTTGGAGTGACAAAAATCAGTTTTGTTTTTGATGGCGGTCACGCTTTCCCGAATCGGGTACATCTACTTTTGATTCGTAAACCCCTTACATATGAAAAAGATTTTGGTGCCCTGCGATTTTTCGAAGCAAGCTGTAAACGCTTTTCGATTTGCTGTTGATTGTGCCAGTAAATCACGTGGCGAAGTACATGCTTTACACATTATCGAATTGCCCGTTATGCACGATAGTGTGTTAATGCCGGTTTTATCTTTTGAAGAAACACTTCTTGGAGAGTTAAAGGAAAAGGCAGAATCAGAGTTTGATAAGTTGAAAAAGAAATATGGATCGGAAGATGTAAAAATCACCACAGTAGTTGCATTTGGCCATCCATCTAAATCTATTGTTCAATATATTGAAGAAAACAAAATAGAATTGGTAGTGATGGGAACAAAAGGCGCAACCGGTTTAAAAGAAATTTTAGTGGGTTCAAATGCAGAGAAAGTGGTGCGTAGTTCTCCGGTACCAGTTATAGCAGTAAAGAATTATCCTCGCCTGGATATGATACGCAACATTGTTTTCCCAAATACTTTACACACCGAAATACAAGAAGATTTAGTTTTGAAAGTGAAAGCCATGCAAAACTTTTTTGGCGCTCACCTGCATATCGTTTTTGTAAATACTCCAAGCAATTTTACGCGAGATATAATAACAAACAAACGCTTGCAACAATTTGCGAAACGTTTCTTGTTCAAAAATTATTCTGTGCATGTGTTTAATGATTTGTACGAAGAAGATGGCATCATCAACTTTAGTAATTTAATCAAAGGCGATTTGATTGCGATGGGTACACACAGCCGGAAAGGCATTTCGCATGTGGTAAATGGTAGCATTGCCGAAGATGTTGTAAACCATACCGATGCGCCCATCTGGACGTACACCATGAAAAACGAATAAGCATGGTAGAAACAACAGTAGAAAAAGAGACTGAGGAAAGTCTTAGTTGCTTTCATTGCGGACAACCCGTGCGTGATTCGCATGTTATGCTCGACAACCGTTATTTTTGTTGCAGGGGTTGCCAAACAGTTTATCAGATTTTAAATGATAACAATCTTTGCGATTATTACCAGTACGAGAAACATCCGGGGTCAACACAAAACCAATCTGCAGGCGATTTCACTTTTTTAGATGAGCCATCTATCAGAAAAAAAATTTTAATTTTTGAATCTGCGGATTATGCCAAAGCCGAGTTTTTTGTTCCGGCTATACATTGCATTTCGTGTTTGTGGTTGTTAGAAAATATACAGAAGATTTGTGGTGGCGTTATAAAATCTGAAGTAAACTTTTCGGCTAAGCGTGTTACTATTACCTATCATCCTCAACAGGTAGCTTTATCTGCTATTGCTAATGCCATGCAAGTTATTGGGTATCCACCTCAAATAAATTTAGATACTCAACCTAATAAAGTAACATTCAACAAAAGTTTAATAGCCAAAATTGCCATAGCAGGATTTGCGTTTGGTAATATTATGTTATTAAGTTTTCCTGAGTATCTGGGTATGGAAAACAATGGAGGAGAATTGAATAGATTATTCTCTTATTTGATATTAGCACTCTCCGTTCCTGTAACATTTTATAGTGGTAATGATTATTTTATCAATGCTTGGAAAAGTTTTAAGCAGAAGCAATTAAACATTGATGTACCCATTGCTATTGGCTTGGCAGCTTTGTTTTTGCGCAGTAGCTACGACATAATTACCCATACCGGGCCAGGGTACATGGATTCACTCTCAGGATTGGTTTTCTTTTTATTGATTGGTCGTTGGTTTCAGGATAAAACTTTCGAGAGTTTAGCATTCGATAGAGATTATCAATCTTATTTCCCCTTATCTGTTCAAAAACGTATAGCCGAAGGTTATAAAGCTATTTTAGTTTTAGACTTAGCGCCTCAAGATGTTATTCAAATCAGAAACATGGAGGTTATACCAACAGATGCCGAATTATTAAGCGATGAAGCATGTATAGATTATAGTTTTGTAACAGGTGAAGCACGACCCAGTAAAGTAAAAAAAGGAGAAACGGTTTTTGCAGGTGGAAGATTACTTGGTACTCCTGTATTGTTAGAAGTAATAAAGAAGACATCACAAAGTCATTTAACCAGTTTATGGAACAACGAAGCTTTTCAAAAACCAAAAGAGAGTAAATACAAAAAAATTATTGACTATGCTGCGCAAAGATTTACGTGGGCAGTTTTACTCTTAACCATTGTAACCGGTATTTTTTGGTATCAGCATGATAGAGAGCAGATGTGGCTAGTGATTACCTCTGTTTTGATGGTAGCTTGTCCGTGTGCATTGGCTTTGGCTGCACCATTCACCTATGGTAACATGATGCGCAAGTTGGGTCGCTTCGGTCTTTATTTGAAAAATGCAGATGTTATTGAACGATTGGCAAAAGCAGATACCATCATTTTCGATAAAACAGGAACAATTACTTTTGGCAACGCTCACATTGCTTGGAAAGGATTTGCAGAAGAAGATGAATTATTGAATATACAAGCTATAACAGCTTCCTCTACTCATCCGCTTAGTATGTTAATAGCAAAAAGTTTACAATCTGATAGTTCTATAACTATTGAAAAAATAGTTGAAAAACCCGGAAAGGGAATTGAAGCATATGTAAATGGTGTGGTGTATCAAATTGGTTCTGCTGATTTTGTTGGAACCATAAAACCAACTTTGCAGCAAGCTTCTTATGTATTTGTCGGCATCAATAACGAGGTAAGAGGATATTTCGAAATCACCACTTTTATTCGTTCTGGTTTACAACAACTGATAAGCAAGTTAAGAAACTTCACACTCGGACTTTTATCAGGAGATAACGAATCAGATTTAAAAAGAATGCAAACTTTTTTTGGTAAAGCAGCAGAAATGCGATTTAACCAAAGTCCGCACGACAAACTTGCGTATATCCAAACGTTACAAAATCATCATAAAACAGTTGTTATGTTAGGAGATGGTTTAAACGATTCTGGTGCACTTAAGCAAAGCGATATAGGAATTGCAGTAACAGATGATACTGGCGTTTTTACTCCGGCATGCGATGGCATTTTACAAGGAGATAAACTTCAATACTTGGATAAAATTATTCTGCTGGCCAAAAAATCAACTCGTATTTTAAAAGTAGCTTTTGCTATTTCATTTTTCTATAACATCATCGCATTAAGTTTTGCTGTTAGTGGTTTACTCACACCCTTAGTAGCTGCTATTCTAATGCCGATAAGCAGTGTAAGTGTTGTAGGCTTTGCTACGCTTGCTGTAAACATAACATCTAATAAAATTTTAAAGGAAACATCATGACTATATTAATATTATTGATTTCCGTTTCGTTGGTGATAGCCATTCTTTTTCTACTATCCTTTTTATGGAGCATGAAGCATGGACAGTTTAATGATACCTATGGCCCGGCAGCCCGAATGTTGTTTGATGATAAAAAGAAAAAACATGAGTAATTATAGTTATTTACTGAAGAAGTATGATGTACCCGTTCCGCGTTATACGAGTTATCCGACAGTGCCGGCCTGGCAAACACAACATTTTTCTGTTAGTGCGTGGAAGAAAAATTTAAAACTCTCATTCGATGAGGTAAACAAGAATGAAGGAATAAGTTTATACATTCATCTTCCTTTTTGCGAAAGCCTTTGCACATACTGTGCATGCAACACACGCATTACTAAAAATCATCAAGTAGAGGAAAAATACATAGCAGCACTTTTGCAAGAGTGGAGTTTATATAAAACAATTTTTAACCACACGCCCATTATTCGAGAATTGCATATAGGAGGAGGTACCCCCACTTTCTTTAGTGCTGATAATTTGAAATACTTGATTAATGAGGTATTGGCTGATACTCAACTTCATGCAGATTTTGAATTTAGTGTTGAAGGTCATCCGAATAACACAACTGAACAACACATTGATGTATTTCATCAATTAGGTTTTAATAGAATTAGTTTTGGTGTGCAAGATTTAGATCCTAACGTACAAAAGGCTATTCATCGCATACAACCATTTAGTAAGGTAGAAAATGTTTTTAGTTATGCTAGAAGAAAAGGATTTAACTCCATCAGTTTCGATTTAGTATATGGTTTGCCTTTTCAAACTGTTGAGAGTATTAGAGGTACCATAGAGCAAGTTATTACACTACAACCTGATCGAATTTCGTTTTATAGTTATGCGCATGTTCCGTGGTTAAAATTAGGGCAACGAGGTTACGAAGATGCCGATTTGCCAAATGATGTTCGCAAGCGCGAGTTATATGAAACAGGTAAGAATTTACTGTTGCAACATGGCTATTTAGAAATTGGTATGGATCATTTCGCTTTACCTACCGACATGCTTAATGTGGCTCAGGAACGTGGAAAGCTAAACAGAAACTTTATGGGGTACACCACCACAGCAACAAGTGTACTAATTGGTTTAGGAGTTTCTTCCATAAGCGAAACCAATTTTGGGTATGCACAAAACGAAAAAAATCTTGAGGAATATTACCGGTACATTCAAACCGGATTATTTCCCCTTGTAAAAGGACATTTACAGAGCGAAGATGACAAAAGGAGAAAGACAATTATTAAAAGTATTATATGTAAGAGTCGTGTGTCGAATCAACTTTTAAAAGAATATTTAACTGACGAAGTAACGTATCACATGCAAGAAATGATTCGCGAAGGAATCATAACTTTAAACGATGATGAAATGCTCGTAACAAAAAAAGGAAAAACCTTTGTAAGAAATATTTGCAATTTGTTTGATGCCTATTCATCTAAACAAAAAGAAATGCCACAACAAGTATTTAGTAAATCTATTTAAGTAAGTTTTTCTCATTCCTTAAAAACACGAGAGGCCCGCAAAGGCCTCTCGTTCACTTTTAGAAGATCAACAATTCTGATATTATTTTATTTCGATGGCTCGTTTTCCTTTAACAGGTTCTATAACTTTTTTAGCCATCACCATTTTCAGAATACCATTTTCGTATGTCGCTTGCAGTGTTTCATCGTTTGCGGTTGGAGGCAAAGTGAATGATCGGCTAAAACGCGCAACACGAAATTCATGGCGTGTGTAATCTTCTTCTTTTTCTTCTTTCTCGGTTTTTGTTTCTGCCGAGATAGTTAGAATGCCATCGGCCGTCTCAATCTTAAAATCAGATTTTTTATAGCCGGGAGCCGCCATTTCAATGGTAAAATCTTTTTCAGATTCTTTTACATTGATAGCAGGTAACAATTGGTTTTTAAACCAAGCATTGTCTAAGAAACGATCTGTTTCAAAGAAATCGGATAACCATTGGCCGTCTGTGCCAGAGGGCCAGTCAGTTTTTTTAATGGTTGACATAACCTCTGTGTTTAAATTTTATGATATGAAGTTACACAAACTACCTTGCTAAAGCGATGATTAAAGCTTTTATCAAAATTGATTTTAATCAGTTTTGAAATGTATTAAAGTAAATTTTCCATGCTCTAAAAGTACAATGACTAAAATCAGTCAGCGCACTAATCACAATCAGGCATGGCGGCACGTGCACATTTTACTTTTGGTTTTGTAAACAAGCACAATCCTGCCTATGGAACTCGAAAGATTTAGTTACGACAACAAAATTGTAAGAGCCTTCATCATTGCCACCGTAATTTTCGGCCTCGTTGGTATGTTGGTTGGTCTCACCATCGCGCTACAATTAGTGTGGCCGATTTTTAATTTTGATTTGCAGTACACAACGTTTGGCCGCATCAGACCGCTTCACACCAATGCCATCATTTTTGCATTTGTTGGCAATGCCATGTTTGCCGGTACGTATTATTCTTTACAGCGTTTGTTAAAAACGCGTATGTTTAATGACACCCTGAGTTGGATAAACTTCTGGGGTTGGCAACTTATAATTTTGGCTGCAGCCATTACACTTCCTTTAGGCATTACAACATCTAAAGAGTATGCTGAGTTAGAATGGCCAATTGATATCGCTATCACATTAGTTTGGGTTGTGTTTGGTATCAACTTAATTGGTACTATTATTAAAAGAAGAGAAAGGCACATGTATGTGGCGGTTTGGTTTTACATCGCCACATTTGTAACAGTAGCTGTGTTGCACGTTGTCAACTCTTTCGAAATGCCGGTAACATTTTTTAAAAGTTACAGTTGGTATGCCGGTGTTCAAGATGCGTTAGTACAATGGTGGTATGGTCATAATGCAGTAGCATTCTTTTTAACCACACCATTTTTAGGATTGATGTATTACTTCTTACCTAAGGCAGCTAACCGTCCGGTTTATTCATATCGCTTATCGATTATTCACTTTTGGTCATTGATATTTATCTACATCTGGGCTGGCCCACACCACTTGTTATATTCAACACTTCCTGATTGGGCACAAAGTTTAGGTGTTGTATTTTCCATCATGCTTATAGCTCCATCGTGGGGCGGTATGCTTAATGGTTTGTTAACCTTACGCGGTGCCTGGGATAAAGTAAGAGAAGATGTGGTGTTGAAATTTATGGTTGTTGCTGTAACGGCTTACGGTATGGCAACCTTAGAAGGTCCACTGTTATCCCTTAAAAATGTAAATGCTATTGCACACTTTACCGATTGGATTGTAGCACACGTACACGTGGGTGGTTTAGGTTGGAATGGTTTCTTGATATTCGGTATTCTATATTGGGTAGTGCCACGCATGTGGGCAACTTCACTTTACTCAAATAAACTCGCTAATCTTCACTTCTGGTTAGGCACCTTGGGTATCATCTTCTATGCACTACCCATGTATACATCTGGTGTTGTGCAAAGTTTAATGTGGAAAGAATTTAATGCTGAAGGTTTCTTGGTATATAAAAACTTCTTAGAAACAACCGTGCAAATATTGCCTATGCACATGTTGCGTGCTACCGGTGGTGCTTTGTATTTGGTGGGCGCCATAATTATGACATACAACTTGATTAAAACAGCTTATGCAGGTAAATTCATTGCTAATGAAGAAGCAGAAGCTGCACCTCTCGAAAAAGTAGCACATGTTACAGGAGGTGGTTGGCATGCTGTGTTAGAGCGTAAGCCAGTTGTTTTTACAGCATTGGCATTAGTGGCTATCCTAATTGGTGGTGTTATAGAGATGGTGCCTACCTTCTTAATCAAATCTAACGTTCCTACTATAGCATCTGTAAAACCTTATACTCCACTTGAGTTACATGGCCGCGATTTGTATATAAGAGAAGGATGTGTGAGTTGCCATACACAATTGGTTCGTCCGTTCCGCTCAGAAACTGAAAGATATGGCGAATATTCAAAATCAGGAGAATATGTGTATGATCATCCTTTCTTATGGGGATCGAAACGTACCGGTCCGGATTTACAAAGAATAGGAGGCAAGTATAACGATAGCTGGCATTATTATCACATGATAGATCCAGGATCGGTATCCGCAGGTTCTATTATGCCCGCATACCCGTGGTTGCTCGAACAAAAAATCGATTTGAATGCTACTGCAGGAAAAATAAAAGCACTACGAACCATCGGTGTTCCTTACGAAGCCGAGTACGAATTCAAAGCTAATGAAGACTTGGATAAACAAGCGCAACGCATTGTAGATAATCTTTTACTTGAAGATGTAAAAGTTGCCAAGGATGCAGAAATCGTAGCCCTTATTGCTTACCTACAAAGATTGGGTACAGACATTAAGCAAAAAGATAAAACCGCAGAAGCAACCTTAAATCAATAACGCTTATGTATAAGAACGTATTACAAAGTATAGATAATGTAGCCATTTGGCCGGTATTATCTTTTTTAATCTTCTTCCTCTTCTTTATCGGTTTGCTCTGGTTCACCTTTACTGCCAAAAAATCGTTTATCGATCACATGAAAAATATGCCCATCAATGATGCGGACGAAAACCTTAAACCTATGCATTATGAAAAATAAGATAGTAGCATGCTTAATTTTCGCCTTGCTTCCTTTGGGTGTTCAGGCGCAAGAAGCAACAACAAAAACTTTTTGGGATGATCCCGTCAACCATCCGATGACGCCATTCTACTTGGTAATCGCGCTGGTAGCCATTGTTACGATTTTAATTTTAGTAGTTGCCATTATGTTGCTAAACGTACTCAATATGTTTGTGCGAAAAGCAGCAGAAGAAAGAGCAGCGAAGTTGGGTATTCCCTATGTACCCGAGCCAAGTTGGTGGCAGAAGTTGGATAGAAAATTAACAGATGCAGTTCCGCTTGAAAAAGAAGAAACCGTTTTGTTAGATCATAACTACGATGGTATAAAAGAATTAGATAATCATTTGCCACCTTGGTGGAAGTGGTTGTTTTACGGAACCATTGGTTGGTCTGCTGTTTATTTAGTGGTTTATCACATCACAGACAGTATGCCGCTCAGCGATCAGGAATATCAGAACGAAGTAGCGGTGGCCAGTGAAAAATTGAATAAACTAAGAGCATCACAACCGGTTGCTGCCATTGATGAAGCAGGACTAACATACACAGCTGATGAAGCGTTGATTCTAAAAGGTAAATCCATTTACATTTCTAATTGTGCATCGTGTCATAAAAATGCGGGAGAAGGTGGAATAGGACCTAACTTAACGGATGAATTTTGGATTCATGGTGGAGGCATTAAAAACATATATGCAACCGTTAAAAATGGTGTTCCGGAAAAGGGTATGATTTCGTGGAAGCCCATTTTAAAACCAGAAGAAATGAGAGATGTAGCCTATTATATCTTAAGCATTCAGGGTACAAATCCTCCCAATGCTAAAGCACCACAAGGTACAATTTGGAAAGAAGAAAAAGCAGCACCTGCCGATTCTACACAAGCAGTAAAACCTGCAACAGCAAGTTTATAATATGCAAAACACAGAACAGTTTTATCAATTTGATGAAGAATTCAGAGATACCATTGCAACAGTTGATGAGAAGGGTAAACGCATCTGGATTTTTCCTAAAATGCCAAAAGGTGTTCTGCACAACAAAAGAATAATAGTCAGCATTATCTTATTGAGTTTATTTTTTGTGGGACCATTCCTAACCTGGGATGGTCACCCTTTTTTGTTATTTAACATATTCGAGCGTAAGTTCATTTTATTTGGTCAGATTTTTTGGCCACAGGATTTTATCATTCTGGCAATCTCTTTAATTGCTTTTTTTGTTTTCACTATTCTATTTACCGTTGTATTTGGTAGAATATGGTGCGGATGGGCATGTCCACAAACTTTATTCATGGAAATGGTATTCAGAAAAATTGAATATTGGATTGAAGGAGATGCCAACCAACAACGCAAGTTAAAAGTTGCTCCGTGGACTGGTGATAAAATACGTAAGAAGACAAGTAAGCAAATCATTTTCGTTCTCATTTCCCTGTTGATTGCCCACACGGCAATGGCCTATTTAATTGGTATTGATGCAGTTCTACATATCATTCAACAACCACCAACAGAACATCTTGCAGGCTTTACCGGTTTGTTGGCCTTTACCGGAATTTTTTATTTCGTTTTTGCTTGGTTTCGCGAGCAAGCGTGTATTGCAGTTTGCCCGTATGGAAGATTACAAGGTGTTTTATTAGATAAGAATTCGATTGTTGTAGCCTACGATTGGTTGCGAGGCGAACCACGCAGCAAAATCAAAAGAAATGAAGTTCAAAATATTAAAGGAGATTGTATCGATTGCAAATTATGTGTGCATGTTTGTCCTACAGGTATAGACATTCGCAATGGTACACAACTCGAATGTGTAAACTGTACGGCATGCATTGATGTATGCGATGATGTAATGGTGAAAATCAATAAACCAAAAGGATTAATTCGATTTGCTTCATTTAACTCAATAGCATCGAAAACTCAAAAACTTTTCAACACCAGAGTAATAGCCTATTCATTTGTTTTACTAGGATTATTGAGTTTACTAAGTTTTTTAATCTTCACCCGATCAATAGTTGAAACAACCTTGCTAAAAGTGCCAGGCACAACTTTTCAAAAAACCGATGACCAGCACATTACTAATTTATACACAATAGAGTTTGTTAATAAAAGCAATATCATCTTACCGGTAACACTTAAATTAATAGAACCAAAAAACGCAACCCTAGAATTAGCAGGAGGAGATAAAATGAATTTAGAACCTGGTGCCTTGTTAAAAAAAGTAATGATTATTAAACTTAATGCTGATGATATCCGATCCGTTAAAACAAATGTGAAAGTTGAAGTTTGGATCAATGGAAAATTAGAAGAAACAGTAAAGTCAAAATTTATCGGACCTGTATACTAAAACAAGACGAATATGAATTGGGGAAAATCAATAGCAATAGCCTTTATTTTTTTTGCAACCTTTATAATAGTGTTGGTTAGCATTTGCATGAAACAAGATGTGGCTTTAGTTTCAGCAACCTATTATCAGGAAGATTTAAAATTTCAGGATGAATTAAACGCAAAAGACAATGCCACGCATTTAGTTCAATTGCCAGAGATAAGAGTAGAAGATGGATTACTTCTTATTGAATACTATAACTTACAACAAGTAAAAGAAGGAAAAATCTTTTTACAGCGACCATCCGATAAACGGTTAGATCAAGAATTTGAAATAGAAAATGCAACTGAGAATAAATTACAATTCAAAACAAAAAATTTAACTCCTGGTTTATATAAAGTAAAATTTGTTTGGCGCGAAGGCGAACAAGCTTATCAAATCAATAAAACCATTGTAGTGTGATAGTAACTGCCTTGTTATTGGGTTTAGGTGGAAGTTTGCACTGCGCTGGCATGTGTGCACCATTAGCTGCTTCTGTTTCTTTTAAAAACAAAAGCGTATGGCTAAACCGATTCATGTATAATGCAGGAAGAATTACAACGTATGCATTCCTCGGGTATATCGTTTCAGCCTTTGGCTATCTTTTCCCAATCGTTAATTACCAACAGATTTTTTCAATCAGTTTAGGGTTGATGATGATTTTTATTGCCATCGGTTGGGCGAAGACAAAGCAAATACCTGTGTTCACAAAAGTAATCTTATCGTTCACACAATTTCTTCGTAAACAATTTTCGTTTTTGCTAATTAAAAAGAATAAACTCTCAACCTTTTTGTTAGGGATGTTAAATGGTTTGTTACCATGTGGCTTAACGTATTTAGCATTAACCTATGGTTTTGTAACGCAACCAGCTGATGCCATTTGGTTTATGGTATTTTTTGGAGTGGGAACACTTCCGGTCATGCTCGGTTTCTCCGGAATATATAGCTGGATGGTGATGCGCTTTAAAATTAGCACATATCGTTTATCGATGAGTTTATTGTTATTTTTTGGAGTTTTATTAATCGCACGAGCATTTATTCATCAACCTAATCCTGCACAATGGTCGGTTCCGTTTGTGAACGAACCTGTTACGTGTGAAAAGTAGTTTCGAACTTAGTTGTTCGAAGTTGGTTGTTGGTTATTCGTAAATCAATTTTAGTTAAGTACATGAGTTTTAATTACTAAACACGAACAACGCACAACGCACAACGAATATCTTAAAACCAGCATCGATCTTACATCATTCTACTTGTGTAATACGTGTAAATCGAATAATGAACAAAGGAAAATCTAGTTCATAAAAGTCACTTTCGCTTGGGATTTAATGCAGACTCAACCAGCGTTTAATTGAACGTTTATAAACACATAATCTTACTGAGCTTAGGTAGTTTTGATAATTCTTTCGATGTAAATCAGAGTGATTTGATTTACGGGTGATTTTTCTATTTAACCTTAAACAGTGAGTATATGAAAAAATTTGTGTTTTTCGTTTTCTTGATTAGTCTGTTTATTTCTTGCCAAACAGATGAGATGCCCCAAAGTACAGGTGCAATTAGTTTTTCCTTGCTTAATAAGATTAGGGAAGGGAATAGAACTTCAGGCGTTGTTACACCTGCGTTTGTTTTATTAAGTGTTAAAAATGAAGCCGGAGAAATGGTGTTGGAAAATAAAAAACTTCCTTTGTTTTCGTTTGGACAGAGTTACGTTAGCGAAAATATTGAACTACCTTTAGGTAATTACAAGCTAACACAATTTGTAGTTTTAGATGCCGCAAATAAAACGATTTATGCTACACCAATAGAAGGTTCTGAATTAGCAAAATATGTAGAAGATCCATTACCTATTTCATTTACTGTTTTTGAAAATAAAACATCTCTTGTAGTACCGCAGGTTCTTGAAATCGAACCAAACGATATGCCGGAGAATTTTGGGTATGTTAGTTTTGGGTTTGAGATTATTTCATTGAAAGGAGTTTATTTTTATGTACCTAATTCTTATAACATTACTAAGATTTCATATGAGTTTGCAAATGAATTAGAACGATATTCCGGTGAAATAACATCTGCCAGTGGATTGGTTTCATTTAATTTAAATGCATTAGGTGACAAGAAATGGAATACTATTATTTTGGTTTGGCTTGTTAAAGATAATTGTGTTCAAAAGATAATTCGATTTAAAGGAAATATAGATTTTAAGAATAAAACATCTGTAAAGTTACCACCACTAAATGACAATGCGTGGAAATCATTTTACTATTCATCAATTTCCAAGAATAATGAGAAAGTAGATATTTATCGATCTGTTGATTATAAGAATGTTTATGTTGAAATTTATTATCCAAATAATTTAAAACCTTATTATGGTTATGCAGCGATGAACTATTTTGATGCTGGTGGAAAAGTTGTATGTAATTATTCATCACATGAATTAGCGCTTGGAGGTAATCCAGAAATTGCACAATTACCTTACACGTGTAGTTCTGGTCAAAATCCTTTTTACATCGAAAGTACAATTATTTTAGATTTACCAGTTTTAGGTTTTCGTGAAGATTATTTCGTTTGGACTTCTGATGGCAAACCATATTGCGGTGATTTTTGAATAGAATGTTTAGTTGAAAAATTGGTAGATGGTCGATAAGTAAATCGGCCATTTTTATTTTACAAACGACTATTGAAGGAAAACTATGCGTTAGCGATAGTAGCCACGCCAAAGGTGTGGCGAATAGCGCGGCCCCAACCCGAAGGTGTTGGGGAACGCCCAAATAAAATTATTTTTAATAAAACGTTTTTGTTTTCTTACTTACTGATATGGGTTTAGAGTAAACTTAAGTAGCAAGATATAAGACAAAAGACTTTTTAATCTTACGTCTTTCTACTTTTGTCTTACGTCTAAATCGAACAACTACCACCTTACTTCTTCGCTACACTCCAGCGAATAACTTGTTCGAGTTTGTTTGGATGCAAGACATTGATTTTTCCGCTCACAATATCAATTAATCCTTCGTCTTTAAAATCAGACAATACACGAATAACTGATTCTGTTGCCGTACCTACTATTTTGGCTAAGTCTTCGCGTGCAATGCTTAAGGATGTGGATGGATTTTTTAGTTGATGTAATTTTAACAATGCTTCTGCCGTGCGTTGGCGAATGGAGTTGTATGCAAGGTGAAGGAGTTGAGATTCTTTCTCCGTTACTTTTTTACATAATAATGCGATAAAACTTTTGGCAATATCGTGGTGGCTATATAAGAGTGTGAGAAAATCGTTTTTAGGAACGATGGCTAGTTCTGCATCTTCTAAAGCAAGTGCAGATTCCTGATAGGGTTGATTTTGCAGAATGGCTTCGAAACCAAAAAAATCTCCGGCCTTAAAGAGGTTAGTTATTAATTCTTTTCCATCGGGATGTGCTTTGTATGCTTTCACCTGGCCCGATTTTACAAAAAAGATTGAAGCCGGATTTTCTCCTTCTTCATAAATAATCATTTTCTTTTTGTATGCTTTTTGTTTGTGTTCTTTGCCCAAGTCTTCAATTTTTAGGGCTTGCTTAACATCCGAAATAAAACTGTTAAAACCTTCTACTGTGTTTTCGTAGCTGGCTTTAATTAATTCTTTTTTCTTTAAGCGTGTTTCCACAGCGTTAAGCAAATCTGTATCATCAAATGGTTTGGTTAAATAATCATCAGCACCTAAAGTCATGCCTTTTCTGATGTCAGTTTTCTCTGCCTTTGCAGTTAAGAAAATAAATGGGATAGATGCCGTTTCTGGTTTTTTACTAAGAATATGCAATACACCATAACCATCTAATTCAGGCATCATAATATCGCAGATAATTAAATCAGGATTTTCGGATTGAACCAATTCAACTCCTTTTTTGCCATTATTGGCTGTGAAAACACGATAACCGGCCAAGTCAAGAATTTCTGCTGTATTTTCTCTTACTTCTTGGTTGTCTTCAATTAATACTATTTTTTTCATGGTTGGATGTCAAGATAGTGGTAAGCTAATCGTAAAGGTACTGCCTTTTCCGTAGACACTTGTAAAGGTAAGATTACCTTTTAGTAATTCAATGTATCTTTTTACAATATGTAAACCTAAACCTGTGCCTTGAATATTGGTTGCGTTGCTTGCTCTGAAAAAACGTTCAGCTAAATGTTTCACATCTTCTTCTGGTATGCCAATTCCTTCATCTTTAATGGAAATCGAGATAGAATCAGAATTATTCTTTATTTCTACAACAATTTTTTTATCTGCTTCAGAATACTTGCTCGCATTTGAAATCAGATTGAAAAGTATGTTGCGCATAATGCGTGTATCGCTAATGATAGTTACGTTTTTATCTAGTTGGATGCTAATATTTTGTCCTGACTTTAAAGATGGGCGCATTTCATCTGTTACTTCACTCATAAAATGTCCTAAGTCAACCGGTTCATGCATAACTTCGAGCTTGCCTTCTTCCAGTTTACCTAGTGATAAGAAATCGTTGAGGATGGTGGTAAGGTGATGAACAGAAGATTTGATTCGCAGAATGTGCTTTTCTTGCTTATTAAATTCATTCCTTATTCTATACTGGTCAATTAATGAAACCGATGAAAGAATAGAACTAAGTGGTGTTCTGAACTCGTGCGAAGCAATGGAAACAAATTTTGATTTCAGTTCATTCAATTCTCTTTCTTTCTCCAAAGATTTCTTGGCATCTTCTTCAGCTTTTTTTCTTTCTCTTACCTCATTCTCTAATTTATGAACAGATATATGTAGGGCTTCTGTTCTGGCTTCGACTTTCTTTTCTAATTCTGTAGCGTATACAATAAGTTGTTCCTCACTTCGCTTAAGTCCATCTTCGGCTTTTTTTCTTTGTGTAATA
Source organism: Flammeovirgaceae bacterium (assembly GCA_021298355.1). Lineage (GTDB taxonomy): Bacteria > Bacteroidota > Bacteroidia > Cytophagales > Cyclobacteriaceae > Chryseotalea. The sequence continues at coordinate 23,597 of JAJTEH010000019.1, forward strand.
TCGATAATGAAAGCCATCACCACTAACTCGCCATTGTTCTGGGTGTAACTTAAACTTACTTCCACTGGAAATTCAGTTCCATCTTTTCTCAATGCCCAAAGATCTCGACCTACGCCCATTCTGCGAGGCTCAGGATTTTTAGCAAAACTCTCTCGCATTGCAACATGCGAAAGTTTAAACCTTCCCGGAAGCAATGCTTCTAATTGTAAATTTTTCAGCTCATCTTTATCGTATCTAAAAATGGTTTCTGCGGCTGGATTAGCTATCAGAATTTTGCCGTCTTTGTTAATAATAAGAATGCCTTCGGTAGAACCGTAGAAAATTTCTTTAAAACTAATGTTTGCATGTTCAATCACGGGCTTAAGATAAACAAGAAACCAACATGACAAAAGTCATGCAATCACTTGAATATTGTTGGCAACTTTGCAAGTGCTAAATAGTTATTTAGCATAGTGAACGAGATAGAAACGCTTCTGTGATGAGTATACCAAAAACGGTTTTGTGTATGATTGATCTTTCTGATGACTCTAGAAGAGCATTAGAAAAAGCTGCCCGTATTGCTAAAAATAAAGGAAGTGAACTTGTGGTGCTTTATCCGTATCGACTTAAAAATCAGCAAGTTGGAGAACATAAAGTTACATTAAAGCAAAGATTGGAGCGTGAAGCCTATTCCAGATTTGATTCTATGAAGCAAAGTGTTTCTGAATTAGAATTGGTACCTTATACTTTTTCTCCCGAGGTTGGTTTTGAAACAGATAGGCTCGAAGCACACCTTCAAACCAAACCAATTGAGCATGTGTATTTATGTAAATCAATTGCTTTGCAGGCTGAAGCTAATAGCGATTGGCATTCATTTGTAAAGACTTTACAGATTCCTGTTGAAATGGTTCCTTAAAATCCAGATCAATAGCCAAATCATATTTTTGATTATCTTTAAACACGTTAAATTTTACCCCCTTTATGAAAAAGATATTGGTTCCAACGGATTTTTCGAAACCAGCTCAAATGGCAGTAGATGTAGCTGCTGATATCGCACGTAAGTCTGGTGCACAATTAATTTTACTTCATGTTATTGAAGAAATAGTTGGCGGCTCTTTCAATGTGGAAGGACAGGTTGACTTGGAAGGAGACATGGAAGATAAACTCTTCACCTTAAAAATGATTGAGCGATCTAAAAAGTTAATGGCCAAAGCTGTGGCCGATCCTAAACTGGAAGGTGTAAAAGTAAAACCTGAATTAAGAATGGGATCGCCATTTCATGGTATGAACTCCATTATTACCGACCATAAAGTTGACTTAGTAGTAATGGGTACCGCAGGCCATAGCAATTTAGAAGAAGCCGTTATTGGATCGAATACCGAAAAAGTAGTGCGCCATGCAGCATGCCCTGTGTTAACCGTTCACCAAAAACCTGCCAGCAAAGATTTTAAAAATATCGTGTACGCTACTGCGATGAATAAAGATGAAGAAGTTTTTTCGCGTATCGTAAAACGCGCACAACAATTGTATGATGCAACCATTCATTTAGTACGCATAAACACGCCAGGTAATTTTCAGCGCGATGCTGTAGTAAGAAAAGCCATGAACGATTTCGCAAAGAAATTGCAATTGAAAAATTATACCATCAATATCTTTAATGATTTAAGTGAAGAAGAAGGTATCATTTACTTTGCAGATTCTATTAACGCAGATATGGTAGCAATGGCCACGCACGGTCGTACAGGTTTTGCCCATGTATTGGCAGGCTCAATTGCCGAAGATGTAGTAGGCCACTCAAAAAGACCAGTGCTTACGTTTGTTACCAAGCATAAGAAAAAATAATTTTGAATTATTTAATAAATTAAGCCCTGCAAAACAGGGCTTTTTCTTTTGACACTCTACGATATACTCGGCATTTCGCAAGCAGCAAGCGAACAGGAAATTAAAAAAGCCTTTCGCAAACTTGCTTTGCAATATCATCCGGATAAAAATAAAAATGCGGATGCCACAGAAAAGTTTAGTCTGATACAACAAGCATATGATGTATTAAGCAACCCGCAACTTAAACTTGCTTACGACAAACGTTTACAGCAAGGGCATACAGTACCGCAAGAAGAATATCCAAACCGACATCCGCGCGACAGAGCCAGGCGTTACAACTATCCGCCTAAACCACGAGGCCCCTCAGAAGAACAAATCTTAAAACAAAAAGCTTTACCCTATTTTCAATATGTGGCAAAAGCAGGTGTATTTTTAATTTTATTTATGGTGGTAGATATTCTTTTACCAGTAAGATTAAATGAGAAAACAATCGTTAAGATATCTTCTTACTCTAATAGAAAAATTTCGTACGACATTATGCATTTTAATGATGGCACGAGTTACAAAGTACCGCGAGATCTGGAATATAGATTAGAAATAGATGACAAAGTAGTTTTTTATCAAACGTATTTATCCCGAACAACGCGCCAATTTACAGTACCCCGTTTAACGTTCACCTATACTAAACTAGCAACACTCTACACTAATTTCAGGTTTGTTCCTTTGTTATTTTTTTTGGGAGTAATATGTGCTTTCATCTTTAAAAATAAAATTGATTTTAGTTTTTCGTTGGGAGTTGTAAACTTATTTCTGTTTATCACTATTTTTATAATGTTAATTTAAAAAGCATGGCCGCCAAGAAAAACGATTGGAAAAACAGAGAAGGTGTAGTGTATTCTACTTCCAACGATTTCGATTACCAATACCAACAACAAGAAGAAGCCGAAACACTACCCAAACAACAACAAAACCTGATTGTAAAACTAGATAAATCCATGCGGGCCGGTAAACAAGTAACTTTGGTGGTTGGCTTTGTAGGCAACACAACCGACTTGGAAAGTTTAGGCAAACTACTCAAAACCAAATGTGGTGTAGGAGGTTCGGTTAAAGATGGCGAGGTTATCATCCAGGGCGACCACCGCGATAAAATTGTAGCAGTTCTGCAAAAAGAAGGCTACAAAGCAAAAAGAGGCAATTAAGTAGGTGTATTTCCCTCTCTAAATCCTTGATTTTCTGTAAGAAAGCCTTTTAAAATTCAGATTTTTATTACCTTTGCAGCCCCGTTGGGGAACCAGTCGATAGGTTTCGGCTGGTATGTAAAACCAAATTTGCAAAGGAAGCCCGGCCTTTGCATGTACAAAGGGCATCAAACCATTTATGGCAAAAAATACAAAAGGCTCTGAACCAAGAGCTAAAAAAGCCACAGAAGCTGAAGCATTAGCTCCTGTTAAAAAAGTAAAAGGTCCTAAAACAGCCGAAGAGCTTGCAAACGAAGACCTGATACAAGCAGCAAAAGAATTTAAGAAAGAAGAAGAAGTAATTACTTCTGAAGCTATTCCTGCTGCTCAATTGAAAAAAGAATTGTACGCTAAACAAGTAGCAGGACAGTTCGATTGGGATGCTTACGAAACCAAAGGTTTTGGCGAAGGCTACTCAAAAGACAAAAAGCAAGAAATGTTAAACCTTTATGGTAACACCGTTACTACTGTAAACAGTGGCGAATTGGTAGAAGGTATCGTAGTAGGTATTAACGATCGCGATGTAATTCTTAACATCGGTTTCAAATCAGATGGTTTGGTGCCATTGGCAGAATTCAAAGACAATCCGAATTTAAAGATTGGCGATACAGTAGATTTATTCATCGAAGAGCGCGAAGACAAAATGGGTCAGCTCATCCTTAGCCGCAGAAAAGCAAAGTTGATGAAAGGATGGGATTTGGTACAAAAAGCACTCGACAACGATTCTATCATCGAAGGTTTTGTAAAACGCAGAACAAAAGGTGGTTTGATTGTAGATGTGTTTGGTATCGAAGCCTTCTTACCAGGTTCGCAAATCGATGTGAAGCCAATTCGCGATTTCGATATTTATGTGAACAAAACCATGGAAGTGAAAGTGGTGAAAATCAACTACACTAACGACAACGTGGTTGTATCGCACAAAGTATTGATCGAAAAAGATATCGAACAACAAAAGGTAGCCATTCTCAACAACCTAGAGAAAGGACAAGTGTTGGAAGGAACCATCAAGAACATGACCAACTTCGGTGTGTTTATCGACTTAGGTGGCGTAGATGGTTTACTACACATCACCGATATTTCGTGGGGTCGCATCAACCATCCGGAAGAGATGTTGAAGTTAGACCAGGTTGTAAAAGTAGTTGTGTTGGATTTCGATGGCGATAAGAAACGCATCAGCTTAGGTATGAAGCAATTGACTTCACATCCTTGGGATTCATTAACAACTAACTTAGAAGTTGGATCAAAAGTAAAAGGTAAGATTGTAAACGTTGCTGATTACGGAGCATTCTTAGAATTACAACCAGGCGTTGAAGGCTTGATTCACGTAAGTGAAATGAGCTGGTCGCAACACTTACGCAATCCACAAGACTTTATGAAAGTGGGTGACGAAGTAGAAGCAGTTGTACTAACCTTAGATCGCGATGAACGCAAAATGTCTTTAGGCATTAAGCAATTAACCGAAGATCCTTGGACACGCCAAGATGTAATGAACAAATACGCAGTTGGCACTAAGCACAAAGGTGTTGTACGTAACTTAACTAACTTCGGCTTATTCTTAGAATTAGAAGAAGGCATCGATGGATTAGTACACGTTTCAGATTTAAGCTGGACGAAGAAAATCAAACATCCTTCAGAATTTGTGAAAGTAGGCGATAGCCTTGAAGTACAAGTGTTAGAACTAGATGCAGCCAACCGCAGATTAGCGTTAAGCCACAAACATTTAGAAGAAAACCCTTGGGATACTTTCGAAACAATCTTTACGATCGGTTCAGTACACAAGTGTACCGTTATCAATAAAAACGATAAAGGCGTTGTGTTAGAATTACCTTACGGTATCGAAGGTTTCTGCTCTGCTAAAAACAATGTAAAAGAAGACAATAACAAAATTGAAGTTGGAGAGTCTGCCGATTACAAAGTAACTGAGTTCTCGAAAGACGATCGCAGAATTGTGTTATCACACAAAGCGATATGGTCTACCGAAGATGAGAAAGCAGCAGCACCCGCAGCAAAGAAAGGCGCGAAGCCTGCTAAAGATGCACAGCCAACAGTGAAGTCGATTAACCAGGCAACTGAGAAATCTACTTTAGGCGACATCGAAGCATTAAGCGCATTAAAGAACAAGATGACAGGCGACAACAAATAATTGTTGTAATTAAATAAGAGGAGGGTGGTTCCTTACAAGGTTCCACCTTTCTTTTTCGAAGAGCATTTGTTGCAACAGCGATAATTGCTATTTTTGAGAGTAATTTGAAATTTAAAATTTTGAATTTTGAATTTATCTGGTTCCGTGGCCGAGTGGCTAGGCTGAGCTCTGCAAAAGCTCCTACAGCGGTTCGAATCCGCTCGGAACCTCAACACGAAAGACTACTTAAAAAAGTAGTCTTTTTTATTTTCAGGTACACACATTTGTTACCAACAGTAAAGTAACTCTTGAAGAAACATGGCATTGTTTCCTTACTTTTAAAATATACTGTTCAAGAATATATTTTTGTTAAAAACTTGTAGCCAAATAAATTTTGAGTTTACTTTTGCTTAAACTTATCAGGGCTCCAAAATAGCACGACATAAGCTTATTACTTAGTTAATCCTAATCCTTCCTTCTATATGTACTTTCAAGTATGCAGAAAGTTGCTTTGTATTTAAGCCTTAACCTTTATTACCACACTTGCAAAGAGCCAGTTTATTACTACATGGAAAACGGATAACCCCGGATCTTCTGCGAATAATCAAATTAGCATTCAAACATCAGGTACAGTTATTTTTTATACTGTAAGCTGGGTAGAAGTTGGCAACCCTACTAATTCTGGTTCTGTTGCAAACATAAACACACCCTTCAGAACGATAACTTTTCCTTCTCCGGGAACTTATCGTGTAACCATGACGGGCACCTATCCCAGAATAGTTTTTGGAGGAAACCCAGACGTACGAAAACTTTTAACAGTTGAACAATGGGGCACCAACGCTTGGACATCTATGTGGTCAGCCTTTGAAGGTTGTTCTAATCTCGTTATCAACGCTACAGATAGCCCTAACTTATCCAACGTAACAAGTTTGCAACAAATGTTTCAAGGTGCTACTGCGTTAACCGGAAATTTTAGTAACTGGAATGTAAGTACCATAACGAATTTTTCCTACATGTTTTTTGGAGCTAGCTCTTTTAATAGTAACATCAGTGGCTGGAATGTTTCTGCTGCAACCGACATGACGGCTATGTTCGATGGGGCTTCGTCCTTCAATCAAAACATCAGCAGTTGGAATGTGAGTAACGTTACCAATATGCGCTCTATGTTCAGGCGAACAAATGTATTTAATCAACCACTTGCCAGTTGGGATGTTAGAAATGTTACCGATATGAGTGCGATGTTTAACCGGGCCTTGGCATTTAATCAGCCACTAAACACATGGGATGTATCGCAAGTATTAAATATGGCGCTCATGTTCGAAGGTGCAACTGCGTTTAATGGAAACATAACAACATGGAACGTAGGCAGTGTTACCAATATGTTGAATATGTTTTCCGGTGCAGAAGTTTTTAATCAGGATTTAAATGCATGGGACGTGTCCGCCTGTATTGCCTTTCAGTTTATGTTCTCTAATGCAACTGCATTTAATGGTAACATAGCAAATTGGAAATTAAGCAGTGCGCAATATTTATTTAACATGTTCGAAGGAGCATCAAGCTTTAACAGAGATATCAGCGCCTGGAATGTATCCGGTGTTTTGATTATGAATTTCATGTTTTCTCAGGCAACATCTTTTAATCAGAATATTGGCGGATGGAATGTGAGTAGCGTAACAGACATGTCGAATATGTTTAACGGAGCAACTGCTTTTAATCAAAACCTTAGCAGTTGGAATGTTGCGCAAGTAACCGACATGACCAATATGTTTTCTAATAGCGGTTTATCTAACACAAACTACGATAACTTACTAATTGGTTGGGCAGCATTAAGCATTTTACAAAACAATGTTACACTGGGAGCACCCAACAATAGCTATTGTTTAGGCGAAACGGCACGCAATAATTTAATTTCTACTTATAACTGGAACGTTATAGATGCCGGTAAGTCGTGTATACCCGTGCCGGTGATAACATCCTTTACACCAACCAATGCCGCAACAGGCACAACGGTAACCATTACCGGAACAGGCCTTACAGGAGCAACCGCTGTTGCTTTTGGCGGAACAGATGCAACATCCTTTACGGTGGTTTCTGCTACATCCATAACCGCTGTTGTGGCAAGCGGAAGTTCGGGCAATGTAACCGTACTTACACCCGGAGGTACAGCCACGCTTGCAGGCTTTACTTTTATACCTGCACCAACCATAACATCGTTTACACCACAAATTGCAACTGCCGGTGCAACCGTTACAATTACCGGAACAAATTTTAACGGAGTAAGCGATGTATCGTTTGGAGGAACTAAGGCAGCTTCATTTAACACAATTTCTTCTACCACTATTACGGCAGTTGTTAGCAATGGAACTTCCGGAAGTGTTTCGGTAACTGCATCCGGTGGAACAGCCTCACGTAACGGATTTACGTTCGAAGTACCCAAGTTTGTTGTAAAAAGTGAAGACAACCCAAATGCACCCATACAAAATAACCAAAACCAGGCGATAGACTTAGGCGAAACCGCGGTGAACGAACAATTATCTAAAGTTTTAAGTATAGAGAATTTAGGTTTAGCAGTCATTAATTTAAATGATGTTACGATTGATAATCCTGTTTTTACTGTTCTGGAATTTCCATCTACTATCAATCCGGGTGAATCTGGTAATGTTACGATTGCCTTACAAGCACAAATACCCGCAACGTATACAGCTAAAGTTAGTCTTGATTTTGGTTCTTCTTTATTCGAGTTTAATGTAACAGGAGAAGTTTCATTTCCGGAAATCGAAGTTTTTAATGTGGTATCGCCTAATGGCGATGGCACTCATGATTTTTTGAAAATCAAATACATCGATCTGTATCCTTCCAATACAGTTATCATCATAAATAGTTTGGGCGATGAAGTTTACAGAACTACAGGGTACAGCAATGTAAACAAAGAAAAACAATTTGTTGGTCAGTCTAACAAAGGCAATAGTGCACAAACCCTAACCGATGGAACCTACTATTATATTATAGACATTGGTAAAAAAGAAAAATACACAGGCTTTTTATTATTACAAAGATGAGATTACTTCCTACCCTTATACTTTTTTTATTCCTTACTGTAAAATTGTTTGCACAAAACGATCCCTTGTACAATCAATATTATTTTAATCAAGCCATGATTAACCCAGCCTATACAGGAACGCATAATGTTACCAATGTAACGTTACTTTCTCGGGCACAATGGACGGGCATAAAAGGCGCACCCATTACACAAACCTTAAATGCAACTTCAGCTTTAAAAAATGAAAGACTAGGCGTTGGATTGTTAGCCATTAACGATAGGTTAGGAGTAAACAACAATACCGAAATACAAGGCGCAGTCGCCTACAAATTAGTATTTCCAAATAGCCAACTTTCTTTTGGTATGCAAGGTGGTATGGTTAATTATAGATATGATTACAACGATCTTAACTTTGAAGTGGTAGATCAGCCCATACTCGAACAAAGATCTAATTTCACAAAACCAACAATTGGTGCAGGTGTATTTTTCAGAACGTATAAATATTACATCGGCTTATCTGTGCCTCGCATGTTAAATATAAATATCGAAGATGGTGTTTCTACCAGCACACGGTATAAGCGCCATGCCTATTTAAGCGGAGGAATTATTTTAGACCGTGTAGCAGCCATTAAAATAAAACCATCTTTTTTACTTCGTGCTGTGCAAGGCCAACCCCTGGCGTTAGATTTAAATGCAAGCGTATTGTTTAAAGAAGTGTGGTGGGTTGGTTTATCAGTAAGAAATTTTAAAGCAATTGGGCTTAACAATCAATTTGAAATAAACGATAAGTTTCGTGTGGGCTATTCGTACGAAATGCCTTTTGGTGCCTTATCGGGTACTACGTTTGGAACGCACGAAATTATGTTGAGTATGGATTTCGAGTTGTTCAGCAGACAATTAGCGTTGAGACGATATTTTTAAATTGTTTTTCTTTTTTAGATTAATCGAAAGCTCAAGCGGATTGAAGAATGTTGATGTTTTTTGATTCATTTGGTAATGAATACTCTCTCTTCATTATCATTATAAATGTTCTTCTTTATTTGATGACATAAGGGTATAGGAGAAAATATATACTCTTACTTTACCCCTTCAATACTTTTTGGGTTAACAAAGTGTTAAAGCCTTTCGCATACTAAACGTAAAAGCATTAGGCTTTTTCTTTTTAAATAGGATTTTATTACCTACATTTAGTTACTTCCTAAACCCTCCTCCCTTGTCTGTACCAATAAGAATAACTTTTGTATTGGCTTTTATGCTTTCATCTTGTTTACAGTTAGACGATGATGTTGTTACCGAATTACAAAATAATATAGAAGAAGAACCCGAATGGTTTTATTTAAAAAAGAAAGATGGTTTGGCCGAAGATACGGTAACCACCATGTTGAAGGATTCGCGTGGCGATTATTGGTTTGGCCATTTTAAAAAGGGAATTACAAAATGGGATGGTGATAAAGGATTCATTCGAATTTTTGCAGAAAAATGTCATTAAAGAAATTATACAATCATAGAAAGAAATAGCTGTAGGATGATCTCAGAAGTGTCATAACTAAGTTTAATGATTGTTTATGAAACTTAAAAAATAAAATAAAATATAAGTCGTATTGATTCGGTTACAAAAACAAGAGGTAATATGAAGTCTATAAAATGTTTTGGACTAAAGTAAGATGTAAGTATTTTACAAATAGGTTGATTATTTTGCTAATCAACCTATTTTTGAATTCAAACTTAACGTCTTCGCGTTGCCCAATACACTAGCATAGCAGCTAAAATAGTTGGTGCTACAAATGCAGCAAGAGAAGGAGCTGAAATGCCTGCGCTTAACGGCAATACTATCCCAGGGAAAAAAGGATCAATTGGCGAGACTGTAAAATCATAACTTTTTTTAATTTAATATTAAATAAATCTAACTAAAATAAATCAATTATTCAAGAAACTTTTACAAAAAACAAGCAAATAGTTTCATTGTGATCTTCTGTAAGTTTTTTGATTTAAATCTATTGATTCTCTATTTACTTTTAACAAAAATTTAACTTTATTAATTTTCTAAAGTTGTTACCGTTTTATTATAAAGTTAAGTAAGGTTCACCTGAACACTAACTTCAACAGAAATTTAGTTCGAAGTTATTAATACTATTCAATAGAAATTGTTTAAATTATAACTTTTAGATTGTGATTTTCTTATTTGGATCTTTCTATATTCTTCCTTTCTTAAATCATTTTATTATCATAAATCTCCAGTTTAGCACTTTGCTTGATGTATTGTTGATAATGAAGTAAAGCCTTATTGTAATTATTTTTATTTGCTTCCGTATCACCACTTTGTAAATGATTCGTTGTTTGTATACTTACGGGGCTACAGCTCTCTGTTACCAACCAAAGCAAAAATAAAATACAATAACTATGTTTTACCATGCGCGATGTCTAAAGCGTGAAAATCTTTTTTTGTAACATAAATGTTTTATAATATCTTTTCTTACTGGTAGTAACCAATCTTATCAGGTTCTATCGACATTAAAAGTTTTAAAATGTTTGTTGCATTATTTTCCTTCTAAGAACTTTTTAAATTTTGCTTGGGTCGACATAAATTTAAAAACATCCTCAAGCTTGTAGTAAGTACCTTTATCCTTTGCTAAATCATACGCATACTCCACAAATTCTAATGCTTGTTCTTCAAAACTAAAATCTTGCGCAATGGCCCTTATTTGCGAAAGTGTTAAGCATTTATTTTTTGTAACCAATTTTGCCATTTGCATTTTTTCTTCGCTAAAGGCTTTCGCTTTCATGGCCTGTAAAGCATCAGCATATTCGTCATCTGTAAATTCGCATGGAGGAACATCAACTACGATTATAGTTTCGGTCGTTTCACTTTCTTTTATTTCTTCTTTAACAGGTTCTTCTGTTTTGGTAGGTACAGGTTCAGGCTCAATAGGTTTTGTTACTACTACCGGTACGCCTTGCACAACAGGTTGTGTTATGTCTTCAACAACTATGGAGCGATAATAATTATCAAACATTTTAGATCCGGTAAAATCTTCATCGCGATCGAGAATAACACTTAAGCCTTCACAATTCCAGTCGGCATATAAGGTGGCTGTCATGCCTTTTGGTACTTTAACCGAACTAAGTTGTTTATCGCCTATAGTTAAATCGCGTGCATAGTATTTACCAGGTGCAAGTTGTTGGCCACGTCCGGAAAATTTATCGCTGTAAATTGTTACCACTAAATCAGCAGGATTGATTTCTTCTACTTTCATAGAAGAAACAACATCGTTAAACTGAAATTGATTAAGTAAATCAACGCCTGCACTTTTAACTAACGTGAGAGATTTTCCTTCGAAGGCACCATATTCGTAAAGCGTAACACGTAAACCACGTGGAATACTGATAGCTGATAGAGTATTGTTGGCCATGCCCATATCACTATGTTCGTAATTTCCAGCTCGCAACTGTTTAGATGTTCCTGTAAAATTATCTTGGTAGACTGTTACTTTTAATTCTGGTTTTTCGAGCACCTGCTCTTCGTTAACCTGAATGGATGAAGCTAGGTTATTAAATTTTTTAGCGATAAGTGTATCGGTGTTGGCATCTTGTGTTAAGTATAAAGCTTTGCCGGTAAAGTCTGGTCCATCGAAAAGCAACACACTCATGCCCGGAGGAATTTTAATGCTTGATAATTCATTATCCAACAACCCAATTTGCTCGAGATAAACAACATCGTATTTACCCGGTCGTAAGCGAAAAGCAAAGTCAGCAAAATTTCCCTGATATAACGATACAGTAGGAATTTCCTCTACTAATAAAGATGATGTTATATTATTAAAACCTAATTCTGTTAATCGCTCGGTGCTTGTGCGAGTTGTAAGTTGTAAGGTTCGGCCTTTAAAATTTCCGTGTTCATATAATGTTACACGTAAACTACTGTGAATATCTATTGATGAAAGTTCTTCATTGCCAATACCGAGATCAGTAGCATTGTATTTACCAGGTTTTAATACGTTACTATTACCTGAAAAATTCCCTTGATAAATGATGACCGCAATTTGAGGTTCAACTACTTCAGGCAATTTCTCTTCAACAGGTTTTTCAACAGGTTTAGTTACACCTGGTTTCTCAACAACAATTTCTTTAGTTGGTTCTTCAACAACTTCTACCCGAAGTGAAGAAGTAACATCATTAAATTTATTTTTAACTAAATCATTGGCGCTGGCATCTGCCTTCAATTCTAGTTTGCGTCCTGCAAATCCGCCATGTTCGAATAAAGTAACTTTTAAACCTTTCGGAATGCTGATACTCGAGATGTTATCATTCGCTACTTTACCCAAATCGGTGTAATCGTAATTGCCGGGTGCAAGTGATTTTGATTCACCTGAGAAATTATCTTTATAAATTGTAACCTTCGGGCCTTTTGTAACGGGTGCTATGCTCACAGCCATGCTTACATTGTTATGAAGATTACCGAATCCTTTTGCCATGATAAAGGCTTGGTTTGCATCTTCTGTTATGATCAATTGTTTACCTTTAAACTGATCGTCCAGATAAAGTGTAATCTGCATGCCTTCCGGAACGCGTGCCGATCGGATTACAGAAACACCGGCCTTAACTAAAGTCATGTAATCGTATTGGCCAACACCAAACGATGCCTCATTACCTTTAAAGTCATCTGAATAAACTGTAACTTTTGTATTTTGAGCCAGACACACTTCGTTTGCTGAAGAAAGCAAAACGAATAAGATGAACAATTTTTTTATAAGAAGAGATGATAAACTCTTTCTATAAGAGCAATGGTTGGAGAAAGCCATAGGAGGGTCGGTTTATTGAAAGGATAATGTACGTAATTCTGTTCGCATTCCCAAAATCAAGTCATGTTCAATCATGAGTTTGCATATAGGTTTAATTGTATTTTCTCAGTATTTGAAAACCATATATAAAATTGATTATCTAAATTGTTGAATATGGTAGCTCTACAACATAAAATAGTATGCATTGATAAGTCATAGTAAGACATGAAATTGTTTATATTCACTTATATTTTAAAACAACCAGCCAATGACAATAGATAAATTTATTCAGGTAATTTTTAGAATATTCTTCGTTTATATTTTTTTCGATGTTTTACTGCAATCTATTTCAATTTTCATCACATTACTTTCTCAGCAGCCAGATGTACTTCTTATTTTGATTGTGGGCGTTGCGATAATACTTTTTTTGTTTTTATCTTATTGGTTGATTAGTAATTCTAATTATATAATAACCTTATTAAAGGTTAATAAAGGTTTCGAAGGTGAAATAATTACATTCCAGCATTTAAATGAGAGATCTATTTTACAATTAGGTATTTGTATTTCGGGAGGAGTTATTTTCTTTGGTGGATTACCTGATGTTTTGGTAGAAGTTTATTCTCTTTTTTCATACCATGCTAAAAATAGAGTTGATGATTTGTTATTCGGACAAAATTCAAGTGTTATTGTGATGGATTTTATAAAGTCTTGTATCAGACTTTCAATTGGATATTTGCTTTTTAATAATAGTAAGTGGATTGCAAATAAGTTGTTACCTGTAGAAAGTAATGAGTCCAATTCAACAGGTGATTCGACACAATAATTTTATTTGAATTAGCTCGAGAACCTTAAAGATATATGTGGCTAAAGTGTGATGTTTTGTTATTGATAATTGAGTGCTTTTATGTTTAAAAAAAGTAAGATTAGTAAAGTAAAATTTATTTTTGATACTCTATCTTTTTAATCTTCCACTTAAATTGTGCAGTTGGTGTTTTTACGATTACTTCATCGCCCACCACTTTTTGCATAAGCGACTGTGCCATGGGCGAATCGATAGAAATATAATCTTTGCTTCCAACTATTTCTTCACCACCAACTATTCGCAATCGTTTTGTTAAACCTTTTTCATTTTCAATTTCTACCCAGGCGCCAAACATAACTTTTCCTTCTTGAAAGGGTGAATAGTGAACAACCTTTAAATCGTCAATACATTTGCGCAGATAAAGAATGCGCCTGTCTATTTCTCGTAATCTTTTTTTGTTGTAATGATAATCTGCATTTTCGGATCTATCGCCCAAGCTGGCAGCCCAGGAAACTTTTTGTGTTGTTTCAGGTCGCTCAACTCGCCACAGATGATCAAGCTCTGCCTTAATTTTTTCTAAACCTTCCGGTGTAATCATCATGGTTTTCATTTTGGAATTTAAAGACTCCATTTGTTTTTTACTTTAAATTAAATTTCTTTATAATAAATATTGGTGCTATTTAATGATTCATTTTTAAAATTGTGGTTTTGGGAATTTTTATCATTCTTAAGCAGAGAAAGTTTATTTTATATTTGAAGGTGAAGTATTCAGTTTTATTAACATATTTTTTTAAATAATAACAAACTCGTATGGCCACTCAACCCGATCGTGCAAAAATAGTAGATTTTTATCTGGCTAAAATTGGCGAAAAAGATTTCGATATTCTTCAGGTTAGAAAAGATCTAGAAAGAAATAGTATTGAGGAAGAAGAAATTAAAATTATTGTAAGACTGGTTGATAACGAGATGCAGCGTAGGCTAATACATGGAGAAAGTAATACGGATAACAATCATGTTATCTGGATGGGCGGCATATTAACTGCCATTGGTTTGTTTATTACCTTAGGTACTTACATTGGTTTTATTGATATGGGTAACTCTTTTGTGTTTGCTTACGGTCCGCTGTTTACAGGGGCTGCTATTTTGTTGGGTGGCCTTGCTTATAAACGCAGGCAATAAAAAAGGCGCTCTTTTACGAAGCGCCTTTTGACATTACATTATTTTTTTACTACACCTAATAATATAGGTAATGTTTTTTGTAGGTTTTTTTTAGAGAGTGATTACCTTATTCTTTATCTAAAAACGGATAACGGTAGTCTATAGGTGTAACAAACGTTTCTTTAATGGTGCGCATGCTTACCCAACGCATTATATTAGCTTTTGCACCGGCTTTATCGTTTGTGCCAGAACCTCTGGCTCCGCCAAAGGGTTGTTGGCCAACTACTGCACCTGTGGGTTTATCGTTAATATAAAAATTACCGGCAGCGTGTGTTAATTTTTTCGTAGCCAGTTCTATAGCGTAACGGTCTTGTGCCATAATCGAACCTGTTAAAGCATAAGGCGAGGTGCCGTCAACCAATTCTAAAGTTTGCTCAAAATTTTCTGCGTGGTATTCGTAAATGGTTAACACAGGGCCAAATATCTCTTCGCACATCGTTAGCGATAGTGGATCTTTCGTAACAATAATTGTTGGCTCAACAAAGTAGCCTTTGCTCTTATCGTACTTACCTCCGGCAATAATTTCGTTTAACGGATTTTGTTTGGCTTTGTCTATATATTCTGTTATCGACTGAAAGGCCTTTGCATCTATTACAGCGTTAATAAAGTTTCCGAAATCTTCTGTGCCGCCCATCTTCATCGTTTTTATATCATCAATTAAATGTTGCTTTACTTCGGACCAGATGTTAGACGGAATGTATGCACGCGAGGCTGCCGAACATTTTTGTCCTTGATACTCGAACGCTCCGCGTGAAAGAGCTGTGGCTACTTGTTTTGCGTTTGCACTTTTATGTGCAATAACAAAATCTTTACCTCCTGTTTCGCCAACAATGCGCGGGTAACTTTTATAACGATGAATGTTATTACCAATGGTTTTCCACATGTTTTGAAATACTCCGGTGCTTCCGGTAAAATGCAATCCGGCAAAGTCTGAATGGTTAAATACTACATCTCCTGCATCGGGCCCGCTTACATACACAAGGTTGATAACGCCATCGGGTAAACCGGCTTCTTTTAAAATTTTCATGATAATGTTAGCCGCGTATATCTGAGAGTTAGCTGGTTTCCATACAACGGTGTTGCCCATCATTGCCATAGAGGTTGGTAAATTACCTGCAATGGCTGTAAAGTTAAAAGGAGTTACAGCAAAGGTAAACCCTTCGAGCGGGCGGTATTCCATGCGGTTCCACATGCCGGGTAAAGACTCGGGTTGTTCGGCATACAGTTCGCTCATGAAGTAAACATTAAATCGCAAAAAGTCGATCAGTTCGCATGCCGAATCTATTTCTGCCTGGTAAGCATTTTTAGATTGCCCCAACATAGTGGCGGCATTCATGATGTAGCGGTAAGGGCCTGCTAATAAATCGGCAGCTTTTAAAAAAATGCTTGCGCGGTATTCCCAATCTAGATTCGACCACATTTCTTTTGCGCCCAGGGCTGCGTTTATGGCTTGCTCTACATGCGTTTTATCGCCTTGATGAAAATGCCCCAACACATGCTGGTGGTCGTGTGGTGGCGACATTATTTTTTTATTGCCAGTGCGTACTTCTTCCCCACCAATATACATGGGTATATCGTATACGTTGGCACGCGCTTCGGCTAAAGCTTGTTGTAATAATTTTCTTTCTTTTGTGCCGGGTGCATAACTAAGTACCGGTTCGTTTTTAGGATGAGGTACTTTAAAAAATCCGTTTGCCATATAGCTGTAGTTTAGTTTCTGTATTTAGATTTTGTGCTTGTAAATATTATAAAAGTTGAAATAATTCTTTTAACGATTTAATCTCACCATGAACTTCTTCCTGATGTTCTATTTCTTCAGGGTTAAAATAAATAGGTGCGATAGAAGCGTTACGTGCGCCTGCAATATCGGCTTGCAGGTTATCGCCAATCATTACGGCATGTTTTGCTTTTTGATTGTGCAAGGTTAGGGCGTAATCGAAAATTTCGCGTGCGGGTTTTTTATATCCTGCTTTTTGTGAGGTAACTACATGTTTAAAGTAAGAGCCCAATCTGCCCGAATTTATCTTCATTGCTTGTATTTCATCGAAGCCATTGGTTATTAAAGACATGTCGTATTTTCCGCTTAAATAATCGAGTACTTCGTGCGTGTGTGGAAACAAATTTGTTTTGCGCGGGCAACTATACAGATATTCTTCCGATAACTTTCTTATCAACAAAGTATCGCTAATTCCAAAGGGTGCTA